>NZ_GL397186.1:0-706 GCF_000146585.1 Streptococcus mitis ATCC 6249 | reverse complement strand
AGGTCCCGTAGTGTAGCGGTTATCACGTCGCCCTGTCACGGCGAAGATCGCGGGTTCGATTCCCGTCGGGACCGTTTAAGATAACGGAAGTTATTTTAGACTCGTTAGCTCAGTTGGTAGAGCAATTGACTTTTAATCAATGGGTCACTGGTTCGAGCCCAGTACGGGTCATCTTTGCGGGTTTGGCGGAATTGGCAGACGCACCAGATTTAGGATCTGGCGCTTAACGGCGTGGGGGTTCAAGTCCCTTAACCCGCATAATAGAAATCAGCCGGCTTAGCTCAGTTGGTAGAGCATCTGATTTGTAATCAGAGGGTCGCGTGTTCAAGTCATGTAGCCGGCATTTTTTTATATAAGAGGTCGATGCGAACGTAGTTCAGTGGTAGAACACCACCTTGCCAAGGTGGGGGTCGCGGGTTCGAATCCCGTCGTTCGCTTAGAGAGGCCGGGGTGGCGGAACTGGCAGACGCACAGGACTTAAAATCCTGCGATTGGTAACGATCGTACCGGTTCGATCCCGGTCCTCGGCATATATTGATGGGCACCCTTAGCTCAACTGGATAGAGTACCTGACTACGAATCAGGCGGTTAGAGGTTCGACTCCTCTAGGGTGCATTTTTTCTATTTAACTCGGGAAGTAGCTCAGCTTGGTAGAGTACTTGGTTTGGGACCAAGGTGTCGCAGGTTCGAATCCTGTCTTCCCGAT
>NZ_GL397185.1:0-731 GCF_000146585.1 Streptococcus mitis ATCC 6249 | reverse complement strand
GCGCCTCTGAATCGGCATCAAC
The DNA here is from genome assembly GCF_000146585.1 of Streptococcus mitis ATCC 6249. Lineage (GTDB taxonomy): Bacteria > Bacillota > Bacilli > Lactobacillales > Streptococcaceae > Streptococcus > Streptococcus mitis_AZ. The sequence continues at coordinate 709 of NZ_GL397185.1, read as the reverse complement.
CAGTGCATCTGAGTCAGCAAGCACAAGCGCCTCTGAATCAGCAAGCACATCAGCATCTGAGTCAGCATCAACATCTGCATCTGAGTCAGCAAGTACATCAGCTTCTGAATCCGCATCAACAAGTGCGTCAGAATCAGCAAGCACATCAGCATCTGAGTCAGCATCAACATCAGCATCTGAGTCAGCAAGCACAAGCGCCTCTGAATCAGCAAGTACATCAGCTTCTGAATCGGCGTCAACAAGTGCGTCAGAATCAGCAAGTACATCAGCTTCTGAATCGGCGTCAACGTCTGCCTCTGAGTCAGCAAGTACAAGTGCTTCAGAGTCAGCATCAACAAGCGCGTCAGAGTCAGCAAGCACATCAGCTTCAGAGTCAGCGTCAACAAGCGCGTCAGAGTCAGCAAGTACAAGTGCATCTGAGTCAGCGTCAACAAGTGCTTCAGAATCAGCATCAACAAGTGCATCTGAGTCAGCATCAACAAGTGCTTCTGAATCAGCATCGACAAGTGCTTCAGAATCAGCAAGCACATCAGCATCTGAGTCAGCGTCAACAAGTGCCTCAGAATCAGCAAGCACATCAGCATCTGAGTCAGCGTCAACAAGTGCCTCAGAATCAGCAAGCACATCAGCCTCTGAGTCAGCATCAACAAGTGCGTCAGAGTCAGCAAGCACATCAGCCTCTGAGTCAGCATCGACAAGTGCTTCAGAA
>NZ_GL397184.1:0-762 GCF_000146585.1 Streptococcus mitis ATCC 6249 | reverse complement strand
GCACTTGTTGATGCTGACTCAGATGCACTTGTACTTGCTGACTCTGACGCGCTTGTTGACGCTGACTCTGAAGCTGATGTGCTTGCTGACTCTGACGCACTTGTACTTGCTGATTCTGAAGCACTTGTACTTGCTGATTCTGAAGCTGATGTGCTTGCTGACTCTGAAGCACTTGTTGACGCTGACTCTGAAGCTGATGTGCTTGCTGACTCAGAGGCAGACGTTGACGCCGATTCAGAAGCTGATGTGCTTGCTGATTCTGACGCACTTGTTGACGCTGACTCTGAAGCTGATGTGCTTGCTGACTCAGAGGCTGATGTACTTGCTGACTCAGATGCAGATGTTGATGCTGACTCAGATGCTGATGTGCTTGCTGACTCTGACGCACTTGTACTTGCTGACTCTGAAGCACTTGTTGACGCTGACTCAGATGCTGATGTGCTTGCTGATTCTGACGCACTTGTTGATGCGGATTCAGATGCTGATGTGCTTGCTGAAGCTGATGCACTGGTTGATGCCGATTCAGAGGCGCTTGTGCTTGCTGACTCTGACGCACTTGTTGATGCTGACTCAGAAGCACTTGTACTTGCTGACTCTGACGCGCTTGTTGACGCTGACTCTGAAGCTGATGTGCTTGCTGACTCTGACGCGCTTGTTGATGCTGACTCTGACGCGCTTGTTGATGCTGATTCAGAAGCTGATGTGCTTGCTGACTCTGAAGCACTTGTTGACGCTGACTCAGAGGCAGACGTTGATGCTGAC
>NZ_GL397183.1:0-829 GCF_000146585.1 Streptococcus mitis ATCC 6249 | reverse complement strand
CCTAACTAATCATTAGATTAGTTGGTTTTTTGTTTAAGAAACTAATGGATACTACTTAGAATCTCGAGTATAGAATTAGTCTTCTTTTTTCTTACGAGACACAAGTCCAAATCCGCTCATCAAACCAAGTACTCCTAGAGCTGCCAAAGCTACATGATCTTCCGTACCAGTATTAGGTAATTCTTTGGTTGCTTTAGTCGTTGGAGATTGCTCAGTCGGTTTTTGTTGAGGGGCAGTAACAACCTTCTCATAAACGTGTTCTGTGTCGCCATTTGGAAGTTTCTTGGTCTCGACGAAACGGTAACCTGGAATATCTTTCTTAGGTTGTTCACCATCTTCGCTTGGATAACCTGGAATTTCATTCCCTTCCTTATCCTTATGACTGGTCTTAACCTTCTCATAAATGTGCTCTGTGTCGCCGTTTGGAAGTTTCTTAGTCTCTACGAAGCGGTAACCTGGAATATCCTTCTTAGGCTGTTCGCCGTCTTCGCTTGGATAACCTGGAATTTCATTCCCTTCCTTATCCTTGTGACTGGTCTTCACTTTTTCGTAGACATGTTCTGTGTCGCCGTTTGGAAGTTTCTTAGTCTCGACGAAACGGTAGCCTGGAATATCTTTCTTAGGTTGTTCACCATCTTCGCTTGGATTACCTGGAATTTCATTGCCTTCCTTATCCTTATGACTGGTCTTAACCTTCTCATAAACGTGCTCTGTGTCGCCGTTTGGAAGTTTCTTAGTCTCTACGAAGCGGTAACCTGGGATATCTTTCTTCGGTTGTTCACCGTCTTCGCTTGGATTACCTGGAATTTCATTGCCTTCCTTATCCTTG
>NZ_GL397182.1:0-1129 GCF_000146585.1 Streptococcus mitis ATCC 6249 | reverse complement strand
ATCAGCGTCAACAAGCACCTCTGAGTCAGCATCAACAAGCGCGTCAGAGTCAGCAAGCACATCAGCCTCTGAGTCAGCGTCAACAAGCGCCTCAGAATCAGCGTCAACCAGTGCTTCAGAATCAGCATCAACAAGCGCGTCAGAGTCAGCAAGCACATCAGCATCTGAGTCAGCGTCAACAAGCGCGTCAGAGTCAGCAAGTACATCAGCTTCAGAATCAGCATCAACAAGTGCATCAGCTTCAGCAAGCACATCAGCTTCAGAATCAGCAAGTACAAGCGCGTCAGAGTCAGCAAGTACAAGTGCATCTGAGTCAGCGTCAACAAGTGCTTCAGAGTCAGCAAGCACAAGCGCCTCTGAATCGGCATCAACCAGTGCATCAGCTTCAGCAAGCACAAGCGCCTCTGAATCGGCATCAACCAGTGCATCAGCTTCAGCAAGCACATCAGCCTCTGAGTCAGCGTCAACAAGCGCCTCAGAATCAGCGTCAACCAGTGCTTCAGAATCAGCATCAACAAGTGCATCTGAGTCAGCAAGCACATCAGCTTCAGAGTCAGCGTCAACAAGCGCGTCAGCTTCAGCAAGTACAAGTGCATCTGAGTCAGCGTCAACAAGTGCTTCAGAGTCAGCAAGCACAAGCGCCTCTGAATCGGCATCAACCAGTGCATCAGCTTCAGCAAGCACAAGCGCCTCTGAATCGGCATCAACCAGTGCATCAGCTTCAGCAAGTACATCAGCTTCAGAATCAGCATCAACAAGTGCTTCAGAATCAGCAAGTACAAGTGCATCAGAGTCAGCATCGACAAGTGCTTCAGAGTCAGCAAGCACATCAGCATCAGAGTCAGCAAGCACATCAGCTTCAGAGTCAGCGTCAACAAGTGCTTCAGAGTCAGCAAGCACAAGCGCCTCTGAATCGGCATCAACCAGTGCATCAGCTTCAGCAAGCACAAGCGCCTCTGAATCGGCATCAACCAGTGCATCAGCTTCAGCAAGTACATCAGCTTCAGAATCAGCATCAACAAGTGCTTCAGAATCAGCAAGTACAAGTGCATCAGAGTCAGCATCGACAAGTGCGTCAGAGTCAGCAAGCACATCAGCTTCAGAGTCAGCGTCAACAAGTGCTTCAGAG
>NZ_GL397181.1:0-1367 GCF_000146585.1 Streptococcus mitis ATCC 6249 | reverse complement strand
GGTAAATACAGCTTTGAATTGAAGAAGGAAGATGGAACTGTTGTTGAAACAGTGACAAACGCCGCTGATGGAACAGTGACCTTCTCACCAATCTCATATGATGAGAGCCAAGTGGGAACTCACAAGTACACCATCTCTGAAGTTGCTGGAACTGAAACAGGAATCACTTACGATAAGACAGTTCAAGAAGTTGAAGTAACGGTTGAAAAAGTAAGCGCAACTGAATTGAAAGCAACTGCTTCAAAAGAAGCGAACGATCTTGTATTTACAAACAAATACACTCCAGCGAAAACTGAAGTTCCTGTGAAGAAAGTATGGAAGGACGCGAACAACCAAGACGGTAAACGTCCAACTTCTGTCACAGTTAAATTGCTTGCGGATGGTCAAGATACTGGTAAGACACTTGAGCTTAACACCGCAAACAACTGGGCTGGAAGCTTCACAAACCTTGATGCTGATAAAGGCGGAACACCTATCAAGTATACTGTAGTAGAAGTAACTGTTACTGGTTACACTTCTGATGTTACTGGTGACGCTGCATCAGGATTCACTATCACAAATAGCTATTCTCCAGAAACAGTTGATGTAAAAGCAACTAAGAACTGGGATGACGCGAACAACCAAGACGGCAAACGTCCAACCAAGATTACAATCAATCTTTTAGCAGACGGTCAGAAAGTTGATTCGAAAGAAGTTCAAGCAGCCACAGATGGAACTTGGACTGTCGAATTCACGAAATTAGCAAAATATAAAGATGGTAAAGAAATCACATACACTGTAACAGAGGATGCCGTAGCAGAATACGAATCAACTATTACAGACTTTACCATCACAAACAAATATGCTCCTAAAGCAATCGACTACAAAGTAACAAAAGTATGGAACGATGCGAACAACCAAGACGGCAAACGTCCTGAGTCAGTAACCGTTCAACTTTATAAAAAAGTAGGAGATGCTGATCCAGTAGCCGTTGAAGGTAAGAAATTGACCTTGACAGCTAAGGATAAGACAGACGCTAACACTTGGGTAGCATCCTTCACAAATCTTCCACAATACGAAGCTGGTAAAGAAATCACTTACTCAATCAAGGAAGTGGATGTACCAGCTGGCTATGAAGCCTCTGTAACTGGTCAAGTAGTGACTAACACTCACAATCCAGATACAGTTATCCTTTCAGGAACTAAGGTGTGGAAAGATAACAACAACCAAGACGGCAAACGTACGAAATCTGTGAAAGTTCAAGTTCTTAACGGTGACAAAGTCGTTCAAGAAATTGAAGTATCAGAAGCTACTGGTTGGAAGTTCGAATCAAAAGCACTTCCTAAGTATGAAAATGGTAAACTAATCGAGTACAAAGTCAAAGAAGT
>NZ_GL397180.1:0-5251 GCF_000146585.1 Streptococcus mitis ATCC 6249 | reverse complement strand
AGCTAAGCGACTTCCATATCTCACAGGGGGCAACCCCCAACTACTTCCGGCGTTCTAGGGCTTAACTACTGTGTTCGGCATGGGTACAGGTGTATCTCCTAGGCTATCGTCACTTAACTCTGAGTAATACCTACTCAAAATTGAATATCTATCAAATATCAAGTAAACCTCGCGCTTCGTATCCTCAGTTACTTTGGATAAGTCCTCGAGCTATTAGTATTAGTCCGCTACATGTGTCGCCACACTTCCACTTCTAACCTATCTACCTGATCTTCTCTCAGGGCTCTTACTGATATAAAATCATGGGAAATCTCATCTTGAGGTGGGTTTCACACTTAGATGCTTTCAGCGTTTATCCCGTCCCTACATAGCTACCCAGCGATGCCTTTGGCAAGACAACTGGTACACCAGCGGTAAGTCCACTCTGGTCCTCTCGTACTAGGAGCAGATCCTCTCAAATTTCCTACGCCCGCGACGGATAGGGACCGAACTGTCTCACGACGTTCTGAACCCAGCTCGCGTGCCGCTTTAATGGGCGAACAGCCCAACCCTTGGGACCGACTACAGCCCCAGGATGCGACGAGCCGACATCGAGGTGCCAAACCTCCCCGTCGATGTGAACTCTTGGGGGAGATAAGCCTGTTATCCCCAGGGTAGCTTTTATCCGTTGAGCGATGGCCCTTCCATACGGAACCACCGGATCACTAAGCCCGACTTTCGTCCCTGCTCGAGTTGTAGCTCTCGCAGTCAAGCTCCCTTATACCTTTACACTCTGCGAATGATTTCCAACCATTCTGAGGGAACCTTTGGGCGCCTCCGTTACCTTTTAGGAGGCGACCGCCCCAGTCAAACTGCCCGTCAGACACTGTCTCCGATAGGGATAACCTATCCGGGTTAGAGTGGCCATAACACAAGGGTAGTATCCCAACATCGTCTCCTTCGAAACTGGCGTCCCGATCTCATAGACTCCTACCTATCCTGTACATGTGGTACAGACACTCAATATCAAACTGCAGTAAAGCTCCATGGGGTCTTTCCGTCCTGTCGCGGGTAACCTGCATCTTCACAGGTACTAAAATTTCACCGAGTCTCTCGTTGAGACAGTGCCCAAATCATTACGCCTTTCGTGCGGGTCGGAACTTACCCGACAAGGAATTTCGCTACCTTAGGACCGTTATAGTTACGGCCGCCGTTTACTGGGGCTTCAATTCATACCTTCGGATTACTCCTAAGCACTCCTCTTAACCTTCCAGCACCGGGCAGGCGTCACCCCCTATACATCATCTTACGATTTAGCAGAGAGCTGTGTTTTTGATAAACAGTTGCTTGGGCCTATTCACTGCGGCTGACCTAAAGTCAGCACCCCTTCTCCCGAAGTTACGGGGTCATTTTGCCGAGTTCCTTAACGAGAGTTCTCTCGCTCACCTGAGGCTACTCGCCTCGACTACCTGTGTCGGTTTGCGGTACGGGTAGAGTATGTTTAAACGCTAGAAGCTTTTCTTGGCAGTGTGACGTCACTAACTTCGCTACTAAACTTCGCTCCCCATCACAGCTCAGTGTTATAGATATAAGCATTTGACTCATATCACACCTCACTGCTTAGACAGACACTTCCAATCGTCTGCTTTAGTTAGCCTACTGCGTCCCTCCATCACTACATACTCTAGTACAGGAATATCAACCTGTTGTCCATCGGATACACCTTTCGGTCTCTCCTTAGGTCCCGACTAACCCAGGGCGGACGAGCCTTCCCCTGGAAACCTTAGTCTTACGGTGGACAGGATTCTCACCTGTCTTTCGCTACTCATACCGGCATTCTCACTTCTATGCGTTCCAGCACTCCTCACGGTATACCTTCTTCACACATAGAACGCTCTCCTACCATACCTATAAAGGTATCCACAGCTTCGGTAAATTGTTTTAGCCCCGGTACATTTTCGGCGCAGGGTCACTCGACTAGTGAGCTATTACGCACTCTTTGAATGAATAGCTGCTTCTAAGCTAACATCCTAGTTGTCTGTGCAACCCCACATCCTTTTCCACTTAACAATTATTTTGGGACCTTAGCTGGTGGTCTGGGCTGTTTCCCTTTCGACTACGGATCTTAGCACTCGCAGTCTGACTGCCGACCATAATTCTTTGGCATTCGGAGTTTATCTGAGATTGGTAATCCGGGATGGACCCCTCACCCAAACAGTGCTCTACCTCCAAGAATCTTTATGTCGACGCTAGCCCTAAAGCTATTTCGGAGAGAACCAGCTATCTCCAAGTTCGTTTGGAATTTCTCCGCTACCCACAAGTCATCCAAGCACTTTTCAACGTGCCCTGGTTCGGTCCTCCAGTGCGTCTTACCGCACCTTCAACCTGCTCATGGGTAGGTCACATGGTTTCGGGTCTACGACATGATACTAAGGCGCCCTATTCAGACTCGGTTTCCCTGCGGCTCCGTCTCTTCAACTTAACCTCGCATCATATCGTAACTCGCCGGTTCATTCTACAAAAGGCACGCTCTCACCCATTAACGGGCTCGAACTTGTTGTAGGCACACGGTTTCAGGTTCTATTTCACTCCCCTCCCGGGGTGCTTTTCACCTTTCCCTCACGGTACTGGTTCACTATCGGTCACTAGGGAGTATTTAGGGTTGGGAGATGGTCCTCCCAGATTCCGACGGGATTTCACGTGTCCCGCCGTACTCAGGATACTGCTAGGTACAAAGACTATTTTAAATACGAGGCTGTTACTCTCTTTGGCTGATCTTCCCAAATCATTCTTCTATAATCTTTGAGTCCACATTGCAGTCCTACAACCCCGAAGAGTAAACTCTTCGGTTTGCCCTCCTGCCGTTTCGCTCGCCGCTACTAAGGCAATCGCTTTTGCTTTCTCTTCCTGCAGCTACTTAGATGTTTCAGTTCACTGCGTCTTCCTCCTCACATCCTTAACAGATATGGGTAACAGGTAGTACCTGTTGGGTTCCCCCATTCGGAAATCCCTGGATCATCGCTTACTTACAGCTACCCAAGGCATATCGTCGTTTGTCACGTCCTTCTTCGGCTCCTAGTGCCAAGGCATCCACCGTGCGCCCTTATTAACTTAACCTTATTAACCTAATTTTTTCAAAAATTAGAAAACTCATTAAATACTTACAGCGTTTCGGTTTATTTTCTTGTTACTATTTGATATAGATATTCAATTTTCAATGTGCATTACTTGGTGATCTCTCACCAATGGAGCCTAGCGGGATCGAACCGCTGACCTCCTGCGTGCAAAGCAGGCGCTCTCCCAGCTGAGCTAAGGCCCCACAAGACCTCTCAAGACTAAACAAGACCAATGTGCAGTTCCTTATCCTTAGAAAGGAGGTGATCCAGCCGCACCTTCCGATACGGCTACCTTGTTACGACTTCACCCCAATCATCTATCCCACCTTAGGCGGCTGGCTCCTAAAAGGTTACCTCACCGACTTCGGGTGTTACAAACTCTCGTGGTGTGACGGGCGGTGTGTACAAGGCCCGGGAACGTATTCACCGCGGCGTGCTGATCCGCGATTACTAGCGATTCCGACTTCATGTAGGCGAGTTGCAGCCTACAATCCGAACTGAGACTGGCTTTAAGAGATTAGCTTGCCGTCACCGGCTTGCGACTCGTTGTACCAGCCATTGTAGCACGTGTGTAGCCCAGGTCATAAGGGGCATGATGATTTGACGTCATCCCCACCTTCCTCCGGTTTATTACCGGCAGTCTCGCTAGAGTGCCCAACTGAATGATGGCAACTAACAATAGGGGTTGCGCTCGTTGCGGGACTTAACCCAACATCTCACGACACGAGCTGACGACAACCATGCACCACCTGTCACCTCTGTCCCGAAGGAAAACTCTATCTCTAGAGCGGTCAGAGGGATGTCAAGACCTGGTAAGGTTCTTCGCGTTGCTTCGAATTAAACCACATGCTCCACCGCTTGTGCGGGCCCCCGTCAATTCCTTTGAGTTTCAACCTTGCGGTCGTACTCCCCAGGCGGAGTGCTTAATGCGTTAGCTGCGGCACTAAACCCCGGAAAGGGTCTAACACCTAGCACTCATCGTTTACGGCGTGGACTACCAGGGTATCTAATCCTGTTTGCTCCCCACGCTTTCGAGCCTCAGCGTCAGTTACAAGCCAGAGAGCCGCTTTCGCCACCGGTGTTCCTCCATATATCTACGCATTTCACCGCTACACATGGAATTCCACTCTCCCCTCTTGCACTCAAGTTAAACAGTTTCCAAAGCGTACTATGGTTAAGCCACAGCCTTTAACTTCAGACTTATCTAACCGCCTGCGCTCGCTTTACGCCCAATAAATCCGGACAACGCTCGGGACCTACGTATTACCGCGGCTGCTGGCACGTAGTTAGCCGTCCCTTTCTGGTAAGATACCGTCACAGTGTGAACTTTCCACTCTCACACTCGTTCTTCTCTTACAACAGAGCTTTACGATCCGAAAACCTTCTTCACTCACGCGGCGTTGCTCGGTCAGACTTCCGTCCATTGCCGAAGATTCCCTACTGCTGCCTCCCGTAGGAGTCTGGGCCGTGTCTCAGTCCCAGTGTGGCCGATCACCCTCTCAGGTCGGCTATGTATCGTTGCCTTGGTGAGCCGTTACCCCACCAACTAGCTAATACAACGCAGGTCCATCTGGTAGTGATGCAATTGCACCTTTTAATTGACTATCATGCAATAATCAATTTTATGCGGTATTAGCTATCGTTTCCAATAGTTATCCCCCGCTACCAGGCAGGTTACCTACGCGTTACTCACCCGTTCGCAACTCATCCAGAGAAGCAAGCTCCTCCTTCAGCGTTCTACTTGCATGTATTAGGCACGCCGCCAGCGTTCGTCCTGAGCCAGGATCAAACTCTCATTAAAAGTTTGAGTTCTCACTCATTTCTGTCACTGACAGATTTATTGTTTTTTTCATTGTTCAGTACTATAACTTCAGTTATAGTGCCCTGCACATTGGTTCGTCTTGTTCAGTTTTCAAAGGTCTTTGTCTCTCACTTCTCTCATGAGCGACAACTATATTAGTATATCACAGCTAGCTCTCTCTGTCAACAAGTTTTTTAAACTTTTTTCCAAGTTTTTTCTAACCACAATATACCCATAGTCCGTACGGGATTCGAACCCGTGTTACCGCCGTGAAAAGGCGGTGTCTTAACCCCTTGACCAACGGACCTGAGCTTTTCGACTCTTTCTATTATACCTTCTTTTCTCCCTTTGTCAA
>NZ_GL397179.1:1866002-1905116 GCF_000146585.1 Streptococcus mitis ATCC 6249 | reverse complement strand
TTTTATTTATAACTTGGAAGGGTAGCGAAGAGGCTAAACGCGGCGGACTGTAAATCCGCTCCTTCGGGTTCGGGGGTTCGAATCCCTCCCCTTCCATTACTTTAGTTACGGGCATAGTTTAAAGGTAGAACTAAGGTCTCCAAAACCTTCAGTGTGGGTTCAATTCCTACTGCCCGTGTTAATATGATTATGGCGGGTGTGGTGAAGTGGTTAACACACCAGATTGTGGCTCTGGCATGCGTGGGTTCGATCCCCATCACTCGCCTATTTTATATTATTGGGGTATAGCCAAGCGGTAAGGCAAGGGACTTTGACTCCCTCATGCGTTGGTTCGAATCCAGCTACCCCAGTTACTATTTGCCGGCGTGGCGGAATTGGCAGACGCGCTGGACTCAAAATCCAGTGTCCGCAAGGACGTGCCGGTTCGACCCCGGCCGCCGGTATAGTAATAAAGACAAGGTTTTCGGACCTTGTTTTTTGATTTAGTGAAGATTTTGATATTTTTTCTTTAAGTACAGATAACTGATGAATCATCTTTTTCTTCTTATTCTAATCATTTTTAGTGTATTTTTGGTATAATATTACTTATTCACAATTTATTTTGATTATGAAAGAGCTTGGTGATTAATGTCTCGGTCTGTTGAATTACTAAAGAAACGTTACTTAAAGAATATAAAAGAGAACCCAGATTTATTTATTGGGATTGAGTTAGAATTTCCTATTGTAAATTTAGAGAGTAAAGCTACAGATAGTGAAGTTGTTAAGGATCTCTTTCGGTATTTACCATCAGTTCTGGGTTTTACGATCGAAAAAGTAGATGATTTTGGAAATCCAATTCAGTTACTTGATCCAGTTAGCCAAGATACGATCTTATTCGAAGTCTCCTATACAACTATCGAGTTTGCCTTTGGTAGGGCGGAATCCATCCAAGAGGTTGAAGTGCGTTATCGAGATTACATGATTCTGATTCAGAAAAAGTTGGGTGAGGCAAATCATGCCATTATTGGTTCTGGAATCCATCCATACTGGGAGAAGAATGAGAATCAACCGGTTGCTTATGCACGCTATCAGATGTTAATGAACTATTTGAAGTTGAGTAGAACTTTTCTAGGGGCGGATTTACACGATTACCCGGAATATGGTGCTTTTATCTGTGGTAGTCAGGTTCAACTAGACGTTTCAAGGTCCAACTACCTGCGTGTTATCAATGCTTTTACGCAAATTGAAGCAGCAAAAGCCTATTTGTTTGCAAACTCTGAGTTTTCAGGGGCAGATTGGGATACTAAGATTTCCAGGGATATTTTTTGGGAAGAATCCATGCATGGTATCTATCCAGAGAATGTCGGTGTCAATACTAGACTCTTTAAAGACGAGGATGATTTTTTTGACTATCTAAATTATTCTGCGATTTTTACTGCGGAGCGTGATGGGCAGACCTATTATTTTTATCCGATTCAGGCTAGAGATTATTTGCCTACACGTGAAATTCAGGCATTTACCCTTAATGGGGATGAAGTTCTTATTTACCCTCGGGAGAAGGATTTTGAAACCCATCGTAGTTACCAGTACCAAGACTTAACGACTCGAGGAACAGTTGAATTTCGTAGTGTTTGTACGCAAGCTCTAGATAGAACTTTTACTTCTGCTGCCTTTCACTTGGGATTGTTGGTTCATTTAGACAAGCTTGAAGCTTACTTGCGAACTGCTCCATTTTTTACCACAGCTGGTCGTGATTATAAGTTTTTAAGACGACATTTTTCTAAAAAACAACTCACAGGTGAGGAAGAAGCTGCGATTCGAGAATTTTCTAAAGACTTACTCATCCTAGCTGAGGAAGGACTGGAGAAAAGGGATAAGCAAGAAATGATATATTTAGAGCCTTTGAAGAAAGAATTGGGACTACAATTTCTCTTATAAAGGGAGAATTTTCTGAAAAATCATGATATAATTGAAGAGACTATAGATAAAGGATAGAGATTATGACATTAGTTTATCAATCAACGCGTGATGCGAAAAATACAGTAACAGCCAGCCAAGCGATTTTGCAAGGCTTGGCAACAGATGGAGGCTTATTTACTCCAGTTAGCTATCCAAAGGTTGATTTGGATTTTGAAACATTAAAGGACGCTTCTTACCAAGAAGTGGCTAAATTAGTTTTGTCAGCATTTTTAGATGACTTTACAGCTGAGGAGTTGGACTACTGTATCAACAATGCCTACGATAGCAAGTTTGATACTCCAGCTATTGCACCATTGGTGAAACTAGATGGGCAATACAACTTGGAACTCTTCCATGGTTCAACCATTGCCTTTAAAGATATGGCCTTGTCCATCTTGCCTTACTTTATGACAACAGCTGCTAAGAAACATGGTTTGGAGAACAAGATTGTCATCTTGACAGCGACATCGGGCGATACTGGAAAAGCGGCTATGGCAGGATTTGCGGATGTACCTGGGACTGAGATTATTGTCTTTTATCCAAAGGATGGTGTCAGCAAGGTACAAGAGTTGCAAATGACTACTCAGACTGGCGACAATACTCATGTTATCGCTATTGATGGAAACTTTGATGATGCACAAACAAATGTGAAACATATGTTTAACGATGTAGCTCTTCGTGAAAAATTGGCTGCCAATAAACTGCAATTTTCATCAGCTAACTCTATGAACATTGGTCGTTTGGTACCACAGATTGTTTATTATGTTTATGCCTACGCTCAGTTGGTCAAGACTGGTGAGATTGTGGCTGGTGATAAGGTCAACTTCACAGTACCAACAGGAAACTTTGGAAATATCTTGGCTGCCTTTTATGCCAAGCAAATTGGTCTGCCAGTTGGTAAATTGATCTGTGCTTCAAATGACAATAATGTTTTAACTGACTTCTTCAAGACACGTGTTTACGATAAGAAACGTGAGTTTAAAGTAACAACTAGTCCATCTATGGATATCTTGGTATCTTCAAACTTGGAGCGTTTGATTTTCCATCTTTTGGGGAATGATGCGGTTAAGACAGCTGAACTCATGAATGCCTTGAGTACACAAGGACAATATGAATTGACAGACTTTGATGCAGCGATTCTGGAACTCTTTGTAGCTGAATATGCGACTGAGGAAGAAACTGCGGCAGAAATTAAACGTGTTTATGATACAGATGCCTACATTGAGGACCCACACACAGCTGTTGCCTCAGCTGTTTATAGAAAATACCAAGTGGCTACTGGCGATGCGACTAAGACAGTGATTGCTTCAACAGCTAGTCCATACAAGTTCCCAGTGGTTGCCGTAGAAGCGGTAACAGGAAAATCAGGCTTAACTGACTTTGAAGCCTTGGCTCAATTACATGACATTTCAGGAGTGGCAGTGCCACCAGCGGTTGATGGGCTTGAAACAGCTCCAGTTCGTCATAAAACAACAGTGGCAGCTGCTGACATGCAAGCAGCGGTTGAAGCTTATCTAGGACTTTAAGACAGAGGGAGTAAACTCGGTTGGGAAACTAACTGAGTTTCTTTTCATCAGGAGGAAGGATTGTTTAAGAAAAATAGAGACATTCTTAATATTGCCTTGCCCGCTATGGGTGAGAACTTTTTGCAGATGCTCATGGGAATGGTGGACAGTTACTTGGTCGCTCACTTGGGACTAGTAGCTATTTCGGGTGTATCAGTGGCTGGCAATATTATCACCATTTACCAGGCGATTTTCATCGCTCTGGGAGCTGCTATTTCCAGTGTTATTTCAAAAAGTATGGGGCAGAAAGATCAGTTCAAGCTAGCTTATCATGTGACTGAAGCTCTGAAGATTACCTTGCTACTGAGTTTGCTTTTAGGGGCCTTGTCTATCTTTGCTGGGCAAGAGATGATTGGACTTTTGGGGACTGAGCAGTCTGTGGCTAAAAGTGGAGGACTCTACCTTTCTTTAGTGGGTGGTTCAATTGTTCTTTTGGGCTTGATGACCAGTTTTGGTGCCTTGATTCGTGCAACGCATAATCCGCGTCTACCCCTCTATGTTAGTTTTTTATCCAATGCCTTGAATATTCTCTTTTCAAGTCTAGCTATTTTTGTTCTTAATATGGGGATAGCTGGTGTTGCTTGGGGGACCATCTTGTCTCGCTTGGTTGGTTTTGTGATTTTGTGGTCGCAATTAAAACTGCCTTATGAGAAGCCATCTTTTGGTCTAGATAAGGAACTATTGACCTTAGCTTTACCGGCAGCTGGAGAGCGGCTTATGATGAGGGCTGGAGATGTCGTCATCATTACTTTGGTCGTTTCTTTTGGGACGGAGGCAGTAGCGGGGAATGCAGTCGGAGAAGTCTTGACCCAGTTTAACTATATGCCTGCCTTTGGCGTCGCTACGGCAACGGTCATGCAGGTGGCTCGAGCAGTTGGAGAGAATAATTGGGAAAGAGTCGCTAGTTTGAGTAAACAAACCTTTTGGCTTTCTTTCGTCCTTATGTTGCCCTTAACACTTAGCATCTATGCCTTGGGGACACCACTGACACATCTCTATACGACGGATCCTGTTGCGGTTGAAGCTAGCGTTTTGGTGGCACTTTTCTCACTACTAGGGACTCCCATGGCGACAGGGACAGTTATTTATACGGCAGTTTGGCAGGGCTTGGGAAATGCTCGCCTCCCCTTTTATGCGACAAGTATTGGGATGTGGTGTATCCGCATTGGGACAGCCTATCTGATGGGGATTGTGCTTGGTTGGGGCTTACCTGGTATTTGGGCTGGAACGTTATTGGACAATGGTTTTCGATGGTTATTTCTACTCTACCGTTACCAGCGTTATATGAGCTTGAAAGGATAGGAAATGGGAAAAACAGCTTTTATTTGGGATTTAGATGGAACCTTATTGGACTCTTACGAAGCGATTTTGTTAGGAATTGAGGAGACATTTGTTCAGTTTTCTATTCCTTATGATAAGGAGAAAGTGAGAGAGTTTATCCTCAGGTATTCTGTGCAGGATTTGCTGGAGCAGGTGGCAGAAGAGAGAAATCTGGATGCGGAAGTGCTCAATCAGGTACGTGCCCAGAGCTTGTCTGAGAAAAATGCCCAGGTAGTTTTGATGCCAGGTGCGCGTGAAGTGCTAGCTTGGGCAGACCAAGCAGGGATTAAACAGTTTGTCTATACTCATAAGGGGGACAATGCGCTTACCATTCTAAGAGACTTGGGTTTGGAATTTTATTTCACAGAGATTTTAACCAGTCAGAGTGGCTTTGAGCGCAAGCCTAGTCCAGAAGCGGCGATATATCTGCTAGACAAATATCAGCTGGATCCTGATAACACTTATTATATAGGGGACCGGACTTTGGATGTGGAATTCGCTCAGAATAGCGGCATTCAAAGCATTAACTTTTTAGAATTGTCCTATGAAGGGAATCAGAAGATTCAAGCACTAGCAGATATTCCTCATATTTTTGAGGATAAGTGACGAGAAAATTGTGTCAGTTCTGTGACAGAAACCTAACAAACTATTTCAACTGATCGAGTTTGTTACAAAGAATAGACAGTTCTATTAAATAGGTCCGAGAGGGCTTTTTTTCTGCTTTTTTTGTGTTATGATAGACAGGTACTCATTTGAAAGGAATATGAACGAATGAAGAAAAGAATTATTTTAGCCTCAACAGTAGCCTTGTCTCTTGCTCCAGCATTAGGAGCTAAAGCTCAAGAAATCTCTTGGACAGCACGTAGCGTTGAGCAAATCCAAAATGACGTGACGAAAAACGAGAACAAAAACAGCTATACAGTTCAGTATGGTGATACCCTGAGCACGATTGCAGAAGCTTTGGGAGTAGATGTGACCGTTCTTGCTAATTTGAACAAAATCACCAATATGGACTTGATTTTCCCAGATACTGTCCTCACTACAACTGTCAATGAGGCAGAAGAGGTAACGGAAGTTGAAATCCAAGCTCCTCAATCAGATTCTAGTGAAGAAGTGACGACTGCGACAGCTGATTTGACGACGAATCAAGTGACAGTCGATGAACAAACAGTTCAAGTAGAAGACCTTTCTCAACCAATTGAGGAAGCTCCAACTGCAACAGAGACTGAAAAACCAGCAGAAGTAGCGCCAAGTTCAGAAGTTTCTGAGACAGCGACAGTTGCTGAAGAGGCACCATCTACAGAAACACCTGTAGCTGAAGAAACGGCAGCAACAACCCCAGCAGAAGCCCCAGTAGCAGCTGCTCCAGCAACTGAAACACCTGCTGATACAACAGGAACAAGTGCAACAGAAGAAACAGCAGCATCAACAGCAACTTCTGACATTGCAACTTCGACTTATCAAGCAGAGCAAAGCCAAACTCCTTCAAGAACTTATTCAGCTCCAGCGGCTCCTGACTATGCAGGACTTGCAGTAACTAAGTCTGAGAATGCTGGTCTTCAACCACAAACAGCAGCCTTTAAAGAAGAAATCGCCAACTTGTTTGGGATTACATCATTTAGTGGCTACCGTCCTGGTGACAGTGGGGACCATGGTAAAGGTTTGGCCATCGACTTTATGGTTCCAGTGAGTTCAGCACTCGGAGATCAAATTGCAGAATATGCAGTCAAAAATATGGCTAGCCGTGGTATCAACTACATCATCTGGAAGCAACGTTTCTACGCTCCATACGATAGCAAATATGGACCAGCCTACACGTGGAATCCAATGCCAGACCGTGGTAGTGTGACCGAAAACCACTATGACCATGTTCACGTTTCAATGAACTAATCATTAAAATGGAAGTTGGGAACTGATTGAGTTCCCGCTTCTTTTTTGTGTGTAAATTCTTCAGGATAATAAGAAGATTATTCTGAAGCAAGGTGGGCCCGCTATTTTGACTCTGCTGAGTATGTTGCTTTTGAAATAAGAAAAGCCGCATCCTGCAAGATGCTGCTTTTTTAGATTTTTATCCATTTCGACGTTTACGGGCTAGTAGGGCTCTGTAAAAGAAGATGTGATTGTTTTGGATATAGGGAAGGAGTGAAAAGCTAGCAATTCCAAAAGTGATCCAATTGAGGAAGTACCAAGGAAGTAGTTGTAGGTCGAGGACAAAGCGTTGAAATTTGTAACCCTTCATCAAGAAACGGCTAGTTTTCAGGATTTGACGGGGTTTAGCCTGTCCTAAATCTAGAGTATCGCAGAGGAGGAATTCTGCCTGCGAGTAGGCATAATGTTGCGGGATATAGAGGGCATTTCCTACAATCATCAAGATGAGGCTCGCGAAAAAGTAGAGTCCAAAGGTCATAAGGAACTGCTCCGTTTCAACTGATGAGAGGTCTAGTTTTGGAAATTCAGGATGCAGGGCAACAAATCTCCGAGCCAAGAGATTGCTATAAAAGAGAAAATAAACGCCTACTAAGTTTGGAATGCTCCATAAAAAGAGGTAGAAACGTTTGAGGAGCAGAGTTAGGAAGGTTTGCGAGAAGCGCTCTTCAGCAAAGAGGGCCAGGCTTGATTTTACTGAGAGTTCTGTATCAGGATCCTTGAGGAGTCGGAGTGTCGCAAAGGCAGCACCTGCTAAAAAAATCGTGCTCATAAAAGAAACCACTAATGGGAAGAGATAGGCTTGGAGCACTTGTGCCAGCATGCTGAAAAAGGATTGCTCTAAAACATTTTCTTGGAGACGAGCCAGGGGGTTGAGAAAGCCTGATAAGATGACCAGTATGCTAGGTAAGAGATAGACGAGAAAGAGGCGGGGATTTTCAGCCTGAAATTGTCTCGTCTGCAGACGAATGGTTTTTAAATCAATTTTTGGGTATTTCATTCTCTCATTATACCATAGTTCGTGACAGTTCCTAGTTTTTTTGATAAAATCATACAGTATGCCTTTGGGCACAAAGTATGAACTGGGACTGTTTTTCCCAGCTTCGGAGGTAGAAAATGTCAGATTCACCAATCAAATACCGTTTGATTAAGAAAGAAAAACATACAGGAGCTCGTCTGGGAGAAATCATTACTCCGCATGGCACCTTCCCGACACCTATGTTTATGCCAGTTGGGACCCAAGCTACTGTCAAGACTCAGTCTCCAGAGGAGTTGAAGGAGATGGGTTCAGGGATTATCCTGTCTAATACTTATCATCTCTGGCTTCGTCCTGGAGATGAACTCATCGCACGCGCAGGTGGTCTCCACAAGTTCATGAATTGGGACCAGCCGATTTTGACAGATAGTGGTGGTTTCCAGGTTTATTCCCTAGCAGATAGCCGAAATATCACAGAAGAAGGCGTAACCTTTAAAAACCATCTCAATGGTTCCAAGATGTTCCTGTCGCCAGAAAAGGCTATTTCTATTCAGAATAATCTGGGCTCAGACATCATGATGTCTTTTGATGAATGTCCTCAGTTTTATCAACCTTACGACTACGTTAAGAAATCCATCGAGCGTACCAGTCGTTGGGCAGAACGTGGCTTAAAGGCTCACCGTCGTCCGGAGGATCAAGGTTTGTTTGGGATTGTACAGGGGGCAGGATTTGAAGACCTTCGCCGTCAGTCAGCTCACGACCTTGTCAGCATGGACTTTCCAGGCTACTCTATCGGTGGTTTGGCAGTGGGAGAAACGCACGAAGAGATGAATGCAGTCTTGGACTTCACAACCCAACTCCTTCCTGAAAACAAACCTCGCTATTTGATGGGAGTGGGAGCGCCAGATAGTTTGATTGATGGGGTTATTCGTGGTGTGGATATGTTTGACTGTGTCTTGCCGACTCGTATCGCTCGTAACGGAACTTGTATGACTAGCCAAGGTCGTTTGGTTGTCAAGAATGCCCAATTCGCTGAAGACTTTACGCCACTGGATCCTGAGTGTGACTGCTACACATGTAAGAATTACACACGCGCCTACCTTCGTCACCTGCTCAAGGCTGATGAAACCTTTGGTATCCGCTTGACTAGCTACCACAACCTTTACTTCTTGCTCAACCTCATGAAGCAGGTTCGACAAGCCATCATGGACGACAATCTCTTGGAATTCCGCGAGTATTTTGTAGAAAAATATGGCTACAATAAGTCGGGCCGCAATTTCTAAAATGGAATTTATAGAAGCTAAAAAATCCTGCGTTTTCTCGTAGGATTTTTCTTCTTTTTTTGATAGAATAAAGTGTATAACGAAAGGGAGAATAAACTCGTATGCGTATTAAATGGTTTTCCTTGATTAGGATTACAGGTTTACTTTTGGTGCTTTTGTACCACTTCTTTCAAACGATCTTTCCTGGAGGATTCTTTGGGGTAGATGTCTTTTTCACTTTTTCAGGATTTTTGATCACCTCCCTCCTTTTAGAAGAATTTGGGAAGGCACGCCAGATTGATTTACTGGGCTTTTTTAAGAGACGGTTTTACCGCATCGTGCCACCTGTGGTGCTGATGATTTTGGTGACCATGCCTTTTACTTTCTTGGTTCGTCAAGACTATGTTGCAGGTATTGGTGGTCAGATTGCTGGAGTTTTCGGCTTTGTGACCAACTTTTATGAAATGCTTACGGGGGGTAGTTACGAATCTCAGTTCATTCCCCACCTTTTTGTTCATAACTGGAGTTTGGCTGTTGAGGTTCACTACTACATCCTTTGGGGCTTGGCTGTCTGGTTCTTATCTAAACGATCAAAATCTAGTAGTCAGTTGAGAGGAACCGTCTTTCTCCTGTCTGCGGGAGCATTCATCCTTAGCTTCTTCTCTATGTTTATTGGTAGTCTCATGGCTAGTTCTTATTCGTCTGTCTACTTTTCAAGTCTAACCCATGTCTACCCTTTCTTTTTAGGAAGTATCCTTGCGACAGTTGTGGGAGTTCGTCAGACGACTGATTTGGTCAAACAATTTGATCGAATGTGGAATCTTCGTCAGAATCTACTGGTGTTTGCTGCAGGGCTTTTGGTATTGTTGCTTCTGACTTTCTTTGTTAAGTTTACCTACCTGTTCGCTTACTTGTTTGGTTTCTTACTTGCCAGCTTAGCAGCCGTGGTCATGATTTTTGCTGCGCGTGTCTTGCATGAGAAAACGCCTGAGATACAAGAACCTCGGATCATTACATTTTTAGCGGATACCAGCTACGCGGTTTATCTCTTCCACTGGCCTTTTTATATTATCTTTTCTCAGTTGATGAGTAATCTGCCTGCTGTTATTCTGACGATCATCTTTTCTTATTTCTTTGCTATCCTATCCTTCTATATTATTGAGCCATTGATTGCCGGTAAATCCAATCCTTTCATTAGGAAAATCAGTAAACTGCCTCATATCAAATCCATCAGTGCTTCTAGTGTGGGAATCCTTGGAGTGATTGCTTTGGTGATTACTATTGTCTCTCCCCAAGTTGGAGCCTTTGAAACAGACTTGATGGTCAATGGTTTCAAACAAGCCCAGACCAATATAGGACAAACAAAGACTCTTGCTGAACAAGTCGAACTGAGTCGCCTGGGAATTTCTGAGGGAACAAGTCTGATAGGAGATTCGGTAGCCCTGCGTGCTAATACAGCCTTACAAGAGGCACTTCCTGAAGCAAATATTAATGCTCAGGTTAGTCGGACGACCAAGCAAGCCAATGACATTATGCTTCTTAACAGCCAGAACAAGGCACTGCTAAAAACAGTTGTCATTGCAACGGGAGTCAACAATCCTGAAGGTTATAAGAATGATTTGGACAGCATCGTGAACAATCTACCGAAAGGACACCATCTCATTCTTGTTACACCTTATGAGGGAGATAAGAGCAAGGACACTTACACATCAGTGGAGCAGTATGCGGCTTATGCACGGAAATTAGCTGAAAAGAATCCTTACGTGAGCATCGCTGACTGGAATAAGGTTGCTAAGGAACACCCTGAAATCTGGGCTGGAACCGACCAAGTTCACTTTGGAAATGATAGCAACATGATTGAAGAAGGTGCTAAGCTATACGCAGAAACAATAGCAGCTGCTGTTAAGGCCGCTCAAGAACTGCCTGTGAAATCAAAATAAAATCAAAGAGTTGGAGAAATCCAGCTCTTTTAAAATATCTCCAGAAAATAGGTCTATACCATTTACAAATGAAAAAGAAAGGTTTATAATGTAATTGACATAATAAATTCTAGAAACAATCTATTAAGGAGGTTATCATTATGCCTAATTATATTAAAGCGGATCAGTTTTTCTATCCACACGGAGTTCGTCGTGGCGGCTACTTGGAACTTGTGGATGGTAAGTTTGGAAAGCATGTAGAAGATATTCCTGAAGGCGCTGACGTCATTGACTATACAGGCTACAGCATTGCCCCAGGACTTGTGGATACCCACATTCATGGATTTGGCGGTGTGGATGTCATGGATAATAACATCGAAGGAACGCTTCATACCATGAGTGAAGGGCTCCTCAGCATGGGAGTAACGAGCTTCTTGCCAACTACTTTGACCTCATCATATGAGCAATTGCTCGCAGTAACAGAAAATATCGGTGCCCGTTACCAGGAAGCAACTGGAGCGAAAATTCGGGGTATCTATTTTGAAGGTCCGTATTTCACAGAGAAATACAAGGGAGCTCAAAACCCTGCCTACATGAAAGATCCTCGTATGGATGAGTTTCGCACTTGGCAAAAAGCAGCAAATGGCTTGCTCAATAAAATCGCCCTTGCGCCAGAACGTGAAGGTGTAGAAGACTTTGTACGTACGGTTACGGGAGAAGGTGTGACAGTTGCTCTTGGTCACTCAGATGCAACATTTGACGAAGCTAAAAAGGCAGTAGATGCTGGGGCTAGTGTTTGGGTACATGCCTACAATGGGATGCGTGGTTTGACTCACCGTGAACTCGGTATGGTTGGAGCCATGTATCAATTACCTCATACCTATGCAGAGTTGATCTGTGACGGTCACCATGTGGATCCGAAAGCCTGCGAAATCCTTATCAAACAAAAAGGAACAGAAAATATTGCTCTTATCACAGACTGTATGACAGCTGGTGGATTGGAAGACGGCGACTACATGTTGGGAGAATTCCCAGTTGTCGTTGCAAATGGAACTGCTCGTCTCAAATCCACAGGTAACTTGGCGGGTTCTATTCTCAAACTCAAAGACGGTTTGAAGAATGTGGTTGACTGGAACATTGCCTCTCCACATGAAGCAGTCATGATGGCCAGCTTCAACCCAGCAAAATCTGTTCACATTGATGATGTTTGTGGCCAAATCCGTGAAGGCTACGATGCTGACTTTATCGTGCTAGATAAAGATTTGGAATTGGTAGCTACCTATCTAGATGGTGTGAAACGTTATCAAGCATAAGATGATAAAATAGGAGTCGGCAAAGGACTCCTATTTTTATGATAGTCTCAAAATATGTTTTAATAAGTTTCTCTGATAGGGCACTTAAGCAAAATTCTTTCCTTGTTTTGAAAAATTCGTTATAATATACGGTACAAAGGAAGTAGTAAAAATGTATCGTGTTATAGAAATGTATGGGGACTTTGAGCCTTGGTGGTTCATGGAAGGTTGGGAAGAAGATGTCATCATGAGTCAACGGTTTGACAAGTACTATGATGCTCTAAAATATTACAAAACTTGCTGGTTTGAGTTAGAAAGCAAAACTCCTTTCTATAAGAGTCGGAGTGACCTTATGACCATTTTTTGGGATCCTGCGGACCAGCGTTGGTGTGATGAGTGTGATGAGTATTTGCAACAATATCACTCCCTCCTCCTTCTCGAAGACGAAGGCATCATACCCGATGAAAAACTACGCCCAGGTTATGAAAAACAAACAGGTCAAGAAAAGCACCGTTCTTGCCGCATGAAATTGAGATAAAAAAGCAACTTTTAAAAGTTGTTTTTTTTATTTTTTTGCGAATAGTCTAGATAAGGAGGGAGCTATGGTACAAGAAATTGCACAGAAAATGATTGCGACTGCTAAGGAAAAAGGAGCTCAGGATATCTATTTCATTCCCAAGGAGGCTACTTATGAACTTCATATGCGAATTGGTGATGAGAGGTGTCTCATTGACTCCTATGATTTTGAGGTTTTAGCTGCAGTGATTAGTCATTTCAAGTTTGTGGCGGGTATGAATGTAGGAGAAAAACGCCGCAGTCAGCTGGGCTCTTGCGACTACCAGCATGG
Organism: Streptococcus mitis ATCC 6249; assembly: GCF_000146585.1. GTDB lineage: Bacteria > Bacillota > Bacilli > Lactobacillales > Streptococcaceae > Streptococcus > Streptococcus mitis_AZ. The sequence goes on along the minus strand of NZ_GL397179.1, from coordinate 1,892,071 downwards.
AGAGAAGGTGTCTTCTCTGCGCTTGTCAACCGTAGGAGATTATCGGGGACATGAGAGTTTGGTCATTCGTTTGTTGCACGACGAGGAAAGGGAGTTGCGCTTTTGGTTTCAGGATCTAGTTGAGTTAGGAGAGCAGTACAGGCAACGGGGCCTCTATCTCTTTGCAGGTCCAGTCGGCAGTGGTAAGACGACCTTGATGCACGAATTAGCTAAGTCCCTCTTTAAGGGACAGCAGGTCATGTCTATCGAAGATCCAGTAGAAATCAAGCAGGACGACATGCTCCAGTTGCAGTTGAATGAGGCGATTGGACTGACCTATGAAAATCTAATCAAACTGTCTCTCCGACATCGCCCAGACCTCTTGATTATCGGTGAAATTCGGGACAGTGAGACGGCGCGTGCAGTTGTCAGAGCCAGTTTGACAGGTGCGACGGTCTTTTCAACCATTCATGCCAAAAGTATCCGAGGTGTTTATGAGCGCCTTCTGGAGTTAGGTGTGACGGAGGAGGAACTAGCAGTTGTCCTACAAGGTGTCTGCTATCAGAGATTAATCGGGGGAGGAGGAATCCTTGACTTTGCAAACAAATACTATCAAGAACACCAGCCAACTAGCTGGAATGAGCAGATTGATCAGCTTCTTAAAGATGGACATATCACAAGTCTTCAGGCTGAAACGGAAAAAATTAGCTACCGCTAAGCAGAAGAAAATCATCACCCTGTTTCATAATCTCTTCTCTAGTGGCTTTCATTTGGTGGAAATTATTTCTTTTTTGGGTAGAAGTGCCTTGCTGGAAAAGGACTATGTGGTCCAGATGTACCAAGGTTTGTCTCAGGGAAAATCTTTCTCAGAAATGATGGACAGTTTAGGGTTTTCAACTGCCATTGTGACCCAGCTATCCCTGGCTGAAGTTCACGGCAATCTTCATCTGAGTTTGGGCAAGATAGAAGAATACCTGGACAATCTGGCCAAGGTCAAGAAAAAATTAATCGAAGTGGCGACTTATCCCTTGATTTTGCTGGGATTTCTCCTGCTAATCATGCTGGGATTGAGAAACTATCTACTTCCCCAACTGGACAGTAGCAATATCGCCACTCAAATCATCGGCAATCTGCCACAAATATTTCTGGGACTAGTGCTGGTTTGCTCTCTATCTTTACTTTTAGCCCTCACTTTCTACAAAAGAAGTTCCAAGATGCGGGTTTTCTCGATGTTGGCACGGGTTCCCTTTCTAGGAATCTTTGTCCAGACTTATCTGACGGCCTATTACGCGCGTGAATGGGGCAATATGATTTCACAGGGGATGGAGCTGACGCAGATTTTTCAAATCATGCAGGAACAAGGCTCTCAGCTCTTTAAAGAAATCGGTCAAGATCTGGCTCAAACCCTGCAAAATGGTCGTGAATTTTCCCAAATCATAGCGACCTATCCCTTCTTTAAAAAGGAGTTGAGTCTCATCATCGAGTATGGGGAAGTCAAGTCCAAGCTGGGGAGCGAGTTGGAAATCTATGCCGAAAAAACTTGGGAAGCCTTTTTTACCCGAGTCAATCGCACCATGAACTTAGTACAGCCACTGGTTTTTATTTTTGTGGCCCTGATTATCGTTTTACTTTATGCGGCAATGCTTATGCCCATGTATCAAAATATGGAGGTAAATTTTTAAAATGAACAAACTCATGACAAAATTAAAAAAAGCCAAAGTTCAAGCTTTCACTCTGGTAGAAATGTTAGTCGTCTTGCTCATCATCAGCGTTCTTCTCTTGCTCTTTGTACCCAATTTGACCAAGCAAAAGGATGCCGTAGATGACAAAGGAAAAGCTGCTGTTGTCAAGGTGGTGGAAAGTCAGGCAGAACTTTATCGTTTGGATAAAAATGATGATGCTACCCTCAGCAAATTACAAGCGGACGGTCGTATCACAGCTGAGCAAGCCAAAGCTTATAAAGACTACCATGCAAAACAAAAAACAAGTCAAACGGTTGCAGATTAAGGCCTTTACCATGTTTGAAAGTCTCTTGGTTTTAGGACTTGTGAGTATCATTGCTTTGGCCTTATCAGGCTCTGTCCAGTCCAGTTTTGCAGCGGTAGAGGAGCAGATTTTCTTTATGGAGTTTGAAGAACTCTATAGGGAAACGCAAAAGCGTAGTGTAGCTAGTCAACAAAAGACAAATTTGAGCATAGACGGACAGACGATTAGCAATGGCAGTCAAAAGTTGACAGTTCCCAAAGGAATTCAAGCACCATCAGGACAAAGCATTATATTTGACCGAGCTGGGGGCAACTCGTCTCTGGCTAAGGTTGAATTTCAGACCAGCAAAGGAGCAATCAGCTATCGATTATATCTAGGAAATGGAAAAATTAAACGCATTAAAGAAACAAAAAATTAGGGCAGTGATTTTACTGGAAGCGATAGTTGCTCTAGCCGTGTTTGCCAGCATTGCGACCCTTCTTTTGGGACAAATCCAGAAAAGTAGACAAGAAGAGGCAGAAATTTTGCAAAAGGAAGAAGTCTTACGTGTGGCTAAGATGGCCTTACAGACAGGTCAAAATCAGGTAAACATAAACGGAGTGGGGATTCAGGTGTTTGCTAGTGAAAAAGGATTGGAGGTCTACCATGGGACAAAGAAATTGCTCGATCTTAAAGAGCAGTAAGGTAAGAGCGTTCACTCTTTTAGAATCTCTGCTTGCCCTTATCGTCATTAGCGGTGGCTTGCTCCTCTTTCAAGCCATGAGTCAGCTCCTCATTTCAGAAGTGCGCTACCAGAAACAAAGTGAGCAAAAGGAGTGGCTCTTGTTTGTGGATCAACTAGAGGCTGAGTTAGAGCGTTCGCAGTTTGAGAAGGTGGAAGACAATCGCCTCTATATGAAGCAAGACGGCAAGGCTATCGCTATGGGCACATTCAAATCGGATGATTTTCGAAAAACCGATAGCAGTGGACGGGGTTACCAGCCGATGGTTTATGGCCTCAAATCAGCACAAATCACAGAGGATAATCAACTGGTTCGCTTTCGTTTCCAGTTTCAAAAAGGCTTAGAAAGGGAATTCATCTATCGTGTGGAAAAAGCAAAAAGTTAAGGCAGGAGTTCTCCTATATGCGGTCACCATGGCAGCCATTTTTAGCCTTTTGTTGCAGTTTTATTTGAATCGGCAAGTTGCCCATCACAAAGACTTTGCCCTAAACAAAGAAAAGTTGATCGCTTTTGCCATGGCCAAGCGAAGTAAAGATAATGTTGAACAAGAAAGTGGGGAACGAGTCTTTAACCTAGGAAAAGTCACTTATCAAAATACGAAAACAGGTTTTGCGACAAGTGTTCGTATGAATAAGGACAATTATGAATTTCTCTTTCCTCCGCTGAAAACCCAAGAAAAGAAAACAGCTAAAAAGGAAGAGGTAGCGACTGATTCAAATCCAAAACAAAATCAGAAAAAAACAGAAGATAAGGCAGATAAGAAAGCCAATTCCTAGGCAATTCAACTTCTTTGTGATACACTAAAAACATGAAACACGATTTTAATCACAAAGCAGAAACCTTTGATTCGCCCAAAAATATCTTTCTTGCAAACTTGGTTTGTCAAGCAGTTGAAGCACAGATTAATCTTCTATCAGGCAAGGAAATACTGGACTTTGGTGGTGGGACGGGTCTGTTAGCCTTGCCTCTAGCTAAGCAAGCTAAGTCGGTTACCCTAGTAGATATCTCGGAGAAAATGCTGGAGCAAGCCCGTTTGAAAGCAGAGGACCAAGAAATCAGGAATCTTCAACTCTTGGAGCAGGATTTACTGGCAAATCCCTTGGAGCAGCAATTTGATCTGATTGTTGTCAGTCGGGTTCTTCATCATATGCCTGATCTAGACGCGACCCTTGCCATGTTTCACCATCATCTTAGGGAGAATGGACAGGTCCTCATTGCTGATTTTACCAAGATAGAGCCTAACCATCATGGTTTTGATTTAGCTGAACTGGAAAATAAGTTAATTCAGCAGGTTTTTTCATCTGTGCATAGTCAGATTCTCTATAGCGCTGAAGACTTGTTTCAAGGAAATTATGCAGAGCTCTTTTTAACTGTAGCCCAAAAATCACTCGCTCACTAAAGCAGTGATTTTTTCTCTTCAGATGGAAAAAATAGGGGAATTTTGATAAGATAGGAATATGGATTTTGAAAAAATTGAACAAGCTTATACGTATTTACTAGAGAATGTCCAAATCATCCAAAGTGATTTGGCGACCAACTTTTATGATGCCTTAGTAGAGCAAAACAGTATCTACCTAGATGGCGAGACTGAGCTAAAGCAGGTCAAGGAGAACAATCAAGCCCTTAGGCGCTTAGCACTTCGCAAGGAAGAGTGGCTCAAGACCTACCAGTTTCTCTTGATGAAGGCAGGGCAAACGGAGCCTTTACAAGCCAATCACCAGTTTACACCGGATGCCATTGCCCTCCTCTTGGTACTTATTGTGGAAGAGTTGCTTCATAAAGAGGAAATTAGCATCCTCGAAATGGGTTCTGGCATGGGGATTCTGGGGGCTACCTTCTTGACTTCTCTTGCTAAAAAAGTGGATTACTTGGGAGTCGAAGTGGATGATTTGCTAATTGATCTGGCAGCCAGTATGGCAGATGTGATTGGTTTGCAGGCAGGTTTTGTTCAAGGTGATGCCGTTCGACCGCAAATGCTTAAAGAAAGCAATGTGGTCATCAGCGATTTGCCTGTCGGATATTATCCGGATGACACCATTGCATCTCGTTATCAAGTGGCTTCTAGCCAAGAACATACCTATGCCCACCATTTGCTGATGGAGCAAGGTCTCAAGTACCTCAAGTCAGATGGCTATGCTATTTTTCTGGCTCCGAGTGATTTGTTGACCAGCCCCCAAAGTGATTTGTTAAAAGCTTGGCTCAAAGACGAAGTCAGTCTGACTGCTATCATCGCCTTACCAGAGGATATTTTTTCAACGGCCAGTCAGGCTAAGAGTGTTTTCGTTTTACAAAAGAAAAGAGACAAGGAAATAGAACCCTTTGTCTATCCTCTAACAAGTCTGCAAGATCCGTCAGTATTGTTGACCTTTAAAGAAAATTTTCAAAATTGGAGCAAAGGTACTGAAATATAAGGTAGATTTTGTTATAATAGATGAAAACGCTTAAAAAGGGGTATCATGTTATGACAAAAACAATTGCAATCAATGCTGGAAGTTCGAGTTTGAAATGGCAACTTTACCAAATGCCAGAAGAAACTGTATTGGCGAAAGGCTTGATTGAACGTATTGGCTTGAAGGATTCAATCTCAACTGTAAAATTTGACGACCGTTCTGAAAAACAAATTCTTGATATTGACGATCACACACAAGCCGTTAAAATTTTATTGGATGATTTGATTCGTTTCGATATCATCAAATCTTATGATGAGATTACTGGTGTTGGACACCGCGTTGTAGCTGGTGGTGAATACTTCAAGGAATCAACGGTCGTTGAGGGTGATGTTTTAGAGAAAGTCGAAGAGTTGGGACTTTTGGCTCCTCTCCACAATCCAGCCAACGCAGCAGGAATTCGTGCATTCAAGGAATTGCTTCCGGATATCACTAGCGTTGTTGTGTTTGATACCTCATTCCACACAACCATGCCAGAAAAGGCTTATCGCTATCCTCTACCAACTAAATACTACACAGAGAACAAGGTTCGTAAATACGGAGCCCACGGGACAAGTCATCAGTTTGTAGCTGGAGAAGCAGCAAAACTTTTGGGACGCCCTCTAGAAGATTTGAAATTGATTACCTGCCACATCGGTAATGGTGTTTCGATTACGGCAGTTAAGGGCGGTCGTTCGGTTGACACTTCTATGGGCTTCACACCACTTGGCGGAGTGATGATGGGAACTCGTACAGGAGATATTGACCCAGCTATCATCCCTTATTTGATGCAGTATACTGAGGACTTCAACACGCCAGAAGATATCAGTCGCATTCTCAATCGTGAATCAGGACTCATGGGTGTTTCAGGCAAGTCAAGTGATATGCGTGATATCGAAGCAGCTGTAGCAGAAGGTAACCACGATGCGAAATTGGCTTATGAAATCTATGTTGACCGTATCCAAAAACACATCGGTCAATACCTTGCTGTCCTAAACGGAGCAGACGCAATCATCTTTACAGCAGGTGTTGGTGAAAATGCAGTAAATTTCCGTCGTGATGTTATTTCAGGCATCTCTTGGTTTGGATGTGATGTAGATTCAGAGAAGAACGTCTTTGGCGTAACTGGAGATATCTCAACAGATGCAGCATCTGTTCGTGTCTTGGTTATCCCAACTGATGAAGAATTAGTGATTGCGCGTGATGTGGAACGCTTGAAAAAATAAGCTTTTTTAACATTTTATTGAGCAAAGAATAGAAGAAAAGAAGGTCGGAAAACGTAGTTTCCCACCTTTTTTTATGGAGAAAATCTCTAAAACCTTGCTGTTATTGGCTTTTTGGAAAAATATGGTATAATAGTAGTAATTTAATAGATGGAGTTGAGTTTTGAAGAAAAACTTTCGTGTAAAAAGAGAGAAAGATTTTAAGGCAATTTTCAAGGAAGGAACAAGTTTTGCCAATCGAAAATTTGTTGTCTACCAATTGGAAAACCAGCAAAACCATTTTCGAGTAGGACTGTCCGTTAGTAAAAAACTGGGGAATGCAGTTACCAGAAATCAAATTAAGAGACGAATCCGACATATCATACAAAATGCAAAGGGAAGTCTGGTAGATCATGTCGATTTTGTTGTGATTGCTCGAAAAGGGGTGGAAACCTTGGAATATGCAGAGATGGAGAAAAATCTACTCCACGTATTAAAGTTATCAAAGATATACCAGGAAGGAAATGGGAGTGAAAAAGAAACTACAGTTGACTAGTTTGTTAGGTCTGTCCTTGTTTGCCATGACGGCCTGTGCAACAAATGGTACAGCTAGCGATATAACGGCCGATTCGACAGATCTTTGGAGCAAATTTGTCTATTTTTTTGCTGAAATTATCCGCTTTTTGTCCTTTGACATTAGTATCGGAGTGGGGATTATTCTCTTCACGATTTTGATCCGAACGATTCTATTACCGGTCTTTCAGACACAGATAGTTGCCTCTAGAAAAATGCAAGAGGCTCAACCGCGCATCAAGGCTCTGCAAGAACAATATCCGGGTCGTGATATGGAAAGTAGAACCAAGCTAGACCAGGAGATGCGGAAGGTCTATAAAGAATTGGGAGTCAAACATTCGTCCTCTATTTGGCCGATTCTAATACAAATGCCGGTCCTCTTGGCTTTGTTCCAAGCCTTGAGTCGAGTGGAATTTTTAAAAACAGGGCACTTCTTATGGGTGAACCTAGGGGGAGTAGACACAAGCTTTATCCTTCCGATTTTGGCGGCAGTCTTTACCTTCTTGAGTAGTTGGTTATCAAATAAGGCCTTGCCTGAAAGAAGTGGAGCTATGACAGGGATGATGTACGGGATGCCAGTACTGATCTTTATCTTTGCCATCTCTGCGCCTAGTGGAGTTGCCTTATACTGGGCAGTATCCAATGCTTATCAAGTTTTGCAAACCTATTTCTTGAACAATCCTTTCAAGATTATTGCTGAAAGAGAAGCAGTAGTCCAAGCAGAAAGAGATTTAGAAGGCAAGAAGAGAAGAGCCTTGAAGAAAGCACAGAAAAAGAAAAAATAAGGAGGAATCTGGTAATGGTATTATTTACAGGTTCAACGGTTGAAGAAGCAATCCAAAAAGGGTTGAAAGAATTAAATATTTCAAGAATGAAGGCCCACATCAAGGTCGTTTCAAAAGAGAAAAAAGGTTTCTTGGGCTTGTTTGGTAAGAAGCCAGCTCAAGTTGATATCGAAGCAATCAGTGAAACAACAGTGATTAAAGCCAATCAACAGGCTGTCAAAGGTGTTCCAAAAGAAGTCAATGAAAAGAATGAACCAGTGAAAACAGTCAGCGAAGCGACAGTTGATTTGGGATATGTGGTTGAAGCCATCAAGAAAATTGAAGAAGAAGGCCAAGGTGTCTCTGAAGAGGTCAAGGTTGAAATCTTGAAAAATGAAAAACATGCCAGCACGATTTTGGAAGAAACAGGTCATATTTCAATTTTAAATGAACTACAAGCAGAAGATGCTACTGAGGAAGTTAAGCCTGCTCCAGAAAAAGAAGCTGAAACGCAAGAAGTAGCGAGCCAATCCTTGGAAGATTTGGGCTTAAAAGTAGAGCCAAGTTATGATACCGAACAAGTGGCAACAGAAGTAGCTAGCTACGTTCAAACCATTGTGGATGATATGGATGTTGAAGGTACGATTTCGAGCGACTGCAATCGTCGTACCATCAATCTTCAAATTGACACCAACGAACCAGGTCGTATTATCGGCTATCATGGAAAAGTCTTGAAGGCCCTTCAACTCTTGGCACAAAATTATCTTTATAATCGTTATTCAAGAACTTTCTATATTACGATTAATGTCAATGATTATGTTGAACACCGTGCAGAAGTGTTACAAACCTACGCTCAAAAATTGGCGAATCGCGTTTTGGAGGAAGGTCGTAGCCAGCAAACAGATCCAATGTCGAATAGCGAACGCAAGATTATCCATCGCATTATTTCACGCATGGATGGAGTGACTAGCTATTCTGAAGGTGATGAGCCAAATCGCTATGTTGTCGTAGATACAGAATAAACAAAATCAGGTTTGACCTGATTTTTTGCTAGAAAAAAGGAGAAGAGACCGATGATGGAAACCATCAGAAACTATCTATCTTACGCGGGGATCCAGTATCGTAATCCAGATAAGTCTGGAGATGAGCGAGAGAAGATGCTGGAATTGCGCAACAAAGGGCAGGAGGCTCGTAAGGCTTTTACAAATCTGGCCAAGACCTTCCAAGCAAGTCATCCCGAATGGCAATTGCAACAGACTAGTCAGTGGATGAATCAAGCGCAGCGCTTGCGACCGCATTTCTGGGCCTATCTACAGAGAGAGGGGCAGGTAACAGAACCCATGTTGGCTCTGCGTTTGTATGGGGAGGCCTCAGATTTTGGGATTTCCTTAGAAGTCAGTTTCATCGAGCGCAAGAAGGATGAGCAGACGCTGAGCAAACAAGCCAAGATTTTAGAGCTTCCACCAGTAGAAGGAATCTATTATCTAACATACACCGATGGTCAAAGTCAAAAGGTAGAAGCTAATGAAGAAAACCGTCTGCTCTTACGCGAGAAGGTGCGCAATCAGGAAATCCGTAAAGTTTTGGTCAAGTCAGATGTTTCCTTCATTGAAAATCAGTCAGTAGAAGCGATATTGGAGAAGCTAGAAGACGCTTATACTCGCTTGCTCCCGTACTATGAAGTGACGAGGGGATAGACAAATCAAATGTGATAGATGAACGCAAATTGTTTTATTGCTATTCTATACATTTTTTCATATAATAGTAAAATAGGATGTGTGATTCATTAATCACCTCAAAGAGAAAGGAAATTCTATGTCAAATCTATCTGTTAATGCAATTCGTTTTCTAGGTATTGACGCCATCAACAAAGCAAACTCAGGTCACCCAGGGGTGGTTATGGGGGCTGCTCCGATGGCCTATAGCCTCTTTACAAAACAACTTCGCATTAATCCAGCACAACCAAACTGGATCAACCGTGATCGCTTTATCCTCTCAGCAGGTCATGGCTCTATGTTGCTTTATGCCCTTCTTCACCTTTCTGGTTTTGAAGATGTTAGCATGGATGAGGTCAAGAACTTCCGTCAATGGGGTTCCAAAACGCCAGGTCACCCAGAATTTGGGCATACTGCAGGGGTTGACGCTACAACTGGTCCTCTAGGACAAGGGATTTCGACTGCTACTGGTTTTGCCCAAGCAGAACGTTTCCTAGCAGCGAAGTATAACCGTGAAGGCTACAATCTCTTTGATCACTACACTTATGTAATTTGTGGAGATGGAGACTTGATGGAAGGTGTCTCAAGTGAGGCGGCTTCATACGCAGGTTTGCAAAAACTAGACAAGTTGGTTGTCCTTTATGATTCAAATGACATCAACTTGGATGGTGAAACAAAGGATTCCTTTACTGAAAGTGTTCGTGACCGCTACAATGCCTACGGTTGGCACACAGCCTTGGTTGAAGATGGAACAGACTTGGAAGCAATCCATGCTGCTATCGAAGCAGCTAAAGCTTCAGGAAAACCATCTTTGATTGAAGTGAAGACTGTCATTGGATACGGTTCTCCAAACAAACAAGGAACTAATGCGGTACACGGTGCTCCTCTTGGAGCAGATGAAACTGCGGCTACTCGCCAGGCGCTCGGTTGGGACTATGAACCATTTGAAATTCCAGAACAAGTTTATGCTGATTTCAAAGAAAATGTTGCAGATCGTGGCGCATCAGCTTATCAAGCTTGGACAAAACTAGTTGCTGATTATAAAGAAGCTCATCCAGAACTGGCTGCAGAAGTAGAAGCCATTATCGACGGACGCGACCCAGTTGAGGTAACTCCAGCAGACTTCCCAGCCTTAGAAAATGGTTTCTCTCAAGCAACTCGTAATTCAAGTCAAGATGCTTTGAATGTTGTAGCTGCCAAGTTACCAACTTTCCTAGGTGGATCAGCTGACCTCGCTCACTCAAACATGACTTACATCAAAACGGATGGACTTCAAGATGATGCCAATCGCTTGAACCGCAACATTCAGTTTGGTGTTCGTGAATTTGCAATGGGAACGATTTTGAACGGGATGGCCCTTCATGGTGGACTTCGTGTATACGGTGGTACTTTCTTTGTCTTCTCTGACTATGTGAAAGCAGCTGTCCGTTTGTCAGCCTTACAAGGACTTCCTGTGACTTATGTCTTCACCCATGACTCTATTGCGGTTGGTGAAGATGGTCCAACTCACGAACCAGTTGAACACCTAGCAGGTCTTCGTGCTATGCCAAATCTCAATGTTTTCCGCCCAGCAGATGCGCGTGAAACTCAAGCAGCTTGGTACCTTGCAGTGACAAGCGAAAAAACACCAACTGCCCTTGTCTTGACACGTCAAAACTTGACTGTTGAAGAGGGAACAGACTTTGGCAAGGTTGCTAAAGGTGCCTATGTTGTCTATGAAAATGCAGCTGACTTTGATACCATCTTGATTGCAACAGGTTCAGAGGTGAATTTGGCTGTCGCAGCTGCCAAAGAATTGGCTAGTCAAGGTGCAAAAGTCCGCGTAGTCAGCATGCCATCTACAGATGTCTTTGACGCACAAGACGCAGCTTATAAAGAAGAAATCCTTCCAATTGCAGTTCGTCGTCGAGTTGCAGTCGAAATGGGAGCAACCCAAAACTGGTACAAATATGTTGGTCTTGATGGTGCAGTTCTCGGTATTGATACCTTTGGAGCATCTGCCCCAGCACCAAAAGTATTGGCAGAGTATGGATTTACTGTTGAAAACCTTGTAGACCTTGTGAATAACTTGAAATAATGAAATTAAAAGTTTTAAGGAATTCAATCGTAGATGATTGCTTATAAAAATGGTGGAACGAATTTCGTTCCACCATTTTCTATAGGACCTAAAAGAGATGTTAGATTAATTTATTAAAAATTAACGTAGGTGGTTTCAGTTTTGACATATCCTGAGTAGTTAGAATTTTTATAAAACTGAGTAATAAATTTCCACTTCCTTTGATATGCATTTATATAAGTGGTAGTGATGTAGTACGGATAAGGGCTATTTGATTGAAGCCAGGATTGATAGACGCCTATACCAGAAAATGCTGCGCCGATTATCCAAGTCCAAGGACCACCAATAATAGCTCCTAATTTTGCAAAGAATGCACTTAACCCCAAATTCATCAAATTATCTCTAAAAGAATTTTCCAGTACATTTCCTCTAACGGTTGAGACATAATGCCAAGCCTTTGGATTTATTGCCCTAAAAGTTACCGAGTTGCTAATGAAATTTCTCTCATACTCACTAAAAAATTGACCATTTAAATATACACCATCTGGACGTTTTTCGACAATATCTTTTCTTCCATCACCATAAACAATTTCAAGAACGGCATCGTTTATGATATTTATCTGTGTAGAGTCTGAACTATCATCGATTTGTGTTGCATATGGTTCATTGTTTGCCAAAACAGATAGTGGTGAGATAGCACCAACACATAAGCAAATCGTAGCTAAAAGACAAAAGTACTTGAATTGTTTATACATGACGAGTTCTCCTTTTTATTTGATTTTTTTTCAATTTAATCATACACTAAAAGCATAGAAAAAGAAAGCGGTAACATAAATGAAAGTATCTATTCTTTTTAAAAAAAGTTTCTGGCCAACCTTTTTGATTTTTCACCAAACAGTGATACTCTTGAATTTAAAGGATGGCTTGGATCGCCAATACCTAACAACGGATTCCATATATTGGGTGATGGGGACATTTCTATTCGGAAATATTTTAGTGGCAGTATTTAGTAATGTCAAGATAAGAAAGGACTAAGAAGGTATTTGTGCCTTCTTTTTGTCTGCAATATGATAGCGTAGATATTCAGATATCGTTGCACTGTTACCATATTTATTATATCATAAACAATGAAAAGGCTTTTGGTGAAGGAGGGATGTGGGATTCTAATTGTTTTTGAACGTCATGAGTATCACATACAAAGTTTTTTATTGGCATAAAAACAAGGCACAACCTTGTAAAAGTAGTTGAAATTTGATATAGTAGTCCTATGTAAAATACAAAGGAGAAAATAATATGGAAAATATTAGTCCAAATTTAACATTTGTGATCATGCTTGTAGGTATGTTTGCCTTGATGTTCTTTATGCAACGTTCTCAAAAGAAACAAGCACAAAAGCGTATGGAAAGCTTGAACAAGCTTCAAAAAGGCTATGAAGTGATCACAATCGGTGGACTCTACGGAACGGTGGATGAAGTAGATACTGAGAAACGAACAATCGTACTGGACGTAGATGGTGTTTATTTGACTTTTGAATTAGCTGCTATAAAGACAGTGTTGCCCCTCAAAGAAGCTGTGACACCAGAAGGAGCAGTTATCGACGAAAGTGGAGCAATCGAAGAATAAAACGGGATCCTATCACTCCCGTTTTTCTATGATATGAGAGGAAAAGGGATGAAAAAAATAGTATTTGTGTGCTTGGGAAATATTTGCCGCAGTCCTATGGCAGAGTTTGTGATGAAGTCCATGACGAGTGATTATCAAGTTGAGAGTCGTGCAACTTCGTCTTGGGAACATGGCAATCCGATTCATAAGGGAACGCAAGGGATTTTCCAGCAGTATCAGATTCCTTATGACAAAGACAAAACATCGCTTCAGATTGGCAGAGAAGACTTTGAGTCGTTTGATTATATTATCGGTATGGATGCTTCAAACGTTTCAGATTTGCGTCAAATGTGTCCTCAGAAACAAGAGCACAAGATTTATGCTTTTGCATCTGAAAGTGTTCCGGATCCATGGTACACAGGAGATTTTGAGGAAACCTATGCGCGCATCACAAGTGGATGCCAAAGCTGGTTAGACCGTTTAGAAAATGAGAGTGACAATGGAAAAGTTTAAAGAAATCTTCGAAAAATATCGAGTATATCTAACTCGCCCGCGTATAGAGATTGCAACCGTTCTGCTAATCGCTATCTGTGCCTTGTCAGTTTTTCTACTAAACATACCAAAAAAAGGAGTACTGACACTTGACAATGGTGCCCTTGTTTATGATGGAACCTTGGTAAGAGGAAAGATGAATGGTCAGGGGACTATGACTTTTGAAAACGGGGACCAATACACAGGAGAGTTCAATAATGGGGCTTTCAATGGTAAAGGAACCTTCCAGTCCAAATCTGGCTGGAAATACGAAGGCGATTTTGTAAACGGCCAGGCCGAAGGTCAAGGGAAATTGACAACCGAGCAAGAAGTTGTCTATGAAGGAAGCTTTAAACAAGGCGTTTTCCAACAAAAACAATAACCTCCTAATTAGGGGGTATTCTTACAGACGAAAAAGAAAGCGCTTACCAAAATACTTGTTAGAGAAGAATCCTCAATGTAGAAAAAGTTTGTGAAATAAAAATATTTTTATTCTAATTTCACAATCATTAGAGTAAAATCCCATAGCACTGCGATATTGATAATAATTTCACAAATGAATAAAATTTCTTTGTGAAATCTGCATGAAACTGTTTACAAAGTCTGAAAAAAGAGTTATAATAAACTTGTGAAAAAATTAACAAAGGGTTTAAATCCTTTAAGGCTATGGAGGAAAATATGGCTGATAAAAAAACTGTAACACCTGAGCAAAAACAACTCGCTGCTGAAAAGCATGTAGACGGACTAGTACAAAAAGCTTTGGTTGCGCTTGATGAAATGCGCAAGTTGAACCAAGAACAAGTTGACTACATCGTAGCGAAAGCTTCAGTTGCAGCTCTTGATGCGCACGGTATCCTAGCACAACACGCAATTGAAGAAACTGGTCGTGGTGTATTTGAAGACAAGGCGACAAAAAACCTTTTTGCCTGTGAACATGTTGTGAATAACATGCGCGGAGTTAAAACTGTCGGAGTTATCGAAGATGATCCCGTTACAGGATTGACTAAGATTGCAGAACCTGTCGGTGTTGTGTGTGGTGTCACTCCAACAACAAACCCAACATCAACAGCAATTTTCAAATCATTGATTGCTTTGAAAACACGTAATCCAATCGTGTTTGCCTTCCACCCATCAGCTCAAGAATCTTCTGCCCATGCAGCACAAATCGTTCGTGATGCGGCAATCGCAGCTGGAGCTCCTGAAAACTGTGTTCAATGGATTACAGAGCCATCTATGGAAGCAACTGGAGCGCTTATGAACCACGAAGGTATTGCGACTATCCTTGCAACTGGTGGTAATGCCATGGTTAAGGCTGCTTACTCATGTGGGAAGCCAGCTCTTGGGGTAGGTGCCGGAAACGTTCCAGCCTATATTGAGAAATCAGCTGACCTTCGTCAAGCTGCCCATGACATCGTTATGTCTAAATCCTTTGATAATGGTATGGTCTGTGCATCAGAGCAAGCGGTTATCATTGATAAAGAAGTATATGACGAATTTGTAGAAGAATTCAAATCATATCACACTTACTTTGTAAACAAAAAAGAAAAAGCCCTTCTTGAAGAATTCTGTTTCGGCGTTAAAGCAAACAGCAAAAACTGTGCTGGTGCTAAACTAAATGCCAACATCGTTGGTAAACCAGCTACATGGATTGCAGAACAAGCAGGATTCAGCGTTCCAGAAGGAACAAACATCTTGGCTGCAGAATGTGCAGAAGTAGGACCAAAAGAACCATTGACTCGTGAGAAATTGTCACCAGTTATTGCTGTCCTAAAAGCTGAAGACACAGAAGATGGTCTTACAAAAGCTCGTCAAATGGTTGAGTTTAACGGACTTGGTCACTCAGCAGCTATCCATACAAAAGACGAAGAGCTTGCTAAACGCTTTGGTACAGAAATCAAAGCTATGCGTATTATCTGGAACTCTCCATCTACTTTCGGTGGTATCGGTGACGTATACAATGCCTTCATCCCATCATTGACACTTGGATGTGGTTCATACGGACGCAACTCAGTTGGTGATAACGTGAGCGCTATTAACCTTCTAAACATCAAGAAAGTAGGGAAACGTAGAAATAATATGCAATGGTTTAAAGTTCCTTCAAAAATTTACTTCGAACGCAATTCTATCCAATACCTTCAAACATGTGAAGATATTGAGCGCGTTCTGATTGTTACAGACAAATCTATCGAAAAACTTGGCTTTGTTCAACGTGTTATTGATCAATTGAACGCACGTAGCAACCGTGTAACTATCCAAGTATTCTCAGATGTTGAACCAGATCCAGACATCACAACTGTAGAACGTGGTGCTGAAGTGATGAAAGCATTTGAACCAGACACAATCATCGCTCTTGGTGGTGGTTCTCCAATGGACGCAGCCAAAGTAATGTGGCTCTTCTACGAACAACCAGAAATCGACTTCCGTGACTTGGTTCAAAAATTCATGGACATCCGTAAACGTGCCTTCCGCTTCCCATCACTTGGTAAGAAAGCGAAATACATCGGTATTCCAACAACTTCAGGTACAGGTTCAGAAGTAACACCATTTGCCGTTATCTCTGATAAGAAAAACAACCGTAAATACCCATTGGCTGACTACTCATTGACACCAACTATTGCCATTGTTGACCCTGCTTTGGTTGAATCCGTTCCAGACTTCATCGCTGCTGATACAGGTATGGATGTCTTGACTCACGCTACTGAAGCCTACACTTCAAACTTTGCTAACGACTACACAGACGGTATCGCGCTTCAAACAATCAAACTTGTCTTTGAATGGTTGGAAAAATCTGTTAAGACAGCTGACCCAGAAGCACGTGAAAAAATGCACAATGCGTCTACGATGGCTGGTATGGCCTTCGCCAATGCCTTCCTTGGTATGAGCCACTCAATGGCCCACAAGATCGGTGGTGTTCACCACACTGTTCACGGACGTACAAACGCAATCTTGCTTCCATATGTTATCCGTTACAACGGAACTCGTCCATCTAAGACGACTACATGGCCTAAATACAACTACTGGAAAGCTGATGAGAAATTCCAAGACATCGCGAAAATGCTTGGCTTGCCTCACTCAACTCCAGAAGAAGCAGTTGAAGCATACGCTAAAGCTGTTTACGAACTTGGTGTTGCAGTAGGTATCAAGATGAACTTTAAGGATCAAGGAATTGATGAAAAAGCTTGGAAAGACAGCTTGCATGAAATTGCCTTGCTTGCTTATGAAGATCAATGTTCACCTGCTAACCCACGCTTGCCAATGGTAGCTGACATGGAAGAAATCATGGCAGATGCTTACTATGGTTATGCAGAACGTCCAGGACGTCGTAAATAATCGTTTATCAGCCTAGAGACAGGAGAAATCCTGTCTCTTTTTTGTACATTTTCTTGAAAAATGGTATAATAAGCGCATATGTTTGTTTGACTATCAAAGTTTTTGTATCGAGCCGAGGGAGAAATGTAAGAAATGAATGATTTAGGGGAAAAGGTACGGCTTCTTAGAGAGGAGAAAGGGCTTAGTCGTCCAGTCTTTTGTGGGGATGAGTCTGAATTATCCGTCCGTCAGTTGGTCCGCATCGAAAAAGGAGAGTTTCGTCCTACGATAAAAACACTAGAATATATTGCGGATAGGCTAGGCATTCCATCCTATGTCTTGATGCCAGACTACAAGGAATTACCCAAGCGTTACCAAGAATTAAAATACTTTCTTCTTCATCATCCTGACTATGGAGACAAAGAGTTGCAGGAACAGAAGGAAGAATATTTTGATGAGATTTTTGAATATTTTTATGATGATTTGCCACGTGATGAGAAGGTGATAGTGGATTGTCTTCAAGCTATAGATGAGGTGAGATCGACTGATGATGAACAGTATGGCCTTGCGCTAGTAGATGAGTATTTGGACGAACTTTGTAATCAAGGTGAGTTTTCGTTTTCAGATTTTTTAAAAATTAGATTGTATTTTTTATGTAGTTATTTAGAAAATATTAAAAAAGGACACTTATCTATTGATAAGCAGACAAAACTTCAATCAATGTTTCAAAAGGTTTGTGATAGAGTAGAGAAAAGTAGTGCCAAAGATTTATTTCTAGTTCGAGACGTGTTATTTGCAGGATTAGGTAGTTGTGAACTGCTTAACAACCTAGAGTTATTTAAGTTGGCGGTGGAAAAACTCAATTGGATTGCTGAAAAAACACGAGATTTTCAAAAACAACCGATTGTCTTGATGGTGGAGTGGAAATATTATATTCAGACGGATTATGAAACAGCCAAACAAAAGTATGAAGAAGCAAAAATGATGGCAAGGATGTTTGGCAATGAGAAGTTACTCGTTAGTTTAGACAATGAATGGGCCGAGGATCTAGAAAGATATCGTTAAAGAGTTTATAGGAGTGACATTTCTGTCATTGGAGGAATGTCGCTTTTTTGTTAAAATGGATTCGAAAAAAGAAGGAATTTTTTTGAATCTGATTCTGTTAGATTAATTTATATTAGCATTGTTTATTTTAGTTTGTATCGGTACACGATAACGCAAGTGATTAAAGGAGATTATAATGTCTATTTTATCCATGAAAAATATTTCAAAATTTTACGCTTTGGACGGCAAACATAAAGAGCAGGCTCTAAGAAATATTAACCTGCAGATTTCTGAAGGGAAAATCACGGCGATTTATGGTCCGTCAGGCTGTGGAAAAACCAGTCTATTAAATATTATCAGCGGTTTAGATAGGGAGTACGAGGGAATTTTAGACTTTAAAGGAGAGTCTCTCAAGGAATTGTCAGAGGTTGAATTGACTCAATTTCGCAAAGACAACATTGGGTTTGTCTTTCAAAACTTCAATCTCATCCCCCATCAATCTGTTCTAGATAATGTCAAGTTGCCTCTCTATGTCAAAGATTTATCGGATAAAGAAATGACAAGGATCGCTCAGGAGCAACTTCTCAGTCTAGGGATGGAGCCTTTTATGGCTAAGAATGTAAAACAGCTTTCTGGTGGGCAAAAACAACGTGTAGCCATTGCACGTGCTTTGGTAAATCAACCAGATATGATTGTAGCTGATGAACCAACTGGATCGCTCGATTCTCAATCTCAGGAGATGGTTTTGGAAGTGTTCAAAAATTTGGCCCAAGTAGGGAAAACTGTACTGATTGTTACTCATAACCCGGAGGTTACTGAGTATGCAGATGTGATTGTTAAAATGAAGGATGGTGAAGTCGTTGAAGAAGTCAAAAAATAAAGGATTGTCTTTTAAAAACAAATTCAAACTTTCTTTAAGTAACTTTATGGAAAGAAAGTGGCGTAACTTGTTGATTGCAGTGGCAACCTCGATTGGTTTTGTAGGCGTGTTGATTTCTTTTGGTCTAGGGAATGCCTTGATTTCAATGATTGATGAAAATACCAACGGTGGCAAGCTTCCTTCCCAAGTTCAGATTGCACTGAATTCCAGCGTTGCTGGAAGAGGTTTTCTAAATCAAGATGATAAGAACTATATCACAGATACGATTGGGAAAGAAAACATTAAATATCTAGAGAGTCCTTTTGGCATAACCATGTCAAAGATCAGCATAGACGGACACGAAGTGGATTTTAGCCAAGCCCTGCCTTCTTATGCTCAGGTCGTGAGTTTGTATGAAGATACAAGTATTTCTGTTAGTAGCAATGAAAAAGAAAAAGTGCTAGCAGGCTCTCTTTATACGGATGTTAACGAGGAGGGATTGACGATTCCGATGAGTTTGCTCAAAAATTGGAATGAACAAACCGGGAAGGATCTGACAGCTAGTGATGTGATTGGCAAACCAGTCTCGGCAACCATTGTAGAAAATGCTGCTGAAGGTAGCAAGTTGGCAGGTTTTCAAACTCATATTGTGCGTGTAATCAATGATGAAGATGATGCAGAGGATAGTAATAGTTTTATGGCTTCCAAGCAGATGGAAACGATTTTAAAAGAAGCTGAATTCACAAAGGCCGTATCCTATTTTATTTTTGAGCTTAAAGACCCATCTCGTACGAAAACAGTAACAGAAGAATTGCAGAAAAATAAGAAGTACACAGTTCTCTCTCAACAGGCTGTTCTTGATATTGTGATTACCTTTATTCGTGTCATCCAGGGATTACTGATTGTGCTTTCTTCACAAGCGATTGTGGTGGCAGCAGTTATGATAGGCATCATCATTTATATCAATATCATGCAACGTTCTAAGGAAATCGGTGTCATGAAGGCCGTTGGTTATCAAAATAGAGATGTGAAAGGAATCTTTATCTACGAAGCTCTTTGGATTGTAGGAATTGCCTTGTTTATAGCTTTCATCATTGCTCAAGGGCTAGGCAGTCTAGCGAATGTTATTGTTCGCCATTTCTATCCATCAATCTCTAAAGTTTTTGAATTAAATCTTCTCTCTATTTTAGGGACCTTCATTTTTGCTTTGTTTCTTGGCTATATTTCTGCCTTCTTCCCAGCACGTAAGATTAGCAAAATGGATCCTGTAGAATCCTTACGCTATGAGTAGAGAAAGAAATTACAGAGGCTTCCTATCAAAAAGAAACTGACATAGAAAATCAAGGTCAGCACTTGCAATTAAGCTCAAATAGTTATATAATAGGTTCGTTGAAAGGTGATTTGTAGTGATTCAAGTTACTCTTTTCACAATAAAAATTTCATGATTTTCATAAGGAGGAAATCACTAATGGTAGTTAAAGTTGGTATTAACGGTTTCGGACGTATCGGTCGTCTTGCTTTCCGCCGTATCCAAAACGTAGAAGGTGTTGAAGTTACTCGCATCAACGACCTTACAGATCCAGTTATGCTTGCTCACTTGTTGAAATACGACACAACTCAAGGTCGTTTCGACGGTACTGTAGAAGTTAAAGAAGGTGGATTCGAAGTTAACGGTAAATTCGTTAAAGTTTCTGCTGAACGTGATCCAGAACAAATCGACTGGGCTACTGACGGTGTAGAAATCGTTCTTGAAGCAACTGGTTTCTTCGCTAAGAAAGATGCAGCTGAAAAACACCTTAAAGGTGGAGCTAAGAAAGTTGTTATCACTGCTCCTGGTGGAAACGACGTTAAAACAGTTGTATTTAACACTAACCACGACGTTCTTGACGGTACTGAAACAGTTATCTCAGGTGCTTCATGTACTACAAACTGCTTGGCTCCAATGGCTAAAGCTCTTCAAGACAACTTCGGTGTTGTTGAAGGATTGATGACTACTATCCACGCTTACACTGGTGACCAAATGATCCTTGACGGACCACACCGTGGTGGTGACCTTCGCCGTGCTCGTGCTGGTGCTGCAAACATCGTTCCTAACTCAACTGGTGCTGCTAAAGCTATCGGTCTTGTAATCCCAGAATTGAATGGTAAACTTGACGGATCTGCACAACGTGTTCCAACTCCAACTGGATCAGTTACTGAATTGGTAGCAGTTCTTGAAAAGAACGTTACTGTTGATGAAGTGAACGCAGCTATGAAAGCAGCAGCTAACGAATCATACGGTTACACAGAAGATCCAATCGTATCTTCAGATATCGTAGGTATGGCTTACGGTTCATTGTTCGACGCAACTCAAACTAAAGTTCTTGACGTTGACGGCAAACAATTGGTTAAAGTTGTATCATGGTACGACAACGAAATGTCATACACTGCACAACTTGTACGTACTCTTGAATACTTTGCAAAAATTGCTAAATAATTCATGAGTTGATAAAAGCAAGACCAATAGGTCTTGCTTTTTCTATTTTTAGATAAAACAAAATGGATGATTTAGCGGTCATCCATTCTTTTTTAATTCTCTCTCAAATGTATCAGAAAGAGCAGTGAAGCTAAACTTTTCTAGGGTGAGTGGATGGGTAAAGGACAGTCGGAAGGCATGGAGCATGAGCCGGCTTGTCTTTGATTGACTATTATAGAGAGGGTCTCCTAGAATAGGGTGTTTATGGTGAGAAAGGTGAACACGGATTTGATGGGTTCGGCCTGTCTTTAGCTTGCAACGAACAAGAGAAGTCTTATTTGGAAATTGTTTTAATCGACTTACCTGGGTTTCGGCATGTTGCCCATTTTTGGGATCTACCACTCGTTTTCTGCGATCGTGTCGATCACGACCGATTTTATCTCGGAAGATAAGTTCTTTACTCCCTACTTGCCCCTCTACGAGTGCCCAGTACTCACGAGCGATTTCCTTTTTCTCCAACAAACGATTGAGAATGGGAAGGATAAAAGGATTTTTAGCGAAAAGCACTAAACCGCTTGTTTCCATATCCAGACGATGAACAACATAGCAAGTGTGACCAACGTAGGAAGAGACGTGGTTGAGAAGGGCGATTTCATCTGGTTGATTGCCGTGAGTTTTCATGCCTTCGGGTTTGTTGACAACAATGAGATATTGATCTTGATAAACTTCTTGAACGAGGTCTGGCTTGCCCCAAAGGATTTCCTTTGGGGGATAATCTTCCTCGTCAAAAGTTAACTGGCAAATATCCCCTGACTTGACCATCTCGTTCCAGTGAACTTCTTCGTGGTTAATTAAGATGTTCTTCTTTATTCTCAAAAAATGACGGATCTTTCTGGGAATGAGGAGTTGTTCCTCTAGGAATTGCTTGACCGTCATTTGAGGCAGGGATGATGGTAATGTAAATGTGAATTGCATACAGATATTGTAACAAAAAAAGGTCTATTTGGATAGGGAATAGCTAAATTCTTGAGTTCCTATGGTGAAGATGATAAAATAAACGCATGAAATTAGATAAATTATTTGAGAAGTTCCTTTCTCTCTTTAAAAAAGAAACGAGTGAATCAGCAGAGTCTGATTCTACTAGTATGCGTCGTTCTCGGAGCGATAGAAAAAAACTAGGCCATGTAGGTCCGATACGGAAATTTTGGCGCCGCTATCACTTAACAAAAATTGTGCTTATCATCGGATTGAGCACAGGATTGTTGGTGGGGACCTATCTGTTTGCCATAGCCAAGTCTACTAATGTCAATGACTTGCAGAATGCCTTGAAAACAAGAACTCTGATTTTTGACCGCGAAGAAAAAGAGGCTGGCGCCCTATCCGGTCAAAAGGGAACTTATGTTGAGCTGACAGATATTAGTAAAGACTTGCAGAATGCCGTCGTCGCGACAGAGGACCGTTCCTTCTATAAAAATGACGGGATTAACTATGGTCGCTTCTTCCTAGCTATTGTCACAGCAGGTCGTTCTGGAGGCGGTTCTACTATCACCCAACAGTTGGCGAAAAACGCCTATCTGTCCCAGGACCAGACCGTTGAACGGAAGGCCAAGGAGTTTTTCCTAGCTTTAGAATTGACAAAGAAATACAGCAAGGAGCAAATCCTTACTATGTACCTCAATAACGCCTACTTTGGGAATGGTGTCTGGGGTGTAGAGGATGCGAGTAAGAAATATTTCGGTGTATCGGCTGCGGAATTAACCCTTGATCAAGCGGCAACTCTAGCCGGGATGCTCAAGGGGCCAGAGTTGTATAATCCTTTGAATTCCATTGAAGATTCAACTAACCGCAGGGATACTGTATTACAAAACATGGTTGCGGCAGGCTATATTGATAAAAATCAAGAAACGGAAGCAGCTGGAGTAGATATGGCTTCTCAACTGCAAGATAAGTACGAAGGCAAGATTTCTGATTATCGTTACCCATCCTATTTTGACGCGGTTGTCAACGAAGCAGTTTCTAAGTATAATCTAACAGAAGAAGAGATTGTCAACAACGGTTATCGAATCTATACAGAACTTGACCAAAATTATCAAGCAAACATGCAGGTTATTTACGAAAACACTGCGCTATTTCCAACGGCAGAAGACGGAACGCATGCTGAATCAGGTAGTGTTGCTCTAGAGCCTAAAACGGGTGGAGTGCGTGGAGTTGTTGGTCGCGTAGCTGGTGATGACAAATCAGGTTTCCGTAATTTTAACTATGCAACTCAGTCTAAACGCAGCCCAGGCTCGACGATTAAGCCTTTGGTCGTTTACACTCCAGCCGTGGAAGCTGGATGGGCTCTGAACAAGCAACTGGACAACCACACCATGCAGTATGACAGTTATCAAGTAGACAACTATGCTGGCATTAAGACTTCTCCTGAAGTACCTATGTATCAAGCCCTGGCAGAATCACTCAACCTACCAGCGGTTGCGACTGTAAATGATTTGGGAATCAATAAGGCTTTTGAAGCTGGAACGAGATTTGGTCTGAATATGGAGAAAGTTGACCGGGTCCTCGGAGTTGCTCTGGGTGGAGGAGTAGAGACAAATCCTCTCCAAATGGCACAAGCCTATGCAGCCTTTGCTAACGAAGGTCTGATGCCCGAGGCGCATTTTATCACTCGTATCGAAAATGCCAGTGGACAAGTCATTAAGAGTCATAAGAACTCTCAAAAACGAGTGATTGATAAGTCGGTAGCCGATAAAATGACTAGTATGATGCTAGGAACATTTACTAATGGGACAGGGATTAGTTCATCGCCAGCAGATTATGTCATGGCAGGGAAGACAGGTACTACTGAGGCTGTTTTCAATCCGGAATATACCAGTGACCAGTGGGTGATTGGTTATACTCCAGATGTGGTAATTAGCCACTGGCTTGGCTTCCCAACGACAGATGAGAACCATTATCTAGCAGGTTCGACCTCTAATGGCGCTGCACATGTCTTTAGAAGCATGGCCAACACCATCTTACCTTACACTCCTGGCAGCACCTTTACGGTTGAGAATGCCTATAAGCAAAATGGTATTGAACCAGAAAATACCAAGCAACAAGTCGTTGAAAATGAATCAAATCAGACGGAAGATCCGCTAGGAGATATTCGTAGTCGTGCTCAAAATCTTGTAGATGAAGCAGGCCGGGCAATTTCAGAAGCCAAGATAAAAGAAAAAGCCCAGACAATATGGGACTCAATCCTCAATCTATTTCGCTAATAGGCTTGTCAAAGCCTAGGTTTCTTGTTATAATAGATAAGATGGAGGCGTTATGGCACTAAAAAAAGCAAGCCTAGCATGTGCAGTTTGCGGTTCAAGAAATTACTCAATCAAAATTAGTGGGAACCCCAAGCCAACACGACTAGAAGTAAATAAATTTTGTAAACATTGTGGAAAATATACGACACATAGAGAAACGAGATAGGAGAGAACGATGGGTTTTATTAAGGATATTTTTAAACTTCTTAAAGAAACAACTTGGCCAACTCGCAAAGAAAGCTGGAGAGATTTTCGCTCTATTATGGAATATACAGCCTTCTTTGTGGTCATCATTTACATTTTTGACCAGTTGATTGTTTCAGGTTTGATTCGATTTATTAACATTTTTTAGAAGAAAAGCGGAGAACTTTTGCTAGCTTTCTTCTATTATGAAAGGAAATATCATGGATAGTTTTGACAAGGGATGGTTTGTTCTACAAACTTATTCTGGCTATGAAAATAAGGTAAAAGAAAATCTATTGCAACGTGCGCAAACTTATAACATGTTGGATAATATTCTACGCGTTGAGATTCCAACACAAACTGTGCAAGTTGAGAAAAATGGAAAGAAAAAAGAAATTGAAGAGAATCGCTTTCCGGGTTATGTCCTTGTAGAAATGGTCATGACAGATGAAGCATGGTTCGTTGTTCGAAACACACCTAACGTAACAGGATTCGTCGGGTCACACGGGAACAGATCAAAACCAACTCCACTATTGGAACAAGAAATCCGTGATATTCTGGTTTCAATGGGACAAACTGTTCAGGAGTTCGACATTGACGTTGAAGTTGGTCAAACCGTCCGAATCATTGATGGTGCTTTTGCAGACTACACAGGTAAAATTACTGAAATTGATAACAACAAAGTGAAGATGATGATTTCTATGTTTGGTAATGATACGATTGCAGAAGTGAATCTCAACCAAATTGCAGAATTATAACCCCGGAGAGGCGCTGCCTCTCTTTTTATGTGCCGTTGAGGGCGGAAGAAGTATAGAATAGAGGAAAGAGACCCATAGGCTCTCGCATTCTGCTAGACTAAAGGCAGAAAGGAGAGATCTATGAATCTAAAAGAATTGTACGAAGAAAGCAAAGGGATTGTCCATAAGTGTCGAAAAGATTATCACCTCCATCTGTGGGAGATAGAGGACTGGGATCAGGAAGGTATGATGTGCCTGTATGAGTTGGTGAGTCATCATCCAGAGTTACTAGCGGGTGAACGCCACCAACTATATGTCTGCTTTAAAACTAAATTCCGAAATCGTATCCTAGATTACATCCGTAAACAGGAAAGTCACAAGCGTCGTTTCGATAAAGAACCCTATGAGGAGGTGAGTGAGATTAGTCACCGCTTAGGAGAAAAAGGGCTGAGACTGGATGATTATTATCTCTTTCACGAACTTCTGAAGACATACAAATCCGAGCAGAGTAAGGAAAAACAAGAGTTGGTGGACCGTCTCATGGGAGGAGAAATCTTCAGAGGACGCAAGGCCCTACTGAGGGAGCTTTCTATCGTCTTCCAAGAATTTGTATAGGTTTGAAAAAAGTTC
>NZ_GL397179.1:1721811-1862651 GCF_000146585.1 Streptococcus mitis ATCC 6249 | reverse complement strand
CAATCACGAGGATACTTTAGGGTATCTTTTTTTGTTTATCAAGGGGATTCTGAGAATCTTCTTTTTTGTTTTATGCGAATAATTTTGTGAGAACTAGCAGTACTTAAGGAATGATAGTGACTATATATTTTCTTTAATTATGGTAAAATAGTAAGAGAATAATGTGAGGAAAATGAATGTCAAGTAAGTTTGAAATTTTAATGAATCAACTAGGAATCTCTGATCAATTGAGACGGGATCCTGCTCTTGTTGATGCTAGAATTGAGCGTGTTGTGGTTCATAAAATTAGTAAGATTTGGGAATTTCATTTTGTATTTTCTAATATTTTACCGATTGAAATCTTTTTAGAGTTAAAGAAAGGGCTTGGTGAAGAATTTTCTAAGACAGGAAACCGAGCTGTTTTCGAAATCAAGGCTCTTTCTCAAGAATTCTCTAATGAACTCTTGCAGGCCTACTATAGAGAGGCCTTTTCTGAAGGTCCATGTGCAAGTCAGGGGTTTAAATCTCTTTACCAGAATTTAAACGTTCGTGCGGAGGGAAATCAACTCATTATTGAAGGTTCAGAGGCGATTGATAAGGAGCACTTTAAGAAGAATCATCTTCCTAATTTGGCACAGCAACTCGAAAAGTTTGGTTTTCCAGCTTTTGTATGCCAAATAGAAAAGAATGATGCTCTTACACAAGAGCAGGAGGAAGCCTTCCATACGGAGAATGAACAGATTGTTCAAGCTGCCAATGAGGAAGCGCTCCGGGCTATGGAGCAACTGGAACAAATGGCTCCTCCTCCAGTAGAAGAGAAGCCAGCCTTTGATTTTCAGGCTAAAAAGGCTGCGGCCAAGCCTAAACTAGATAAGGCTGAAGTTACCCAGATGATCGACGTGACGACTGAGGAAAATCGTTTGGTCTTTGAAGGGGTCGTTTTTGATGTGGAACATAAAGTGACCAGAACTGGTCGCGTTTTGATCAATTTTAAAATGACGGACTACACGTCAAGTTTTTCAATGCAAAAATGGGTTAAGAACGAGGAAGAGGCTCAGAAGTTTGATCTAATAAAGAAAAATTCTTGGCTCCGAGTTCGTGGAAATGTGGAGATGAATAACTTCACACGCGATTTGACCATGAACGTGCAGGATGTGCAGGAAGTTGTTCATTATGAGCGGAAGGATTTGATGCCAGAAGGTGAGCGTCGGGTTGAGTTTCATGCTCATACCAACATGTCGACTATGGATGCTCTACCAGAGGTAGAAGAAATCGTTGCGACAGCTGCTAAGTGGGGACACAAGGCGGTTGCCATCACGGACCATGGGAATGTCCAGTCCTTCCCACATGGCTACAAGGCAGCTAAGAAAGCTGGAATTCAGCTGATCTATGGAATGGAAGCCAATATTGTAGAGGACCGTGTCCCTATCGTTTACAACGAAGTGGAGATGGACTTGTCAGAAGCTACCTATGTGGTTTTTGACGTGGAAACGACGGGACTTTCAGCTATCTATAATGATTTGATTCAGGTTGCGGCCTCTAAGATGTACAAGGGGAATGTTATTGCCGAATTTGATGAATTTATCAATCCTGGGCATCCCTTGTCAGCCTTTACTACTGAGTTAACAGGTATTACAGACGATCATGTCAAAAATGCCAAACCACTGGAACAAGTTTTGCAAGAATTCCAAGAATTTTGCAAGGATACAGTCTTAGTTGCTCACAATGCGACCTTTGACGTTGGTTTTATGAATGCCAACTATGAGCGTCATGGTCTGCCTAAGATTAGCCAGCCAGTCATCGATACGCTGGAGTTTGCTAGAAATCTCTATCCTGAGTATAAACGTCATGGTTTGGGGCCTTTGACTAAGCGTTTTGGTGTAGCACTTGAACACCACCACATGGCCAACTACGATGCGGAAGCTACTGGTCGTTTGCTTTTCATCTTTATCAAAGAGGTAGCAGAAAAACATGGTGTGACCGATCTGGCTAGACTAAATATTGATCTAATCAGTCCAGATTCTTATAAAAAAGCTCGAATCAAGCATGCGACGATTTATGTCAAGAATCAGGTGGGGCTGAAGAATATCTTTAAACTGGTTTCTTTGTCTAATACCAAGTACTTTGAAGGGGTGCCACGGATTCCGAGAACGGTTCTAGATGCTCATCGGGAAGGCTTGATTCTAGGGTCAGCCTGTTCAGAAGGAGAGGTCTTTGATGCGGTCGTTTCTCAAGGTGTGGAGGCAGCGGTTGAGGTGGCCAAGTATTATGACTTTATCGAGGTCATGCCACCGGCTATCTATGCTCCCTTGATTGCTAAAGAGCAGGTCAAGGATATGGAGGAACTTCAGACCATCATCAAGAGTTTGATAGAGGTTGGAGACCGCCTTGGCAAGCCTGTTCTGGCTACGGGAAATGTCCACTATATCGAACCGGAAGAAGAGATTTATCGTGAAATTATCGTCCGTAGTTTAGGTCAGGGGGCGATGATTAACCGAACAATCGGTCATGGCGAACATGCCCAACCGGCTCCGCTACCTAAGGCTCATTTTCGAACGACAAATGAGATGTTGGATGAATTTGCCTTCTTGGGCGAGGAGCTAGCACACAAGCTAGTTATTGATAATCCCAATGCCTTGGCAGAAATTTTTGAGCCCGTTGAGGTTGTTAAGGGTGACTTGTATACGCCTTTCATCGACAAGGCTGAAGAAACGGTCGCTGAGCTGACTTATAAGAAGGCCTTTGAGATTTATGGAAATCCTCTGCCAGATATTGTTGATTTGCGAATTGAAAAGGAGTTAACTTCCATTCTGGGGAATGGCTTTGCCGTTATTTACCTGGCTTCGCAGATGCTGGTGCAACGTTCCAATGAACGGGGCTACTTGGTTGGGTCTCGTGGATCTGTCGGATCTAGTTTCGTCGCGACCATGATTGGGATTACGGAGGTTAATCCTCTCTCTCCTCACTATGTCTGTGGTCAGTGTCAGTACAGTGAGTTTATCACCGATGGTTCTTACGGTTCAGGTTTTGATATGCCCAATAAGGACTGTCCAAACTGCGGTCACAAACTCAGCAAAAATGGGCAGGATATTCCTTTTGAAACCTTCCTTGGTTTTGATGGAGACAAGGTTCCCGATATTGACTTGAACTTCTCGGGAGAAGACCAACCTAGCGCTCACTTGGATGTGCGTGATATCTTTGGTTCAGAGTATGCCTTCCGTGCAGGAACGGTTGGTACAGTTGCTGCTAAGACCGCCTATGGCTTTGTCAAGGGTTACGAGCGGGACTATGGGAAATTTTATCGTGATGCGGAGGTGGAACGCCTCGCTCAAGGCGCTGCTGGTGTTAAGCGGACAACAGGACAACACCCGGGGGGGATCGTTGTTATTCCTAACTACATGGATGTCTACGACTTTACGCCTGTTCAGTATCCAGCGGATGACGTGACGGCTGAATGGCAGACCACGCACTTTAACTTCCACGATATCGATGAGAACGTCCTCAAACTTGATGTGCTAGGTCATGATGATCCAACTATGATTCGGAAATTGCAGGACTTGTCTGGGATTGACCCCAATGAAATTCCTATGGATGATGAAGGCGTTATGGCTCTCTTTTCAGGGACTGATGTGCTAGGAGTGACTCCTGAACAAATTGGAACGGCGACAGGTATGCTGGGAATTCCAGAGTTTGGAACTAACTTCGTACGTGGGATGGTCGATGAAACCCATCCGACAACCTTTGCGGAATTGCTTCAGCTCTCAGGTCTGTCCCACGGTACTGATGTCTGGTTGGGCAATGCCCAGGATTTGATTAAGCAAGGAATTGCTGACCTATCAACCGTTATCGGATGTCGGGACGACATCATGGTTTACCTCATGCACGCGGGTCTAGAACCAAAGATGGCCTTTACCATCATGGAGCGCGTACGTAAGGGCTTGTGGTTGAAGATTTCCGAAGAGGAGCGAAATGGCTATATCGAAGCCATGAAGGCCAATAAGGTGCCAGAGTGGTATATCGAATCTTGTGGAAAAATCAAGTATATGTTCCCTAAGGCCCATGCGGCAGCCTACGTTATGATGGCCTTGCGTGTGGCCTACTTCAAGGTTCACCATCCCATTTATTATTACTGCGCTTACTTCTCTATACGCGCCAAGGCTTTTGATATCAAAACCATGGGAGCAGGCTTGGATGCCATTAAGCGTAGAATGGAAGAGATTGCTGAAAAACGGAAGAATAATGAAGCCTCTAATGTGGAAATTGACCTCTATACAACTCTTGAGATTGTTAATGAAATGTGGGAACGTGGCTTTAAGTTTGGCAAGTTAGACCTCTATCGTAGTGATGCGACTGAATTCATCATCGACGGAGATACCCTCATCCCACCATTTGTCGCAATGGATGGTCTTGGAGAGAACGTTGCTAAGCAGTTGGTACGCGCACGCCAAGAAGGAGAGTTCCTCTCTAAGACAGAACTCCGTAAGCGTGGCGGACTGTCATCTACCTTGGTTGAAAAAATGGATGAAATGGGTATTCTCGGCAATATGCCAGAGGATAACCAGTTGAGTTTGTTTGATGAGTTTTTCTAAAATATAGAAAGAGGTTTTTATGAAACTTACCATTTCCGTTCAGGATAAGCCAGCGCAGAAGGTGTTTGATTATCAGCTGGATCTTGACCCTGATACGATTTTGAAAATGACCGCTTTGATTTGCGGCACTGTGGTAGCAGTTAGCCTGCTGTCCTTGTTTAAAGAGAAATAACAAAAGAAAAGGAAAAATAAAATGGTTTTACCAAATTTTAAAGAAAATCTAGAAAAATATGCGAAA
Source organism: Streptococcus mitis ATCC 6249 (assembly GCF_000146585.1). Lineage (GTDB taxonomy): Bacteria > Bacillota > Bacilli > Lactobacillales > Streptococcaceae > Streptococcus > Streptococcus mitis_AZ. Next base: position 1,857,845 of record NZ_GL397179.1, on the reverse strand, counting down.
TTATTAGTTGCAAACGGAATCAACGTGAAACCTGGCCATACTTTGGCTCTCTCAATCGATGTGGAGCAACGTGAGTTGGCACATCTAATCGTCAAAGAAGCCTATGCACTTGGTGCGCATGAGGTCATTGTTCAGTGGACAGATGATGTCATCAATCGTGAGAAATTCCTCCACGCGCCGATGGAGCGTCTAGACAATGTGCCAGAATACAAGATTGCTGAGATGAACTACCTTCTTGATAACAAGGCTAGCCGTCTTGGTGTCCGTTCATCTGATCCAGGTGCCTTGAACGGAGTCGATGCTGACAAACTTTCAGCTTCTGCCAAAGCTATGGGACTCGCGATGAAGCCAATGCGTATCGCAACTCAGTCCAACAAGGTTAGCTGGACAGTGGCTGCCGCTGCTGGGCTTGAGTGGGCTAAGAAAGTCTTCCCAAATGCAGCAAGCGACGAAGAAGCAGTCGATCTCCTTTGGGACCAAATCTTCAAAACTTGCCGTGTCTACGAAGAAGATCCCGTTAAGGCTTGGGAAGAACATGCAGCCATCCTCAAGAGCAAGGCAGAAATGCTCAATAAAGAACAATTCTCAGCCCTTCACTACACAGCTCCAGGAACAGATTTGACACTTGGTTTGCCGAAAAACCACGTTTGGGAATCAGCTGGTGCTATCAATACACAGGGAGAAGGATTCTTGCCAAATATGCCGACAGAAGAAGTCTTTACGGCTCCTGACTTCCGTCGTGCAGATGGGTATGTAACCTCTACAAAACCACTTAGCTATAATGGAAACATCATTGAAGGCATTAAAGTGACCTTTGAAAATGGTCAAATCGTGGATATCACTGCTGAGAAGGGTGATCAGGTCATGAAAGACCTTGTCTTTGAAAATGCGGGCGCGCGTGCCTTAGGTGAATGTGCCCTGGTACCAGATCCAAGTCCAATTTCTCAGTCAGGCATTACCTTCTTTAATACCCTTTTCGATGAAAATGCCTCAAACCACTTGGCTATCGGTGCTGCCTATGCGACTAGCGTTGTTGGTGGGGCAGAGATGAGCGAAGAGGAGCTTGAAGCTGCGGGACTTAACCGTTCAGATGTTCACGTTGACTTTATGATTGGTTCTAGTCAAATGGATATCGATGGTATCCGTGAGGATGGAACACGCGTACCCCTCTTCCGTAATGGAGACTGGGCAATTTAAGGAGAAGTTATGCTTGGAAGTATGTTTGTTGGTCTCCTAGTGGGATTCTTGGCAGGTGCTTTAACCAATCGTGGAGAGAGCATGGGATGCTTTGGGAAAATGTTTCTCGGCTGGATTGGTGCCTTTCTGGGCCACCTGCTCTTTGGAACTTGGGGTCCAATTATAGCAGGAACGGCCATTATCCCAGCTATTTTAGGAGCTATGATTGTCTTAGCGATTTTCTGGAGACGAGGAAGTTAGTTTCTTGAAAAATTAGAAAAAAGGAGGTTGGTCACTTGGGCCAGCCTCCTTTTGAGTATGATATAATAGTTCTATGAGATTAGATAAATTTTTAGTTGCCTGCGCTGTGGGAAGTCGGACAGAGGTCAAAAACTTGCTCAAGGCTGGACGCGTGACGGTCAATGGCAAGAAAGAAAAATCAGCTAAACTGCAGATTGACGAAGAAAGAGACCAAATTCGTTTTGATGGTCAAGTGCTAGAGTACGAGGAGTTTGTCTACTACATGATGAACAAGCCCCAAGGAGTCATTTCAGCGACTGAGGATAACAAGCATAGAACGGTTTTAGACTTGTTAGATGACTATGCTCGCGCCAAGGAAGTCTTTCCAGTGGGGCGCTTGGATATTGATACCCATGGTCTTTTGCTCTTGACCAATGATGGTCAGCTGGCCCATGCGTTGCTTTCACCCAAACGTCATGTGGATAAGACCTATTTGGCTCAAGTCGAAGGCATCATGAGCCAAGAAGATGTGGATACATTTGCCAAGGGCATTCCGCTCAAGGATTTCACCTGCCAGCCAGCTAAGCTGGAGCTTGTGTCGGTAGATCCAGAAAAGAATCAAAGTTTGGTTCGAGTGACCATAGCAGAAGGGAAGTTTCATCAGGTCAAACGCATGGTAGCCTACTGTGGTAAGGAAGTCGTGGACTTGCAACGTTTGACGATGGGAACTTTAGCCTTGGATGAGAACTTAGAACGAGGAGAATGGCGTCGCTTGACCAAGGAGGAATTAGAAGTTCTCCTTGCTAGTATTTCTTAAGTTAATTTATTTTAGTAAAAAGGTGAGGAGAATGTCCTTGCCTTTTTAAGTTTTTCGGTTGCTTCCTTTGTGAAAAGAGTTATAATAGACAGTAGAATAAAAGGAGGAATCTATGAACGCGATTCAAGAATCATTTACTGATAAATTATTTGCCAACTATGAAGCAAATGTCAAATACCAAGCGATCGAAAATGCTGCCAGTCACAACGGAATTTTTGCAGCTCTAGAACGCCGTCAAAGCCATGTAGACAATACACCTGTTTTCTCGCTTGATTTGACCAAGGACAAGGTTACCAACCAGAAAGCATCTGGTCGTTGCTGGATGTTTGCAGCCCTTAATACCTTCCGTCACAAACTCATCTCTCAATACAAGCTCGAAAACTTTGAACTGTCACAAGCCCACACCTTCTTCTGGGACAAGTATGAGAAATCAAACTGGTTCTTGGAGCAAGTCATTGCGACTGCAGACCAAGAATTGACGAGCCGCAAGGTTAGCTTCCTACTCCAAACACCTCAACAAGACGGTGGACAGTGGGATATGGTAGTGTCTCTCTTTGAGAAATACGGTGTCGTGCCTAAGTCTGTTTATCCCGAGTCTATCTCATCTAGCAACAGCCGTGAGCTCAATGCCATCCTTAACAAATTGCTTCGCCAAGATGCTCAAATCTTGCGTGATTTGTTGGCTTCTGGTGCAGACCAAGCGACTGTTCAAGCCAAGAAAGAAGAGCTTTTGCAAGAAATCTTTAACTTCCTTGCCATGTCCTTGGGTCTTCCACCACGTCAGTTTGACTTTGCTTATCGTGACAAGGATGATAACTACCAAAGTGAAAAGGGCATCACACCACAAGAGTTTTACAAGAAATATGTCAATCTTCCTCTAGAAGATTATGTTTCGGTTATCAATGCTCCAACTGCTGACAAACCTTACGGTAAATCATATACAGTTGAGATGTTGGGAAATGTCGTCGGTAGTCGTGCAGTTCGCTACATCAACGTTCCTATGGATCGTTTGAAAGAATTGGCGATTGCCCAAATGCAGACAGGAGAAACTGTTTGGTTTGGTTCAGATGTCGGCCAACTCAGCAACCGTAAAGCTGGAATCCTTGCGACAGATGTTTATGACTTTGAATCAAGCATGGATATTAAACTCACTCAAGACAAGGCTGGACGCTTGGACTACAGCGAAAGCTTGATGACCCACGCCATGGTCTTGACAGGTGTAGACTTGGACGAAAATGGTAAATCAATCAAGTGGAAGGTTGAAAACTCTTGGGGAGACAAGGTCGGTACAGATGGTTACTTTGTTGCCTCAGACGCTTGGATGGACGAATACACCTACCAAATCGTTGTCCGTAAAGAATTGCTGACGGCAGAAGAACAAGCTGCTTATGAAGCAGAACCAATTGTACTCGCGCCATGGGATCCAATGGGTGCCTTGGCAGAATAAAGTATAGAGAAAAGAGGTTAGGGGAATCCTAGCTTCTTTTTTAAGTCCTTCTTAAAGTTGCGATAGATGATGCTTGTCAAGTAACTCCTTCTTAGTTTAAGTCTTTAAGTGACAGAGGAAAAGATATGTGTTATTATAGTAGTACAAAAGTATATTGGAGTAGAAATGAAGTATTTAAGCAGTCAGGACATCAAGAATCGTCAACGAAACATCAGTGACATTAAACCCTATAAAACAACCAAGGAAATCATTTTTTCAAATATCTTTACCTTTTTTAATGCCATGAACTTGGCTCTGGCAGTTCTGGTAGCCACTACCTTGCGATTTGAGAATATGCTCTTTTTAGGTGTGATTGCTATCAATACAGCCATTGGGATTTTCCAAGAAGTGCGTTCAAAAAATGCTTTGGAAAAGCTAAGTTTACTTGGTAAAAGTAAGTATAGGGTCAACCGAGATGGTCAAACGATTGAGGTTGCTCCAGAAGACATCGTACTGGGCGAGTATCTGCATCTCAATCTGGGAGATCAGGTACCTGTAGATGCAGAAGTGCTTGAAGGGAATATTGAAGTTGATGAGTCCTTGCTGACGGGTGAAAGTGATTCGGTCTTTAAAACAGTTGGTGACAAGCTGATGAGCGGAAGCAATGTCGTCAGCGGTACTTGTCTGGTTATGGCAACGGCTGTGGGTCCAGATAGCTATATTAACAAACTTGCAAAATCCAGCAAGGAATTCAAAAAATACCCTTCTCAACTGCGCGATTATATGGATAAGATTTTAAAAATCGTCTCCATCTTGCTGGTGCCAGTTGCCATTCTGCTTTATGTCAGAGGTTTTAGTCTAGGACGGACTTATGTTGAGATTGTTTTGGGAAGTTCAGGCGCCTTGGTCGGTATGATTCCAGAGGGCTTGATTCTCCTGGTTAGCGTTTCCCTAGCAGTAGCGACTATGAAGCTGGCCAAAAAGAAGGTTCTGGTGCAGGAACTATACTGTGTAGAGACCTTGGCGCGAGTAGATGTTCTTTGTTTTGATAAGACAGGTACCATCACGACGGGGAATATGAAGGTCCAAGAAATGGATGCTAATGTAGCAGAGAAACTGTCTTCTTATCTGGCTTATTTCGAGGATGAAAATGCAACTTCCAGAGCTCTGAAGACTTACTTAACCTGTGAGAAAAAGTGGGAAGTTCAAGAAGTCGGTGCCTTTTCAAGCAAAAACAAGTATTCCTTTGTCCAAGTAAAAGATGGAGGGACCTATTTCTTCGGAGCCTATGAGTTTTTAGGCTTTACCCAGCCGATGGATGCCTACTATGAAGATCTCAAACAGCAAGGTTTTCGAATCTTATCGCTTGCTCATAGCAAGGACAAGATTACGAGTCCAGCTAATGTGGAACTACTAGGCCACGTCGTTTTGTCAGATGAGATTAAGGACAATACCAATGAAACCTTTGACTATTTCGAATCTCAAGGTGTCGAAGTGAAGATTATCAGTGGTGATAATCATGTGGCTGTATATGGGGTGGCTCGTAAGGCAGGTTTTAAGGAAGAAGCCCGTGCGATTGATATGACCAAGGTGAGTGAACAAGATTTTGAAAGAGTGGTCTTGGAACATGATATCTTTGGTCGGGTGACACCGGAACAGAAGCAAAAGATGGTATCTATTTTGCAAAATGCTGGTAAAACAGTTTCCATGAGCGGTGACGGGGTCAATGATGTTCTGGCTCTCAAGAAAGCAGATATCAGTTTTGCTATGAATGGTGCTACGAGTGCAGCCAAAAGTGTATCCAATATTGTTTTTCTGACCGATGACTTTGCAGTATTTTATGATATCTTGATGGAAGGTCGCCGGGTCATCAATAACATCCAAAAGGTAGCCTCTCTCTTTCTAACAAAGACCTTCTTCTCCATCGTGTTTGCCATTTTGAGTGTGGTATTTGGTTTGGAATTCGCCTTTATCCCCATTCAGTTTACAATCATTTCAGCTATTACGATTGGGATTCCATCCTTCTTCCTGACTTTTGAGTCCAATAAAGAAAAGGTTAGCACTCACTTTATGAGAGATATCCTAACCAACGCGGCGATTGGTGGAGGCATTCTGGTTGCTAGTGTTCTCCTGACTAACTTCTTTATCACTGTCCCAGGTCAGGTCAAATTTATTTGCTTCCTACTTGCTTTGTTCAATGGTCTGTGTCTGGTTGCCAAGGTCAGTCTGCCATTTAATCGATACAAACTAGTCTTGCTCATACTTTTGAGCCTTGCAGCCCTTGTAGGAGTGCTTGCCAACACCTTTATCCTGCAAGGAGCGTATGTACCTCTAGCAACCAGCCAAGTCGTCTATGTAGCCATCCTAGCAGTGGTGATTGGAGGCTTGCATTATCTGACTAGAAGAAAAAATTGATACACAAAAAGAATCAGGATTTAATCCTGATTCTTTTTTATTTATATTCTCGATGGTTTACATGATACCGAAGAAACGAGCTGCAATACCTACTGCAAAGAGAGCAAGGATGATTGCGATTGGTGATACTTTTTTCTTAAGCAACCACATGCAAAGGAAAGTAAGGAGAAGTCCCATCAATCCTGGAATCAATGAGTTCAACTGACCTTGAAGAGTTTGTGGTTGAACGCTATCCAAGCTCAATCCGCTGAGTGCTTGACCAAGGATTCCCTTCAATTCTCCACCTGTTACAGCACCTTCTGGGAAGTTGATGTAAGCACCTTCAGCCAATTGTTTACCTGGAAGGTTAACAGTAAAGTTGATAGATACCCAACGTTGTACAAGAACAGCAAGGATGAACATACCAAGGATAGATGCTCCTTTGGTGATGTCTTTCAAGATACCACCAGACATGTCTTTAGTGATTTCAGATCCAGCTTTGTAACCGAACTCTTGTGTGTACCATAGGAAGGCCATACGGATAGCATTCCATCCAAAGAAGAAGAGAAGGGGACCAACAAGGTTACCAGATGCAGCCAGAGATGCACCAAGAGCTCCAAGGATAGGACGAACTGTAAACCAGAATACTGGGTCACCGATACCAGCAAGAGGTCCCATCATACCGATCTTAACCCCTTGGATAGCCGCGTCGTCGATTTCAACACCGTTAGCGCGCTCTTCTTCAAGTGCAAGAGTAACCCCCATGATTGGAGCAGCTACGTATGGGTGAGTGTTAAAGAACTCAAGGTGGCGCTCAAGAGCAGCCGCTTGGTCTTCTTTTTTAGTGTAAAGTTTCTTGATAGCTGGGATCAATGAGTAAGCCCAACCCAAGTTTTGCATACGCTCATAGTTCCAAGAACCTTGAAGGAATTGTGAACGCCACCAAACTTTTTGACGATCTGATTTTGATAATTGAATTTTTTCAGCCATGATTGTTCCCCTTTCTAGTAGTCTTCTAGGATATCACCGATTGGGTCGTTAGAAGTTGCAGCTCCGCCGCCACCGTTTCCACCTTGTTTTGTAAGGTTAAGGTAGATGAAGGCAAGGGCAACACCGATGACACCAAGGGCAATCAAAGTCAATTGAGAGATTGCTGCAAGAGCAAAACCGATAGCGAAGAATGGCCATACTTCACGAGTTGCCATCATGTTGATAACCATAGCGTAACCAACGGCAACGACCATAGCACCACCGACAGCCATACCACCGTTCAACCAGTCTGGCATCAATTTAAGAGCATCTTGAACGGCAGAAGCTGGGATAGCGATAAGGAAGGCAGCAGGGATTGCAATACGAAGACCTTGAAGAAGAAGTGCAACAAAGTGAGCACGTTCAACAGCCGCAATATTTCCTTCTTTAGCAGCAGCGTCAGCAGTGTGAACCAAGGCAACTGAGATTGTACGAACAATCATAGTCAAGAAAAGTCCAGCTACGGCAAGAGGGATAGCTGTTGCCGTAGCAACGGCGATACCTTCAGTAGTAAAGTTACCACCTTTGATCAAGATGATTGCTGCAGCAACAGATGCAAGAGCAGCGTCAGGAGCTACGGCAGCTCCGATGTTTGCCCAACCAAGGGCGATCATTTGAAGAGATCCACCAAGCATAACACCTGCTTCGAGGTTACCAGTTGCAAGTCCGATAAGGGTACATGCGACGATTGGTTGATGGAATTGGAATTGGTCGAGGATACCTTCAAGACCTGCAAGGAAGGCAACAACTACAACCAAGATAGCAGAAATGATTGAAATATCTGACATGGTTTTATTCCTTTTCTATTTAGTTTTAATAAAGTATTTAATCCTGTTTTCAAAAATGATAGAAACAGATTAAAATTATTGAACGTTTGCTTTCTTAATCAAGTCAAACAAATCTTTTTTCGTGTCGTTTGGTACTTTACGTACGTCAAATTCAACACCGAGGTCACGCATTTTTTCAAAGGTTGCAACGTCTTCTTTGTCCATAGACAAAACGTTGTTAATCATTGTTTTACCTGTTGAGTGAGCCATAGAACCAACGTTAAGAGTCTTGATTGGTACGCCACCTTCGATTGCACGAAGTGCATCTTGTGGTGTTTCAAACAAGATAAGGGCATGAGTGTCACCGAAACGTGGGTCTTTTGCAACGTCAATCAATTTTTGGATTGGTACAACGTTGGCTTTTACTCCGTTTGGAGCTGCTTGTTTAATCAATTCTTTACGCAAGTCGTCGTTAGCAACGTTGTCTGAAGCAACGATGATACGGTTTGCTTTTGAATCTGGAGTCCAAGCAGTCGCAACCTGACCGTGAAGGAGACGAGTGTCTAGACGAGCAAGGTTGATTTTCAGTTTACCGTCACCGATAACAGTTCCTTCTGGAATCGCAGCTTGTGCGGCAGGAGCAGCTGCAGCAGTTGCAACTTCCTCAACTGGGTTAAGCTCTTCTGGAAGAGCTTTGATGCCATCTTTGGCTTCTTTAATGATATTCGCAGCGACTTTTTCCACACCTGCATTCGCGTCCATAAGGCGCTCTGTGTAGGCTTGGATCAACATCGGCAAGTTTAGTCCTGTGATGATGGCAAATTTACGTTCTGGATTTTCTCCCATCACGCGACTAGCTTGGTTGAATGGAGATCCACTCCAAAGGTCAGCCAATACTAGAACCTCATCTTCTGCGTCAAATGCAGCAACAGCGTTATTGAGCTTAGCGTATAAATCATCTGGACCTTCATTTGGCATAAAGGTTACAACTTGAACCTTCTCTTGTTCACCAAAAATCATGGATCCGGACTGATGAATACCCGCAGCAAATTCGCCGTGGCTCGCAATAATGATTCCGATACTCATTATTGTCATTCCTCCTTTAAAATGTTTGACTGTGTGTTTAAGAAAACTTTAAGCCTAATTAAGTATAAACCGTTTTCATATAAAAATCAACTACTTTTTCTAAAAACAGGAAAGTTTTCAATAAAAACACCCCTACAAAATGTTAATATAATAAGCTTTTTAAAAAATGTATAAAAATAAAGCTAGAAAATTTAATATAAAAATACTGAAAATAAGCCTTAGTTATGAAAACTGAATGAAAACAAAAGGAAAGGTTGCAGAACAGCAACCTTTCCTTTTTATAGGAATAAATCTTGTAAGGCGTGGGCAACACCATCCTCTTCATTGGTTAGTGGGAGTTGTTCATCTGCATAGGGAAGCAAGTCCGGATTGGCATTTTTCATGGCATATCCCTTGCCCGCGAAAGCCAGCATTTCTCTATCGTTTTGCTCATCACCAAAGGCAATTAAGTCTTTTTTGTCACGATTCATCACATTGAGCAAATATTCGAGGGCAAAGGCCTTGTTTACCCCTTTGGGAGTACACTCGAGGATGTTGAGGGGGCCTCCCCAAGTATTGATGGATAGTTGGTGTTGATAAAAACAATTCATCTCGTCTGCTAGAGCGTATTTGTCCTCAGCTCTTGTTTGCAAGAGGATGCAGTTTGGGTCCTTGGTCACCAGTTCAGGCTTGAATTGATTTTCGGGTTGGAAATTTTCCACACCAAATAATTTTGGATCTGCGATTTCTTCATTAGGAGCTGTGATGTAGAATTTCTTACGGTATTCTCCAGCAATAAAGTCAGCTTGGATATCCTCTTTGCGTTGGACCATGTCCAAGAGGTATTTTTTGTCCAAGGTCAAGCACTTTTCATGCGCCCAAGTCTGTCCGGGTAGATGAGTGAGGGAACCATTAAAGTTAATCATGGGAGTATGCAACTCTAATTCACGGTAGAAGTTTTTCGCCATGCGGTAAGGACGGCCTGTCGTGATGACAACATGGTGCCCCTTTTCAGTAATTTTTTTGATTGTCTTTTTGGTAAAATCGGAGAGCTTGCTTTCACCATTGAGCAAGGTTCCGTCCAAATCGACTGCAATAATTTTTTTAGTCATATAAACCTTCCTAGTAGATTCCAGATAAGATGTCTACTATTATATCAAAAAGAAAGAAGAAAAACAGACTCAAAACAAAAAATGAAAATTCCATTTTGTTAAATAATTCAAACAAACATATTGAAAAGGTGAATGATAAATGATATAATACTCATATTGTTCGTAAAAAACAAAAGGAGATTAAAGATGGACAAACTATTTAAACTAAAAGAGCACGGGACAGATGTCCGTACAGAGGTGCTTGCTGGTTTAACAACATTCTTTGCAATGAGTTATATTCTCTTTGTAAACCCTCAAATGCTTTCCCAAACGGGTATGCCTGTTCAAGGTGTGTTCTTGGCAACGATTATCGGTTCTGTAGTCGGTACTTTGATGATGGCTTTCTATGCTAATTTGCCGTACGCACAAGCACCAGGTATGGGACTAAATGCCTTCTTCACCTTTACAGTTGTATTTGGAATGGGCTATACTTGGAAAGAAGCTCTTGGTATGGTCTTCATCTGTGGAATTATTTCACTGATTATTACCTTGACAAATGTTCGTAAAATGATTATCGAATCTATTCCTACAACGCTTCGTTCAGCTATTTCGGCTGGTATTGGTGTTTTCCTTGCCTATGTTGGGATTAAGAATGCCGGCCTCTTGAAATTCTCAATCGATCCAGGTACTTATACGGTAGCAGGCGAAGGAGCAGACAAGGCTCAAGCTGCACTTACAGCAAATTCAGCAGCCGTTCCAGGCTTGGTAGACTTCAATACTCCAGCAGTATTGGTGGCTCTTGCAGGTCTGGCTATTACCATCTTCTTTGTTGTTAAAGGCATCAAAGGTGGGATCATTCTTTCTATTTTAACAACGACTGTCCTGGCTATTGCTGTTGGTGTTGTGAATTTGTCAGGGATTGACTTTGCTAGCAACAATCTTTCATCAGCGATTAATGATCTAGGAACTTTGTTTGGTGCTGCTCTTGGTTCAGAAGGTTTAGGATCTTTGATTTCAAACACTTCACGTTTACCAGAAACCTTGATGGCTATTCTTGCCTTCTCACTAACGGATATTTTTGACACAATTGGTACTCTTATCGGTACTGGTGAAAAAGTTGGTATCGTTGCGACAAGTGGAGAAAACCATGAGTCCGCTAAATTGGACAAGGCTCTATACTCTGATTTGGTGGCGACTTCAGTTGGTGCCATTGCTGGTACATCAAACGTTACGACTTATATCGAGTCAGCAGCAGGTATTGGTGCTGGTGGACGTACAGGTTTGACAGCTCTAGTAGTTGCTATCTGTTTCGCTCTATCTAGCTTCTTTAGCCCACTTCTTGCTATTGTTCCTTCAGCAGCAACAGCACCAATTTTGATTATCGTCGGAATTATGATGCTTTCTAACTTGAAAAATATTCCTTGGGATGATATGGCTGAGGCTGTTCCTGCCTTCTTCACATCTATCTTTATGGGATTCAGCTACTCAATCACTCAAGGGATCGCAGTTGGTTTCTTGACATACACCTTGACAAAACTTGTCAAAGGTCAAGCCAAGGATGTGCACGTGATGATTTGGATTTTGGATGCCTTGTTTATCCTTAACTATATCAGTATGGCACTATAAATGGTATAATAGAAAAAGGGGAATTTCCCCTTTTTATTATAAGGAGGTACAAGATGAAAGAAAAGACAATTTGGCAAGAGATTTTGAACAGAGGGATGTGGGTCCTCATCCTTTTAGTGGCTTTAATTCTAGCGCAAGTTCCTTTAGGGCTATCTTTTTGGTTAGCTTCTAATCAATTTCCACTTTTACAATCAGGGCTCTTAGTCGGTGCTCTATCTATTGTTATTTTGACTGTCTTTATTTTAGGTGCTCGAAAAACACAACTTGCCACTTTTAATCTGTCCTTTTTTAAGGCCAAAGACTTGGCTCGCTTGGTGTTGAGTTACCTAGTGATTTTTGCTAACAATTTGTTTGGTGCAGCTTTGCTTCGCATGACGAATGAAACGACAACGAGCAATCAATCAACTATTAACAGTCTGGTTGAAAATAGTTCCTTGATTGCCACTTTTTTCATGCTAGTCTTGATTGCGCCGATTTGTGAGGAAATTTTGTGTCGTGGGATTATTCCTAAAAAAATCTTCCGAGGTAAGGAAAAACTTGGCTTTGTTGTTGGGGCAATTGTCTTTGCCTTACTCCATACTCCAACCAATCTGCCTTCTGTGATTATTTATGGTGGGATGTCAACAGTTCTAACTTGGACAGCCTATAAGACAGAACGTTTAGAGATGTCCATCCTGCTTCATATGATTCTCAATGGTGTAGCATTTTGTTTGATAGCTATATTGGTATTGATTAGTAGAAATCTGGGCCTATAAATCTAGACCCTTGGCCGCTTGGAAAAGATGAATGCTTGCGTATCCATCTTTTTCTTTTTATGGTAAAATAGAGAAATAATGTGGTGAAAAACCTTGAGGAGTGACCCTATGTCCAATAAAGCTAGTCAGGCAAAAACAGCCATTTGCGGAATTATCAATGTAACCCCAGATTCCTTTTCGGATGGTGGTCAGTTTTTTGCTGTTGACCAGGCGCTTCAGCAAGCCAGTAAATTGATAGATGAAGGGGCGAGTATGCTAGATATCGGAGGAGAATCGACTCGTCCTGGAAGTAGCTATGTTGAGATAGAAGAAGAGATCCAACGTGTTGTTCCAGTTATCAAAGCTATTCGCAAGGAAAGTGATATCCTCATTTCCATCGATACTTGGAAAAGTCGGGTAGCAGAGGCTGCTTTGGAAGCTGGTGCCAATCTGGTCAATGATATCACTGGACTCATGGGTGACGAAAAAATGGCTCAGGTGGTTGCCAAAGCGGGAGCGCAAGTGGTCATCATGTTTAATCCAGTCATGGCTCGACCTCAACATCCTAGTTCGCTCATATTTCCTCGTTTTGGCTTTAGGGAACCTTTTACAAATGAAGACTTGGCGGACTTTGAACAACTACCAGTAGAAGAATTGATGACAGCTTTCTTTGAACGAGCTTTGGCGAGAGCGGATCAAGCTGGGATTGCAAAAGATAAGATCATGTTGGATCCGGGGATTGGTTTTGGTCTCACCAAGAAGGAAAATCTACTTCTTCTACGGGACCTAGACAAATTGCATCAGCAGGGCTATCCAATCTTTCTTGGTGTTTCGCGCAAGCGGTTTGTTATCAATATCCTTGAGGAGAATGGCTTCGAAGTCAATCCTGAGACGGAAGTCGGTTTCCGAAATCGGGACACCGCTTCGGCTCATGTAACGACTATCGCTGCGAGACAGGGTGTAGAAGTGGTGCGCGTGCATGATGTAGCCAGTCACAGGATGGCAGTTGAAATTGCGACAGCTATTCGTTTGGCAGATGATGCAGAAAATTTAGATTTAAAACAATATAAGTAAGATGAACGAAATTGAAAACAATCAGTGGATCGCCCACTATCGAACAGACCAACCAAATTTTGGTTTGGAGAGAATGGTGGAACTCTTGGAACTGAGAGGCAATCCCCATCTCAAACTCAAGGTCATCCATATTGGAGGGACCAATGGCAAGGGATCGACCATTGCTTTTTTGAAAAATATGCTCGTAAAGCTAGGTCTGAGAGTAGGGGTGTTCAGTTCACCCTATCTCATTCATTACACAGACCAGATTAGCATCAACGGGGAATCCATCCCAGAAGTGAAGCTAGAAGCCCTGATGGCAGACTATGAGTCTTTGCTTGTGGGGGAGAAGAGCGCTGTTTTAAAAGGAGCGACTGAGTTTGAGATTATCACTGCCCTAGCCTATGATTATTTTGCCACTGAAAAAGTTGATGTGGCCATCATGGAAGTCGGCATGGGTGGACTTCTGGATAGTACCAATGTCTGTCAGCCCATTCTGACAGGAATTACGACTATTGGCTTGGACCATGTAGCCCTGCTTGGTGATACTGTAGAGGCCATAGCAGAACAGAAGGCTGGTATTATCAAACAAGGCATTCCTTTGGTGACAGGTCGCATTGCTCCAGAAGCCTTGGCTGTTATTGACCGCATTGCGGAAGGGAAAGATGCGCCGAGAATTGCCTATGGGACAGATTATCAGGTTGGTCATCAAGAAAGTGTGGTGACAGGCGAGGTCTTTGATTATACCAGTTCTGTCAGACAAGGTCGCTTTCAAACAGGTCTGCTTGGTTTGCATCAGATCGAGAATGCAGGGATGGCACTTGCTCTTCTAGACATTTATTGCCAAGAGATTGGGCAAGAATTAGCTAGCAATGACTTGCTTGCTCAAGCCTTGGAAGAGACCAGATGGCCAGGGCGTTTGGAGGTTCTGTCTAGCGAACCTATGATGATTTTGGATGGGGCTCATAATCCCCATGCTATCAAGGCTTTGTTAACTACTTTACAAGAACGCTTTGCGGATTATCATAAGGAAATCCTCTTTACTTGTATCAAAACCAAGGCTTTGGAGGATATGTTGGATTTGCTAGAGACGGTGCCAAATAGTCAACTGACTCTGACTTATTTTGATGATAGTCGGGCGACGGATGAGAAAGTGATGCGAGAAGTTGCAGCTTCTCGAAATCTCAACTACCAAAGTTGGCAGGAGTTTTTAGATCAGAAAATGATAGAAGATGAAGAGAAAAAAACAGTTAGGATTGTCACGGGTTCCTTGTATTTTTTGAGCCAGGTGAGAGCCTACCTAATGGAGAGGAATAACTAGAGAATGGATACACAAAAGATTGAAGCAGCTGTAAAAATGATTATCGAGGCAGTTGGCGAAGATGTTAACCGCGAGGGCTTGCAGGAAACACCTGCTCGTGTAGCCCGTATGTACCAAGAGATTTTTTCAGGTCTTGGACAAACTGCTGAGGAACACCTGTCAAAATCCTTTGAGATTATCGACGATAATATGGTTGTAGAAAAGGATATCTTTTTCCACACTATGTGTGAGCACCACTTCTTGCCCTTTTATGGGAGAGCGCACATTGCCTATATTCCAGATGGTCGGGTGGCAGGCTTGTCCAAGCTAGCCCGTACGGTTGAAGTTTATTCTAAAAAACCACAGATTCAAGAACGGTTGAATATTGAAGTGGCCGATGCCTTGATGGACTATCTGGGGGCTAAAGGAGCCTTTGTTGTCATTGAGGCCGAACATATGTGTATGAGCATGCGTGGTGTCAGAAAACCGGGTACTGCGACCTTGACGACAGTCGCTCGTGGTCTATTTGAAACAGATAAGGACCTCCGAGACCAGGCTTATCGTTTAATGGGACTATAAAAAGAATCCGCTTTAAGCGGATTTTTCTAGAAAGGACTAGTTATGGATCAACTGCAGATTAAAGATTTGGAAATTTTTGCCTATCATGGTCTTTTCCCTAGTGAGAAAGAATTGGGGCAAAAGTTTGTTATTACCGCAAGCTTATCCTATGATATGACCAAGGCGGCTACAGACTTGGATTTAACAGCATCTGTCCATTACGGAGAACTGTGTCAGCAGTGGACAACTTGGTTTCAGGAAACCACTGAGGACTTGATTGAAACGGTAGCCTACAAACTAGTTGAACGTACCTTTGAGACCTATCCACTTGTCCAAGAGATTGAGTTGGAACTAAAAAAACCGTGGGCTCCAGTTCATTTGCCGTTAGATACCTGCTCGGTGACCATTCACCGTCGTAAGCAGCGGGCCTTTATCGCTCTAGGAAGTAATATGGGAGACAAGAAAGCGAACTTGGAACAAGCTATTGATAAACTACGAACTCGAGGTATCCATATTCTCAAAGAGTCCAGTGTCTTAGCGACGGAGCCTTGGGGTGGTGTGGAACAAGATAGCTTTGCCAATCAGGTGATTGAAGTAGAAACCTGGCTACCAGCACCAGTCTTGTTAGAAACATTATTAGCTATTGAGTCAGAAATGGGACGGGTGAGAGAAGTGCATTGGGGGCCTCGTTTGATTGATTTGGACTTGCTCTTTGTGGAGGACCAGGTCATTTATACAGACGACCTCATCTTGCCTCACCCTTATGTAGCAGAACGCCTCTTTGTCCTTGAATCTCTGCAAGAAATAGCTCCCCATTTTATCCATCCAAACTTAAAACAACCAATTCGATACCTGGTTGACCAGTTGGAGCAAGGAAATGCCTAAGCTTTCCGAGACCTATAGCAAGTGGAAGAGTATCGGGGAGGGACTACTTGCTATTGTTTTAGGGCTTCTCTTGATTCGTTTTGGACAAGTTATTCCGCGAGTGGGGTACCAGTTGCTGATGGGCTACTTTTCCTTGTCAGCAGTTTGGCACTTGTTGACTCGTTGGTTTCAGGATAAACAGCGTAGGGAAAACATCTTTGTAACCTTGGGCAAGCTGGTGGTTGCTGCTCTCTTATTTGATTCTATCATTTTACAAGACCTGACCCTCTACCTCCTGGTGTTTATCATTGCGAGTTACCAGCTGTTTACGGGCGTCATTAGTCTTGTGACTTGGTTTCTCTATCGAAAAAATGCCATTCATCCTCGGCTTCATCATTTCTTCGATGCTGTATGGATGATAGGATTTGGTCTTTATAGCATTTCTCCTTTTCACGATGCGGCGAATTTTGAATTGCTCTTACTTGGATTTTACTTGCTCATGCTAGGAGCCAGCAGTCTTCGGGACGGTTTCTTTTTTGAAAAGATAGAAAACAATCCCAAGCTGAAACGACGAATGCGAATGACCTTGCCGATCTTTGTGACGGCTTTGATCCCTATCAGCACCTTGCGTAAACTGAATGAGTGGCTGTCAAATCATGAAAGCCAAGAAGGTAAAGTTCATTCAGAAAGAAAAAACGATCAGGTGGTTGATCTGGAAATTTTTATCCATACCTCAGAAACATCTTTCTTCCTTGCCATGGGGCATGTGGATATTTGCTATCAAGGGACGGTTATTTCCTATGGCTCGTATGATCCTCACTCGGAGCGTTTATTCGGCATGGTTGGAGATGGTGTCTTGTTTAAAGCCAATCGGGAAAAATACATCGAGCTCTGTAAGAGAGAAAGTCAGAAGACCTTGTTTGCTTATGGTCTGAGTTTGACAGAACAACAGAAAGATGCTATCCAAGCTCGTTTAGAAGAAATAGAAGATTTGTTAATTCCTTGGGAGCCGAGCTCTCAGTTGATGAAAAGAAGAGAAGGTGAGGTCAAGCATACCTACTCCTACCAACTGAAGCAAGAAGCGGATGCGACCCTCTATAAATTTAGCTCATCCGAGTTTAAGACCTACTTTGTTCTCAGTACCAATTGTGTCTTGCTGGCAGACTCAATCGTGGGAAAAGCTGGGACGGATATATTAAGTCCCCAAGGTTTCATTGTACCGGGGACTTACCAGGATTACCTTGATTTAGAGTACACAAAACCCAATGGTCTAGTTGTTAGTCGCTCCATTTATTAGAAAAAGAAAACTCTAGTTCCTCAGCAGTTTACGCCAAGAAGCTAGAGTTTTTAAAATAGGTCATTTTCTTCAGGAAGGAGGATGGTTTCTTTACCGTCCGTGTCTAAAACAAGGACCCTAGGAGGGTAAAGGGGATCGAAAGGATGATTGAAATCAAAATCGATGCTAGTCGGAAGGTTTTGACTAGAGAAATGGAAGGTAATGGTCCCCTCGTTGTTGAGAATCTGAAATTCGAGTTCTTCTTCTAATTCAAAGACATTTTTCAAAAAATGATCGATAATGAACCATAAAGAGTCGATAACATCGTCGGGTAGACTGGTCACAACACCAAAACTGGCGGAACGTCTCTGTGTATTTGTAAAAGCCATGTTTCCTTCCTCCTTTTATTTTTCTTATCATACAGTAAAAAAGCTGAAAAATCAAGGAATCCTGCTTGTTTTTTCAAAATGAGAATAGACTGTGAAATTTTTTCAAAGTTTCTCTAAAAAATACTTGAAAGTGTTTACAATAAGTGATAAAATGGAGTAAGCAGATGCGTGAAAGCGAAATTTTCAATATAGAAAGGAAACGGAATGAACACAGATGATACAGTAACGATTTATGACGTTGCCCGTGAAGCAGGAGTTTCAATGGCAACAGTTAGCCGTGTCGTTAATGGCAACAAGAATGTTAAAGAGAACACTCGAAAAAAAGTCCTCGAAGTGATTGAACGCTTGGACTATCGTCCCAATGCGGTCGCTCGTGGTTTGGCTAGCAAGAAAACAACGACAGTCGGAGTTGTAATTCCTAACATTACCAATGGTTATTTCTCAACACTTGCTAAGGGGATTGATGACATTGCTGAAATGTACAAGTATAACATTGTCCTAGCAAATAGTGATGAGGATGATGAAAAGGAAGTTTCAGTGGTCAACACGCTCTTTTCAAAACAAGTCGATGGGATTATCTTTATGGGCTATCACTTGACTGAAAAGATTCGTTCAGAATTCTCTCGTTCACGGACGCCGGTTGTTCTTGCAGGTACGGTGGATGTAGAACACCAACTTCCAAGTGTGAATATTGACTACAAACAAGCCACGATTGACGCAGTGAGCTATCTTCTCAAAGAAAATGAGAAAATTGCCTTTGTGAGTGGCCCACTTGTCGATGATATCAATGGCAAGGTTCGTTTGATTGGTTATAAGGAAGCGTTGAAAAAAGCAGGAATCCCTTATAGCGAGGGCTTAGTCTTTGAATCAAAATATAGCTATAACGATGGTTATGCCTTGGCAGAACGGTTGGTTTCATCACAAGCCACAGCTGCAGTTGTGACCGGTGACGAATTGGCAGCAGGTGTGCTAAATGGTTTATCAGATCATGGTGTTTCAGTGCCAGAAGAGTTTGAAATCATTACGACGGATGACTCTCAAATTGCACGATACACCCGTCCAAACTTGACGACAGTTGCCCAACCGCTTTATGATTTGGGGGCTATCAGCATGCGTATGTTGACTAAGATTATGCATAAGGAAGAATTGGAAGAGCGCGAAGTTCTCCTACCTCATGGTTTGACAGAACGTCGTTCTACACGAAAACGCAAATAAAAAAATCAGGGAATCGTGAAGATTTCCTGATTTTGTTTTCTAGAGAAGGGATTATACTCAATGAAAATCAAAGAGTAAACTAGAAAGCTAGCCGCAGGTTGCTCAAAGCACTGCTTTGAGGTTGTAGATAGAACTGACGAAGTCAGCTCAAAACACTGTTTTGAGGTTGTGGATAGGACTGACGAAGTCAGCTCAAAACACTGTTTTGAGGTTGTGGATAGGACTGACGAAGTCAGCTCAAAACACTGTTTTGAGGTTGTGGATAGGACTGACGAAGTCAGTAACCATACATACGGTAAAGCGACGTTGACGTGGTTTGAAGAGATTTTCGAAGAGGATTAACCTTCCATATAGTCTTTTAAGGCTCGTCCTTTTAGTCCAGCATTAAGGGCAATTAATAATTTGAGGCGAGCTTTTTGGGCGTTGAGTTCTTTGACAAAGAGAACGCCAGACTCTTGCAACTGCACTCCCCCCCCTTGGTAGGCGTAGACAGGTTCAGCAATCCCATTAAAGCAACGTGAAACCAAGGCGACTGGAATTCCTTTTTGGAGGAGAGTTTCTAATTTTTGGGCTGTTTCTTTGGGAACATTTCCAGCTCCAAAAGCTTGAATGACTAGCCCATCTAGGTGCTCTAAATCCAGCATGTCAATCAATTCATCAGTCATACCTGCATAAGCGGAGATGATAGGCACCAGACCTTGTATGCAATCAAGATCAAAGCGAACTCGTGGCTCGGCTGTTTTGAAGTAGAGGATTTCTTGCTTCATGACGAGGCCGAGAGGCCCGTGAGTAGGAGTTTGAAAGGTCCCGACGTTGGTGGTATGGGTTTTTGTGACGTACTTAGCTGCGTGGATTTCATCGTTCATGACGACCAGGACCCCCTTATCAGCTGACTTGTCATCGCTGGCGACTCGTAAAGCACTCAGATAGTTATAAACGCCATCGCTACCGAGTTCGTTGGAACTACGCATAGCTCCTGTTAGAACGATGGGCATGTTGGGGATTTTCATGGTATCAAGGAAGTAGGCTGTTTCTTCCAAAGTGTCCGTCCCATGTGTAATCACAACCCCATCGTAGTTGCCTGCTTCCTCTTTAATCTTATGGTAGAGGGCTAGCATGTGTTTGGGTTTGATATGGGGGCTCGGTAGGTTAAAAAAGTCTAGGGCATGGATCTCTATCCCTTTAAGAGGATTGGTGACATGGTTCATGGGATTGTCCTGGCTGGTCACAACTGCGCCAGAAGCGTCTGCTTGCATGGAAATAGTCCCACCTGTATGTAAAACAAGGATTTTCTTAGGCATGAATTACTCACTCTTTCTGAAATGTGGTATAATCATTGTAACACAAAAGGGGAGAATGGGATAGGATGGAAGTCAAAGCTGTTTTTTTTGATATCGATGGAACGCTAGTCAACGATCGTAAGAGTGTTTTGAAATCCACTAAGGACGCAATTCGGATCGTGAAAGAACAAGGGGTGCTTGTTGGAGTGGCGACAGGACGGGGGCCTTTCTTTGTCAAGGAATTGATGGAAGATTTAGACTTGGATTTTGCAGTGACCTACAATGGCCAATACATCTTTAATAAAGAAAAGGTGCTCTTTGCTAGTCCGATTGCTAAGTCAAGTCTACGTCAACTGATTGCTTATGCTAAAAAGGAGCGTAAAGAAATCGCTCTTGGAACGGAGCATGCAGTAGTTGGCTCTAAAATTATGTCCTTTGGTCTTGGATCCTTTTCACAGCTGGTTAGCCGTTTTATCCCGACTGTCTTAACAAGAACCGTTAGCCGTTCCTTTAATCGAATGGTTAGCAAGGCAGTCCCTCAAAAGGAAGATGACCTGCTTCGTTTGATAAATGAGCCAATCTATCAAGTGTTGATGCTGATGACTCCAGAAGAATCTGAGAAAGCTGCCAGTGATTTTGAAGATTTGAAATTGACTCGAAGCAATCCTTTCGCAGCAGATATCATCAACCAAGGGAATTCAAAATTAGAAGGCATTCGCCTAATTGGGAAAGAATATGGTTTCGACCTCAACCAAGTCATGGCCTTCGGAGATTCAGACAATGACCTGGAAATGTTGGCGGGTGTCGGCATGTCTGTGGCTATGGGAAATGGCAGTAACAGCGTCAAAGAGGTTGCCAAACACATCACTGCAAGTAACCAACAAGATGGTATCCACAAGGCACTCGAACATTTTGGTGTTTTAGCAGCAGAAAAGGTATTTGTTAGTCGGGACTACCACTTCAATAAAGTCAAAACCTTCCACCACATGATGGATGAACGAACCCAAGAAGAACCACGGGCCTGGGATGTTGAAGGAGCAACCCACCGTGCAGACTTTAAAATTGAAGAATTAGTAGAGTTTGTTCGTGCAGCAAGTTCTTCAGAGGAAGAATTCCAGCAGTCGCTTGCAAGTATGCACGAGGCGATTGATAAGGCTGCAGAGAAAGTGGTGAAAAAGACACCGGCCCAAAAAGATTTGATTGGGCAAGTTGATGCCTTGATTGATACTCTCTACTTTACCTATGGTAGCTTTGTCTTGATGGGAGTAGATCCGGAACGTATCTTTGATATTGTTCACGAGGCGAATATGGGGAAAATGTTCCCTGATGGAAAAGCTCATTTTGATCCAGTTACACATAAAATTTTAAAACCAGATGATTGGGATGAGCATTATGCCCCAGAAGCTGCGATTCGAAAAGAGATCCAACGCCAGATGAAGGCCTATGAGCGACATAAAGAAAAACAGAAATAAGTCATGAAGCCTTTCTTGGGATAAAAACCAGGAAAGGTTTTTCTTGAATCTATAGTAACAGAAAACGAACATTTGTAAATATATCACTAATTATTATAAGCGTTTTTATACTAGAAAATGAAATGAAAATGTTTGTATTGTTTTTAGAAAAATAATGAGAGGACACGAAAATTACACAAAATAGCTAAAATCAATATATTTTAGTATAATATATCGCTTTTTGTAGATTTTTATCAAAAATATGTAAGTCAAATTATTTGATATTTAAAACTTAGTGTGTTAGAATGAATTCAGAAAGCGAATAAATATAAAAATCCTCACGTTGCTATAATATGCTCTTTTTAAAAGACAGAAGTCAACTTGTTTATTTCAGGCCTGTTAACAAGTTGATGTGAAGAATTCACTCTAGTTTTGAGGTTTAGTTATAAAATTGTGCACAATTGCTTTCCAAATTTTTATTATTTTAATTTTCAAGTTTAGAAATTAAAAAATTAAGAGGTTGAAATGAAGAAAAAATATACCTATTTGACAGCTTCTGTTTTAACAGCTGTAACAATGCTTCCAACTTTTGCACCAAGTGAAGCTCACGCTGCTTACAATTGGAATGGGAATAATAGCTACTATACAAGAACTAGCCGTCGTTCAAGCAATCGTACTTCTAACCGTACTACTGCAAATCGTGGCCGCACATCAAACTATACTGTAAGAAGTTATGGCTACAACAGTTATTACCCAAGCTATAACTATGGCTACAATAGCTACTACCCAAGCTATAACTATGGATATGGTAGCTATTACCCAAGTTACAACTACGGTTACAATAATTGGAATAATTACTATGGCTATGACAACAGTAGCAACTACTATGGTTATAACTATTGGAATAATTACAACAACCTTGCTAGCGATGAAAACTATATTTACTGGAATGGCAATCACTACTACCGTATGAACGACGGTAGCTACCGTATTTATCGTGACGGTCAGTGGAAACCTTTGACAAACAATAGTAACAACAACTCATCTACTAACAACTTGGAAAACGATCCGCACTATCGTTACGAAAATGGGTACCATTACTATGTATTGGACAATGGTGATTATTACTACTACCAAAATGGTAAGTGGGTATTGGTGAAAGATTCTGCTGATACAACAACACCAGCACAACCAACAACTCCGGTTGAGTCAGCACAACCAAGTCAACCTGAAGTTCCTGCTCCAACACCAGCAGAACCAGAGACTCCAATACCAGCTCCTAGTGATAAACCTGAAGAGCCAACAACACCAGCTGAGCCAAAACCAGCACAACCAGCAACTCCAAGTGTTGACCTACCAGAAAATCCACCAATTAATGGTGCTGATAGTGAATTTGATCCATTCAAACCATCTACAGAAACGCCAGCTGAGCCAAAACCAGAACAACCAGTAACTCCAGCTATCCCAACAACACCAGGTTTGGTAACGACTGATGAACCAAGTGAAAACCAAATTCCTGATTATGTTGAAAAGCCAGCTGAAGGATTGGAACACTTGGCTTGGGCACCAAATGGACAAACTCCAAAATTGGTTTACCCACCAGGTAAACCAGGTGATGCAGTCCTCAAGAATGATAAAAACTACTACTTCGATGGTAGTGCACATTACTACTATGTATCATCTAACTCAGAGCGTACAGGTTACTCAGCATACTGGAAGTGGCTTGGAGGAAAATGGAAACTTCAAGGGATGACTGATCCAAACGATCCAGCTCGTGATCCAAGACTTCACGAAAACACTGCTGATGACGAGTACATGTACAGTGACAAGAACTCAAGCGTGAAACTTTACTCAACTAACTTGGTAACGACTGCTAAAGCAGGTCAAGCATTGCCATTCAAGAACGTTGAAGAGTTCAAGAACTACGTTATCGAAAAGATGAATCCTAAGTTCCTTGATAACGCAGGATGGGATGCTAAAGTTGAGTGGGAAATCGAAGATCCAGAAATCTTTGAGAAGACGAAAGAAAACCCATACGCTAAGGACTATGTCTTGATTGCAAATCTCAAGAGTGGTGTCGAAGACAAGAAATACAGTGATGTAGAATTTGGTTATGTGAAGTTTGTTTACCGTGTTGAAGCAACAAACGATACAAACTATGACTATGTTTCAAAAGCGAAAGAAGCTTTTGCTAAAATCAATGAAGAGCGTAAAGCTCAAGGATTGAAAGAATTGACTTGGTCTGAAGACATTTATCAAAATCAAGCACTTCCAAAAGTAAATGAAATTTCACGTCAATACGATAGCACAGGCTTTGTGGGACGTCGTGATGAAGATGCTGCTGTTGTCGTTAAAAAATGGGCAAACAGTGGTTTGAGAGACTTGCTTCTCGATCCGAATGTCACGGAAGGAGCTGTAGCAGCAGTAGTTGATGGAAACGGTGTATACTACTGGGCATACAGTTACAAATAATTCAATCTTTGAAATTGACTACTTTCTAAATAAGATTTAGGCTTTAAAAATTGTTTAAAGCCTTTTTGTGACCCAATCAGGACAAATGAAAAGGAGCACGGAGCTCCTTTTTTATGATTACAATGTTTTTTCACTTTCTCTCACGACCAGCAAGTCGACTTTCGCATGGCGGAGAATGTACTCAGATGAAGAGCCGACCAAGAGGCGTTCAAAGGCATTGAGCCCTGTTGCACCAACGAGAATCAGGTCGACATTTTCTGCGTCTGGAATAGTACGGGCAAGGAGGGTTTTTGGATTTCCCATTTCGATGACGACGTGAATATCAGTCACACCAGCATCTCTTGCACGTTTTTCGTACTCCTTCATCAGACTTTCAGCGTCGACTTGGAGTTCTTCGTAAACTTCAGCATCAAAGGTAGACACGCTTTGAAGAGCGCGTGTGTCAATAACATGGGCAATGGTGAGCTTGGATTCGTTACGTAGAGCAGTGTAAACACCTTTGACGAAAGCCAAGTCCGCTTCTTTAGAACCATCAATTGCGACCATAACATTTTGGTAACGTTGTGCCATAATGAAACCTCCTGAAATTTTCTTACTGTTATTGTAACCCTTTTCACCAAAGAAGTAAAGTGAAAATCATATTTAAATAAATATTATTGGAGATTCAATTTGGCGGAGATATGTTAAAATAAAAGAAAACGGGATAGTAGAAAACACAGCGAGGGGATGAGAAAGTATGAAAGATTTTGTTCAAGCTTCTAAAAAAATAAGTTTTCTTTATCATGGAGTTATCCTTGCGTCACTTGTAGGAGAAGTAGTGATGGTTTGGCAGCTGGAAAGAGTCGTACCCGTTCTCTATCCAGGTTTTGTTGCTTTTCTTCTCTTTCACTTAGTCTACCACATCATTTTATTTGTGATTGCAAAGAGAAGTGGTCGCTTGGATTATTTGGTCACGTGGGGGCTCTTTCTCATGTTTAATCTTTTGTATGATTCCTTTTTAGCATTAGTCTTTCTTGGTCTGTCTTTTGGCATGTGATATGACTTAGCTAAAGGATTAATCTTCTATGTCCGAAGGGTTTCGCATTTAGTGAGACTTTTCTTTTGCTGGCTTGTTTCTGAAAACTTGTCGCATGGCTTGTCTAGTGGTATAATGTTACTATCCTGATGAATTGAGGAAAAAAGATGAAAGAATTTAACAAGTCTAGTAAGTTAGAGCATGTGGCTTATGATATTCGTGGTCCGGTTTTGGAAGAAGCCATGCGGATGCGCGCAAATGGTGAAAAGATTTTGCGTCTAAATACAGGGAATCCTGCTGAGTTTGGTTTTACAGCACCTGATGAAGTCATTCATGATTTGATTATGAATGCGCGTGATAGTGAAGGTTACTCTGATTCCAAGGGTATTTTTTCGGCGCGTAAGGCTATTATGCAGTATTGCCAACTGAAAAAATTTCCAAACGTAGGCATCGACGACATCTACCTAGGTAACGGTGTCAGTGAGCTGATTGTTATGTCTATGCAAGGGCTTTTGGATAACGGTGATGAAGTCTTGGTACCTATGCCAGACTATCCTCTCTGGACGGCTGCTGTCAGCTTGGCTGGAGGAAATGCTGTTCACTATATCTGTGATGAATCTGCAGAATGGTATCCAGATATAGATGACATCAAGTCAAAAATTACTTCCAATACTAAGGCAATCGTCCTTATCAATCCAAATAACCCAACTGGAGCCCTTTATCCTAAGGAACTCTTGTTGGAAATTATTGAGATTGCTCGTCAAAACGATTTGATCATCTTTGCGGATGAAATCTATGACCGCATGGTGATGGATGGACATGTGCATACGCCTGTAGCAAGTTTGGCTCCAGATGTCTTCTGCGTCAGCATGAATGGTCTGTCAAAATCTCACCGTATCGCAGGTTTTCGTGTAGGCTGGATGGTTTTATCTGGACCTAAGACTCATGTTAAGGGCTATATCGAAGGGCTCAATATGCTGTCAAATATGCGCCTTTGCTCCAACGTTTTGGCCCAGCAAGTTGTACAAACCTCGCTAGGAGGTCACCAGTCAGTGGACGAATTGCTCCTTCCTGGTGGACGGATTTACGAGCAAAGAAACTTCATTTACAATGCTATCCAAGATATCCCAGGTTTGTCTGCGGTCAAGCCTAAGGCGGGTCTTTATATCTTCCCTAAAATTGACCGTAATATGTACCGCATCGATGATGATGAGCAGTTTGTCCTCAATTTCTTGAAACAAGAAAAGGTTCTTTTGGTTCATGGTCGTGGTTTTAACTGGAAGGAACCAGACCATTTCCGTATCGTTTACCTTCCTCGTGTGGATGAATTAGCACAAATCCAAGAAAAGATGACACGTTTCTTGAAACAGTATCGTAGATAAGGGCTTTCATAGGAAAAGCTAGAAAACATTTGCTTGGAGCTATTGACAAAAGTGGCAGAATCAGATAGAATAGTAAAGTATGTTTAGTAACTGATCACTTTATAGCCGGCTAAACGAATACAAAATCTATGAGGAGGTATTCATCGTGAAACGTACTTATCAACCAAGTAAACTTCGTCGTGCGCGCAAACACGGATTCCGTAACCGTATGTCAACTAAAAACGGTCGTCGCGTATTAGCAGCTCGTCGTCGTAAAGGACGCAAAGTTTTGGCTGCTTAATCCAAACGAATTCAACAAAGAAGTCAGTAGGAACTCGAGTCTACTGGCTTTTCTTTTTCCTATAATATTAGCCTGTAAATGCTTTATATTTTTGCTGAAGCCCTTCTACTAGGGGCTGGAATTTTGAGTGCAAGCTTTTTGATGGCAGCTTGTGGCTCAACGCAGTCAAATGCTGCAGATAAAACCTATTCATATGTATTTGCAAGTAACCCAGATACATTAGACTATATCACTTCAACACGTGGCTCGACCTCTAGTATTACGACAAACTTGATCGATGGTTTGTTGGAAAATGATAAGTACGGAAACCTCGTCCCTTCTATGGCAGAGTCATGGACAGTATCAAAAGATGGTTTGACTTATACCTACAAAATCCGCCAAGGAGCTAAGTGGTATACCTCTGAGGGAGAAGAATATGCTGAAGTGACAGCTCATGACTTTGTGACTGGTCTGAAGTATGCAGCTGATAAAAAGGCTGAAAACTTGTACTTGGTTCAAGACTCAATCAAAGGTTTGGCAGACTATGTTGAGGGGAAAACATCTGACTTTGAGACTGTTGGAGTCAAGGCTGTGGATGATTATACTCTTCAATACACTTTGAATAAGCCGGAGTCTTATTGGAATTCGAAGACAACTGGGGGGATTTTGAGCCCTGTGAATGAAGCCTTTTTGAAATCCAAGGGAGATGACTTTGGAAGTGTAACGCCTTCTAGCATCCTGTCCAATGGGCCATACTTGTTCAAGTCTTTCACATCAAAATCTTTAATTGAGTTTGAAAAGAACCCTAATTACTGGGATAAGGACAATGTGAAGATTGAGAAGGTAAAACTTTCCTTCTATGATGGTTCAGACCAAGATAGTTTGGCTCGAGGATTCTTAGAAGGTAACTACACAGACGGACGTATCTTCCCGACAAGTTCTGTCTTTGACCAGCTGAAAAAAGGGAATGAGGATAAGATTACTTATACCCCTCAAAATGCTGTGACCTTCTATTATCTTTTCAATGTCAACCGTCAAAGTTACAATCAAACTATGAAACAGACGGATAAAGAAAAGACGGATTCACGTCTAGCTATGCAAAATAAAGATTTCCGTCAGGCGATTAACTTTGCCTTTGACCGTCATGCCTACGCTGCGCAGACAAATGGAGAAGATGGAGCTGACCGTATTCTTCGAAACACAGTCACACCGAGCAACTTTGTTCAAATCGGAGGCAAAAACTTCGGGGATGCTGTCAATGAAAAGATAGTCAACTATGGTACAGAGTGGTCAAATATCAATCTGAACGACGCGCAACCTGCCTTCTTGAATGCTGATAAAGCCAAGGCAGAATTCGCTAAAGCCAAAGAAAGTTTGCAGGCAGAAGGTGTTACCTTCCCAATCCATTTAGATATGTTGGTTGACCAGACTGCTAAGTTAGACGTACAGCAAGCAAGTTCTTTCAAGCAGACAGTTGAAGAAACACTTGGATCAGACAATATTGTTATCGATGTGATTCAATTGTCTCCAGACGAGAAAGACAATGCAACCTTCTTTGCTGACACAGCTGAACAAAAGGACTATGACATCGACATCTCAGGTTGGAGCGGAGATTACTCTGATCCTAAGACCTATCTTGACCTCTTGGATCCAGAATCTGGTTCTCAGTTAAAAAATCTTGGTTTGACCCCAGGAAAAGACAATGATGTCAAGGAAAAAATTGATCTATCTACCTATAAGAAGTTGTTGGATGCGGCAGAGAATGAGGTTGAAAATACTCAGGCTCGCTATGAAAAATTTGCTGAAGTT
The DNA here is from genome assembly GCF_000146585.1 of Streptococcus mitis ATCC 6249. Classification (GTDB taxonomy): domain Bacteria; phylum Bacillota; class Bacilli; order Lactobacillales; family Streptococcaceae; genus Streptococcus; species Streptococcus mitis_AZ. The sequence goes on along the minus strand of NZ_GL397179.1, from coordinate 1,829,157 downwards.
CAAGCTTGGCTAACAGATAGTGCTCTTTTCCTACCCGTTCAAAGCGGTGGAGCCAATCCAATCTTCCGTAAGACTGTGCCATTCACAGGAGCCTTCTCATTTGTCGGACACAAAGGGGATGCGGACAACTACAAATATGTTGAGTTGCAAAAGGAGCCCGTAACTGCGAAACAGTATCAAGAGCTTTATGAAAAATGGCAAAAAGAAAAAGCTGAGTCCAACAAAAAAGCTCAAGAAGATTTAGCGAAGCATATTCAATGATATTCCTAGTCATGCTTTTCAGTTAATACTCTTCGAAAATCTCTTCAAACCACGTCAGCTTCACCTTGCCGTAGGTATGTTACTGACTTCGTCAGTTTCATCTACGACCTCAAAGCAGTGCTTTGAGTAGCCTGCGGCTAGTTTCCTAGTTTGCTCTTTGATTTTCATTGAGTATAAGCATAGTGACTGGATTCAGAAAAAGGCCTTACCAGATACTTATTGGTTCTGGTAGGGCCTTTTCTTTATTCTTTTAAGTGATAAGAGTAGCTAGCGACAACGACGTCTTGGTGCCAACGAAGGGCGTATTTGAGTTTGAGACTCATCTGATTGTGTAGAATATTTTGCCAAGGTTTATTAGGGATAAACTGGGGTACCAGAACAGTGACTGTATAGTTCTTTTTCTGGGCTTCCTCGGAAATCCGTTTGACATACTTGACAGTAGGGGTGATGATGTCGCGGTAGCTGGTCTTGATGTTTTTTAGAGTAATGGTTGGGAAGTAATCGGCAAATTCTTGGAGAATTACTTGGTCTTTTTCTGCTGTTTCCTTGGTAGAAATATGCATGGCTAGGACTTCGTCACCGATACTTTGAGCGTAGTTAATGGCTCCGACGCTGACGCGGGTGACATTTCCTACTAGGACGAGAACCAGATTGCCATCGTAGGTGCGTTTTTCGATTCCTTCATAGAGTCGCAGTTGTTGGGCTACTTTTTGGTAATGACTGTGAATTGCCAAGAAGAGTAGGGTGAGTACGAGAATAATCGGGAAGAAAGGCCAGATATCACTGAGACGGAAAAAGAGCAGGATTAGTACAATCGCGTAGCAAATGATAGCTCCAAGGATATTGGCAAGGGCAGGTTTTAAGAAATTTGCCCCTTTTTCCTTTTTCCAATGGCGAATCATCCCTGTCTGAGAAAGGGCAAAGGGAACGAAGACCCCGATAGTATAAAGTGGAATCAAGCGTTCCGTATTCCCGTTAAAAATGAGAAGAAGGATCATAGCTCCAAAGGCCAGAGTTAAGATACCATTGGAGTAGCCAAGACGATCTCCTTTTTCCATAAAGAGATGGGGCATGTACTTGTTTTTTGCCATATTGTAGGCCAGCATAGGGAAGGCTGAAAATCCAGTATTTGCAGCTACAGCTAGAATCAAGGCTGTTGAGAACTGGAAAAGATAGTAGCTAGCATGACCAATAAATGAATCTCCCAGAATGCCCTTGGCCATTTGCGAGAGAATGGTTTCTCCGTTTTGAGGTGTGATGCCCATCCAGTAGTTTAAGAAGGTAATACCTGCAAAAAGAAAACCTAGAATGAGTGACATGATGGTCAAGGTCTGAGCAGCATTCTTTTCTTTTGGAGTTTTGAAAAATGGAACGGCATTTGAAATAGCTTCAACCCCAGTTAGAGAGGCAGAACCGCTAGTAAAGGCTCTCAATAGGAGAACGATGGAAAGGCTTGGAACAGTTTGCCCAATGGTTGAAGTCGCCTGATAGTTTAGGGAACCTGTGAACAGTTGAGAGAACCCATAAAGCAAGAGAAAGACGGTACTGAAGATAAAAAGGTAGACGGGAATCATCAGAGAGCTGGCAGATTCTTTTAAGCCCCGTAAGTTTAAGAGCATAAGCAAGCAAACCAGAAAAATAGAGATGTGGAGGTTGTATGGGTGGAGAGCAGGAAGAGCTGCTGTGATAGCGTCCGCTCCAGATGAAACAGATACCGCTACGGTCAGCATATAGTCAACCAGAAGACTACCTCCAGCAATCAAGCCAAGTTCTGGAGATAGATTTTCTCGAGTAACCATATAGGCCCCTCCCCCTTGAGGGTAGGCATGGATGATTTGACGGTAGGAGACGGTCAGGCTAGCTAGGAGCAGGAGGACAAAGAGGCCGATAGGAAGGCTCCACCATATCGCAAGAGGAGAGAGACTAGCCAAGACGAGGACTACTTGCTCAGGTCCATAGGCAATGGAAGATAGAGCGTCGCTTGACAACATGGCCAAGGCCTGCATTTTTCCCAGCAGACCTCCCTCGCCTTCTGTTAAGGACTTAAGAGGACGACCGATAAAAGTCTGTTTTAATTTTGTAAACATGGTATTTTCCTTTTCTGAAAATTTCAATAAGTGCTATTATACTGCTTTGGGAAAATAGCGTCAAGAGAGGACGATGGATTTTAGAATATTTTGTACAGATGAGGAGAGAGGTCAGTTTTTTTGCTATAATAGTAGATAGAAAACGAGGTTAGAAGAGATGATATTTGATACGCATACACATTTAAATATAGAAGAATTTGCAGGAAGGGAAGATGAAGAATTAGCCCTAGCTGCTGAGATGGGTGTGACTCGGATGAATATTGTTGGCTTTGACAAGCCGACCATTGAACGTGCCCTAGAGTTGGCAGATGAGTATGAGCAACTCTACGCAACTATTGGCTGGCATCCGACTGAAGCAGGGACATACACAGACGAGGTCGAAGCTTACTTGCTGGAAAAGTTAAAACATCCCAAAGTTGTTGCCTTGGGTGAGATTGGTTTGGACTATCACTGGATGACAGCATCTAAGGAGGTGCAGGAGCAGGTTTTTCGCCGTCAGATTCAGTTATCCAAGGATTTGGATTTACCTTTTGTGGTCCACACTCGTGATGCGCTAGAAGATACTTATGAGATTATCAAGAGCGAGGGCGTTGGTCCTCGTGGTGGCATCATGCACTCATTCTCAGGTTCTTTGGAGTGGGCTGAGAAGTTTGTCGAGCTTGGAATGACTATTTCTTTCTCAGGTGTGGTGACCTTTAAAAAAGCGACGGATATCCAAGAGGTTGCTAGGGAACTTCCTTTGGACAAGATTTTGGTAGAAACGGATGCCCCTTACCTAGCTCCTGTTCCTAAACGTGGCCGTGAAAACAAAACAGCCTACACACGCTATGTGGTAGATTTTATCGCGGATTTGCGTGGCATGACGACTGAGGAGTTAGCCGCAGTAACAACTGCAAATGCAGAGCGGATTTTTGGATTGGACGGCAAGTGATGAAAGAAAAAATTTCCCAAGTCATCGTGGTCGAAGGTCGCGATGATACGGCCAATCTCAAACGTTATTTTGACGTAGAAACCTATGAGACACGAGGATCCGCAATCAATAATCAAGATATAGAGCGAATTCAACGTCTGCATGAACTGCATGGAGTCATTGTCTTTACAGATCCTGACTTTAACGGTGAGCGCATTCGTCGCATGATTATGACAGCCATTCCGACAGTGCAACATGCCTTTCTCAAACGGTATGAAGCGGTTCCCAAGTCCAAGACCAAGGGGCGTTCACTGGGAATCGAACACGCCAGCTATGAGGACCTAAAAATAGCTCTGGCTCAGGTGACAGAACAATTTGAAAATGAGAACGAGTTTGACATTAGTCGGAGTGATTTGATTCGCCTTGGTTTTCTAGCGGGAGCAGACAGCCGTAAGCGCAGAGAATATCTAGGAGAGGCTCTCCGAATCGGCTATTCCAACGGCAAGCAACTTCTCAAGCGCTTAGAACTATTTGGAGTAACCTTGGCAGAAGTGGAAGAAGCTATGAAATCTTATAAGAATAGTTGAGCAGACCTCAAAATGCATGGAGAATGTGTTACAATAGAGGTACTTAGATTTATTTTGATAGCGTCCAAATAGAAACTTATAAGGAGAGAGCAAAATGAAAATCCGAGTTGATAGAGATTCTGTCTGTATGGGTGATGATGTATTACCTCATGAGGTAGAATTTGAAGTTCCTGAGGATATGACAGTGAAAGATTTTTTTGATTTTCTAGAAATGGAACGTTACCTACCCTCTGTCCAAGGGAATAATGTTGCCTGGGAACTTCGTAATAGAAACGGGGAACATGGAGTTTATTTCACCAAAACACGAGAAATCATTCATCCAGATGCACTTCTAAAAGAGATGGTGGAAGGATTTGATGGAACACCCTTATTTGTTTTGCTCTATCATTATACTCCAGAAGCTTACTATAATAGAAAAGAGAATAGATGAGAATTGCAGATTATAGCGTGACCAAGGCAGTGCTGGAGCGTCACGGTTTTACCTTTAAAAAGTCCTTCGGGCAAAATTTCTTGACGGATACCAATATCCTTCAAAAAATCGTGGATACAGCTGAAATTGATGATCAGGTTAATGTTATCGAAATCGGGCCAGGAATTGGTGCCTTAACTGAGTTTCTGGCTGAGCGTGCGGCAGAAGTTATGGCCTTTGAGATTGACCACCGTTTGGTACCGATTTTGGCAGATACCTTGCGTGATTTTGACAATGTGACCGTAGTCAACGAGGACATTCTCAAAGTCGATTTGGCGCAACATATCCAGAATTTTAAAAATCCTGACCTGCCAATCAAGGTAGTAGCCAACTTGCCTTACTACATTACGACGCCTATTCTCATGCATTTGATCGAGAGTGGCATTCCTTTTAGTGAGTTTGTGGTCATGATGCAGAAAGAAGTGGCGGATCGCATCTCCGCTCAACCCAATACCAAGGCTTACGGTAGTTTGTCGATTGCTGTCCAGTATTACATGACAGCCAAGGTTGCCTTTATCGTGCCTCGTACGGTCTTTGTGCCAGCGCCAAACGTGGACTCAGCTATCTTGAAAATGGTGCGTCGTCCAGAACCAGCCGTAGCAGTGAAAGATGAGAATTTCTTTTTTAAGGTTTCCAAGGCTAGTTTCACTCATCGTCGCAAGACCTTATGGAACAATTTAACAGGCTACTTTGGCAAGACCGAAGAAGTCAAAGATAAGCTGATCAAGGCTTTGGACCAAGCGGGCTTGTCACCAAGTGTACGTGGAGAAGCTCTCAGCTTGGCAGAATTTGCTAGCCTAGCAGATGCGCTCAAAGGACAAGGACTCTAAGATGCAGGGACAAATCATTAAAGCCTTGGCGGGCTTCTACTATGTGGAGAGCGATGGTCAGGTCTATCAGACACGGGCGCGTGGGAATTTCCGTAAAAAAGGCCACACACCCTACGTTGGGGATTGGGTAGACTTTTCTGCCGAGGAAAACTCAGAAGGCTATATTCTTAAGATTCATGAACGGAAAAACAGTCTGGTCCGTCCGCCTATTGTCAATATTGACCAAGCTGTGGTGATCATGTCCGTCAAGGAACCGGACTTCAACAGCAACTTGTTGGATCGTTTCTTGGTTCTTTTGGAACACAAGGGCATTCATCCCATCGTCTATATTTCCAAAATGGATTTGCTGGAAGATAGCGAAGAATTAAGTTTTTACCAACAAACCTATCGTGCCATTGGTTACGACTTTGTGACTAGTAAAGAAGAACTTTTGCCTTTGTTGACAGGAAAAGTGACGGTCTTTATGGGGCAGACTGGTGTTGGAAAATCAACCCTCCTCAATAAAATCGCACCGGACCTCAATCTTGAAACAGGAGAAATCTCAGACAGTCTGGGTCGTGGTCGTCACACCACTCGAGCGGTTAGTTTTTACAACCTCAATGGTGGTAAAATCGCGGACACACCAGGCTTTTCATCACTGGATTATGAAGTATCAACGGCTGAAGACCTCAATCAGGCTTTCCCAGAGATTGCCACTGTCAGTCGAGACTGCAAATTCCGCACTTGTACCCATACCCATGAGCCAGCTTGCGCGGTTAAGCCTGCTGTAGAAGAAGGTACTATTGTCAGCTTCCGTTTTGATAATTATTTGCAATTCCTCAGTGAGATTGAAAATCGCAGAGAAACCTATAAAAAAGTCAGCAAAAAAATTCCAAAATAAGGAGAAACCTATGTCTCAATACAAGATTGCTCCGTCAATTCTGGCAGCAGATTATGCCAACTTTGAACGTGAAATTAAACGCCTAGAAGCAACTGGGGCAGAGTATGCCCATATCGATATCATGGATGGTCATTTTGTGCCACAAATCAGTTTTGGTGCAGGTGTGGTCGAAGCTCTTCGTCCCCATAGCAAGATGGTCTTTGACTGCCACTTGATGGTGGCTAATCCTGAGCACCATTTAGAAGACTTTGCGCGTGCAGGAGCGGATATCATCAGTATTCATGTGGAAGCAACGCCTCATATCCATGGAGCTCTCCAAAAAATTCGTTCGCTCGGTGTCAAACCTTCTGTTGTCATTAACCCTGGTACGCCGGTTGAAGCTATCAAACACGTACTTCACCTAGTTGACCAAGTTTTGGTGATGACGGTTAACCCTGGCTTCGGCGGGCAAGCCTTTCTACCTGAAACCATGGATAAGATTCGTGAGTTGGTTGCCCTTAGTCAGGAAAAAGGTTTGAGCTTTGAGATTGAAGTGGATGGCGGTATTGATGACCAGACCATTGCTCAAGCCAAAGAAGCTGGGGCTACCGTTTTTGTAGCAGGATCCTATGTCTTTAAGGGAGATGTCAATGAACGAGTGCAAACGCTCAGAAAACAATTGGACTAGGGTTGCCGTTTTTGCAGGCGGAGACCGAGGTCATTATCGGACGGATTTTGATTGCTTTGTCGGTGTGGATCGCGGTTCGCTCTGGGTCTTGGAAGAAGACTTGCCTCTTACTCTAGCAGTTGGAGATTTTGATTCTGTCACTGTAGAAGAGCGTCAGTTGATTCAAGAACGTGCCCAGCACTTTGTCCAAGCTCAGCCAGAGAAGGATGATACAGATCTGGAACTAGCACTTTTAACGATTTTTGAAAAAAATCCTCAGGCTCAGGTGACCATTTTTGGTGCCCTAGGTGGTCGCATCGATCATATGCTGGCCAATGTCTTTCTACCCAGCAATCCCAAATTGGCACCCTATATGCGCCAAATAGAGATTGAGGATGGGCAAAACTTGATTAGCTATTGCCCAGAAGGGATCAGTCAGCTTCAACCACGTTCGGACTATAATTATCTAGCTTTTATGCCTGTGAGGGATAGTCAGTTGACTATTATCGGAGCCAAGTATGAATTGACTGAGGCGAATTTTTTCTTTAAGAAAGTTTACGCTTCTAACGAATATATAGATAGGGAAGTTTCGGTGACTTGCCCAGATGGCTATGTCGTCGTGCTGCATAGCAAGGACAGGAGATAGGATGGAGATTTTACTTGTTATTTTATTAGTTGCTAATCTTCTTGGGCTCTTTCTCATTTGGCAGAGGCAGGATAAGCAAGACAAATATCTAGTCAAGAGTTTGGAAGACCAGGCAGACAATCTTTCAGATCAGTTGGATTACCGCTTTGAACAAGCCAGGCAAGCCAGCCAACTAGACCAAAAAGATTTGGAAGTGGCTGTCAGCGACCGCTTGCAGGAAGTACGAATGGAATTGCATCAAGGCTTGACTCAAGTCCGTCAAGAAATGACAGATAATCTCCTTCAAACCAGAGATAAGACCGACCAACGTCTCCAAGCACTGCAAGAATCAAATGAGCAACGCTTGGAACAAATGCGCCAAACAGTCGAGGAAAAACTAGAAAAGACCTTGCAGACGCGCTTGCAAGCATCCTTCGAAACAGTCTCCAAACAACTGGAATCTGTCAATCGTGGCCTTGGAGAAATGCAAACTGTTGCCCGCGATGTTGGTGCCCTCAACAAGGTTCTCTCTGGTACCAAGACGCGAGGGATTCTGGGAGAATTGCAACTGGGGCAAATCATTGAGGACATCATGACTCCTGCCCAGTACGAACGAGAATACGCAACGGTTGAAAACTCCAGTGAACGAGTGGAGTATGCCATCAAGTTACCTGGGCAGGGTGACCAGGAATATGTCTACTTACCAATTGACTCCAAGTTTCCACTGGCCGATTATTACCGCCTAGAAGAAGCCTATGAGGCGGGTGACAAGGACGAAATTGAACGCTGTCGCAAATCTCTCTTGGCAAGCGTTAAGCGTTTCGCCAAGGATATCAAGAGCAAGTATCTATCTCCTCCTAGGACGACCAATTTTGGAGTCTTGTTTGTTCCGACAGAAGGACTCTACTCAGAAATCGTTCGAAATCCGATTTTCTTTGATGATTTGAGACGGGAAGAGCAGATTATCGTCGCAGGTCCAAGTACTCTGTCGGCTCTGCTCAACTCCCTATCGGTTGGCTTCAAAACTCTCAATATCCAAAAGAGTGCCGACCATATCAGTAAGACCCTTGCTAGCGTCAAGACAGAGTTTGGCAAGTTCGGGGGAATTTTGGTCAAGGCGCAAAAACATCTTCAACATGCCTCTGGCAATATTGATGAATTATTAAACCGTCGCACCACAGCTATTGAGCGGACGCTCCGTCACATTGAGTTATCAGAAGGTGAGCCTGCGCTTGATCTACTCCATTTCCAAGAAGATGAGGAAGAATATGAAGATTAGTCACATGAAAAAAGATGAGCTGTTTGAAGGTTTTTACCTGATCAAGTCAGCTGACCTGAGACAGACACGAGCTGGGAAAAACTACCTAGCCTTTACCTTCCAAGACGATAGTGGCGAGATTGAAGGAAAACTCTGGGATGCTCAGCCTCATAACGTTGAGGCCTTTACCGCAGGGAAAGTGGTCCACATGAAAGGGCGCAGAGAAGTTTATAATAATACTCCTCAAGTCAATCAAATTACTCTCCGCCTGCCTCAGCCTGGCGAACCCAATGATCCAGCTGACTTCAAGGTCAAGTCACCAGTTGATATCAAGGAAATTCGTGACTACATGTCGCAAATGATTTTCAAAATTGAAAATCCTGTCTGGCAACGTATCGTTCGCAGTCTCTACACCAAGTATGATAAGGAATTCTACTCCTATCCAGCTGCCAAGACCAACCACCACGCCTTTGAAACAGGTTTAGCCTATCATACAGCAACCATGGTGCGCTTGGCAGATGCCGTTAGCGATATCTACCCTCAGCTCAACAAGAGCCTCCTCTATGCTGGGATTATGTTACACGACTTGGCCAAGGTTTTAGAACTCAGTGGTCCCGATCAGACGGAGTACACAGTGCGAGGCAATCTCATCGGGCATATCGCCCTCATCGATAGCGAAATTACCAAGACTGTCATGGAACTAGGTATCGATGATACTAGAGAAGAAGTGGTGCTACTGCGCCATGTCATCCTTAGTCACCATGGCTTACTGGAGTATGGAAGTCCAGTCCGTCCACGCATTATGGAGGCAGAAATTATCCATATGATTGATAATCTAGATGCTAGCATGATGATGATGTCAACAGCTCTAGCTTTGGTGGATAAAGGAGAAATGACCAACAAAATCTTCGCCATGGACAATCGTTCCTTCTATAAACCAGATTTAGATTAATAATTTAAGAAAAACGAGCATTTTTTACGCAATAATGTTCGTTTTTTTATGTGAATGTGGTATAATGGATAAAATATCAAAATTAAATGGAATGGTAAATAAAAATGAAATTAAGAAGAAGTGATCGAATGGTTGTCATTTCCAACTATTTGATTAATAATCCATACAAACTAACCAGTCTCAATACCTTTGCGGAAAAGTACGAATCAGCTAAATCATCTATCTCAGAGGACATCGTGATTATCAAGCGTGCTTTTGAAGAAATCGAAATCGGCCATATCCAGACAGTGACTGGAGCAGGTGGTGGCGTTATCTTTACACCATCAATTTCGAGCCATGAAGCCAAAGAAATGATCGCAGACTTGCGTGATAAGCTTTCAGAAAGTGACCGTATCTTGCCAGGTGGCTATATCTACCTGTCTGATTTGCTCAGTACACCTGCCATTTTGAAAAATATTGGTCGTATCATTGCCAAGAGTTTTATGGACCAAAAAATCGATGCGGTTATGACAGTAGCGACTAAGGGTGTTCCGCTTGCAAATGCAGTTGCCAATGTCCTCAATGTTCCATTTGTCATTGTGCGTCGTGATTTGAAAATTACTGAAGGTTCAACTGTCAGCGTAAACTATGTATCAGGATCAAGTGGTGACCGCATTGAAAAAATGTTCCTTTCAAAACGCAGTCTCAAGGCAGGCAGTCGTGTCTTGATTGTGGATGACTTCTTGAAAGGCGGAGGAACTGTCAACGGGATGATTAGTCTCTTGCGTGAGTTTGATTCAGAGTTGGCTGGTGTTGCAGTCTTTGCAGACAATGCCCAAGAAGAACGTGAAAAGCAGTTTGATTACAAGTCACTCTTGAAAGTAACCAATATTGATGTCAAGAACCAATCCATCGATGTCGAGATTGGAAATATCTTTGACGAAGACAAATAAGAGATAGCACTAAAGGTTGGAACGATTGTCCCAGCCTTTCTTTGCAAACAGAATAGAAGGAAGCTTATGAAAACACCATTTATCAGCCGAGAAGATTTGGAAACGATTGTTGCAGAGTTCCCGACTCCCTTTCACTTATATGACGAGAAGGGAATTCGCGAAAAAGCAAGAGCGGTCAACCAAGCTTTTTCCTGGAACGAGGGCTTTAAGGAATATTTTGCAGTCAAGGCTACCCCAACACCAGCCATCTTGAAAATCCTCAAAGAGGAAGGTTGTGGTGTGGACTGTTCCAGTTATGTGGAGCTCCTGATGAGCCATAAACTTGGATTTGTAGGTCCTGAGATTATGTTCTCATCAAACAATACACCAGACCAAGAGTACGCTTATGCGCGTGAATTAGGTGCAACCATTAACTTGGATGCCTTTGAAGATATTGAACATCTAGAGCGAGCGGCAGGCATTCCAGAAATTATCTCTTGTCGTTACAATCCTGGAGGCGTTTTTGAGCTAGGAACAGACATCATGGACAATCCAGGAGAAGCCAAGTTTGGGATGACCAGGGATCAACTCTTTGAAGCCTTTGCGATTTTGAAGGAAAAAGGAGCCAAGACTTTTGGGATTCACTCTTTCCTAGCATCCAATACCGTGACCCATCTCTACTACCCAGAGTTATCCCGCCAGCTCTTTGAATTGGCCGTTGAAATCAAGGAAAAGTTGGGCATTTCACTAGACTTTATTAATCTATCTGGCGGAATCGGTGTCAACTATCGCCCAGACCAGGAACCAAATGATATTGCGATGATTGGTGAAGGGGTGCGTAAGGTGTATGAAGAAGTCCTTACGCCAGTAGGTCTTGGTCAGGTCAAGATTTTTACCGAATTGGGACGTTTTATGCTGGCACCCCACGGAGTTCTCGTCACAAAAGTCACTCATAAGAAAAAAACCTACCGTACCTATCTAGGTGTGGATGCATCAGCAGTCAACCTCATTCGCCCAGCCATGTATGGAGCTTACCACCATGTCACCAATCTGACCCATCCAGACGGACCAGTTGAGGTGGTAGATGTGGTCGGTTCACTCTGCGAAAACAATGATAAATTTGCAGTGAATCGCGAATTACCTCATACAGAAATCGGTGATTTGCTGGTGATTCATGATACAGGTGCACATGGATTCTCCATGGGTTATCAGTACAATGCCAAACTACGCTCGGCAGAAATCCTCTATACTGAAGAAGGCAAAGCCCGCCAAATCCGCCGTGCAGAGCGCCCTGAGGACTATTTCGCAACCTTATATGGTTTTGATTTTGAACCAGATTACTAAAAGGGAATGAAAATGAAAGTGAAAAACAGATTGCTTTCTAAAAAATAGACAAAAAACCTTGTTTTTCATCTCACTCGTGATATAATAAAACTATAAAACGGTTTCAAGGAAGGTGACGATATGTCTGAAGAAACAATTGACTATGGACAAGTGACAGGAATGGTGCATTCGACAGAGAGTTTTGGGGCGGTAGATGGCCCTGGGATTCGTTTTATTGTCTTTTTGCAGGGCTGTCACATGCGTTGCCAGTACTGTCATAACCCCGATACATGGGCTATGGAGACCAATAAATCACGCGAGCGGACAGTAGACGATGTCTTGACAGAAGCTCTTCGCTACCGTGGTTTCTGGGGAGACAAGGGAGGAATCACTGTTAGTGGTGGAGAAGCCCTCTTACAGATTGATTTCCTAATTGCCCTCTTTACCAAGGCCAAGGAAAAAGGAATCCACTGTACCTTGGATACCTGTGCCCTTCCATTCCGTAACAAACCACGTTATCTCGAAAAGTTTAATAAACTCATGGCAGTGACAGACTTGGTTCTCCTGGATATCAAGGAAATCAACGAAGAACAGCATAAGATTGTCACAAGCCAAACCAATAAAAATATCTTGGCTTGTGCTCAGTACCTATCAGATATCGGGAAGCCTGTTTGGATTCGCCACGTGCTGGTTCCAGGATTGACAGATAGAGATGAGGATTTGATCGAACTTGGTAAGTTTGTCAAGACCCTCAAAAACGTTGACAAGTTTGAAATCCTACCTTATCATACGATGGGAGAATTCAAGTGGCGTGAACTTGGGATTCCTTATTCGCTTGAAGGGGTCAAACCTCCAACAGCAGACCGTGTCAAGAATGCCAAGGAATTGATGGATACAGAAAGTTACCAAGACTACATGAAACGTGTTCATGGATAAAAAAGAAGCCTGATGGAGACATCGGGCTTTTGTGATGCATAAAAAGCCTAGCCTTTCAGCTAAGCTTTTTTCTTACTTTCTAGAATGTTGTTTTCCAGCATTGCGTTTTTTATGTTTCTTATTGGTCATGATCGCAGTTGCTTGGTTTGGAGTGACATCTTTGCGTCCGCCTCCAGTTGAAAATGAACTTGCTTTTGGTGGATTTTTGGCAAATTCTTCACGAACTTTTTTGCGAAGTTTTGGACGAACAACATAGTTAACGATGAACTGTTGGAGAATCATCATGAAACCACCGACAACCCAGTAAAGCGTCACACTGGCTGGTGAGAAGAAGGAGAAGACGACAATCATGAGAGGGCTCATGTAGATCATTTTCTTAAGTTGCTCTCTTTGCATCTCGTCTTCTACTCCATGAAGCGAGAGGATTGATTGGAGATAGTAGAGGATACCAGCAAAGGCTACGAGGATCATACTTGGTGAACCAAGATCGATACCCAAGAAGGTAGAGCTAGCTACCCCTTCAGTGAGCTGGGCTGCAAAGTAGATAGCAGAGAAGAATGGCATTTGAATGAGGATAGGGAAGCAACCTACACCACCTAACATGCTAATACCGTGTTCTTTCTGAGCAGCAAAGAGAGCTTGTTGAGCCTCAAGTTTTTCTTCCTGAGTTGTTGCCTCTTTGAGACGTGTTTGGTGTGGTTCGAGTACGTGTTTGAGGGCGTTCATCTTTTCAGAGTGAAGTGTCGCCTTCCATGATTGGTAGATACCAAGTGGCAGGATAATCAAGCGCACGATAATGGTTACGATAATGATAGCGACCCCGAAGCCTAGTCCTTTATCAGTAGCGAAGTACTTGATAGCTTCTCCCATCGGAGCACCCAAGAAATCCCAAACGGGACCAACTGGCTTACCTGTTGCTTTGTCTACTTGGACACAGCCTGTCAAGACGAGTAGCATAGCCACTCCCATAGCAGAGAGGGCAAAACGTTTAATAGATTTCAATGTTTTCATTCCTTCTTTAAAAATTGTACCTTTCTATTCTACTGTTTTTTTGTAAAATATACAATAGTTCTGGAGACCTAATTTGCAACTTTGAAGTCTGAATAGGATGAAAAGTTGCTCATCTGCACATCCAGATAGGTGACTTTTGAAAAGGGCGTTGGGCCTTTACGGATTTCTTGGATAAATTTTGCCATAGTGGCAGAAGACTCTGCTTGAGCAAGAATTTCCACTGTGCCATCGTCGTTATTCCAGACACGACCAGTGATGCCACCGATTTCAAGAGCTAAAGTATAAACACCCCAGCGAAAACCAACACCCTGTACCCTGCCTTGAGCAATCATTCTAACCTTTTGCATACCAAACCCCTTTGATTGTGTTATAATATTTCTATGACTATTATAACCTCAAAAGCCAATTCTGTGGTAAAAAATGCCAAGAAATTACATCAAAAAAAATATCGAAAGTCTGCTTATTTGATTGAGGGATGGCACTTATTTGAAGAAGCTGTTCAAGCTGGAGTGAGGATTGAGAAGATTTTTGCTCTGGAAAGTTACCGAGATCAGTTAGCTGCTTTTCCTCAAACGGTCTGGGTTTCAGAGGATATTTTGCAGGATTTAGCAGATACGCAAACTCCTCAAGGGATTGTTGCAGTGATTCAAAAAGAAGAAGTGGGACTGCCTGATTTTAGTCAGGGTAAGTTTCTATTTTTAGAAGATGTTCAAGATCCTGGCAATGTGGGCACCATGATTCGGACTGCGGACGCTACAGGTTTTACAGGGGTCATTGTTTCAGACAAGTCAGCAGATATCCACAGTCTCAAGACCCTGCGTTCCATGCAAGGAAGTCATTTTCATTTGCCCATCTATCGGATGTCTCTTGCCACCTTTATAGAAGAGGCAAAGAAGAGCAATTTGCCCATTCTGGCAACGACCTTATCCAAAGAATCCAAGGACTATCGTGAGCTTTCTCCCTTAGAAAACTTTGCTTTAGTCATGGGAAATGAAGGACAGGGGATTAGTTCTGTCATGGCTGAGAGTGCTGATCAGCTGGTTCATATTGGCATGAAAGGTCGAGCAGAGAGTCTCAACGTGGCAGTTGCAGCAGGCATATTGATGTTTTATTTCAGCTAATTTATAAAATCTTTGTTATAATCAAGACATAATTATAGAAAAAGGAGAATCAGAATGAATCAATCGATTATTCAAGAACGTTCAGGTCTCAATCAATTTTACGCTAAGGTTTACGCCTTTGTGGGACTGGGGATTGGTCTATCAGCTCTCGTGTCAGCTTTGATGTTGACAGTCTTTCAGTCCCAATTGGTCTACTTTTTAATGCATGGCCGTCTCTGGTTGATGATTGCAACTTTTGCAGAACTTGGTTTAGTCTTTGTTGCAAGTAGCATGGCTGCAAAAAATAGCCCAGCAGCTCTCCCAGTATTTTTAGTTTATTCTGTTTTAAATGGATTTACGCTCAGCTTTGTCGTAGCCTTCTATACACCTGGGACCGTCTTATCAGCCTTTGTATCCAGTGCCCTTCTCTTCTTTGTCATGGCGGCAATCGGAATTTTCACTAAGAAAGATTTGAGTGGAATGGGACGAGCTTTGATGGCAGCGCTTGTTGGTCTCATCATTGCTATGATTGTGAATCTATTTTTAGCCAATAGTTTCTTTGACTACATGATTAGTATTGCCATGGTCTTGGTTTTCTCTGGTTTGATTGCTTGGGATAACCAAAAGATTCGCTATGTTTATGAGCAGTCACGAGGGCAAGTAGCGACAGGATGGGTCATTTCAATGGCTCTCAGCATCTACCTAGACTTTATCAACCTCTTCCTTAGCATCTTACGAATCTTTGGTCGAAACGATTAATGAATGACAGAGTCAGTGTTCAAAAGAGCACTGACTTTTTTTATTTACCCTTTTCTTTTCTGAAAAATAGGAGTATAATGCTAGTAATTATGTTTTTAGGAGTATTTATGAAGAAAAGTTTTATTCATCAGCAAGAAGAAATTTCTTTTGTTAAAAATACCTTTACCCAGTATTTGAAAGATAAACTAGAAGTCGTTGAAGTTCAAGGTCCTATCTTGAGCAAGGTCGGCGATGGGATGCAGGATAACCTTTCAGGTGTTGAAAATCCAGTATCTGTGAAGGTCTTGCAAATTCCGAATGAAACCTATGAGGTCGTTCATTCACTTGCTAAATGGAAACGCCACACCTTGGCTCGTTTTGGTTTCGGTGATGGGGAAGGTTTGTTTGTCCACATGAAGGCCCTTCGCCCAGATGAAGATTCGCTAGATGCGACCCACTCTGTTTATGTAGACCAGTGGGACTGGGAAAAAGTGATTCCAAATGGTCAACGCAATATCGCTTATCTTAAAGAAACAGTTGAAAAGATTTACAAGGCTATTCGTCTGACAGAGCTAGCCGTAGAAGCCCGCTATGATATCGAATCCATCTTGCCAAAACAAATTACCTTTATCCATACAGAAGAGTTGGTAGAACGTTACCCAGACTTGACACCAAAAGAGCGTGAAAATGCAATCTGTAAAGAATTCGGGGCAGTCTTCTTGATTGGTATTGGTGGGGAATTGCCTGACGGGAAACCGCATGACGGACGTGCGCCTGACTACGATGACTGGACTACAGAGTCTGAGAATGGCTACAAGGGGCTAAATGGAGATATCCTAGTATGGAACGAATCTCTTGGCTGTGCCTTTGAGCTTTCCTCAATGGGGATTCGGGTAGATGAAGATACCCTTCGTCGCCAAGTTGCCCTTACAGGGGATGAAGACCGTCTGGAACTAGAGTGGCACAAGGCCTTGCTTAACGGTCTTTTCCCACTGACAATCGGTGGGGGGATTGGACAGTCTCGGATGGCCATGTTCCTTCTTCGTAAGAAACACATCGGAGAGGTTCAGACTAGTGTTTGGCCGCAAGAAGTCCGCGACACTTACGAAAATATCTTATAGAGAATCGAACCGCAAGGTTCGGTTTTCTTTCTCTTTTTGCCCATAATTTGGTATAATAAACGGTATGAAAATCGTATCAGGAATCTATGGAGGGCGTCCTCTCAAGACGCTAGAAGGAAAGACGACGAGGCCGACATCTGATAAGGTGAGAGGAGCTATCTTTAACATGATAGGTCCCTATTTTGAGGGTGGTCGTGTCTTGGATCTCTATGCTGGCAGTGGCGGTCTGTCTATTGAAGCTGTGTCAAGAGGGATGTCCAGTGCTGTCTTAGTGGAACGGGATCGAAAGGCACAAGCTATCATCGCTGAAAATATCCAAATGACCAAGGAAGTTTCTAAATTTCAGCTCTTAAAGATGGAAGCTGACCGTGCTCTAGAACAAGTCGGAGGGACATTTGATCTGGTCTTTTTAGACCCTCCCTATGCAAAAGAACAAATCGTTGCAGATATCGAAAAAATGGCAGAAAGAAACCTTTTCTCCCAAGAGGTCATGGTTGTCTGCGAAACCGATAAGTCTGTAGAACTACCAGAAGAAATTGCCTGTTTAGGCATCTGGAAGGAAAAAATATATGGGATTAGTAAGGTGACAGTTTATGTCAGATAAAATTGGATTATTTACAGGATCATTTGATCCGATGACAAATGGACATCTGGATATGATTGAACGTGCCAGCAAACTCTTTGATAAGCTTTATGTCGGGGTGTTCTACAATCCCCACAAACAAGGTTTTCTCCCTGTTGAAAACCGCAAACGAGCAGTTGAAAAAGCGGTGGCGCATTTAGATAATGTAGAGGTTCTTGCATCTCATGATGAATTGGTAGTCGAAGTTGCAAGGAGACTGGGAGCCAAAACTCTTGTCCGTGGCTTGCGAAATGCTACAGACTTGCAATATGAGGCTAGTTTTGACTACTACAATCATCAACTGGCTCCAGAAATCGAAACCATTTACCTATATAGTCGCCCAGAGCATCTTTATATTAGCTCTTCAGCCATGAGAGAACTTCTGAAGTTTGGTCAGGAGATTCAGCAATATGTCCCAAACAGTGTTGTGGAGGAATTAGAACATGAAGAAAAAAACTAGATGGCCCTTATATGCCATCCTAGCACTAGTATTGACTTTTTTAGCCTTTGTAGTACCTTTACCTTACTACATAGAAGTTCCAGGTGGAGCGGAGGATATTCGTCGAGTTTTGAAAGTCAATGAAACAGAGGATACGGAAGCAGGAGCTTACCAGTTTGTAACAGTCGGCATTCGACACGCAACCCTGTCGCATCTTGTCTATGCTTGGTTAACACCATTTACAGATATTAGAAGCGCCAAGGAGACAACGGGTGGCTCTACGGATGCAGAGTTTATGCGGATCAATCAGTTCTACATGCAAACTTCTCAAAACATGGCCAAGTATCAAGGATTGAAGACGGCTGGAAAGGATATCGAACTCAAGTATCTGGGAGTTTATGTCTTGACCGTGACGGACAATTCAACTTTTAAGGGCATTCTGAACATCGCAGATACCGTGACGGCTGTTAATGACAAAACATTTGATAGTTCAAAAGACTTGGTCGACTATGTCAACTCTCAAAAACTAGGAGATCCAGTCAAGGTGACCTATGAAGAAGACGGAAGAGTTAAGACTGCTGAAGGTAAAATTATCACTCTTGAAAACGGGAAAAATGGGATTGGGATTGGTTTGATTGACCGTACGGAAGTAACCAGTGACGTTCCCATTCGCTTTTCAACAGCTGGTATCGGTGGGCCAAGTGCTGGTCTTATGTTTAGTCTAGCTATCTACACCCAGATAGCAGATCCAGGTCTTCGTAATGGCCGCATCGTTGCGGGGACGGGAACCATTGATCGCGATGGAAATGTTGGCGACATCGGTGGAATTGACAAAAAAGTAGTTGCGGCCTCTCGTCAGGGAGCCAACGTCTTTTTTGCTCCTGACAATCCAGTCACCGAGGAAGCAAAAAAAGCAGATCCCAATGCGAAAAGCAACTATGAAACAGCCCTAGAAGCTGCCAAAACGATCAAGACAGAGATGAAAATCGTTCCCGTTAAGACCTTGCAGGATGCGATTGATTACCTTAAAAACAACCCCTAATTGGTAGAAAAATCGAAAACTAGCGCGCAAGCGGATAAGATGGTATAATAGTCAAATGGTTCAATTATTATTCACTCTAAGTAGTCATATACTCTTTATATATTTGAGTTTTTACCTTTTAAAGGATCTTGTGAGATGGGAAAAGGTTTTAAAAGTAACTGCTATTAACACAAAAAAAGTTCGTTTGTTGGTAGGCTTCTTTAGTATTGTAATGGGCTACATCTTGAGTTCATTCTTTATCAGTTTGTACCAACTGTGGCAAGAAGCACTTAGAGGACTATTATAAAATCAAAAGTAAAGGAAGCAACTATGGAAAAAATTGTGGTTCAAGGCGGTGATAATCGTCTGGTCGGGAGTGTGACCATCGAGGGGGCAAAGAATGCCGTCTTGCCCTTGTTGGCAGCGACTATTCTAGCAAGCAAGGGTAAGACAGTCTTGCAGAACGTCCCGATCTTGTCAGATGTTTTCACCATGAATCAAGTAGTTCGTGGTCTGAATGCCAAGGTTGACTTTGATGAGGAAGCTCATCTTGTCGAAGTCGATGCTACTGGTGACATCACGGAGGAAGCTCCTTACAAGTATGTCAGCAAAATGCGTGCATCGATCGTTGTCTTGGGCCCAATCCTTGCTCGTGTAGGTCATGCCAAGGTATCCATGCCAGGTGGTTGCACCATTGGGAGTCGTCCGATCGATCTCCACCTCAAGGGCTTGGAAGCTATGGGAGCTAAGATTAGCCAGACAGCTGGTTACATCGAAGCCAAGGCAGAACGCTTGCATGGTGCTCATATCTATATGGACTTCCCTAGTGTTGGCGCGACACAAAACCTGATGATGGCAGCGACGTTAGCTGACGGTGTGACTGTCATTGAAAATGCTGCGCGTGAGCCGGAAATTGTTGACCTTGCTATCCTTCTTAATGAAATGGGAGCCAAGGTCAAGGGAGCTGGTACTGAAACAATCACAGTGACTGGTGTCGAGGAACTCCATGGAACAACTCATAATGTGGTACAGGACCGTATCGAAGCTGGAACCTTTATGGTGGCGGCAGCCATGACTGGCGGTGATATCCTGATTCGAGATGCAGTCTGGGAGCATAATCGCCCCTTGATTGCCAAACTCCTTGAAATGGGAGTTGAGGTAACGGAGGAGTCAGAAGGCATTCGTGTCCGTTCTCAACTGGAAAATCTTAAAGCTGTTCATGTAAAAACCTTGCCACATCCAGGATTTCCAACAGATATGCAGGCTCAATTTACAGCCTTAATGACTGTCGCAAAAGGGGAATCCACCATGGTGGAAACGGTGTTTGAGAATCGCTTCCAACACTTAGAGGAAATGCGTCGGATGGGCTTGCGTTCGGAGATTATCCGTGATACAGCCCGTATCGTAGGAGGACAAGTCTTGCAGGGAGCAGAAGTTCTATCAACAGACCTTCGTGCCAGTGCGGCCTTGATTCTGACAGGTTTGGTAGCGCAAGGGGAGACAGTTGTTGGTAAATTAGTCCACCTTGACAGAGGTTACTACCGTTTCCATGAGAAGTTAGCTCAGCTAGGAGCGAAGATTCAGCGGATTGAGGCAAATGATGAAGAAGAATAAAAATATACGTTATGTACTCCGTCGCTTACTGTTGATTTTTATCGTACTCTTGCTGGGATTCCTTGCCTTAGGAATCGGCTTGATGATTGGCTACGGGATTCTAGGAAAGGGACAGGATCCATGGGCGATTTTATCTCCAGCGAAATGGCAAGAATTGATTAGTAAATTTACAGGAAATTAGGCTGGGAGACCAGTCTTTTTCTAGAGATATAAGGAGAGATATGGACAAGAAAACAAGACAGGCTCTGATAGGGCTACTCATATTCTTACTATTATCTGCTGGTAGTTATTACATCAAGCAGATGCAGTCAGCGCCAAATACCCCTAAAACTAAGGTTAGCCAGAAAAGACAAGCTTCAGAAGCTCCTAGTCAGGAGTTGGCAGAAAGTGTCTTAACCGAGTCGATCAAGAACCAAATAAAAGGTGGTCTAGAATGGAATGGGGCAGGTGCCTTTGCCGTAAATGGCAATAAAACCAATCTAGATGCCAAAGTTTCTAGCAAACCCTACGCGGATAATAAAACAAAACCAGTCGGGAAAGAGACAGTCCCAACGGTTGCCAATGCTCTCTTATCCAAAGCGACTCGGCAATATAAGAATCGTGAAGAGACTGGAAATGGGTCCACCTCCTGGACGCCACCAGGATGGCATCAGATCAAGAATCTAAAGGGGGCCTATACACATGCAGTTGATAGAGGACACCTGCTGGGTTATGCCTTGATAGGTGGATTAGATGGCTTTGATGCTTCTACCAGCAATCCCAAGAACATTGCAGTTCAGACGGCTTGGGCCAACCAGGCTCAGGCTGAAGATTCGACAGGGCAGAACTACTATGAGAGTCTGGTTAGGAAAGCCTTAGACCAGAATAAGAGAGTCCGTTATCGGGTAACTCTCCACTATGCTACGAATGAGGATTTGGTTCCATCTGCTTCACAAATTGAAGCCAAGTCTTCGGATGGCGAATTGGAGTTCAACGTCCTGATTCCAAATGTTCAAAAGGGTATCCAGCTTGATTACCGAACAGGTCAGGTCACGGTGACAAACTAGAGCCAATCTATTAAAGGAATAAAAATTGCTCCCTTGTCCGTCATTGATAAGGGAGCAATTGTATAAATTAGAAAATAATGTGATTCCTAGGCCGATTTATGGTATAATGGAACACAAGATACTATTTTAGGAGAAAGACCATGGAAGACCCGAGCAGTCAGGATTTGTTACTGCAATTTGTACTTTTAGTTGTATTGACCTTTTTAAATGCCTTTTTCTCAGCTACAGAAATGGCTATGGTGTCACTAAATCGTGCCCGAGTAGAGCAAAAAGCAGAAGAAGGCGATAAACGCTATATCCGTTTGCTAAAGGTGCTTGAAAACCCTAATCACTTTTTATCAACCATTCAAGTCGGTATTACCTTGATCACAATCTTGTCAGGGGCAAAATTGGCAGATACACTTGGACAAGTAATTGCCTCTTGGATGGGGAATGGAGAAACGGCTTATGCCATTGCAAGTTTCCTCTCTTTGGCATTCTTGACCTACATCTCTATTGTTTTTGGTGAACTCTATCCTAAACGGATTGCCCTCAATCTCAAAGATGCCTTAGCCATCCGCTCTGTTCCGATTATTATTGGACTTGGGAAGATTGTCAGTCCCTTTGTCTGGTTGTTATCTGCTTCAACCAATCTCTTGAGTCGTTTAACACCAATGACCTTTGATGACGCGGATGAAAAAATGACTCGAGATGAAATTGAGTACATGTTGACCAAGAGTGAAGAAACCTTGGATGCAGACGAAATCGAGATGTTACAAGGGATTTTCTCTCTAGATGAACTGATGGCAAGAGAAGTCATGGTTCCTCGGACAGATGCCTTTATGGTGGATATTCAGGATGATAGTCAAACCATTATCCAAAGTATTTTAAAACAGAACTTTTCCCGTATCCCAGTTTATGATGGGGATAAGGACAATGTGATTGGGATTATTCACACCAAGAGTCTTCTTAATGCGGCCTTTGTGGATGGTTTTGACAATATTGTCTGGAAGAGGATCTTACAAGATCCACTCTTTGTCCCTGAAACTATTTTTGTGGATGACTTGCTAAAAGAATTGCGAAATACTCAGAGACAGATGGCCATTTTGCTCGATGAATATGGTGGTATGGCTGGTCTGGTCACACTGGAGGACCTGCTGGAGGAGATTGTCGGAGAAATCGACGACGAGACAGACCGAGCAGAAATTGAAGTCCATCAAATCGGTGAGGACACCTATATTGCACAGGGAACCATGAATCTTAACGACTTCAATAACTACTTTGGTGTCGAACTAGAAAGCGATGATGTGGATACCATCGCCGGTTATTATTTGACGGGTGTTGGAACGATTCCAACCACTGAGAAAATCAGTTACCAACTGGTCAGTCAAAACAAGCAAGTCGTCCTGACCAACGACAAGGTGAAAAACGGACGTGTTACCAAGGTAAAAGTTCAAATCAC
Organism: Streptococcus mitis ATCC 6249; assembly: GCF_000146585.1. Classification (GTDB taxonomy): domain Bacteria; phylum Bacillota; class Bacilli; order Lactobacillales; family Streptococcaceae; genus Streptococcus; species Streptococcus mitis_AZ. The sequence continues at coordinate 1,806,329 of NZ_GL397179.1, read as the reverse complement.
TGAAATAGAAAATGAAGAAGAAACAGAATAAAGGAGCTTGAGCCACCATCAGGTGCTCAAGCTCCCATTTATAAGAAAAAAGACTCACGAGGAGTCTTTTGGTTTACTATAAGGCGGTAGACGGATTTGAACCGACGATCAAGCTTTTGCAGAGCCGTGCCTTACCACTTGGCTATACCGCCTCAACGTTTATTATTATACCTTGAAAATGATTCTACGTCAATAGTTTCTTAAACGAAAATCCAAATTAGGAAACTTTCCCTTTATTTTGGCAGGCTTAAAAACCGAGAGAGGAAGTCTGGAAATCAGTCTTCACAGGCTGTAAACTTGCCATCTAATCACCTAGATAGCAAACAAAGAATAGAAAAATTTGACAAATGAAAGTTTTTTGAGGGTATACGCCTAAATATTCTGAAAATTCGTTTACTTTTTAGATAATATGTGATATAATCGAAAACAAGACTAAAATTTTTTTTAAAGAGGGGATACATACATGAAAAAAAGTAGAGTATTTGTCGCAGCAGGGATTGCCCTATTAGCAACTGGTGTTTTAGCTGCTTGTGGTTCTTCAAAATCATCTGATTCTACAGCGCCAAAAAATTATGGTTATGTTTATACAGCTGATCCAGAAACGTTGGATTACCTCATTTCAGGGAAACAAAGTACTAAGGTCGCCACTTCAAATGGTATCGATGGTCTCTTTACAAATGATAAATATGGAAACCTAGTTCCTGCAGTTGCAGAAGACTGGTCAGTTTCAAAAGACGGTTTGACTTACACCTACAAGATTCGTAAAGGTGTCAAATGGATGACATCTGATGGCGAAGAGTATGCTGAAGTAACAGCCAAAGACTTTGTAAATGGTTTGAAACACGCAGCTGACAATAAATCAGCAGCTAAGTATCTAGCAGAAGATTCAGTTAAAGGTCTAGCTGACTATATAGCTGGAAACAATAAAGATTTTGCTTCAGTCGGTGTAAAAGCAGTTGATGATTATACCCTTGAATACACTTTGAACAAACCAGAACCATACTGGAACTCTAAGCTAGCCTACTCAATCTTCTGGCCATTAAACGAAGAATTTGAAAAATCAAAAGGATCTGATTTTGGTAAAGCAACTGACCCTACATCATTGCTTTACAATGGACCATTCTTGCTGAGAGGTTTGACTGCTAAGTCATCTATCGAATTTGTGAAGAATGAAAACTATTGGGACAAAGACAATGTTCATCTTGATAAAGTAACACTTGCTTACTATGATGGTTCTGATCAAGAATCAATTGAACGTAACTTTACAAGTGGGGCTTATAGCTATGCCCGTCTCTTCCCAACAAGTTCAAACTACTCTAAGGTAGAAGAAACATACAAAGACAATATCTACTACACTCCATCAGGTCCAGGTATTGGTGGTTTGGGTGTAAATATTGACCGTCAAGGTTACAAATACACTTCTAAGACAACTGATGAAGAGAAGACTTCTACTAAGAAAGCCCTTCTTAACAAGGACTTCCGTCAGGCTTTGAACTTTGCCTTTGACCGTACTTCTTACTCAGCACAAATTAACGGTAAGGAAGGTGCTCCTCTTGCAGTTCGTAACCTCTTTGTGAAACCAGACTTTGTCTCTGCAGGCGAAAAAACTTTCGGTGACTTTGTAACTGAAAAGATGGCTGCTTATGGTGATGAGTGGAAGAACGTAAACTTTGCGGATGGTCAAGATGGACTTTTCAACGCAAATAAAGCCAAAGCTGAATTTGCCAAAGCTAAAACAGCATTGGAAGCAGAAGGTGTGAAATTCCCTATCCACTTGGATATCCCAGTAGACCAAACATCTAAAAACTATATTGCACGTATTCAATCCTTCAAACAATCCGTTGAGACAGTACTTGGAGAAGAAAACGTAGTCATCGATATCCAACAAATCACTACAGATGAACTACATAATATTACATACTATGCAGCTAGCGCAGCAGCAGAAGATTGGGACCTTTCAGGAGCAGTTGGATGGAACCCAGACTATGAAGATCCATCAACTTACCTTGATATCTTGAAAACAACGAATGCTGAACAAACAAAAACATACATGGGTTATGAAGGTGCAGATAATGCTGCAGCGGCTCAAGTTGGTTTGAAAGAATACGATAAGTTAGTTGATGAAGCTGCAAAAGAAACCAACGACTTGAATGTTCGTTATGAAAAATATGCGGCTGCTCAAGCTTGGTTGACAGACAGCTCCCTCATCTTGCCAGCTATGTCATCAAGTGGTGCTGCACCAATCATTTCTCGTGTTGTACCATTCACAGCATCATACAGCCAATCTGGAGATAAGGGCTCAGACGTATACTTCAAGTATATTCAGTTACAAGACAAGGTTGTAACAAAAGCTGACTATGAACAAGCTCGTGAAAAATGGCTCAAAGAGAAAAAAGAATCAAACGAAAAAGTTCAAAAAGAATTGGCTAATCACGTTAAATAAATAACTCTCAAGAGAACTTTCTCTCCATGAGGAGAAGGTTCTTTTGGGATTTTAAAAGGAAACGATATGAAGAAATATATTTTTATGCGTGTATTGCGTTCATTGTTGTCTATTTTCTTGGTGACAACTTTGACCTACACAATTATCTATACGATGGTTCCTCGAAAATTGATTTTCAAGCAGGATACCAACTATAACAAGATTGCAACGACGCCGGACAAGCGGGATAATTATGAAAATACCGTTTATGAACGGATGGGCTATATCGAGTACTACGATACCAAGGAGTTGCAAGAAAGAGCGAGCACAATGGACTCATCTGTAACAGTGGATGCCAATGATACCAATAAGGCAATCTACGAAAAATACATCAACCAACTAGGAAATGGTTGGACGCTCGGTGTGTTCTCAGAAAGTGGTCAATTCTATGCAACGCGTGAAATTCCGATTTTTGAACGTGTTTTCAAATTCTATGCGAACTTGATTGATATTGATCATCCAAACAAGATTCAAGACCCTGAAAATCCAAACTTGCAACGTTATCTTCGTTTTGAAAATGACCCTGCTATCGGTTGGTCATTGGTTGGTTCAGGTACAAAACATAAATACCTTTTGTATTTCAACAATCAATTCCCATTTGTACACCAAAACTTTGTGAACATTAACTTGGGAGATTCTTACCCAACTTATGCAAATACACCAGTGCTTCAGGTTATCACACAAGGTCAGGGACAAACTAAGACATCAGAAGTTCAATTCCCTACAGGTAAAAAGACTTCATCTGTAGATATTTACTCTCGTACTTACAAATCTCCAAGTCAAGCAGATGCGCGTGAAGTAGCCAACTATGGTAAAGACGATCCATATACAGCTACAGAAAGCAATTATCAATATCCATCAATGATTGCAAGCTCGGCTGTTGCTGGTTTGATCGGTTTGATTATTTCGTATGCGATTGCTATTCCACTTGGATCTGCTATGGCTCGCCACAAGAATACTTGGATTGATAGCTTCTCGACAGGTGCTCTAACCTTCTTGCTTGCCCTTCCAACGATTGCCTTGGTTTACATCGTGCGTTTGATTGGATCATCAATTGGTCTGCCTGACTCATTCCCTATCTTGGGGGCTGGAGATTGGCGTTCTTATGTCTTGCCAGCAGTTATTCTAGGTTTGTTGGGTGCGCCAAGTACAGCTATCTGGATTCGTCGTTACATGATCGACTTGCAATCTCAGGACTTCGTTCGTTTTGCTCGTGCTAAAGGTTTGTCTGAAAAAGAAATTTCAAACAAACATATCTTTAAAAATGCCATGGTTCCACTGGTTTCAGGTATTCCTGGTGCCGTTATCGGGGTTATCGGTGGTGCAACATTGACAGAAACGGTCTTCGCTTTCCCAGGTATGGGTAAAATGTTGATTGACTCTGTTAAGGCATCAAACAACTCAATGGTAGTTGGTCTCGTCTTTATCTTTACATGTATTTCTATCTTCTCACTCTTTGTAGGAGATATCTGGATGACCATGCTTGACCCACGTATTAAATTGACAGAGAAAGGAGGCAAATAATGTCAACAATCGATAAAGAAAAATTTCAGTTCGTAAAACGTGACGATTTTGCCTCTGAAACAATTGATGCTCCTGCCTATTCATACTGGGGTTCTGTATTTAGACAATTTCTAAAGAAAAAATCAACTGTCTTTATGCTAGGAATTTTGGTTGCCATTATCTTGATGAGCTTTATTTACCCAATGTTCTCAGATTTTGACTTCAACGATGTAAGTAAGGTCAATGATTTCTCTGCTCGTTTTATCAAGCCCAATGCTGAACATTGGTTTGGTACAGATAGCAATGGTAAATCCTTGTTTGACGGGGTTTGGTTTGGTGCGCGTAACTCTATCCTCATCTCTGTAATTGCCACTTTTATCAACCTTGTAATTGGGGTTATTGTTGGTGGAATCTGGGGAATTTCAAAATCTGTTGACCGCGTCATGATGGAAGTTTATAACATTATTTCAAACATTCCATCTCTCTTGATTGTTATCGTCTTGACTTACTCAATTGGTGCTGGTTTCTGGAATCTGATTTTTGCCATGAGTGTGACAACTTGGATTGGGATTGCTTATATGATTCGTATCCAAATCATGCGTTACCGTGACTTGGAATACAACCTTGCTTCTCAAACACTTGGAACACCAACCTTTAAAATCATTGTTAAAAACATCATGCCGCAATTGGTATCTGTTATTGTTTCTACAATGACCTTGATGTTGCCAAGCTTTATCTCTTATGAAGCCTTCCTTTCCTTCTTTGGATTGGGATTGCCTGTAACAGTGCCAAGTTTGGGACGTTTGATCTCAGATTACTCACAAAACGTTACGACCAACGCTTACTTGTTCTGGATTCCATTGACTACCTTGATTTTGGTATCTCTATCTCTTTTCGTTGTTGGTCAAAACCTAGCGGATGCTAGTGATCCACGTACACATAGATAGGAGTAGACATGACAAAAGAAAGTAATGTAATTTTGACTGCTCGCGATATTGTCGTGGAATTTGACGTTCGTGACAAAGTTCTGACGGCTATCCGAGGAGTTTCTCTGGACCTGATTGAAGGAGAAGTTCTTGCCTTGGTAGGTGAGTCCGGTTCTGGTAAATCTGTTTTAACAAAAACCTTTACAGGGATGTTAGAGGACAATGGACGTATTGCCCAAGGAAGTATTGACTATCGTGGACAAGACTTGACAGCTCTTACTTCTAACAAGGAATGGGAGAAGATTCGTGGTGCTAAAATTGCGACCATCTTCCAAGACCCTATGACAAGTTTGGACCCAATCAACACAATCGGTAGCCAAATCACTGAGGTTATCGTTAAACACCAAGGAAAAACAGCCAAGGAAGCCAAAGAGATGGCAATCGACTATATGAACAAGGTCGGAATTCCAGACGCTGAAAAACGTTTTGACGAGTATCCTTTCCAATATTCTGGAGGGATGCGTCAACGTATCGTTATCGCGATTGCTCTTGCCTGTCGTCCAGATATCTTAATCTGTGACGAACCGACAACGGCCCTTGATGTAACCATTCAAGCCCAAATCATTGATTTGCTTAAAACTTTACAAAATGAGTACCACTTTACCATTATCTTTATCACCCATGACCTTGGTGTGGTAGCAAGTATTGCGGATAAGGTAGCAGTTATGTATGCTGGGGAAATTGTAGAATACGGAACTGTTGAGGAAGTTTTCTACGACCCACGTCATCCATATACTTGGAGTCTCTTGTCTAGCTTGCCTCAGCTTGCTGATGATAAAGGGGAATTGTACTCTATCCCTGGAACACCACCGTCTCTTTATACTGAGTTGAAAGGTGATGCCTTTGCCCTTCGTTCAGATTATGCGATGCAAATTGACTTTGAACAAAAAGCACCTCAGTTTTCAGTTAGTGATACCCACTGGGCTAAGACTTGGTTGCTTCATGTGAATGCTCCTAAAGTTGAAAAACCTGGGGTCATCGCAGATTTGCATGACAAGATTCGTGATAAAATGGGCTTTGCTCATCTAGAAAACTAGGAGGAAGGAAATGTCTGAAAAATTAGTAGAAATTAAAGATTTAGAAATTTCCTTCGGTGAAGGAAGTAAGAAGTTTGTCGCGGTTAAAAACGCCAACTTCTTTATCAACAAGGGAGAAACTTTCTCTCTTGTAGGTGAATCTGGTAGTGGGAAAACAACGATTGGTCGTGCTATTATTGGTCTAAATAATACCAGTAAAGGTGAGATCATCTTTGATGGTCATAAAATCAATGGGAAAAAATCTCATAAGGAATCCTCAGACTTGATCCGTCGTATCCAGATGATTTTCCAGGACCCTGCAGCCAGCTTGAATGAGCGTGCGACGGTTGACTATATCATCTCTGAAGGTCTTTACAACTATCACTTGTTTAAAGATGAAGAAGACCGAAAAGAAAAAGTTCAAAAGATGATTCATGAAGTTGGACTTTTGAAAGAACACTTGACCCGTTACCCACACGAGTTTTCTGGTGGGCAACGTCAGCGTATCGGGATTGCCCGTGCCCTTGTGATGGAACCTGATTTTGTTATTGCGGATGAGCCAATTTCAGCCTTGGACGTATCAGTGCGTGCGCAAGTCCTGAACTTGCTCAAGAAGTTCCAAAAAGAGTTGGGCTTGACCTATCTCTTTATCGCCCATGACTTGTCAGTTGTTCGCTTTATCTCAGATCGTATCGCGGTTATCTATAAGGGAGTTATCGTCGAAGTGGCGGAGACAGAGGAGTTGTTTAACAATCCTGTCCACCCATATACTCAGGCGCTTCTATCTGCTGTACCGATTCCAGATCCAATCTTGGAACGCAAGAAAGTCTTGAAAGTTTACGATCCTGACCAACATGACTATGAGACAGACAAGCCATCTATGGTGGAAATTCGTCCAGGTCACTATGTTTGGGCCAATCAAGCAGAACTTGCTCGTTACAAGGAAGCTCTTAAAAAATAATTAGATTCGGAGAGGACCAAAAGGTCTTCTCATTTTTAATAGAAAAAATCCCCTTTTACTTGCTTGTAAAAGGGGGTTTGTATTGTAATTAACGTTTAGACCAGGTACGTTTCATAAAGAGTAGCAAAATTGGGTAAATCTCTAAGCGACCTGCAATCATTGCAAAAGAGAGTAGGATTTTAGAGATGGGACTAAAGATGGCAAAGCTCGATGTTGTACCTAGAATTGGTCCGATATTGTTAAAACAGCTGAAGACCGCACTGGTCACGACTAGAAAATCATTGCTGTCTAGGCTGATGATAAAGATGAGTGACAATAAAATCATAGCATAGATCACAAAATATTTGAGAATCTTGTGTTGAGTATCCTTATCAATCACCGTTTTATTGACATGGAGAGTCAAGACACGGTGAGGGGATAAGATGGACAGAATCTGATTTTTAGCAATTTTTGTGAGGATCAGTCCACGGATAATTTTGAGACCACCTGCTGTTGACCCAGCTGAGCCACCGATTGCCATGAGGAAGAGGAGGATAAACTGGGAGAAAAGGGGCCAGTTGGTAATATCTCCGTAACCAAATCCAGTTGTCGTGATGATATTGGAAACTTGGAAGAGAGCCATCTCAAAACTCTTAGAGACACCTTGGTAAAGGTGGAGGGTGTTGAGGGTGATCAAACCGGTAGACACCAGAACAATAATGACATAAGCCCGCAGTTCCTCATCTCCAAAGAAGGCCTTGACCCGACGGAGCATGAGAAAGTAATAGAGGTTAAAATTGACACCGAAAACCAGAACGCCAAAACTGACAAGATAGGTAATTAGGGAACTACCGTAGTGGGCGATTCCATCATTGTAGACGGTGAATCCCCCCGTTCCTGCTGTTCCCATAGCGATGACAAAGCTATCAAACAAGGGCATACCTGCTAGATAGTAGATGACAACAAAGAGGGAGAAGAGTCCTAGGTAAAGGAGATAGAGGATCTGGGCAGTATTTTTCAGTTTGGATACAACCTTACCAAAGACAGGACCAGGGACCTCTGCTTTCATCACCTCTAAGTGACTATTCTTAGCATTGTCCATAATAGCAAGTGCGAAAACAAGCACTCCCATCCCTCCGATCAAGTGGGTGAAACTTCGCCAGAAGAGGAGGGAACGACTGAGAACGGAAACATCTGTTAGGATAGTAGCACCAGTCGTTGTAAAACCAGAGCTGATCTCGAAAAATGCATCGATGATGCTGGGAATTTGTCCTGAAAAGACAAAGGGTAAGCCACCAAAGAAAGACCAGAGTATCCAACAGAGAGCAACGATTAAGACACCCTCCTTGGCATAAATCCGTTGATTTTTTGGTTTTCGTAGGACTCCCACCCCACCGAGAAGAACTAAAATTCCAATCGTAGTAAAAAGAGCTGTAAATACTTGGCTGGACTCTCGGTAATAGGTCGCTACGCTGACAGGAACTAGTAGGAGAACAGCCTCGATCAAGAGAAGCTTGGAGAGGAGGTAACGAATCATACTTTTATTCATTTCTTACCTCTCAATCAAATCATAAATTTTGGTGATATTTGGTAGCAGGGTGGTTACCAGTAATTGGTCTCCGACCTCCAGAGTATCCTCTCCGGTCGGGAAGATTGTTTTTCCTTTTCGAATAATGGCTGCGATGAGAATACCCTTCTTCAATTTCAGATGAGAAAGAGGCTTGGCAGTCATTTTATTAGCTTCCTTGATATGGAATTGTAGGGTTTCAATCTGGCCGTTTGCAAGATGGTGCATGGCTTGAAGGTCTGAGTATTGAGCGTTAACCCGTCCTCGGATAAAGTGCATAATGGTATCCACTGCGATGATTTTTGGCGTGATGATACTTGAAAAATCAGGTGCATGGATAATTTCTAGGAGACTGGTCCGGTTGACCTTGGTGATGTTTTTCTGGACGCCAACACGGTCAAGGAACATGGAGGTGATGATGTTTTCTTCGTCCACCCCAGTTAAGGTTGCGACCGCATCGTAGTGAGGAGCACTTTCTTCTAGTAAGATATCTTTGGCTGTCCCATCTCCCTGAACGATATAGAGATTTGGGAATTTTTCACTAAAGAAACGGGCTCTTTCAGGATTGATTTCGATAACCTTGGTGTCAATTCGGCTGTCTTTCAAGATGCCGACGAGATAGTAGGCAATTTTTCCTGCTCCGATAATCAGAAAGCTCTTAACAGTCCGAGCTTTAAAATGATTGTGCAGGCGCATCATATCGACCCGATTTCCTGTAACAAAGATGCGATCCTTATCTTGAAGGGTCATCTCACCACCTGGAATGATCAACTCATGGTTGCGCTCCAAAGCACACACAATCACATCAAATTTTTTCCGAAATTCTGAAATGGGCATCTGGCAAAGACCGCTAGCATCTTTGACAACAAACTCCATCAAGCTAACTCGACCTCCAGCGAAACGTTCGACCGAAAGGGCACTTGGGAAGTCAACAATATTCCCAATAGCACGAGCAGCCAGAAGCTCAGGATTGACAATGAGAGAAAATCCAAGAATATTTTTTTCCTTAAAATAGGAGTTGGAGTACTCTGGATTTCGAACCCGAACGATGGTTTCTTTAGCTCCCATTTTTTTGGCAAGAACTGCTGAAATCATGTTCACTTCATCGTGTTCGGTTAGTGCGATAAAGATATCACACTCTTGAACACCGGCTTGCTCTAAGATAGTAAAGTCGGCACCATTTCCAAGGAGGCCCATGATGTCAAAGCGACTGACAATATGGTTCAGTACAGCTTCATTTTGCTCGATGAGGACAACATCATGGTTTTCCGCAACTAGTGAACGACAGAGGGCAAAACCAACTTTCCCTCCACCAACAAGGACAATTTTCATATAAAAACCTACTTTTTCATGATGTAACTATCATACCCTTTTTTAGTAAAAAATGCACTTGTCAAGCCGATTTTTAAGGGAAGAAAGGCCTTTTTCAAGTTTCTGAAGATAAATCTGCTTATCTTCTATAAAAATGTCTCTTGGATGAAGCGATTTTATTCTCGTCATAAGGCTATTCTGAAAGTGAATGTCCGAGTATGAAAGTATCATTAAAAAAAGTAAAAAATTCAAGTCGTTTCTATTGACATTGGTTCTGAAAGTGTTATACTAAGAAAGTAGTTTCGCTGATTTACTTCAAACCTGTTGTGAGGTAAGTTAACGATGCCTTAACCACGCTGTTTGCTGAGCTTGACTCCGGGCAGTGTGGCTATTTTTTTGCAATGATAAAAGGAAACCCGTCATGACAAATCACATTGTATTATTTGAACCTCAGATTCCACAAAATACAGGTAACATTGCGCGTACTTGCGCTGCGACCAATTCTCCCCTCCACATCATCAAACCAATGGGTTTTCCCATTGATGATCGCAAGATGAAGCGAGCAGGTTTGGATTATTGGGATAAGTTAGAGATTCATTTTTATGATAACTTGGCAGACTTTCTGTCTCAGATGAAAGGACAAGTCTATCTGATTTCGAAATTTGCAGAAAAGGTCTATTCTGAGGCGAATTTAGCAAGTGGTGAAGATCAGTATTTTCTCTTTGGACGTGAAGATAAGGGGTTGCCAGAGGACTTTATGCGTGAACATCCAGAGAAAGCTCTCCGTATTCCTATGAACGATGAACATGTCCGCAGCCTCAATGTTTCCAATACGGTCTGCATGATTGTCTATGAGGCTCTTCGTCAGCAACATTTTGCTGGTTTAGAGCTCGTTCACACCTATGAAGCGGATAAATTGAAATAAACAAAATGCTTGCACTTGCAAGCGTTTTTTGTTATGATTAAAGGGTCTTCAGGGCAGGGTGAGATTCCCGACCGGCGGTGACTTTAACTAGCTATTTTGGCTTACTCTTCGTTGTCTTGTCTCGATATACTTAAGTATTATCTTCGACTGCGACGCCTAGGTAAATCTAAAATATCTTAGCCAAATAAGTCCGCGAGCGCAAGCTGATGTGGTGCGATTCCACAACCGACAGTATAGTCTGGATGGGAGAAGACGAAAGAATAGCTTTGTCTGTTCTGATGAGTTTATAGATAAATTGCAACCGCTTGCTCAAATGAGTGAGAGGGAACTTTGGGGATATAAAAAGTGAGAATAGATAGAGGGATCCTTTCCAACTTCTTCTGATTTTATAGAAAATTGGAGGAACCTGTTATGACAAACACACGTCGACTTTCGACCATTGCGATTTTATCAGCCATTTCATTTGTGCTGATGTACTTTGACTTTCCGCTCTTGCCAGCGGCGACCTTCCTCAAGATCGAGTTTAGTATCTTGCCAGTCCTTGTGGGCTTGGTGGTCATGGATTTGCCTGCTGCTCTCGGGATTCTCTTGCTGCGATCACTCTTGAAGTTGCTTCTCAATAGCCAGGGAGTGAATACCTACATTGGCTTGCCAATGAATATCGTGGCCTTGGGAGTTTTTGTTATCGCTTTTGGTTTGATTTGGAAAAAGGAACGCAGCACCCTTCGTTTTCTACTAGCATCTCTAGCGGGAACTATCGGCTTGACTGCGGCTATGTTGGTTCTCAACTATGTCTATGCTGTTCCTTTGTACGCGAAGTTTGCCAACTTTGATATTGGAAAAATTATGGGACTTTCCAACTACCTAATGACTATGGTATTACCTTTTAACTTGATTGAGGGTGTAATTTTTGCCGTTTCATTCTGGTTGTTATACGTCCTCTTGAAACCAACCTTAAAACATTATGAGAGATAAACAAACATTTTTAATGAAGGGCAGTTTTGCCCTTTTACTTTTCGTCCTTCTTGGCTATATGGTTAAGTTTTACCCCGAAATGCTGGTCGGTTTTGACCAACCGATTCAGACTGCCATTCGTGGGGACTTGCCAGATTATTTGACAGTTCTGTTCCGAGCCCTTACGCATTTGATTGATATCCCAGTGATTATCACCTGGGTTGCCATCGCAGCCTTTATCTTTTATCGTAAGCAGTGGAAGATAGAAAGCTACTTTATGGCGGGCAATCTGGCCTTAGCCGGTCTTTTAATCGTGACCTTTAAAAATATTTACCAGCGCCCACGACCAGCTATCTTACACCTAGTCGAGGAGAAGGGATTTTCTTTTCCAAGTGGCCATTCTTTGGCTGTAACTTTGATGGTAGGCACTTTGATTGTCATTCTCAGTCAACGGATTAAAGATCCGGTTTGGAGAAAAATTGTGCAAATCGTGCTAGGTCTCTACCTCGTCAGTGTGCTGGTATCGAGAGTCTATCTAGGAGTTCATTATCCATCAGACGTCCTTGCCAGTCTCTGTGTGGGTTTGGGAGTCCTGTTTATTGAATTTCCCTTCTATGACAAGCTCCGCTTCCAATGGCGATTTAAAGGCAAACAGAAGTGAGATAGGTCTTGCAAGAATGGTGAAAATCTGATAAACTAAGTAGTAATTGAATAGAAATCCGCAAGACTAGTACCTCAAGGGAAGTATATCAGGGAGGAGAGCCGTGACTGCAAGCTCTCTATATGAAAGCTGGGTGAATTCACTTGCGCATGGATTTAGAAATGAAGGTCTGACTTGTCAGATGAAAACGGATGGTACCGCGTGTCAACGCTCCGAGTGGAGTTTTTGACATGTGGTTTTCTTTTTATCTGATAAGCGACTGATGGAGGAATTATGTCAACTATTGAAGAACAATTAAAAGCGCTTCGCGAAGAAACGCTGGCTAGCTTGAAGCAGATTACTGCTGAAAATGAAAAAGAGATGCAAGACTTGCGTGTCTCTGTCCTAGGTAAAAAAGGTTCGCTTACCGAAATTCTTAAAGGGATGAAGGATGTCTCTGCTGAGATGCGTCCAATCATCGGGAAACACGTCAACGAGGCTCGTGATATTTTGACAGCTGCCTTTGAAGAAACGGCAAAGCTCTTGGAAGAAAAGAAAGTTGAAGCACAACTTGCTAGCGAGAGCATCGATGTGACCCTTCCGGGTCGACCTGTTGCGACTGGTCACCGTCACATTCTCACACAAACCAGTGAGGAAATCGAAGATATTTTCATCGGTATGGGTTACCAAGTCGTGGATGGCTTTGAAGTTGAAAAAGACTACTACAACTTTGAGCGCATGAACCTTCCAAAAGACCATCCAGCTCGCGATATGCAGGACACTTTCTATATCACTGAAGAAATCTTGCTCCGTACTCATACGTCTCCAGTTCAGGCGCGTGCCATGGATGCCCATGATTTTTCAAAAGGTCCTTTGAAGATGATCTCACCAGGACGTGTATTCCGTCGTGATACGGATGATGCAACCCACAGTCACCAGTTCCACCAAATCGAAGGCTTGGTTGTTGGGAAAAATATCTCTATGGCGGACCTTCAAGGAACACTTCAGTTGATTGTGCAAAAAATGTTTGGTGAAGAGCGTCAGATCCGTCTGCGTCCATCTTACTTCCCATTCACAGAGCCATCTGTTGAGGTGGATGTTTCCTGCTTCAAGTGTGGCGGAGAAGGCTGTAACGTATGTAAGAAAACAGGTTGGATTGAAATCATGGGTGCCGGTATGGTTCACCCACGTGTCCTTGAGATGAGTGGTATTGATGCAACGGTTTACTCTGGTTTTGCCTTTGGTCTTGGTCAAGAGCGTGTAGCCATGCTCCGTTACGGAATCAACGATATTCGTGGATTCTACCAAGGCGATGTCCGCTTCTCAGAACAGTTTAAATAAGATTGAAACCTGAAATACAATCCTAAACAGTCGTTCTCGTTTTAGCTTAGTCTAAAAATAGAAACGACTGACTCGAAGAAAAAGAAAGGAATTGAAAAGGTCTTGCATGCTGGGACCTTACAATCAGAATTATGTTAGTATCTTATAAATGGTTAAAAGAATTGGTGGACATTGCTGTGCCATCACAAGAGTTGGCTGAAAAAATGTCAACCACAGGGATCGAGGTAGAAGGTGTGGAATCACCGGCTGCTGGTCTCTCAAAAATTGTCGTCGGTGAGGTCTTGTCTTGCGAAGATGTGCCAGAAACTCACCTTCATGTTTGTCAGGTTAACGTTGGCGAAGAAGAAGCCCGTCAAATCGTTTGTGGTGCTCCGAATGTGCGTGCTGGTATCAAGGTCATGGTGGCTCTTCCAGGAGCTCGCATCGCTGATAACTACAAGATCAAAAAAGGGAAAATTCGTGGACTTGAGTCACTTGGAATGATCTGTTCACTTGGTGAATTGGGGATTTCTGACTCCGTTGTGCCAAAGGAATTCGCAGATGGCATCCAAATCTTGCCAGAAGATGCCGTTCCAGGTGAGGAAGTCTTCTCTTACCTAGACTTGGATGATGAAATCATCGAACTTTCCATCACTCCAAACCGTGCGGACGCCCTTTCTATGCGTGGCGTGGCGCACGAAGTGGCAGCCATCTATGACAAGGCAGTTAACTTTAAAGAATTTACTCTAACAGAAACAAACGAAGTAGCAGCAGATGCTCTTTCTGTCAGCATTGACACAGACAAGGCGCCTTATTATGCAGCTCGTATCTTGGACAATGTGACCATCGCACCAAGTCCACAATGGTTGCAAAACCTTCTTATGAATGAAGGTATCCGTCCCATCAATAACGTTGTAGACGTGACCAACTATATCCTACTCTACTTTGGTCAACCGATGCATGCCTTTGATTTGGATACCTTTGAAGGGACTGACATCCGTGTACGTGAAGCGCGTGCCGGTGAAAAATTGGTGACCTTGGATGGTGAAGAACGTGATTTGGAAACAAATGACCTAGTTATCACTGTCGCAGACAAGCCAGTTGCTCTTGCAGGTGTTATGGGCGGACAAGCTACAGAAATCTCTGAAAAATCTAGTCGTGTTGTGCTTGAAGCTGCTGTTTTCAATGGCAAATCTATCCGTAAGACCAGTGGTCGCCTCAACCTACGCTCTGAATCATCTTCGCGCTTTGAAAAGGGAATCAACGTGGCAACAGTCAATGAAGCCCTTGATGCGGCAGCTAGCATGATTTCTGAATTAGCTGGTGCGACAGTGCGTAAGGGCATCGTATCGGCTGGTGAACTTGATACCTCTGATGTAGAAGTTTCTTCAACCCTTGCAGACGTTAACCGTGTCCTTGGTACAGAGCTTTCATACGCAGATGTAGAAGACGTTTTCCGTCGTCTTGGCTTTGGGCTTTCTGGAAATGCGGAAGCCTTCACTGTCAGCGTCCCACGTCGT
Source organism: Streptococcus mitis ATCC 6249 (assembly GCF_000146585.1). Classification (GTDB taxonomy): domain Bacteria; phylum Bacillota; class Bacilli; order Lactobacillales; family Streptococcaceae; genus Streptococcus; species Streptococcus mitis_AZ. The sequence continues at coordinate 1,791,135 of NZ_GL397179.1, read as the reverse complement.
CGTTGGGATATCACCATCGAGGCAGACCTCTTTGAAGAAATCGCTCGTATCTATGGATATGATCGCTTGCCAACCAGCCTTCCAAAAGATGACGGTACAGCAGGGGAATTGACAGCGACACAGAAACTTCGTCGCCAAGTTCGTACCATTGCTGAAGGAGCAGGACTGACTGAAATCATCACCTACGCTCTGACTACTCCTGAAAAAGCAGTTGAGTTTACAGCTCAACCAAGTAACCTTACAGAACTCATGTGGCCAATGACTGTGGATCGTTCAGTCCTCCGTCAAAATATGGTCTCAGGTATCCTTGATACAGTGGCCTACAACGTGGCTCGTAAGAACAAAAACTTGGCTCTTTATGAGATTGGAAAAGTTTTTGAACAAACAGGCAATCCCAAAGAAGACCTACCAAACGAGATCAACAGCTTTGCCTTTGCCTTGACAGGCTTGGTTGCTGAAAAAGACTTCCAAACAGCAGCGGTTCCAGTTGATTTCTTCTATGCTAAGGGAATCCTTGAAGCCCTCTTTGCTCGTTTGGGACTCCAAGTGACCTACACATCAACAGCTGAAATCGCTAGCCTTCACCCAGGACGCACAGCCGTGATATCACTCGGTGACCAAGTTCTTGGTTTCCTTGGGCAAGTACATCCAGTCACTGCCAAGGCTTATGATATTCCAGAAACGTATGTAGCGGAACTCAACCTTTCAGCCATCGAAGCTGCCCTCCAACCGGCTACTCCATTTGTGGAAATCACGAAATTCCCAGCAGTTAGCCGTGATATTGCCCTTCTTCTCAAGGCAGAAATTAGCCATCAAGAAGTTGTAGACGCAATTCAAGCTGCAGGCGTGAAACGTTTGACAGATATCAAACTCTTCGACGTCTTCTCAGGCGAAAAACTGGGACTTGGTATGAAGTCAATGGCTTATAGCCTAACCTTCCAAAATCCAGAAGATAGCTTGACGGACGAAGAAGTAGCACGTTACATGGAAAAAATCCAAACTTCTCTCGAAGAAAAAGTCCATGCAGAAGTGCGTTAAATTTTCAATCCATCCTTCGGGGTGGATTTTTAAATTCTTAAAATGCTCGTTCAGGAATAAAAAGCGACAGTTGAGGAAAAATTCTCCCGGATAGTCTTTAATGGGTTATACTAAAACTATCACTGAAGCACTTAAAATCCTTAGAGACGAAATTTTTTACTATAAATTATCATGTTAGAAATGGACATAAATCGTTGTAAAGGCTGTCAAAAAGGAGTATAATAAGTGCAACATATTTCGGAGGTGGAAGATGCTAGAAGTAAGAAATCTAGAGAAAAGTTTCGGTTCCAAGCAAGTCTTGTTTGGTGTCGATTTTCAGGCAAGTCCAGGAAGGATTCTAGGGCTGGTCGGGAAAAATGGTGCTGGGAAAACAACGATTTTCCACAGTATTTTGAAATTTTTGGAGTACCAAGGAGAGATCAGTCTGGATGGGCAGGATATTCGTCAGGAAACTTACGCTCGGATAGGTTATTTGCCTGAAGAACGCAGTCTTATGCCCAAGTTGACCGTCCTTGAACAAGTTCGCTACCTAGCTACTCTAAAGGGCATGGATGCCAAGGAGGTCAAGGAAAAACTCCCTCAATGGATGGAAAAATTGGAAGTGAAGGGCAAATTGACCGACAAAATCAAGAGTCTCTCAAAAGGGAATCAGCAGAAAATCCAACTGATTATTACTCTAATCCATGAACCAGACTTGATTATCCTGGATGAGCCTTTTAGTGGACTGGATCCAGTCAATACTGAACTGCTCAAGCAGGTCATCTTAAAAGAAAAAGAGCGTGGTGCGACCATTATCTTTTCAGACCATGTCATGACCAATGTCGAGGAGCTTTGCGATGATATTCTCATGATTCGAGATGGGCGTGCAGTCTTGCATGGACCAGTTCAGGATGTTCGCAATCAATACGGGAAAACACGTCTCTTTGTTTCAAGTGAACGAAGCAAGGAAGAACTGGAAAAACTTCCTCATGTCAAACAGGTGAGCTTAACCAAGCAAGGTAGTTGGAAATTGATCCTAGATGATGAGAGCGCTGGAAGAGAACTCTTCCCAATCCTCACTCAAGGTCAATACATCGCGACCTTTGACCAGCAAGCTCCAACAATCGATGAAATCTTTAAACTAGAATCAGGGGTGGAAGTATGAGAAATATGTGGGTTGTAATGAAGGAAACCTATCTTCGACATGTTAAGTCATGGAGTTTCTTCTTTATGGTGATTTCGCCGTTCCTCTTTTTAGCCTTATCTGTAGGAATCGGCTTTCTCCAAGGGTCTTCTATGGCCAAGAATAGTAAGATAGCAGTAGTAACAACTGTACCATCTGTGGAAGAAGGGCTCAAGGGTACCAATGGTATCAACTTTGATTATAAGGATGAAGCCAGCGCCCAAGCTGCTATCAAGGATGAAAAAATCAAGGGTTACCTAACCATTGATCAAGAGGATAGTGTCATCAAAGCCGTTTACCATGGTGAAACTTCACTTGAAACAGGTATCAAGCTAGCAGTAACCAATAAACTCAATGAGCTTCAATACCAACTCAATCGCTCAGCGGCTAATTTGTCCCAAGAGCAGGAAAAGCGCCTGAGTCAAACCGTTGATTTTACTGAGAAGATTGATGAATCTAAGGAAAACAAAAAAATTGTTCAAACCATTGCGGCCGCAGGGCTTGGTTTCTTCCTTTATATGATTTTGATTACCTATGCTAGTGTCACTGCTCAGGAAGTAGCTAGCGAGAAAGGAACCAAAATCATGGAGGTGGTCTTCTCTAGTATCCGAGCAAGTCATTATTTCTACGCTCGCATGCTGGCTTTACTTCTTGTGATTTTGACTCATATTGGCATTTACGTCGTAGGTGGGCTGGCTGCCATTCTGCTCTTTAAAGACCTACCAATATTGGCACAATCTGGTATTTTAAACCATATAGGAGAGGCCTTCTCGCTCAATACCTTATTGTTTGTCTTGGTTAGCCTCTTTATGTACGTTGTTTTAGCAGCCTTTCTAGGCTCTATGGTTTCTCGCCCTGAGGATTCAGGAAAGGCCTTGTCACCATTGATGATCTTGATTATAGCAGGATTTGTCGGTGTGACTTCTCTAGGTGCTGCTGGGGACAATTTAGTTCTGAAAATTGGTTCCTATATTCCTTTCATCTCGACCTTCTTTATGCCATTTAGAGCCATCAATGGTTATGCAAGTGATTTAGAAGCTTGGATTTCCCTTGCCATAACGGTTATTTTTGCAGCCACTGCAACAGCCTTTATCGGACGCATGTATGCCAGCCTAGTCCTTCAGACAGATGACTTAGGTTTATGGAAAAGCTTTAAACGTGCCCTAGCTTACAAATAGGTTTGCGGGTTAAAAGAAAATATAAAATAACAAAAGGATAAGATTCAAGTGAAATCTTATCCTTTTTGAGTGTTTTTATCCTAATACTTTCTTTAGAAACAATAACTAAAAATACATAGTACTAGGGAAAAAGGTATAGATCCTTTTTCACCTATACATGCAAAAAATGATTTATTCGCTGAGCTTAATGCTACCGCTTTGGGCGCTGGCAGTAAGTGTAGTTGTCGGATTTTCGACTTTACGGATGGCAGAGTCGCCAACATCATCGCCTTTGGTGTGCTCTACATTCATACCACTAGGGATGTCAATTTCACCTAGATTCGTTTTCAGATCAAAGGATAGCTGCGACAAACTGCCAGAAACCAGATGCAGATTAATATCGCCCAATTGGTCAGTGATAGAGATTGTACCAGCTAATTCCAATCGTTCGGAGTTCAGTGAGCCGCTTGAGGTTTTCAGAGTGCTGTCGGAGATTTTGCTCGAGTTTAGGTTGACATCTCCCAGAGAGTTTGCTATTTCGCCCGATGCGAACTGGCTGTTGCTCAGAGTGATGGTACCTGAAGAATCAATGATTTTTCCAGAGCTAATCTGACTGTTATTAAGGGTAATGTCTCCCGAAGAGTTCTTAAATTTACCAGATGCGAATTGGCTATCATTTACAGTCAACGAGCCATTGGATAGAGAGAAGTCAGCATTTTTGGCTGATAGATTGGACAGCGTAACATCTCCTAATGACGAACTGCCGCTGAATGTCTCAAGCTTGGTCCCCTTAGGCAGGGAAAGCTGCACAGTACTCTTCCCCTGAGATTCTTGGTCAAATAAGCTGAGTAAGGAGCGGATGCCAGCGCTTATGTAGAAGGAGCCTGCACCATCTTCCTTGATGTTTAAGTTTCCGTTTTCAGAACTTGTTGTTATTTTTCCAAGCGAGCTTCCATCAATCTGATAGTTACCATCGCTTTGGTAATAGGTCAAGTGAGCCTTGTCATCAGGAGATTCGCTGATGACGAGGTTTCTAGCTGCTAAGTTAATATTTAGGGAAGAAAGATCAGAGAAGCTTTCTTCTTTTTTCGTTAGTTTTACCTTGCTTTTGGCAGAATTGACCAAGTCATTGACACCGCCTGTCATGGAGCCGATAGTTGTCAAGGCTCCACCAAAGAGGCAGGCTAAAATAGCTGCGGATAAAAGAGGTTTTTTCAATTTGATGTTAGCCATGACGTGCTCCTTTCTTTGCGAAAAGTTGAGCTAGTTTGACAAAGCCAGCCTTGCCAAACTGAGTAACAGGAGAAATGCCTGCGTAGAAGATGCCGGACAGTCCCAGAGCTAGAACACTGAGCCCCAGAGTGAACAGGAAGGCCGGGATCGATGTCGTCAGTCCCACTGTCAAAGTGTCCCAGATCAGGCTGATGCCAAAGATAAAGAAGGCAAAGGCACCTATAGCCATGACGAGAGCAAAGATAAAGACTAAGAGGAAGAAAACAAAAGTCAAAAGTGCTGCTACTATAAAGAGCGGAATAGCCAAGGGTGCTGCCAAAATGGATAGGATAGCAATCTGTACGATGTTCTTAGTGTTTTTTGATGAACTGCTGTCTTGATTATCTTCCTCGACTTTTTTGTCCAAAAGATTCAACATAATCTCGTGGGCCGCTTCCTTAGGGCTTCCTAAATCAGCAATAGCGGCTGCTTCACCTTCAGGTCCTACTTCGTCAAAATACTCAGTGAAATGTTCTATAGTTTCTTCGTAGTCCTTACGTGGTAGTTTTTTTAGATACTTTTCCAGCTCAGCTATATATTCAGTTTTTGTCATGTCGAATGCTCCCTTCTACGATGCCGTTGATTGTTGTAGTATAAAGTTTCCACTCTTCTTTCAGAGTAAGTAGGTATTCATATCCGTAAGAAGTAAGTGTATAGTATTTTCGTTTACGCCCCTGTTTTTCCTTCGAATAAGTTGCGAGATAATCATTTTGTTCCAGCTTTTTTAGTATGGGATAAAGAATAGACTCTTTGATGTTAGCAATTAGCTTAATGGTCTGACTAATCTCATAACCGTAGGAATCATCTTTTTCAAGAATGGCAAGGATGAGAAATTTTATTAAAGCTGAGGATGTAGGGAAATACATGAACCACCTCCTTATGTAAAAAAAATATATATAATTAATTTATATATAGCTTATCTTCTTTTAGAATAATTGTCAAGTATGATATAAAAAAAAAATATATAATTCAACAAAATAGTTTGTAATGATATTACGCAAAAACATATCTACTATAAAATAAGAAGTAGTATATTGATTAAAAATGGGAAAGAAAGCTTATTGGGAACGATTAATATGAAAGCTTCTTTGATGATAAAAGGGAAAAATATTTTCATATCTATTGACTTTTAGTAGTGAAATTTGGTATGATAGTAGACGGTATTGTTTACCCCATTTGTAAGGCCCCGGAACCTTTCAAATACCCCGCGGACCGGAACATCCGCCCAGTAAACAAAAACGATATTCATATAGGAGAAATCATGAACAAAACTACATTCATGGCTAAACCAGGCCAAGTAGAACGCAAATGGTACGTTGTTGACGCAACTGATGTACCTCTTGGACGCCTTTCAGCAGTTGTTGCTAGCGTACTTCGCGGAAAAAACAAACCAACATTCACACCACACACTGATACAGGTGACTTCGTAATCGTTATCAATGCTGAAAAAGTTAAATTGACTGGTAAAAAAGCAACTGATAAGATCTACTACACTCACTCAAACCACCCAGGTGGATTGAAACAAATCTCTGCTGGTGAACTTCGTTCTAAAAACGCAGTACGTTTGATCGAAAAATCAGTTAAAGGTATGCTTCCACACAATACTCTTGGCCGCGCTCAAGGTATGAAATTGAAAGTATTCGTTGGAGCTGAGCACACTCACGCTGCACAACAACCAGAAGTTCTTGATATTTCAGGACTTATCTAAGGAAAGGAACAATAAAGTATGTCACAAGCACAATATGCAGGTACTGGACGTCGTAAAAACGCTGTTGCACGCGTTCGCCTTGTTCCAGGAACTGGTAAAATCACTGTTAACAAAAAAGATGTTGAAGAGTACATCCCACACGCTGACCTTCGTCTTGTAATCAACCAACCATTCGCAGTTACTTCAACTGTAGGTTCATACGATGTTTTCGTTAACGTTGTAGGTGGTGGATACGCTGGTCAATCAGGAGCTATCCGTCATGGTATCGCTCGTGCCCTTCTTCAAGTAGACCCAGACTTCCGCGATTCATTGAAACGCGCAGGACTTCTTACACGTGACTCACGTAAAGTTGAGCGTAAGAAACCAGGTCTTAAGAAAGCTCGTAAAGCATCACAATTCTCAAAACGTTAATCAATACGATTATATCAACGTTTCAAAGCACTCAAGAGTTTACCTCATGGGTGCTTTTTTCGTGTTTTTTTGAAAAGTTTACCTCAAAGTTCACCTTATTTTCACCTTATTGATTTAGAGATTCTAAAGCTAATGCACCAACTGCAATAGGAACTACATTCGAAGTATTGACATAAATCTGAGTTGTACCTATGTCACTGTGTGTTAGAGCCTCAGAGATAGCTTCTAAGCTCATTCCTGCTTGTTTAGTAAACGTTAATTCGAAAGAATTACTATACTTACAAAGAGCACCTTTCGGGGTGTTCTTTTACTTTCTCCTTCTTCTCACGGTATCTCTCATATGGTATAATGAGGTAAGGACTGTTCCTCATTTCAGATGAGTTTATGGTGTTCAAGGTCCACCTACCTGAATTGTCATGGAGCAAGTGTCCATTGCTCGGATTGGGCGTTCTCTCGTAGTTCATTTGATTTTAATCGTTTAGAAAGCATCTGGTGTGGGAGATTATTGTGATTTCAATGCAATGTCTCATATGCTAGGTAGGAAAAATGGAATACAGGATAAGTTAGGAGATGAGAAGAGTATTTCTGTCAGCCTTCTTCCTATACACCTGTTAACAGCTATCCACGATAAAAGGAGATTGTAGATTGATTTTATTAGTATTAGGGATTTTGGTTTTACTCATTCTAATCTTAAAAAGGAAACAGAAAACTGCTAAAAAATCTGAGGGAAACGCCAAGAAAAGAAATTGGATATTAATAGGTTGCTTATCCATAGTGATCCCCATCGCAATCTTCACAGTGTTCAGTCCAATTTTTTCTCTAATGGATATGTGGGGGCTATTTGCCCATGCAAGTCGAACTGAGCTTGAGCAAGCTGTGCATCGTTCTTATCAAAATTACGGTCTTACAGGACAGTTTGAGTTAGAAAAATACGAGAAAAACTATACAAGCGTGGGAGGATTTATAATCCATGGTACCTATAGTGAAAATATAGCCGGAAAAACCTATCAGGTTAAAACTCGATTTAAATACTATACTCGTTTTTCGGAAAATAAAACATATAGAAAGACAGATGCAGAGGTTGATTACAAAAATGATAAAAAAATTTATAATGTTTTCCCAGAATTAGCCTATTTAGGGATTGAGGTTAGTCCAGGCACCAGCGAATTTTTAAAAACACTGGACAGTTCAATCAAAGATCCTCAACTGCCTGATTTGAAGTATCAAGGTATTCGTTTTGAATTCAATAACCAATCTGACAATATCCATCTTTATAATGAAATATTAGAGGAAAATCAAAGTAAGGGTCAAGCACTGCAAGGAATGTATCCAATGGATGCTCAATATCTTTTCCAAAAAGAGATTTTGATACCAACATTTGAATTTCAGTATTTCGTTCCAAAAGAAAAAAGAGATCTCTTGTATGATGACTATCTAAAAGAGCTTGAAAGGCTCATGAAGGAATTTTTTGCCAACCAACCCCTACCAAGAGGTCTTTATGCTGTAAAGATTGCGAAATATAAAGAGGATAAACTTGTCAATGATAGTGGTGTATACTATGTGAGGATTGAAAATCGTCAAGTTGTAAAGCTGTTGCAAAAATTAGAATAGGAGTTGCTAGGGCTAGGTCAGTCTCACAATATTTTTACTAAGAAGAGAAGGGGAGATTTGTAATGATTAGTTTAGAGTTGCTGTCTGAAGGAAATAGTCTAGACGTTTATTCTTTTGAAAAAGAAAATCGGGAGTATTTTGAGCGAAATTTACCTCCTAGACCAGCTAACTATTTTGATCCAGAAGGTTTTAAAGAAATCACGAGGGAATTGTTAACGGAACAAAGGAATCGTGCTGTTTACATGCATCTTATTAGAGATTCGCAAGGCGTTATGGTCGGAAGAATCAATTTAAGTGTCTTAGAGGGTAATCGAAAAACAGCAGAGCTTGGGTATAGGATTGGGGAAAATGTTAGTAACTTAGGCTATGCTAGCGAAGCGGTTAAGCTTGTTTTAGAAAAAGCCTTTATTATTTATGGTTTCAATAGAATCATTGCAGGAACGGCAAGGGATAATCTGGCTTCTCAGAGAGTACTTTTAAAAAATGGTTTCACCTTTAGTAGAATGATAGAAAATGACTTATACATTCATAATGAGTGGGTTCATACAGCAGTATTTGAGATAAGGAGACCATAATATCATCAATTCCAGTCCATTGAAAAGGTTAATGGAGTTCTAATCTTTCCAGACATTCAAGATTTTTCTCTTGGATGTCTTTTTTGTTCAGAATAGATAAGTGGTGCTGTTTAAACTTGTTTTTCCCAGTGGACAATTGTTCACTTTTTTTATATAATAAAACTAAACCAAAATGGTTGAATTTTGAAATGTAAGCTCAACCATCGATGTGTCTTTCTAAGGGAGATAATGTCCATTAAAGCATCACACTAGGAGGTGAATCATGTACCAACCAGAAAAACTCAAGGCTCGGAGAAAAGAGTTAAAATTGACACAGAAGGAAATTGCAGAGGAATTAGGGATTAGTTTTCAGGCTTACTCGGCTTGGGAACGTGGGATTAAGGAACCATCCCAGGAGAAGGTTGCCCAGCTAGAAAATATTTTAAAGGTAGCAAAGGGATATTTCACTCAGATTGAGATTGTCCGTCTCTACAATAGCCTCTCCAAGCAAGGGAAGGACAAGGTTGTGCTCTATGCTCGCAACCTGGCTAAAGAAGAACAAACTCAGAAGGTGATGACCATGCCAGAGCGCCTCTACGAGTACCGTGTCTATGAACGTATGTCAGCAGGGATCGGGGCTTCGGTCTATGATGATCGGAATTTTGACACCGTCTACTTTAATGAGGAACTAGCCCATGATTTTGCGTCCTGGGTGGCTGGGGACTCTATGGAACCTAAATACCAAAATGGTTCAGTAGCTCTGATTCGAGAGACCGGATTTGATTATGATGGGGCGGTTTATGCAGTGGTTTGCAACAACCAGACCTATATCAAACGGGTTTATCGTGAGGAAGATGGCTTGCGTCTGGTCTCTATCAATCCTAAATACAAGGATATTTTCATCTCCTATGAGGAAGATCCTCGGATTGTGGGGATTATCGTTGGGAACTTTGTGCCGATGGAGGGTTAGCCTATGGGCTACTTTGATTATTCCAGAGAGCCCAAAAGTGACATTGCCTTTGTCGATATGAAATCCTTTTATGCCAGTGTCGAGTGTGTGAGAAGGGGCTTGCATCCTCTGAAGACCTCGCTTTGCGTCATGAGTCGCGCGGATAATTCGACTGGTCTTATCCTAGCCTCCTCCCCCATGTTTAAGAAGATTTTTGGTAAGTCAAATGTTGGCCGGGCCTATGATCTGCCCTTTGATATCAAGAGCCGCAAATTTTCCTACTATAATGCCAGAAAGCAGGGGTTGCCTACAGATTCAGACTATGTTCGCTACATCGAAGATTGGGCCCAAGTCACCTTGATTGTCCCTCCTCGGATGGACGAGTACATTGCAGTCAATATGGAAATCCAGCGAATCTTTCAAAACTATGGGAGTCCAGAGGATATTTATCCTTACTCTATCGATGAGGGCTTTATTGACCTGACTAGTTCGCTCAACTATTTCATCCCAGACAAGACTCTCTCTCGCAAAGACAAGCTGGATATGCTTTCTGCTCGTATTCAGAGGGATATTTGGAGGCAGACAGGGATCTACTCTACGGTCGGTATGTCCAATGCCAATCCCTTACTGGCCAAGTTGGCTCTGGATAATGAGGCCAAGCACACCCCGACCATGAGGGCCAACTGGTCTTACCAGGATGTGGAAGAGAAGGTCTGGGCTATTTCCAAGATGACGGATTTTTGGGGGATTGGCAGGCGGATGGAGAAACGCTTGCATACTCTGGGGATTTTTTCCATCAAGGAATTGGCCACCAGTAATCCAGACCAGCTAAAGAAAGCTCTCGGTCAGGCTGGCCTGCGTTTGTGGTTTCATGCTAACGGGATTGATGAGAGTAATGTTCATAAACCCTATAAAGCCAAGTCCCAAGGCTTGGGAAATTCTCAAATCTTGCCGAGAGACTACGTGAAGTTACGGGATATCGAAATCATTCTCCGAGAAATGGCAGAGCAGGTGGCTATTAGACTGAGAAGGGCTGGCAAGAAAACAACCCTTGTCTCTATTTATGTTGGTTTCTCTAAAGAGGAGGTTAGGCCGTCTATTCACACACAAATGAAGGTCGAACCGACTAATAATACAGCTATCTTAACGGATTATGTTTTGAAGCTATTTCATAATAAATACACTTCTGGAGCGGTCAGAAGTGTTGGAGTCAACTATTCAGGATTTGTAGACGAGTCCTTTGGTTTGATTTCCCTCTTTGATGATGTTGACAAGTTAGAAAAAGAAGAAAGGCTCCAGACAGCTATTGACTCCATTCGGCAACAATTTGGTTTCACTTCTCTCTTAAAGGCCAATGCACTGGAAGAAGCCTCTAGGAGTCTTGCTAGAAGCAAGCTGATTGGTGGGCATTCTGCTGGAGGATTAGACGGATTACAATGATTGATCGTTCTTATTTACCTTTTCAATCTGCGCGAGACTATCAAGATCCAGGGATGCAGAAGTGGATGGGCTTTTTCCTCTCAGAGCATACCAGCTCGCTTGGTGAAGAAAAAAATCGTGTTGATTTTTCGACGAATTTGAATTTAGTTGAGAAGCTACGCTTGCTTTCTCAGCTTTATGTTGGTCAATTAAAGGGATGTTTTGTTGTCAAGGAAAGAAAGCAAAAGATGACAATCATCGGTGAGGTGAGTGAATTATCAGCTCAAACTCTATCTATTAGGACAAATGAGGGATATAGGCTGGTAGGGATTGTAGATATCCTCGAAATTCGACTGTGGGAGGAGGAAGTTTATGACTAGAAAAGAGCTGTATGAAAACAAACTACAGATGGATTATTTTTCAGATAGTTATATCCGCTTTGAAGAGGATTTCCAAAAATACTCTGCCATGAATGTTCCCTTGACTTTTTTGATCGATGATATCCTACGAACCATGGCAATGAATCAGAAGAACTACTTCGTCTTAAACAAGGAAAATGCCAAGGATGGGCGAGAGCATCGCTTTTATTTTAGGGTGGTGACGGAAAAAGAGTCTCCTAGAAATCGAACCTATGCCTATATGGGACTGCAAGCATAGAGCCTGTCCAAGTCTCTGAAAAATGTCTAAATATGCTATAATAAAGTAAATTTCAAAAGGATTTAATGGACTCTATTTTCATAAGAGTAGAGAATATTGCAGGAGGTAAATCATGCTAGGAGCGGTTATTGGAGATATTGTTGGTTCTCGATTCGAGGCGGATAATCATAAAAGCAAAGAGTTTGATTTGTTCACCCAGAATTCTTGTCCGACCGATGATAGTATTATGACTTTGGCGGTAGCTAAAGCCTTATTGGCCAGTAAGGAAGACTGGAGTCAACTGTCAAAAAATGCTGTCAAGTATATGCAGAAAGTCGGCCGTCATTATCCCGATTGTGGTTATGGAGGTCACTTTTTCCATTGGATTTTTTCTGAGGATCCTCAATCCTATGGTAGTTATGGTAATGGCGCCGCTATGCGCATCAGCGCTGTCGGTTTTGCGGCAGAAAGTATAGAGCAAGCCAAGTCTTTGTCACAAGCGGTGACAGTAGTGACTCATAATCATCCTGAGGGCATAAAGGGAGCTGAAGCGACGGCTGTAGCAATTTTCTTGGCACGAAATGGTGCTAGTATGGATGAAATCAGGGACCATATTGATAAGAATTACTATCCTATGGACTTTACTCTGGACGACATCAGAGAGGATTACACTTTTGATGTGACTTGTCAGGGCTCTGTTCCCCAGGCCTTAGAGGCCTTCTTGGAGTCTGAAAATTTCGAGGATGCTATCCGAAATGCGATTTCTATCGGAGGAGATAGCGATACTATCGCTGCTATCTGTGGAGGGATCGCTGAAGCTTACTATGGCATCCCTGAAGACATTAGACAAGAAGCTTTGCCTTTTTTAGATGACCGTTTGCTTGAAATCGTAGTTGACTTTGAAAATACCTATCCTCAATGATAACTTTATTTTAGAATTTTATACTAAAACATCCATATAAATTTATGGATGTTTTTTATTTTCTAGAGATAGAAAAAGAGAAGACCAGATGGTCTTCTCTACGGGGGAACTGAAATAATGGAAAAGAATCAATCAAAGATTTTTATTAGTCTTTGAAATTCTTTTGGAAGATAAGGAGAGACAAGATAGAAGTAATAGCTGCTAAGAAGAGGAAGGCATTCGCTTCTTGTTCCCCAGTTGCTGGGAGTTGTTTTTCCTTTTCTTGTTTGACTGTAGTTGCAACAGGAGCTTTTTCATCTTTTGCTGGTGAATTGTCTGTTACGACTGGAGCAGGTTTTTCGGTCTCTCTTGGGAAAACATACTCAGGAAGGGTCACAACAGGTGGCGCCTCTGTTCCTACTGAGCTTTGTTTAGTACCCACCTCAATCACTCGATCCTGAGCCGGAGTTGTTTCGGTTTGAACAACCTTGCGATTGTCACCGTCTACTTCAACATATTCGACTAGGCTACCGTCCTTACCTTCTGATAGAACTTGCTCTTTTCCTTTGTCTAATTGGGCATTTTCACGACGGATAGTCTTGAACGGTACTGGTTTATTGACAATTTCCAAACTTGGAAGTGTAAAGACAAGATCCTTGACTCCTTCTTCAGGACTTGAAGAAGTAATTGGTTTTTCTGGTTGAGCTGGTAGAGGGTGCTCAGGAAGGGTCACAACAGGAGGTACCTCTGTTCCTACTGAACTTTGTTTAGTGCCTACCTCAATCACTCGATCTTGAGCTGGAGTTGTTTCCGTTTGAACAACCTTGCGATTGTCACCGTCTACTTCAACATACTCGACTAGGATACCGTCCTTACCTTCTGATAGAATTTGCTCTTTTCCTTTGTCTAATTGGGCATTTTCACGACGGATAGTCTTGAACGGCACTGGTTTATTGACAATTTCCAAACTTGGAAGTGTAAAGACAAGGTTCTTAACTCCTTCCTCAGGAGATGAAGAAGTAATCGGTTTTTCCGGTTGAGCTGGTTGTTCAGGCTGAGCTGGAGTTTCCGGTTGCGCTGGTTTTTCCGGTTGAGCAGGAGTTTTCGGACGAGCAGGTTTTTCAGGCTGAGCTGCTTCGAGCTTGCTGATTTGTTCGAGAGCAGTTTCTAGTGCTTTGTTGACTGCTTCCTGAGTCTTAGCTTCTTGGATCGCAGCAATGGCTTGATCTGCAATTTCAACTAATTTCTTCTTAGCTTCGTTGTTAGAACCAAGCTCACCGACTTTTTTCTCGATAGCTTCAGTCAAGCTAGCCATGGCTTTATCATACTCAATTTCCGGTTGTTTTGGTTCAGCTGGTTGTTCAGGTTGTTCAGGTTGTTCAGGTTTAGAAGGTTCTTCAGGCTGCTCAGGTTGCTCTGGACTAGGTTCCTCTTGGCCTCTTTGATAGTTCTCGTCCTTGGATAGAATATCTTGTAAGGCGCTGACAGTCAACATGACTTCTTGAACATCCACAGCTTCGGTACTGAGTTGGTTTCTCAATTTTTCTAGATTTGCTTGGAAAGCTTGGCGTGCAGTAGCCGTATTTTTCAAACCTGCTGGATCAAAGTTTGACAGATCATCTTTCCATTTAGAGATAGACTGGATGATATCTGACTTGCTGTAGAGTTCACTACCTTCGCCACGAGTGATGAATTGGTCTACCTGGATACCGATATTTCGAGACAAATCGTTTCGATCAGGATCGAGTTGAAGGGTGACTGCGTGCAAGTTTTCGTCCAGACCTTTTAGGCTAACCAGAGTTTGATTGCCTTGGCGTTGGGCAGCGTGACCGCTAAAGTATTTCTTACCATCAATAGTTGAAGCATTTCCCATGCCCTCTTGGTAAGGAACTTCTTTGCCGTCGAGGAATACCTTGTAGATACCATGATTTGGATCAACATAGCCCTTGATATCAAGTCCAGTACCGTAGAAGTAAGCTGTTACGGTTGTCTTTTTCTTTTGTTCATCAGTTAAGCGACCAAAGGAAGCCCAAGACTCCGTCTTTTGGTATTTATCTGCGGAATTGGTTTCATGGTTCCAGCCAGGACTGTAATCCAACTGACTAGCTTGGTCATCATAGCTTGTTTGATCCTTGATCAGCAATTCGGCTTTCATCACTTGGATGGTTGCATCGGTAGCAAAACCGAGCAAGGCACCATCAGAAACAGAAGTGAGCTTGGCTTTAAAGTCAAAGATAGAGTCGGCTTGTTCTGTAAAGTCAATCGTTGGGATGGTCACAGTCTTTTCTGTTTCTCCATCTTCAAAAGTCACATCTTGAGTTGTATCTTGGTAAACTTTACCGTGAACCCCAGTTCCAGGTTCTGTGATGAAGCGAACAGTAGCAGCCCCCTTGCTTCCACCAACACGTTTAATCTTAACAGTGACTGGTTTTCCTTTTTCGACTTCGTAGTTGGTAGATTCGAGTTCAAACATTCCCTTGCTATCATTGTTTAGGGTGTAGATCCCTTCTGTAGCAATTGGTTCGCCTGTTTTATTTACAAGAGTAATAGTGTGTTGGCCTGGTGCTAAATCACCTGTCTCAAAGACTTTTTGGCTGCGTTTACGGCTAGCATTCTTAGTTTGCACATCCGCAACTTTTTGGCCATCAACGTAGACGGACATTTCTCCATGACCTGGGTCGACTGTAGAGACGACATAAGCCTTGGTTCCTGTGAAGGTATAGCTGACTTTGGCATCTTTTTGATTGGTCCACATAGAAGTGCCACGAACACCTTCAGATTCATTGTACCAAGTTGTACCGGCTGTATCTGCTGTTGTATTTGAGTGGTATTCAAGTCCAAGAGGGTAGCCGTCTGTCTTTTCGATACTACTTGGCGTTTTGTAGACAGAGAAGTTGTTCAAGATTGGTGTAGCTTGTGCTCCTGTGATGGTCACACGAATTTTTTGTGCCTCTACAGGTTTCCCTTGAATCAAGCGACGGTAACCAACAGTTGAACCTTCCCCGTAAGTCACCCAACGTCCGTTGATTTCAACTTCAATCTTGAAACCAGAGATACGTTGACCTTTGGCAATGTCTTCCTTAAGTTCGACAACGTCAAAGCGTCTCTTTTGTCCTAAATCGACTGTGAAACTACCAGTTGTGGCATCATTTGAGAGCGCCCAACTAGTATCATCTTTACCGTCAGTCAGGTGACTTTCCTTGTAGAGGTGGTTCTGACGAGTAGAACTTGCTGTTACAGTGGCACCTTTGGCAAAGTCAGTCGCATACATTTGGTCTAGGGTTGCCTTGAATTCCTTCAAGCGAGCTACATCCGCATCTGCGAATTTTCCTTCTTTGTTTGGTGGAATGTTGAGAAGGAGAGGGGTTCCACGACCAACAGACTTGAAGTAGATATCCATCAACTCTTTGAGTGATTTCGGCTGTTGATTGTCATGGTAGAACCAGCCAGAACGAATCGAAACATCGGCTTCCCCTACAGAGTACATATCACCGTCAGGGTCGCCGTGGTTGAGGTATTCATTTTTTACATCATCTGTGATCTTGGCTCTCTTGACTTTATGCCAGACAGGGTCACCAGCGATTCCCCGTTCATTTCCGATCCAGCGAACGCTTGTCGGTTGAGCAGAGAAGATGGCGATATCTCCTTCAGCTTCTTTGATATATTTGAACCACTCATCAAAAGTATAGGTTACTTTTTGGGCACCGCTACCACGCGCACCGTCCATCCAAACTTCGATGAATTTCCCTTTATTTCCGTATTTTGGGTTTCCAAGGATTTCTTTCAGCTGGTTGAGATAGTATTGGTTGTATTCCTTTTCGGTTGCGACATGGTATTTAGGATGGTTGGCATCCCATGGTGATAGGTAAACACCCATATTCATGTCGTACTTGCTAGCAGACTTGGAAACTTCTTCGAGAAGGTCACCCTTTCCATCTTTCCATGGGCTGGCAGCTACAGTATGATCCGTATACTTAGAAGGGTAAGCAACGAAACCGTCGTGGTGTTTAACAACCATAATGGTTCGTTTGAAGCCAGTTTCCTTCAGGGTGCGAATCCATTGGTCTGTATCCAAGTTGGTTGGATTGAAGTATCGAGGGTCTTCTTTCCCATTTCCCCATTCAGAATTGGTATAAGTGTTCATTCCGTAGTGGATGAAGGCCGCCAATTCTTCCTTGTGGTAGTCGAGTTGGGCCTTGCTTGGAAGAGGTCCGTGGTTGCCAATCTCAGTTTCCTTATCTTCTGGATGAGTGACTGGAGGAGTCGGTGCCGTTGGATTGGATGTGTCAGCGACTGGCTCGTATTCAAAGACGACTTCATTCACCCCTTTTTGCTGGATTCTTGCTTCCAAGCTAGCCTTAACCGGACGGTAGCCAGCAATGTCTTTTGCATGGAAGGTGTTGACAAAGGAAACCTCATACTCTTGGCCGTCATTGTTATCAACTGTCGCCTCAGCTAGTTCAGTACTTGTTCCTTTTTGACGGTAGTAAACTTTGAAAGAGCCTTTGTTGACTTTATAGACCACTTTGATGACACGGGTACCGGCAGGCGCTTTGCTGACAACATTGTGATCTTCAGCCCAAGTGTCTTTTAGTTGTTTATTGACCGCTACGCCATCAATGGATACAATTTCGTATTTATCTTTATTCTTCTGATAGAAGTCCGTTTTCTCGATTTCTTTTTTGAAATTATAGTCAAATGGAGAATCAACAGCTGTCTGTTCGATGAAGGTATCATTATCTTTGACAGGATTTCCTTCTTCGTCTTCGTGTTGGATAACCACACGACCGTATTCAACTCCCTTAGTCAAGGTAGCAATCCCATCTTGGTTGAAGGAATATTCGTTGCTTCCGATAACAGCTGTTTCGTTCCGAAGCATACGCCCCTCATCAGTAAAGTAGTAACGATTTCCGTTGTCTCCTTGGTACCAGCCTTTGACACCATATTTGGCAATCATGTCCTTAACCCATTTCAGTTGTTCAGGTGAAAGGACGAGTCCGCCACCAAAGCGATCCTTTTCAGGAACACCATTGTCAACGGTTCCGTGTTGGTGAACACCGAGAACTTTTCCTTGGCTATCGACAATCCCACCACCAGACAAACCAGATACAGAAGTGGTTTGGTAGGTGATACCGGTCGTTCCCTTATCATCATAGGACTCAACAGATCGAATAGTCCCATCTGCCTTGTAAAGTTGGCCAGCTAGGATAGGCTGTTTTAACTCTTTTGAGCTCGAGTCTGTTGGGTAGCCAATCGTACTAATGGCTTCTCCTGGCTGATGCGTCTTGTGATCCGCTAAAGGCGCAAAGGTTGCTGCTTTGTTTGGACTAGCAATCGGAAGAGGAATAGGAGCTTCTACAAGAGCAAGGTCGTTCTTATAGCCTTTTCCAAACTCTTTCTTGTTCCAGAAATGGATGTCCTTTTCTCTGAATAAAACCGTAGTTCCGGAAGATGGCAGTGAGTTTTTCTTTTCGCTGTTTGAACCAACGTTATAGTAGAACTGGGCAGATTTTCCACCACGAATGTGACCCTCGCCAGTTTCTTTATTGGCTTCTAGGAAGTTATGTGCAACGGTAAGAATCAAATTAGGTGCAACAAAGATACCAGATCCTGAAACGAGGTAGCGTTGCTCTCCTGCATTGTAAGTGCTGTAAACCATAGTTGCAGCAGTAGCAGGTTGTCCCTCGTAGTTGATGTGTTTGAGGTCTTGTCCACCGTTAATGATGGCACGGTTTCCGTTCTCAGCTTCTTTTGGAGCTTCTTCCTTGTTCTTTAGAATGCTCTTAGTTTCTACCTTTGGACTAGCTTTCTGGTCAACGATAGTAGTCGTATCGAGTTCTTTGACAGGTGTGTCGGGATAGGCGCGGTCCTGAATGTCTTCAGGGAGCAAGTCAGCACTGTTGGTATCGGCAGCAGGTCTTTCTTGTTTTTCAGCTTCTACACGGCCTTCTTCTTTGACTGGTTCAGCCTTGGTCTCTTCTATATCTGCTACTTGTTTCATTTGCTGATCTAAATTGGATGGCGTGGCAGGAGACGTTTCGTCTGCACGAACGGTTCCAGAAGCAAAAAATGCCAGTCCCACGATAACAGAGGCCACACCTACAGTCAACTTCCGAATGCTAAATGTTTGCCCTTTTTCAAAAAGGTATCGATTCATAATATACTCCTAGTTTTTAGAAAGGCAGTCAGCTACTGCCCAAGCCCAAGTCTGACTTGGTTACAACTTGATTTAATGAAAAACTCTCTGATAATTTGTAAGCCACCTTACCTCCTGTTTATAAAGCGCTTTCATTTTAAGATAAAAAAATTTAAAAGGTCATTTCTCCCTTAAAATGACTGAAAACTTTTAATATAACAAATATACTAAATTAATGAAAGAATTGCAATAGCAAAAAGCAAAAAAATAAATATAAATTAAAGAAAATCAGTTACTTTTTAAAGAAAAAATGCATCCTTTCATGGCTCAAACTAAATGAAAGGATACGTTTTAAAAAGAAATTAGAATATTTTTTGGAGAGAATCTTGGATGGTTTGGGGGTCTGTTTTGGAAGAGAAGCGCTCAAGGACTTGCCCATCTCGACCAATGAGAAACTTAGCAAAATTCCATTCGATTCGTTTTCCTAGCGGGCCAGCTTTCTGGTCTTTTAGCCAAACATAAAGAGGATCTGCCTCCTTGCCGTTGACCTTGACCTTGGCAAAACGAGGGAAAGTTGTCTGATAGTGTAGGTTGCAGAAGCTATTGATTTCTTCTGCGCTGCCAGGTGCTTGTCCCATGAACTGATTGCAAGGGAAATCTAAGATTTCAAAGCCCTGATCTTGATAGCGTTCATAGAGGTCTTGGAGCCCTTGGTACTGGGGCGTTAAACCACATCCAGTAGCAGTGTTGACAATCAAGAGAACTTTGCCACGATAGCTATCCAGGGGAGTTGCTTGATTATTTTGGTTCAAAACAGAAAAATCATATATACTGGTCATTTTTCTATATTCTCCTTATGCATTCCTGATTCAGAGTGTTTCATCTCGTGTTCCGATAAAAAGGCATAGGTCATGGTTCCAAAGATGGCACCAATTCCCAAACCTAAGACTAGTAAAGGGAGCGTTTTATCGAACTGGGAGAGATTGTCCCAAAATGTGTCGAGAGGAAGATGCTGAACAAAGAGTTTGTGAAAGGCTGATAAGATAAACAAGCCAATTGGAATACTGATGAATACACCCCAACTACGAAGGTTGATCTGGCTTTTGCTATAGCTTTTGTGATGGATTTCGGACGGGTCATCCTTGTCTAAATGTAAGTTGCGAACTGCTAGTCTCGCCCTAGATGCGAGGACGAAGATAAGTCCAAAATAGAGGTAGGGCATGGCATCTCGAACCAACTCTATGAAGCGTCCAAATAGGAGATAGAACAGGAAGAGTAGGAGAGAGGAGTAAACGATTTGGATCAAGGCACGGGCACCTGCCTTGTAGATTATCTCTTGGCGGCATTCATCAAAGGGGCCTTGTATGTGAAAGAATAATTTGAGTAAGCGAGTGGTGAAATCTTCTTTTTTCATGGGAGTAACCTCCTAAATGAGCGATTTTTGATTGACTTCTTTAAAGAGTTGATAGAGAGTATAGAAGTAAACCAAACTAAAAATGATACAGATTATTAGAAATACCAGGTATCTCCAATCCATAGGATTTGTTAAAAGTTGTGGAAAGGATACGAGGATAAAACAGAGAGATGCGTTTAGAAGACGTATTTTTTTTGATTGGATTTTCTGGAATCTCTGTCCCTTGTTCAATACAGGAAGAAATAAAAGAAAGATAATCAAGAAAGGATGCTCAATATGTCCAGAAAGTAGGAAAAAGGTAACAAAGATACTGATAAAAACATGACTGATCAGTAGTCTAGCTAGTGATTTCATAAGGCACCCCCTAGTCGTCTTCTTGGTCTTTCTTGGCTTTTTGAATGCGAAGAGAGACGATAATTTGTATGGTCAATCCGAAGAAGAAGGTAGCTAGGATAGTTGATACAAAATGTCCTACATTTAAAAGAGAACCAAGATAATCCTTGCTATCATCGGTTAGGACATTCAGAAGTGGTATTCCAAAGAACATGCCCATGCCATAGATCAGACCGGCTTTTAGACCAGGAAAACGTAGCTGTTTACTTTCTTTCTGACTCAGCATCTCGGGATCAATAGCTGTGATGCCTGTTTTCTTGGTTTGGGAGACCACATAGAGAGCAGAAATCATCGAAATGACGAATACCACGAGAGGATAGCCGATAGCGACAATTTTCGGATATTTATAAGCAAGGACAAAGGGAATGAGATTGCCAAATGTCATCAGATAAAAGAGAACGATAAAGACCTGATTCCCGATACGATCGGCTTCGCGCCGTTTGTGTTCGTCAAGGGGACCAGAAATACCGTATATGCGTTTGATAAGTTTGTCAGTGAGAGTTTCTTTTTTCATTTGTTTGCTCCTTTTTTAAAAATCGTCTTCCCAAAAGAGACTATTAAGGTCAGTTTGGAGGCTGCGGGCGAGATTGAGACAGAGTTCCAGGGTTGGATTGTACTTGTCGTTTTCAATCATGTTGATGGTCTGTCTCGAGACACCGATATCTTTGGCGAGATCGAGCTGAGAAATGCCCAGTTCCTTGCGGAATTCTTTTACACGATTCATAGGGTCTCCTTTTTGATATGTCGCATATATTTGACTATATTATATTCTTTTGGAGATGGAGTGTCAAGTATATATGACATATTTTTGAGAATTTTTTTCGAAGAAACTTAGTCTTGTCTGACAAGTGCAAGCTGGTCAGATTTGTGGTAAAATAGATAAGATATGACAAAAGAATTTCATCATGTAACGGTCTTGCTTCATGAAACGATTGATATGCTTGACGTAAAACCTGACGGTATCTACGTTGATGCGACTTTGGGTGGAGCAGGCCATAGCGAATATTTATTAAGTAAATTGAGCGAAAAAGGGCATCTCTATGCCTTTGACCAGGACCAAAATGCCATTGACAATGCGCAAAAACGGTTGGCACCCTATATCGAAAAGGGGATGGTAACCTTTATCAAGGATAACTTCCGTCATTTGCAGGCACGTTTGCTCGAAGCTGGTGTTCAGGAAATTGATGGAATTTGTTATGACTTGGGAGTGTCCAGTCCTCAGTTGGATCAGCGTGAGCGTGGTTTTTCTTATAAAAAAGATGCCCCACTGGACATGAGGATGAATCAGGATGCTAGTCTGACAGCCTATGAAGTGGTCAATCATTATGACTATCATGACTTGGTTCGGATCTTTTTCAAGTATGGTGAGGATAAATTCTCTAAACAGATTGCCCGCAAGATTGAGCAGGCGCGTGAGGTGAAACCAATTGAGACAACGACGGAGTTGGCAGAGATTATCAAGTCGGCCAAACCTGCCAAGGAACTCAAGAAAAAGGGGCACCCTGCCAAGCAGATTTTCCAGGCTATCCGAATCGAAGTCAATGACGAGCTTGGGGCGGCTGATGAGTCTATCCAGCAGGCCATGGATATGCTGGCTCTGGATGGTAGAATCTCAGTCATTACTTTCCATTCGCTGGAAGACCGCTTGACCAAACAGTTGTTTAAGGAAGCGTCAACAGTGGAAGTTCCGAAAGGCTTGCCCTTCATTCCAGACGATCTTAAGCCTAAGATGGAATTGGTATCCCGTAAGCCAATCTTGCCAAGTGCCGAAGAGCTAGAAGCCAACAACCGTTCGCATTCAGCCAAGTTGCGCGTGGCCAGAAAAATTCACAAGTAAGAGGAAAAACATGGCAGAAAGAATCGAAAAAACAAGCCAGTTATTGCAAACGAAGTTTAAAGGTTTTTCACGTGTGGAAAAGGCCTTCTATGTTTCGATTGCTGCAACAATGATTATCCTGGCAATTAGCGTTGTGTTTATGCAAACCAAGCTATTACAAGTTCAGAATGAATTGACCAAGGTCAATGCTCAAATCGAAGAAAAGAAAACCGAGCTCGACGATGCCAAGCAAGAGGTCAATGAATTGATTCGTTCAGAGCGTTTGAAAGAAATTGCAAACTCTAAGGATTTGCAGCTGAATAACGAAAATATCCGAGCGGCGGAGTAAGATATGAAACAGTGGAAAGAAAAAATCATCCGTTATGCCGTTCGTAATCGCAAATCTCCAGAAGAAAACCGCCGAAGAGTAGGAAAAAGCCTGAGTTTATTGGCTGTCGTACTCTTCGCTGTCTTTTTGGTCAACTTTGCGGTCATTATCGGAACGGGTAGTAAATTTGGTAAGGATTTGGTTCAAGAGGCCAAAAAGGTTCACCAAACAACCAAGACCATCCCAGCCAAACGGGGAACCATTTATGATCGAAATGGAACGCCTATTGCAGAGGATGCGACTTCTTATAATATCTATGCCGTTATTGACAAGAACTACAAGTCAGCAACTGGTAAAATCCTCTATGTAGAGGATTCTCAATTTAATAAGGTGGCTGAAATTTTCCATAAATACCTAGATATGGAGGAGTCTTATGTCAAAGAACAGCTTTCTCAACCAGATCTGAAACAGGTATCTTTTGGAGCCAAGGGAAATGGAATCACCTATGCCAATATGATGGCCATTAAAAATGACCTCAAAACAGCTGGGGTTGAGGGGGTTGACTTTACAACTAGCCCTAACCGCAGTTATCCCAATGGACAGTTTGCTTCTTCCTTTATCGGTTTAGCGCAACTCCATGAAAATGAGGATGGAACCAAGCGTTTGATTGGGTCATCTGGTTTGGAGAGTTCTTTAAATAGCATTCTTGCAGGTACAGATGGGATTATCACCTATGAGAAGGATCGTCTGGGAAATATTGTTCCGGGTACGGAGCAGGCTTCCCAACACATGGTAGACGGAAAGGATGTGTACACAACCCTTTCTAGTCCTTTGCAATCCTTTTTGGAAACCCAGATGGATGCCTTTCAGGAAAAGGTAAAAGGCAAGTATATGACGGCTACCTTGGTCAGCGCTAAAACAGGGGAAATCCTCGCTACGACCCAACGTCCGACCTTCAATGCCGATACCAAGGATGGTATTACGAAAGACTTTGTCTGGCGAGATATTCTTTATCAAAGTAACTACGAGCCAGGGTCCACCATGAAAGTGATGATGTTGGCTTCAGCCATTGATAACAATACCTTCCCTGGTGGTGAATACTTTAACAGTAGTGAATTGAAAATAGCAGATGCAACCATTCGAGACTGGGACGTCAATGAAGGGTTGACTAGTGGTGGCACCATGACCTTCTCTCAAGGGTTTGCCCACTCAAGTAATATTGGAATGACCTTGCTTGAGCAAAAGATGGGAGACGCAACCTGGCTGGACTACCTCAACCGTTTCAAGTTTGGGGTACCGACCCGTTTTGGTTTGACAGATGAGTACACAGGTCAATTACCTGCTGATAACATTGTCAATATTGCCATGAGCTCATTTGGTCAAGGGATATCTGTCACCCAGACCCAGATGCTTCGTGCCTTTACAGCCATCGCCAATGATGGGGTTATGTTGGAGCCTAAATTTATCAGCGCCCTCTATGACCCGAATGACCAGTCTGTTCGTAAGTCTCAAAAGGAAATCGTCGGAAATCCTGTATCAAAAGCGGCAGCTTCCTCTACTCGGGATCACATGGTCATGGTCGGAACAGATCCTGTCTATGGTACCATGTACAACCACAGTACAGGAAAGCCTAATGTCAATGTTCCGGGACAGAATGTTGCCCTGAAATCCGGGACTGCTCAGATTGCCGATGAGAAGAATGGGGGCTACCTGACAGGTGAAACCAACTATATCTTCTCTGTTGTGTCGATGCATCCTGCAGAAAATCCTGATTTTATCCTCTATGTGACGGTGCAACAGCCAGAGCATTATTCAGGCGTTCAGCTGGGAGAGTTTGCCAACCCAATCCTTGAGCGAGCTTCTGCTATGAAAGAATCCCTCAATCTTCAGTCAACTGCCAAGAACTTGGATCAGGTCAGCAAGACGACAAGCTATGCTATGCCTGTCACCAAGGACTTTACCCCAGGTGACCTCGCAGAAGAATTGCGCCGAAACCTGGTCCAACCAATTGTTATCGGAACAGGAACCAAGATTAAGGATCTCTCGGTTTCTGAAGGAGATAATTTGGAAGCCAATCAGCAGATCTTGATTTTGTCTGATAAGGTCGAAGAAATGCCTGATATGTATGGCTGGACAGATGAAAATGTGCAAACATTGGCC
Organism: Streptococcus mitis ATCC 6249; assembly: GCF_000146585.1. Lineage (GTDB taxonomy): Bacteria > Bacillota > Bacilli > Lactobacillales > Streptococcaceae > Streptococcus > Streptococcus mitis_AZ. Next base: position 1,766,070 of record NZ_GL397179.1, on the reverse strand, counting down.
AAATGGCTGAATATAGAAGTCGAGTGGGAAGGTAGCGGTAAGACAGTCAAGAAACAAAGTGTCCGTGCCAATACAGCCCTCAAAGACCTTAAAAAAATGAAAGTAACATTAGGAGATTAAGATGATTAGTTCCATTAGTGCTGGAATTCTAGCCTTTCTATTGACCTTGATTGGCATTCCAGCCTTTATCCGATTTTATCGAAAAGCGCAGATTACAGGTCAGCAGATGCACGAGGATGTCAAGCAACACCAAGCTAAAGCTGGGACTCCAACCATGGGAGGTCTTGTTTTCCTTATCGTTGCAGTAGTCGTGAGCTTTCTGGTTGCTCTCTTTACCCAACAATTGACCAACAATGTCGGCATGATTTTGTTTATCTTGGTTTTGTATGGTTTGGTAGGTTTTCTGGATGACTTCCTCAAGGTCTTTCGTAAAATCAACGAAGGCTTAAATCCCAAGCAAAAACTTGCTCTCCAGCTGCTTGGAGGAGTGATTTTCTACCTCTTTTATGAGCGCGGTGGCGATATGCTTTCAGTTTTTGGCTACCAAGTTCATCTGGGAATTTTCTATATCTTCTTTGCCCTTTTCTGGCTAGTTGGCTTTTCAAATGCGGTGAATCTGACTGACGGGATCGACGGCTTAGCAAGTATTTCCGTAGTGATTAGCCTGTCTGCCTACGGTGTGATTGCTTATATGCAAAATCAACTGGATATTCTTCTTGTGATTCTTACCATGATTGGTGGTTTGCTAGGCTTCTTCGTCTTTAACCACAAACCTGCCAAGGTCTTTATGGGAGATGTGGGAAGTTTGGCTCTTGGTGGGATGCTGGCAGCTATTTCTATGGCTCTTCATCAAGAATGGACCCTTTTGCTGATTGGGATTATCTATGTCTTTGAGACAAGCTCTGTTATGATGCAGGTCACCTACTTCAAACTTAGTGGTGGGAAGCGTATTTTCCGTATGACGCCTGTCCATCACCATTTTGAACTTGGAGGATTCTCAGGCAAGGGCAATCCTTGGAGTGAGTGGAAGGTTGACTTCTTCTTTTGGGGAGTTGGGCTTCTAGCAAGTCTCTTGACCCTAGCTGTTTTATACCTGCTGTAAAACTAACTTTTGATTACAAAATAAAACAGGATGAAGGTGATCTTCATCCTGTTTTTGTGTGCTTAAAGGTTAGTTGGAGTCATCCTTTCTCCCTTTTAACATAAAAGTGGCTGTGAGGGCTAGGCTGAGGCCTGCTAAGAAGAGGAGTGGGTTAGATGCTTCTCCTGTTGCTGGAAGTTCTTCTTTAGGAGAACTTCCAGCTTTAGCAAGACTCGGACTAGCTGAAAGTTGTTCAGCCTCGTGTGCCAAGGTTTCTGCATTTGAAGCACTTGGTTTTTCATCTGTACTAGGGGTTGTTCCAGCAGCTTGATAGACGACAGCATAGGTACTGAAATGACTAGTGATGAATTCTGCCTTTCCTTCTCGAACATCGAAATCAAGGGCTTGTAACTCCTTGGTCGGAGTAATATAGTAGACCTTTTCTACGCTAGCTGAAATAGGCAAGCGAACCAATACAGAGCCTTTTGGCTGCAAGTTATGATCTGTTGGATTTTTAAGTTGTAGGTCGTAAGCATCATAGGTCTTGCCAAAGAGTTCCTGAGCTAGGACACGTCGGCTTGAGATGTGAGAAATTCCTTCTAGGTCACTGACTCCACCAATAATTTCCACTCCAGTTTCCTTGTCTTTCAAGACTCGAACTGGATAATCAGGAAGGGTAAGGGTTGGAGCAGCCTGATCCCCACTAGTTCCGATAGGGTCAGTGTATTCAGGAATTGTCACTGTAGGCGGTTCCTCTTGCCCTGCAGTCCCGATAGGGTTGGTGTATTCCGGAATTTCTACTGTTGGAGCTTCTTGTTCTCCCGGAGTTCCGATAGGATCAGTATATTCAGGCTTTTCAACTGTAGGTGGCTCTTCTTGTCCTGCAGTTCCGATAGGGTTAGTATATTCCGGAATGTCAACAGTAGGAGCTGGTTCGTCCCCCTTGCTTGTAGTTGGCTGGTTCTCGTCAATCTTTTTCTCATCTTTTTTAGTAAAGACAGCTACGACAGGACTACTTGTGGTAGTTCCTTGAATGGCATAAGCTTCGATCGCTTTTCCAGTTTGTCGATCAGTAGCCTCAGGGATTGGGATTTGAACTTGATTGTCTTGGATTGATAGCACGGTCTGATCCCCACTTGTAACCAGATGCGTTTCGTCCACTTTGCGCAATACTAGAGGATCTTTGACACCTGGGAAGGTTACAGCGATGGCTTCCCAGTCTCCAGACGGTAGGGTTAAGGAAATTTCTTTGTCGTTTTCCTTAAGAGGAGCGATACTTGGACTATCTATACCAATAGCAGGGGCTTTGATGATATCAAAGGAATCTAGAGAAATTTTCTTGCGACCTTCGGGTGAATCTGGATCAACACGTAATGTCAGGGTGTGCGGACCGTCAGTGAGATTTGTAAATTCGCCAATAAAGGCTCTCTTTTCAGTTGCGCCTGACGTATAGAAATCCAAAGCAGGCATTTCTTTGCCATCTAATGTAACACGTGCTCGTCCAAGGGCAAGGCTCTTCAAACCATAGATACGAATACCTGTTCCTGTAAAGGAAATGGTTGCCTGAGCTTCTGAAGCTGCACTAGAGTCGCTGTTGTTGATATCAGCGTATTTTTCCGTACCTCCGTAGAGTTCCGGGTCAGACCAGTCCTTAAACTGGGAATCATACTGGATGCGCGAATCACGGTCATCCATTTTTTCAATCGTACTTCCTTTTCCAGATAGGACCTTAAAGTAGTCTAAGGAAATTTTCGAGCGTTCACTTCCACGTCCCTTGTGCTCACGTTTAACGCTAAGAGTCAATGTATGAGGTCCTTCTGACAATCCTGTAAAGCGACCAATGAGGCTACCTTTTTCAGTTGCCCCAGCAGTGTGGAAATCAAGTTCGCCGACCTCTTTGCCATCAATTTTAGCAGTAGCAAGACCTAGTTCAGACGATTTTAGTCCATAGATTTCGATACCAACACCATTGAAAGGAATGGTTGCAGTGATATCTTCGTCTGAATAGTCATAGTATGAAAGATCCGCATACTTCTCAGTTCCTCCAAATAATTCTGAGTCTGCCCAGTTTCCAAAGGCAGCTCCGTACTGGATACGACTATCCCGATCGTCCATCAACTCACTAGGAGTTTCTACAGTAGCCTGTTCAGATACTTGGGTAGGAACTTCTCCCAGCATGGCCTTGACGGTATAGGTATAGGCGAGTTGAGGATTTAGTGAGCGGTCGATAAAGTGGGTTTGATTGGTTACAAATTCTCTAGTTGCAGAGGTTTGTCCAGATTCATCTTTTACTTGTCTTTGGATGACATAGTGGGTAGCGCCTTCTACTTGGTTGAAGGTGATTTCGGCAGTGACTCCATTTTGTCGAACTGCTGTCAGACTGGTTACACGACCAGGGAAATGTTCAAAGGTAATGACATCACCTTTTTGTGTTGCCAGTTGGATGCGACCATCTTTGAGGATAGTTGCTTTGACTGCTTTGCCATTGACCTTAACCTGACTGGCTTCGATATTCGGATAGTCTACAACCAGGTCTCCGCCGACATTTGACAGGAAGGACAAGCTTTGAAGGTTTTTATCTTTCCACTTCATGCTGACTTCAAAGTTACCACGGGCAATCAAGCCAGAAACTTGACCGTCTTTCCAAGCATCTGGAAGGGCTGGCAATGGCGCAATATAGCCAGTATGAGATTGGAGGAGCATTTCTGCCATCCCACTAGTTGCTCCAAAGTTTCCGTCGATTTGGAAAGGCGCGTGCGTATCCCAAAGGTTTTCTAGGGTTGAGTATTTTAGCTGTTCAGCGAGTAAGCGATGGGCACGGTTACCGTCCAAGAGACGAGCCCAGAGGTTGATTTTATTGGCCTTAGACCAACCAGTACCACCATCTCCACGGTGGTTGAGAGTAGCACGCGCAGCTTCTAGGTATTCAGCTTGATCTTTGCTAAAGAGCGTACCTGGGAAGAGACCTACCAGATGGGAAACGTGGCGGTGGTTGTTTTCAATCCCTTCGTTGGTGAATTGTGGGCTGTCTTCTTCGTACCATTCCTTGATACGTCCCTCATTGTTGATATGAAGTGGTTTGAGTTTGTCAAATTTAGCCTTGACCTCTGTGACTAAGTCTTGGTCGACTTTCAGATGATTGGCAACTTCCATGTAGTCATGGAATAGCTGCCAAACTAGCGACTGGTCAAAGGTGTTTCCGATGGTGATGGTACCGTGTTCTGGTGAGTAGGATGGAGAAGACACCCAACGGTCACTTTCTTTGTCGTAGTGCAAGAAGGAGTTCCAGAATTTAGCAGTCTCTTTCAACATAGGATAAATCTTTTCTTTGAGATAAGTCTCATCCTTGGTGAATTTATAGTAGTCATAGACATTCTGCATCATCCAGGCATTAGCAGCTGGAGACCAACCCCAGTAATAATTCCAACCTGGAGTAGTCCAGCCAAATGGTGTTGCTTGAGTGTGGACCAGCCAACCATTTTCTTGTCCGTCTTTGGATTCGATACCAGCGTATTCTTTGGCAGCGATACGACCATAATAGCGCATGTCATCAATGTAATTGATCATTGGCTTGGCAGTTTCAGCAAGGTTGCTCATGTAGGCTGGCCAATAATTCATTTGCAAATTGACATTGAGGTGGTAATCAGCGTTCCAAGGTGGATTGTCTACGGCATTCCAGACTCCCTGCAGGTTGGCAGGAAGGGCATCTGTCCGATCACGAGACGAGCTAATCAATAAATAACGTCCGTATTGGAAGAAGAGTTCTTCCAGTTTTTGTCCTTTGCTAGGGTTATAGCTTTGAAGGGCCTCTTTTGTCGTTTGAGTAGTCTTGTTTCCACCTAGATTTAGTTTAACGCGGTTAAAGAGACTTTGATAATCCTTGATATGGTCCTTTTTAAGTGTCTCGTAGTCTTTGGCCTTAGCTGCTTCTACAATCCCTTTAACCGTTTTTTCGAGGTCAATGTCTTTTCGATAGTTGGTTTTAGGATTTTGAGCAAAGTTTGTCTTGGCGCTGAGATAGAGGGTCGCATAGCTTGCGCCTGTGACGGTTAGAGTCTCATTCTGAACAGTGACTGTTCCGTCTGTTTTAATTCCTAGATAGGATGCAAATTTGAGACCGTTATCTTTGACAGTTCCCTTTAGAAGGATTCCATGTTCATCTGTAGTAACATGTCCGTTCTTATAGTTGGAATATTCCCAAGAGTAGTCACCATTAGCAAGCAAGTCCTCTGTCAAGCTGTTCCAAAGGGTAAAGTCAAGCGTCTTATTTCCTTTTTTAGTCAAGTGGGTCACAGTGACATCATCAGGATAGCTGGAGAAGGTTTCGCGTTTGAAGGTCGTCCCATCTTGGGTGTAAGAAGTGGTTGTAGTAGCCTCTGTGATATCCAAACCACGGTGATAATCTGTTACGGTATCTAGACCCTTTTTCTGGTTATTGAAGACCATGAAAATATCACCAAAGGCTAGGTAGCGACCATACTGGGCGTTGTTTGGTCCGACTAGATTTTGTTCAGCCAGTTGTTTGGCTTTTTGGCGATCTCCATCTTCGAGAGCTTTACGAATCTCCGCCAAGACCTTGTAGCGATCCTTGTAGTTCCCTCCATTATAGTCGGTGCTATCGGGTTGTGGTCCTCCTGACCAGAGGGTCTTTTCGTTGTACTGGATTCTCTCTTCCCCAATGAGTCCGAAAACCTTGGCTCCCATTTCTCCATTTCCGACAGGAAGGGCTTGTTTTTCCCATCCATCATAGGAGGGAGCTGTTGGTTGATCGTAGTTGAGTTGATAGTTTTCTTGCTTTGTCACTGGCAGTTCTGTCTTCTCGCTCTCCTTGTTTTCTTTTGAGTCTATAACAGCTTCACTACTAGCTTGACTACTTGTAGGCTGAGTCTCTTCGGCTGGTTTGCTTTCGGTACTTGGAGTCTCAACTAGAGCTGGTTTAGCGGTCTCGGTCGGTTCAATCTGCTCTGATCCACTATCAGGTTTAGTTGTAGTCTCGACAATACTTGGGTCATTTTGCTGCACTTCAATACCATCAGCAGAGACTGTATGACTAGATAGAAAAACAGCCCCCAGCAAAACAGAAGCAGTCCCAACCGTCAGTTTACGGATGCTATAGCGACAGGATTTCTCCCAAAATCTTTTATCCATAGAAATCTCCTTTAGTATTTGGAACCGTTTACATTTTGTAAGACAAATCCCTATATTTTTGTTTCTATTTACCTCCCATTCTACTGGTCATCTAGCATTTGTCAAGAGGTTTTTGGTGAAAAACATATTTGATATTGCTTTTTCTTAAAATAGTAGAAGAAAGAGAGGAAAGGGTGGAATTATTCGTAATTTCATAGTTCAATCTGATTGTAAGACTAGCTTAGAATTGGCTTAACCCTCTCTTGAAAGCGTAAAACAAACTAGTCAGGAAAGTCACTTTATGGTATAATATAGAAGACTCAAAAAGAAACAGGAGAAAAAGAATGGATTTACTTTTAGCAATTGTCTTGATTGTGCTAGCTTTTCTAGGAGGAGCTCTTGGAGGTATGTACTTGGTGCGTAAGCAAATCGAAAAAGAATTTGCGGACAACCCACGTTTGAACGCTGAGGCAGTTCGTGCTCTCTTGAGTGCAAATGGTCAAAAACCAAGCGAAGCCAAGGTACAACAAGTTTACCACCAAATCATCCGCCAACAAAAAGCAGCCCTTACTAACAATAAAAAGAAATAAATAGGAAAAGTCTGGGATGAAAGTTCCAGACTTCTCACTATGTTCAATAGTTCTCAAGGATAAGACTTTTTCCTTGCATTCTATTGATATTTGATTATGATTAAGAGAGAGGCAGTTTCCATTCTATCAAGCTGTCTATCCGTTCATTTAGGACGAGTAATTATGATGAACTATCAATCAGAAAAAAGACTAGAAAGAAGACTGTATGGATAATCGACCGATTGGTTTTTTGGATTCGGGTGTCGGTGGCTTAACCGTTGTTCGTGAGCTCATGCGCCAGCTTCCCCATGAAGAAATCGTCTATATTGGAGATTCGGCACGGGCGCCCTATGGTCCCCGTCCTGCTGAGCAAATTCGTGAATATACTTGGCAGTTGGTCAACTTTCTCTTGACCAAGGATGTCAAAATGATTGTCATTGCTTGTAATACTGCGACTGCGGTCGTCTGGGAAGAAATCAAGGCGAAACTAGACATTCCTGTTCTAGGTGTGATTTTGCCTGGAGCTTCGGCAGCCATCAAGTCCAGTCAAGGTGGGAAAATCGGGGTGATTGGAACTCCCATGACGGTACAATCAGACATCTACCGTCAGAAAATCCATGATTTGGATCCAGACTTACAGGTGGAAAGTTTGGCCTGTCCCAAGTTTGCCCCCTTGGTTGAATCTGGTGCCTTATCAACTAGTGTAACTAAGAAAGTGGTTTATGAAACCCTGCGTCCCTTGGTCGGCAAGGTGGATAGCTTGATTTTGGGGTGTACTCATTATCCGCTCCTTCGCCCTATCATCCAAAATGTCATGGGACCAGATGTAAAACTCATCGATAGTGGGGCAGAGTGTGTACGGGATATCTCGGTTTTGCTTAACTATTTTGAAATCAATCGTAGCCGAGATGCGGGACCGCTTCAGCACCGATTTTACACAACAGCTAGTAGCCAGAGTTTTGCTCAGATTGGAGCAGAATGGCTGGAAAAAGAGATTCATGTGGAGCATGTAACTTTATGACAAACAAAATTTATGAATACAAGGACGACCAGGACTGGTATGTCGGTGTCTGGGACGTCTATGGAGGCATCTACAGTCTCATCAAAGATCCGCTTGATCTTGATTTTATGGATTTGGCGCGGATTTTTCGTGATAAGGAAAATGGCTTTCCAATTACGATAACGGTGATGCGCTGGTCTTCTAACTTCCGTTTACTCTCTTTTATCGTTGAGATTTTAAATGCGGAAGCAGGACGTAACTTGGAAGTCATCCAACGTCAGGGAGCCCTACTCTTGGTAGAAAATGGGCAACTCCTGCATATAGAATTGCCTAAAGAAGGGGTCAATGTTCAAGACTTCTTTGAAACTAGTAAGGTTAGAGAAACCTTGTTGATTGCGACTCGTAACGAGGGCAAGACCAAGGAATTCCGAGCTATCTTTGACAAGTTAGGCTACGATGTGGAAAATCTCAATGACTATCCAGATCTGCCTGAAGTAGCTGAAACAGGCATGACCTTCGAAGAAAATGCCCGCCTCAAGGCAGAAACCATTTCTCAATTAACAGGCAAGATGGTGCTAGCAGATGACTCTGGTCTCAAAGTCGATGTCCTCGGTGGTTTGCCAGGAGTCTGGTCAGCCCGTTTTGCAGGTGTGGGAGCAACTGACCGTGAAAATAACGCCAAACTCTTGCACGAATTGGCCATGGTCTTTGACCTTAAGGACCGTTCGGCACAATTCCACACAACCCTAGTCGTAGCTAGCCCAAACAAGGAAAGCTTGGTGGTTGAAGCTGACTGGCCAGGTTATATCAATTTTGAACCCAAGGGTGAAAATGGTTTTGGCTATGATCCCCTTTTCCTTGTGGGAGAGACAGGCAAGTCAGCAGCTGAATTAACCCTTGAAGAAAAAAATAGCCAATCCCACCGTGCCTTAGCCGTTAAGAAACTTTTGGAGGTATTTCCATCATGGCAAAGCAAACCATCATTGTAATGAGTGATTCCCACGGAGATAGCTTGATTGTGGAAGAAATTCGTGACCGCTATCTGGGTAAAGTAGATGCCATTTTTCACGATGGCGACTCAGAACTCCGTCCAGATTCTCCGCTTTGGGAAGGCATCCATGTCGTCAAAGGCAACATGGACTTTTATGCTGGCTACCCAGAACGTTTGGTAACTCAACTTGGTCCAACCAAGATCATCCAGACTCATGGACACTTGTTTGATATCAATTTCAACTTTCAAAAGTTGGACTACTGGGCTCAGGAAGAAGATGCCGATATTTGTCTCTATGGTCACTTGCATGTGCCAAATGCTTGGATGGAAGGAAAAACACTCTTTCTAAATCCAGGCTCCATCAGCCAACCACGAGGAACTATCAGAGAATGTCTCTATGCCCGTGTGGAGATTGATGACAGCTATTTCAAAGTAGACTTTTTGACACGTGATCATGAGGTTTATCCAGGTCTGTCCAAGGAGTTTGCTCGATGATTGCCAAGGAATTTGAAGCATTTTTACTGGAGCAGGAAGAGACTTTCCTTACCCCTGCCGAGAATCTAGCAGCCTTGATTGATACCCATAATGCTGACCATGCGATTTTAGTGCTGAGCCAAATCACCTATACCCGTATCCCTGTTGTGACCTTTGACAAACGCTTTGTCGGAACCATTGGTCTGAGAGATATTTTGGCTTATCAAATGGAGCAGGGTTTGACGGATGAGCATATGGCAACGACAGATATCGTCAATATGACCAAGACAGATGTGGCAGTCGTCGCTCCAGACTATAACATCACAGAGGTCCTCCATAAACTGGTAGATGAACCTTTCTTGCCAGTGGTAGATGATGAAGGAATTTTCCAAGGAATTATCACGCGCAAGTCTATCCTCAAGGCTGTCAATGCCCTCTTGCATGACTTCAGTAAGGAATATGAGATTCGATGCAAATGAGAGATAGGATTTCAGCCTTTTTAGAGGAAAAACAGGACTTGTCTGCCAATTCCAAGCAGTCCTATAAGTATGATCTGGAGCAATTTTTAGACATTGTGGGTGAGCGGATTTCTGAAACCAGTCTCAAGATTTACCAAGGCCAGCTAGCCAATCTAAAAATCAGCGCCCAAAAGCGAAAACTTTCTGCCTGTAACCAATTTCTCTACTTTCTCTATCGAAAAGGAGAAGTGGACAGCTTTTATCGTTTGGAATTAGCCAAACAAGCTGAAAAGAAGACCGAAAAGTCAGAACGGTTAGACCTAGAGTCTTTTTGGCAGGAAAGTGACTATCCAGAGGGACGCTTGCTAGCGCTCTTAATCCTAGAAATGGGACTCTTGCCAAGCGAGATTTTAGCCCTTAAGGTTGCAGATATCAATCTGGATTTTCAGGTGTTGCGAATTAACAAGGCTTCCCAACAGAGGATTGTAGCCATTCCTAGGACCTTGCTTTCAGAATTGGAACCCTTGATGGGGCAGACCTATCTCTTTGAAAGGGGAGGGAAAGCCTATTCTCGTCAGTGGGCCTTTCGTCAGCTGGAGTCCTTTGTCAAGGAGAAAGGTTTCCCAACCTTATCAGCCCAAGCCTTGCGGGAACAGTTCATTCTAAGACAGATAGAAGAGAAGGTCGATTTGTACGAAATTGCAAAAAAATTAGGATTAAAAACAGTCCTGACCTTAGAAAAATATAGATAATGGATATTAAATTAAAAGATTTTGAAGGGCCCCTGGACTTGCTCTTGCACTTGGTTTCTAAGTACCAGATGGATATCTACGATGTGCCTATCACAGAAGTCATCGAACAGTACCTAGCCTATGTCTCAACCCTGCAGGCTATGCGTCTGGAAGTGACGGGTGAGTATATGGTTATGGCCAGTCAGCTCATGCTGATAAAGAGCCGCAAACTTCTTCCAAAGGTGGCAGAAGTGGCTGATTTGGAGGATGACCTGGAGCAGGATCTCCTCTCCCAAATCGAAGAATACCGCAAGTTCAAGCTCTTGGGTGAGCACTTGGAGGCTAAGCACCAAGATCGGGCCCAGTACTATTCCAAAGCGCCGACAGAGTTGATCTACGAAGATGCGGAACTTGTGCATGATAGGACGACCATTGACCTCTTTTTGGCTTTTTCAAATATCCTAGCCAAGAAAAAAGAGGAGTTCGCTCAGAATCACACGACTATCTTGCGGGATGAGTATAAGATTGAGGACATGATGGGCATTGTAAAAGAGTCCTTGACTGGACGAGACCAGTTGCGTTTGCAGGATTTGTTCAAGGAAGCCCAGAATGTCCAAGAGGTCATTACCCTCTTTTTGGCAACCCTAGAGTTAATCAAAACCCAGGAACTGATCCTCGTGCAAGAGGAGAGTTTCGGAGATATCTATCTCATGGAAAAGAAGGAAGAAAGTCAAGAGGCACAAAGCTAGACTTGATAGAGAGGAAAGATGAGTACTTTAGCAGAAATAGAAGCGCTCTTGTTTGTAGCAGGTGAAGATGGGATTCGAGTCCGTCAGTTGGCTGAACTCCTGTCGCTTCCCCCGACAGGCATCCAGCAGAGTTTAGAAAAATTAGCCCAAAAGTATGAGAAAGACCAGGATTCGAGCTTGTCCCTGATTGAGACAGCGGGAGCATACAGATTGGTGACCAAGCCTCAATTTGCAACGATTTTGAAGGAATACTCCAAAGCTCCCATCAATCAGAGTTTATCTCGGGCTGCCCTTGAGACCTTGTCCATCATTGCCTACAAGCAGCCGATTACGCGGATAGAAATCGATGCTATCCGTGGGGTCAATTCGAGTGGGGCTTTGGCAAAGTTGCAGGCCTTTGATTTGATACGAGAAGATGGGAAAAAAGAAGTGTTGGGTCGTCCCAACCTCTATGTGACGACGGATTATTTTCTAGATTACATGGGGATTAACCATTTGGAAGAACTGCCAGTGATTGATGAGCTTGAGATTCAAGCGCAAGAAAGCCAATTATTTGGTGAAAGGATAGAAGAAGATGAGAATCAATAAATATATTGCCCACGCAGGTGTGGCCAGTAGGAGAAAAGCAGAAGAGTTGATCAAGCAAGGCTTGGTGACTGTCAACGGCCAAGTGGTACGTGAACTCGCAACGACCATCAAGGCTGGCGACAAGGTTGAAGTTGAAGGCCAACCTATCTACAATGAAGAAAAGGTCTACTATCTGCTCAATAAACCACGTGGAGTGATTTCCAGTGTGACAGATGACAAGGGCCGCAAGACGGTTGTGGACCTCTTGTCCAATGTCAAAGAACGTATTTACCCTGTGGGACGTTTGGACTGGGATACATCAGGTGTTTTGATTTTGACCAATGATGGTGATTTTACGGATGAAATGATTCACCCCCGTAATGAGATTGACAAGGTCTACGTCGCGCGTGTCAAAGGTGTGGCCAATAAGGAAAATCTTCGCCCCTTTACTCGTGGAGTGGAGATTGAGGGCAAGAAAACCAAGCCAGCTGTCTATGAGATTCTCAAAGTGGATCCAGTAAAAAATCGCTCTGTAGTACAGTTGACAATCCATGAGGGCCGCAACCATCAGGTTAAAAAGATGTTTGAAGCCGTCGGTCTTCAAGTGGATAAGTTGTCTCGGACACGTTTCGGTCACCTAGACTTGACAGGTCTTCGTCCAGGTGAAGCCCGTCGCCTCAATAAAAAAGAAATCAGCCAACTACACACCATGGCGGTAACCAAGAAATAATGAAACGAATTTTAATAGCGCCAGTACGCTTTTACCAACGTTTTATCTCACCAGCCTTTCCGCCCTCATGTCGCTTTGAACCTACTTGTTCCAACTACATGATTCAGGCTATTGAAAAACATGGTTTCAAGGGTGTTTTGATGGGCTTGGCTCGGATTTTACGTTGCCACCCCTGGTCGAAAATAGGCAAGGATCCCGTCCCAGACCACTTTTCACTCAAACGAAATCATAAACAAAAAGAATCAGCCTGATTCTTTTTTGTATACTCTAGAAAGGAAGTTGGAAGATTAAGATTTCCACTATCCTTCTCCTATAAAAAGTGGTAAAATGGAGGACAGAAAGAAGGAACTGATATGACAACATTATTTTCAAAAATCAAAGAAGTAACAGAAATCCCTGCAATCTCAGGTCATGAGGCACCTGTCCGTGCTTATCTTCGTGAAAAGTTGACACCGCATGTGGACGAAGTGGTGACAGATGGATTGGGTGGTATTTTTGGTATCAAACATTCAGAAGCTGCCGATGCACCCCGTGTTTTGGTCGCTTCTCACATGGACGAAGTTGGTTTTATGGTCAGCGAAATTAAGCCAGATGGGACCTTCCGTGTCGTTGAAATCGGTGGTTGGAATCCAATGGTAGTCAGCAGCCAACGTTTCAAACTCTTTACTCGTGACGGTCGTGAAATTCCTGTGATTTCAGGTTCTGTCCCTCCACATTTGACACGTGGAACAGGTGGACCAACCATGCCAGCTATTGCTGATATTATCTTTGATGGTGGTTTCGCGGATAAGGTTGAAGCAGAAAGTTTTGGAATCCGTCCAGGTGACACCATTGTCCCTGATAGTTCTGCTATCTTGACAGCCAATGAAAAAAATATCATCTCTAAAGCTTGGGACAATCGCTACGGTGTTCTCATGGTAAGCGAGCTTGCAGAAGCCTTTTCAGGTCAAAAACTCGGAAATGAACTCTATCTTGGCTCCAATGTCCAAGAAGAGGTTGGTCTTCGTGGCGCTCATACTTCCACAACTAAGTTTGATCCAGAAGTCTTTCTGGCAGTTGACTGTTCACCTGCTGGTGATGTCTACGGTGGCCAAGGCAAGATTGGGGATGGCACCTTGATTCGCTTCTACGATCCAGGTCACTTGCTTCTCCCAGGTATGAAGGATTTTCTTTTGACAACGGCTGAAGAAGCTGGCATCAAGTACCAATACTACTGTGGAAAAGGCGGAACGGACGCTGGAGCAGCTCATCTGAAAAATGGTGGTGTCCCATCTACAACTATCGGTGTCTGTGCACGTTATATCCACTCTCACCAAACCCTCTACGCGATGGATGACTTCCTAGAAGCCCAAGCTTTCTTGCAAGCCTTGGTGAAAAAATTGGATCGTTCAACGGTTGATTTGATTAAAAATTATTAAACATAAGGGAGGTTGATCGGGATGGAAGAAGCAAATCTAGAAAGCCTTATAAAAGACCTCTACAATCATGCCCGTCAGGGCTTGAGTGACGATTTAGTTGCTGCTCTCCTAGAGACTGCTAAGAGGCTGCCTACTACAAATGAGCAGTTACTAGCAGTCCGTCTCTCAGGACTGGTCACCCGTGAATTGCTCACCAATCCCAAACATCCGGCACCTGAGTTGCTCAACTTGGCTCGCTTTATCAAAAGAGAAGAAGCCAAGTACAGAGGAACCGCGGTTTCTGCTATTATGTTTGGAGAGCTATTTAAAATGCTTTGATTCCATTGTGAATCAAAGCATTTTTTTTACGTTAGAAAAAATATTCTTGATGAGGGGATGAAAAAGCCATCCCATTCAGGATAGCTTCTTGGTACTTATACTCAATGAAAATCAAAGAGCAAACTAGGAAACTAACCGCAGGCTGTACTTGAGTACGGCAAGGCGACGTTGACGTGGTTTGAATTTGATTTTCGAAGAGTATTAGATTTGTTCAGCGATGACCTTTTCAGCAAGGTTCATAGCATGGTCAGACACACGAGTGTAGTGGGAAATGATGTCGATGAAGTTGACCCCAGCTTGTGTAGAACACTCACCCTTGTTAAGGCGTTTGATATGGGTCTTTCTGAGAATGCGTTCCATATTGTTGATTTCTTTATGGCGTTCAATTAGACTTTGAGCTTTCTCAGTATCGTTGTTTTCCACACTATCAAGGGCATCTTTGATGAACTCAGTGGTAGCGTGATAAATCTCAGCTAGCTCTTTCAAAGCGGCCTCAGAGAACTGAACATTCTTGCGTTGGAGATAGTCTGTTAGGTTGATTAACCCTTCTGCGTGGTCTCCAATCCGTTCCAAATCACGAGACGAGTCGAGGATGTTGGTTAGGATTTCACTTTCCTTTTGACTCAAGGATTCGCTTGAAAGGCTAATCAGGTAACGAGTGAGTTTTTCGTCAATTGTGTTAATAGCTTCTTCAGTCTTGTGCCCTTTCTCCGCTAGTTTTTCATCTAGATTGACGATGTAGTCGTAGGAAAGGTCAAAAGCTTTTGCAGCATAGTTCCCCAAGTGAAGAAGTTCTTTTTTGGCATTTCCTAGAGCGATAGAAGGCGCCTGTTTGATGAGTTGTTCATCCAAGTAGAGAGCCTCGTATTTAACAACTTCATCTTCACCAGGAATGAGCTTGGTTACAAGGTAAGCCAAGGCACCGATGAATGGGAACTGGATAATGGTATTTGTAATATTAAAGGTTCCGTGAGCAAAGGCAATGGTCATTTCTGGAGCTAGATTGAGCGCCGATTCAAACCATTGAATCAAGCCCGTGAAAGGAACAAGGAAGACAATACAGATAACCGTACCAATTACGTTAAAGGCGACATGGGCACCGGCAACACGTTTGGCAGCGATATTGGCTCCAAGAGAAGCAATGATGGCTGTAATGGTCGTTCCGATATTATCACCAAACAAGACCGGTAGGGCACCTTGTAGGTCAATCAAACCACTTGCGTACAGATTCTGTAAGATACCGATAGTTGCGGATGAAGCCTGAATGAGTAGGGTCAGCCCAGTTCCGACAAAGACACCTAGAATAGGACTCTTACTTAGTTCAACCATGTAGTCTCTAAAGACTTGCAGGTCTTTTAGGGGCTCCATTGCACCGCTCATAAGATTGAGGGCGAAGAAGATACCACCAACACCAAAGATAATTCGTCCGATGTTATTGATGGAGCGATTCTTGGTGAAGAAGAGACAAACCGCTCCGATAAAGAGCATAGGTAAGGCGTAATCTCCTAGCTTAAAACCGATGATAAAGGATGTAACGGTGGTTCCAATATTGGCACCCATGACAATACCGATAGCCTGACGCAAGGTCAAAAGTCCTGCACTGACAAGCCCCACTGTAATGACAGTAACACCAGAACTTGATTGAATCAGCGCCGTCATACCGATACCAACCAGCACACCGAAGAAGGGATTGCTGGTATATTTGTCAATGTAAAAACGAAGGCGATCTCCAGCAGCTTGTTGCAAACCGTCTCCCATGGTCTTGATACTATATAAAAATAGTCCCAGACCACCTAAAAAGTGAAATAAAATTTCCTGCCAATTAATGGACATTTCTTTTTCCTCCGAAAAATAATCGCGGAATTTCTCCTATTCTATTTTAAAGGATAATAGGAAATCTAACAAGTGTTTAATGGAAATTTTCATAAGAAAAAGGTAACTTTCTCTAAAAATAGAGGATAAATTTACTGTAAGATAGTCGAATGATAGGATTGTGTCCAAATTTTACTGATTATTATCCTAGTTATAGTTTTTGTGTCAAATAGATTGACATCGCTTTCATATAAGATAAAATGAAAATGATCCTGTTCGGGTGGTGTCCACTAAGAACAGTTGCTTTTTATCTAAAAAGTAAAGCGCTTACTTTTTATTATATTAGGAGGAAAAGATGAAAGATCTATTTTTTGAAAAACGTTGCCGTTACAGTATTCGAAAGCTGTCAATCGGAGCTTGTTCCTTGATGATTGGTTCAGCTCTATTTGCGAGCCCAGCTCTTGCCGAACAGGTTGCTGTCCCTGAGGCAGTTGCAAATACGAGCGCCCAAGCTACAAGCGCGAGTGAAACAGCTAATCCAGATACTGCAGCCCTCGAAAAACAATTAGAGGAAACTGAAAACAAAGTAGCTGAGCAACCAATTTCAGAAAACACTCCAGCAATAGCTGATTTGGTTAATGAAAAAGAAGAAGCAAAGCCAGCTCCGACAGATAAAACTGAAAAACCTGCTCAACCAACTGACAAAGAAGGAGTCAAGCCTGAGGAAACTCCTCAAGTGGCTGACAATAAAGCTGACAAACCAAGTCTAGCAGACGTTCCTAAAAATGAAGAGAAGAGTCTCCGACCGAAAGAAATCAAATTTGATACTTGGGATGATTTGTTGAAATGGGAACCAGGTGCGCGTGAGGATGATCCCATCAATCGATCCTCAGTTGAACTCGCCAAGCGCCATAGAGGTCAGTTGGTTAACGAAAAAGCAAGCAGAAGAGCCAAAGTTCAGGCGCTAGCAAATACCAACTCAAAGGCTAAAGACCACGCTTCTGTTGGTGGAGAAGAATTCAAGGCCTACGCCTTCGATTACTGGCAATACTTGGATTCAATGGTCTTCTGGGAAGGCCTAGTCCCTACTCCAGATGTCATTGATGCAGGCCACCGTAATGGTGTGCCTGTTTATGGAACCCTCTTTTTCAACTGGTCAAACAGCATTGCTGACCAAGAGAAATTTGCCGCCGCCTTGAAACAAGATGAGGATGGCACTTTCCCAATTGCACGCAAACTCGTTGATCTCGCTAAATACTATGGCTTTGATGGCTATTTCATCAACCAAGAAACAACGGGGGAATTGGTAGCACCTCTTGGTGAAAAAATGCGCCAATTCATGCTCTATACAAAAGAATACGCGGCTAAGGTCAACCACCCAATCAAGTATGCTTGGTACGATGCCATGACCTACAAATACGGTCGTTATCACGAAGATGGCTTGGGAGACTACAACTACCAATTCATGCAAAAGGAAGGTGATAAGGTCCCTGCAGATCAATTCTTTGCTAACTTCAACTGGAACAAGGAAAAGAATGACCACTCTGTAGAGATGGCAAAATGGCTAGAACGTAGCCAATATGATGTCTTTGCAGGCTTGGAATTGCAACAAGGTGGATCATATAAGACCAAGGTTAACTGGGATGCCCTCTTAGATGAAAATGGCAAGTTGCGTTTGTCGTTAGGACTTTTTGCACCAGATACAATTACTAGTCTAGGAAAAACAGGGGAAGATTACCACAAGAACGAAGACATCTTCTTCACAGGTTACCAAGGAGATCCAACGGCTCAAAAACCAGGTGATAAAGAGTGGTATGGAATTGCCAATTTAGTTGCGGACCGCACACCAGCAGTAGGCCGTACCTTCACCACCTCTTTTAATACAGGTCATGGTAGAAAGTGGTTTGTAGATGGCAAAGTTTCTAAGGATTCTGAATGGAACTACCGTTCTGTTTCGGGTATCTTGCCAACATGGCGCTGGTGGCAGACTTCAACGGGGGAAAAACTTCGTGCAGAATATGACTTTACAGATGCCTACAATGGCGGAAATTCTCTTAAATTCTCAGGTGATGTAGCTGGTAAGACGGACCAAGATGTGAATTTGTATTCTACTAAACTAGAAGTAACGGAGAAAACCAAACTTCGGGTTGCCCACAAGGGAGGAAAAGGCTCCAAAGTTTATATGGCCTTCTCTACGACTCCAGACTACAAATTTGAGGATGCAGATGCATGGAAAGAACTGACTCTTTCTGACAACTGGACAAATGAAGAAATTGATCTTAGCTCACTAGCAGGTAAAACCATCTATGCAGTCAAACTCTTCTTCGAACATGAAGGTGCTGTAAAAGATTATCAGTTCAACCTAGGACAATTAACTATCACGGATAATCATCAAGCGCCACAAGCACCTACAGGTCTCTCTGTGGTGAAGCAATCTCTTAAGAATGCCCAAGAAGCTGAAGCAGTGGTTCAATTTTCGGGTAACCAAGATGCAGATTTCTATGAAGTCTACGAAAAAGACGGGGACAACTGGCGTTTGTTGACAGGTTCATCTGCTTCAACCATCTACTTGCCAAAAGTTAGCCGTTCTGCTAATGCGACTGGTACGACTCAAGAATTGAAAGTCGTTGCAGTTGGTAAAAATGGCCTCCGTTCAGAAGCTGCAACAGCGTCATTCAACTGGGGGATGACTGTTCAGGATACAACTCTCCCAAGACCTTTGGCTGAAAATATTGTTCCAGGTGCAACAGTTATCGGTAGCACTTTCCCCAATACTGAAGGTGGGGAAGGTATCGAAGGCATGTTGAACGGTACGATTACAAGTCTGTCAGACAAGTGGTCTTCAGGACAATTGAGCGGTAGTGTCGATATTCGTTTGACTCAACCACGTCGTGTTGTCAGATGGGTAATGGATCATGCGGGAGCTGGTGGTGAGTCTGTTAACGATGGTCTGATGAATACCAAGGACTTTGATCTTTATTACAAGGATACAGATGGCGAGTGGAAATTAGCTAAGGAAGTCCGTGGCAATAAAGAGCACGTGACAGATATCACTCTTGACAAACCAATCACCGCGCAAGACTGGCGTTTGCATGTCATTACATCTGATAACGGAACACCTTGGAAAGCCATTCGTATCTACAACTGGAAGATGTACGAAACCTTGGACACAGAAAGTCAAAATATTCCAATGGCTAAGGTAGCTACTCGTTCACTTGGAAACCACCAAGTTCAACTAGGCTTCTCTGATGTTCCAGCAGGCGCAACCATCACCGTTTACGACAAGGCGGATTCGCAAACACCAATTGCAACCTTGAAGACTGAAACTGGTGGCGACCTGGCAACAGCACCATTGGCCTTTGACAAGCAACCAACTCTCCTCTACTATCGTACCCAATTACCTGGCAAAGAAATCAGTAACACCTTGGCTGTAGCGATTCCACAGGATGAGAGAAAAATTGTTGCAGTTAGTCTCGAAAAAGGACCTAAGAAGACGGTTTATAAAGAAGGAGAAAAACTGGACCTCAGAGGCGGAACTCTCCGTGTTCAATACGAAGGGGGGCAAGCCGACGAGCTGATTAACCTTACTCACTCAGGTGTGACGGTATCTGGATACGACTCTCATCAAAAAGGGGAACAAAACCTAACACTTCAATACCTTGGTTTACCGGTGTCAGGTGATCTGAAAGTCCAAGTGACAGGACAGGATGAAGGAAAACCAAAAGAAGTAGCGGGCTTGTATATTACTAAGAAACCAAAAACAGACTATCTAGTAGGAGATCAACTGGATCTCTCTGAAGGTCGCTTTGGTGTTCTCTATGATGATGAGACAGAAGAAAGTCATGCCTTTACGGATCAAGGTGTTGAAATCACGGGCTATGATGCTCAGAAGACTGGACGACAAACCTTGACCTTGCATTACAAGGGACACACTGCTGAGTTCGATGTCTTGGTTTCTCCAAAAGCAGCTGTCAACGATGAGTACCTCAAACAAGAAATCACTGCTGCCCAAGGTCGCCAGTCAACCCTTGCCTATACCTTCTCAAGTGAGGACAAACAAGCTGTACTAGTAGAGAAACTCAATGCAGCGAAAGCTGTTGCAGAAAACCATGATGCCAGTCAAGAAGAAGTCAACAAAGCCTTGAATGAATTGAAACAAGCTGGAGCGGACTTGGATGGAAATCAACGTTATCAAACTGCTAGAGAAGAATTGGAAGGCTTGCTCGAATCCGTCCGTGAAAAAGATTCTCAAGATGAGTTGATTGCCCAAGCTGAAGCTTTGTTGTCTTCACAAACACCAACTCCACAAGCTTTTGCGGACATGAAAGAAAAGTTGAATAAGAAACTAGCACCTGCAGAAGAAAGCAATCATGTTGGAAGCATGGATCCAAATGAAGTAGCCCCAACAGTTGAAGCCCTTCCTGAACTAGTTATTGAAACTGAAACAACAGCCTTTGAACGTCAGGAGCGACCAAATGCCGAGCTTCTCAAAGGTCAACGTCAACTTGTCCAAAAAGGAGAAGAAGGTCAAATTCGTCGTCTAGTAGAAGTAGATGCCCAAGGCAAACACATCCTTCGTTCAACTGAAGTTCTCAAGGAAGCCCTCCCAGAAATCACAGAAGTTGGAACAAAAGTTCTGTCAAGTAACCAACCGGCTGAGGGAGTAAAAGACCTAGTTTTAGAAATTTCGAAACTAGAAATTGAAGAGGATACAGTGGCCTTTGAACGTCAGGAGCGACCAAACTCCGAGCTTCTCAAAGGACAACGCCAGCTAGTTCAAGCAGGTGTGGAAGGTCAAGTTCGTCACTTTGTAGAGGTGGATACTCAAGGCAAACGCACTCTTCTTTCAACTGAAGTACTCAAGGAAGCCCTCCCAGAAATTACCGAAGTTGGTACAAAGGTTCTGTCAAGTAACCAACCAGCTGAAGGTGTGAAAGATTTAGTTCTAGCAACTCCGAAACTGGAAGTTGAAGAGGCTACAATGGCCTTCGAACGTCAAGAGCGACCAAATGCAAGCCTTCTAAAAGGTCAACGTCAGCTAGTTCAAGCAGGTGTGGAAGGTCAAGTTCGTCACTTTGTAGAGGTGGATGCCCAAGGCAAACGCACTCTTCTTTCAACTGAAGTACTCAAGGAAGCTGTCCCAGAAATCACAGAAGTTGGAACAAAAGAAGAGCTAGACTCACAAACAACAGACCAAGCGCTTTTAGCTACACCAGCAAAAGTTGAAGAAGTAAGTAAAGAGCTGCCAAATACGGGAGCGACAAGAGATGCTAGTCTAGTAGCGCTGGGACTTCTCGGAGTAATGAGTGGCTACGGCTTGCTTGCTAGAAAGAAAAAAGAAGACTAATCGGATTTACGAATCTTGGATTTTCTCATAAAAATAAAAAAACAAGGTTTGACTGTAGATTAGTCAGACCTTGTTTTTAGTTTTGAAATTGAAGAGTAAATTTGAAGCTAGATTTTTGTTATTCAATTCCTTGGATAAATTTTTGGAAACGATAGGTGTCGAAATAAATATTGGATGCAACTAATTTATCAAACTCATCGAATTTCAGAAATTCTGCGACATCCAGTTCTAGTTCTTTTCCTTGAGGAGAATGTAGACGGTAGCGATTTAAAGCTGAGACTGTTCGACCATCAACAAGTAATTGCTTCACTTCAAGATGCTGGCTCAAAGCATAGAATTGACCTGCGCCTTGTAAATAAATATCACGTCCTTGTCGAATTTCTATACTATCGCACATGCCATAATCAAAGTTTTCAGCTACGAAATCTTCCCAGCCTCCCTCATTTACTGCCGTAAAATAGCTTTCTGCAAGTGTTTTTGTATCCATTTGGAACCTCCTGTAAAATAATTGGGCTATGATGAACATCACGAAATATTTTGCCCACTTAAGAGTATACAAAAGGAAATATGACTACAGGTTGTCATATTGCTGAAGATTTTTTTTGAGAGTACTGACCAGTAGATTTTGTAAGTGACTTGGGGATACGACCTTTACTTGATAACCAAAACTTAATAGTAAATCAAAAAACGAAGGAGTTAAAGCTCTAAATGTCTGAACTTTTATTATTTCGTCCTCGACTATGATTTCTTCTTCCGTGAAGTGATCGTAGATTTTTGGAAGTGCAAATCTTGTAAAAACTAGTTCGATTTCTTCTCTTTGCCCCTCCACTTTATTTTTGGGGGGATTTAAAAAAAGCTCTAACTTTTCTTGAGATAAACGTGGATAATCGAATGATTTATCTTTTATCTCCACTGGTTCTAGTTCTCGAATTCGAGTTAATTTAAAAATACGAAAATCTAATTTCTCTAAGCAGTAACCGATAACATACCAAGCATTCAGTTTATAGATCAATCTGTATGGAATAACTGTTCGCTGACTTTTCTCTTGTTTTTTCGAATAGTAAGAAAAAGAAATCATCTGTTCAGTTTGTATCGCTTCCTCAATGTCTAGTAAATAATTTGTATTAAGAGTCCAGGAACTGAGATCAAAGTAAAAAGGACTGTTTGCTCTTGTAATTTCTTGAGAAGACAGCTTGTGCTCGATACTGTCAAGACTTGAATGACCAACGATTTTACTAACATTTTGGCTCATATTAATGATAAACTGTCTCTCTTCCTCAGTGAAAAAGTTTCTGTCTATCTTATAGTCGCTTGGTATATAGAAATCTCCCTTATCTCCACGTTCCGAATAGATTGGGATCCCCGCTAAACTGAGTGTATCCATGTCTCTATATACAGTTCGAGTAGATATTTCAAACCTCTCTGCGATCTCTTTAGCTGTTATTCTCTTCTTATTTAAAAGAGACAGTAAAATATAGATTAGTCTTTCTAATTTCATGGTAGCAATTCTCCTTCTTTTAATCTCAAATAGCACAAACTAAAGAAACTATTTTAGTTATATTGTATAATAAGAAATCTAGCAATTCAAAAAGAAGGACTGCAGAGTTTAGAATATTAAGGATTAAAATGTTAGAAAAAGAATAGTATAGAAGTAATTAGGCAGATCAATCAAGAAATTTGCCTAAATTATTCCAACCGAATTATGTGAAAATTGCTATTTCCCGAACTGCAATCCTAGATTTTTAGGTTAATAAATAGAAGAAAGAACAAGAAAAGTTTAGGGTTTTTCTATCTCTTTTGCTGATTTTGTGATATAATTAACACGTATAAAAAAAGAAGGAGTCATATCTAATGGCAAAATTGACTGTTAAAGACGTTGACTTGAAAGGGAAAAAAGTTCTCGTTCGTGTTGACTTCAACGTACCTGTAAAAGATGGCGTGATTACCAACGACAACCGTATCACTGCTGCTCTTCCAACTATCAAGTACATCCTTGAACAAGGTGGACGTGCGATCCTCTTCTCTCACCTTGGCCGTGTAAAAGAAGAAGCAGACAAGGCTGGTAAATCACTTGCTCCTGTAGCTGCTGACTTGGCAGCTAAATTGGGTCAAGACGTTGCTTTCCTTCCAGGAGTTACACGTGGTGCTGAATTGGAAGCCGCTGTTAACGCTCTTGAAGATGGACAAGTTCTCTTGGTTGAAAACACTCGTTTCGAAGATGTTGACGGCAAGAAAGAATCTAAAAATGATCCTGAACTTGGTAAATACTGGGCATCTCTTGGAGATGGTATCTTCGTAAACGATGCATTCGGTACAGCTCACCGTGCACACGCATCTAACGTTGGTATCTCAGCAAACGTTGAAAAAGCAGTTGCTGGTTTCCTTCTTGAAAACGAGATTGCCTACATCCAAGAAGCAGTTGAAGCTCCAGAACGTCCATTCGTGGCTATCCTTGGTGGTTCAAAAGTTTCAGACAAGATCGGTGTTATCGAAAACTTGCTTGAAAAAGCTGATAAAGTTCTTATCGGTGGTGGGATGACTTACACATTCTACAAAGCTCAAGGTATCGAAATCGGTAACTCACTTGTAGAAGAAGACAAATTGGATGTTGCGAAAGCTCTTCTTGAAAAAGCAAACGGCAAATTGATCTTGCCAGTTGACTCAAAAGAAGCTAACGCATTTGCTGACTACACTGAAGTGAAAGACACTGAAGGTGAAGCAGTAGATCCAGGTTTCCTTGGTTTGGATATCGGTCCAAAATCTATCGCTAAATTTGACGAAGCTTTGACTGGTGCCAAAACAGTTGTATGGAACGGACCTATGGGTGTCTTTGAAAACCCAGACTTCCAAGCTGGTACAATCGGTGTGATGGACGCTATCGTGAAACAACCAGGTGTGAAATCAATCATCGGTGGTGGTGACTCAGCTGCTGCAGCCATCAACCTTGGACGTGCAGACAAGTTCTCATGGATCTCTACTGGTGGTGGAGCATCAATGGAGCTTCTTGAAGGTAAAGTATTGCCTGGATTGGCAGCTTTGACTGAAAAATAAATAGTTTAACTAAAAGAAGATGGTGTGACCATCTTCTTTTTAATTTAATTTATAAATATGTGGAATTTTTCTATAAATAAAAAGAAAAAAGAGTAAATATTTGCATCTTGCCTTGTAAAGTGCTACTATAAGGAGTAATGACTAAATTTAGATAAGGAAATAGTTTATAATGAAAAATAAAAAAGAAGTCTATGGATTTCGTAAAAGCAAAGTTGCGAAAACGTTGTGTGGTGCTGTTTTAGGAACTGCTTTGATTGCTTTTGCAGACAAAGCAGTATTTGCTGATGAAGTTACAGAGACAACTAGTACAAGTACAGTTGAGGTAGCTACTACAGGAAATCCGGCTACAAATCTACCTGAAGCTCAGGGTGAAATGAGTCAAGTTGCCAAAGAAAGCCAAGCTAAGGCTGGTTCTAAAGACTCAGCTTTGCCAGTAGAAGTATCATCAGCTGATTTGGATAAAGCAGTTGCTGATGCAAAAGCTGCAGGAGTTAAGGTAGTTCAAGATGAAACAAAAGACAAAGGAACAGCCACAACTGCTACAGAGAATGCTCAAAAACAAGATGAAATTAAAAGCGACTATGCTAAACAGGCTGAAGAAGTAAAGAAAACAACTGAAGCATATAAAAAAGAAGTTGCAGCTCATCAGGCTGAAACAGATAAAATCAATGCTGAAAACAAAGCAGCGGATGACAAGTACCAAAAAGATCTAAAAAGCCATCAAGAAGAAGTTGAAAAAATCAACACTGCCAATGCTACAGCTAAAGCAGAGTATGAGGCTAAGCTAGCACAATATCAAAAAGATTTAGCAACTGTCAAAAAAGCAAACGAAGATAGTCAACAGGATTATCAAAATAAACTTTCAGCTTACCAGACAGAATTAGCTCGAGTACAAAAAGCTAATGCTGAAGCTAAAGAGGCTTATGATAAAGCAGTAAAAGAAAACACTGCGAAAAACGAAGCGCTTAAAGCTGAAAATGAAGCTATTAAACAGCGTAATGAAACTGCAAAAGCGAATTATGAAGCAGCAATGAAGCAGTATGAAGCAGACCTTGCAGCTATTAAGAAAGCTAAAGAGGATAATGATGCTGATTATCAAGCTAAATTAGCAGCTTATCAAACAGAGTTAGCTCGAGTACAAAAGGCTAATTCTGACGCAAAAGTAGCCTATGAAAAGGCTGTTGAAGAAAACACAGCTAAAAACAATGCTATCCAAGCTGAAAATGAAGCTATTAAACAACGAAATGAAACAGCCAAGGCAACTTATGAGGCTAAATTAGCACAATACGAAAAAGACTTGGCAGCAGTCAAACAAGCGAATGCAGCTAACGAAACAGACTACCAAACTAAGTTAGCGGCTTATCAGACAGAACTAGCTCGCGTTCAAAAAGCAAATGCTGATGCAAAAGCAGCTTATGAGAAGGCTGTTGAAGAAAACACAGCTAAAAATGCAGCGCTCCAAGCTGAAAACGAAGAAATCAAGCAACGGAATGCCGCGGCTAAAACTGACTATGAAGCAAAATTAGCTAAATATGAAGCTGATCTTGCCAAATATAAGAAAGAGTTGGCTGAGTATCCGGCTAAGTTGCAGGCTTATAAAGATGAGCAGGCTAAAATTAAGGCTGCCCTTGTAGAACTTGAAAACAATAAAGATCAAGATGGTTACTTGTCTAAGCCATCAGCTCAGAGTCTGGTTTATGACTTAGAATCGAATGCTCAACTGGACCTCAAAACGGAAGGAAAACTTCTTACAGCAGCAGCAGTTGATGAAGCTTTTAAGAAAGACACTGACCAATATGGTAAGAAAAATCTCCAGTTAGACAATCTTAATGTCAAGAACTTGGAGAACGGTGCAACCACTTCTTCAGTAGAATTGTATGGTAATATTGGAGACAAATCAGACTGGACGACCAATGTAGGAAATAAAACAGAGGTTAAATGGGGCTCTGTGCTTCTAGAACGTGGGCAAAGCGTAACTGCAACTTATACTAACCTTCAAAATTCATACTACAACGGTAAAAAGATTTCCAAGATTGTTTACAAATATACTGTAGATCCTTCTTCGCAATTTAAAAATCCTACTGGAAAAGTTTGGTTGGGAATCTTTAGTGACCCAACTTTGGGAGTCTTTGCTTCTGCTTACACTGGTGATGTTGAAAAAGGTACTTCAATTTTCATTAAAAATGAATTTACCTTCTATGATGAAAATGACCAACCAATTAATTTTGACAATGCTCTTCTTTCAGTAGCCTCACTTAACCGTGAGCATAACTCTATTGAGATGGCTAAGGATTATAGTGGTACTTTTATCAAAATCTCAGGTTCATCCATCGGTGAAAAAAATGGCATGATTTATGCTACCAAAACCCTCAATTTTAGAAAAGATCAGGGTGGATCTCGTTGGACTATGTATCCTAGAGCAAATGAACCTGGTTCAGGTTGGGATTCATCAGATGCACCAAACTCTTGGTACGGTGCAGGTGCTATTAGTATGTCTGGATCTACGAATCATGTTACAGTTGGTGCAACATCTGCTACCAATGTGATGTCTGTAGCAGAAATGCCTCAAGTACCTGGAAGAGACAATACCGAAGGTAAAAGACCAAACATCTGGTACTCGCTCAATGGTAAGATTCGTGCCGTTAACGTTCCGAAAATTACAAAAGAAAAACCAACTCCACCGGTAGCACCAACTGAACCGCAAGCTCCTACTTATGAAGTGGAAAAACCATTGGAACCAGCTCCAGTAGCACCAAACTATGAAAATGAGCCAACTCCACCGGTTAAGACTCCAGATCAGCCAGACCCATCAAAACCGGAAGAGCCAACATATGAGACAGAGAAACCGTTGGAACCAGCTCCAGTAGCACCAAACTACGAAAATGAGCCAACACCACCGGTAAAAACTCCAGATCAACCAGAGCCATCAAAACCGGAAGAGCCAAACTATGAGACAGAAAAACCATTGGAACCAGCTCCAGTAGCACCAAGCTATGAAAATGAGCCAACTCCACCAGTTAAGACTCCAGATCAACCAGAGCCATCAAAACCAGAAGAGCCAAATTATGATCCATTGCCAACTCCGCCTGTAGCACCAACTCCTAAACAGTTACCAACTCCTCCAGCGGTGCCGACAGTACACTTCCATTATAGTAGCCTGATGGCGCAACCTCAAATTAATAAAGAAATTAAGAATGAGGATGGAGTAGATATCGATCGTACTCTAGTTGCTAAGCAGTCTGTAGTGAAGTTTGAGTTAAAAACAGAAGCTTTAACTGCAGGACGTCCAAAAACAACTTCGTTTGTGTTGGTAGATCCACTTCCAACTGGCTATCAGTTTGATTTGGAAGCAACCAAGGCTGCAAGCAAAGGTTTTGAAACAAGCTATGATAAAGCTAGTCACACTGTAACCTTTAAGGCTACTGAGGAGACCTTGGCTGCTTTCAATGCAGATTTGACAAAATCCTTTGAGACTCTATATCCAACTGTTGTTGGTCGTGTCTTGAATGATGGGGCAACTTATACAAATAACTTTACATTGACAGTCAACGACGCCTACGGTGTTAAGTCAAACATTGTTCGTGTAACGACTCCAGGTAAACCAAATGATCCTGACAATCCAAATAACAACTACATCAAGCCTTTGAAAGTTAACAAGAACAAGCAAGGTGTAAATATTGATGGTAAAGAGGTTCTAGCTGGTTCAACGAACTACTATGAACTTACATGGGATTTGGACCAATACAAGGGAGATAAATCTTCTAAAGAAGCGATTCAAAATGGTTTCTACTATGTGGATGATTATCCAGAAGAAGCCTTAACCCTTCAACCAGAATTGGTTAAGATCCGTGATCTAGAGGGCAACCTTGTATCAGGTATCAGTGTTCAACAATTTGATAGTTTAGAAGCTGCGCCTAAGAAGGTCCAAGAGCTGTTGAAGAAAGCCAACATCAATGTTAAAGGTGCTTTCCAACTCTTCTCAGCTGATAATCCAGCCGAATTCTACAAGAACTATGTAGCAGCAGGAAAATCATTGCTAATCACAGATCCGATGACAGTTAAACCTGAATTTGGTCAAACGGGTGGTAAGTATGAAAACAAAGCCTACCAAATTGATTTTGGAAATGGCTATGCTACAGAAGTAGTTGTCAACAACGTACCGAAAATCACACCGAAAAAAGATGTGACAATCAGTATGGATCCAAGTAGTGACAACATTGATGGCCAAACCATTCCGTTGAACCAGTACTTCAATTATCGTTTAATTGGTGGTTTGATTCCACAAAATCATTCTGAGGACTTAAATGACTATAGTTTTGTAGATGATTATGACCAAAAAGGTGATCAATACACTGGAAACTATAAAGTTCTTGCCAAGGTTGATATCCGATTGAAAGACGGTCGTGTTATCAAGGCAGGTACAGACTTAACAGCTGAAACACAGGTTGAACATGATCAAGATAAGGGAATGATTACAATTCGCTTCAAGGAAGAATTCCTTCAAGAGATTCAGTTGGATTCTCCATTCCAGGCTGAGACTTATATTCAAATGAAACGAATTGCTGTTGGAACTTTTGAAAATACCTATGTAAATACTGTAAACAAAGTTGCTTACGCTTCAAACACAGTTCGTACGACAACGCCAGAACCTAAGAAACCAGAGGAGCCAACAACTCCTACTCCAAATCCGAAAGGGAATCCTACTCTACCTCAAACAGGTACAAATGATTCAAGCTACATGCCGTATCTTGGTCTTGCAGCTTTAGTAGGAGTTTTAGGACTTGGTCAGTTGAAACGAAAAGAAGACGAAAGCAAGTAAGCTCTAAAAGTTAAATAGAAAAGAGGAACTTTGTTTCCTCTTTTTCTTGTTGTTTGAATTAAAAACGTTTCCTATCGATTTTGGCTCATAAAATCAACTAATTTATGATAAAATGGAAATAGAAAGTTGAGATTATGGGTTATTTTAAAAAATATAAATTTGATAAGTCACAGTTCAAGCTTGGTCTACGAACCTTTAAAACCGGAATTGCTGTTTTTTTAGTTCTCTTGATTTTTGGATTTTTTGGTTGGAAGGGACTTCAAATTGGGGCTTTGACAGCAGTCTTTAGTTTGAGAGAAAGCTTTGACAAGAGTGTCCATTTTGGGACATCACGCATTCTAGGAAACAGTATCGGAGGTTTCTACGCCCTTGTTTTCTTCCTTTTAAACACTCTATTTCAAGAAGCCTTTTGGGTGACCTTGCTGGTCGTTCCAATCTGCACCATGTTAACCATTATGACAAATGTCGCCATGAATAATAAGGCGGGAGTTATCGGCGGAGTTTCGGCAATGTTGATTATTACCCTATCGATACCGAGCGGGGAGACGATTTTGTACGTGTTTGCTCGTGTATTTGAAACTTTTATGGGTGTTTTTGTAGCAATACTCGTAAATTATGATATTGATCGTTTCAGAAATCTTTTAGAGAAAAAAAGAAAATAATGTTACATTTTGTGACATTATTAATTGACGTATGGATTTTTTTAGACTATAATAGACAGAAAGAAGGAAATTGTAAATGAAGGAAAAAGAATTTCGTCGAAATATGGCTGTTTTTCCTATCGGTAGTGTGATGAAGTTGACCGATCTATCGGCGCGTCAGATTCGTTATTATGAAGATCAAGAGTTGATAAAGCCTGATCGAAACGAAGGGAACCGTCGTATGTATTCTTTGAATGACATGGATCGGTTGCTTGAGATCAAAGATTATATCTCTGAAGGTTTCAATATCGCTGCCATTAAGAAGAAATATGCTGAGCGTGAGGCGAAATCCAAGAAAGCAGTGAGCCCAACGGAAGTGCGTCGTGCGCTTCATAATGAGCTCCTCCAGCAGGGACGCTTTGCTTCAGCGCAGTCGCCTTTTGGTCGCGGTTAGGCAATCGCAAGTAGTCAAAAATTAAGGAGTAAACACATGCCAATCACAGCTGCAGATATTCGTCGTGAAGTCAAGGAAAAAAATGTTACCTTTATCCGTCTCATGTTTTCAGATATTCTGGGAACCATGAAAAACGTCGAAATTCCTGCTACAGATGAACAGTTAGATAAGGTCTTGTCAAACAAAGCCATGTTTGATGGCTCTTCTATTGAAGGTTTTGTACGTATCAATGAGTCAGATATGTACTTGTACCCAGACTTGGATACATGGACAGTCTTCCCTTGGGGAGATGAAAATGGAAGTGTTGCAGGTTTAATCTGTGATGTTTATACAACAGAAGGTGAGCCATTTGCAGGTGACCCTCGTGGCAACCTCAAACGTGCTCTTCATCACATGGAGGAAGTAGGATTCAAATCCTTCAACCTTGGACCAGAGCCAGAATTCTTCCTATTTAAGTTGGATGAAAATGGGGACCCGACACTTGAAGTGAATGACAAGGGTGGCTACTTTGATTTGGCGCCTACTGACCTTGCGGACAATACGCGTCGTGAGATTGTGAATGTCTTGACTAAAATGGGATTTGAAGTGGAAGCGAGTCACCACGAGGTTGCGGTTGGACAACATGAAATTGACTTCAAGTATGATGAAGTCCTCCGTGCCTGTGACAAGATTCAAATCTTTAAACTTGTTGTTAAAACCATCGCCCGCAAACATGGTCTTTACGCAACCTTTATGGCGAAACCAAAATTTGGTATTGCTGGATCAGGTATGCACTGTAATATGTCCTTGTTTGATGAGAATGGGAATAACGCCTTCTTTGATCCAAACGATCCAAAGGGAATGCAGTTGTCTGAAACAGCCTACCATTTCCTTGGTGGTTTGATCAAGCATGCTTATAACTATACTGCCATCATGAACCCAACGGTTAACTCCTACAAACGTTTGGTTCCTGGTTATGAAGCGCCAGTTTACATTGCTTGGGCTGGTCGTAACCGCTCGCCACTAGTTCGTGTACCAGCTTCACGTGGTATGGGAACTCGTCTTGAGTTGCGTTCAGTGGATCCAATGGCAAACCCATATATCGCTATGGCTGTTCTTTTGGAGGTTGGTTTGCATGGTATTGAAAACAAAATCGAAGCACCAGCTCCTATCGAAGAAAATATCTACATCATGACAGCAGAAGAGCGCAAGGAAGCTGGTATTACAGACCTTCCATCAACGCTTCACAACGCTTTGAAAGCTTTGACAGAAGATGAAGTTGTCAGAGCGGCTCTTGGAGAACATATCTATACGAGCTTCCTTGAAGCCAAACGAATCGAATGGGCAAGTTATGCAACCTTCGTTTCACAATGGGAAATTGATAATTATCTTGATTTGTATTAATAGCAGAAAAGAGGTTGTCCGAATGGGCAATCTTTTTTATTTTTTGCAATGTTATAAAAGTATTTTGATGCAAATATTAGTATAGGTAATATAGGCAATTCATATTTCTTGGCTTGCTTACAATTATGCATAGTAAATGGGAATATTCTGACAAATCTCAGAAAACGAAATTAAGTTTATGATTAGAAAAACTTTACAATGATGGTATTTAATGGGATTTTCTACTTTTTTAAAAAATTTACTATCTGACAACTTATTACTTGTATAAATGAATAGTAAATGTTAAAATATCATTTGAAATGAATGAGTCGCAGTTTTTGTTTGATAGTATTAATATGTTATTTGCTAAAGACTTATTCGTTGTATTTTACTATTATAGGAAAGGAGATGTTATGCAAAAAGACAAGTGGTGGCTACCATTTTTAGCGGTGGGTGTCATCATAGGTTTAGCGGTGGGTTTGCTTTATTACACCAGACCCACTAAGGATGGAGTTATAGGTTCATCGTCAGTTTCGCAATCAACTTCTAGTGATAAGAACAATACGGCTTTGAGTTTAAAAGGTCAACAACTTCCAGAATTTAAAATGACCTCTCAAGATGGAAAATTGATTGCTATCTCGGAACTGTATGATAAACCTATGTTAGTTGTCGAATGGGCTAGTTGGTGTCCGCATTGCCAGAAACAACTACCCATTGTTCAGCAGATGTATGAAAAGTATGGAGATCAAATTCATTTTGTTCTTCTGAATATGAACGAACCAGGAAAAGAAACAAAGGAAACTGCTGATCAGTATATCAAAGAAAAAGGATATACTTTCCCCTATTATTATGACGAAGATCAGTCCGCAGCCGATCTTTTACAGGTTCAAACCATACCAAGTATGTATCTTGTGACAAAACAGCAACAGGTAAAGAATGTATTAGTAAATCATACCACTGCTGAAAATTTCTCGACAGAGTTACAAGAATTGCTAAACTAACATACATTCATTTCGGGAAAAAGGAGGAAGAAGAAATCACAATAGGATTTCAGAGAAAATTATGAGAGATTTCATTAAAAAGGTCTCCATTCTGTTTACGATTCTGTTTCTCTCTGTGCCATTAGGATTAGCTAGTTTACGTTTCGGTCGTGGTGCGGCTGATGAAACTGAGGTAATTCGAGTAGGAGATAATACGGAAATTATCCAGAATGGATGTTATCGTAAGATAAAGAAATCGGAGAAGACGCAATGGACAGTTCCACGTAAACCAATTGACTTGGTTATCCTGCAGGATGCCAGTGGATCATTTAGAAAAACGATTCCTAGTGTTAAGAATGCTTTGAAGCGTTTGACAACATATGTGAGTCCAGAACAATACAATGAGAACGATCCTCATCTAGTTAAGACTGGCGACTCTCGGACAACTGACCGCGTTTTCGTAGCTTCTTACCAAGGTTTGGATCAGGTGCGTTACTTTAATAATAACGATTTCAGTGGCAATCCTACAGATACATTTACCGATCCGAATACAACTGGTAAACACTATACCTATGGGAATAGCGGTTTAACAAGCGATCAAAATGAAATTCATAAATTCATTGATAATATTGCAGTTGATGGTGGAACTCCAACTGTTCCAGCCATTCAAGATACGATCGCTCAGTACAACAGTGTCAAAGGGAATATGGAAAACGGTCGTAAGACAGTCTTCCTCCTGGTAACGGATGGAGTAGCCAATGGTTACCGTCTGCCAGGGTCTAACACAGTTGTAATGGATAAGAGCTATACAAGAACGTGGGATATCCATAGTGCTTGGGGAGTAGATAGCTATCCAGAAGCAGCTCAAGATATTACTGGTCGTGCCAATGAGTTGAGAGATGCAGGTAACCAGCTGAAAGCAGCGGTTGGTTCAGAAGGTTCTGTGGTTGTAGGTTTCTGGGAACGTGTTGATAATTTCACTGAACCATATTATCAATATGGTCCAGCTTATCTAAATGGTTTCGGTAACACTATTAATATTGGGGACAACCGTTCAGTGCAAGCCATCTTCCACGACGCACTTCAATCGATGGCTTCACCAGATAAGGTTGTGAACGGAAAGAACGTTTCCTTCTATGTTAATGAACAGAATAACATTGATGTGTTCTCACAAAAGATTTTAGAATCTGTAGCTGCAGCGTTGATCAAGGAAGACATCAAGGGTGAGTTCACTGTTACACCTGGGTATAAGGTGGATGCTGTTCGAATCAATGGCAAGACTGTTGTTGAAAAAGTCACAGATCCATCAAAACAAATTCGTGGTCGAATCACCCAAGAAGGTGACAAGGTTACAATCTATGTACCTGATAGTGTCTTCAATCCAGGTAATAACAGTTTCGACTATGATTTGAGTAAGGAAGCTCGTGCTCCTGAAACGAATGAAGAGGATGAAGTTGATCCGCCGGCTGATTATAAACCTGTAAACGAACAAGTTACAGTTCCTGAGTTGACTGGTGTCTTCAAGACGGGTGAGTATACAACTCAACAAATAGGTGGACGTAATGAAACAGTTGAAGTTCAAAAACTCGAGTACTGTTACCCAAGTGTCACTAAGAAAATTACCGACGCAGATAAGAGTAATGACTTGGGAGAAATTGATGACCCGCTTGGTTTAACAAAGAAAAAAGCCTATTCTGCACAATTGTCAGACAAGGCAGAGGAGTTCACCTATACTCTTGATTACAACTTCAATAACGTAGCCTACGAATTTGAAAAGAACGTCATGTTGACAGACCCACTTGACTACCGTTTGGAAGTAGTTGAAAGTTCAGCTACTGGACCAAATGGAGAAAAATGGGCCACTCGTGTCGTGAAACAAAATGACGATCTTGGAAACGAACGTGATGTTGTTGTTGCTGATGTTCCTGCTAAAGGATCCAACTATAATTACTTGGTATTGAAGAAAGCTCAAATGACCATCAAGGTTCGTTTGAAAGAACAATACCGTAAGAATCAAGCAAGCAAAGAATTCATGGCCCTTCTTCAGGATAATGATGGATTCGGTTTGCTGAACCAGGGTAATATCATGTGGAATGGTGATGACAATCAACCAAACCAAGATGCGCATGCCAAGACAGATTCTAAACCAAGTACAATTCGACGCTCAAACCCAGTCTATGTCAAACCACCAGTTGTAACAGAAATTACGAAGAAGGTTAATGACAAAGAACATGAAGATTTGAAGGCGGAAGAGGAACTCTTTGAGTACAAAGTGACTGTTCCATGGCCAGGCATTGCAGATACATTCAGCCTTACAGATACAGTTGTTTCAGAGTTGGAAGTTCAGGCAGATAGCTTGAATGTAAAACTTGGTGAAAAAGATAATGATGAGTTGAAAGCTGCTACAAAAGTTGAAGGCCAAACTGTTTCACTGACACTTGATAAAACTCAACTCGAAAAAATCTCACGTAAGGTAACGCGTCGTAAGACTAAAGATGTTCAAAACCTTGAATTGACCTTCAAGGCTAAGATTCGTCCGGGTGCTGACCTTTCTAAATATAAGGAAGATGGTCAAATTAAAGTACCTAACACGGCAGATGTTGCCTTGAATGATATCAAGAAAACATCGAATAAAGTAACGGTTACACCACCAAAACCAAAAGAACCTTCTATTGATAAGAAGATTAATGAAAACTTGGATACATTCCAAACATTTGATGGGCAACCATACAACTACAACATTACAACGGCAGTACCAAGTGATGTTGCTAATTACAAGAAATTTGTGATTCGTGATACACTAGATGCTAATTTGGAACTTGCAGGCGACGTAAGTATTAAAGGTTCTGCAGCGACCCTCTTTGATATCCACACCAATGGCCAAGAGATTACGGCAAGGGTGAAGGATGGTCAGTTTGGTGAACTTGCAAAATACTCAACTGTTGAACTAGTAATTCCTGCAAAAGTTAAAAATGGTGTGACAGGTACAACCATTGAAAACAAGGCTTCTATTTCCTTTACAAATGAGAATAATGTAGAGAAAGAAGTTAAATCGAAACCTGTCACCGTAACGCCACCTCCTGTAACGAAGAAGATAAATGAAACCCTTGAACACTTAGATATCGCAACAGGTCAAGCGTATAACTACAACATTAAGACAAAACTTCCAACAGATATTACAGATTACAAGAAATTTGTGATTACAGATACACTTGAAGGAGATTTGTCAGTTATCAATGAAACTTCAAGCAAACCAGTTATCAAAGGAGGAGCAGCAGCCTTCTTCGATGTAACAGTTGAGGGTCAAACCGTGACTGCAACGATGAAGGACTTTGCGAACGCTTCAGCTCTGGCTGGTCAAGAAGTGGAATTGATTATTCCGGCTAAGATCAATGATGGAGTGACTCGTATCAACATTCCAAATACTGCGAAGTTCAGCTTCACAGATAAGAACGATCATAGCGGAGAAAAAGAAACGAAACCGGTAACCGTAACGCCTCCATCAGAACCAGGTGTTGATAAGAAAATCAACGAAACACTGACAGAGGCAACCATCGGGGCAGAAACCGACTTTACTTATAATATCAAAGCGAAATTGCCAAATGATATTATAACATACAAGTCCTTCGTTGTAACAGATACCTTGGATGAGAACTTGACTCCAGGTCAAGCTGAAATCAAGGGAGCGGCCGCGAAATTCTTCGATGTAACAGTTCAAGGTCAAACCGTGACTGCAACTATGAAAGATTTTGCGAATGCGGGTGACTTTGGTAACCAAGAAGTAGAACTCGTGATTCATGCCAAAGTGAAGAAAGACTCAAAAGTTCCATCTATTGAGAACAAAGCTAAGATTACTTATACCAACAAGAATGACCAACAAGGTGAGAAAGAAACCAAGCCGGTCACTGTTACTCCACCACCAATCACTAAGAAGGTGAATGGTCAGGAACATGCAGATCTTGGTAAGTTATCAGAAGTCTTCACTTATACGATTGAGTCAACAGTTCCACATGTGGCAGATACCTTCACCATTTCAGATGATATCGTCAAAGAATTGGCATTTGAAGGGGAAGCAACTGTCACTGTTGATGGACAAGCTGTTCAAGACCTCACTGTGAAAACAGAAGGTCAAACATTGACAGTCACATTTGGTAAAGAGCAAGTGAAACAATATGCTGGTAAAGCTGTACAAGTTTCATTCAATGCCAAGATTAAAGACGGCATCACTTTCGATTCTCTCTTGACTGCTTATCCAAATGAAGCAAAAGACAAGCCAGTAGTACCAAATACTGCTAGCTACATCATTAATGACAATCCAGATTCTAAGAAAGAATCAAAACCAGTCACTGTCACTCCACCGCCAACAACAACTCCAGAGCTTAAGAAGGAAGTAAACGGAGCAGGACGTTACGATCTTGCAAAACGTAATGAAGAATTTACTTATACTTTGAAAACAACAATGCCTGCCAATGCAACTGTGTTTGAGATGACAGACGAGTTGAAAGAAGTTCTAGAATTTGTTGGTGAGAATGCTTCAGCTACTGTTAAACTTGATGGTGAGGATGCAGGATCTAAGGCGACAGTTACACTTTCTGGTCAGGTAATCAAAGTTGCCTTTACAGAAGCTTCTGTAAAAGCAGATGCTGGTAAGTCTATTGAAGTGAATTTCAAGGCTAAGATTAGAGATAATGCCAACTTGTCAGCTTATGTGACTAAAGATGGTAAGACTGAGATTCCAAACAAGGCTTCTTACGACATCGATCACAATCCGAAATATCACAAGGATTCAAATGAAGTCCCAGTAACGCCACCAACACCAGAAGAGCCAGAAATCAAGAAAGATGTGAACGGCAAAGAAGCTGAAACTCTCGCAAAACGCGACCAAGTCTTCACTTACAACGTGAAAACAAGTGTAGCGCAAGATGCGACAGCCTTCTCAGTCACAGATACACTAGTAGACGTTCTTGAATTCGCAGGAACTTCAAGTGCTAAATTGAATGGTCAGGCCCTTGATGCAAGTCAAATCAAGGTAGAAGGTCAAACCATTACCTTGACCCTTACAGAAGAGCAAGTGAAAGCCAATGGCGGTCAAGCAGTTGAATTAACATTCGACGCTAAGATCAAAGCCGGCGCGAACTTGTCTGCGTATGTGAAGGAAGACGGCCGTACACAGATTCCGAATAAGGCTTCTTATGACGCAAGCTTCCCACACAAACCAGGAGTGCACAAGGACTCTAACGAAGTCCCAGTAACGCCACCAACACCAGAAGAGCCAGAAATCAAGAAAGATGTGAACGGCAAAGAAGCTGAAACTCTCGCAAAACGCGATGAAGTCTTCACATATAATGTGAAAACAAGTGTAGCGCAAGATGCGACAGCCTTCAGCGTAACCGATAAGATCGAAGATGTTCTTGAATTCGCCGGAACTTCAAGTGCTAAATTGAATGGTCAAGCCCTTGATGCAAGTCAAATCAAGGTAGAAGGTCAAACCATTACCTTGACTCTTACAGAAGAACAAGTGAAAGCCAATGGCGGTCAAGCAGTTGAATTAACATTCGACGCGAAGATCAAAGCCGGCGCGAACTTGTCTGCGTATGTGAAGGAAGACGGCCGTACACAGATTCCGAATAAGGCTTCTTATGACGCAAGCTTCCCACACAAACCAGGTGTGCACAAGGACTCTAACGAAGTCCCAGTAACGCCTCCAACACCAGAAGAGCCAGAAATCAAGAAAGATGTTAATGGTAAGGCAGAAGAAACTCTCGCAAAACGTGATGAAGTCTTCACATATAATGTGAAAACAACAGTAGCGCAAGATGCGACAGCCTTCAGCGTAACCGATAAAATCGAAGATGTTCTTGAATTCGCAGGAACTTCAAGTGCTAAATTGAATGGTCAAGCGCTTGATGCAAGTCAAATCAAGGTAGAGGGTCAAACCATTACCTTGACGCTTAAAGAAGAACAAGTGAAAGCCAATGGCGGTCAAGCAGTTGAATTAACATTCGACGCGAAGATCAAAGCCGGCGCGAACTTGTCTGCTTATGTAACAGAAGATAAGTCAATCAAGGTTCCGAATAAGGCTTCTTATGACGCAAGCTTCCCACATAAACCAGGAGTGCATAAGGATTCTAACGAAGTCCCAGTAACGCCACCGACACCAGAAGAGCCAGAAATCAAGAAAGATGTGAATGGCAAAGAAGCTGAAACTCTTGGCAAACGCGATCAAGTCTTCACATATAATGTGAAAACAAGTGTAGCGCAAGATGCGACAGCTTTCTCAGTCACAGATACCCTAGTGGACGTTCTTGAATTCGCAGGAACTTCAAGTGCTAAATTGAATGGTCAAGCCCTTGATGCAAGTCAAATCAAGGTAGAGGGTCAAACCATTACCTTGACACTTACAGAAGAACAAGTGAAAGCCAATGGCGGTCAAGCAGTTGAATTAACATTCGACGCGAAGATCAAAGCCGGCGCGAACTTGTCTGCTTACCTATCAGAAGATAAGACTGTGAAAGTTCCTAACAAGGCAGCTTACAAGGCAGATCTTCCAAACAAACCAGGCTTTACGAAAGACTCTAACGAAGTCCCAGTAACGCCACCAACACCAGAAGAGCCAGCAATCAAGAAAGATGTTAACGGTAAGGTAGAAGAAACTCTCGCAAAACGTGATGAAGTCTTCACATATAATGTGAAAACAAGTGTAGCGCAAGATGCGACAGCCTTCTCAGTCACAGATACCCTAGTAGACGTTCTTGAATTCGCAGGAACTTCAAGTGCTAAATTGAATGGTCAAGCCCTTGAGGCTAGCCAAATCAAGGTAGAGGGTCAAACCATTACCTTGACGCTTACAGAGGAACAAGTGAAAGCCAATGGCGGTCAAGCAG
Source organism: Streptococcus mitis ATCC 6249 (assembly GCF_000146585.1). Lineage (GTDB taxonomy): Bacteria > Bacillota > Bacilli > Lactobacillales > Streptococcaceae > Streptococcus > Streptococcus mitis_AZ. Next base: position 1,726,507 of record NZ_GL397179.1, on the reverse strand, counting down.
TTGAATTAACATTCGACGCGAAGATCAAAGCCGGCGCGAACTTGTCTGCTTATGTAACAGAAGATAAGTCAATCAAGGTTCCGAACAAGGCAGCTTACAAGGCAGATCTTCCAAACAAACCAGGCTTCATCAAGGATTCAAATGAAGTCCCAGTAACGCCACCAACACCAGAAGAGCCAGCAATCAAGAAAGATGTGAATGGCAAAGAAGCTGAAACTCTTGGCAAACGCGACCAAGTCTTCACTTACAACGTGAAAACAAGTGTAGCGCAAGATGCGACAGCCTTCTCAGTCACAGATACCCTAGTGGACGTTCTTGAATTCGTAGGAACTTCAAGTGCTAAATTGAATGGTCAAGCGCTTGAGGCTAGCCAAATCAAGGTAGAAGGTCAAACCATTACCTTGACTCTTACTGAAGAACAAGTCAAAGCCAATGGTGGTCAAGCAGTTGAATTAACTTTCGACGCTAAGATCAAAGCGGGTGCTAACTTGTCTGCTTATGAGAAGGAAGATGGAAGCACACAGATTCCAAACAAGGCAGCTTACAAGGTGGATCTTCCAAACAAACCAGGCTTCACTAAGGATTCAAATGAAGTTCCAGTAACGCCACCGACTCCAGAAGAGCCAGAAATCAAGAAAGATGTCAACACGAAAGCTGAAGAAACACTTGCTGATCGTGATCAAGTCTTCACCTACAACGTGAAAACAAGTGTTCCAACAGATGCGACAGTCTTCAGTGTAAGTGATACACTTGAATCTGTTCTTGATTATGCAGGTTCAGCAAACGCGAGCTTGAATGGTCAAGCGCTTGACGCTGGCCAAATCAAGGTAGAGGGTCAAACCATTACCTTGACTCTTACAGAAGAACAAGTCAAAGCCAATGGCGGTCAAGCAGTTGAATTGAGCTTCACTGCGAAGATTAAAGCGGGAGCTGATTTGACTCCATATCTAACAGATCGTGGATTCACTGTTCCAAATACAGCTTCTTATGACGCGAAGTTCCCACACAAACCAGGGCTACACAAAGATTCGAATAAAGTTCCGGTAATCGTTCCAAAAGAACCAGAACCAGAAATTTCTAAGAAGATTAATCGTACCTTGGACCACTTGGATGTGGAATACGACGCACCATACATGTATAATGTCAATACCACTTTGCCAAAAGATATTGATAAGTACAAAGAGTTCACAGTAACAGATACACTCGAACCGGTCTTGGCAATCGCTGATACACCAGTAGCTTATGTAGATGGACGTGATGCAAATGGTGCCCTTGAAACAAGTGTTGAAGGAAATACAGTCACTGTGAAAGTGAAAGATTTCGCTCGATTGAAAGGTTTCAAAGAAATCCAATTGTATATTCCAGCTAAACTCAAAGCGAATAGCGATTTGAAAGCTTATAAGGACCAATTGGTACCAAACAAAGCAACTGTCAACTTCAAGGATGCCAATGGTCAATCTGGTAACAAGGAAACAAAACCAGTAACGGTGAAACCGCGTGACCCAGAAAAACCAACAGATCCAACACCAGGTGAACCAGCTAAGTCTGTTGGACCAGAAGATGGATCTAAACCTGATAAAGACTACCACTTGCCAAACGCTTTAGATACCTTCCGCTTCGATATCACTACACCGGTTCCAACAGATCCAGTAGATGAAAACGGAAATGCTAAGAAGGATCAATACGGTCGTCTTATCAAGACAGACTTGACCAGCTTTACGATCACTGATGAAATCAATTCAGTCTTGAAAGTCAACAAAGACCGTATCGCTCTTAAAGTTGAAAATACTCAGTTTGACAAGATCAAAGCAGCTCTTCAAGCTCAACTTGATCAAGCAGAGAAAGAACTCAAAGCTTTGACAGGCAAGTCAACAGAAGAGACTTCAACAGAGACTGGTAAGAAGGAAGAACTCAAGGCAGCGGAAGCTAAAGTAGCTGAATTGAAAGCGAAGTTGGAAGCAGCTAAAGCAACACAACCAGCTAAACCAGCTAAAACTACAACACCAGCTACTCCAGCAACAGCTGCTGAAGAAACAACTCCAGCTACATCTGATTCTTCTGCAACAGAAGATAAGAAACCTGCAACTAGTGAGTCAAGTCAAGATCTTGCAAGCTTGGAAGCAGAGTTGAAAGCAGCTGAAGAAAACTTGGCTAAGCTTCAAGCGCCAGCTGAGAAAGAAGCAGAATTGGCACCAGCTGATAAAAAACAACAACAAGAGAAACTTGAAAATGAAATCAAGAAACTAAAAGAAGCTCAAACTAAGCTTCAAGCAGCTATTGATAAATTGAGTAAGGCTTCAAATGATCGTGGTGAATTAGTAGGTAAAGATTTAGAAGCAATTGCTACTGTTACTTACGATGAAACTAGCAATGTTGTGACTTTTGAAATCAGCGACAAGAATGTTCTTGAAGCCTTGAAGGGAAGTACCGTACGTCTTGTACTTTACACTAACTTCAAAGAAGGAACAGATTTAACACAATTCGCTACTGGTGTTCCTAATACAGCTACAGTAAGCTTTAATCATAATCCAAAACCAAAGACTACCAACAAAGTTGTGGTGTTCCCACCAACGCCACCAACACCAGAAAAACCACAAACTCCGCCACCAGGTGGAACCGTTCCTCCTGCAGAACCTAAGAAAACATTGCCAAATACAGGTTCTGAAGCTTCTTCAATCTTTGGAGTACTTGCAGCCCTTACTCTAGGACTTGCTGGACTTCTAGTTTGGAAGCGTAAAGCTGAACGTTAGTATCATATAGTAAGAGGAGAGTAGAAAATTTTACTCTTCTCCTTACTGTATATTGAAAGTGTTAAGGAAAGAATAATGAGTAGAAAAAAATTATTAAAGTTAGGAATTTCTATACTTGCTTTAAATGCACTTGGAGTAGCCACTTATCATGTAGCTCCCGACTTGTATCAAATTCCAACAGTGCATGCGGAAGAGACACCAGCGGAAGATGAAGAAATTCCAGATGGCCAAGAGCGAAGTATTGCAAATACTTTCAAAAGAATGCTTGATAGTATAGAATCTTCAATTAAGGATTTTACAGATAGTCCAAATGAGGATAATAAAGAACTCCTAGAGGGTGATGTAGAAGAAGCAAAGAATTTTTTTGAGACTGCAAAGAAGGCAATGAAGAGTCCAGAAGGTCAAAAAAGTTTTGCAGCGCTTGAAGCTCGCTACAATTCTTTAAAAGCTAAGGCTGAGGCGCTTCTCACTGGGGGAGAATTAAAAGAAGAACATCAAGAAGTCACAACTACTGAGGAGATTCCTTACCCATCTCGGACAGAAAACAATGCAGATCTCGCTGAAGGTACTCGAAAGGTAAAACAAGCGGGAGAAAAAGGTCAGAAGAAAGTTGTTTGGGATGTTACTTTGGTAAATGGCGTTGAGAAAAAACGTGATAGAAAGAGCCAAACAGTAATTAAAGAACCAGTAGAAGAAATCATCGAAGTTGGAACTAAGAAAACAGGTGTTGAAACCAAAGAAACAGTGACTATAGAGGAAAAAGTTGCTTTCAAAGAAGAAACGAAAGTAGACCCAGCACTGGATAAAGGTCAAACGCGTGTTGAAGAAGGTGAAGAAGGTATCGATGAAGTCACTTATGAAGTGACAAAAGTGGATGGTGTTGAAAAATCTCGTAAAGAAGTTTCACGCAAGACTAAGAAAGCTGCAAAAAACAAGGTTACCTATACAGGTGCGAAAGCAGTTGTAACTACTAAGGAAGTAACTAAAACTGAAGAAGTTGCCTTCCAGACTCGTGAGGTTGAAAATGCACTCTTAGCTGAAGGTGTTCGCCGAGTGAAAACAGCTGGCCAAAAAGGTGTTCGTATGATTGTTGAAACTGTCACTTACACTGACGGAGTAGAAACAGGTCGTGTTGAGAAATCAAACACAATCACTACTCCAGCAGTAGACGAAGTTGTCGAAGTTGGAACTAAGAAAGTAGTAGCTCCAGTTGTAACGACGAAGGAAGAAACAAAGACAGAAGAAGTTGCCTTCCAAACTAAGGAAGTCACAAATTCTGAACTTCCAGAAGGAACTCGTGTAGTGAAAACAGCTGGTAAGAAGGGTGTTCGCACCATCGTTTACACAGTTACCTACACAGACGGAGTAGAAACAGGTCGTGAGGTGAAATCAAACACAATCACTACTCCAGCAGTAGACGAAGTTGTCGAAGTTGGAACTAAGAAATTAGTAGCTCCAGTAGTTACAACGAAGGAAGAAACAAAGACAGAAGAAGTTGCCTTCCAAACTAAGGAAGTCACAAATTCTGAACTTCCAGAAGGAACTCGTGTAGTGAAAACAGCTGGTAAGAAGGGTGTTCGCACCATCGTTTACACAGTTACCTACACAGACGGCGTTGAAACAGGTCGTGAGGTGAAATCAAACACAATCACTACTCCAGCAGTAGACGAGATCGTTGAAGTAGGAACTAAGAAAGTAGTAGCTCCAGTAGTTACAACGAAGGAAGAAACAAAGACAGAAGAAGTTGCCTTCCAAACTAAGGAAGTCACAAATTCTGAACTTCCAGAAGGAACTCGTGTAGTAAAAGCTGCTGGTAAGAAGGGTGTTCGCACCATCGTTTACACAGTTACCTACACAGACGGAGTAGAAACAGGTCGTGTTGAGAAATCAAACACAATCACCACTCCAGCAGTAGATGAGATCGTTGAAGTAGGAACTAAGAAATT
>NZ_GL397179.1:1718927-1721039 GCF_000146585.1 Streptococcus mitis ATCC 6249 | reverse complement strand
AGCATCTACAACAACAGGAAATCAAGCTGAAAGCAACAAGAAAGAAGAAACTGCAAGTCAAGATAAGAAAGCTCTACCAAACACAGGTTCTGCGGTATCTGGTCTTCTTTCAATCATCGGTCTTGCCTTCGCAAGCCTAGCAGCTTTTGTCCTTCGTAAGAAAGACTAAGCCATCTTAACGTTCAAAAGTTTTTTGTGAGACAGATATCAAAAAGAACTCGAGATTGATTCTCGGGTTCTTTTTATAAAATATAAAATAAACGGAGACCTTTTAAATCAAAAGAGAGAAACTCCAATTCTGTTTTTGAAATTATAAATAAACATTAATTTATTTGTATGTTTTATAGAGGGAGTTCTAGTATAAATACTACATAATGAAGATAGATTCAATGACTCAAAATAGACTTTACCTCTTGTCAACTTTGTAAAAAGAACACATTTTATAATATATATATAGATGTTTTAAGTATATATGGACAGAATGAATAATAATTTGGAAATACAAAAAATTAAATATTTTTTTATATCTGCTTTCAATTTCCCTTTTTTTGTGTTAAAATTGAGATGAATATTTCTTTTGAAATGATCAAATAATCATTTTTAGTTTTGGAGGTACATCATGAAATGGAAATATCGCATGAGAATGCCTTTTTCTACTATTTTCAGTAGAAAAAAACAGGCTTTTCTCGGACTAGTCGTTTTACTTTTTTCTATTTTTCTTCTTCCGCTTCAATCTTATGCGGCTTTAGAAGAAATAAAAAATGGAACGGATATCTCAACCTTGGATATTCGTAAGTTTAATTTGAACATCAACAATTTTAGTGTTTTATCTAAATCACAGGCTGTTGATCAGTTTCATTTATCGAATCCCCACTATGAATATCTCTGGGGTACTGCCTATCCAGGCGAGATGGAGAACTTTACTCTTAAAGTAGATAAAAGTAAAAAGCAGGATCAAGTTTTTGAAAATCCTCTTTCTCTAAAATTCACAAATATTGGGACAGTTAATGGTAAGCAAGTAGATGCTTACTTAAAATTCAATAAGGTAACTCTTCACTATCTAAACACTGCTCAAGCAGAGTCTGAAATGAATAGTACTCAAAAATCTACTGTTGAATTTTTCTCAATTTCTGAATTATGGGAAAGTAGTGCTTTTGAAATTGGTAATGTTCCTTACGTAGATGCGAATCATGATTACATCATGAATAAAGCATTTTGGATTGATGCTGATGTAACAGCCGAGTTGAGTTATGCAGATGGTTCAGAGACAGATTTGAAGTTGGTTATGAAACCAACGGATATCGATGCAATGGATGCAAACAACTTGAAGGAAACCTTCTATATTAAAGATTATCAAAATGATGTTAATCTTCGTCTGATGAACAATGCCAATGTTTTGAAACAGGAAGACCAAGGAGAACGAACTGCTTGGATTGCGACTCAGATTACAAGTGGTATCTATTCTGAGAACAATATCTCTGGTTTCGCCCTTCGATCGAATAGTAATAGGATGAATTTTGCTTATTCATCAACAGAGGTTGCTTCGGCCGTCTTTGGTCTCTATATTGAAAAAATTGATCCGAGCCCTGTTCTAGAAGTAGATCCTACAGAGATTCCAGCTAAAGAGGGGCAAAATATCACTTATAAAGCAAGGTTTAAAGTTCCGGTTCCTGGCAAAGATCTTTTGGCAGCGCCTTCATCTATCGAAATGGTTCAGAATTTTGATGAGCGCCTTGATTATCAAGGACTTAAAGTGGAATCAGGTGGAGTGACTCTACAGGAAGGGCGTGATTATACTATTGAAAAGAATGGTCAAACTGTTACTGTTAAAATGACACCTGAATACATAAAAGCAAATTCTTCTGCTGAAATTATTGTAACTTATAATACTACTACAAACAAAAAAGTAGAAGAAAAAGGTCCTGAAAAGATTGACAATACTGTAACATTGCATATTGATAATTTATCAGCTCCTTCTAATCAGGTAAGCACTGCCCTTCTTTATGAAAAACATCATGAGTTTGTGAGTGGGACTCCAGGTAAAGAGCTTCCACAAGAAGTGAAAGACTTGCTTCCTGCGACGGATAAGAACTTGGCTAATGGTAGTCAAGT
>NZ_GL397179.1:1661456-1717533 GCF_000146585.1 Streptococcus mitis ATCC 6249 | reverse complement strand
GGAACGCCAGGCAAAGAGCTTCCGCAAGAAGTAAAATCCTTGCTTCCAGCAGACCAAACAGACTTGAAAGACGGTAGTCAAGCGACTCCGACACAACCAAGTCAAACAGAAGTGAAGACGGCAGAAGGTACATGGAGCTTCAAGTCTTATGACAAGGCATCAGAAACCATCAATGGAGCGGATGCTCACTTCGTCGGTACTTGGGAATTCACCCCAGCTCCAACTTACAAGGCAACACACGAGTTTGTTAGTGGAACGCCAGGTAAAGAGCTTCCAAAAGAAGTAAAAGACTTGCTTCCAGCAGACCAAACAGACTTGAAAGACGGTAGTCAAGCGACTCCGACACAACCAAGTCAAACAGAAGTGAAGACGGCAGAAGGTACATGGAGCTTCAAGTCTTATGACAAGGCATCAGAAACCATCAATGGATCGGATGCTCACTTCGTCGGTACTTGGGAATTCACCCCAGCCCCAACTTACAAGGCGACTCACGAGTTTGTCAGCGGAACTCCAGGAAAAGAGCTTCCACAAGAAGTGAAAACCTTGCTTCCAGCAGACCAAACAGACTTGAAAGACGGTAGTCAAGCGACTCCGACACAACCAAGCCAAACAGAAGTGAAGACGGCAGAAGGTACCTGGAGCTTCAAGTCCTACGACAAGACTTCAGAAACTATCAATGGAGCGGATGCCCACTTCGTCGGTACTTGGGAATTCACCCCAGCTCCAACAGTGACTCATAAAGCAGTTCACGAGTTTGTCAGCGGAACTCCAGGAAAAGAACTTCCGCAAGAAGTGAAAACCTTGCTTCCGTCAGACCAAACAGACTTGAAAGACGGTAGTCAAGCGACTCCAACTCAACCAAGTCAAACAGAAGTGAAGACGTCAGAAGGCACATGGAGCTTCAAGTCATATGATAAGACATCGGAAACAATTAATGGATCAGATGTTAAGTTTGTAGGCACATGGGAATTCACCCCAGCGCCAACAGTGACTCATAAAGCAGTTCACGAGTTTGTCAGCGGAACTCCAGGAAAAGAACTTCCAAAAGAAGTAAAAGACTTGCTTCCAGCAGACCAAACAGACTTGAAAGACGGTAGCCACGTAACGCCAACGCAACCAAGTCAAACGGAAGTGAAGACGTCAGAAGGCACTTGGAGCTTCAAGTCATATGATAAGACATCGGAAACAATTAATGGATCAGATGTTAAGTTTGTAGGAACCTGGAAATTTACAGCAAGCCCGGTTCCAACAGTGACTCATAAAGCAGTTCACGAGTTTGTCAGCGGAACGCCAGGCAAAGAACTTCCACAAGAAGTGAAAACCTTGCTTCCAGAAGACCAAACAGACTTGAAGGACGGCAGCCACGTAACGCCAACGCAACCAAGTCAAACGGAAGTGAAGACGTCAGAAGGTACCTGGAGCTTCAAGTCCTACGACAAGACATCGGAAACAATTAATGGATCAGATGTTAAGTTTGTAGGCACATGGGAATTCACCCCAGCGCCAACAGTGACTCATAAAGCAGTTCACGAGTTTGTCAGCGGAACCCCTGGTAAAGAACTTCCACAAGAAGTGAAATCCATGCTTCCGGCAGACCAAACAAACTTGAAAGATGGCAGTCAAGCGACTCCGACTCAACCAAGTCAAACAGAAGTGAAGACAACAGAAGGTACCTGGAGCTTTAAGTCCTACGATAAGACTTCTGAAACAATTAATGGATCAGATGTTAAGTTTGTAGGCACATGGGAATTCACCCCAGCGCCAACTTACAAGGCAACACATGAGTTTGTCAGTGGAACCCCTGGTAAAGAACTTCCGCAAGAAGTGAAAGCCTTGCTTCCGGCAGACCAAACAAACTTGAAAGATGGTAGTCAAGCGACTCCGACTCAACCAAGTCAAACAGAAGTGAAGACTGCAGAAGGCACCTGGAGTTTTAAGTCCTATGACAAAGCATCAGAAACCATCAATGGAGCGGATGCCCACTTCGTCGGTACTTGGGAATTTACCCCGGCACCAATTAACAATTCTGGAAATAATAGCCAACCAGAAGAAGGAAGTAGTCAAACTAAGACCTTGTTACCAAACACAGGCTCTGCAGTATCTGGTCTTCTTTCAATCATCGGTCTTGTCTTTGCAAGCCTAGCAGCTTTTGTCCTTCGCAAGAAAGACTAAGTTACTCTTAGTAAATGAGAGATTAACTGCTTAATTCCGTAGTATAAGAAGAGAGAACGAGAAATCGTCCTCTCTTTTTCTTGCGTTTTATATCGAGGTGTGATATAGTTTATATAACGAAGCGCGATGTATCGAACTAAATAGGAGGTGTGGTTAAATGGAATTAACAGATAAGATTAGGCGTGTTTACCTTCCCATGACTGAAACAGGATTTTATATCTTGTTCTGTCTACAAAAGGAACGTCATGGTTATAGTATTACACAAAAGGTCAAGGAGATGACAGATTCGCAAGTTTCGATTAGTCCTGGAACTATGTATGGGACCTTGTCAAAGATGGAAAAGGATGGCTTGATTTTCTTTGTCCGAGAAGAGGAAAAACGTAAAATTTATCAGATAACAGATTTGGGACGCAAAGTCTTAGATATTGAATTGAAACGTATTGAGCGGCTCTACAGAAACAGTCGGGAGGAAGGATGATGGGAAAGAAGGTTATTTATAGAATTGCTACCATTGCGGATTATGATAGAGAGGCTTTATATCTTAGAAAAATGCATGCTGAGGGGTGGAAGCTCAAGGAAGTAACCTACTCTATCTTGTTGTTTGCAGTTAAGTATACCTTTGAAAAGTGCCAACCGGAGCAGGTGTCTTATCAGTTAGACTTTTATCCAATGAAAAAATCAGAGAGAGCCTCCTATTTGCAACTGTTTAAAGACTGTGGATGGGAGCATATTACAGACTTTAATGGTTTTTCCTACTTTAGAAAAGCACATTTTGAAATTGAATCGGATGCCGAGTTTGAAATTTATAATGACGCGGCCGGGAAGTTAGCTGTGGTCAAACGGATTTTAACGAGGCGGATGCTTCCTATTTTGCTTCTCTTTTTAGCTTTACTACCGGTTTTCCCAAAGTTTGTCAGTGGAGCTAGTTCTTTCAGTTGGGAAGTATTTTTGATTTTCATAATAGATTGTGTTTTATTAATTATTTTTGCGATTCAGATTTCTTATATTTTTTGGAGATTGTTTCAAAAGTGGAAGGAATTATCTGATAAATGAAACAATGCCTGTTTTCTAATTTGGAGGTGAGACAATGAATAGTGAAGTACAATTTCGGATTTTTACAATAGTTGATTTGGACAAGGAAGAAGAATATTTACATGAGATGCACTTAAAAGGTTGGAGATATAGAACTAATCGTTTTGGTTTTTTCTATTTTGAACAATGCCAACCAGATGATGTCATCTATCATATCTATGATTCTAGATTTCTTAAAAAGTATAAGCATGAATTACAAGATTTTAGAAATAGCGGTTGGGAATTGATAGAAACAGGTTTTTGTTCAATTCTTCGTAAACCAGCTTCTGATATACTTTCAGAGGAGAAAGTCTATATGAGTAAGGGTCTTAGATGGGAAGTTATGCGGTCTAGACTTCGTTCCTGTATATCCGCTTTCTCTGGTGGTCTTGTTGTTTGCATGAGTTTGTATCGAGAAAACTTGTCTCAGTCTTTCTTTATTATTTTCTTTTTATACGCTTGCTTAATCTCTTATCTAATCTATGGTTTTTTCAGACTTAAAAGGAAATACCAAGTAGAAGAAAAATAAGTTTCTAGGTCTTCAGACTGATTTTTAGCACTCTTGATAAAAGAGTGCTAATTTTTTAAGTTTTTGTCTTGACATTCTCTTCTAAGGGTGTATAATAGAATCATGAGTTAGCACTTGGGTACATAGAGTGCTAATCGATTGGACAGAGAGGAGTGATGAGATGGTTACAGAGCGTCAGCAGGATATTTTAAATCTGATTATTGACATCTTTACCAAAACGCACGAACCTGTCGGATCCAAGGCGCTACAAGAGTCTATCAATTCTAGTAGTGCTACCATTCGTAATGACATGGCAGCTCTAGAGAAGCAGGGTTTGCTTGAGAAGGCTCATACCTCAAGCGGTCGGATGCCAAGTGTCGCGGGATTTCAGTACTATGTGAAACACTCGCTTGCTTTTGACAGACTGGCTGAAAATGAGGTATACGAGATTGTCAAAGCCTTTGATCAGGAGTTCTTCAAACTGGAGGATATTCTGCAAGAGGCTGCTAATCTACTGACAGACCTGAGTGGCTGTACGGTAGTAGCACTGGATGTTGAGCCGAGCAGACAACGGTTGACAGCCTTTGATATCGTTGTTTTGGGACAACATACAGCCTTGGCAGTATTTACCCTAGACGAGTCCCGAACGGTTACCAGTCAATTTCTGATTCCAAGGAACTTCTTGCAGGAAGATTTAAATCGCCTCAAGACCTTGATTCAGGAACGTTTCCTCACTCATACCGTTCTGGATATTCACTACAAGATTCGGACGGAGATTCCGCAGATTATCCAGCGTTACTTCACAACAACGGACAATGTCATGGATCTCTTTGAACATATCTTTAAAGAAATGTTCAACGAAAACATTGTAGTATCTGGCAAGGTCAATCTCTTAAATTTTGCCAATCTAGCAGCCTATCAGTTCTTTGACCAACCACAGAAGGTGGCCTTGGAAATTCGTGAAGGTCTGCATGAAGATCAGATGCAAAACGTCCGTATTGCGGACAGTCAAGAGTCTTGTCTGGCAGACCTAGCAGTGATTAGCAGTAAATTCCTCATTCCTTATCGGGGTTTTGGAATTCTAGCGATTATCGGTCCGGTCAATCTGGATTACCAGCAATTGGTCAACCAAGTCAATGTGGTCAATCGTGTTTTGACCATGAAGTTGACAGATTTTTATCGCTATCTCAGTAGCAATCATTATGAAGTACATTAAGATTGAAATCATTAAAGGAGGCGAAAATGGCCCAAGATAAAAAAAACGAAGAAATGAAAGAAGAGGAAGTTGTGGAAACAACTGAAGAAACAACTCCTGAGAAGTCTGAGTTGGACTTGGCAAATGAACGTGCAGATGAGTTCGAAAACAAATACCTTCGCGCTCATGCAGAAATGCAAAATATTCAACGCCGTGCCAATGAAGAACGTCAAAACTTGCAACGTTATCGTAGCCAGGACTTGGCGAAAGCAATCTTACCATCACTTGACAACCTTGAGCGTGCACTCGCAGTTGAAGGTTTGACAGACGATGTCAAAAAAGGACTAGAGATGGTGCAAGAAAGCTTGATTCACGCTTTGAAAGAAGAAGGAATCGAAGAAATCGCAGCTGACGGTGAATTTGACCATAACTATCACATGGCCATCCAAACTCTCCCAGCAGACGATGAACACCCAGCAGACACTATAGCACAAGTCTTCCAAAAAGGCTACAAACTCCATGACCGCATCCTACGCCCAGCCATGGTAGTAGTGTATAACTAGGCTAGAGAACTTAAAAACTTGTCCGAAACGACAATAAACTATGAAGAAAGATAAAAAGCAAGCCGGAGGCTTGCAAGGAAGATATTGCCCGCCGTGGTGAAAGTTTCAGTAGCGTGTGCTACTGAAACAGGGGATTTTTGAGACAATTGGCTCAAAAATAAGTGATGAAATCCCGAAGGGAGTTGCTCACGTCCCCACCACTTAAGGGAAATATCAAAAAAAGAAGAAAAAACAACAAGGAGAAAAACACATGTCTAAAATTATCGGTATTGACTTAGGTACAACAAACTCAGCAGTTGCAGTTCTTGAAGGAACTGAAAGCAAAATCATCGCAAACCCAGAAGGAAACCGCACAACTCCATCTGTAGTATCATTCAAAAACGGAGAAATCATCGTTGGTGATGCTGCAAAACGTCAAGCAGTTACAAACCCAGATACAGTTATCTCTATCAAATCTAAGATGGGAACTTCTGAAAAAGTTTCTGCAAATGGAAAAGAATACACTCCACAAGAAATCTCAGCTATGATCCTTCAATACTTGAAAGGTTATGCTGAAGAGTACCTTGGTGAAAAAGTAACCAAAGCAGTTATCACAGTCCCAGCTTACTTCAACGACGCTCAACGTCAAGCAACTAAAGACGCTGGTAAAATCGCTGGTCTTGAAGTAGAACGTATCGTCAACGAACCAACTGCAGCAGCTCTTGCATACGGTTTGGACAAGACTGACAAAGAAGAAAAAATCTTGGTATTCGACCTTGGTGGTGGTACCTTCGACGTCTCTATCCTTGAACTCGGTGACGGTGTCTTCGATGTATTGTCAACTGCAGGGGACAACAAACTCGGTGGTGACGACTTTGACCAAAAGATTATCGACCACTTGGTAGCAGAATTCAAGAAAGAAAATGGTATCGACTTGTCAAACGATAAGATGGCAATGCAACGTTTGAAAGATGCAGCTGAAAAAGCTAAGAAAGACCTTTCTGGTGTAACTTCAACTCAAATCAGCTTGCCATTTATCACTGCTGGTGAGGCTGGACCTCTTCACTTGGAAATGACTTTGACTCGTGCGAAATTTGACGATTTGACTCGTGACCTTGTAGAACGTACAAAAGTTCCAGTTCGTCAAGCCCTTTCAGATGCAGGTTTGAGCTTGTCAGAAATCGACGAAGTTATCCTTGTTGGTGGTTCAACTCGTATCCCAGCCGTTGTAGAAGCTGTGAAAGCTGAAACTGGTAAAGAACCAAACAAATCAGTAAACCCTGATGAAGTAGTTGCCATGGGTGCTGCTATCCAAGGTGGTGTGATTACTGGTGATGTGAAAGACGTTGTCCTTCTTGACGTAACACCATTGTCACTTGGTATCGAAACAATGGGTGGAGTATTTACAAAACTTATCGATCGCAACACTACGATTCCAACATCTAAATCACAAGTCTTCTCAACTGCAGCAGACAACCAACCAGCCGTTGATATCCACGTTCTTCAAGGGGAACGCCCAATGGCAGCAGATAACAAGACTCTTGGACGTTTCCAATTGACAGATATCCCTGCTGCACCTCGTGGTATCCCACAAATCGAAGTAACATTTGACATCGATAAGAACGGTATCGTATCTGTTAAGGCCAAAGATCTTGGAACTCAAAAAGAACAAACAATTGTAATCCAATCAAACTCAGGTTTGACAGACGAAGAAATCGACCGCATGATGAAAGATGCAGAAGCAAATGCTGAAGCAGATAAGAAACGTAAAGAAGAAGTCGATCTTCGTAACGAAGTAGACCAAGCAATCTTTGCAACTGAAAAGACAATCAAAGAAACTGAAGGCAAAGGCTTCGATGCAGAACGTGATGCTGCCCAAGCTGCCCTTGATGAGCTTAAGAAAGCCCAAGAAGACAACAACTTGGACGAAATGAAAGCAAAACTTGAAGCTTTGAACGAAAAAGCTCAAGGCCTTGCTGTTAAACTCTACGAACAAGCCGCCGCAGCCCAACAAGCTCAAGCAGGAGCAGAAGGCGCACAAGCAACAGGAAACGCAGGCGATGACGTCGTAGACGGAGAGTTTACTGAAAAGTAAGATGCAAAGCTCATTAAAACCTCACAGTGAAAATAGGAAATCTGACGCAGAAACTTTAGTTTCTAGGAAGATTTGCACCTAAAGGTAGCCATATCTGTAGTTCGCTAAAGCGAAAACAGCTACGTCTCTTTTTCACCAAGAGGTTAGGGCGTGCTCAATTCGGTAAGATGTTGAGGCGTTAAGAAAACGAAAGAAAAATAGGAAGCCATCGCCTTGTGCGATGCACAAAAGATGGCTTATCTTTTTTCCGAAGTTTTTAGCCGAAACTCAGTTAAGCCTAACTCGTTAAGAATGACGAATTACTAAGGTTCATTGTCTAAATGTAATAATGATAGGAAGAAATCCAGAGGTTGCAGCCCAGCCTCTGTTTTTCGGTAAAAAGGGACTGAATCTCATTTATTTGGCTTTTGTCCCATCAATATAAAAGAAAGGAACTGAACCCGACCTAAATCGTGGTTTGATTCACAATATCAATAGAAAGGAACAAAGGTGTTCGCAACTGAACACGGGCTACGGACTGTGCCAAAAAGATAGTTTTTTCTAGGACGCACGCGTCCGTCGTTAAAACTCCTATTTTGGCTGTGTCCGTTTGACGCCCTTTGTATCTTGAATTATGAACAATACTGAATTTTATGATCGTCTGGGGGTGTCAAAAAACGCTTCGGCAGACGAGATCAAAAAGGCTTATCGTAAGCTTTCGAAAAAATATCACCCAGATATCAACAAGGAACCTGGAGCTGAGGAAAAGTACAAGGAAGTTCAAGAAGCTTATGAGACTTTAAGTGATGAACAGAAACGTGCTGCTTACGACCAATATGGTGCAGCGGGAGCCAACGGTGGCTTTGGTGGTGCAGGCGGTTTTGGTGGTTTCGACGGAGCAGGTGGTTTCGGTGGATTTGAAGATATCTTCTCAAGTTTTTTCGGCGGAGGTGGCGCTTCACGCAATCCTAACGCTCCTCGCCAAGGTGATGATCTCCAGTACCGAGTGAATTTGACCTTCGAAGAAGCCATCTTTGGTACTGAAAAAGAAGTCAAATACAATCGTGAATCAAGCTGTCGTACTTGTAACGGATCTGGAGCTAAGCCAGGAACAAGTCCAGTCACCTGTGGACGCTGTCATGGTGCTGGTGTTATTAACGTCGATACGCAGACTCCTCTTGGTATGATGCGTCGCCAAGTAACCTGTGATGTCTGTCATGGTCGCGGAAAAGAAATCAAGGATCCATGTACAACTTGTCATGGAACAGGTCATGAAAAACAAGCCCACAGTGTCCATGTGAAAATTCCAGCAGGTGTCGAAACTGGTCAACAAATTCGTCTAGCTGGTCAAGGTGAAGCTGGATTTAACGGTGGTCCTTATGGAGACTTGTATGTAGTAGTTTCTGTAGAAGCAAGCGATAAATTTGAGCGTGAAGGAACAACTATTTTCTACAAGTTAAATCTCAATATTGTCCAAGCAACTCTTGGAGATACTGTGGAAATTCCAACAGTGCATGGAGATGTTGAATTGGTCATCCCAGAAGGAACTCAGACTGGCAAGAAATTCCGCCTACGGGGCAAGGGAGCACCGAGCCTTCGTGGCGGTGCTGTTGGTGACCAATACGTAACCGTTAATGTCGTGACTCCAACAGGTTTGAACGACCGTCAAAAAGCAGCCTTGAAAGAATTCGCAGCTGCAGGTGACTTGAAAGTCAATCCAAAGAAAAAAGGCTTCTTTGACCATATTAAAGATGCCTTTGAAGGAGAATAAAGCAAAAAGAGCCGATTGGCTCTTTTTACTTATCCTCAAATTCCTGTGTTTCTTTTATCACAGCCATTCTGGTTTGAAAATCTTTTTCTAAAACTTTGAATTTATAGGTCAAATCTTTTTGGTATTCCTTGATAAGGGCTTTTTGTTGGTCGATGATTTGTAGGCTGTTTTGGATGATATCTAAATCATCCTTGATAGCTTCGACACGGTCAGTTGTATCTAGCACTTCATCCTGAATGGCTTGGCGATTTTTTACGACAAAATAACTTCCAGCTGCAGCTCCTGCAAATAGCAATAGATTGGATAGTTTCATGGCATCTCCTTAAGCGTTTTTAATGGTTTCAGCGACTTGGGCAAGTTTGTCAAAGTCAGGTTCGTGGGCGATAAAGTCAATCTTGAGGTCATCTTCTGCACCGTAGCGAGGTACGAGATGAACGTGAGTATGAAAGACTGTTTGACCAGCAACTTCCTCACAGTTGGCGATGATATTCATGCCGACAGCCTTGGTAGCCTTCATAACTTTTTGAGCCACTGTTGGCACTTGGGCAAAGAGTTGGCTGGCACTTGTGGCATCCATCTCCAAAAGATTGCGATAATGTTCTTTTGGTACGACTAGGGTGTGTCCAGGCGTTACTTGAGAGATATCAAGAAAGGCAAGAACCTGCTCATCCTCGTATACTTTTGAAGCAGGAATCTCCCCTGCGATGATCTTACAAAAAATGCAATCTGACATAAAATCTACCTCTACTGTATTGAATTTTGATATAATATAGCTACATTATACCAGATTCGGAGAAAATATGTTAGAAATTAAAAACCTGACAGGAGGCTATATTCACGTTCCTGTCTTGAAAGATGTGTCCTTTACAGTTGAAAGTGGGCAGTTGGTCGGTTTGATTGGTCTCAATGGTGCTGGGAAATCAACGACAATCAATGAGATTATTGGTCTCTTGACACCTTACAGTGGGGAAATCAAGATTAATGGTTTGACCCTGCGAGAAGATGCGACTAGCTACCGCAAGCAGATTGGATATATCCCAGAGACCCCTAGCTTGTACGAGGAATTGACGCTCAGAGAGCATATTGAGACGGTTGCCATGGCTTATGGTATCAATCAGAAAGTGGCTTTTGAGCGAGTAGAACCGCTTTTAAAAATGTTCCGTTTGGATCAGAAGTTAGATTGGTTCCCTGTTCATTTTTCAAAAGGGATGAAGCAGAAGGTCATGATTATCTGTGCCTTTGTCGTAGATCCGAGTCTTTTCATCGTTGATGAGCCTTTCCTTGGGCTCGATCCCTTGGCGATTTCAGACTTGATTCAGCTTTTGGATGTGGAAAAGCAAAAAGGCAAGTCCATCCTCATGAGTACCCACGTGCTGGACTCGGCGGAGAAGATGTGTGACGCCTTTGTTATTCTCCACAAGGGAGAGGTGCGGGCTCAGGGGAACCTCCAGCAACTCCGCGAGGCTTTTGATATGCCCGAGGCTAGCTTGAATGATATTTACTTGGCTCTGACCAAAGAGGGGGACCTATGAAAGACTTGTTTTTAAGGAGAAAGCAGGCTTTTCGTAAGGAGTGTGTCGGTTATCTGCGTTATGTTCTCAATGACCACTTTGTCTTATTCCTGCTGGTTCTCATCGGTTTTTTAGCCTACCAGTACAGTCAACTCTTGCAAGATTTTCCTGAAAATCATTGGCCCATCCTCTTGTTTTTGGGAATTGTATCTGCCTTGCTTTTGGCTTGGGGAGGAATCGCGACCTACATGGAAGGACCTGACAAACTCTTTCTCTTGGTCAGTGAAGAGGAGCTCAAGTCATACCTCAAAGGGCAGACGGTGCGTTCATTGGTTTTCTGGACAATTGTGCAAACCCTCTTTTTACTCTTGTTTGCGCCATTGTTTTTAGCCATGGGCTATGGCTTGCCAGTCTTTCTCGTCTATGTGCTTTTTTTAGGAGTTGGGAAATACCTAGTCTTTCGCCACAAAGCAAGCAAATTTTTCACTGAAACTGGACTGGACTGGGACTATGTGATTGCCCAAGAAAGCAAGCGCAAGCAAATCTTGCTTCGTTTCTTTGCTCTCTTTACTCAGGTCAAGGGCGTTTCAAATAGTGTCAAACGTCGCGCTTATCTGGATTTTATCCTAAAAGCGGTTCAAAAGGTGCCTGGGAAGATTTGGCAAAATCTCTATCTACGTTCTTACTTGCGAAATGGAGAACTCTTTGCCCTCAGTCTCCGCCTCCTCTTCCTATCCTTGTTAGCTGTGATCTTTATTGAGCAAGCTTGGATCGCGACAGCGGTAGTAGTTTTATTTAACTATCTCCTGCTCTTTCAGTTACTGGCCCTCTATCATGCCTTTGACTACCAGTACTTGACTCAGCTCTTTCCACTAGAAAAAGGGGAGAAAGAGAAGGGACTACAGGAAGTTATCCGAGGATTGACAGGTTTTGTTTTATTAGTTCAACTGATAGTTGGTTTGATTACCCTCCAAGAAAAACTAGCCCTTCTAGCCCTGCTTGGAGCTGGACTGGTTTTACAAGTCTTGTATTTGCCTTATCAGGTAAAACGTCAGATGCAGGATTAATCTTACTTATAGGACACTAAAAAAGAAGTTGAGTTCTGTCTCAGCTTCTTTTATTTTCTACAAGATAATAGTTGGTCCGTAGAGACTTAGCTTGGTTTTGACTTGGTCAAAGTGGAAACGGTCATAGGTCCGCCAAGCGGCGCGAGTAGGAGCATCTGGATTGAGAGCGCTAAGACCCAGGAGAAGACTGGAAGTCTGGTAAAATTTTTCCAGTTCAATCAAGAATCGATTATCCACTGTCTCAGTTTTAGAGAGAAAGTCAAGGATATTGTTCAGTTGCTCCTGAAAGCGAACGTCATCAGCTGTTGCCTGTTTGCATGCTTGATAGGCTTTGTTTAACTCAGTAATCAAAGTCTGAGCTGTTTTGATAGGGTCTGTATCCGTCATGAGAATTCCTCCTTTGTGATGGTTCTAAAGTTGTTTCAAGTGATTGTCTTTCTATAATCATAGCTTATCACTTTTAACTCTTTTTCTACTTTCAAATCTTTAATTGTCATTGAAATTTCCTGAATGGTAACTGCAGGATTTTATGATAAAATAATTGTAAGGTTATCATAGCTATTTTGCGAATGATTCGACACTTTAGGAATTTTTGAGAACCGTTTAGGATTTGGTGAAAAATAGTTTCTAGACTTATGCTATCCTCTTTTTAGGAGGTTTTATCCATGAACTACATTATCATCCAAAAAGAGAAAGAAATTTTCAAATTAAACATAAAGGATATCTACTATATCCAAACGCATCCAAGTAAAGCCCATACCGTGCAGATTGTTACAGAAAACGCTAGCTTTGATCTATTTCAAAATTTAAGCAATCTTGAGAAACAATATGGGGAAACCTTGACGAGATGTCATCGAAATTGTCTGGTCAACCTTGAACGAGTAAAATCCATGGATATCCAATCAAAGACCCTCTTTCTTGGAGAAGAAGGTCGATATGCTGTTCAGTATGCCAGACATCGCTATAGAGACATTCGCCAAAAATGGTTGAAACAAGGAGAGTAAGAAGATGAGAATATTTGTTTTAGAAGATGACTTTTCCCAACAAGCTAGAATTGAAACGACGATTGAGAAACTTTTGAAAAAACAGAGTATCATTCCTAGTTCTTTTGAAGTCTTTGGGAAACCAGACCAACTGCTGGCAGAGGTGCATGAGAAGGGGGCGCATCAGCTATTCTTTTTGGACATTGAGATTCGAAACGAAGAGATGAAGGGGCTAGAGGTGGCTAGAAAGATTCGGGATCGAGATCCTTATGCCCTGATTGTCTTTGTGACAACTCACTCAGAGTTTATGCCCCTGTCCTTTCGCTACCAAGTGTCAGCTTTGGACTACATTGATAAGGCTTTGTCGGCAGAGGAGTTTGAATCTCGTATCGAGACAGCTCTTCTCTATGCCGATAGTCAAGACAGCAAAAGCCTGGCGGAAGATTGTTTTTACTTTAAATCAAAATTTGCTCAATTCCAGTATCCTTTTAAAGAGATTTACTATCTCGAAACGTCTCCTAGAGCCCATCGTGTCATTCTCTATACCAAGACGGACAGGCTGGAGTTTACAGCGAGTTTAGAGGAGGTTCTCAAACAGGAACCCCGTCTCTTGCAGTGCCACCGCTCTTTTCTCATCAATCCTGCCAATGTGGTTCATTTGGATAAGAAAGAAAAACTCCTTTTCTTTCCCAATGGTGGAAGCTGTCTAATCGCGCGTTATAAGATCAGGGAAGTGTCTGAGGCTATCAATAACTTACACTGAGTGAGGTGATGGAATGGAATTAGTTTGGAAGATAGTATATGCGTTTTTGATATCTGGATTGGAATTGTTTATATTTTTTAAGGTGGATGGAATTGTTCTAACTCTGGAGAGAGTTTTTAAGGCCTTTCTTTTTAAGATACTTTTGGCAGTTGTTTTTGTAATGATTAGCTATATAGTAGGAAATGCTTACCTATCTTATTTTGTGGAACCCTTGTACGGCATAGGTTTATCTTTCTTATTGTTAAGAGGGCTTCCAAAAAAACTCCTTATCTTTTATGGTCTCTTTCCAATGATATTGGTGAATCTCTTTTATAGAGGAGTCTCCTATTTTGTGCTTCCATTTTTGGGACAAGGGCAAGTATATGATGGCTACTCATTTACTGGGTTATGTATAATAATTTTCAATTTCTTCATTTCTCTAGCTTTTTTGAAATGGTTGGGCTATGATTTCACTAAGTTGAGAAAGGAGATTCTCGATAAAGATTTTCAAAAGTCCCTTACTAAGATTAACTGGGTAATGGGAGCTTACTATCTAGTGATACAAAATCTGTCTTACTTTGAATATGAACAAGGTATCCAATCAACGACTGTTCGTCATCTGATCCTAGTGTTTTACTTGCTCTTTTTTATGGGGGTTATCAAGAAATTAGATACCTATTTGAAGGACAAACTTCATGAGAGACTGAACCAAGAGCAGGACTTGCGATACAGAGATATGGAACGTTATAGTCGGCATATAGAGGAACTTTACAAGGAAGTTCGGAGCTTTCGTCATGATTATACCAACCTCTTGACCAGTTTACGTCTGGGGATTGAAGAGGAGGATATGGAGCAGATAAAAGAGGTCTACGACTCGGTCTTAAAGGATTCTAGTCAGAAATTGCAGGACAATAAATATGACCTGGGCCGATTGGTGAATATTCGAGACCGTGCCCTCAAAAGTCTCTTAGCAGGAAAATTTATAAAAGCCAGAGAAAGGGATATTGTCTTTAATGTCGAAGTTCCTGAGGAGATTCAAGTCGAGGGGATGAGCCTGCTTGATTTTCTAACCATTGTGTCTATCCTTTGTGACAATGCTATTGAAGCTAGTGCAGAGGCCAGTCAACCTCATGTTTCAATCGCCTTTTTTAAAAATGGGGCACAGGAGACCTTTATCATTGAAAACTCTATCAAAGAAGAGGGCATAGATATTTCTGAAATCTACTCTTTTGGAGTTAGTTCTAAAGGGGAGGACCGAGGTGTTGGTCTCTATACCGTCATGAAGATTGTAGAAAGTTATCCCAATACCAGTCTCAATACCACCTGTCACCACCAAGTCTTTCGTCAGGTGCTTACTATGATACTTATAGAATGATGAAAAAATAAGACCGAGAGTGCTTGTTACTCGGTCTTATTTTTTATAGCTGTATTGGATGATGAAGTCCTTTCGTATTGTTATACTTAATTATATTAAGGGTGTATAAGATATCTTCCCACCATCCTCCACCTGTAATCTGGTTGAGTTCAGTAGTTGTTAGTTCTTGAAATGAAGTTAGGTTTTGATTCTTATCCATGTTATGATTCTCCTTTTTGATAAGATAATAAATAGTTATAGAGTGTTATCTGAAAATTAATCAGAATGGGTTAGAATTTTATCTTTGAAATAATCAAAATATGTTTTCTTTGCAGTTACACTAGTGACGCGACCTTGTAAGCCGTATTGGATGAGTTTACTATCCTCATTAGATAGTTTTACAAGAGCGGTTAATTTAAAGAGATTTCCTTGCTCTGTTCTGGTAGGGGTTTGATCAATGCTCTGAAGTTGGCCGATGATGGTAATGCCGTGATTTCCAATCTTCTCAAGCTTTAATCTTACAGTTTGTCCTTTATCTAGTAAGGGGAGATAGTCAGATGATACGTAGTAAGTGATTAGTACTTCTCTTGTATCTGTGATGACAGGAAATATTTGAGCAATTTCTGTACCAGTTGGAATTCTATTTTTACCTTCGAATTCGCTGTTCAGATGAACGATACCTTTACTTGGAGCGGTTAAGGTATTGTTTTCCAAGCGCTGTGTCGCTTGATCTAGTTGTACTTTTAATTCTGTTAATTGATTCTCCACGGTTAGTTGTTGCTGAGAAGCTGTCTGTAAAAACTGAGTGCGGAGTACTTCAATTTTAGTTGCTAAACTATTATCATAAGTTGCTACACTTCCGATACCAGCTTGCTGAATTTTGAGGCTTGCGATAGATGATTCAAGATTTGCAATACTTTGATTGATTTGAGATAAAAATGGCTCATCTGCAGTTTCTTGTGTTTGTTCTTGAGAGGCTACAAGATAACGATTCAAAATTGACTGGTGTGGATTGCCAGTCGGTAAGCGCGCTCTTTTGTTTATGATAGCATCTCTCAGCTCTTGATATTCTCCAATTTGTTGTTGCATTTTTGTAATTTCTTGTTCGATAGCTGATGAACTGCTATTGGCAAGGTTGGCTTGATTTGCAACCTCAGTGTTAGTCTTTGAGATACCTAGTTCAATATCATGAGCTTGTTTAGTAAAATTCATAAAGGTATTATAGTAGCCAAACTCATCCTCACCAGAAAAAAGATCGGTATTTTTTTCTAAGCTTTGTTTCAAAATTCCAAGTCCTTCTTTTTGCTTCTCAAGTCTTTGTAATTGAGTTTCTAAGGCAGTTTTCTGACTTTCTTCCATTGTTTCAGAGTATTTGATGAGTAAGTCACCTTTTTCAACTACTTGATTTGCCACTAAATGATTAGCTAAGATAGTATTATCACTGGTTGACTGAATGGATGCAATGACACTTGTAGGAGTGACTTCTCCTTGCGATGTAACAGTAATCTCTTTTGTAGCAACAAGGGAGAAAATCACGATGAAAGTAAACAGTAATGAAAGTGGTATGATCAATACTGTCGCATAATTATGGTAACGTCTCTGATAAAACTCGACGCTTCTAAAAAGATTAGGATTCATAACATTCTCCTTATTTGTTGAATAGATGATGGTAGAAGCCCTGCGCCTTCATTAACTCTTGATGACTACCAACTTCAATGATTTTCCCTTGGTCAAGAACAATGACACGGTTAGTCCGCTCGGCTATACTGAGACGATGGGCTACAAAGAGAATGGTTTTATCAGTTAGGGACATAAGATTATCTATAACCTTTTTCTCAGTCAAAACATCGAGAGCACTAGTAGCTTCATCTAGTATTAAAACAGGAGATTTAGTTAAAAGAGCACGAGCGAGAGCAATTCGTTGCTTCTGTCCTCCTGACAGCCCTGCTCCATCAGAAAGTTGAGTTTGATAGCCCATAGGCATTCTTTCAATATCTTGACGGATTTCAGCTAATTCGCAAGCTTTTAGAATATCTTCTTGGCTAATCATACTATTACCGCCCAAGGTTAAGTTTTCCAAGATAGAGCCATTAAAGATATAGGCTTGTTGGGGCAAGTAATTAATATGACGTCGCAAGATTTTTTTATCAATATTTTTAATATCCTGATGATTGATGGTAATCTGTCCTTTGTAAGGGTCAAAGAAGTTGACAATCATTTTGGCTAGAGTTGTTTTACCAGAACCACTAACTCCAACTAGGCTAACCTTATCACCCTCTTTAATCGTTAGATTGATATCTGTTAAGGTATCTCGCCCAAAACCATACTTATAAGAAAGGTCATCAAATTCAATATCGCCCATCAAAAAATTTGAATGAACAGGATTTTCTTGAACTTGAAATTCAGATTCGACTAAGTAGACCTCGTTCAAGCGGTTATTAGCAACCTTCGCAGATTGGAGTTTAGTTTGTAGGTTGATAATATTTTCCATAGGAGTTGTAAAGTAAGAAAGAAGTGTATTAAAGGTAATCAGCTGACCGATAGAAATCTTACTCGACATGACTAATTGAGCACCAAACCATAGGATAAAGATATTAAGAACTAACTTTGTTCCTTGCTTTAAATTAGTTTGTAAAATAGAATATTTAGTAAGTTTAAAGGATTTTTCCAAATAATCGACAAATTCACTGTCAATATTTTGGTAGCGATTTTCTTCACTTGTGAGTGACTTGATGGTTTCGATCCCGTTGATATCTTCGATAATGGCAGAACTAACCATAGAATTACTTTGCATGACATCATGGTTCATTTTTTCAAAAGGCTTCATAAAAGAAAAGATGATAAATATGTAAATAG
The DNA here is from genome assembly GCF_000146585.1 of Streptococcus mitis ATCC 6249. Taxonomy (GTDB): domain Bacteria; phylum Bacillota; class Bacilli; order Lactobacillales; family Streptococcaceae; genus Streptococcus; species Streptococcus mitis_AZ. The sequence goes on along the minus strand of NZ_GL397179.1, from coordinate 1,699,687 downwards.
GGATGGAAATAAGAGAAAGAAGAAAGAGGTTAGGATTTTGTGCTAGTAAGACGCTCCCTACAAGGATCAGAATGGAAACATCAAGAAGAAGAGAGAGAATGGTAGAAGCTAAGGCATCTATAATAGAGTTGGCATCTGTGAAGCGTGAAATGATTTCTCCTGTACGACGTGTCGCAAAGAAAGACATAGGAAGTTCAAAGATATGGCGAATATAGGCCAAAATTACATCAATGCTTAATCTCTGACTCAGAACAGTTAGGAGATAATCTCTGGAGAAGCTCATGGCTTGTTGGAGGATATAGGTGATAATTAGACCAATTGAGATAATTCCTAAAGTTGATTTCATCTGATTTGGAATGTACTCATCCAAGATTCCTTGGAGATAATAAGAACCACCGATATTGATAATAGTGACTAATAAGCTTGAAAGAACAATGTAAGCAATGAGAGATTTTTGTTTGAAAATCAGAGGGAGGAAGCTCAGTAGACCATTCTTTTTATCTTTATGGGGTTGATAGCTGGGTTTGGGAGCTAGAAAAATAGCTACTCCAGTCCATTCAGAGAAAAAGCGTTCTTTTGACATTTTTGTGATTTTTACAGAAGGGTCAGGATCACCAACAATCAGATAGTCTTTCTTTGTTTGATAGACAACATAGTAATGTTGGAGTTTCCCTTCTTTGTTAACGTGAACGATAAATGGATAGGGGACATCGCTCATATCAAAGAGCATTTTATCTGCTTGAACAGGCCTTGTTTCAAAGCCCATTTCATCAGCGGCTTTTACAATGCCAAGAGCAGTCGTCCCTTCTTTATTGGTCTTTGCAAGTTCTCTCAAGTGAGCTAGAGAAAAATCTGAACCATAGAATTTAGCAATCGAGGCTAAGGCAGCGACACCACAGTCTCTAGCATCTATTTGAGGAACAAATGTACGTTTATAAGAAGTCATTGGCAATTCCCTTCATATAATATGATGAGTTTATTATGCCATAATAATAAGTTCATATTTTGTGAAATCTTGAATTGTCATTGAAACTTCCTGAATGGTAAAAAATGATTAGAAATTATCTTTTTTTAAAAAATTTAGCGGTAGTTTCAAATGAAAAGCTAATTCAAGACGATTCGATGACAATTCAAGATTTGGATGAAAAATTTTAAAAAACAGTGATATACTAAACTTGTCAAGGTTGCAACAAGACAAAAATTAAAAATAAAAAAGGAGTATTTGTCATGAATCTAAAAATGATGGAACAATTTGAGATTATGGATACTGAGATGCTTGCGAGTAAAGTAGGAGGAAAAACAATATATTACGGTAATGGTTTATATTGTGATAACTCTAAAGGTTGCTGGGTAAACTGGCCTGAAGCTATAAATAAAATTCTTACTAATTCTATTGTTAATGGATTTTCAGGTGGGAATGCAGGTTGGAATTCGGGTGGACCTCTATAATGAGAGGGTTAAAGTGGTTTTCTGGTGGGGTTGAAAGACGCCGTGAAGCTATCATCATATTAGAAGAACTTATTCAAAATATAAAATGTGATTCTCAACTCCTCCCTTTGAAAGATATATTGATTTCTTACGAATGTGAATTAAAGAAAGGAAGTATATCGATTCCTTATACCCTGAGTCGAATGAACATTGAAATTTCAAATGTATTAATTGAAAATGCACTACATTTATCTGAAATTCAGTCTAATCAGATAAAAAAATTAAGAGAATTATCTAATATTAGATATGGATACTAGGATATAGTATAGGTGATATGTTAATTATAGTTTATGTATTTCTAATATTTTTATTGTGACTCTGAATTTGAGTGAAAAAAATTAAAACAGTGTTATACTAAACTTGTCATGGTTGCAACAGGACAAAAAACTTCATTAAAAAGGTGGGTGTTTTCGAAATACTTACCTTTTTAATGAAGTTTTTGCAATTCAAGATGTTTTGATGACCATTTAAGATTTAGATGAATTTGTAATTTTAAATAAGGTAAGATAAAGATAACAAATGTAAAGGAGTATTCTTATGAAGAAACAAAAGATAAAATCGCTATTACTTGTACCACTTGTATTTGCATCTATTACTACAGGTGCTGTATATGCAGAAGAACAGACTACTTCATCTATCCAGGCTAATGATAGTTCTGTTGTGGCACCAGATTTGCAATCGGCTAAGGAAAATGTGGAGCATAAACCTGCTGTTGTAACCCCAGAAGAGTATGAGAAGAATGTTGCGGACTTTAAAAAGATAGATATTGAAGCTGTTCGTCAATCTTTTACCGGGGACCAATTGGAACATACTATATATTTTGGTAGAAAAACATGCTCTCATTGTCGTCAATTTTCTCCTGAATTGAAAGAATTTAATAACCTGATTGAAAAGAAGTTAGAGTATTATGATTTGGATGGTAAAGATTTTGACGGGGAAGCGAGAGAGTTTCTATTTAAAAAAGTCGGTATTCCAGGAACACCAACAATTTTGTATTTAAGAAATGGACATCCGATATCTGGATGGGTTGGTGGCGGAGCAACTGCACAACAGGTGTATGATTATATGTACTCGAGAAACTCACCTAAACAAACGGAGACAGTGGCATCTTCTGAGGATACAGTAACTGGAAGTGCCCGGGATGATAAAACAGGAGAGGTGAAGAATTCAAAGGAAAATTTGACTAATAACAGTGATAACAGAGAGCCATTGAAGGATAATATTCCTCCTTCTGACACTATAACTGTTCAGTCTGAAGATTTGGTAATGATAGATAAGAAGAAGCGAGGGGAGTCATCTCAGACGATTTCTGAAAATACTGAGAAGTTACAAACTCCTTTATCCAAGGTTGAGGGGAATGATTCTCCCTCCAAAACCAGTCATTTGAGTAAACAATTACTACCTAATACAGGAGTGGAAGAAAGTTACCAACTGATTCGGCTAGCTGTCGCGTTTTTTATGGCTTCTATAATGATTAAAGTGAAACAAAAAATTCATAAATAAAAATAGATGGTAAACAGGTGCAATGATATTATTTGTTTGTAATAACATATGACTAGAATTTTCCTATAGACAAGAGTGAAAGGGCAAGTATGTTTTTAATGCTTGCTTTTTAAATTTTTTAACAATTCAAGACGTTTCGATGACAATTCAAGATTTGGATGAAAAAAATTAATAAACGATGATATACTAAACTTGTCAAAGTTGCAACAGGACAAAAAATTAAAAATAAAAAAAGGAGTATTTGTCATGAATACAAAAATGATGGAACAATTTGAAATTATGGATACTGAAATGCTTGCTTGTATAGAGGGTGGGGATGTATCTGGTATTTATAGAGGGTATGCTTATCAGGACAGTCCATTTGGTCCTTACCCTTCTATATTAAAAAATTCAGGTCCTTTCCCAGTAAGTGGGTACTGCCCGCGTGGTTATCGTGACCTTGGTTATATAGGAGCAGGTTTTCATTTATGTGGAATATAGGCTGAAATATAAGAAATGAGGAAGAATTTCTATGAAAAAGTATCAGCTTCTATTCAAAACAAGTGCAATTTTATCCTACCTATTTTTCGTATTTGGTCTTTCTCAGCTGACGCTTATCGTCCAAAACTATTGGCAATTTTCTTCTCAGATAGGCAATTTATTCTGGATTCAAAATATCTTGAGTTTACTTTTTATTGGAGTCATGATTGTGGTTCTTGTTAAGACAGGCCATGGTTATCTCTTCCGCATTCCAAGAAAAAAATGGCTTTGGTATTCGATTTTGACAGTATTAGTGGTAGTGTTCCAGATCTCTTTTAACGTTCAGACAGCTAAACATGTTCAGTCAACTGCGGAAGGTTGGGCTGTATTGATTGGTTATAGTGGGACTAACTTTGCAGAGCTAGGTATTTATATAGCCCTGTTCTTTCTGGTTCCACTGATGGAAGAGTTAATCTATAGAGGATTACTGCAACATGCTTTCTTTAAGCATTCGCGATTTGGTCTTGATTTGCTTCTTCCTTCTATTTTATTTGCTCTCCCTCATTTTTCAAGCCTGCCTAGTCTGTTAGATATCTTCGTCTTTGCAACAGTTGGAATCATCTTTGCTGGTTTGACCCGCTATACCAAGAGCATTTATCCATCCTATGCGGTGCATGTTATCAATAATATCGTAGCGACATTACCATTTTTGCTGACTTTTTTACACAGGATATTTAGCTAAAAATAGTAGATTAAAAATAATTATCGATTATAAGAAGTGAATAATAGAATTTAATATTATTCACTTCTTATTAGTTGATTGGGAAGATTGTGCTCTTTGAGTAATTCAAGACATTTCGATGACAATTCAAGATTTGGATGAAAAAAATTAATAAACAGTGATATACTAAACTTGTCAAAGTTGCAACAGGAAAAAAATTAAAAATAAAAAGGAGTATTCATCATGAATACAAAAATGATGTCACAGTTAGAGGTTATGGATACTGAAATGCTGGCTAGCATTGAGGGAGGAACTGATTGGGGAACAGTAGGAAAAGGAGCTGTCTATGGAGCAGGTATCGGAGTTGCTATGTGTACGGTAGGAGGACTCCTTACTGGTGGTTCCGCATGGGCTATGACTGCTGGCTGTGCTTGGGCTGGAGCTAAACTTGGTGGTGCTTTTACTGCAATTGCTGATAATATTTGGCCATAGAAGGGAGTAGAAATTATGTTTGATTACAAAATAGTAGACAATCAAGAATTAAGTAATATTTATGGAGGTGGATTGGGAGGAGATGTAGTTGTAGGAGCCTTGTCGGGTGCATTTCAGGCAGGACAATCTTGTATTGCTGGAGGCCCTCAAGCTTACTTGATTTGCGCAACAGGGGGCGCTATAGTAGGTGGCATTATAGCTTTTGGATTGAGACCCCCAAAATAGTTTAAAAAAGGAATGGGTGTTAATATGTTAAATGGGACTATGATTCAGCTTATACTCATTGCAATTTGTTGTGTGTACATTATTTTTAACACCAAGGCTGATAAAAACCCAAAGAGAGGATATCGTACAGCTTTGTACCTTTTCGTTATGGCTGGTATTATATCCTATATTATGAATTATCTGAATTGGTTAGATTTTTTCTTACTGATAACTCCGATAATGTGTCTATTTAAATTTGAAGATAAATGGAGTTAGCAACATTTGACACTTCAATAGGTTATTAACTATCCTTTGGCTCATTGTCAACTGTAGTGAGTTGAAGAAAAGCTAAGATCGAGAAAGGACTAATTTCGTCCTTTCTTTTTTGAGTACGACGGGCATGACGTTTATTTGATGTGTAAGTCCTCCGTGTGCACCCGCTACCGGTGAATTCAATAGCGATTCTCAAGCCTGACTATCGTGAGGTAGCGGGGAGAAGAAGGCATAGCGAAATCGTGGCTTAAAGAACAGTAGTAAGACACGTTTAGAGGATAAAGTGGCTTCACACTCTAAAGCACAAATAGGTATACCTAATCCATATATTTAAATCACGAGAGTGTACGAGAAAAGATGTACGACTTATCTATTGATGTGAGGTTCTGATGAGAGCTGAAAGCATGGTAACAACGAATCATGAGAAGTTAGTCAATCCTATAGTAGTCAGGAAAATTCTATATTGGAAGTGGAGCGAAAGGTGAACAATTGAAAGTAGAATTGTCTGTTTTGATTATTTGTTTGATAGGATGGTAGTATGAAAATATAAATGGTGACTATTCAGATCTATTTAATTTGTGCAGCTGGTGGGGGCGGCAGTTTCGGTTTTATGGCCACATTAGAGGATTTGATTGGTATATAGAGTTATTAATCCAGGTATTTCTTTGAGTTTATACTCTCTATGCTGTATAGGAATACATCATGTATAAACACTTATTTTTCCTAGATTCAAAAACCTTAGACTGGTTGACACCCTATATTCTAGTCTTGGCTTCTGATATCATTGCCTTTAATGTTTTTGTGTTAACCTTTGTATCTGCGGCGGTCTTTTCTTCCCTGAATCCCATGTTAGCTTTTATGGCTATATTCTTAGGAGCTGGTTATGTTATCGGATTTTGGTTACTAAAATGGTTTGTTTTGGAAAGACTAGAGCTAAAGGATGACTTGTAGGAAAGTTTGTTTGTTGAGGAGGATAGCTTTATGGCCATTTTCAATAAGTGTCATGCCTTATTTTTGGGATTTTTACTATTTGCAATCCTTGGTGCAGCGAGTTATTCCATTAATCAAGGGGATTATTTTCAACACCAGTACACATTCATTATTATAAAAAGTTTCTTGCTTTTCCTTAGTTTTGGATATGCGAGATGGTTTGATATGATTTCTCTTGGGATTTTAAGCAAGAAACAACTCTTGCTGTTCATTGGAATCTTTCTTCTCACGGTGCTGGTAAATATAGGCTATCATGCTTTTTTCTCAGTTGCTTCTGGTGCCTCGGCTCAACACCTTGAGGAAACGAGTAAAGGACTTCCGCTTTCCTTTATTGTAAGTGTTACAGTTTTGGGACCAATCCAAGAGGAACTCATGTTCAGAGGACTTCTTCAGGGGGCTATATTTGAAAATTCTTGGTTAGGGCTTGTACTGACTTCCTCTCTCTTTTCTTTCATGCATGAACCTTATGATGTGCCTTCGTTTTTCTATTATCTACTTGGGAGCTTGTTGCTGGGCTTTGCTTACAAAAAGAGCCAAAATTTGTGGGTTTCTACTCTAGTCCACATGTCTTACAACAGTTTGCCACTTTTAACTTATTTCTAAAAATCATGAAAAGGTAAGCAGACGATGATGCTTGCTTTTTTTAGCTATAATGATAGCCTGAGCCAATTGAGATGCTTTTCTTTGAGAATCAGGTGTGGAGCGGTTGACGAATAGACAAAAAACTAGTAGAATAGTAAGGAAACTTTATACGGAGGAAAGAAATGGACTTGGGTGATAATGAGCTAACGCTGACCCCGATACCAGGGAAGAGCGGCAAGGCTTATATGGGAAGCTACCCTGATGGGAAGCGCGTCTTTGTAAAAATGAACACCTCTCCAATCCTACCTGGCCTAGCCAGAGAACAAATCGCTCCTCAATTACTATGGACTCGTCGTTTAGCGGATGGTCGTGATATGTGTGCCCAAGAATGGTTGACTGGCAAAATCTTGACTCCCTACGATATGAATCGCAAACAAATCATTACAATCTTGAACCGTCTCCACCGCTCGCGTCCCTTGATGAAGCAGTTGAGTCGTTTGGGATATACCATGGAAAAACCAGTTGATTTGTTGCGTTCTTGGCAACAAGAAGTACCAGAAATCTTGCAACAGAATCACTACTTAAATAGTGTGATTGCTGAACTAGGTAAGACGGTTCCAGGCTTTAGGGAAGATCATGCAACGATTGTGCATGGAGACCTTCGCCATAGTAATTGGATTGAGACTGAGAGTGGGCTTGTTTATCTAGTGGATTGGGATTCGGTTCGTCTGACGGATCGTATGTTTGATGTGGCGCATCTGCTATGCCACTACATTCCAGATCATCAGTGGCGTCAATGGTTGAGAGACTACGGCTATAAGTACAATCAGACGGTGTTAGATAAATTGTATTGGTATGGTCAGTATTCTTACTTGAACCAGATTGCCAAATACTGTGAAAACCAAGATTTAGACAATGTAAACCGGGAGATTTATGCCTTGCGTGTCTTCCGTGACAAGTATGGAAAGAAAAGATGAGAGTTAGAAATCGTAAAGGGGCGACAGAGTTACTAGAGGCTAATCCCCAGTATGTGGTCCTCAATCCCTTAGAGGCTAAAGGGAAATGGCGAGACTTGTTTGGAAATGATCATCCGATTCATGTTGAGGTTGGAAGTGGAAAAGGAGCCTTCGTATCAGGAATGGCCAAACAAAACCCTGACATCAATTACATCGGGATTGACATCCAAAAGTCGGTATTAAGTTATGCCTTGGACAAGGTATTAGAAGTTGGAGTTCCTAATATCAAGTTGTTGTGGGTAGATGGTTCGGATTTGACGGACTACTTTGAAGACGGTGAGATTGATCGTCTCTACCTAAACTTTTCAGATCCTTGGCCTAAAAAACGTCATGAAAAACGCCGTCTGACCTACAAGAGTTTCTTGGACACCTTCAAGCGCATCTTGCCTGAGAATGGTGAAATCCATTTCAAGACAGACAATCGTGGCTTGTTTGAGTACAGCTTGGTGAGTTTTTCTCAGTATGGGATGAAACTGAACGGAGTTTGGTTGGACTTACATGCCAGTGATTTTGAAGGCAATGTCATGACAGAATATGAGCAAAAATTCTCCAACAAGGGTCAAGTAATCTACCGAGTTGAGGCAGAATTTTAAGAAATAGCTTAAAAACCAGCCGTTTGAGTGCTTATACTTTACATAAATTGACAAACGTGCTATACTGATAGTAAGAATATGAGAAAGAGAGGCGGGGAAATATCTTCGCCTCTTGCTTATGAGGAGGTGGACGCAATCGCAACAATCGTAGAATTAGTTAGAGAAGTTGTAGAACCTGTCATCCAAGCGCCTTTCGAGCTTGTGGATATCGAGTATGGAAAGATTGGCAGTGACATGATTCTCAGTATTTTTGTAGACAAACCTGAAGGAATTACCTTGAACGACACGGCAGACCTGACAGAAATTATCAGTCCTGTCCTAGACACTATCAAGCCCGATCCCTTCCCAGAACAATATTTCCTAGAAATCACCAGTCCAGGCTTGGAACGTCCCTTGAAAACCAAGGATGCCGTCGCTGGAGCTGTTGGGAAATACATCCATGTCGGGCTCTATCAAGCCATCGATAAGCAAAAGGTTTTTGAAGGAACCTTGTTGTCCTTTGAAGAGGAGGAGTTGACTGTGGAGTATATGGACAAGACGCGTAAGAAAACCGTCCAAATTCCATACAGTTTAGTATCAAAAGCACGTTTAGCAGTAAAATTATAGAAAAGAAAGGATAGCTTTTGAGGATTCAAAAGTGAAGAAAACATGAGTAAAGAAATGCTAGAGGCCTTCCGCATTTTGGAAGAAGACAAGGGAATCAAAAAAGAAGACATCATCGACGCAGTAGTAGAGTCGCTTCGTTCCGCTTATCGCAGACGTTATGGTCAATCTGATAGCGTAGCCATCGACTTTAACGAAAAAACAGGTGACTTTACAGTTTATACTGTCCGTGAAGTTGTAGATGAAGTATTTGATAGCCGTTTGGAAATCAGTTTAAAAGATGCTCTTGCCATTAATTCAGCCTATGAGCTTGGTGACAAAATCAAATTTGAAGAAGCACCAGCTGAGTTTGGTCGTGTAGCAGCCCAATCTGCTAAACAAACCATCATGGAAAAAATGCGTAAGCAAACGCGTGCCATCACTTACAATACTTATAAAGAACATGAACAAGAAATCATGTCTGGTACAGTAGAACGTTTTGACAACCGTTTCATCTATGTTAACTTAGGTAGTATCGAAGCTCAATTGTCCAAACAAGACCAAATCCCTGGAGAGGTGTTTGCTTCCCATGACCGTATTGAGGTTTACGTTTATAAAGTTGAAGACAACCCTCGTGGTGTCAACGTCTTTGTTAGCCGTAGCCATCCAGAAATGATCAAACGCTTGATGGAGCAAGAAATTCCAGAAGTTTACGATGGAACTGTTGAAATCATGAGCGTAGCCCGCGAAGCTGGTGACCGTACGAAAGTTGCCGTTCGTAGCCACAATCCAAACGTGGACGCTATCGGGACAATCGTTGGACGTGGTGGTGCCAACATCAAGAAAATCACCAGCAAATTCCACCCTGCTCGTTACGATGCCAAGAGCGATCGCATGATTCCTGTCGAAGAAAACATTGACGTTATCGAGTGGGTAGCGGATCCAGCTGAGTTTATCTACAATGCCATTGCACCTGCAGAGGTTGACCAAGTTATCTTTGATGAAAATGACAGCAAACGTGCCTTGGTCGTTGTACCTGATAACAAGCTTTCTCTTGCCATCGGTCGTCGTGGACAAAACGTTCGCTTGGCAGCTCACTTGACGGGTTACCGTATCGATATCAAGTCTGCCAGTGAGTTTGAAGCTATGGAAGAAGCAGGTCAAGTTGATTACGCAGTTGCAGATGAATTGATCGAAGAATAAAAGCTGCTAGAGGAGGGAAAGATGAAAACAAGAAAAATCCCTTTGCGCAAGTCTGTTGTATCTAACGAAGTGATTGACAAGCGTGATTTGCTCCGCATTGTCAAGAACAAAGAAGGAGAGATCTTTATCGATCCGACAGGCAAGGCCAATGGCCGTGGCGCTTATATCAAGCTAGACAATGCAGAAGCCCTAGAGGCCAAAAAGAAGAAAGTCTTTAACCGCAGCTTTAACATGGAAGTTGAAGAAAGCTTTTATGACGAGTTGATCGCTTATGTGGATCACAAAGTGAAAAGAAGAGAGTTAGGACTTGAATAAGCAAAAGATAAGCAATCTCTTGGGTCTTGCTCAACGAGCAGGCAGGATCATATCGGGTGAGGAATTAGTGGTCAAGGCCATCCAAGACCAGAAAGCCAAGCTAGTCTTTCTAGCCCATGATGCTGGTCCCAATCTAACCAAGAAGATTCAAGATAAAAGTGACTATTATCAAGTAGAAGTTATAACCGTGTTTTCAACACTGGAATTAAGCATAGCAGTCGGGAAATCGAGAAAGGTTTTGGCTGTGACAGATGCTGGATTTACAAAGAAAATGAGGTCTCTTATGGAATAGAAGAGGAGGACATGATTTGTCTAAGAAAAGATTGTACGAAATCGCAAAAGAACTTGGAAAAGAAAGTAAAGAAGTTGTAGCGCGTGCAAAAGAGTTGGGCTTGGATGTAAAAAGCCACTCATCGAGCGTGGAAGCTGCTGCTGCTGAGCAAATCGCAGCTAGCTTTAAACCTGCACCTGCTCCTAAGGCAGAAGCAAAACCTGTAGCAGCAAAAGCAAGTGTAGAAAAGAAAGTTGAAAAGTCTGCATCAGCTAAACCAGTTGTCGCTAAGGAAGAAAGCAAACCAGCTACACCTGTAGCTCCTAAGGAAGAAAAAGTAGTGGCTGCAAGACCACAAAGTCGAAACTTCAAGGCGGAGCGTGAGGCGCGTGCCAAAGAGCAGGCAGAGCGACGCAAACAAAACAAGGGCAACAACCGTGACCAACAACAAAACGGCAACCGTCAGAAAAACGACGGCCGTAATGGTGGCAAACCTGGTCAAGGAAACCGCGACAATCGCCGTTTTAACGACCAAGGGAAGAAACCACAAGGTCAAGGAAATCGTGGCAATGATCGCCGTCAGCAACAAGACTTCCAGCCAAAACCAGCTGGGCCACGTGTTGACTTTAAAGCCCGTGCAGCAGCTCTAAAAGCAGAGCAAAATGCAGAGTACGCACGCTCAAGCGAGGAGCGCTTCAAACAATCGCAAGCTGCCAAAGAAGCCTTGGCTCAAGCTAATAAACGCAAGGAACCTGAGGAAATCTTTGAGGAAGCTGCTAAGTTAGCTGAACAAACGCAGCCAGCCGTAGCAGTAGCTCCTGTAGCTAAAGAAGCGCCAGTGGATACACGTCGTAAAAAACAAGCTCGACCAGACAAAGAACGTGACGATTATGATCACGAAGAAGATGGTCCTAGAAAACAACAAAAGAATCGAAGTAGTCAGAATCAAGTGAGAAATCAAAGAAATAGTAACTGGAATAACAACAAAAAGAATAAAAAAGGCAACAAGCAAAATAACCGCAATCAGGCACCAAAACCTGTTACAGAACGTAAGTTCCACGAATTGCCAACAGAATTTGAATATACAGATGGTATGACTGTTGCGGAAATCGCAAAACGTATCAAGCGTGAGCCAGCTGAAATCGTTAAGAAACTCTTTATGATGGGTGTTATGGCCACACAAAACCAATCTTTGGATGGTGACACCATTGAACTCCTATTGGTAGATTATGGTATCGAAGCCAAACAAAAGGTTGAAGTGGACAATGCGGACATCGAACGTTTCTTCGTCGAAGATGGTTATCTCAATGAAGATGAATTGGTTGAGCGTCCACCAGTTGTGACTATCATGGGGCACGTTGACCATGGTAAAACAACCCTTCTAGATACCCTTCGTAACTCTCGTGTTGCAACAGGAGAAGCAGGTGGTATCACTCAGCATATCGGTGCCTACCAAATCGTTGAAAATGGCAAGAAGATTACCTTCCTTGATACACCAGGACACGCGGCCTTTACATCGATGCGTGCGCGTGGTGCATCTGTTACCGATATTACTATCTTGGTTGTAGCGGCCGACGATGGGGTTATGCCTCAGACTATCGAAGCCATCAACCACTCAAAAGCAGCCAACGTTCCAATCATCGTAGCTATCAACAAGATTGATAAACCAGGTGCCAACCCAGAACGCGTTATCGGTGAATTGGCAGAGCATGGGGTTATGTCAACAGCTTGGGGTGGTGATTCTGAATTTGTTGAAATCTCAGCTAAATTCAACCAAAATATCGATGAACTCTTGGAAACAGTCCTTCTTGTGGCTGAAATCCAAGAACTCAAGGCAGATCCAACAGTGCGTGCTATCGGTACGGTTATCGAAGCTCGTTTGGATAAAGGAAAAGGTGCGGTCGCAACTCTTCTTGTGCAACAAGGTACTCTGAATGTGCAAGACCCTATCGTTGTCGGAAATACCTTCGGTCGTGTCCGTGCCATGACCAATGACCTTGGTCGTCGTGTCAAGGTGGCAGGACCATCAACACCAGTTTCTATCACAGGTTTGAACGAAGCACCAATGGCGGGTGACCATTTTGCCGTTTACGAAGATGAAAAATCTGCGCGTGCAGCAGGTGAAGAACGTGCCAAACGTGCCCTTATGAAACAACGTCAAGCTACCCAACGTGTCAGCCTTGAAAACCTCTTCGATACGCTTAAAGCGGGTGAACTCAAGTCTGTTAACGTTATCATCAAGGCCGACGTACAAGGTTCTGTTGAAGCCCTTTCTGCCTCACTTCAAAAGATCGATGTAGAAGGTGTAAAAGTTACCATCGTTCACTCAGCAGTCGGTGCTATCAACGAATCTGACGTGACTCTTGCGGAAGCTTCAAATGCCTTTATCATCGGTTTCAACGTCCGCCCTACGCCACAAGCTCGTCAACAAGCAGATGCTGACGATGTCGAAATCCGTCTCCACAGCATTATCTATAAGGTTATCGAAGAGATGGAAGAAGCCATGAAAGGGATGTTGGATCCTGAATTTGAAGAAAAAATCATCGGTGAAGCTCTTATCCGTGAAACCTTTAAGGTGTCTAAAGTGGGAACTATCGGTGGATTTATGGTTATCAACGGTAAGGTTACCCGTGATTCTAAAGTTCGTGTAATCCGTGACGGTGTTGTTATCTATGACGGTGAACTCGCAAGCTTGAAACACTACAAAGACGACGTGAAAGAAGTTACGAACGGTCGTGAAGGTGGATTGATGATTGAGGGCTACAATGATATCAAGATGGATGATGTGATTGAGGCTTATATCATGGAAGAAATTAAGAGATAAGATTTTTGCTCCTTTCTTAGGTGGTGAGGGACGCAAGCAAACCAATGGTTTCATTACTTATTTTTGAGCCTAGTGTCTCAAAAATCCCCTGTGATGGGACTGATAAATCAGTTCCATCACTTTCACCACAGCGAAAGAAGCGGATGAGTTCAAATTGCACTTCGTTTCAATTTGAGCTGAAAATCAATAAATTTAAAAATAGCTAGGTCTGCTGGCCTAGCTTTTGGTTCAAAGTAGAGAAAGGAATATCATGGCAAATCATTTCCGTACGGATCGTGTGGGCATGGAAATCAAGCGTGAAGTCAATGAGATTTTGCAAAAGAAGGTCCGTGATCCGCGTGTCCAAGGTGTGACCATCACAGATGTTCAGATGCTGGGAGATTTGTCTGTTGCCAAGGTTTACTACACCATTTTGAGTAACCTTGCTTCGGATAACCAAAAAGTTCAAATCGGGCTTGAGAAAGCAACTGGTACCATCAAACGTGAACTTGGTCGCAATTTGAAATTGTACAAAATCCCAGATTTGACCTTCGTCAAAGACGAATCCATCGAATATGGAAACAAGATTGACGAGATGTTACGCAATCTGGATAAGAACTAATACTCTTCGAAAATCAAATTCAAACCATGTCAGCGTCGCCATACCGTAGGTATGGTTACTGACTTCGTCAGTTCTATCCACAACCTCAAAACACTGTTTTGAGCAACCTGCGGCTAGCTTCCTAGTTTGCTCTTTGATTTTCATTGAGTATAAGAAAGAGGGGCAACCCTCTTTTTTGTTGCCAGAGTATGATCATTGCTATTTGACGATATATCTATCTGATAAAAATCAGTTTAAAAAATTTGTAAATTTCAAATAGTATGATATGATAAAGCTTGATATAAATGAAAAACGGAGAGACATATGGCTAAACAAGATATAGCTATGCAAGTGCTGCAACAAGTGGTAAAATTACCCGTAGTCAAAGTTGATCGAGAGAAATTTTTAGTAGAAAAGTTTTCAAAGGAATTAGACCGTAAGGATATTGCAACCTTATTAGAACAAGGGCCGACTTCTTTGTTGCCTCAGGAAAGCTTGGACCGAGTGGCAAAGGCCTGTATTAAGGACAATGTCCTGTTAGCCAGTGGAACATCGGTTTTGGCAGGTTTACCTGGAGGGATTCTCATGACGATCACTATCCCGACAGACGTAGCTCAGTTTTATGGTTTTTCATTGAAATTAGCTCAAGAACTAGGGTATATTTACGGATTTGATGATCTCTGGGCATCGCGCAATGAGTTAAGCGAGGAAGCTAAAAACACGCTTTTACTGTATCTCGGTGTGATGCTGGGAGTAAATGGTGCAGGTGCCCTACTTCGATCAGGCGGTGTGACAGTAGCCAAACAAGTCATAAAAGTAGTGAACAAGAAAGCTTTGACAAAGACCCTCTGGTATCCTATTTTAGAAAAAGTTTTGAAAATTTTTGGTGTTAATCTGACAAAAGGAGGCTTAGCTAAAGGGATGGGGAAAGTGATTCCTATCTTAGGCGGAGTCATTTCTGGCGGCTTAACCTTTGCGACCATGAAGCCGATGGGAGAAAGATTGCAACAGGAATTGTCCAAGCTAGTCAACTACAATGAAGTGCAATATCAAAGAGACGTTGATACTATCCGAAAAGAGGTCGAAATCATCGAAGGAGAGTAACATGGGTCTCATAAAAATGTTAGTTAAAACTTACGGGAATTACTTTTTTACGATGCAGGGTTTAAAAGTGATGAAAACAATGAAAAAAGATGACAATCTTGTTGTTGGTCTAGGGAAGTTATTTCTTGTAGATAAGTTAATGGATACGGCTCACTGGCTCGCAAAACCAGATGATAAGGAATAACTTGAAATGAAAGAAACTAGCAGGAACTCCGCTGCTAGTTTTTTAATCTCTTCCCATATGGTATAATATAAGCAGTAAAATCATTTTAGAACATACATGGAGGTCGTCATGGACAATATCATCGATGTGTCAATTCCCGTTGCAGAAGTGGTGGACAAGCATCCAGAAGTCTTGGAAATTCTAGTAGAGCTCGGTTTTAAACCACTTGCCAATCCCTTGATGCGCAATACTGTTGGGCGCAAGGTATCGCTCAAACAGGGCTCTAAGCTTGAAGGAACTCCTATGGACAAGATTGTCCGCACACTGGAAGCGAATGGCTACGAAGTGATTGGATTAGACTAATGGCAGATGAACGGATTCATGTCCTACGGGATATTTTGTTAGAATTGCATAATGGCGCCTCTCCTGAATCAGTTCAGGAGCGCTTTGATGCGACCTTTACAGGTGTTTCAGCTATCGAGATTTCTCTCATGGAGCACGAGCTGATGAACTCAGACTCAGGTGTCACCTTTGAAGATGTCATGGAACTCTGTGATGTTCATGCTAATCTTTTTAAAAATGCTGTTAAGGGTGTCGAAGTAGAGGATACCGAGCATCCTGGCCACCCAGTTCGAATCTTCAAGGATGAAAATCTGGCTCTCCGTGCTGCCTTGATTCGCATTCGGAGATTGTTAGATACCTATGAGTCTATGGAAGACGAGGAAATGCTTGCGGAGATGCGTAAGGGTTTGGTCCGTCAAATGGGGCTTTTGGGCCAATTTGATATTCACTATCAGCGCAAGGAAGAGCTCTTTTTCCCCATCATGGAGCGCTATGGACACGATTCACCTCCTAAAGTTATGTGGGGGGTGGATGACCAGATCAGAGAACTCTTTCAGACAGCTCTAGCGACGGCTAAGGAACTACCAGAAGTGTCGATTAGTAGTGTAAAAGAAGATTTCGAAGCTTTTGCGACAGAGTTTGAAAGTATGATTTTCAAGGAGGAGTCTATCCTCCTCATGATTCTCCTTGAGTCTTTCACTCAGGATGACTGGCTTCAGATTGCGGAGGAGAGCGATGCCTACGGCTATGCCATCATTCGTCCGTCCGAGAAATGGGTGCCAGAACGTCAGAGTTTTGTTGAGGAAAAGAGTGCAGAGGAGCCCGTGCAGCTAGACACGGCTGAAGGCCAAGTGCAGCAAGTTATCGATACACCAGAAGGTCAGTTCACCATTACCTTTACCCCTAAGGAGAAGGAAGAAGTGTTGGACCGCCATAGTCAACAGGCTTTTGGCAATGGCTATCTCTCGGTCGAGCAGGCCAACCTCATCCTCAACCACCTTCCCATGGAGATTACCTTTGTCAATAAAGACGATATTTTCCAGTATTACAATGATAATGCGCCAGCTGATGAGATGATTTTCAAACGGACGCCGTCCCAAGTCGGACGCAATGTTGAACTCTGCCATCCGCCAAAATATTTGGAGAAAGTCAAAGCTATCATGCAAGGTCTTCGTGAAGGAGTCAAGGACAAGTATGAAATGTGGTTCAATTCTGAGTCGCGAGGCAAGTTTGTCCACATCACCTACGCTGCAGTACACGATGAGAACGGGGAATTTCAAGGCGTGCTAGAGTATGTTCAGGACATTCAGCCCTACCGTGAGATTGATACGGACTACTTCCGTGGATTAGAATAAGGAGAATCAATGAGTTACGAACAAGAATTTATGAAGGAATTTGAGGCCTGGGTCAATACCCAGATCATGATCAACGACATGGCGCACAAGGAAAGTCAGAAGGTTTACGAAGAAGACCAAGACGAGCGTGCCAAAGATGCCATGATTCGCTACGAAAGCCGCTTGGATGCCTACCAGTTCTTGCTGGGTAAGTTTGAAAATTTCAAGGCAGGCAAGGGATTCCATGATCTGCCAGAGGGCTTGTTTGGTGAGCGAAACTATTAAAATTCAGATACTTTCTTGATTTTTTCCCAAAATCTTGATAGAATATCTTTATTAAATCCTTGTCAGAGCAGGGATTTTTTATTGAAAGGATTTTATCATGTCAAAGAAACTCCAACGTAAAAAACAATTGCGAAATAGCCTTCGTCGCTCAGGTGCATTTTCAAGTACGGTGACCAAAGTTGTCGAAGAGACCAAGAAAGTTGTGAAACACGCAGAAAAGTCTGCCAGCGAAGCAGGAAAAGTTGTCTCTAAAAAAGTGGAACAAGCAGTAGAAGCGACTAAGGAACAAGCTCAAAAAGTAGCCAATTCTGTAGAAGATTTCGCAGCTACTTTGGGTGGTCTCTCAGTAGATCGCGCGAAGACTTTCTATGATGAAGGCATCAAGTCAGCTTCTGACTTCAAAAACTGGACTGAAAAAGAACTCCTTGCCTTGAAGGGAATCGGTCCAGCTACGATTAAGAAATTAAAAGAACACGGAATCAGCTTCAAGTAATCTTTCTTGAGCCTTGCATTTCCGTGAAAAACTTGTTACAATAAAGCCATTAGAGGTGTTTTGAATCCCACATTTTACAGAAAGTGGCGGTGCTGAGAAGTCCACAAATGTGTCAGAACTGGTTGCTGATGTTTAAAATGAAATAAAAGTGTCTTTGTATATCCTTCAAAGACAAGAGTTGCGGGCTTTGCCCGAAATTGGGTGGTACCGCGGATAACACATTCGTCCCTGTCATTTAGATGGCAGGGGCATTTTTTTATGGGAAGCGAGGGTTGAAGATGGAGCAAGCACAATTACCAGAACGATTAGAAACCGAACGGCTAGTGTTACGAGTCCGTACAGTGGATGATGCAGTGGATATCTTTGACTATGCCAGTAGGCCAGAAGTCTCTTATCCAGCAGGCTTTCCGCCCGTCAAGACCTTGGAAGATGAGATTTATTATCTAGAGCATATTCTGCCCGAGCGTAATGAAAAGAACAATCTCCCAGCGGGCTATGGAATTGTCGTCAAAGGGACGGATAAAATCGTTGGCTCTGTTGATTTCAATCATCGCCATGAAGATGATGTGCTGGAGATTGGCTATATCTTGCATCCAGACTATTGGGGCTTAGGATATGTGCCAGAAGCAGCGCGTACCTTGATTGACCTAGGCTTTCAAGAATTGGGTCTTCACAAGATTGAGATGACTTGCTTTGGCTACAATGTCCAAAGTCAACGAGTCACTGAGAAACTTGGCTTTACCTTAGAAGCTCGAATCCGAGACCGCAAAGATGCTCAGGGAAATCGCTGTGACAGTCTGATATATGGCTTGCTGAGGAGTGAGTGGGAGTGTTTAAACTGTTAGTTGAACTATTCGAGAAAATCGAACAGTTGGGATGTATTGAAGAATTTCGAAAGGGAGGTGAGAAGATTGGAAACAAGCCAGATTATTACTCTAATTAGTGGGGCTGGTCTAGGGGCTATCTTGAGTGCGATTCTAGTTTTTGCTAATAATAGTAAAAGAAATCAACTTGATTATATTACTAAAGAACGCTCTGAATGGAGAAAAAGCATAAAGTTGATAATTGTTGATTTGCTAAATGGAGAAAATAGGGAGTCTGCAGTAAATAGTCTTAGAACACAAATCAATCCATATGGCTATTGTAGAAATATTAAATATACTAATGAGTATTACATGAAAGATGGACATATTTGGGATCTTTTAAATGATTTTGATTACTCAGAAGAAAAATCGCAAAAACTCATTCAGTATCTAAGGTTACTCTTGAAATATGATTGGGAACGTTCAAAAAATGAGGTTAGAATTAATAATAATTTCTTATGGAATTTTTTAAGATGGGGATTGATAATTCTAAACTTAATAATGTTATTTTGGGCGGGAAATGTGAATAATGAAGTAAATATGTATTTATCATTATTTTCAGTTATTCTTTTATTTTTGCAACCGTCCCTAATAAAATTGCTATCTAAACTCAATTCTGATTCGCCTAAAGAAAAAACTATTTTAATACTAACCTTCTTAGTAGGGTTTGTATCGCCTTATCTTTATTCACTTTATTTAACAATCATTTTATTAAATTTTTATAATCTGATTAAAGTGAATTTGCTAGTAGACATTCTGCCAGTAATCTTAGTGTTAGTTATAATTTCTTCAGAAATTTTTTTCCTTTATCAAATTTTTGATATAGATCATAAATATATTTCTCAAATAAAAAAGATAGAAAAAAATAGGACTGATTTAGAGTTAAAATATTACGAAATTTACAATTTAAATTATAGATTGAAACAAAAATTATGGGATATAAAGTATAATATAACAAAAGAAGATGTTAATAAACTAAAAAAAGAACAGATAAAAATACGCAAGAAACTAAATAAGAAATTAAAATAGAAGCTATTTAGGAAACTAATAATTAAGGAGCACACACATGTCTAAAGAACTTTCACCTAAATACAATCCAGCCGAGGTTGAGGCTGGTCGTTACCAAAAATGGCTTGATGCCGATGTTTTCAAGCCTTCAGGAGATCAAAAAGCTAAGCCTTATTCAATCGTGATTCCACCACCAAACGTGACTGGTAAACTTCACCTTGGTCACGCTTGGGATACAACTTTACAGGATATCATCATCCGTCAAAAACGTATGCAAGGTTTTGATACGCTTTGGCTTCCAGGGATGGATCATGCTGGGATTGCCACTCAAGCTAAAGTTGAGGAGCGCTTGCGTGGTGAAGGCATTTCCCGCTATGACCTCGGTCGTGAGTCTTTCTTGACGAAAGTCTGGGAATGGAAAGACGAGTATGCCACTACCATCAAGGAACAATGGGGCAAGATGGGTCTCTCTGTAGACTACTCTCGCGAGCGTTTCACCCTTGACGAAGGCTTGTCAAAAGCTGTTCGCAAGGTTTTTGTCGAACTTTACAAGAAAGGCTGGATCTACCGTGGTGAGTTTATCATCAACTGGGACCCAGCAGCTCGCACAGCCCTTTCTGATATCGAGGTCATTCATAAGGATGTCGAAGGTGCCTTCTACCACATGAACTACATGCTGGAAGATGGCTCACGCGCCCTTGAAGTTGCGACAACTCGTCCTGAGACCATGTTTGGGGACGTTGCGGTTGCGGTCAATCCAGAAGACCCGCGCTACAAGGACTTGATTGGTAAAAATGTTATCCTTCCTATCGCTAATAAATTGATTCCAATCGTTGGAGATGAACACGCAGATCCTGAGTTTGGTACTGGTGTCGTGAAAATCACTCCTGCCCACGATCCAAACGACTTCTTGGTCGGTCAACGTCACAACTTGCCACAAGTCAACGTCATGAACGATGACGGAACTATGAACGACTTGGCCTTCGAATTTGCAGGCATGGACCGTTTTGAAGCTCGTAAGGCAGTCGTTGCTAAGTTGGAAGAAATCGGCGCCCTCGTTAAAATCGAAAAACGTGTCCACAGCGTTGGTCACTCAGAGCGTACAGGTGTGGTGGTTGAGCCACGCTTGTCTACTCAATGGTTTGTCAAGATGGACCAATTGGCTAAGAATGCCATTGCAAACCAAGACACAGAGGACAAGGTAGAATTCTACCCACCTCGTTTCAACGATACCTTCCTTCAATGGATGGAAAATGTCCATGACTGGGTAATCTCTCGTCAGCTCTGGTGGGGTCACCAAATCCCTGCTTGGTACAATGCTGAGGGTGAAATGTACGTCGGTGAGGAAGCTCCAGAAGGTGACGGTTGGACTCAGGACGAAGACGTCTTGGATACCTGGTTCAGTTCGGCCCTTTGGCCATTTTCAACCATGGGCTGGCCTGATGTCGACTCAGAAGACTTCAAACGTTACTTCCCAACTTCAACCTTGGTAACAGGTTACGATATCATCTTCTTCTGGGTGTCTCGTATGATCTTCCAATCTCTGGAATTCACTGGCCGTCAGCCATTCCAAAACGTGCTTATCCACGGTCTCATCCGTGACGAGCAAGGACGCAAGATGTCGAAATCTCTCGGTAACGGGATTGACCCAATGGATGTCATCGAGAAATACGGTGCCGATGCCCTTCGTTGGTTCCTTTCAAACGGTTCTGCACCAGGGCAAGACGTCCGCTTCTCTTATGAGAAAATGGATGCTTCTTGGAACTTCATTAACAAGATCTGGAACATCTCTCGCTACATCCTCATGAACAATGAGGGTTTGACCCTTGACCAAGCAACTGCCAATGTGGAAAAAGTTGTTAACAAGGAAGCCGGAAACGTTACTGACCGCTGGATTCTCCACAACCTCAATGAAACGATCGGCAAAGTCACTGAAAACTTTGATAAGTTTGAGTTTGGTGTAGCTGGCCACATCCTCTACAACTTCATCTGGGATGAGTTTGCGGACTGGTACGTTGAGTTGACCAAGGAAGTTCTTTATAGCGATAACGAAGAAGAGAAAGTCATCACACGTTCTGTTCTCCTTTACACTTTGGACAAGATCCTTCGTCTCCTCCACCCAATCATGCCATTTGTGACAGAAGAAATCTTTGGACAAATCTCAGAAGGTTCTATCGTTACAGCAGCATACCCAACTGTCAACCCAGCCTTTGAAGACCTTGCGGCCCACACAGGTGTCGAAAGCCTCAAAGACTTGATTCGTGCCGTTCGGAATGCGCGTGCCGAAGTAAACGTTGCACCAAGCAAGCCAATCACCATTCTTGTTAAGACAAGCGATAGCGGCTTGGAAACCTTCTTTAACAGTAATGTCAACTACATCAAACGCTTCACAAATCCAGAACACTTGGAAATCGCATCAACCATCCCTGCACCTGAGCTCGCTATGTCAAGTGTCATCACAGGAGCAGAAATCTACTTGCCACTGGCAGACCTCCTCAATGTCGAAGAAGAACTGGCTCGTCTCGACAAGGAACTAGCTAAATGGCAAAAAGAACTGGATATGGTCGGCAAGAAGCTCTCTAACGAACGCTTCGTAGCCAATGCCAAACCAGAAGTCGTCCAAAAAGAACGCGACAAACAAGCCGACTACCAAGCCAAGTACGATGCGACCGTCGCACGTATTGATGAGATGAAGAAGTTGGTGAAATAAGGTTTTAATAATTATGAAAACGTTAGCAAATGCTAACGTTTTTTGCTATAATGAAGTAAAACTTGGTTATTAGAGGGTAATGTGTATGATAGATAAATTGGTAAATATTTCTAAAAAGTCATTTCATAATTTCTCGTTTGATGAAAACTTGCGTAAATGTAATATTTTTTTTGGAACAAATGGGAGTGGTAAATCGTCATTATCAAACTGGATTTCAGAAAATCATGAGTCAGTAAAAAGATTTGATACGGATTATGTATTAGATAATGTTTATACAGTTGATTCACTATCTGGAATCAAACTATTAGTTGGTGCTAATAGAATTGGTATTGAAGAAGCAATTGAAAATATCAAGAATGCAAACCTCTATTTAGTTCAGTATAATCAGAACATAGATAAGCAGATTGAAGATTATAAAAATGAAGTATTTGAATTTATGGCTTATAATCTTTCTGAAGCTCGTGAACTTTTTAGAATGACCCGACAAATTAATCAGAAGCGAAATGCAAAGATAAATCCAATTGATGCTCTAAAAGCATGGGAAAATGATATTATTGATGCAGATTTTTCAAAAATAAGTTCTAGTGATTCAATTGAGTTGGAATTAACCAATCTAAAAAAAGAAAAAAGTGAAATTACGTTTGATACGAGTAGAAAAATAGATATTATTCTTACTGAAATTCAAAATATATTCACACAGAAAATAATTAAGCCAGATTTTCAAATTACAAAAAATTTATCTGAATGGTTGAAGGAAGGGTTACATTTACATAATGATGGTATAAACCAATGTAAGTTTTGTGGTAATCATTTTGATTATGAAAAAGTTCATGATAGCATTCAAGAAAAAATACAATCTCAATATTCTAAAGCAGTTGAAAGTTTAGAAAGAAATAAAATATTACTTGAAGGAATAAAAAATGACTTGTTTAGTCAACCTGAGCATATCATTGATGATAGGTTTGAGATTTTGAACTCAAATATATCAGAAATTATCAATAACATAGATGAAAAAATTGAAAATCCTTCTTTAGTTTTACCGTATACATTTGAAATTGAAGAAAATTATAACAAAGTAATTTGTAATATAAAGGCGGAGATAGGTAATCTTGATAAAGAGATATTTAAACAAGAGGCTCTATTAGATGAAATTGAAAATGTTGCAAAGTCTTGGGTCGCTCAAAAAATATTAGAGCGATATCCTATTGATGAAGTTAGTGAACAACTCCAAAAGTATGAGGAACAACAAAGAGCTAATGAACGATATATTGAAGAGAATAAACAGTGGATTCAGGAAGTTGAGCCAGCAGGGAATTTACAGCCATTTGCAGACTTACTCAATGATGAATTTAGAGTTATTGGGATGAATATAAAATGTCAAATTGATGGAAATCATTATTTGTTAAAGCATAGAACTGACCCTTCAATAATTATTAGTACGAAAGATTTAAGTGAAGGGGAGAGGCGTTTATTAGGTTTTTTACATTTTTATTATGATTTATATTTAGATCCTGGAAAAAGTTTAAAAAATAATGTTGAATACGTTATTTTTGATGACCCTATTACTAGCCTAGACTCAGATAATAGGTATTTTTTGACAGAGTTGATAAATAAAATAATAAAAAAATTGACATCAATGAATGCTCAGGTATTTATTTTAACTCATTCTTCAATTGATTTTCATAATTTTGGCTTTGGTTTCAATAATAACTCACTTTTAAAAGCATTAATCTATAAAGATGAGCATGGAAACAGTAATATTCGAAAAGTTGAACCTCATGAGAGTAAAAATTTTAGTGATTACTACAGAGCTAATTTCAAAACAATATATGATTTTGCTAAAACAAGTAATAGTAAACTTAGCACAGTTGACAATTGTGTGAGATTTGCAAATATGGGAAGACTGATTTTAGAATCACATGCAAGAAGTAATTATAGGTTAGAGTATGCAACCTCATCTGCAATAACTCAATTAATGAAATTTTATAATATTTCAGAAGAGAAAGAAGAGGAATTTCAAGGAATGTTAGATGTGATAAATAGCCTATCACATGGTTTATCGTTTTATGACATAGATATAAATCAGATTTCCCCTCGTGAAATTAGAGATGCTATTAGAAAACTCATATCAATTATGTTTAGTTATGACAAAAATCATGTAATTGCAATGATTGGATTAGCTGATGATAGTAAAACTTTAGCAGAGATTGAATCTTGGTAACTATTCTATATTTCTTTGGTCCTAGATTTGGAACTTTTGAACCCGGCACTAAAAAACTATCTCTACCGAAAGAGGAAAGAACTTTTAAATTACGTTTCTTATCTTCTGGTGATGTTATCAATGCCTATATAAATCAAGAAGCTGGTAAGGCGATTCAATCGACTGATAAGCAAGAAATTCTTGGGGATTGGATTTTACGTGGTGTTTTCCAGTTAAAAGAACGAGAAGTCTTAACAGGTCAACGACTCAATGAACTGGAAATCAACGGAATTCGATTGACCAAGTTTAAAAATGGGGAAATAGGCATTGAATTCATCTGGATTGACACCAAAACCCCACCTCACGATGCTATCGGCTGGGTAGCAAAGAAATAAAAAGTCCTGTCACTTTCTCCCATTTAACCTTTGACTATTCTGCAAAATTATCGTACAATAAAGAGTACATGATAAAATGAGGTCAGAGTCTGTTCGCTCTGGCGATAGTAGTAAAAATGAGGAGAAACGCTTTGGAATTAGAAGTATTTGCTGGGCAAGAAAAAAGTGAACTATCTATGATCGAGGTAGCGCGTGCTATCTTGGAACTTCGTGGTCGCGATCATGAGATGCATTTTAGCGATCTTGTAAACGAAATTCAAAACTACCTTGGAACATCAAACAGCGATATCCGCGAAGCTTTGCCTTTGTTCTACACAGAGTTGAACTTTGACGGTAGCTTCATCTCTCTTGGAGACAACAAATGGGGTCTTCGTTCATGGTATGGTGTGGACGAAATCGACGAAGAAATCATCGCTCTTGAAGAAAGTGACGACGATGAAGTAGCACCAAAAGCTAAGAAACAACGTGTCAATGCCTTCATGGATGGTGATTCAGATGCTATTGACTACAATGCCGATGATCCAGAAGACGAGGACGCATACGAAGCAGATCCAGCTCTTTCATACGATGATGAAAATCCAGATGATGAGAAGAATGAAGTGGAAGCTTACGATGCAGAAATCAACGAAATCGCTCCTGATGACTTGGGCGAAGACGTGGATCTTAACGAAGAAGACGACGAGTTCTCAGACGATGATGCTGAAACGAGTGAAGAAGAGTAAAAGACTTCACAGAGGAGATCGCCTGATCTCCTTTTTTGTTGCTTGGGCAAAGTAGTTGAGTGATACATCCGTTTGGATGTAGATCTTTAGTTGGTTTTCTGAAAGCGATCTTCTTATTTTCAGGTTTTACCGATTCGGATTGACAAATGTTCTGCTTTGAGGTATTATATTGTTCGGGCACCTCTTTTAGAGGTCGGGGCTCCCTAGTTACTAGGGAGCTATTTTTGTTTTTTCAGGAAGTTTTTCTTGAAAAGTCGTTATTCATAAGGGTCTTGTTTTCTATGTCCCCTCGTAGTTAACAAGACCTTGAGCATTTTAGAAAGAGGAATCTATGTCTACGAAATATATTTTTGTAACTGGTGGTGTGGTATCGTCTATTGGGAAAGGGATTGTCGCAGCAAGTCTAGGCCGTCTCTTGAAAAATCGTGGTTTAAAAGTAACCATTCAAAAGTTTGACCCTTATATCAACATCGATCCGGGAACCATGAGTCCTTACCAGCACGGGGAAGTCTTTGTGACTGATGATGGAGCTGAAACAGATTTGGACTTGGGTCACTATGAACGTTTCATCGATATCAACCTCAACAAATATTCCAACGTGACAACTGGTAAAATCTACAGTGAAGTTCTTCGTAAGGAACGCCGTGGCGAGTACCTTGGGGCAACTGTTCAAGTCATTCCTCATATCACAGATGCTTTGAAAGAAAAAATCAAGCGTGCTGCTCTAACGACCGACTCTGATGTCATTATCACAGAGGTTGGTGGAACCGTTGGAGATATCGAGTCCTTGCCATTTCTAGAGGCTCTTCGTCAGATGAAGGCAGATGTGGGTGCAGATAATGTCATGTACATCCATACAACCTTGCTTCCATATCTCAAGGCTGCTGGTGAGATGAAGACCAAGCCAACTCAGCATTCAGTAAAAGAATTGCGCGGTTTGGGAATCCAGCCAAATATGTTGGTCATTCGTACAGAAAAACCAGCTGGTCAAGGAATTAAAAATAAACTAGCTCAGTTCTGTGACGTGGCTCCAGAAGCTGTTATCGAGTCTTTGGATGTCGAACACCTTTACCAAATTCCATTGAACTTGCAGGCACAAGGTATGGACCAGATTGTCTGTGACCACTTGAAATTAGATGCACCAGCAGCGGATATGACAGAGTGGTCAGCTATGGTGGATAAGGTCATGAACCTCAAGAAACAGGTCAAAATTTCCCTCGTTGGTAAGTATGTGGAGTTGCAAGATGCCTACATCTCAGTGGTCGAAGCCTTGAAACACTCTGGATATGCTAACGACGCAGAAGTGAAGATCAATTGGATTAATGCCAATGATGTGACAGCAGAGAATGTAGCAGAAATCTTGTCTGATGCAGATGGAATCATCGTACCAGGTGGTTTTGGTCAACGTGGTACTGAAGGGAAAATCCAAGCCATTCGCTATGCGCGTGAAAATGATGTTCCAATGTTGGGTGTCTGCTTGGGAATGCAGTTGACTTGTATCGAGTTTGCTCGTCACGTTTTAGGGCTTGAAGGTGCTAATTCTGCAGAGCTTGCACCAGAAACAAAATACCCTATCATTGATATCATGCGTGATCAGATTGACGTTGAGGATATGGGTGGAACCCTTCGTTTGGGACTTTATCCATCTAAGTTGAAACGTGGCTCTAAGGCAGCAGCTGCATATCACAATCAAGAAGTGGTGCAACGCCGTCACCGTCACCGCTATGAGTTTAACAACGCCTTCCGTGAGCAGTTTGAGGCAGCAGGATTTGTCTTCTCAGGAGTTTCTCCAGATAATCGTTTGGTAGAAATTGTCGAAATTCCTGAAAATAAATTCTTTGTAGCTTGTCAGTATCACCCTGAACTTTCCAGCCGTCCAAACCGTCCAGAAGAACTCTACACTGCCTTTGTTACTGCAGCAGTTGAAAATAGTAACTAGTTATCTTCTAATCTCTGAGAATAATCTCAGAGGTTTTTTGCTTGCATATTTAGGATAAGATTTGCAAAAAAAATAGATAGTGATATAATTAACATAATAAATCCTAAGGAGGAACTACAATGAAAAAAATCACACTATTTGGTTTGTCTCTAGCAGGTCTAGCTTTACTGACTTTTCCTCATTCAGGGCAGGCATTTGAGCTTAAAGAAGAATGGGTTATTAAGTGTGGAGTGCAGTATCAAGATGGCAAGATTCTTCGTTTTAACAATGGTCATGAAGTGGATATTAAAGTCTTGGATTTGCCAAAAACCGAGAAAATCGAGTGGACGGTTAGTCTCAATGGTCAAGATCAGACTGTCAATTTCCTAGGTCAAGAAAAGGACAAGTCTATGATTGGTGTAGAGGGGCGTTACCTGAATTTCTATGTTCCATATGGCTATAGAGGAGATATCAAGTTAGAAGCCAAGAGTGGAAATGAAGTAAAGACCTGGTCAACGAAAGTGGTTGACGATGTACATCATGAAGGTGGAAAGAGAGGCTACTACCGTATTAACGAATCAAATGATCAATACACTTACCTTGATGCTAAATGGGACTATCAAACCAAGACTTACACTGCCACCTTACCAGAGACTGTCAATGGTCAAAAACTCTTTGCTTGGGCAGACTATGATAATGGTGAGTTGAAGCTTGAAAAACTAAGAACTATCAGTCATAAATATGATAATGGAGGATCTTTCAAAGAACTTTATCCGATTGTAAAAGCAGAAGGATGGCTAAAATCAAACCAAAACTGGTACTATCAAAAACAAGGTCAATTAGTGCAGAGCGATTGGGTTTATGATAAGGGAACTTGGTACTTTATGAATGATAAAGGAGTCATGTTCAATCAAACTTGGCTTTATCAAGGTAGCAACTGGTATGCCTTTAAATCATCAGGAGCTATGATTGCTAGTGATTGGCTTTATGATCAAGGTAAGTGGTACTATTTATCAACTTCAGGAGCTATGAAAGCAAGCACTTGGGTTTATGACAAGGGAGAATGGTATTATGTAAGTTCTTCTGGTGCCATGCTAGCGAATGATTGGGTCAAAGATAATGGCAAGTGGTATTATCTAGCTTCATCAGGTAAGATGCTTCGCAATACCTACACACCTGATGGTTACTACGTTGGCAACTCAGGCGCCTGGCAATAAGAATCAGAAGTTCACTTTCCTCACCGAGGGAGGTGATTTTCCTTGCTCCTATACGGCTTCCCTATTTGTCCTAGAGCCCTTTTTGTGTTACAATGAATGGTATGAAAGCTAAGAAATTATGGATGACTGGCTTGACTGTGGCTGGTCTAAGTGCCCTCGTTTTGGGTGCCAAAAAAGCAGCAGATAACCACAAACTGATGAAGACTCAAGAAGAGTTGACCGCTATCGTGCGCGAACTTTTCTCAGATATGGGTGAGATTGCGACTCTCTATGTTCAAGTCTACGAAAGTAGTCTAGAGCGACTTGTCGGAGGAGTCATTTTCGAGGATGGTCGTCATTACACCTTTGTCTATGAAAATGAAGATCTGGTCTATGAGGAGGAAGTCTTATGATACAACCTACAAGTTTAGAAGAATTGGCATCTTTAGTAGAAAAAGATGGCAAGAAAGTCTTCCTTTTTGTGGCAGACTGGTGTGGCGATTGTCGTTATATCTATCCTGCCTTGCCAGAGATTGAGGAGACCAATCCAGAGTTCACCTTTGTTCGAGTGGACCGGGACCAGTATCTGGATCTGGCCAAACTCTGGGATGTTTACGGGATTCCTAGCCTTGTTGTTCTAGAAAAGGACAAGGAAATCGGCCGATTTGTCAATCGTGACCGTAAAAGCAAGCAACAAATTAATGACTTTTTAGCAGGACTGAAATAGGAGAAAAAGGAAACAATGATTTTTACATATAATAAAGAGCATGTCGGCGATGTCCTTATGATCATCGTGAAAAACAGCGGAGATGCCAAGTTGGACGTGGAGCGCAAAGGCAAGGTAGCCCGTGTTTTCCTCAAAGAAAATGGAGAAACAGTAGCTTGGAATATTTTCGAAGTTTCAAGTTTGTTTGAAATTGCAGAGCGCGGTCAAGTCTTTTTATCAGATGAGCAAGTGGAACGTTTGAACCAAGAATTGCAGACGGAAGGCTTTGCAGAAGAGATTGTCAATGACAAAGAACCTAAGTTTGTCGTCGGTGAGATTGTTGAGATGGTAGCTCACCCAGATAGCGATCACCTTAACATCTGCCAAGTTGCAGTCGCAAGTGACAAGACAGTGAAAATCGTTGCAGGGGCTCCTAATGCGCGTGTTGGGTTGAAAACTATTGTCGCTCTTCCTGGAGCAATGATGCCAAAAGGCAATCTCATTTTCCCAGGCGAACTTCGTGGCGAAAAGAGTTTTGGAATGATGTGCAGCCCTCGTGAATTGCATCTGCCAAACGCTCCGCAAAAACGTGGGGTTATTGAATTATCAGAAGACCAAGTTGTTGGAACTCCATTTGACCCAGCCAAACACTGGACTGCCTAGGAAGTTGTCAGTATCTGTCTCGCTAGTATAGAAGGAAATAAGATGGCAAAAAATGTTGTGATTACAGGGGCGACCTCAGGAATCGGTGAAGCGATTGCGCGTGCTTATCTGAATCAGGGTGAGAATGTCGTCCTAACTGGGCGACGGACAGACAGACTAGAAGCCCTCAAGTCAGAGTTTGCAGAAACGTTTCCAAATCAAACAGTTTGGACCTTTTCACTAGATGTGACGGATATGACCATGGTGAAGTCTGTCTGTTCCGATATTCTAGAAACGATAGGTCAGATTGATATCTTGGTCAATAACGCTGGACTAGCTCTTGGCTTGGCTCCCTATCAAGACTATGAGGAGTTGGATATGCTGACCATGTTGGATACCAATGTCAAAGGTTTGATGGCAGTCACTAGTTCCTTCTTGCCTTCCATGGTTGCAGCAAATCAAGGTCATATCATCAATATGGGCTCCACTGCAGGAATCTACGCTTACGCTGGTGCAGCAGTTTATTCAGCCACCAAGGCTGCTGTCAAGACTTTTTCAGATGGGCTTCGGATTGATACGATTGCAACGGACATCAAGGTGACAACCATTCAACCGGGGATTGTTGAAACAGATTTTTCTACAGTACGTTTTCATGGTGACAAAGAGCGAGCTGCTACCGTCTATCAGGGAATTGAGGCCTTGCAAGCTCAGGATATTGCAGATACAGTGGTCTATGTGACCAGTCAGCCCCGTCGTGTGCAGATTACAGATATGACCATTATGGCCAATCAACAGGCGACTGGATTTATGGTTCATAAAAAGTAAAAAATTTTCCTCGAAAGTTACAAATTTCTGTAACTTTTTTTGATTTCCTGCGAATAGATAAGTAGGAGGATGAAAAATGTATAATAAAGTTATCATGATTGGGCGCTTGACGTCTACACCAGAATTGCACAAAACCAACAATGACAAGTCAGTAGCGCGTGCAACGATTGCTGTGAACCGTCGTTACAAAGACCAAAATGGGGAACGTGAAGCCGACTTTGTCAATCTGGTTCTTTGGGGGAAATTGGCTGAAACCTTGGCAAGCTACGCAACCAAAGGTAGTCTCATTTCCGTTGATGGGGAGTTGCGTACCCGTCGCTTTGAGAAAAATGGTCAGACCAACTATGTGACCGAAGTTCTCGTGACAGGATTCCAACTCTTGGAAAGTCGTGCCCAACGTGCCATGCGTGAAAATAACGCAGGTCAGGATTTGGCGGATTTGGTTTTGGAAGAGGAGGAATTGCCATTTTAAGCATAGAAAAGCCTGAGTCAATCTTAGGCTTTTTTATCTTGAGAAAGTCAGACTTTTTTCTTGACTATTTCTGACCAAGTGATACAATAGAACTATGATTTAGCACTCAGATATAAAGAGTGCTAATAATATGTATTTCATCATGGAGGAAAGCAAATGTTGAAACCATTAGGAGACCGTGTGGTCTTGAAAGTCGAAGAAAAAGAACAAACTGTTGGAGGTTTTGTCCTCGCAGGCTCAGCCCAAGAAAAAACCAAAACAGCCCAAGTTATAGCTACAGGACAAGGTGTTCGTACCTTGAATGGTGACTTGGTTGCTCCAAGCGTTAAGGCTGGAGACCGTGTCTTAGTTGAAGCACATGCAGGTCTTGATGTCAAAGATGGAGATGAAAAGTATATCATCGTTGGTGAAGCTAACATCTTGGCAATCATTGAAGAATAGAAGGAGAAAGTAAGTATGTCAAAAGAAATTAAATTTTCATCTGATGCTCGTTCAGCTATGGTTCGTGGCGTTGATATTCTAGCAGATACTGTTAAAGTAACTTTGGGACCTAAAGGTCGTAACGTTGTGTTGGAAAAATCATTCGGTTCACCGCTCATCACCAACGACGGGGTGACTATTGCCAAAGAAATCGAGTTGGAAGACCATTTTGAAAATATGGGTGCCAAGTTGGTATCAGAAGTCGCTTCAAAAACCAATGATATCGCAGGTGACGGAACGACAACTGCAACAGTCTTAACTCAAGCCATCGTACGTGAAGGAATCAAAAACGTTACTGCTGGTGCCAATCCAATCGGTATCCGTCGGGGGATTGAAGCAGCGGTTGCCGCAGCTGTAGAAGCCTTGAAAAACAATGCCATCCCTGTTGCAAATAAAGAAGCCATCGCTCAGGTTGCCGCTGTATCTTCTCGTTCTGAAAAAGTCGGTGAATACATCTCTGAAGCTATGGAAAAAGTGGGCAAGGACGGAGTCATCACTATCGAAGAGTCACGCGGTATGGAAACAGAACTTGAAGTCGTAGAAGGAATGCAGTTTGACCGCGGTTACCTTTCACAGTACATGGTGACAGATAGCGAAAAGATGGTGGCTGACCTTGAAAATCCATACATCTTGATTACCGACAAGAAGATTTCCAATATCCAAGAAATCTTGCCGCTTCTAGAAAGCATTCTCCAAAGCAATCGTCCGCTCTTGATTATTGCAGATGATGTGGATGGCGAAGCTCTTCCGACTCTTGTATTGAACAAGATTCGTGGAACCTTCAATGTCGTAGCTGTTAAAGCACCTGGCTTTGGTGACCGTCGTAAGGCTATGTTAGAAGACATCGCTATCTTGACAGGCGGAACAGTCATCACAGAAGATCTTGGTCTTGAGTTGAAAGACGCTACTATTGAGGCGCTTGGTCAAGCTGCTAGAGTGACTGTGGACAAAGATAGCACGGTTATCGTAGAAGGTGCTGGAAATCCTGAAGCTATTTCTCACCGTGTTGCAGTTATCAAGTCTCAAATTGAAACTACAACTTCTGAATTCGACCGTGAAAAACTCCAAGAACGCTTGGCTAAATTGTCAGGTGGTGTCGCAGTGATCAAGGTCGGAGCTGCAACTGAAACTGAGTTGAAAGAAATGAAACTCCGCATCGAAGATGCCCTTAACGCTACTCGTGCAGCCGTTGAAGAAGGAATCGTTGCAGGTGGTGGAACTGCTCTTGCCAATGTCATTCCAGCCGTAGCTGCCTTGGAATTGGCAGGTGATGAAGCAACAGGACGCAATATTGTTCTCCGTGCCTTGGAAGAACCTGTTCGTCAAATCGCCCACAATGCAGGATTCGAAGGGTCTATCGTTATCGATCGTTTGAAAAATGCTGAGCTTGGTACAGGATTCAACGCAGCAACTGGCGAGTGGGTTAATATGATTGAAGAGGGGATTATCGACCCAGTTAAGGTTAGCCGTTCTGCCCTTCAAAATGCAGCATCTGTAGCCAGCTTGATTTTGACTACAGAAGCAGTCGTAGCCAATAAACCAGAACCAGTATCCCCAGCTCCAGCCATGGATCCAAGCATGATGGGCGGGATGATGTAAGCTTTCTATACTAAGCAATTCATAAGAAACACAAAAGGAGGGAATGTCTATCTCTCCTTTTTATGATATTCACTTCTAAATAGATTTGAGCTCTCCTAACTTATATGATAAAATAAGACTAGAAGAAGGAGAAGAACATGATCGATGTAGAAGAAATTCTGAGCAAGATGAATCCCAATCAGAAGATTAATTATGACCGTGTCATGCAGAAAATGGTTCAGGTTTGGGAGAAGAATGAGCAACGTCCAACTATTCTCATGCATGTTTGCTGTGCTCCTTGTAGTACCTACACTCTCGAGTATCTGACCAAGTACGCTGATGTGACCATCTATTTTGCCAATTCCAATATCCATCCCAAGGTAGAATACCACAAGCGGGCCTATGTCACCAAGAAATTTGTCAGTGATTTCAATGAGCGAACAGGAAATACGGTTCAGTACCTAGAAGCTCCCTATGAACCCAATGAATACCGGAAGTTAGTCAGAGGACTGGAAGAAGAACCCGAAGGTGGCGACCGTTGCAAGGTTTGTTTTGACTACCGTTTGGACAAAACAGCACAGGTAGCTATGGACTTGGGTTTTGACTACTTTGGTTCAGCCTTGACCATCAGTCCCCATAAGAATTCTCAAACCATCAACAGCATCGGAATTGATGTGCAAAAGATTTATACCACCCACTATCTTCCAAGTGATTTCAAGAAAAATCAAGGCTACAAGCGTTCAGTGGAGATGTGCGAGGAGTATGATATCTATCGTCAATGTTATTGTGGATGCGTCTATGCAGCTCAAGCTCAGAATATTGATCTTGTTCAGGTTAAAAAGGATGCCACGGCTTTCTTGTTGGATAAGGATGTTGAAAAAGACTACTCCCACATAAAGTTTACTGTCACTAAATTAGATATATAGCAATCAACCTAGCTGAAAAGCTGGGTTTTTCAAATAAAAAACCAGGGCTTTCACCCCGGTTTGACAACTTTACCGATTCTTTAGTTCTATGTAGCGTTTGTACCAAATGTTGACATAGGCCTCTGAGAAAGGACCGCGTCCATTGTTAATCCAATCAACAAGGATTTTAACATGCTCTTTCAAAATATAGTCTAAATCATCAGAATACTTCATTTTGCGTTTATGGCGCTCATACTCTTCAACGTCCAAGAGACGCTTTTCACCATCAGTGAAGACCTTGACATCCAAATCGTAATCAATGTATTTCAGGGCTTCCTCATCTAGATAGTAAGGGCTGGCCATATTGCAATAGTAGGAAATCCCATTATCGCGAATCATAGCAATGATATTAAACCAATATTTTTTGTGAAAGTAAACAATAGCCGGTTCTCGTGTCACCCAACGACGACCGTCACTTTCGGTAACAAGTGTGTGGTCGTTGACGCCGATAATGGCGTTCTCTGTTGTTTTTAGTACCATGGTGTCCCGCCAAGTACGGTGAAGACTCCCATCATGCTTATAACTTTGAATTGTAATAAAGTCGCCTTCTTTTGGAAGTTTCATAACTAACCAACTTTCTACAATTTATAAGTTTATTGTTTACTATTATATCATAAATCGGTCTAATTTTTTTGAATTTTACACGAAAATATTAAAGATATTCTCTGAGAGCGCTAGCTATATCCGAAAAATCATAGCCTTTTCGAGCTAAAACTTGGGTTAAACGCTGTTTAAGTTCGTATCCTTCATACTTTCGAGCATACTTAGCATATTGTTTGTCTAGCTCTTTAAAAATGAGTTCTTGAGTCGTTTCTTGGTCGACTTGACTATCCAAGTCATCAAAGGCACTTTTAGCATCAGCATAGGAGAATCCCTTGTTCGTCAAGTTTTGGATAATCTTTTCCTGCAAAGCACGAGCAGGAAGCTTTCCGGTGTATTTTTTAAGCAGTTTCTCAGCTACACGTTGAGCAACTTCTGTATAGTCAAAATCCTTTAGAACACCTTCAATAGTTGATTTAGCAACTCCTTTTTGAGTTAGTTTTTGAGTTAGTAAATAGGGTCCTTTATCTCCAGAAAGTTGATTGGCATTTATGATGGAATAAGCATACTGACGGTCATTAATCCAGTTATCTTCTTTTAGATTAGCGATAACTTGACTAGCGATTGTATCTTCAATATCATACTTGTCCAGATACTCTCGCACTTCTTTTTCAGTACGGACCTTGAAGGATAGATGGTAGAGAGCAAGATTTTTACCATAAGAAAACTGGGAAAAATCCTGAATCTCGGTCAGTTCCTCTTTACTAATGACTTTATCTCGAGACAGCATGAAACGGACAATGGTATCTTCAGTGATATAAGAGGTTTGCTGATGATCTAGCTCCATCAGGTAGAGGCGTTTTTTCTTTTCAAGTTTTGTGATTTTCATGGTTTACCTTTTATCCAAATGCTTCAAAGGCAGCAACGAGTCGAAGTTTGTTTGTGTCGACCTCTTCTCTGCCGTAATAGTCAAGAAACAGTTCAGCGTATTTAGGGTTATCTAGGTTATAGTTTAGAGACCAAACTGCCCAAAAGAGATCGATATGACGATCACTAAAATCAGCCAAGCCCAGATCAATAAAGCAAGAGAAACGGCTAGCATCTTTTAGAATAAAGTTTGGTAGACAGGCATCACCGTGAATAAAGGCATCAGTCTTTAAAAGGTGTCCTTGTTCTTGGATGAGTTGGAAGGCCTCTTCGCGACTATTAATCTGAAATTGGGGTAGGAGGGCCTTGGCATAGAACTCGCCTTTTTCATAGTTTTTCAAAGCTCTGTCTTTATAGGTTTGTAAATGATTTTCTGATGGAAAATTGTGTGGGTGTAAGTTGTGAAGTTTTTTAAGTGCATGTGCCATGGTTCGGCAAATTGTTTCTGGCTGATCCAGAAAGGCAAGGGCATCTTTGCCAGGCGCTTCTTTTGTTAAAAGGTAGTCTTTATCTGTAGATAAGTAGTCGATAACTGGAGTTCCCAGTCCTTTAGTTTCAAACCACCTTGCAATGGCAGTTTCTCGCTCTAATCTTCTCTTTTGATCAATTTTCAAATAGTAACCTGAATCAAGATAGAGAACCGTTGCGCCTGAATGAGAAGAGCTGTCAGAAAGGGTTGCTCCCTCTATATAAGTTCGTAATTGCTCAGGAAAATCCAATGGGGAAAAATGAGATGTCTTTGTATTCATGGTTTTATTGTAACATATTCTTAACCATTGAGAAACTACGTGGTATAATAGACTTATGAATCTAAAAGTCAAACAAAAAATTCCATTAAAAATTAAGCGTATGGGCATCAATGGTGAGGGAATCGGTTTTTACCAGAAAACCCTCGTTTTTGTGCCAGGTGCTCTCAAGGGAGAAGATATCTATTGTCAGATTACTTCTATTAAACGTAACTTTGTGGAAGCAAAGTTACTCAAAGTTAATAAAAAGTCCAAATTCAGAGTAGTCCCAGCCTGTACCATTTATAACGAATGTGGCGGATGTCAAATTATGCATCTCCACTATGACAAACAGTTAGAGTTTAAAACAGATTTGCTCCACCAAGCCTTGAAAAAATTTGCTCCTGCAGGATATGAAAACTATGAAATCCGTCCAACTATCGGAATGTCAGAACCAAAATATTACAGAGCAAAACTGCAATTTCAAACACGAAAATTCAACAATCAGGTCAAGGCAGGCTTGTATGCACAAAACTCTCATTACCTTGTAGAGTTGAAAGACTGCTTGGTACAAGATAAGGAAACCCAAGTGATTGCGAATCGCATAGCTGAGCTTCTCACTTACCATCAAATTCCCATTACCGATGA
The DNA here is from genome assembly GCF_000146585.1 of Streptococcus mitis ATCC 6249. Classification (GTDB taxonomy): domain Bacteria; phylum Bacillota; class Bacilli; order Lactobacillales; family Streptococcaceae; genus Streptococcus; species Streptococcus mitis_AZ. The sequence goes on along the minus strand of NZ_GL397179.1, from coordinate 1,662,350 downwards.
GAGAAAAACGCTAGGTGTTCGCACCATCATGGTACGTCGGGCAAGAAAAACTGGACAAGTTCAGATCATCATCGTCACAAATCGCCAGCTTAATTTAAATCAACTAGTACAAGACCTCGTTAAGGATTTTCCAGAGGTTGTGACGGTTGCAGTCAATACAAATACAGCAAAAACAAGTGAAATCTATGGTGAAAAGACAGAAATTATCTGGGGCCAAGAGAGTATTCAAGAAGGAGTACTCGACTATGAGTTTTCTCTCTCCCCTCGAGCCTTCTATCAGCTCAATCCTGAGCAGACTGAAATTCTCTATAGTGAAGCGGTTAAGGCCCTAGATGTTAGTGAAGAAGATCATTTGATTGATGCCTATTGCGGTGTTGGTACGATTGGGTTCGCATTCGCGAAGAAGGTCAAGAGTCTCAGAGGGATGGATATTATCCCAGAAGCCATTGAAGATGCCAAGCGAAATGCTAAAAAAATGGGATTTGACAATACCCATTACGAAGCGGGAACAGCAGAAGAGATTATTCCACGCTGGTATCAAGAAGGCTACCGAGCGGATGCCCTGATAGTTGACCCTCCTCGTACAGGCTTAGATGATAAGCTATTGGATACCATCCTAACCTATGTTCCAGAAAAGATGGTCTATGTATCTTGTAATGTTTCAACCTTAGCACGAGATTTGGTTAAACTTGTGAAAGTATACGACCTCCACTACATTCAGTCAGTCGATATGTTTCCTCACACCGCACGGACAGAGGCGGTCGTGAAGTTGGTGAAACGAAAAAGCTTGTAAGTTCTTTCTAGGGGACTAAAATACTATAGAAGATAGTAATATTTAGGATAACCTCTTCAAAAAATTTATTATAAAAATCAAAAATAAATCTAACAAACCTA
>NZ_GL397179.1:1409238-1658307 GCF_000146585.1 Streptococcus mitis ATCC 6249 | reverse complement strand
CTTAATCTTCTATGCGGGTGTAGTTTAGTGGTAAAACTACAGCCTTCCAAGCTGTTGTCGCGAGTTCGATTCTCGTCACCCGCTTTGAACTTTGTTCAAATACCAAGTTTTTAACTTGGGCGCGTAGCTCAGGTGGTTAGAGCGCACGCCTGATAAGCGTGAGGTCGGTGGTTCGAGTCCACTCGTGCCCATTAATAGGAGAATTACTCAAGAGGCTGAAGAGGACGGTTTGCTAAATCGTTAGGTCGGGTAACTGGCGCGGGGGTTCGAATCCCCCATTCTCCGTAATTTAAGAGTGTTAACTCTTTTTTTGTTGTCTTTGTAAGATAAGTCCTCCCCCTCTTAGTTTATAAGAGGGGGATTTTTAATTACCAACTTGTTAGGGAAATCTCTCCACTATTTAGCCAAATGTTTTTTTTATCTTCTAGTTCGACTTGAAGTTGACCGGTGTTTGAGATGTCTTTTGCCATTCCCTTTTCATTTTGTCCATTTCGCTGGAAGGTGATTTCCTTTCCCAGTACGATTGATCTCGCTTTATAGAAATAGAATAGCTCGTCTGGATCCGTATTGTAGAAACAATTCCATATTTCGCTGATGAGCTCATTACGACTAATTGGTGCAGGTGGCATAAATAGGCTACCTGCTTTTTCTTTTAGTTCTTTTGGAAAGTCTTCTATAGAAAAATTTATACCAAGTCCGATAATGACATCTGTAACCAAGCCTGTCTCAACTGATGTCATTGCTTCGGTGAGGATACCTGCTATCTTTTTATTTTTTAAGTAGATGTCATTTACCCATTTGATATCGACTTCTATCATAGTTAGATTTTTAATGGCTTTGCAGACTGCAGCTGCTACAAGAAGAGTATAGGATGGAAGTTTTTCATAGGGAAGGTTTGGTTGAATATGCAGAGACATATAGATCCCGCCCTGAGATGGGGAATAGTAGGGGCGCTGAAAGCGGCCACGACCTGCTGTTTGACAGGTTGAAAGATAGAGTGTGTTTCCTTGGTTTCCAGCCTCAATCCCTTCTTTTGCATCTGTTTGTGTTGATTTTGTCTCAGGTTTGTAGCGAATGGTTAAGTTGGTGTTCTCTTGAATCAAATCAGGCAATATCAGATCGCCTTGAATAAGCTTGTATCCTCTATTTTTGATACTGTCAATTTCTAGGCCTTCTTGTTGAAGACGTTGGATCGCTTTCCATATAGAAGTACGGCTTAAATTCAGTTCTTCTCCGATTTTTTCTCCGCTAACATAATCGTTTTCTCTAGCTAATATTTGGTAGACTAGTTGGTGTGATTTCATTGATTTTCCTTTCTAGCTGAGAGGGAAAGAGAGTATTCTTTTCGAGTTTGACTAGGTGTTTTATGAAAAAACTGCTTGTAGGCTTTTGAGAAATGTAGTGGGTCTGAAAAACCTACAGAATATGCAATGACTTTGATTGTTTCATTTGTGTGTTCTAGTAACTGTTGCGCACGCTTCATTCGAACGAAAAGTAAATACTCTTTTGGAGAGAGTTGGTGAAATTCTTTAAACACACTAGTTAAGTAACTTCTATGAACCGATAGCTCTTTAGCTAAATCTTGAATGGTGAGCGATTGTGGATAGTGACTATCAATTAATCGTTTGCAGTCAAGATAGAGTTGGTGGGTTGATGAAATATTCTCTTTTTTCTGATTGGGAGCAATCGTTCCGAGATGAAACATTAGTTCATGGAGTTGTCCCATGATGTGGAGTTGAGCCAATTCATTTGATTTTGTAATCTGAGCGAAGCGGACAATATCTGAGATGAGTTTTGCAGTTGTCTGGGTATGACAGTGCTCTGATTGAATTAAGTAGGATTGGTCAGAAATTTGAGATAGACCAAAGTAGTCAGGTGCCCTCCCTCCGGAAATCCCCAACCAGTAGTAAGCCCAAGGATCCTGGCTATCTGCTTGATAGAATGTTAATTCATCTGGTCTTAGTAAAAAGAAATCTCCTGCCTTTAAATCAACAATTTTCCCCTTATAATGGAACAGCCCTTTTCCTTTAGTAATGTAATGTAGTACATAGGTATCTCGAATAGCTGGGCCAAAAGAGTAGTTAGGCGTGCATTCTTCATAACCGTAGAAACTAAGAGAAAGATCAATTGTTCCAGTCTGGTATTCTGAAAAAACTAGCATGGGCCACCTCCTACCTAACATTTTACCATACTTTAGAGACATTTTTCTATTTTAGAAAGCGCTTTTATTTGCTAAAATTTTATCAAGAAATGGTTGAGGTACAATTTATGGGAATTCGGATAGAGAATAATCTATTTTACGTTGAGAGTAAAGGTTTAAGTTTGATTATTGAAAATAGGGATGGGTACTTATTATTAAAACATTTAGGAAAGACTATTAAGAATTATAGAGGTTCTAATAGTGTTTATGAACGCGATCATGCTTTTTCAGGTAATCCAACAGCTACTAATCGCACCTTTAGCTTGGATACGCAACGTCAAATTTTTGGACAACATGGTTTGGGTGATTTTAGGAAACCAACTTTTCAGGTTCAGCACGATGCAACTGAAGTAACAGACTTTCGATTTGTAGAAGCAAAGATTTTAAAAGGTCAGAATGGTCCACAGGGCTTACCTTCTCCTCACAGCATGGATGATACAGAGACTCTTGTCTTGATTTTAGAAGATCCTCAAGCTAAACTTAGTCTGACTTTGTATTATACAGCTTTTGATAATGATGCGACAATTGCTAGTTATAGCAAATTGGAAAATAATAGCAATCAGGAAGTTGTCATTCATAAGGACTTTTCTTTCATAGCTGATTTTCCTGCTGCAGCTTACGAAATAGTGACTTTACAGGGAGCTTATGCTCGTGAAAAGACTGTTCGACGCCAACAGGTAGAACAAGGAATCTTTTCAATTAGTTCGAACCGTGGTGCTTCTGGTCATGCTCAAACACCAGCTCTTCTACTATGTGATCAAGGAGTCACAGAGGATGCTGGGAATGTGTTTGCTTTGCAACTACTGTACAGTGGAAACTTCGAAGCTTTTGTCCAAAAAAATCAACTGAATGAAGTTCGGGTGGCGATTGGCATTAATCCGGAAAACTTTTCTTGGAAGTTAGATCCTGAGGAAAACTTTGAAACACCGGTGGCTTTAGTGACCTATTCAGATAAGGGATTAACCGGTATCAGTCATGAAAGTCAGAATTTTGTACTGAAGCACATTATGCCAAGTAAATTTTCTAAAAAAGAACGTCCAATTCTAATCAATAACTGGGAAGCTACTTACTTTGACTTTCAGAGAGAAAAACTGTTAGAATTAGCTGATGAAGCTAAGAAAGTTGGAATTGAACTTTTTGTATTAGATGATGGGTGGTTTGGCAATCGCTTTGATGATAATCGTGCTTTAGGTGATTGGGTTGTTAATGAGAAAAAACTGGGTGGAAGTCTTGAAAGTCTGATTTCAGCTATCCATGAAAGAGATTTGCAGTTTGGGCTTTGGTTAGAACCTGAGATGATTTCTGTTGATAGCGACTTGTATCGTAAACATCCTGACTGGGCTATTCAGGTTCCAGGTTATGAGCATACCTATTCTAGAAATCAATTAGTACTTAATCTTGCGAATTCTCAGGTAGTAGGATATTTGAAAAATGTTTTAGATGAACTCCTCTCTCATCATAAAATTGACTACATCAAATGGGATATGAACCGTAATATCACTAACCTAGGAAATGGTTTAACTTATCTAGAGACACAGATGCAATCTCATCAGTACATGCTGGGGCTTTACGAACTTGCTTCTTATCTGACAGAGAAACACAGCCATATTCTCTTTGAGTCCTGCTCTGGTGGTGGTGGACGAAATGATCTTGGTATGATGCGTTATTTCCCACAAGTCTGGGCTAGTGATAATACTGATGCTATTGCACGTTTACCAATTCAATACGGTTCATCCTATCTCTATCCAACCATTTCTATGGGGGCTCATGTGTCAGCAGTACCAAATCATCAGATGGGACGAATGACACCATTGGAAACTCGTGGTCATGTAGCAATGATGGGAAATCTGGGTTATGAGCTTGATTTGACAAGTTTATCAGATGATGAGAAAGCTGAGATTGCTAATCAGGTGAACTTGTATAAAGAATTGCGGCCAGTAGTCCAGTTGGGAAACCAGTATAGGCTAATCAATCCAGATGTTGGCTCCAATGAAGCAGCTGTACAATTCAACTATGGAAATCAAACGATTGTAACCTACGTCCGAGTCCTATCAGTTGTGGAAACAATGGAAACAACTTTAAAGTTAAAAGATTTGGATGAAGAGGGACGGTATGAATTACAGGAAAATGGTGTAGTTTACTCAGGTGCAGAACTCATGTATGCGGGTATTACTATGGGGCTTCCGCAGGGAGATTATCTCAGCAGGCAGTTACATTTCATTAGAAGATAAGGAGATAAAATCATGAGATGGTATAAAAAGATGAGCTTAATTGCTACTACAGGACTCTGCCTTTTGGGACTGTCAGCTTGTAGTAGTCAAGAGAAGTCAGCTGATGGCAAGGTAACGATTGAGTTTTTTAACCAGAAGACCGAGATGGCAGATACCTTGCAAAGGATAGTGGATGATTTTGAAAAGGAACACCCTAATATTGATGTAAAACTGACGACTGTTCCCGCAGCTGGAATTGTTCTGAAGACTCGGATTTTATCAGGAGATGTTCCAGATATTATTAATATCTATCCTCAAAATATGGATTTTCAGGAGTGGGCGAAGGCAGGCTATTTTGCAGATATGACAGGAAAATCCTATCTTGAGAATATCAAGAATGACTATGCCGAAAAGTATGCAATCAATAACAAAATTTATAGTGTGCCCTTAACGGCCAATCTTTATGGAATCTACTACAATAAAACGAAGTTTAAAGAATTAGGACTTGAGGAGCCGAAGACTTTTAAAGAGTTTCAAGAGATTGTTAAAAAGATAAAAGATAGTGGGCATTCTCCGTTCGCAGTTGCAGGCAATGAAGGCTGGACACTAAATGGTTACCACCAACTTTCTCTCATTACTATTACAGGTAGTGGAGACGCTGCTAATAACTACCTTCGCTTTTCAAAACCAAACGCTATCTCTGCAGATGATGCTGTTTTAAAAGCAGATGCAGAACGACTCGATTTATTGGCAGATAATGCTCAAGATGGTTGGCGTGGAGCCTCTTATAATGATGCGGTGGTAGCATTTTCGAGTGGAAAAGCCTTGATGATGCCACAGGGATCATGGGCATTAGCGGCAATTAATCAACAAGATCCAAAATTTGAGGTGGGGATGTTTGCCTTTCCTGGAGAAGAAGTAGGAAAAGAAGTCACTGTTGGTGCAGGGGACATGGCATTATCAACTTCGGCTACTACTAAACATCCGAAAGAAACCGAAGAATTTATCAGCTATATGACTAGTCCAAAAGCTATGCAGTCATATTATGATGTAGATGGATCACCAGTTGCTGTAAAAGGTATACAAGAAAAAGAAGATTCAGCACTTACAGAGATTTCTAAACTGGCATTTACTGATAAGCATTATGTTTGGTTGGGCCAACACTGGAATTCTGAAGAAGACTTTTTTAATCTAAGTGCAGGTTACTTGATGGATAAAAATCTGAAAAATATGGCAAACAATCTCAATGCTTTCTTTAATCCAATGAAGGCAGATTTGGACTAGAATAGGAGTTAAGATGATATGGCTATTCGAAAATTTTTAAATAAATACTGGGGTTGGACCTTTTTGCTCATCCCACTTGCATTACAAGCTATCTTCTTTTACTTTCCGATGGTGCAAGGTGCTTTCTATAGTTTGACTAACTGGACTGGATTGACCTATAATTACAAATTTGTTGGTTTGAATAACTACAAATTGCTGATGATTGATGGGAAATTCTTCACAGCCATAGCCTTTACTTTGATTTTAACTCTGGCATTGATTATTGGGGAGATTACAATTGGGATGGTTGTGGCACGAGCCTTGAATTCTAAGATGAAAGGGCAGACCTTCTTTAGAGCTTGGTTCTTTTTCCCGGCTGTTTTGTCTGGTTTGACAGTTTCCTTGATTTTTAAACAATTTTTCAACTATGGTCTTCCAACGATTGGAAGAATTTTAGGGATTGGTTTTTTACAAGAGAGTCTATTGGGGACACCTGTCGGAGCGGTAGTGGCAACTATTTTTGTTCTTCTATGGCAAGGAGTAGCAATGCCAATCATTCTCTTTCTAGCTGGTCTTCAGAGTATTCCATCTGATATTTTAGAAGCTGCATCAATTGATGGTGCAACCAGTAAACAAACTTTTTGGAAGATTGAATTACCCTATTTGCTGCCAACGATTTCTATGGTTTTTATCCTAGCTCTTAAGTCTGGTTTGACTGCCTTTGACCAGATTTTTGCCTTGACGAGTGGTGGTCCAAATAATGCTACAACGTCTCTTGGACTTTTAGTCTACAACTATGCCTTCAAGAGTAATCAATATGGATATGCGAATGCAATTGCCTTGATTTTATTCTTAATTATTGGAATTGTTTCTCTTATCCAAATCAAGCTATCAAAGAAATTTGAAATCTAATAGAGGAGTCCTACACATGAAAAAAGAAGAAAAATTGAATCAGTTTTGGAAATATGTCCTCTTGATAGTCGGTGGTATTCTTATACTTGTTCCTTTGTTGGTAACAGTATTTAGTTCTTTCAAAACAACTAAGGATATCATGAATCATTTCTTTAGTTTGCCCAATCCTTTTACCTTAAGTAATTATGAACGCTTGGTTTCGGATGGAATTGGAGGCTATTTCTGGAATTCAGCTGTTATTACGGTGTTATCATTGATTGTAGTAGCTTTCTTTATACCAGCTGCAGCTTATTCCATTGCTCGAAATATGTCCAAGAAAAAAGCCTTTGCAATTATGTATTCGCTCTTGATTTTAGGGATATTTGTTCCATTTCAGGTGATTATGATTCCCATCACAGTTATGATGAGTAAACTCGGTCTAGCAAATATGTGGGGGCTAGTAATACTCTACCTAACTTATGCTATTCCACAGACTCTCTTCTTGTATGTTGGTTATATTAAAATCAGTATACCAGATAGTTTAGATGAAGCTGCAGAAATTGATGGGGCTGATCGTTTTACAACTTATCGTCGAATCATTTTTCCAATGCTGAAGCCCATGCATGCGACAACTTTGATTATCAATGCTCTCTGGTTCTGGAATGACTTTATGTTGCCACTGTTGATTCTGAATAAGGATTCCAAGATGTGGACTTTGCCTCTTTTCCAATACAACTACCAAGGTCAGTACTTCAATGACTATGGACCAAGTTTTGCATCTTATATTGTGGGAATTGTAACGATAACTATTGTCTACCTCATATTCCAAAAACATATCATTTCAGGAATGAGTAACGGGGCAGTGAAGTAAGAAAGTGCTTAGGGAATGTATAATTCCATACATAAACGAACGGTTCAGCTTGTTGACAATTCTATGTAGAAAACAAGAAAGTAGTACTTAATTGCTTGCAGTCTATAGTAGTAGGAGTTCGATGTGAACAAAAATCTAAAAATATCTTTCATTTACGAAGCCAGGTCATATAAGACTTGGCTTTCATCAGAAAAAGGAGAACATCTATGACCATTCAAAATAAAACTATGTTGATTACTTACTCAGATAGTCTTGGGAATAATCTTAGAGACCTGTATAAGAATTTGGAAGAACATTTTGGCGATGCTATTGGAGGAGTTCACCTTCTACCATTTTTCCCATCAACAGGTGATCGTGGATTTGCGCCAGTTGACTATGATGAAGTGGATTCAGCTTTTGGTGATTGGGAGGACGTTAAGCGTTTAGGTGAGAAATATTATCTTATGTTTGACTTTATGATTAATCATATTTCTCGTCAATCTAAGTATTATAAGGACTATCAAGAAAAACATGAAGCCAGTGAATTTAAAGATCTCTTTTTAAACTGGGATAAGTTTTGGCCAGAGAACCGTCCGACACAGTCTGATGTAGATTTAATCTACAAGCGTAAGGATCGTGCACCAAAGCAAGAGATTGTATTTGCAGATGGTTCAGTGGAACATTTGTGGAATACCTTTGGTGAGGAGCAGATTGATCTTGATGTGACCAAAGAAGTAACGATGGCATTTATCCGTAAGACAATTCAACATCTAGCAAGTAACGGGTGTGATTTGATTCGTCTTGATGCCTTTGCTTATGCAGTGAAGAAATTGGATACCAATGATTTCTTTGTGGAACCAGATATTTGGAATTTATTGGACAAAGTTCGAGATATCGCTGCTGAGTATGGGGCAGAGCTCTTACCTGAGATTCATGAACACTATTCGATTCAGTTTAAAATAGCGGACCATGATTACTATGTTTACGATTTTGCCCTTCCAATGGTGACTCTTTATACTCTTTACAGTTCCAGAACAGAGCGCTTGGCTAAGTGGTTAAAGATGAGCCCGATGAAGCAATTTACGACACTAGATACTCATGATGGGATTGGAGTGGTAGATGTCAAGGATATCCTGACTGATGAGGAAATTGACTATGCTTCAAATGAGCTCTATAAGGTAGGAGCGAATGTCAAACGTAAGTACTCTAGTGCAGAGTATAACAATCTAGATATCTACCAAATCAATTCAACCTATTATTCTGCGCTTGGAGATGATGATGTCAAGTACTTCCTCGCTCGTCTGATTCAAGCTTTTGCTCCAGGCATTCCTCAGGTTTACTATGTGGGTCTATTAGCAGGAAAAAATGACTTGAAATTGTTAGAAGAAACCAAAGAAGGTCGAAATATTAATCGTCATTACTATAGCAACGAGGAAATAGCAGAAGAAGTTCAACGTCCTGTGGTGAAGTCTCTTCTCAATCTATTTTCTTTCCGTAATCAATCAGAGGCCTTTGACCTAGAAGGGACTATTGACATTGAAACACCAACAGCTCACAGCATTGTAATCAAACGTCAAAATAAAGACAAGTCCATAACAGCAGTAGTAGAAATTGATTTGCAAAGTCAGACCTATCAAGTAGTGGAAAACGGCAGAAAAATTCAGTTCTAGTGCTGTATTAATGAAAGAGTTTTTTTGTGGCGAAAACGTGTTCATTGTTCCCAAATGACGGAAAAAATGGTAGAATATAAAGATAGTTTAGCATTTATCTTCTGGAGAAATCCAGAACAGAAAGGATCCGTTTTGAAATCAATTGGATTACTGGATAAGATAAGAGGGCTTTCGAAAAAAGATTTCTTTTTGTATCTGATGATCATGAGTATCTTTTTACCTTTTTATTTGTTCTTAGCACTCTTTGCTTTATATTTGATAGGTTTACTTGTTACTGGGGAGATGAAGGGAATTATCAAAGGATTGGCAAAACATCCTGTACTTCTCTTTTTTATTGCCTATAGTAGTATCATCTCTATCGTCGCCAAGAACTGGCTTGGATTAGTTGCATCTTTACTGATGCTCCTATTTCTTATTTTCTTTAGTTTTTACCAGAAGCGTCTGACGCATGCTTTCTTTCGACTGATACTCCAGACGGTTTTGTTTGGTAGTGTTGTCTCTGCCGCTTTTGCTACTTTGGAGCATTTCCAAATTGTAAAGAAATTTAACTACGCCTTTCTTTCACCCAATATGCAAGTATGGCACCAAAACCGTGCAGAGGTGACCTTCTTTAATCCTAACTACTATGGGATCATTTGTTGCTTCTGTATTATGATTGCCTTTTATCTCTTTACAACGACGAAGTTAAGATGGTTGAAAGTCTTTTGTGTGCTAGCAGGTTTTGTGAATCTATTTGGTTTGAATTTTACGCAAAATCGAACAGCATTTCCTGCTATTATCGCGGGTGCCATCATTTATCTCTTTACAACCATTAAAAACTGGCGTGCCTTCTGGCTCAGTATTGGTGTTTTTGGGATTGGCCTTTGTTTCCTCTTTTCAAGTGACTTGGGTGTTCGCATGGGAACGCTAGATTCTTCAATGGAAGAGCGTGTTTCAATCTGGAATGCGGGTATGACTTTGTTTAAACAAAATCCGATCTGGGGTGAGGGTCCACTGACCTATATGAACTCCTATCCGAGAATTCATGCACCTTACCACGAACACGCGCATAGTCTTTACATTGATACTATTTTAAGTTATGGATTGATTGGAACCATTCTCCTATCCATTTCTTCGGTTATCCCGGTTCACATGATGATGGATATGAGTCAGGAGTCGGGCAAACGACCAATTATCGGTCTTTATCTCTCCTTCCTTACAGTAGTCGCTGTACATGGAATTTTTGATTTGGCTCTCTTCTGGATTCAGTCAGGCTTCATCTTCTTGCTGGTTATGTGTAGCCTACCGTTGGAACATCGTACCTTAGTAGCGGACATGACCGACTAAGTTTATAAAGATTGAAGATCTTCTACCTTGAGTAGAAGATTTTTTTAATTGCGAATTTATTTCTAAATCGAAATAGTTGACAGATGAAATGATAAGTATTACAATGAAATATAATTCGATATGGAAATAAATTGGAGAAGTCATGAAAGATAGTCATTTGGTAGCCCATCATATTCGTTTGTTGAATGGGCGGATTTTTCAAAAGTTACTGAATCAGGATCCTGAGGCTCTTTATCGGAGTGAACAGGGTAAGATTCTCACGGTGTTATGGAAGAGTGAAACGGGTTGCGCTACGGCGACAGATATTGCACTTGCGACAGGATTGACCAATAATACGCTGACAAGCATGATTAAGAAACTTGAGGAGCAAAATCTGGTCATCATTAGCCCATGTGGAATAGATAAGCGAAAGAAATATGTCAAGTTGACAGAGCAAGGTTGGTCCCAGAAAGAAGTTGGCAATCGTGTCAGTAAAAAATTGGATGCTATTTTTTATAAAGGTTTCTCTGAGGAAGAAATTCGCCAGTTTGAAGCCTTTCAAGAAAGAATTTTGGCTAATCTGAAAGAGAAGGGAAATGAGGCTTAGAATGGGGTAAATTAGTTATTAAAAGTTTGGTAACTTGACCAACCGAGGGAAGTTTTAAAATGAGGACAAAGAATGATTGAATACAAAAATGTAGCGCTACGCTATACAGAAAAAGATGTTTTGAGAGATGTCAATTTACGGATTGAGAATGGGGAGTTCATGGTTTTAGTTGGACCTTCTGGTTCCGGTAAGACGACCATGATCAAGATGATTAACCGTCTTTTGGAACCAACTGATGGAAATATTTATATGGATGGCAAGCGCATCAAAGACTATAATGAGCGTGAACTTCGTCTTTCTACTGGTTATGTTTTACAGGCCATTGCTCTGTTTCCCAATCTAACGGTTGCAGAAAATATTGCTCTCATTCCTGAGATGAAGGGCTGGACTAAGGAAGAGATTGCTCAGAAAACAGAAGAGCTTTTAGCTAAAGTTGGCTTGCCAGTAGCTGAGTATGGGCATCGACTTCCGAGTGCATTATCTGGTGGAGAGCAGCAACGGGTCGGCATTGTCCGTGCCATGATTGGTCAGCCTAAGATTCTCCTCATGGATGAACCTTTTTCAGCCTTGGATGCTATTTCGAGAAAACAGCTACAGGTTCTGACGAAAGAATTGCATAAAGAGTTTGGGATGACAACGATTTTTGTGACCCATGATACGGATGAAGCTTTGAAATTGGCGGACCGTATTGCTGTCTTGCAGGATGGAGAGATTCGTCAGGTGGCAAATCCTGAGACCATTTTAAAAGCTCCTGCAACGGACTTTGTAGCAGACTTGTTTGGAGGTAGTGTTCATGACTAATTTGATATCAACTTTTCAGGATCGTTTTGGTGATTGGGTAACAGCTCTATCTCAACATTTGCAGTTGTCACTTTTGACCTTATTACTAGCTATTTTTATAGCGATTCCCTTGGCTGTCTATCTTCGCTATCATGAGAAGTTGGCGGACTGGGTCTTGCAGATTGCAGGAATTTTCCAGACTATCCCGTCTCTGGCCTTGTTGGGACTCTTTATCCCCTTGATGGGAATTGGAACCTTGCCTGCTTTGACAGCACTAGTGATTTATGCGATTTTCCCGGTTTTGCAAAATACCATCACGGGGCTAAAGGGAATTGATCCAAGTCTGCAAGAGGCTGGGATTGCCTTTGGGATGACCAGATGGGAGCGTCTCAAGAAATTTGAAATTCCACTTGCCATGCCTGTTATGATGTCTGGGATTCGGACTGCAGCGGTCTTGATTATCGGTACGGCAACCTTGGCTGCCTTGATTGGGGCAGGCGGACTGGGTTCCTTTATCCTTTTGGGAATTGACCGTAATAATACCAGTCTGATTTTGATTGGGGCCCTTTCTTCAGCAGTGCTGGCTATTGCCTTTAACTTCCTACTAAAAGTGATGGAAAAAGCAAAATTGCGGACGATTTTTTCTGGTTTTGCCCTGGTGACAATATTGCTTGGTTTGTCTTATAGTCCAGCTCTTTTAGCTCAAAAAGAGAAAGAGAACTTGGTGATCGCTGGGAAATTGGGGCCTGAACCAGAAATTTTGGCTAATATGTATAAGTTGCTGATTGAAGAAAATACTAGTATGACTGTGACTGTTAAACCGAATTTTGGGAAAACAAGCTTCCTCTATGAAGCTCTGAAAAAAGGGGATATTGATATCTATCCTGAATTTACTGGTACGGTGACTGAAAGTTTGCTTCAGCCATCACCGAAAGTGGGTCATGAGCCAGAGCAGGTTTATCAGGTGGCGCGTGATAGCATTGCCAAACAGGATCATCTGGCCTATCTAAAACCTATGTCTTATCAAAATACCTACGCTGTAGCTGTTCCGAAAAAGATTGCTCAAGAATATGGCTTGAAGACCATTTCGGACTTGAAAAAAGTGGAAGGACAGTTGAAGGCCGGTTTTACTCTCGAGTTTAATGACCGTGAAGATGGCAATAAGGGCTTGCAGTCAATGTATGGTCTCAATCTCAATGTGGCGACCATGGAGCCAGCCCTTCGCTATCAGGCAATCCAGTCAGGTGATATTCAAATCACGGATGCCTATTCAACCGATGCAGAGTTGGCGCGTTATGATTTGCAGGTCTTGGAGGATGACAAACAACTCTTCCCACCTTATCAAGGGGCTCCACTAATGAAAGAAGCTCTTCTCAAGAAACATCCTGAGTTGGAGCCGGTTCTCAATAAATTGGCTGGTAAAATTACTGAAAGCCAGATGAGCCAGCTCAACTACCAAGTCGGTGTTGAAGGCAAGTCAGCAGAACAAGTAGCCAAGGAGTTTCTACAAGAACAAGGTTTGTTGAAGAAATGATGGGGCAGAGACTTTAAACATACTGAACTCAACTCCCTTAAACGACTAGATAAAAGAATGCTCAGACAATTTCGTCTGGGCTTTTTGGGTGTCAGAATTAATGATTTTCATTTTTAAATGGAAAATAAGAAGAAATTTTTAGGATTTTCTAAAATTTTACTGTAAATACACTTGACTATTCACAAAATAGGTGTATAATGTGTTGTGAACTACTTAACAAATAAAGATTTCCAGCTCATGTCGACTAAGGATGGAAATCTTGTGTATAGACAGTTCAGTAGATATATAATAGAGCGTTGCGTCCGAAAGTCTATCCAGACACGGCTCTTTAAAAACAAAAGGAGAAGATTATGAAAACAGAACCGATTCATCGTACCAGTATGTGGAAATTTAAGTTAAGTGCTGCCACCATGACTTTGATTCCCGCTGCTGTGGGGATTAACTATGTTGCCAAAGCCTTGGCGGAGGGGTTAAAGTTGCCCGTTTGGCTGGGGTCTTTGGGAACCTTTCTTGCCAGCATGTTGGCTGGGCCTGTTGTCGGTGCCATTAGTGGTTTCATCAACAACGTGATCTATGGGCTGACCTTATCGCCAATTTCAACCGTGTATGCGATTACCAGCATCGGAATTGGGATTGCTGTCGGAGTTTTGCACGCCAATGGGTGGTTCTCGTCAGCGCGACGAGTATTTGTTTCTGCTATTATTATTGCCATCGTTTCAGCTGTCATTTCAACGCCACTCAACGTCATCTTTTGGGGTGGTCAGACCGGTATCGCTTGGGGTGACTCATTGTTTGCGGTAATGGTCGCCAATCATGTACCAGTGTGGCTGGCCTCATTTATCGATGAGTTTGTCTTGGATATTTTGGATAAAGTCTGCGTGGCCTACCTGGCATTCTTCATCTATCGTCAGCTGCCGAAGCGGATGGTGCACTTCTTTAGCGATAATAAATGATGATTGATAAAACATTGATTTCTGGAGCGCCACGGGTCAAGCTCAAGTGGTACCAGGTGATCGATCCGATTACTAAGCTCTTGTTCATCTTGGACATGACGTTGTTGAGCTTTGCCAGTATGAATTTATTGCTTCAGGCCGGATTAATTCTTGTCGCAACTCTGCTATTGTTATTTTCCAAATTGAGTTCTACCACCTTTAAGGCGCTGGGATTCAGCCTGTTTCTGATTTGCACCATGCTGATCATCCAAGGGTTATTTTACAGTCGGAATCAAACTGTGCTGTTTTCTGTGCTTGGGGTGTCGTTCTACAAAGAAGGACTGATTTACGCCACCACTCTGGGTTGTCGAGTATTGGTGATTATTTTGACCAGTGGCTTTTTTATGGTGACCACGAGTATTTCAGAAAACGCGGCCTATTTGGAACTGTCCGGATTGTCTTATAAAACCGTCTACGTTCTGATGTCGGTGTGTTATATTTTGCCGGAAATGATGCGCAATATGCGGAAAATCCAGCAGGCACAAAAAGTTCGCGGAACCAATCCGCAAAAAACGTTGATTCAGAAATTAAAGTCAGTCCTGCCGGTTCTAATTCCATTGGTGATTAAGACCTTGGATCAATCGATGACGCGGTCGATTTCTCTCCAACTGAGAGGTTTTGATAATCTCAACCGGACTGTCAGAACCTCCCAGCGAGTGTATCGCCTGTCGCGGACGCTGCACATTGGTCTGACTGGATTGGCAATTTTATTGATTGGGTGGAAGATATGGACGAAGATAAACGGATTGTAATTGAAAATTTGACCACCCGTTATCCGGGTACTGAGCAACCACAACTGCGTCAGATTAACGCGGAGGTTCATACCGGCCAGGTGGTTGGGATTATCGGGAATAGCCACTCCGGCAAATCGACTTTGTGCCGTGTGCTGGCAGGGGTCATTCCCAAAATTGTGTCTGCTGAGATTGAGGGCGATTGGCACATGTTTGGCCAGCGAGTGTCCGACAATTGGCCCGTTTATAATGCCATGAATGGAGTTGTACTGCAAAATCCAGCTGGCCAACTAAGCGGATTGGCAGACACGGTTGCCGATGAAATAGCCTTTGACTTGATTAATCAGGGAATGGCTGAAGGACTGATTCAAAAACGGGTTGAAGAAGTAGCCACGCAAATGGGGCTGATTGAACAGCTGAATTTGCGTCCCGAGAGCCTTTCCGGTGGTCAGATCCAGCGGTTGGCAATTGCCACGGCGATTGTGGCTAATCCGGCTGTTTTGATTATGGATGATCCGACCAGTGAGATGGATCCCCTTGGCCGCCGGCAATTTTTCCAATGGCTGGCCCAAGTCAAAGAGACGACTGTCTTCATTGTCACCAGTGAAATTGACGATTTGTGCGAAGTCGCCGACGTTGTGTGGGTGCTGCACGAGGGTCAAATGGTAGCCCAGGGCAGGCCGGGTGAGGTGTTTAATCATTTGGCAGCTGACTGGCAGATTCCAGCCCCGACAATCCAGCAACTTGCTCAAAAAATGGATTGGCACTTGGCTGATGGCCGGTATCCGGTGAATTACGCTGATCTGAAGGAGGTTCGTTATGTCCACAATTGAACTGAGCCACCTGACGTTCACTTATCCGGAACGGTCCTTTAGCTTGGATGTTGAAGACAAACACTTCGCTGATCCGATGGTGGCGATTGTCGGCCAAAATGGTGCCGGCAAATCAACGCTCTTCAAATTGTTGACGGGCTTGCTGACACCACAAACCGGTGTGATTAAGATCGATGGAGAAAATTTTAATGATCTTAAACCAGTCGAAAAGTTACTGAAGGTTGGGATTACTTTTCAGAATCCTGACGATCAGCTTTTCAACCCGACCGTTCAACGAGAGGTGGAGTGGAGTGTCGCGCAGGTCATGGATGACCACGACACGATTACGAGGCGGGCTTTAGCGGCTCTAAAAAGAGTTGGCTTGGATGATAAAACAGCTGAAAGTCCATATGACCTGTCATTGTCGGAACGCAAGCTGTTGAGCGTTGCCACAGTTTTGGCAGTGGATCCGGCGATTTATTTATTTGATGAGCCGATGATGTCGCTTGATTGGGAAAGCCGGCGCAAGTTGACCGCAATTTTCCATCAGTTGGCTGATTCGGGCCACCAAGTTGTGACCATCACCCATGACATGGATTGGGTCGCTGCCGAGTTTGAGTCGGTGTATGTTATGGAACACGGGAAGTTTGGCTTCGCCGGCAGTCCACGGGAATTGTTCAGCAATCACGAACTTGTCCAGCGAGTGGGATTACTACCACCGCGGATTATGGACATAGCGGAGTCGCTGGGTGATTCACAGACATATTTATCGGTTAATGATTATTGCCAGAAAAATCGAGATGTATAGAAAAAGTCACCTCTGCAGGTTTTCCAGGTTGAAGGATTAACTTCAGCTTCTGGCAAGAACTCACATGGGTGACTTTTGTGTTTAATAACGTTTCATGATCATCGGGTGCTTCCTCAGATCACTCGGTTTGATTTTACTTTGTTTCATGGTCATAATCATATACCATTTCTTTTGGATTTTTTGTTTGACTAATACAAAATAGGTCTTCATAGGTCTTCGCATTTTTAGCGGCCATTAGGATCATCAGTATAATTTTCTGAATTAGGAGACTGTCCCATCACTATTCGAACTTCGTCTCCCAACTTACGCTGTTCCCATTCATCCGTGAATCCTTTAAATCGCAATTCTGGAACTTTCTTTTTAACTGAATCATCTATTTTCGCCATAGTCCCCACCATTTTATTGGTTTTTCTTGTTCTTCTATCCTTTTTTGATCTTTGATTTGTTCCTGCAAATTTTCCAACTTCTCTTTAAGAGCGTTCACTTCATCTTTATATTGATTGTCTAAGTGTTTGAATTCTGTTTCCTGTGAGGGCATTTTGAGGGCTTTTAAGTTATCATTTTCCGCCTTGTATTCTTCTAGCAACTTTTTATCTTGCAAGGCTAATCGTTGTTACTGGTCTAACAAATTAGTTAGTTTTTCTATTTGTTGGTCTTTGCTACTTATTTGTTGGTCTCTGGTATTTGATTTGCTACTACTTTCTACTTTACCTAAAATTATTTTTTCTGCTTTAGAATTTATTAGATTAGACCCATTGGAACTTTTAAGCTGTAATTCTTTTGGTAACCTTTGGTAGTGATATTGAATATTTTGTTTTGTAACACTCAACTCATCCGCCAGCTCTTTGATCGTTTTTAAGTCTTCACTCATGGTTTAAGTCCTGCCTTTTAACCGTTGGTAGATATTGTTCAATGGCTTTTTTGAGGTAGCGTGCGATATTATGCTTAGAATATTCTTCACGTCTGCTGGCAACATAAGACAAGTGGTCTTTGACACTATTTAGCCCTCTTAATTCTTTCAGTTCGTCATAGAGGGGGTAAACATGGACTTGCAATCCTGCCATGATTTTTGTATCTTGCATTTCAAACGGACTTAGCAACATATTTTCTAGCAATAGCGTGGTATACTTGCTTTTCATTGCTTCAATAGCTAGCTTATCTTCGGTTTCTGCTTTGCGTGCTTTATCTTCTTGATAGGCGGTATCTTCTAACTTATAGCTGTTATCGTCTGCTCGACGTTTCTTTCGTAACCAGATATCCAATGTTAAACCGTCTGCATCAATCGCTCGATAGAGATAATGCCAACGCCCCTTAATTTTGATATAGGTTTCATCCATTTTCCACGAATAGAAGGACTGTTTATTTTTCTTTTCCAGAGATGATAGAGGATTTTACTGTATTCTTGAACTCACCGATAAATCGTAGTGTGGCAAACATTTATTCCACGGTCATAAAGCAATTCCTGAACTTCACGATAGCTCAGATTGTAACGTAGGTAATAACCAACAGCGACAATGATGACGTCTTGTTGGAATTGTTTGCCTTTAAAATGATTCATCTCTCAAGCCTTACTAACCTTTTTTCTGCTCTTTGAGAAGCTGAAGGTCGTGCTAGTAACTACCTATTTGGTTTGATTAATTCCATCATTTATCTGGGGCTTGCCCTTCAAAAAGGCTTCTATGGTGAGGTTTTAACAACTCTCTATTTTACAATTATGCAGCCAATTGGACTTCTAGTGTGGATCTACCAAGCACAGTTTAAAAAGGAAAAACAGGAGTTTGTCGCACGTAAACTGGATGGCAAGGGTTGGACCAAGTATCTTTCTATTAGTGTTCTTTGGTGGTTGGCCTTTGGGTTTATTTATCAGTCTATCGGAGCTAATCGTCCCTATCGTGATTCTATCACTGATGCGACCAATGGGGTTGGGCAAATCCTCATGACAGCTGTTTACCGTGAACAATGGATATTCTGGGCAGCTACCAATGTTTTTTTATCTATCTCTGGTGGGGAGAAAGCCTGCAAATTCAAGGGAAATACCTGATTTACCTGATCAATAGTCTAGTTGGGTGGTATCAGTGGAGCAAGGCAGCAAAGAGTGTTTAAAAAGTAAAAAAGGATCGGATGATCCTTTTTTATGTTAGAGCAAAATGAATAATACCGTAATGATAATAGCGCTCGTTATACGAACGATGTGGTGCGATATATGTTGGTTTTCTTGCTGTCGTCCGTTCCAGTAGGCACCATAGCAGACGATACTCGAACCCACAATCCATAGTAGAATGGTTGCCAGTGGGACGAAGTAAAAGATAGCTAGAGCCAGAGAAGTGATGCAACTGCCGACCAAGATGCACGTGTTTCCCAAACTGTAGTTCTTTTGTTTCATGGCTGCGAAAGCAGCAGCGAGATGGAGAAGTGAAAAACCGAGAGCTAGTACAATCGTCAGTATTCCTAGGATAATAGAATTTAACATGGTTGATTCCTTTCTTCGTAACAGGATTAAATCTCGAGTGATTTTGTAGAAGTCATCTCAATCACATCTAAGTAAAATCTCACTACTTGGTCTTCTGTATAAGATTTTCCTTTTTTTAGCCACCAGGTCAGGGTTTCGATAAAATTAGTTACTACAAAATGTTTGAGGTAGGAGGATGGTATGTTCGGATAGGCCACTTGCAAATCCTCCGCTACCATGGGGTAAACATGGTGTTCAAGTTCCTTGTGTAGTTGGCGGAGAAAGTAGTCGTTTTTTGAAAAAAGAAGACTAGTGACATGGTCCTGGTTTTTCTGAAAATGTAAAAAGATATGTGCGAGGTAGTCCTCGGTAGTAAAGTGTCCTTCCCTTTCAAAGAGATGATGAAAGAGGTAGCGACAGAGTTCATCTAAAAGCAGCTCCTTGCTCTCGTAGTGACAGTAAAAGGTCGAGCGCCCAACATCTGCCAAGTCAATGATATCTTGGACAGTAGTAGCATCATAGCCCTTGTCGTTCAAAACTTGTAGAAAAGCTTGATAAATGGCTTTTTTCGTCTTGCTAACCCGACGATCTCTTTTTTGCATATAGACACTTGAGGCTAACTGTTCAGAACTGAATAAGACTGACAGTTTGCTTCTATCCTTTCTTTGGATTTTATTAGATAATACAAATGAAAGAAGTATGTATATACCCATTATACCAAAGGAGGGAGAGAAATGAGTTCTAAAACATCTATCTGGCTAGCCTTTTTCTTGAATCTATCATTTTCTGTTGTCGAATTTATTTTTGGGGTCATCTTCAATTCAAGCGCTGTATTAGCGGATGCGGTTCATGATTTGGGTGATGCCCTTGCCATAGGCGTATCAGCTTGCTTGGAAACTATTTCCAATCGTCAGGAAGACAAACGTTACACTCTTGGTTACAAACGTTTCAGCCTGCTAGGTGCCATGCTGACTGCCTTGATCCTTTTGACAGGATCTGTCATGGTGCTCTTGGAGAATATTCCTCGCCTCCTATCCCCACAACCTGTCAACTACCAAGGGATGCTGTGGTTGGGGATTATCGCGATTTTTATCAATCTCTTGGCTAGTTTGGTCGTTCGTAAGGGTCAGACCAAGAACGAAGCTATCCTGACCTTACATTTTCTAGAAGATATTCTAGGTTGGCTAGCGGTCATTCTGGTTGCTTGTGTTTTGTATGTCGCTGACTGGTACTTTCTTGATCCGCTTTTATCGCTCTTGATTTCTTGCTTTATTCTCTGGAAAGCCATTCCTCGCTTTTGGTCTACTCTTAAGATTTTCTTAGATGCTGTACCTGAAGGTATCGAGACTGCTAAGCTAGAGAAAGAGTTAGCAAGGCTAACTAATGTTAAAAGTGTAAATCAACTCAGTATTTGGTCCATGGATGGTCTGGAAAATGACGCCATTATTCACCTCTGTATCGAGGACTGGGAGCAGATGATGGAAACCAAAGAAGCAGTCCGTCAATTTTTAGAAGAGAGAGGCGTGCAGAATATTACTATCGAAGTGGATGCTAGTCAAAGCAACCATGCGCAACATAAGCGGAGGGTAACAGCCTTAGAGCAGAACCATGGGCATCATCATTAGAAAAGACGACCTCTTATTGAGGTCGTTTTGATATCCTATTCATTCCGTGTACTTTCTCTCAGAGTCAGTCTAGTTCCCAGCATAGTCAGACTAGGAATTTTCCGACCGTGGAGAACCTCCTTATTAAGAATATCCATACCGGCTCGGCCCATTTCTTCGGTATAGACGGTAATGCTAGAAAGAGGAGGATAGACCTGCTTGGTCAGGCTAGTATCGTTAAAAGAAATGAGACTGACACGGTTTGGTAGGCTGATTCCAGCTTCTTGGAGGGCACGGAGGGCACCGATGGCTAAACTATCGCTGGCTGCGAAAAATGCTGGAGGGAGCTGATCCCCCAACTTGTGAATAGCCTCCTTCATCAAGTCATAGCCAGACTGGGCAGTAAAGCTACCTTGAAAGACCAGTTTATCATTGTAGATACCTTTTGATAGAGAGTAGTTTTTAAAATGTTCTAGACGTTTATCCTCAATGATTTCTTCTTGGTCGGTTGTTTCCTCAAGGCCTGTGAGAATTCCGATACGGTTCATACCTTGGCTGAGGAAATGGTCTACAACTTGTTTCACAGCAGTGTAAAAGTCCGTGATAATACAGGTATGGCCTAGTGAGAGGGTATCGCTGTCTATAAAGACTAAAGGTTTTTGGTATTCTTCAAAGGCAGAAATCTGTGCTCGGCTGAACTTTCCGATGCAGAGAATGCCTATCACTTCCTCGCTCAGAGTAAAAGGGTGGTCGTTGAAGTAGCGCAAGATATCATAGTCCAACTCTTGGGCTCTTTTTTCAATACCGAGACGAATCTGATAGTAGTAGAGGTCGTCTAGCTCCCCCTGCTCGCTGACCCATTGGATAATGGCAATCTTTTGCTTGGGTTTGTGGGATTCGCCTGTCTTGAGGTGCTTGGTGTAGCCCAGTTCTTCAGCGACAGTTAAAATACGGTGTCTGGTTTCTTCTGTGACAGATAGACTCTGGTCGCGATTGAGGACACGGGATACGGTCGCGATAGAGACAGAGGCTAGCTGTGCAATGTCTTTTAAGGTAGCCATAAATCCTCCTCCTTTCAAGTTAGTATATCATATTTTTCTTCTTTTTACCGATAGTTTAGTAAAACTTTAGTAAAAAGGATTGACCTTGGTAAAAGCCTTGGATACAATAGAAGAAAACGATTACACGTTAAGATGACTTAACGGACAGTCAAAGGAGAATTCATATGACACAACATCTTACTGCTGAAGCCCTTCGCAAAGACTTTCTTGCCGTTTTTGGTCAAGAAGCAGACCAAACCTTCTTTTCACCAGGCCGTATCAACTTGATTGGGGAACACACAGACTACAACGGTGGACATGTTTTCCCTGCAGCCATTTCCTTGGGAACTTATGGGGCGGCTCGCAAGCGTGACGATCAAGTTTTGCGTTTCTACTCAGCCAACTTTGAGGACAAGGGCATTATAGAAGTTCCTCTAGCTGACCTCAAATTTGAAAAAGAGCACAACTGGACCAACTATCCAAAAGGTGTCCTTCATTTCTTGCAAGAAGCAGGCCATGTCATTGACAAAGGTTTTGATTTCTATGTCTTTGGGAATATCCCAAATGGTGCTGGCTTGTCATCATCAGCATCATTGGAACTCTTGACAGGGGTCGTGGCAGAGCATCTCTTTGATTTAAAACTAGACCGTTTGGATTTGGTTAAAATCGGAAAACAAACAGAAAACAACTTTATCGGAGTCAACTCTGGTATCATGGATCAGTTTGCTATCGGTATGGGTGCAGACCAACGTGCTATTTACCTAGATACCAACACTCTGGAATACGACTTGGTGCCACTTGATTTAAAAGACAATGTCGTTGTTATTATGAACACCAATAAACGTCGTGAATTGGCAGATTCCAAATACAATGAACGCCGTTCTGAGTGTGAAAAAGCTGTGGAAGAATTGCAAGTTTCCTTGGATATTCAGACCTTGGGTGAACTAGACGAGTGGACCTTTGATCAATACAGCTACCTGATTAAAGACGAAAATCGTTTGAAACGAGCTCGCCATGCTGTGCTTGAAAACCAACGTACCCTTAAAGCTCAAGCAGCCCTTCAAGCAGGTGATTTGGAAACATTTGGTCGCTTGATGAATGCGTCACACGTTTCTCTTGAGCATGATTATGAAGTAACTGGCTTGGAATTGGATACTCTTGTTCACACAGCTTGGGATCAAGAAGGTGTTCTCGGTGCTCGTATGACAGGAGCAGGTTTTGGTGGCTGTGCCATTGCCTTGGTGCAAAAAGATACTGTTGAGGCCTTTAAAGAAGCTGTAGGCAAGCATTACGAGGAAGTAGTTGGATACGCTCCAAGCTTCTATATCGCTGAAGTTGCAGGTGGCACTCGCGTCCTTGATTAGTCAAAAGGAGGCTCTATAGTGACCTTAGTAGATAAATTTGTAACACATGTCATTCCTGAAAGTTCATTTGAAGAAATGGATCGAATCTACCTGACCAATCGTGTCTTAGCACGAGTAGGCGAAGGTGTTTTAGAAGTTGAGACCAATCTGGATAAAGTGATTGACCTCAAGGACCAACTGGTAGAGGAGGCTGTTCGATTAGAAACGATTGAGGATAGTCAGACAGCGCGTGAAATCCTTGGTGCTGAACTGATGGACTTGATAACGCCTTGTCCAAGTCAGGTCAATCGTGACTTTTGGACAACCTATGCCCACTCTCCTGAGCAAGCGATAGATGATTTTTACCAACTTAGTCAGAAGAATGATTATATCAAACTAAATGCTATTGCAAAGAATATTGCTTATCGTGTACCGTCTGACTATGGAGAGCTTGAGATTACCATCAATCTCTCTAAGCCTGAAAAGGATCCAAAGGAGATTGCGGCAGCCAAGTTGGTTCAAGCTAGCAATTATCCCCAGTGTCAACTCTGTCTAGAGAATGAGGGCTACCATGGTCGGGTCAACCATCCAGCTCGCAGCAACCACCGTATTATTCGTTTTGAAATGGCTGGTCAGGAGTGGGGTTTCCAGTATTCACCCTATGCTTATTTTAATGAGCACTGTATTTTCTTAGATGGTCAGCATCGTCCGATGGCGATTAGTCGGCAGAGCTTTGAGCGTTTGTTGGCCATCGTAGAGCAGTTTCCAGGCTATTTTGCAGGGTCTAATGCGGACCTGCCAATCGTCGGTGGTTCTATCCTAACCCATGACCACTATCAGGGAGGGCGTCATATCTTTCCTATGGAATTGGCTCCTCTGCAAAAGGCCTTCCGATTTACTGGTTTTGAACAGGTCAAGGCTGGGATTGTCAAGTGGCCAATGTCAGTGCTCCGTTTGACTTCGGATTCCAAGGAGGATTTGATCAACTTGGCGGACAAGATTTTGCAGGAATGGCGCCAGTATTCAGATCCTAGTGTGCAGATTTTAGCAGAGACAGACGGGAGACCGCATCACACTATCACACCCATTGCGCGTAGGCGAGATGGACAGTTTGAGTTGGACTTGGTTTTGCGGGACAATCAGACATCCTCAGAGCATCCTGATGGTATCTATCATCCTCACAAGGATGTCCAACATATCAAGAAGGAAAATATCGGCTTGATTGAGGTCATGGGCTTGGCTATCCTTCCACCACGTCTGAAAGAAGAAGTGGAGCAAGTCGCTAACTACCTAGTCGGAGAAGATGTCTCAGTTGCCGCTTATCATCAGGAATGGGCAGACCAACTCAAAGTCCAACATCCAGATCTGACGGATAAAGAAAAAGCCCTTGAAATCGTTAAGGACTCTGTGGGTACTATCTTTGCCCGTGTACTTGAGGATGCAGGAGTCTACAAGCAAACGGAACAGGGACAAGCATCCTTTATGCGCTTTGTAGAACAAGTCGGAATTTTACCAGACTAAGAATTTTTTCTTGCCTAGTCTTGTAAAAAGTAGTAGTATGATATAGTGTTTGAAATTTAGGAGGAAAATATGAAAGATTTTCATTTTGACGCTATATCAGCTTTTGAAAATTATGAAATTAAAGAGATGAAAGATGGCCACGTTGAGGTGACGACCAAAGTAGTGGACTCGTCGCTCAACTACTATGGCAATGCCCATGGTGGCTATCTCTTTACCCTCTGTGATCAGATTAGTGGATTGGTGCTCATCTCGCTAGGACTAGACGTAGTGACGCTCCAATCCTCCATCAACTACCTCAAGGCAGGGAAACGCGAAGATGTGTTGACCATAAAAGGAGAATGTGTCCATCAAGGCCGTACAACCTGTGTCGTGGATGTAGATATCAGCAATCAAGAGGGTAAAAATGTCTGTAAGGCAACCTTTACCATGTTTGTCACAGGCAAGCGGTCAGATGAGAGACAGGTAAGGATATAGATAAACAAAAAAGAGGCTCACACCTCTTTTTTGTTTATTTCTTTTTCCGATTTAATACGGCATTGAGAACAATGGCGAGTAGGCTGGCTACGACAATTCCATTTGAGAAGAACATTTGGAAGGCTGTTGGCATGCTGACAAAGAGATTACTGTTATTTAGACCTACACCAGCGGCGATTGATACAGCTGCGATAAGGAAGTTGTGTTCATTGTTAGCAAAATCAACGCGCGCTAGGATTTGCATCCCTTGAAGGGAAACAAAACCAAACATGACTAGCATGGCACCACCAAGGACAGGACTCGGAATGATTTGGGCAAGGGCACCAAACTTAGGAAGGAGCCCAAGAAGGACTAGGAAACCAGCTGCATAATAGATTGGCAGACGGGTCTTGATACCAGACAATTTGACCAAGCCAACGTTTTGTGAAAATCCTGTGTAAGGGAAGGTGTTAAAGATTCCTCCGAGAAGTACGGCCAAACCTTCTGCGCGGTAACCGTTGCGCAGGCGCGTGCTGTCGATTGGGTCATTGGTAATATCTGACAAAGCTAGGTAAACACCAGTCGACTCCACCATGGAAACCGTTGCGATGATACACATCATGACGATAGAAGAGATTTCAAAGGTTGGCATCCCAAAGTAGAGGGGAGTAGGAACATGGACAAGTGGTGCTGCCGCAACAGGGGAGAAATCAACCAAGCCCATGGTAGCGGCAATAGCAGTCCCAACGACCAAGCCAATCAAAATAGAGATAGATTTGATAAATCCTTTGGTAAAGATGTTGATCAAGAGGATGATCAGAACAGTGATAGCTGCAAGCAAGAGACTTTGACCAGTTGGCTCTGGAACATTATTTCCCATATTTCCGATAGCGACAGGAATCAAAGTTAGTCCGATGGTCGTAATAACAGATCCTGTTACGATAGATGGGAAGAGATTGGCCACTTTTGAGAAGATGCCTGAAATCAGAACCACATAGATTCCTGATACGATAAGGGCACCAAACATGGCCCCACTACCGTGGCTCTGACCAATCATAATCAAAGGAGCGACTGACTGGAAAGCAACTCCAAGAACGACTGGTAGTCCAACACCAAAGTGTTTGTTGAGTTGGAGTTGGAGGAAGGTGGCTACCCCACACATGAAGATATCTGTGGAGATTAGGTAGGTCAACTGTTCAGCTGAATAGCCAAGAGCTGTCGCAATCATGATAGGAACTAGGATAGATCCTGAGTACATGGCTAGTAAGTGCTGCAAGCCAAGAACGGCTGCTTGTGAGTGTTTTTCTTGTTGTTGCATTAGAGATCTGCCTCCTTAAATACGACCTGACCGTTTTCAAAACGTTCCAAACGAGCGAGTGATAGAACTGGATAGCCAGCTTTCTCAAGCAAATCACGACCATCCTGGAAGGATTTTTCGATAACAATACCGATGGCTTCGACTTTAGCTCCGGCCTGTTCGATGATGTGGATCAAGCCTTTGGCAGCTTGTCCATTGGCTAGGAAATCATCGATAATCAAGACCTTGTCCTCAGGTGAGAGGAATTTTCCAGCGATGGAAACCGTGCTGGTCACTTGTTTGGTAAAGGAGTAAACCTCAGCAGTTAAGATGCCTTCGTTCATGGTGATGTTTTTAGCTTTCTTTGCGAAAATCATGGGAACGTCTAAGGCTTCAGCTGTAAAAACAGCTGGGGCGATCCCTGAAGCTTCAATCGTTACAACCTTGGTAATTCCAGCAGATGCGAATTTTTCCGCAAAAACTTTACCAATCTCCCGCATCAAACGATAGTCAACTTGGTGGGTTAAAAAGGAATCTACCTTGAGGATGTTGTCACCCAAGATATGCCCATCCTGAAGGATGCGCTCTTCTAATAATTTCATAAGACCTCCTGAAGTCTAAACTCTTTTGTGTTTTTCTATCGCCTTTATCATCTCAAAAAGGGCTAGAAAAAAGGACCTACTTAACAGATAAGCAAGCCCTCAAAATAGGTATGTCTAAAAACATACCCTCAACAGACTTACTCATTGTTAGGTGTTCCGGCACCTTGTAGAAACGTCGTGCCAATTCACGACATAAACAAGTGAAATGATATTCAATTTTAAATAGGCTGTTGCCAATGTTTTTATTTTACACCAATTAACTTTATAAATCAAATATTTTGTTAGTAAATAGATCATAAAAGCGAACGAATAAAAGGCTGCAACGCTAGAAAGTATTGTAGCCTTTTGTTCTTCTATTCGCTAAATCTTAAAAAATAGCCATCGGGATCCAAGACTGCAAATTCATGAGGATAGATGTAATGATCCCCAACACGAAATGTTCTCTTGGTCAGCGGACGATGGATAGGATAGTCAGCTTCCAGCAGTTTTTGGTGGAGCTGAGGGACATCTTCAATGCCAAAGGAAATATTGACACCGCGCCCGAAAGGATAGGTTAGTTGGGCTAATTCTTCTGTGCTGCCTTCTTCTAGCATAAGTTGGCAGTCTTCAAGCGAGAGGAAGAGAAATTTCTCCTCTGGACGCTCGTATTCGATAGAAAATCCCAGCAAGTCGCAGTAGAAGTGGCGTGACTTTTCGAGGTCAGATACTACAAATTCAGGAATGACAGCTTGATAGTCCATTTGTTTTCTCCTTAGAGTTCAATCTCCATGACAATCGGCGTGTGGTCTTGACGAGCACCTGAGTTAATCATGTCAGACTTGGTCACCTTGTCAGCCACGCGGTTGCTAGTGAGCCAGTAGTCGATTCTCCAGCCTGTATTGTTGATTTTAGAAGTCTTGCTGCGCTGTGCCCACCACGTGTAACGCTCAGGGACATCACCGTGAATGTGGCGGAAGGTGTCGGTAAATCCAGTTGCCAAAAGGTTGGTAAACCCAGCACGTTCCTCGTCTGTAAATCCAGGTGAACGGTGATTGCTGGCAGGATTTGCAAGGTCGATTTCCTTGTGGGCTACGTTGTAGTCACCCGTCGCAAGGACTGGTTTTTGTTGATCTAGTGTTGCCAAGTATTCAGCGTATTTAGCGTCCCAGACTTGACGATCATCCAAGCGTTTGAGTCCATCACCAGCATTAGGTGTATAGACCTGAGTGACGAAGAAGTCGTCAAATTCCAGCGTAATGATGCGACCTTCGACATCCATGGTTGATGGAGCGCCGATTTCTGGGAAAGTTATGGTTGGTGTCAGCTCTTTTTTATAGAGGAACATGGTTCCAGCATAGCCTTTGCGGGCAGGTTCTTGGGAAGAACGCCAAGTATTTTCATACCCTGGAAAGAGTTCTTCGAGAACTTCCAGATGTTTTTTTGTAGGACCCTTGGCAGAAAGTTTGGTTTCTTGGATAGCGATAATATCGGCATTTTCAGCTACTAAGGTTTGTAGAACTTCCTGTGACAGTTTGGCGCGAGCAGAGTCGCTCGTTAGGGCTGCGTTGAGGGAATCAATATTCCATGAGATGAGTTTCATAACATTACCTTTTTCATTGAGATTATAGACTATATTATACCAAAAAAAGCTCTATTTCCCCAACGTATGGTTTGAAAAATTACTCTCTTTCGTTTATAATGAAGAATGATTTTATGAAAGGGAGTGAAAATACATGAAATTCTATTCTTATGACTATGTACTCAGCCAAATCAGTCAGCAAAATGGGATCATGATTGGCTTTGGAATCGTCTTATTAGCTGTTACAGGATTTTTTGCTTTTAAGGCTTACCATGATAAAAAGGGCACCAAGTTTCGTGAGTTGGTCATGATTTCAGCCTTGACCTTACTGGCTCTCCTTTTGATTAGTATCTCGACTTACCAAAACAATCAAGTTTCTAACAATAAATTTCAGGCTTCACTTCATTTCATCGAGGTTGTTTCCAAAGACTTGGGAGTAGACAAGTCAGAGGTCTATGTCAATACTTCTGCAGACACGGATGGAGCACTCCTCAAGGTGGGAGATCGCTATTATCGTGCCCTAAACGGAAGTGAGCCAGACAAGTATCTCTTAGAGAAAGTCGAATTGTATAAAACAGATGCGATTGAACTGGTGGAGGTGAACAAATGACACTCAATTATATGGAAATTTTAATCAAACTAGTCTTGGGTCTCTTTTCGCTGGTTTTCGTGATCAATGTGACCGGAAAGGGCAATCTAGCGCCTAACTCAGCGATAGATCAAATCCAGAACTATGTACTCGGGGGCATCATCGGTGGGGTGATTTACAATAGCTCCATCAGTATCCTTCAGTATGCAGTTATCCTGATTATATGGACCATTCTGGTCTTGACTCTTAAATGGCTCAACAACAATGTTCACTTTGTGAAACGCTTGATTGATGGGAAACCAACCCTGCTCATCAAAAATGGGAAGATTGATCCAGAAGCCTGTCGTTCGGTTGGTTTATCTGCAGCGGACGTAGCTCTTAAGCTCCGTAGCCAAGGAATTTTCCAAATGAAACAAGTCAAACGCGCTATGCAGGAGCAGAACGGTCAACTCATCGTAGTCCAAATGGGAGATGAGAATCCCAAGTATCCTGTTGTCACAGACGGTGTGATCCAAGTCGAAGTTTTGGAATCAATAGGCCGTAGTGAGGAATGGCTGCTTGATAACCTCAGCAAACAAGGTCATGACAATGTTGCCAATATCTTTATCGCTGAGTATGACAAGGGTGCCGTCACAGTCGTCACCTACGAATAAGAAAAACCTGAGGTCTTGTACTCTTCAAAAATCAAATTCAAACTGCGTCAACGTCGCCTTGCCGTATGTAGGTTACTGACTTCGTCAGTTCTATCTACAACCTCAAAGCAGTGCTTTGAGCAGCCTGCGGCTAGTTTCCTAGTTTGCTCTTTGATTTTCATTGAGTCTTGGCCTCAGGTTTCCATTTGCAATCAGAAAGGGATTTTATGTCCATTATTCAAAAACTTTGGTGGTTTTTCAAGTTAGAAAAACGCCGTTATCTAGTCGGAATTGTGGCCTTGGTCTTGGTTTCCGTCCTCAACCTTATTCCCCCCATGGTCATGGGACGGGTGATTGATGCCATTACATCAGGGCGATTAACCCAGCAGGACCTCCTTCTTAATCTATTTTATCTACTGCTGGCAGCCTTTGGGATGTACTATCTGCGCTATGTTTGGCGCATGTATATCCTTGGAACTTCCTATCGTTTGGGGCAGATCATGCGGTCTCGCTTGTTTAAGCATTTCACAAAAATGTCGCCAGCCTTTTATCAGACCTATCGGACCGGGGACTTGATGGCACACGCCACCAATGATATCAATGCTTTAACTCGTCTTGCAGGTGGAGGAGTCATGTCAGCAGTGGATGCTTCCATCACGGCGCTGGTGACTTTGCTGACCATGCTTTTTAGCATTTCGTGGCAGATGACTCTGGTTGCTATTCTTCCCTTGCCTTTTATGGCTTATGCGACCAGTCGTCTAGGGAGAAAGACTCATAAGGCTTTCGGAGAATCCCAAGCAGCCTTTTCTGAACTCAATAATAAGGTACAGGAGTCTGTATCAGGTATCAAAGTAACCAAGTCTTTCGGTTATCAGGCGGATGAGTTGAAGTCCTTTCAAGCAGTAAATGAATTGACCTTCCAAAAGAATCTCCAAACCATGAAGTACGATAGTCTCTTTGACCCCATGGTTCTCTTGTTTGTTGGTTCCTCCTATGTTTTAACCCTTTTGGTCGGTTCCTTGATGGTTCAGGAGGGGCAGATTACAGTTGGGAATCTGGTCACCTTTATCAGCTACTTGGATATGCTGGTCTGGCCTCTTATGGCTATTGGTTTCCTCTTTAATATCACTCAGCGAGGAAAGGTTTCTTACCAGCGAATTGAGGAACTCTTGTCTCAGGAATCACTTGTACAGGACCCTGAGTTTCCTCTGGACAGTATTGAAAATGGGCGCTTGGAATATGCTATTGACAGCTTTGCCTTTGAAAATGAAGAAACACTGACGGATATTCATTTTAGCTTGGAAAAAGGACAAACTCTGGGCTTGGTAGGACAGACAGGCTCTGGGAAAACGTCCTTGATCAAACTTCTTCTACGTGAATACGATGTGGATAAGGGAGCCATTTATCTAAACGGGCATGACATTCGGAACTATCGTCTGACAGACCTTCGCAGTCTCATGGGCTATGTTCCTCAGGATCAGTTTCTCTTTGCGACCTCTATCTTAGACAATATCCGTTTCGGCAATCCGAACTTGCCCCTTTCAGCAGTCGAGGAAGCCACCAAACTAGCCCAAGTTTACCAAGATATTGTTGACATGCCTCAGGGATTTGATACGTTGATTGGTGAAAAAGGAGTCAGTCTCTCAGGTGGTCAAAAGCAACGTCTGGCCATGAGTCGGGCGATGATTTTAGACCCTGATATCTTGATTCTAGATGATTCCTTGTCCGCCGTGGATGCCAAGACAGAGTATAC
This sequence comes from Streptococcus mitis ATCC 6249, assembly GCF_000146585.1. GTDB lineage: Bacteria > Bacillota > Bacilli > Lactobacillales > Streptococcaceae > Streptococcus > Streptococcus mitis_AZ. The sequence continues at coordinate 1,626,813 of NZ_GL397179.1, read as the reverse complement.
GATTATTGACAATCTCAAGGAGACGCGGAAGGACAAGACAACTATTATTACGGCTCATCGTCTCAGTGCGGTTGTCCATGCAGATCTAATCTTGGTTCTGCAAAATGGTCAAATTATCGAACGGGGTAGACACGAAGACCTGCTAGCTATGGATGGCTGGTATGCCCAAACCTATCAGTCTCAGCAGTTGGAAATGAAAGGAGAAGAAGATGCAGAATAAGCAAGAACAATGGGCTGTGCTGAAACGCTTGATGTCCTATCTCAAGCCTTATGGCCTCCTGACCTTTTTGGCACTTAGTTTTCTCCTTGCGACTACGGTCATTAAAAGTGTCATTCCCCTCATGGCTTCCCACTTTATCGACCAGTACCTCAGCAATCTTAACCAACTGGCCGTTACCGTTTTGCTGGCCTACTATGGTCTTTATATCCTGCAAACTCTGGTCCAGTATGTCGGCAATCTTCTCTTTGCGAGGGTGTCCTACAGTATTGTCAGAGATATTCGTCGCGATGCCTTTGCCAATATGGAGAAGTTAGGCATGTCTTATTTTGATAAGACACCAGCTGGCTCTATCGTCTCTCGTTTGACCAATGACACCGAGACCATCAGCGAAATGTTTTCAGGGATTTTATCCAGTTTTATCTCAGCAGTTTTTATCTTTCTGACAACCCTTTATACCATGTTGGTGTTGGATTTTCGTTTGACAGCTTTGGTCTTGCTCTTTCTTCCTTTGATTGTCCTTTTGGTCAATCTCTATCGGAAAAAGTCAGTTAATATTATTGAGAAAACTAGAAGTCTCTTATCAGATATCAATAGTAAGCTAGCAGAAAGTATCGAAGGAATCAGAATTATTCAAGCCTTTAATCAAGAGAAGCGCCTGCAGGCAGAATTTGATGAAATCAACCAAGAACACTTGGTCTATGCCAACCGTTCTGTAGCCTTGGATGCCCTCTTTTTGAGACCTGCCATGAGTTTGCTGAAACTCCTAGGCTACGCCGTTTTGATGGCCTACTTTGGTTACCGTGGGCTTTATCTGGGAATAACAGCAGGAACTATGTATGCCTTTATCCAGTACATCAACCGTCTCTTTGATCCCTTGATTGAGGTGACGCAAAACTTTTCAACCCTTCAAACTTCTATGGTTTCTGCAGGCCGTGTTTTTGCCTTGATTGATGAGAGGACCTATGAACCCCTTCAAAAGGATAGCCAAGCAAATATTACAGAAGGCAATATTCGGTTTGAACATGTGTGTTTCTCATATGATGGCAAACACCAGATTCTGGATGATATTTCCTTTTCTGTTAACAAGGGCGAAACCATTGCCTTTGTAGGTCATACAGGTTCCGGGAAATCTTCGATTATCAATGTCCTCACGCGCTTTTATGAATTTCAGTCAGGCCGCGTTCTCTTGGATGGTGTGGATATCAGGAACTACAGTCAGGAAGAGCTGAGAAAAAATATCGGTCTGGTATTGCAGGATCCCTTTCTCTATCACGGGACTATCAAGTCCAATATCGCCATGTACCAAGTTCTCAGTGATGAAGAGGTCCAGGCTGCGGCTGCCTTTGTTGATGCAGATTCCTTTATTCAGGACCTTCCGCAGGGCTATGATGCCCCCGTTTCTGAGCGTGGTTCGAGCTTTTCTACTGGCCAGCGTCAGCTTCTTGCCTTTGCCAGAACAGTCGCCAGTCAGCCTAAAATCCTGATTTTGGATGAAGCGACAGCCAATATTGACTCGGAGACAGAAAGTCTGGTTCAGGATTCTCTGGCTAAAATGAGAAAAGGACGGACAACCATTGCCATCGCTCATCGTCTTTCAACTATTCAAGATGCCAACTGTATCTACGTTTTGGACAAGGGGCGTATCATTGAGAGTGGAACCCATGAGGAACTCTTGGCCTTGGGAGGAACCTATCACAAGATGTATAGCTTGCAGGCAGGGGCCATGTCATAAAGAAGAATTCCTCTAAATAACAGATTTCTTGCACCGCCTTTTCTATTTTGTGGTATAATGAAAAATGTTGACAAATAGTATACTAAAAACAAAGGAGAAACAGCATGCTGAAATGGGAAGACTTACCCGTGGAAATGCAATCAAGCGAGGTTGAGTCTTACTACCAGCTTGTCTCTAAAAGGAAGGGTTCGCTGATTTTCAAGCGTTGCCTGGACTGGGTTCTGGCCTTGTTTTTGCTAGTTTTGACTTCTCCCATCTTTCTTATCTTGAGCATTTGGATCAAGTTGGATAGCAAGGGACCTGTCATTTACAAGCAAGAGCGCGTGACCCAGTACAACCGTCCGTTCAAGATTTGGAAGTTCCGTACTATGGTGACGGATGCGGATAAAAAAGGAAGTCTGGTGACTTCTGCTAACGACAGCCGCATTACCAAAGTGGGGAATTTCATCCGCCGTGTGCGCTTGGACGAACTGCCTCAGTTGGTCAATGTCCTTAAAGGTGAAATGTCCTTTGTCGGTACAAGACCTGAAGTGCCGCGCTATACAGAGCAATATAGTCCTGAAATGATGGCGACCTTGCTCTTACCCGCAGGGATTACCTCTCCAGCAAGTATCAACTACAAGGATGAGGACACGATCATCAGTCAAATGACGGAGAAAGGCCTATCGGTTGACCAAGCCTATGTCGAACATGTCCTCCCTGAAAAGATGCGCTATAACCTCGCCTATCTCCGAGAGTTTAGTTTCCTTGGAGATATCAAAATCATGTTTCAAACCGTGTTTGAGGTACTAAAATAAAGTAGTCATGAGAAAATGAGTACAGATAAAAGGAGCAAATCAATGCCAAATTACAATATTCCATTTTCACCACCTGATATCACAGAAGCAGAAATTGCTGAAGTAGCAGATACCCTGCGTTCTGGTTGGATCACAACAGGTCCTAAGACAAAAGAACTGGAGCGCCGCTTGTCTCTTTACACACAGACACCTAAGACTGTCTGCCTCAACTCTGCGACAGCCGCTCTTGAGTTGATTTTACGTGTTTTGGAAGTGGGACCAGGTGATGAAGTTATCGTTCCAGCTATGACCTATACAGCTTCTTGTAGTGTTATCACTCACGTAGGAGCAACCCCTGTCATGGTGGATATTCAAGCAGATACGTTTGAGATGGACTATGACTTGCTTGAGCAAGCCATTACTGAAAAGACTAAGGTGATTATTCCAGTAGAGCTTGCAGGGATTGTTTGCGACTATGACCGTTTGTTCCAAGTCGTGGAGAAAAAACGTGACCTCTTTACAGCTGCTAGCAAGTGGCAAAAGGCCTTTAACCGTATCGTGATTGTCTCTGATAGTGCCCATGCTTTGGGATCTACTTACAAAGGACAACCAGCTGGTTCTATCGCTGACTTTACTTCCTTCTCATTCCATGCCGTTAAGAACTTTACAACAGCTGAGGGAGGAAGTGCGACTTGGAAAGCCAATCCAGCGATTGACGACGAAGAAATGTACAAGGAATTCCAAATCCTTTCCCTTCACGGGCAAACTAAAGATGCTCTTGCCAAGATGCAACTGGGCTCATGGGAATACGATATCGTTACACCAGCCTACAAGTGCAACATGACGGATATCATGGCTTCCCTTGGTTTGGTACAATTGGATCGTTACCCAGCTTTGCTACAACGTCGTAAGGACATCGTGGACCGCTATGATCGTGGTTTTGCGGGTACTCGTATTCACCCACTGGCACACAAGACTGATAGTGTCGAATCTTCACGCCACCTCTATATCACCCATGTAGAAGGAGCAAGTTTAGAAGAACGCAACCTCATTATCCAAGAATTGGCCAAAGCAGGAATTGCAAGTAATGTACACTACAAACCGCTTCCTCTCCTGACAGCCTATAAGAACCTTGGTTTCGATATGGCAGATTATCCAAGATCCTATGCCTTCTTTGAAAATGAAATTACGCTTCCTCTTCACACTAAATTAAGCGATGAAGAAGTTGATTACATCGTTAAGACTTTGGTGAGAATTTCCGAAGAAATCCTCGGTTCTGGAAAAAAATCATAAAAAAATCTTGACAAAGATAGAACAATAACATATAATATTCTCAATAAATCAGAAAAGTAACTATATTTGATCTTCAGGGAGCCTGTGGGAATTGTGAACAGGTGGTTGGAAGTAGTGAAAGTGGGCTGATTTTAAAAATGAATTTGAAACAATGAAAATTCGGTGTGCACACCTTACAGTGCAACTTGTTGTTAGACAAGGCAGAGATGTAAAGGGGAATAGTCCCTTTATAATTGAGGTGGCACCGCGTTACCAACGCCCTCACACAGATTGTTTTCTGTGTGTGGGCTTTTTTCATATCTTTAAATTAATACTGAAAGAGGAAAAATTTATGACAACTAAAGGTTATTTTGGACAATTTGGTGGTAGTTTTGTACCGGAGCCGATTCAGGCTTTGTTGGATGAGTTGGAAGTGACATTTGACAAGTACAAGGATGATCCAGAATTTTTGGCAGAATTTCGTCATTACTTGAAGGATTATTCTGGTCGCGAAACACCGCTTTATTTTGCGGAAAGTTTGACAGACCACCTAGGTGGAGCTAAGATATATCTCAAGCGCGAAGATCTTAACCACCTTGGTTCTCACAAGCTCAACAACGTTTTAGGACAAATCCTTCTTGCCAAACGTATGGGCAAAAAACGAGTGATCGCAGAAACAGGAGCTGGTCAGCACGGTGTTGCGACAGCAGCAGCTGCAGCCAAGTTTGGTATGGCCTGTGATGTCTACATGGGGGCAGAAGATGTAGAGCGTCAACGTCTCAATGTTTTCCGTATGGAGATGATGGGAGCGACCGTTCACGCAGTTGAAACGGGGACACGAACTCTTAAGGATGCGGTTGATGCAGCCTTTGGAGCATGGATGAATGACCTTGAAGCCTTCTACGTTTTGGGATCTGCTGTAGGCCCTCATCCTTATCCTACAATTGTTCATGAATTCCAAAAGGTTATCAGTGAAGAATCTCGTCGTCAAATCTTAGAAAAAGAAGGCCGTTTGCCAGACTACGTTATTGCCTGTGTAGGTGGTGGTTCCAATGCCATCGGTGCCTTTTCACAGTATGTAGCTGATGAAGAAGTCAAATTGGTTGGGGTAGAAGCCGCTGGTCATGGACTGGATACAGACAAGCATGCAGCCACTATGACAAAAGGTAGTGTCGGAATTGTCGATGGTATGAAGACCTATGCAGTCTTTAAGGAAGACGGAGAGCTGGCGCCAGTTTACTCTATCTCAGCTGGTTTGGACTATCCAGGGGTTGGTCCAGAACACGCCTACTTTAAAGATTCTGGCCGCGTAGAATATGTGGCAGCTACAGATGAAGAAGCGGTTCAAGCCTTGCTCCTTCTTAGTAAGACAGAAGGGATTATCCCAGCGATCGAAAGTTCGCACGCTATCGCAGAAGCGGTTAAACGTGCACCGAAACTAAGTAAAGATGAGGTTATCATCATCAATGTCTCTGGTCGTGGAGACAAGGACGTAGCTGCTATTGCAGACTACCTAGAAGCTAAAAAATAAGAGATGGAAAAATTACAGTCTTTTCTTTCCCAGAGAGCTTGTGGTTGCTGGAAACAAGCAGAGAAAGCTGTAAGGTTGGGTCCATCTGAAACGAGAGAAGAAAACATAATTCTCAAGGGAGTGCCCTTTATCGCACAGCCTGTTACAGGAAGGTTCTGAGACAGGAATGAGAGATAGGAGAAATCCTATAATTGAGGTGGCACCGCGAATTTCGTCCTCACGCAAGTTATTTTGCGTGGGGATTTTTCATACAATCGCCACGGACTAGAAGTAGAACTGAAAGGGAAATTACAATGGAACGAATCATTCATGGAGATGTTTTATCACCAATCTTGGCTTATATGCGTCTAAAGGGGCAACACAAGGTTATTTTAGAGAGTATTCCGAGAGACAAGGAAACCGCTCGTTTTTCTATCCTAGCCTATAATCCTGTTTTTGAGATTCAGTTTGAAAATGGAGTCCTTTATCAAAATGGTCAAGTGATTGATCGGGATCCCTTGGATTTTCTTTATGAAGTGACTCATAAGAGCCAGCACCACTCAGATCTACCTTTTGGTGGGGGAGCCATTGGCTTTGTGGGTTACGATATGATTTCGCTCTATGAAGAAATTGGTCAAATCCCTCAAGATACCATTGGGACGCCAGACATGCATTTCTTTGTCTATGAGAGCTATATGGTCTTTGACCACAAGAAGGAAAAAATCCATGTCATCGAGGATGCTCTCTATAGCGAGCGCAGTCCAGAAGATTTGGAAGAAACCTTGAACCAAGTGCTTGAGGAATTACGCATTCCTGCTTCAAATGAATTTGAAGACTTGGATCTATCTCCGCTGGACTTCAAACCCCATATCGCTCCTCGGAAGTTTGAGCAAATGGTCGAAACCGCTCGCGACTTGATTCGTAATGGCGATATGTTCCAATGCGTGCTCAGCCAGCGTTTCTCAGCAGAAGTTACTGGAAATCCATTTGACTTCTACAGAAATCTCCGCGTGACCAATCCTTCTAATTACCTCTATTTCTATGACTTTGGTGATTATCAGATCATCGGCGCCAGTCCAGAAAGTTTGGTTTCTGTAAAAAATGGCATCGTGACAACCAATCCGATTGCGGGTACACGACCAAGAGGAGCTACAGATGAAGAGGACAAGGCCTTAGCGACAGACTTGCTTTCGGATGAAAAGGAAACGGCAGAACACCGAATGTTGGTGGACTTGGGACGAAATGATATCGGTAGAATGGCTGAAACAGCAAGTGTTCAAGTAACCAAGTATATGGAAGTGGAGCTCTTCCGCTATGTCATGCATTTGACCAGCGTGGTCAAGGGACGTTTGCTTCCCGAACTCACTGCCATGGATGCCTTGAAAGCTACACTTCCAGCTGGAACAGTTTCAGGAGCTCCAAAGATTCGAGCTATGAGACGCATCTATGAACTGGAAACAGAAAAACGTGGTGTATACGCAGGAGCAATCGGCTACTTGTCTGCGACGGGCGATATGGATTTGGCCATTGCCATCCGAACTATGATTCTCAAGAATCAAACAGCCTATGTGCAGGCTGGGGCAGGGATTGTCTACGACTCCATCGCCCAAAACGAATACCAAGAAACCATTAACAAGGCTAAATCTATGACTAGAATTGGAGAACTAAGACCATGATTTTATTGATTGATAACTATGATTCTTTTACTTATAACTTGGCGCAGTACATTGGGAATTTCGCAGAAGTGCAGGTCTTGAGAAATGATGATCCCAAGCTGTATGAAGAAGCTGAAAAAGCAGATGGTCTGGTCTTTTCTCCCGGTCCTGGTTGGCCAGTTGATGCGGGAAAGATGGAAGATATGATTCGAGACTTTGCAGGGAAGAAGCCAATTCTAGGTATTTGTTTGGGTCACCAAGCTATCGCAGAAGTCTTTGGTGGGAAGCTAGGCTTGGCACCAAAAGTTATGCACGGGAAACAAAGCCATATCAGCTTTGAAGCGCCATCTGTTTTGTATCAAGGCATTGAGGATGGTCGTCCAGTCATGCGTTATCACAGTATTTTGATTGAAGAAATGCCAGAAGGCTTTGAAGTGACAGCTCGTTCGACTGATGACCAGGCTATTATGGGAATTCAACACAAAACCCTTCCAATTTATGGCTTCCAGTACCATCCAGAAAGTATCGGAACGCCAGATGGCTTGTCTTCTATTCGGAATTTTATCGAGAAGGTTGTAAAGTGAGGAAACTAGGATGAAAGAGATTATTGAAAAACTAGCAAAATTTGAAAATTTATCAGGTGTGGAAATGACGGATGTCATCGAGCGTATCGTAACTGGGCGTGTAACCGAAGCGCAGATTGCTTCTCTCCTCTTGGCACTTAAGATGAAGGGGGAAACACCTGAAGAACGCACAGCCATTGCACAAGTCATGAGAGGCCATGCCCAACACATACCTACAGAGATTCATGACGCCATGGACAACTGTGGTACAGGTGGAGACAAGTCCTTCAGCTTTAATATCTCAACAACTGCAGCCTTTGTCTTGGCTGGTGGCGGCATTCATATGGCAAAACACGGTAACCGCTCGATTTCTTCTAAATCGGGTTCGGCAGATGTCCTTCAAGCCTTGGGCATCAACCTAGATCTCAAACCAGCTGAACTCGGTAAGGTTTTCGATAAAACTGGAATCGTTTTTCTCTTTGCTAAAAATATGCACCCAGCAATGAAATACATCATGCCAGCTCGTTTGGAGTTGGGAATTCCAACGATTATGAACTTGACTGGTCCACTGATTCATCCAATGGCCTTGGAAACACAGTTGCTTGGAATTAGTCGTCCAGAACTGCTAGAAAGTACCGCTCAGGTTTTGAAAAATATGGGTCGCAAACGTGCTATCGTGGTTGCTGGACCAGAAGGGCTAGATGAAGCTGGCTTGAACGGAACAACCAAGATTGCTCTTCTTGAAAATGGTGAAATCACCTTATCAAGCTTCACTCCAGAGAATTTAGGAATGGAACGCATTGCTATTGAAGACATTCGAGGAGGAAACGCTCAGGAAAATGCAGAAATTTTGCTTAGTGTTCTTAAAAATGAACCAAGTCCATTCTTGGAAACTACAGTTTTAAATGCTGGTCTTGGTTTCTATGCTAATGGTAAGGTAGATAATATCAAGGAAGGAGTTGCTTTGGCTCGCGAAGTCATTGCTAGTGGCAAGGCCCTTGAAAAACTTAGACTGTTACAGGAGTACCAAAAATGAGTCAGGAATTTTTAGCACGAATTTTAGAGCAGAAGGCGCATGAAGTCGAGCAAATGGAGCTGGAGGAAATCCAGCCCTTGCGCCAGACCTATCGCTTATCTGACTATTTAAAACAACATCAAGACCGTTTGCAGGTAATCGCTGAGGTCAAGAAGGCTAGCCCTAGTCTGGGAGATATCAATCTCGATGTGGATATTGTGCAACAGGCCCAGACTTATGAAGCAAACGGCGCAGTGATGATTTCGGTGTTGACAGATGAAGTTTTCTTTAAAGGGCATTTGGATTATCTGCGTGAGATTTCCAGTCAGGTAAACATTCCAACGCTCAACAAGGACTTTATCATCGATGAAAAGCAAATCATCCGAGCTCGGAATGCAGGGGCGACAGTTATCTTGCTCATTGTGGCAGCCTTGTCAGAAGAACGCCTCAAAGAACTGTACGACTATGCGACAGAGCTTGGTCTGGAAGTCTTGGTGGAGACTCACAATCTAGCTGAACTAGAGGTGGCCCACAGACTGGGTGCTGAGTTTATTGGGGTTAACAACCGCAACTTGACCACCTTTGAAGTCGACTTGCAGACCAGTGTAGACTTGGCCCAGCACTTTAAGGAAGATCGTTATTACATTTCTGAATCTGCTATTTTCACAGGGAAGGATGCAAAACGCGTTGCACCATACTTTAACGGAATTTTGGTTGGGACAGCTCTCATGCAGGCAGAAGATGTAGCCCAGAGAATCAAGGAGTTGCAGATTGACAAAGGTTAAAATTTGTGGACTATTGACCAAAGAAGCGGTTGAGACAGCCGTTTCAGCAGGGGCAGACTACATCGGTTTTGTCTTCGCACCCAGTAAGAGACAGGTGACCTTGGAAGAGGCTACTGAGCTGGCAAAACTCATTCCTTCCGATGTAAAAAAGGTTGGCGTATTTGTTTCACCAAGTCGGGCAGAATTGCTAAAAGCGATTGACAAAGTTGGCTTGGACTTGGTACAAGTTCATGGTCAGGTAGGGGATGATTTGTTTGAGGATTTACCTTGTGCCAGCATTCAGGCCGTGCAGGTGGATGGAGAGGGGCATGTACCCAATTCTCAGGCAGACTATCTACTCTTTGATGCCCCTGTGGCTGGGAGTGGCCAGACCTTTGACTGGGGACGATTGGATACGACAGGACTAGCTCAGCCCTTCTTTATCGCAGGTGGCCTTAATGAAGATAATGTAGTAAAAGCAATTCAACACTTTACTCCCTATGCAGTAGATGTATCGAGTGGAGTGGAGACAGATGGACAAAAAGATCATGAAAAGATTAGAAGATTTATAGAGAGGGTAAAGCATGGCATATCAGGAACCAAATAAAGATGGATTTTACGGAAGATTTGGCGGACGTTTCGTCCCAGAAACACTGATGACAGCAGTTTTGGAGTTGGAGAAGGCCTACCGTGAAAGTCAGGCAGACCCAAGTTTCCAAGAGGAATTAAATCAGCTCTTGCGCCAGTATGTAGGGCGTGAAACTCCCCTTTACTATGCAAAAAACTTGACTCAGCATATCGGCGGAGCCAAGATTTACCTCAAACGGGAAGACCTCAACCATACAGGGGCCCACAAGATTAACAATGCCTTAGGACAAGTTCTTCTGGCTAAACGCATGGGCAAAAAGAAAATTATCGCTGAAACTGGTGCTGGTCAGCACGGTGTGGCAACTGCAACAGCTGCGGCCCTCTTCAACATGGAATGTACCATCTATATGGGTGAGGAAGATGTCAAACGCCAAGCCCTTAATGTCTTTCGTATGGAGCTTTTGGGAGCAAAGGTTGAAGCCGTGACAGATGGTTCGCGCGTGCTTAAGGATGCGGTCAATGCAGCCCTTCGTTCATGGGTGGCAAATATCGATGATACCCACTATATCCTTGGTTCTGCCTTGGGGCCTCATCCTTTCCCAGAAATCGTTCGTGACTTCCAAAGTGTCATCGGTCGAGAGGCTAAACAACAGTACCGTGACTTGACAGGTCAAGATTTGCCAGATGCCCTAGTAGCCTGTGTTGGTGGTGGTTCTAATGCCATCGGTCTCTTCCATCCCTTTGTAGAAGATGAGTCTGTAGCCATGTATGGGGCTGAAGCAGCTGGACTTGGTGTGGATACAGAGCACCATGCAGCTACCTTGACCAAGGGGCGTCCGGGTGTCCTTCACGGTTCCCTCATGGATGTGCTCCAAGATGCTCATGGTCAAATTCTTGAAGCTTTCTCTATCTCAGCAGGTTTGGACTATCCTGGTATCGGTCCAGAACATTCTCACTACCACGATATCAAACGTGCCAGCTATGTTCCTGTGACGGACGAGGAAGCCTTGGAAGGATTCCAGCTCTTGTCTCGTGTGGAAGGGATTATCCCAGCCTTGGAATCTAGCCACGCTATCGCCTTCGCAGTGAAATTGGCCAAAGAACTTGGACCAGACAAGTCTATGATTGTCTGCCTATCTGGACGTGGGGACAAGGATGTGGTTCAAGTCAAAGACCGCTTGGAAGCAGATGCAGCAAAGAAGGGAGAAGCTCATGCCTAAGACATTAACAGAAAAATTAAATGCTATAAAAGCGACTGGAAAGGGAATTTTCGTTCCTTATATCATGGCTGGGGACCATGAGAAAGGTTTGGATGGTCTCGCTGAAACAATCCACTTTTTAGAAGATTTGGGTGTTTCAGCTATTGAAGTGGGCATTCCCTTTTCAGACCCTGTTGCTGATGGACCTGTGATCGAAGAAGCAGGCTTGCGAAGTCTAGCTCATGGGACTTCTACCCGGGCTTTGGTTGAAACCTTGAAAACCATTCAGACTGAGGTGCCACTGGTCATCATGACCTACTTCAACCCCCTCTTTCAGTACGGTGTGGAGAAATTTGTCAAAGATTTGGCAGATACAGCAGTTAAGGGCTTGATTATCCCAGACCTGCCTCATGAGCATGCCAACTTTATAGAGCCCTTTTTGGTAGACACAGATATTGCCTTGATTCCCCTAGTTAGTTTGACCACAGGACTTGAACGTCAGAAAGAGTTGATCAAGGGAGCGGAAGGCTTTGTCTATGCCGTTGCCATCAATGGGGTGACAGGGAAATCTGGCAATTACCGCGCAGACTTGGACAAGCACCTGGCACAATTGCACCAAGTAGCAGACATCCCAGTCTTGACAGGCTTTGGCGTATCTAGTCAAGTCGATGTAGAACGTTTCAATGCGGTGTCAGATGGCGTTATCGTCGGTTCAAAAATTGTAAAAGCTCTCCACCAGGGAGAGCCGATTGAGGACTTTATCAAACAAGCAGTAGCTTACCAAAAATAATCAAACAAGCAGCAAGTAAGAGGAAAGGGACAAAAGGAAGTCTTTCCTTTTTCTTTTGAGGGTATAAGTTCATGAATGACAGTTGAATATTAGTTTGGGTATTGCTTATGAATGGTATCTATATAGTTGGTGAAATGTTTCAGGAAATACTTAGGAGATATAACAGTGATGTATTTTCCAAAAGCAAGCAAGGTATTGTATCCCCAATCATTGTCGTTTAACGGATAAGTAATCTCGTAAATATCGCTATTAATAGGTTTTATGGCATTATAGCCTAAGAGTTCCACAAATCGATCAAGAACAATTTTCTGGACGTGCAGGATGACAGGTACTTTGTTTTCATTCATCCAAGCACCACCATCATAGGGAAGTGGAGTAAAATGTCTTTTTGAAAAAGTATCGGAGAGAGTAAGTTCACTAATTCTAGCAACTTTAAAAACAGAAAAACGCGCTTTATCAGTATCGTAGGCATCCATATACCAACTCCGGTCCTTATAGACAATACGATAAGGCTCACAATTTTTTTGACTCATCAGTCCTTGTGAATTAATATAGGAAAATTTTATTTTTACTCTACCTCTGATAGCTTCCAATAACTTAAAAATCAAAGTTCGTATTTCCAAGTTCCCTTGAGATAGAGATAAATCAATTTCGAAATCAGAGTATGTATTGGTAGCATTTAATTTCAATATAGCATTGAAAGTAGAGGCATCTTCCAATACTTGATAACGGCTTTTTAAACCAGATTCGATCGAAAGCCTTTCGGATTGAGTCAGGGGAGGTTTATCAGTTTGGAAGTCTTCCATAAGAAAAATGCCTCCATTCTTTCCTTTCATTACATAGAGAGGAATGCCTGCAAGAGATAAATCATCAATATCTCTCATAATAGTTCGTGTGCTGACTTTAAAAAGTTCTGATAATTCTTTAGCTGTTGTTTTTCGTTTATTTACTAAATGAGAAATAATCCCCATTTGACGGTCGATTTTCATAATTTTCTCCTAAAATATGACAGATAGTTGTCATATTACTTTTGTTATGATTATACCATAAAGAAAGGAGTTCATATAATGAAACATCAAACTAAACCATCGTTTACCTTAGTTGGCAAGAGTATTTTGATAGAAGGAACTACAGTTCATGAACATCACTATTCTAAAGAGAAAACGGCATTCTATACTCAGTTATTTAAAGAAGGAATGCTAGGAAAATTGATGCCCCATTCCATAGATAAAAGAGGCTATGCTTTGATAGTTCCTCATAAAGATGGTATACAATACTACGCAGGAGTTGCGGCAAATAATGCTGTGGCATGTTACGAAAGCATTCTTGTCCCAGAAAAAGATTATTTAGTAAGTTCAGCCAGTGGTGATAAATCAAGACTATTGTTTGATAAATTGGAGGATAACTTTTTTGAGGGAGAATATAGCTCGCTTTACAATGATGGAATTATCTTAGAAATACTTTTAAACGGTAATCCTATGGATGCAGAAGTTGAGCTTTGGGTTCCCAATTCAACAAACTAATAAGAACTGATAGAAAATTATTATAGTCGCAGCAAGTAAGAGGAAAGGCACAAAAGGAAGTCTTTCCTTTTTCTTTTGGAGGAGAAAGGCTAGGATCCCCGTCGCAGAAGCGAACTGGATCAAAATCAGTAATTCTGTCGCGCTAAAGATGAGAGCACAAGAAGCCAGAAAGAGAAAATCCCCTGCTCCCATGCGGATATTGATAAAATGGGCCATGATTCCAAGAGTAAGAAAGAAGACCATAACCAGATTCCAGCCAGAGCAGGCCATGAGGATTAGGTGGAAAGTTAGCCAAACCATTAAGGGATATTCCTGATGGCGAAAGTCATAGATTCCCAAGGTCAAGCCAGCAGTGATTAGGATGACTTGCCCCAAGGAAATAAAGCCCCAAGACCAAGACAGAAAAAGTAACCCCAAGCCCAATTCAAAGAGGGCATACCAGAATGGATAGCGAACCTTGCAGTAGCGACAGCGAAAGCGACCAATCACTTGAGAGATAATCGGAATCAAATCTAAGGGACGCAAGCGAGTCTGACAGGAATCGCAGTGGCTAGCTGGTCGAATAATGGATTGCTCAGGGAAACGGTCAATGACCAAACCGAGAAAGGAAGCGAGAATGCTCCCAACAAGAAAAAAATAAAGATCAATCATACTTATCTATTCGTAAAAAATAGGAGAAGTAGTATAATGGAGAAACATAGATAAGATGGTGAGGAAAATATGACAATTCGTTTTGAAGAAAAGGTGAGTATAGAAAACGCTCAATTCGTATGCCAATGGTCCAACTCCCTTGGCAAATCTTTTCAAGAACAATGGATGGGACCAATGATTCCTTTTCCCTTGACAATTCAAGTCTTGCAAGATTTGGAAGGGATCTTTTCAATCTTTGATGGACAAGAGTTTGTGGGGCTTATCCAGAAAATCAGGCTAGAAGACAGGAATCTTCATATCGGGAGATTTTTTATCAACCCCCAGAAGCAGGGGCAAGGCTTAGGTAGCCAGGCTTTAAGGAAATTTGTTAGTTTGGCATTTGAAAATGAAGACATAGATACTGTCTCTCTAAATGTCTACGAGGCAAATCAAAAAGCTTACAATCTTTACCAAAAAGAAGGATTTGAAATCGTTCAAATGGTTGAAAAACCTATACGAAAATACATCATGAAAAAGGGTAGATAGCAGTCACTTGAGTTAGAGTTCCAAGGATATCCGGGGATAAAACAGTTACCTTTCAAAGTTGGAAACAAGATTATTATGATTTCTTAGATAGAGGAGATAAACATGTCGAAATGTAGAAAAATACGAATCTTGCTCGCTTCTGTACTTGCCTTAGTTGTTGGTATCACTCTTTATTTTCAGTATCAAAGCCACCAAAACAGTTCCAACTAAAGGCTTCCTTTGAAGAAAAGGATAATATAGCAGTCTTACAACATTTAATGGCGTCAGAAAAATATGCGTCTGACATGCGAAAAGCAGGCTATATTGTTCCTCCCGACGGTGCTATCCGCTTGGATGGAGGGATTGACTCCGTAGGGATAAAAGGAGACATCGATTTGGATATCTCAAATCCGGGACGGAATGGGGTAACTGCTTATTTTAGAATAGAGATAGATGGTAAAATAACTAGTGTACTATATGAATTGGATAAGAACTTTGATTTAGTTTCTAGTAGCTACTTTCAAGTTAATGAAAACAATATAAAAGAAAGTGTGACCGTCTCTCAAGCCGAAGAAGAACGCCTATTAAAGATTGTTCGAAAAGAGTTGAAAGCTTTTCTAGATAAGATGTATCAGACTTTGTATGGTTGATGTTACCAGTGAGAAATGAACACGAGACCTTGTTCAGGATGTCAACGATGATGAGAAAGGAGGGACAAGAATGTTTACAGAATTGCTCTTTATTGTCTCTTTTGTCTTACTTTTACGTTTGTTTAAAAGTAGGCGCTCACGAATAATTATAGGAGTCTTGTATAGTTTGCTGCTAGTCTGGTTTGTCTTTTCCGTTTTGAACTATGGCAAATACACTCTTCAACCAGGTCAATCCGTCAACTTAAGAGTAAATCCCAGAACACAAGATTTGGAATACTATTCACTCTTCATCTTGAAGAAAAACGATTCAAGTAAAATTAAATTAACTGACTCTAGTGTTTGGAGTGAGAGTAATGGAGATGTTTACTATGAAGTAGAGGGACAAAAAATTATAAAAAGCCATGGTTTGGACGAGGAGGATGAAGAACTTCCAAACAAGCAACCAGATATTTATTTAGTAAAAGATGGAGTTGTTTTGAGTTACCAAGGTGAAAAAGTCTTTGATGCACCAATAACAAGCCCTACACGATCACCATTACCAATGTAGACAAGAAACCAGCCCAATTTGAAGCTCAGGTGGTGGATAAATAAGCCAGTCTAGTAGTGTGTAACCTTTTCAATTTTGTTTCTTTTAAAAGGGAGCTATTATTTTAAACAAGCAAAAAGCCCTGAAAACAGAGCTTTTCCTGTTAAGAATTTCTTTTAACGAAAATTGGGAAGCGTGTTTAGAATCCGATGTACAAAAAAAGAGGACATTTACGGTCCTCTTTTTGACTACTATAGATAAAAAGGTCAATTAACGTTTAGCCTTATTTTTCATCTTTGTGAAGCATGTTTTTCACACCTTCAATAGCGCCTTCGACAGCATCTTTAGCATCTTCAGCAACTTCTTTTACTTTAGAAACAACTTTTTCAGCTGCTCCTTCTTTTTCCATTTTTTCATCGCCGATCATTTTGCCGACACCTTCTTTAATGGAACCTTTTGCTTGGTTTAATTTTTCTTCTGTTGACATGATTCTGCCTCCTTTAAATTGATTGATTTTGATCAGATGAATTAGTGTACGCGAGCATTTTCCTTTGCTTCGCCCTTAACGGCTTCAACACCTTCGCCTACTTTTTCTTGAACAGCAGCAACACCTGAACCGATACCAGATTTCACTTTTTCAAATTGTTCTGAAGCAAATTCTCCTGTTGAAGAAGCCACGTCAGTTACTCGGTCTTGGAGGCTTACTGAATCTGCTTCATGCTGTTCTTTCGTTTTGATATCAACAACATTCACATTGACTTCAACAACTTCTAGATCAGTCATTTTTGTAACTTGTGATACGACAACATCTTTGATTTCTTTGTACAAAGCAGGGACATTCTTTTGGTATTCAACAACAATGTTCAAGTCAACTGCAACTTGCTCTTTCCCAACTTCAACATTGACACCATGAGTGACATTATCTGTATTGATAATTTTTTCTGTTAGATTAGAGAAGAATCCTCCATCCACATCCAAAAGTCCAGGTACTTTTTCAAGTGAAAGACCAATGATTTTTTGGATTACTTTATCCTCATAAGTGAGTTCCCCTTTAACATCTTGAGAAACAACAGCAATATCTTTTTTTTCTACATTTTTATCTACGTTTGACATACGAGACTCCTTTATTTATTTAAATATTTTTCCTTAACATAGTATCCAGCAAATGCTCCTAGGGCTCCACAAATTAGTACAAATAGTGTTTTGAAAAAGCCAAAGGATAGGATAAAGCAAGCGAGAATGACACCTACTAAACCTGCAATGATTGGATACTGATATTTTTTAAACCATTCCATTTTTACTTCCTTACTTTACACGACTAACAGTCTTTTTGGTCGTTTTTCGAGGTTCAAATTCTTTTACTTTAACTTCAAGTTTTACCTCACGTTCAATACCAAAGAACTGCTTTAATCCATGAGTTATTTCATTCTGAATGACTAGACATCGATTTGAGATGTTGTCTGAAGGAAGAATTTTCCCTTCTACAGTAACGAAACATTTATTTTTGCGGCTATTTACATGGACCGTTGGTTCTTTCATCAACTGATGATCAATAACCAAACATCGAACAAAGCCTTCGATAGCTGAATTTTTTAGTTTTAATGTATCTTCTTGAGTTTCTAATTGAATCTCTAGATATTGTTTAGGATAAAAGAGTATCACTAACATTGAAATTAAAACTAAAACAGATAGGACAAGTGTCCCCCAAAAGACATATCTAGCAATCAGGAATTCAGCGTAGAGTTCTCTCCAACTGAATAAGTGGATCCCTAAATCACTGACCTGATGATAATCTATGAGAATAGGAAGGAAAATAGTCAAGATTAAGATACAGAAAATAAGTAACAATATTTTCTTTGATTTTGACATATTAAATCCTTTCAATTGAAAAGCTTTAAACCATAATTTTACCCGTCTACAGTATTCAAAATTATGGCTTATCACTTTTAATTTCTTATTAGGTAATGCTTATTTTTTACCAAATAGAAATGAAACGACTGCAACAACAATCACAGCACCAACGATTGACGGAATAATAGCCATTCCAGCCAATGAAGGTCCCCAGCTTCCTAGAAGTGATTGCCCTACAGACGAACCGATAAGACCTGCAAAGATATTTGCAATCAATCCCATTGAACCACCTTTTTTAGTGATTGCACCTGCGATGAGACCAATAAGACCTCCTACAATAATGGACCACAACATAGTGTATCCTCCTTTTCTATTTCTAAATCAAAGAGTCAATTTCTTTGATTGAACTAATTATATAGTATTTCAACTTGGAAACATAATAGTTCGTCTTAAAAACCGTACTGTAAACATGTACTTTAGATACAAATAAATAAGAAAATCTTGAAGCTACTGGGTTTCTAAGGGATTAGACTAGTCTTTTTATGACAAGCAAAAGTCGTTGTAAGAGGATAAATACACTCCATGTGGTATAATTGCATGAAGATTGAAAGACAATCCTTCAGTTTATTATAAAGAAAGAAAAGCTATCCATGAGAGATTTATTATCGAAAAAAAGTCACAGACAATTAGAATTATTAGAATTACTATTTGAAAACAAACGCTGGTTTCATATTTCAGAACTAGCAGAATTATTGCACTGTACAGAACGTTCTGTAAAAGATGACTTGTCCCATGTCAGGTCTTCTTTTCCTGACTTGATATTTCATTCCTCAACAAACGGCATCCGTATCATTAATACTGATGATAGTGATATTGAGATGGTCTATCATCATTTTTTTAAGCATTCAACCCACTTTTCAATTTTAGAATTTATCTTTTTTAATGAAGGATGTGATACTGATAGTATTTGCAAAGAGTTTTATATCAGTTCTTCCTCACTTTACCGTATCATCAGTCATATTAATAAAATTATTAAGAAGCAATATCGTTTTGAAATTAGCCTCAATCCAGTTCAAATCACTGGAAATGAAATCGATATCCGTTACTTTTTTGCCCAGTATTTTTCAGAGAAATATTATTTCCTTGAATGGCCCTTTGAAGATTTTTCTGTAGAACCTTTGTGTAAACTGTTGGCACTGGTCTATAAAGAAACTGCATTTCCTGTCAATTTCGCCACTCAACGAATGTTAAAGTTACTCCTCGTAACAAATTTATACCGAATAAAGTTTGGTCATTTTATGGAAGTTGAGAAAAATTCTTTTAACAATCAATTGTTAGAGTCTTTCATGCAGGCAGAAGGCATCGAAGAGATTGTAGCGAGCTTTGATTCTGAATATCGTATCTCTCTGAATAAAGAAGTGATAGGTCAACTGTTTGTATCCTATTTTCAAAAAATGTTTTTCATAGATGAAGAAGTATTCTTGAACCATGCAAAAACAGACAGCTATGTAAAAAAATCGTATCAGTTATTGGGAGATTTAGTGGATCAGGTATCAAGAGACTATAATCTTCAAGTAGACAATAAAGACAATCTGATTTGGCATCTGCATAATACGGCACATCTGCATCGCCAGGAATTATCGACAGAGTTTATCCTATTTGATCAAAAGGGCAATACAATCAAGAACTTTCAAAATATTTTCCCTCGCTTCGTTTCAGAGGTGAAGGAAGGGATTGAACACTATCTAGAGGCTTTGGATATGGATCGTAATTCAATGAAAGTCAATCATTTGTCCTATACTTTTATCACTCATAGCAAACACTTGGTGTTAAATCTTTTACAAAATCAACCTAAATTAAAGGTTTTGGTCATGAGTAATTTTGATCAGTATCATGCAAAATCAGTAGCTGAGACACTTTCTTACTATTGCAGTAACAATTTTGAACTGGAAGTTTGGAGTGAATTAGAGTTATCACTTGATGCTCTAAAAGAATCACCTTACGACATCATTATTTCTAATTTTATTATTCCGCCTATTGAAAATAAGAGACTGATCTATTCCAATAATGTCAATACAGTCGCTCTCATCTCTTTGCTTAACGCAATGATGTTTATTCGATTAGACGAGTAACTAAGAATAACAAAAAACGCTAGATAGCGTTTTTTCTTATAAGAAAAGAATTTCATATATATTAGACTCAGAATATCCTAACAATCCTGTCATTTTTTAGTTCAGAACAACAAAAAGCCTTGGTTCCCAAAGCTTTTTTTATGTTATAAACTCATTAAAATAACTCCCAGTTAGATGTGGAATATTTTTTATTCTGTGTCATATAAAAATAAATAAAATGAATGGCTATAGCTAGAGCTAAAATGGTTGTTATACTCACTACTATTATAGGATTAGAAGCAAAGATTAAAGAGAGAATCAAGGCAGCCAGATAGAGTGTCGCTTGGACACAGTAGTAACTTTTCGAATAGCGAAGATAGTGTTTGTTATAGGGCCCATTTACTAGGACAGCAACTTGGAAGAGGCCAAATCCGATATAAGAGAAGCTGGTTGCAAAAAGAAGATTAGCTTCAGGATTCAGAAGAAAACTCATCGAAACAGTCATCATCATAAGTCCAATGAAAATAGGATAGTGACTGTAAATTAGAAATAGTCCCTTTTGATTAGATTTTTCATCAATAGCATGGTCGAATTGACCAAAATAAAACATGAACAGAGAAAGTATAATAATGAAATAAAGAACCGAATAAATCGAGAAATTCTCGATTGTAAAGAAGTTAGCTAGCCCCATAATCACCTCTCCAAACGTAATAATGACAAGAAGGGAGATGCGCTCGATTAAATGGGGGAGATTTACCTGGAAATGCTCATCTTTACTAAGCGAGATAATTGGCATAATAAATGTTAGCAGAGTACTAGCAATAAAGATATAGACTCCAACGTAAATAGGAAGAAGAGCTGCTAGATAGACTCCTAAACTTCCTAGACCTGTTATCCATAGAAAACCTTTGATACTTTTCCGATTAACATTATCGGTTGATTTTCTAAAAAATTCAACCAAATATTGAAAAAATAAGGTAAGGGTTAATGTACCAATAGCCCAACAGAAATAATGAAAATATTGTTGCCAACCATGTCCAATCATATTGGATACAAAGAGTAAAAGTCCCATGTTGATAAACATGATTAGCATGTTAAATAAAGAGTTCTTTCCATAGCGATTGGTATAAACGGTTTGAATCATCCAGGAATTGATGATAACCAAGACAGATATGAAAAAATCAAGTAAAGAATTCCAAGTCAAAATACCGTTATGAAGATGGTGAATTAAAGCAGTTGCTTTTGAAATTGCAAAAACAAAAACTAGGTCATAAAAAAGTTCTGAAAATTCTACACGTTTATGTTTAATAAGAGTTGTCATCTTAAGGCCTTTCTACTTTAGAAGTACAATTTATTATAACAGAAAATGGTAATGAGAGAAAAGGAGATGCTTAAATGACTTCATGTGGCGCGAATTGTCAAAACCTTGACTTCTTTTGTCATTACTTGTCGGTTTCTGTTTTGTAAAATAGTCTCATAAATCAAATGAAATAAAGAGTAAATCATTATGTCAAATAAAAGTCACTCAAATTCGTGCGAGTGAATACCAAAGAATTATGAATAAGTATGGACAAACAGTTGGTAGAAATTTTCTTAGTAGATTGAATACTGGGATTCATCAGAGCATCCAAATGGCAATTGTCGACAAAGTTCTAATAGATGATTTTACACAACATGTCGAGTTATTTTCATCCAAAGAACAACAGATGACAGAAGAGAAATATTTACATACAGAAAAGGACTATCTGGATTTACTTTTAGCAGTAAGGAGAAAATTTTTGAAGAATTTAATCAAATTAGAGATGTCTGGAAAGATTGCTCATAAAAAATGTGGGGCAAATCAGTTATAGACAAGCAAAAAAGCCTTGGTTCCAAGGCTTTTCCTGTTGTATTTAGATGCCCCCTGCAGGGCTCGAACCTGCGACCCATAGATTAAGAGTCTACTGCTCTACCAACTGAGCTAAGAAGGCAAATAAAAAGCTGTATTGGTGCCGAAACTTCACGGTTTGTATTGAACCCGCGCAATTAAGCAGGTGGGCAACTCGCTCTAACTGAAGCTGTTTCCGTGTGAGACGGCCTACATGCTGTTAGAAGACTTTTGTTTCCCTAATAATACAAAAAATAGTCGGTCAACACTTAAGTGTGAAGTCGTACACCACAGCGTTTCTATATTTATATGATACCACTTTTTTAAAAAAATTCAAGAGGAAAAATTATTTTTTTTGAAAAGGATTTCACAAGTTTCTTAATTTATCAATGGTTTCCTTGCGTTGCGCCAAAGCCCGTTCGTACTTGCCAGTATCTTCCGGAGTGAAGTAGCGCTGGTCTTTGATTTTTTCTGGCAGATAGTCTTGCTTGACCCAGTTTCCAGGATAGTTGTGCGGATAGAGATAGTTTTGCGCATTCCCTAGTTCCTTGCTTCCACTGTAGTGGCCATCGCGCAGGTGTCGAGGGATAGGCAAATGCCCTGATGTTTTGAGATCAGCAAGGGCCTTGTCCATGGCCACATAGGCTGAGTTGGATTTTGGAGAAAGGGCCAAGTCAATCACGACATTGGCAATGAGAATGCGAGCTTCTGGGAAGCCAATCTTTTGAGCAGCATCTAGAGCAGTTACAGTATGGATCTGAGCTTCAGGATTGGCCAAACCGATATCTTCATAAGCGATGACGGTCAAACGACGAGCGAGACTAGGAAGATCCCCAGCCTCAATCAAGCGGGCCACGTAGTGGAGACTGGCATCGACATCCGAGCCACGGATAGACTTTTGCAGGGCTGAGAGGACATCGTAGTGCCCATCCCCGTCCTTGTCCATAGTAATATAGCTTCGCTGGAGGCTATTTTCCATAATATCAAGCGTGATATGGCGAATGCCCTTGTCATTTTCGGGAGTAGAGAGAACAGCCAAATCTAGTGAATTAAAGGCAGAACGGAGGTCTCCATTGGTAGAGGTTGCGATGAAATCCAGCGCATCCTCATCTAGCTCAACTGGGAAATCAAAACCACGCTCAGGGTCAGTTAGAGCGATCTGAATCGCCTCTTTGACGTCTTGATTGGACAAGGGTTCTAACTCAAAAATCTGAACACGGCTACGAATGGCAGGAGTGACAGAAAAGAAGGGATTTTCAGTCGTAGCGCCAATCATGACAACCAGACCACTTTCCAAGAGTGGCAGAAGAAAGTCTTGCTTTGTTTTATCCAGACGATGAATCTCGTCCAGTAACAGGACTAATCCTCCAGAGAATTTCGCCTCTTCCGCGATTTCTTGGAGACGTTTTTTGCTATCAACAGTGGCATTAAAGGTCCGAAAGGCATACTTGGTCGTTCCAGCGATGGCAGAGGCGATACTGGTTTTGCCGATTCCTGGAGGTCCGTAGAGAATCATGGAGGACAGGCGGTTGGCCTCCACCATGCGGCGGATGATTTTTCCAGGTCCGACCAGATGTTCCTGACCGATGACCTGGTCAATGGTTTTTGGGCGCATGCGAAGCGCGAGATTGTCAGGCATAGCAGTCCTTTCTAACATGGATTTTCTGATGTATATGTGGTAAGATGGTAGTATCTATTTTAGCATAATTTCGAGTAATCGGGGCGATTTAAGAGTCGCATAGAAAGAGGACAAAATGGCAACATACGGATTTTTAGATGTTTTAGAGGAAGAATTGGACAAGAACTTTCCCTTTGACTTTGAGATTAGCTGGGACAAGCGCAACCACGCGGTTGAAGTGAGTTTTTTATTGGAAGCACAAAATGCTGCGGGAGTAGAGATGCTGGACGAGGACGGAGAGGTCTCATCAGACGACATTCTCTTCGAGGAAGCAGTCCTTTTCTACAATCCTGCCAAGTCAACAGTCAATGAGGAAGACTATTTGACAGCTATCCCTTACCTACCTAAAAAAGGTTTTTCTCGTGAGTTTTTAGCTTATTTTGCTCTATTCCTCAAAGACACTGCAGAGGTTGGGCTAGATGCACTCATGGACTTTTTGGAAGACCCAGAAGCAGAAGAATTTGTCATGGAATGGAACCAAGAAGTCTTTGAAGAAGGAAAAGTTGGCTTGGAGGAAGGGGAGTTTTATCCTTATCCGAGGTATTAGAAACTAGCGAGGAAGTATATGAAGAAAATAGGTTTGTATCTTATTTCTGGTCTGTCCTTTGTTTTTTTGATGCTAGGATTTGCTTTTGGAACAATTGCCTTTAAAGAGTTAGATTTTTCGTTTGTCTTTGTTCCAGGCTACCTATTTACTTTTTTCAGCATCTATCTGATATTTATCCTTCATGAGCTGGGACACGCATTTTGCGGTTACCTGACAGGCTATCGCCTGGTGGCTTTTGGATTAGGGAATTTTCTTCTAACCAAAAAGTCAGGCAAGTTTTCTCTTAGCCGAACAGCTGTTCTGAAAAATGTTGGCGCCCAGTATATTGGATTGAAAGAAGATGAAAGCGACCAAAGAATCATCCTGATGCTTGCAGGCGGCTTGATAGTTCATCTTAGCTTGATTTTATTGGCGATATTGTATGGATTTTTGACAAGAAGCTGGTATTTTGCGGCTACTTGGATTTGTCTAAATCTATCTTTTCTTCTCATCAATGCTAAGCCAGTTGGGATTACCGATGGAGCGAAAATCTGGGAATTGCTACACCACCCTAAAAATACCAAATACGCCTACTTGGTGTTGAGGCATTCTGCCCAGACCTTGCTAGCTCCTCAAGAATATGATTTGAAAGACTTTATCATGCCTGTTGCTGAAGATGCGAGAGGGAGTTTTGCAGAAAGTGTTCAGACTCTTCAGGGCTTGGTATTCCTATTGGATGATAATATAGAGCTTGCAAAGCAACAGTTTCAGTCTATGCTAGAGAAAACAGATAATCCAATGTCTAAAACTATTTCTCAATTATACCTTCTTCACATTGCCTTGCTAGAAGGAGATCATGAAAAAGCGGAGGAGTATGCAAGTAATCGAGGAGTTAAATCCTTTTTGTCTCTAAAAATGGCAGACATGCAGATCATTCAAGCCTGGTATCAATTTAAGGTAAGGAAAGACATGGCTCAAACTCGCAAGGCTATAAAGATTGCTAGACAGAAAATGAATACTAGTCGAATGTTGCGAGATGAGAAAGGCTACTATGCAAACTGGTTAGAGGAGCTGGAGAAGGCATTAGCTGAAGGAGTTTGATATGGAAATAGAAATTTCTGATTTTACAGGTTGCAAAATTGCCCTCTTTTGTGGTGATAAGCTCTTAACTATCTTACGTGATGACAAATTAAACATTCCATACCCTAATACCTGGGAATTGCCAGGTGGCGGACGAGAGGGTGATGAAAGTCCTTTTGAGTGCGTGGCGCGTGAAGTTTATGAAGAACTAGGCATTCATCTGACTGAGGATTGTCTGCTTTGGAGTAAGGTGTACCCAAGTATGCTTTTTGAGGGGAAGGAATCCGTCTTTCTAGTTGGCAAGTTAAGGCAGGAACAGTTTGATAGTATCGTCTTTGGCGATGAAGGGCAGGGCTATAAACTGATGAGAATTGAGGAGTTTCTTGGCTCAGATAGGGTTGTACCCCAGTTGCAAGATAGAGTGAGAGATTATTTGGAGAGTAACTATGATTAGACTAGAACGAGCAGGAGCAGAGGATTTAGAAGCGATTATTGCGATTCAAAGAGCCAGTTTTAAGGCAGTCTATGAGAAATACCAAGATGAGTATGATCCTTATCTGGAGGACCGCGAACGAATCAAGTGGAAATTGGTTGAGCGTCCTAATAGCTATTACTACTTTGTAAAAGAAAAGGACGAAATTATCGGTTTTTTACGAATTCAGACCAATAAAGAGTTGACGGAGGCTTGGTTGGGAACGGCAGCGATTTTGCCTCAGCATCAAGGAAAAGGTTATGGTTCTGAAGGATTGAGATTGCTGGAAAAGGAATTTCTGACGATTAAGCAGTGGGATTTGTGTACGGTATTACAGGATGCGGGGATGGTCGCCTTTTATGAGAAAAATGGTTACCATCAAACCCATATCGAGCCTGAAAAAGAAGGCATGGATATGGTATACATGAAAAAATGCATAGAGGAATAGAAAGGATAGTTCAGTTACATTTCTAAACTGAACCCGCCCTAAACACTGTGCCAAAAAGATAAACTTCTCTTAGACACAAGCGTCTTCAGAGAGTTTCCTATTTTGACTTTGTGTTTTACGGGCTTGGTATCTTAATTATGGAAACATGGCAAGAGTTAAAAGTTACAGTTAAGCGCGAGGGGGAGGAGTTGGTTTCCAACCTCTTGATTGAACTAGGAGCGCAAGGTGTTGCGATCGAAGACAGTATGGACTATGTGGGGAATGTCGACCGTTTTGGTGAAATTTTTCCTGAGGTTGAACAGCAGGAAGAAATCGTGGTGACAGCCTATTATCCCGAAACGATTGATGTAGCGGCAGTTGAGGCAGATTTACAGGCTCGTCTCCTAGAATTAACAGATTTTATGGACTTAGGAGAAGTCAAGATGGGGACGACTGCCTTGGCTGAGGAAGACTGGGCAGACAACTGGAAGAAATATTACGAACCAGCTCGCATCACTCATGATTTGACCATTGTACCGTCCTGGACGGACTATGAGGCGACTGCGGGAGAAAAGATTATCAAGCTAGATCCTGGTATGGCCTTCGGAACTGGAACCCATCCAACCACTAAGATGAGCCTTTTTGCTTTGGAGCAGGTCCTTCGTGGTGGAGAAACAGTATTAGATGTGGGTACTGGTTCAGGAGTACTTTCCATTGCTAGCTCTCTTCTTGGTGCCAAGGAAATTTTCGCCTATGATCTTGATGATGTGGCGGTTCGTGTGGCTCAGGAAAATATTGAGCTCAACCCTGGCATGGAAAACATCCACGTTGCTGCTGGAGATTTGCTCAAGGGTGTTGAGATTGAGGCAGATGTGATTGTGGCTAATATCTTAGCGGATATTCTCATTCATCTGACGGATGATGCTTATCGCTTGGTCAAGGATGAAGGCTACCTGATCATGAGTGGCATTATCAAGGACAAGTGGGACATGGTGCGCGAGTCGGCTGAGTCAGCTGGATTTTTCCTTGAAACTCACATGATTCAAGGGGAATGGAATGCCTGTATCTTTAAGAAAACCAAGGATATTTCAGGTGTGATTGGAGGCTAGCATGCAGCAGTATTTTGTCAAGGGTAATGCTACCTCGCCAGTCACCATTGAGGACAAGGAAACCAGCAAGCATATGTTTCAGGTTATGCGCTTGAAAGAAGGTGATGAGATTACTTTGGTCTTTGATGATGGAATTAAGCGCTTGGCGCGCGTGTTGGATGTGGAAACTCGTCAGTTTGAGTTGGTTCAAGAATTGGCTGACAATGTGGAACTACCTGTCCAAGTGACCACCGCATCAGGCTTTCCCAAGGGAGACAAGCTGGAGTTTATTACTCAAAAAGTGACCGAACTGGGTGCTAGCCAAATCTGGGCCTTTCCTGCTGATTGGTCGGTCGCCAAGTGGGATGGCAAGAAATTGGGCAAAAAGGTTGAAAAACTAGAAAAAATCGCCCTTGGAGCAGCCGAGCAAAGCAAACGAAATCTGGTGCCGAGTGTCAAACTTTTTGAGAAAAAAGCAGATTTTCTAGCTCAGTTTGACCAGTTTGACTCAATTGTGGTGGCTTATGAAGAATCAGCAAAAGAGGGAGAAGCCGCTGCTCTCATACAAGCTGTAAGTGGTCTTGAAAAGGGAAGCAAAGTTCTCTTTATCTTTGGTCCAGAAGGCGGTCTTTCACCAGCAGAAATCAAAAGTTTTGAAGCTAAAGGAGCCGTCTTGGCAGGCCTAGGCCCTCGCATTCTAAGAGCAGAAACAGCGCCACTTTACGCCGTATCAGCCCTTAGTGTTTTATTAGAATTAGAGAAATAAGAGGAAGAAAATGGAACAAAAACACCGTTCAGAATTTCCAGAAAAGGAACTTTGGGATTTAACCGCCCTATACCAAGACCGTGAGGATTTTTTGCGTGCAATCGAGAAAGCTCGCGAAGACATTAACCAATTTAGCCGTGACTACAAGGGCAATCTTCACACTTTTGAGGATTTTGAGAAGGCCTTTGCGGAATTGGAGCAAATCTATATCCAGATGAGTCATATCGGCAATTATGCCTTTATGCCTCAGACGACAGACTATAGCAATGAAGATTTTGCCAACATTGCCCAAGCTGGAATGGAATTTGAAACAGATGCCAGTGTAGCCTTGACCTTCTTTGACGACGCCTTGGTGGCAGCAGACGAGGAAGTCTTGGATCGTTTGGGTGAATTGCCTCACTTGACGGCAGCTATTCGTCAGGCCAAAATCAAAAAAGCCCACTATCTTGGGGCAGATGTGGAGAAGACCTTGACCAATCTCGGTGAAGTTTTCTACAGTCCACAGGACATTTATACTAAGATGAGAGCTGGGGATTTTGAAATGGATGATTTTGAAGCCCATGGCAAGACCTACAAAAACAGCTTTGTTACCTATGAGAATTTCTACCAAAACCACGAGGATGCGGAGGTACGTGAAAAATCCTTCCGTTCTTTCTCAGAAGGACTCCGTAAGCACCAGAATACGGCAGCTGCAGCCTATCTAGCTCAAGTCAAGTCTGAAAAACTACTGGCAGATATGAAGGGCTACGACTCAGTTTTTGATTATCTTTTAGCTGAGCAGGAAGTAGACCGTGCCATGTTTGATCGTCAGATCGACCTCATCATGAAGGACTTTGCGCCAGTAGCTCAGAGATACCTCAAGCATGTTGCCAAGGTCAATGGTCTTGAAAAGATGACTTTTGCAGACTGGAAGCTAGACTTGGACAGTGCCCTCAATCCTGAAGTGAGCATTGATGATGCCTACGATTTGGTCATGAAGTCAGTAGAACCTTTGGGAAAAGAATATTGTCAGGAAGTTGCTCGCTATCAAGAAGAACGCTGGGTGGACTTCGCTGCCAATAGTGGCAAGGATTCTGGTGGTTATGCGGCGGATCCATATCGCGTGCATCCATATGTCCTCATGAGCTGGACAGGTCGTTTGAGCGATGTTTATACCTTGATTCATGAGATCGGGCATTCTGGTCAATTTATCTTTTCTGACAATCATCAGAGTTACTTTAATGCCCACATGTCTACTTACTATGTCGAAGCGCCATCAACCTTCAATGAATTGCTTTTAAGTGATTATTTGGAGCACCAGTCTGACGACCCTCGTCAGAAACGCTTCGCTCTTGCTCATCGTCTGACAGACACCTACTTCCATAACTTTATCACCCACCTCTTGGAAGCAGCCTTCCAGCGTAAGGTTTATACATTGATTGAAGAAGGAGAAACCTTCGGAGCAAGCAAGCTCAACAGCATTATGAAGGAAGTCTTGACGGATTTCTGGGGAGATGCCATTGAAATTGACGACGATGCGGCTTTGACTTGGATGCGTCAAGCTCACTACTATATGGGCTTGTATAGTTACACCTACTCAGCTGGACTAGTCATCTCGACAGCGGGTTACCTTCATCTGAAACATTCAGAAACTGGAGCTGAAGATTGGCTCAATCTCCTCAAATCAGGTGGCAGTAAGACACCGCTCGAGTCAGCCATGATTATCGGAGCCAATATTTCAACAGACAAACCACTCCGTGATACTATCCAATTCTTGTCTGATACAGTTGACCAGATTATCGCCTACAGTGCTGAGTTGGGAGAATAAATTAAAAGAGTCTGGGACAAAAGTCTAACCTTAAATATAAAAAGCGAACAAAACGAGTTATCTGACACTCAGAATACTGTCTTGTTCGCTTTTTTTCTAATCTATCGATTTTAAAAATTTATAATAAAGAATTCCTAAAATCAAAATTTTTTGTCCCGGCCTCTTAAATTATCCCCAAAAGCTATCTTCTTCAGCTTGATCTGAAGAGAAGAGCCAAACTTCTTTGATTTTTCCGTCTTCAATACGGAAGAGGTCAATCCCGTTCATATTGAGTTCAGTACCATCAGCACGTGTTCCGAGAAAAGTAACATTAGCTGCGATTAAATCCTTATTGTCAGAAACCCAATTTGTTATCACCTTAAAGGTTCCATTAGTTTTCTCAGCAAATGTAGCTAGGTGAGTTCCTAGCTTGTCCTTACCAACAACTGTACCAGATATACTATGAGTACCAGGTTGATGCCAGATAATATCGTTTGCCATCGTTTCAAAGACACCAGGAAAGTCACCAGCAATTAAAGCTTGGTTATAAGCATTAAAAATTTCTAAGTTTGTTGACATATCTATTCTCCATTTCTTTTTTATGATATAATTGTAACAGTTACAATCTAAAAAACAAGTAGACACTTTTTCGATAGCTGGTATCAAAACTAGTACTATTGTTGCTACTAAAAGATAAATTTTTTTTAAAAAAATAGAAAGAAGATATTTTATGCCAAATAAAGTGAGTGAGTATGGTATTTGTCCATTTGCGACAACGCAGAGGGTTTTAACAGGGAAATGGGCACTGGTAATCATTTATCAGTTGAGTACGGGTACAAAACGATTTAAAGAATTGCAGAGATTATTGCCTGGGATTACTCAAACTATTTTGACCCGTCATCTCCGTCAATTAGAAAAGGATAAGATTGTTCAACGAAAGGTCTATGCCGAAGTTCCCCCACGAGTTGAGTACAGCTTAACCGAAATGGGGCAGAAATTCAGAGTTGTTTTAGATGCTGTCGAAAACTGGGGTCTGGATTATATTAAGTTGCTAAATGCTAATGAGATAGGCAACTGATAAGTCCCATAGAGGGAATGTATTTTTTATCGAATCCCTCAATTAAAAGACAGTAAGGCAAACCAGTAAATTTCCAATCAATTTTCTTGAAACCCTTTCCTTCTTTTGATAGACTAATACGTAGTTTAAAAAAAGGAGACTTATCATGAAAAAATTTGTTGCTGAATTAATCGGTACATTTATGCTTGTGTTCATCGGAACAGGAGCTGTTGTTTTTGGGAATGGTGTTGAAGGTCTTGGACACCTTGGAATTGCTTTTGCCTTTGGTTTGGCAATTGTAGTCGCAGCTTTCTCAATCGGAACTGTTTCAGGTGCTCACTTGAACCCAGCTGTTTCGATCGCTATGTTTGTAAACAAACGTTTGTCATCTTCAGAACTTGTAAACTACATCCTTGGACAAGTAGTTGGAGCTTTCCTTGCGTCAGCTGCGGTATTCTTCCTCTTGTCTAACTCAGGCATGTCAACTGCTAGTCTTGGTGAAAATGCCTTGGCAAACGGTGTCACTGTCTTTGGTGGATTCTTGTTTGAAGTCATCGCAACTTTCTTGTTTGTCTTGGTTATTATGACTGTAACATCAGCAAGCAAAGGAAATGGCGCGATTGCTGGTTTGGTAATCGGTTTGTCCTTGATGGCTATGATCCTTGTAGGATTGAACATCACTGGACTTTCAGTAAACCCAGCTCGTAGTTTGGCTCCAGCTGTCTTGGTTGGTGGCGCAGCTCTTGAACAAGTTTGGATTTTTATCCTTGCTCCAATCGTTGGTGGTGTACTTGCAGCTCTTGTTGCAAAAAACTGCCTTGGAACAGAAGAATAAGAAACGAAAAAAGAGTCCTGTTCTCAGTTTGAGGAACAGGGCTTTTTCTATGCAAACAAAAAAGCACTCCCTTTTTGAATGGGAGTGTTTCGTGATTAGCTCAATTCAGCAACGATAGCCTTGATTTGTTCTGCAGTGTGTACTCCAGCAACCTGTTTCACAACTTGGCCATCTTTTTTGAAGAGAAGGGTTGGGATAGACATGATTCCAAAAGCACGAGCTGTGTTTGGATTTTCATCAACGTCCATTTTAACGATTTTCAAGACATCTTCTGAAAGTTCTTCAGACAATTTGTCCAAGATTGGACCTTGCATACGACATGGACCACACCAAGTTGCCCAGAAGTCTACCAAGACCAAACCGTCTTTTGTTTCTTGTTCAAATGTTGCATCTGTAATTGCTTTTGCCATTGTATTTCTCCTTTTTTAGTTATATTGGCTTAAATCTTGTTTCATGAGATAGAAGAAGACATCTCCATAAGTCCCATGGTAGTCCAAATCATGACCATTGTAGGTTAATTTTTGGACAGTATAGTAATCCGCGACGCCGATAAGGCAGGCGTGTTGAGAACGTTCAAAGTCTTGGTAAGACTCGAAAGTCATGGTTCTCTCTTGCTTGCTGGCATCTAGGTAGGTAA
Organism: Streptococcus mitis ATCC 6249; assembly: GCF_000146585.1. Classification (GTDB taxonomy): domain Bacteria; phylum Bacillota; class Bacilli; order Lactobacillales; family Streptococcaceae; genus Streptococcus; species Streptococcus mitis_AZ. The sequence goes on along the minus strand of NZ_GL397179.1, from coordinate 1,594,694 downwards.
TTTCGATCATATAAAACTCCTTTGTTGTTTGATCTTGACTTTATTGTACTCCTTGGAAAGAGGAATGTCAAGAAAAATGATTGCGCACGCAACTTTTTTAAAAAATCTGATTACGAAATGAATTCAAGACTCGTTTCCAGTCTTTCTTCGACAGCCTTTTGCAGGTAAGCTAGAGTTGTCTGTCCCTCGTCAGTCAGGCAGATAAAGCTAGCCCGTCTATCCTGATCGCAACATCGGCGACTAAGCAGACCACAGTTTTTCTCTTCTAGGCGAGCCACCATTCGAGAAACAGCGCTCGGGCTGAGATGGAGTTTATCTGGCAGGTCAATCTGTCGTAAAGATTTTTCATCAGCTAGGTCCAGATAGTAGAGCAGGTAAAACTCCTTCAAGGTCAACCTTTGTTCACTCTGCTGGGCGATGGTTTCTTCTAACAAGGCTTCCATTTCTTTTTGACGGCGGTTGTAGTCAAACCACTTTTCCAGATAGGTCATTGCTTTCTCCTTTCTTTTCAAAGTAAAAATAGCAAAGTCATGACTGACTGTTCTTGCAACACAAGATGATTGCGCATGCAATGATTATACTACTTTTAACTAATCCTTGCAAGCAAGAAGAATTCCAATATTTCCTTGAAATTTTCTGAAAAAAGAGTAAACTGGTATGCAAGAAGTCTATTTCATGGAGTTTAGGATGAAATTATATGTTCAATTAATGATTCTCTTTGTGATTTCTCTAATCGGAGAGGGAATTTCTAGTTTCTTTCATCTGCCCATCCCAGGCAGTATTATCGGGTTGATTATTCTCTTTCTAGCCCTACAGTTCAAGTGGCTACGGATCAGGCATGTCAATATGGTGGGGAATTTTCTGCTGGCCAATATGACCATTCTCTTTTTGCCGCCAGCAGTGGGAATCATGGAAAAGTTTGATGTCATTGCCCCCTATCTCTTGCCCATTGTCTTGATTGTCTTTTTTGCGGCTGTTATCAATATTATCCTTATAGCCCTAGTGGTTCAGTTCATCAAACGACGGTTTGAGGGAGATTATGAGAAAGGAGACGCCAAATGAGTGAATTTGTTTCCAATCCCCTATTTGGGATTGCATTATCTATCCTAGCTTATCTAGTAGGGATGTTGATTTACAGACGTTTTCCCCATCCTTTGACAACGCCCTTGCTTTTGTCAGCTGTTTTTATCATTATTTTTCTCAAGGTGACTGGTATTTCTTACCAAGACTACTATCAAGGTGGGGTTTATCTGAACAACTTGATAGTCCCATCGACCGTGGCTCTAGGGATTCCGCTTTATAAGAGTTTTCACCTGATGAAGCACCATGCTCGGAGTATTCTCTTTGGTAGTCTGTTAGCAGTAGTTGTCAATACTTGCTTTACTGCCATAGTAGCGAAAATATTTGGTATGGACTTTTTCCTAGCCATTTCTCTCTTTCCCAAGTCAGTAACAACCGCCATGGCAGTGGGGATCACAGAAAAATTGCAAGGTTTGACGACTGTGACCTTGGTCGTCGTAGTGGCGACTGGGATTTTGACCAGTGTTATCGGACCAACCATTTTGAAGTGGTTGAAAATTGATGATCCAGTTGCGGTGGGACTTTCCCTCGGTGGGACAGGTCATGCTGTCGGAACAGGAACGGCCCTTCGCTACGGCTCTGTAGCAGGAGCTATGGGTGGCTTAGCTATCGGTATCACTGGTATTCTTTATGTCTTTGTCAGCCCCCTTGTAGCCAGCTTGATATTGAGTTAAAGAAAAACCCAGCTTTCTAGCTGGGCATTTTTTATTGCAAGTTAACCTTGTTTTTCAAGATATAGTAGGTTCCGAGATAGTAGATAGCTGATAAAAAGAGATTGCGCAGAATTTCTGTACCAGCTATCACGTTAAAGTCATTGTCAACTCTGAAGAAGAAAGTGATATAACCAATAACGATGGAAATGACGATATAGGCCAGAATTCCCATAGCTGTTCGATACTCATTAAAGAGTTGCCCGATTGAGATTGCGAGGTAAATGGACAAGATCCAGGAGATCGAGCTGACAAGTAGTGAGACCGCATAAAGTCCACCGTGGCTGAGGTAAGGAGAAATGAAGTTATAGAGGGAAGTGAAGTCTTTTTCTATTGGTGTTAAGAAAATGATAATCAATATACTTAAGATAAAGACGATATAGCTTAAGATGGACCAGACAAGGGCACTGAAGAGTTTTGCAGTAATAATTTGGTGTTCAGAGACAGGCAAAGTCAAGGTCAAGTATCCTTGGCGGTCATAGACACTACCCTTAAATCTTCGGATGATTAAAAAGATTGTTGCAATCCAAAGAGTGACGCTGAGTCCCCCGAAGACTAAAATCAAAAAGAAAATGAGATAGCCTGTATTATCAGGGTTGTAACTAGGACTAAGACTGCTAATAAAAATTCCAATCAAAACTGAAATTGCAAGCACAGCACCGTAGAGTGCCAGATACCATTTATTGATATTTTTAAATTCATAGCGAACTAAATTCCAAAACATAATAATCTCCTTTAACTAAGCCTTGAACACTTGACGGAAGAGCTGGTCAATGGATTCACCTGACTCGTAACGAATATCATCAACATTGCCTTGGCGGACGACTTTTCCGTCTTTGAGGAAGATAATCTCATCCAAGATTGGTTCAATATCTGAAATTAAGTGGGTTGAAATCAGTACCGTTGAGGTTGGTGAGTAGTTGTTGATGATGGTATTGAGGATATAATCACGGGCAGCTGGATCCACTCCACCGATCGGTTCATCGAGGACATAAAGACGAGCTTCGCGGCTCATAACCAGGATGAGTTGAACTTTTTCCTTGTTCCCTTTTGATAGTTTCTTGAGGCGGTTGTTCTCATCAATGCCAAGATCAGCTAACAGGTGTTGGGCTCTTTCGAGATTGAAATCTTGATAGAAGGTTTTAAAATAGGTTAGAGCATCCTTAACCTTCATCTCTTCATTGAGATAAGTTGTGTCAGGCAGATAAGAGACAATCGCCTTGGTGGCTGGACTTGGATCCTGTCCGTTAATGAGAACACGTCCTTTATCAGGCTGAAGGAGGCCATTGATCAGTTTGATTAAGGTCGTTTTTCCAGATCCATTTGGGCCGAGGAGACCAACAATTTTGCCAGCCGAAATCTCAAGTGAGATATTTTCAAGAGCAATAGTGCCTCCATAAGATTTTGATACATTCTCAAGTGCTAATAATGTCATAGTCTTAAACTCCTTTGATATAATCACTTAATACATTTGGCAGTTCTTCTTTTTTGTAGCCAAATTGAAGCATACAAGAGACGAAGTGTTGCAGTTGCTCCTCGGAAAGTTGTTTGCGGGACTGAACAATGAGGTCCAAATCCTCGGTGACAAAACGACCAGTTGTTCGCTTGCTGTATACAAATCCTTCACGTTCAAGGTCAGATAAGGCGCGCTGGATGGTATTGGGATTGACCCCAGCCTGGCTCGCCAGTTCTCTCACGGTTGGGAGCTGTTGGTTGGGTTCCAGTTCATGGGAAACAATCTGTAATTTGATTTTTTCCATAATCTGTAAATAAATCGGTTTTGTATTATCAAATGACCAGGACATCATAGTCTCCTTTCTTTGCCTTTATTGTTCTAATTAAATAATACAATAAAACAAAAAACTTGTCAAGTAAAAATAAGAATTGTTTTGGGAATTGCTCAAAAAATGGTATAATGAAAAGAAAACGACAAGGAGGGAAATGCATGCGTTGTCCAAAATGTGGGGCTACCAAGTCTAGTGTTGTTGATAGTCGACAAGCCGAAGAAGGAAATACCATCCGTCGAAGACGTGAGTGCGATGAGTGTCAGCATCGTTTTACAACCTATGAACGAGTAGAAGAAAGAACGCTGGTTGTCGTCAAAAAAGACGGTACGCGAGAGCAGTTTTCGAGAGATAAAATCTTTAATGGGATTATCCGCTCAGCCCAGAAACGCCCTGTTTCGAGTGATGAAATCGGCATGGTGGTCAATCGCATCGAGCAAAAACTCCGTAGTCGCAGTGAGAATGAGATCCAAAGTGAGTATATTGGGTCTTTAGTCATGGAAGAATTGGCAGAGCTTGATGAGATTACCTATGTTCGTTTTGCCAGTGTTTATCGTAGCTTTAAGGATGTGAGTGAGTTGGAGAGCCTGCTCCAGCAGATCACCCAGTCCTCTAAGAAGAAAAAGGAAAAATAGATGAAGCCAAATGACCGTTTTTCTTTTCTAAAGAATAATCGGGTGTCGCAAGATACCTCTTCTCTGGTGCAGTGCTACCTCCCGATTATCGGTCAGGAGGCACTGAGCCTCTATCTATATGCCATTACCTTTTGGGATGGTGGACAAAAGGAATATCTCTTTTCCCACATCCTCAACCACTTAAACTTTGGCATGCCGACCTTGCTCCAATCCTTCAAAGTCTTATCTGCTTTGGATTTGTTGACCCTTTATCAGAAGGGAGAAACCTATGAATTGCAGCTTCATTCTCCCCTCTCCAGTCAGGAATTTCTAAGTCATTCTGTCTATAGCAGATTATTAGAGAAAAAGATAGGGGATACAGCTGTTTCTGTTATGAAACAGGCACCAAGTGAGGGAGAAGCCCTCTCTGTTTCTTTGAGTCAAGTCTTTCCAACCCTGACTGAAGAAGTGACACCAAGCGAGTCTAAAAGCAAGTTAAAAAATGATTTTGACTTGGAACATTTCCAGCGTCTGATGGCTCGAGATGGCTTGCGTTTTGAAGACGAGCAGGTGGATGTTTTAGAATTGTTCGCCATCGCAGATGAAAAAAAATGGACCTGGTTTGAAACCTATCAATTAGCTAAGGCGACAGCGGTGGCTCAGGTTATTTCAGTCAAACGCATGCGTGAAAAGATTGCGCAAAAGCCAGCATCTTCTGACTTTAGCCCCAAAGAAATGACCATTATCAGGGAAGCCAAAAATAAAACTCCCCTAGAATTTTTAGCCGAAATCAAGCAAACGCGCAAGGGGAACATCACCCAAAGTGAAAGAGAACTCCTTCACCAGATGGCGTCTTTAGGCTTGTTGGACGAAGTCATCAATATCGTCTTACTTTTAACCTTTAACAAGGTTGATTCGGCCAATGTCAATGAAAAATATGCTATGAAAGTCGCAAACGACTATGCCTATCGCAAGATTCGGACAGCAGAGGAAGCCGTGCTTCGGATTCGAGAGCGTCAGCAAAAAGGTCAGGAAGAACAGAAATCGAAAACTAGCTCGACTAAGACAAATGTTCCTAAGTGGAGTAATCCAGAATACAAGAATCAAACCAGTGAGGAAACTCGTCTGGAACTAGAACGCAAAAAACAAGAAATGTTAGCCCGATTAGAAGAAGGAGGAGACTAGATGGAAAGTGTTGGCGACGTTATCAAGCGTCAGACAAGTCGTTTTCAGTATCAGGACCTAGTCCAGCAGATCATGAAGGACCCAGATGTAGCGGCTTTTATCCAGAAAGAATCCCTCAGTCCAGAGGAATTAAATCGTAGTATCTCCAAGTTTAACCAATATATCACAGAGCGGGATAAGTTTCTTCGTGGGGATGCTGACTATATAGCGCGTGGTTACAAGCCTATCTTGGTCATGAATCACGGCTATGCAGATGTATCTTATGAAGAAACTCCAGAACTAATCGCGGCTGAAAAAGAGGCGGCTATCAAGAATCGTCTCAAGTTGATCAACCTACCAGCAAGTCTCAAGAAAGCGAAATTGGCTCAGATTGACCTAGATGATCTAGGTCGTTTGCCGATTTTTGAGAGACTCTATGCCTTTGTTGACCTTTACCCAAGTATCCGAAAAGGTCTCTATCTTTACGGAGATTTTGGTGTCGGTAAGAGTTTTATGATGGCAGCTTTGGCTCACGACCTATCTGAAAAACGTGGGGCATCAACGACGATTCTCCACTATCCAAGTTTTGTCATTGATGTGAAAAATGCTATCGGTGAAGGATCTGTCAAGACCTTGGTGGATGACATCAAGTTAGCAGAAGTCTTGGTCTTGGATGATATTGGTGCAGAGCAGTCGACCCCTTGGGTGCGTGATGAGATTCTCCAAGTTATTCTCCAGTATCGTATGCAGGAAGATTTGCCGACCTTCTTTACTTCCAACTTTAATTTCCAAGATTTGGAAAAACATTTTGCCAAAGGAAAGAATGGAAATGATGAGACTTGGGAAGCTAGACGGGTCATGGAACGAATCCGTTATTTGGCTGAGGAGACAAGACTAGAAGGAGAAAATCGCCGATGACAGAAACCATTAAACTGATGAAAGCTCATACTTCAGTTCGTCGCTTTAAGGAGCAAGAAATTCCTAAGGCAGACTTGGAAGAGATTTTGACTGCTGGACAAATGGCGTCATCTTGGAAAAATTTCCAATCCTACTCTGTGATTCTTGTACGTAGTCAAGAGAAGAAAGATGCCTTATATGAATTGGTTCCTCAGGAAGCCATTCGCCAGTCAGCTGCTTTCCTGCTTTTTGTTGGTGATTTGAACCGAGCTGAAAAGGGAGCAAACCTTCATACGGACACTTTCCAACCCCAAGGAGTGGAAGGTCTCCTCATCACGTCTGTCGACGCTGCGCTTGCTGGACAAAATACCTTGCTTGCGGCTGAGAGTCTGGGATATGGTGGTGTGATTATCGGTTTGGTTCGTTACAAGTCGGAAGAAGTGGCAGCGCTTTTTAACTTGCCTGACTATACCTACCCTGTTTTTGGGATTGCCCTTGGCGTACCAGATCAACAACATGATGTCAAACCAAGACTGCCTTTGAAGCAAGTGGTATTTGAAGAAGAATACCAAGAACAGCCAGTTGAAGCGATTTTGGACTATGACCAAGTACAGGCAGACTATGCTGGTGCACGTGCGACGACCTCTTGGAGTCAGCGTTTGGCAGAGCAGTTTGGCCAAGCCGAACCTAGTTCAACTCGGAAGAATCTAGAACAGAAAAAGTTATTTTAGAAAGTGAGAAAACATGGCCTTACCAACTGTTGCCATTGTAGGGCGTCCCAATGTTGGGAAATCGACCCTCTTTAACCGAATCGCTGGTGAGCGAATCTCAATCGTAGAAGATGTCGAGGGTGTGACACGTGACCGTATCTATGCAACGGGTGAGTGGCTCAACCGTTCTTTCAGTATGATTGATACTGGAGGGATTGACGACGTCGATGCTCCCTTCATGGAGCAAATCAAACACCAGGCAGAAATTGCCATGGAAGAAGCAGATGTCATCGTCTTTGTGGTGTCTGGTAAAGAAGGGATTACAGATGCGGATGAGTACGTAGCTCGCAAACTCTATAAAACCCTTAAGCCTGTTATCCTAGCAGTTAACAAGGTTGACAATCCTGAGATGCGAAATGATATCTTTGATTTCTATGCACTAGGCTTAGGTGAACCGTTGCCAATTTCATCTGTCCACGGTATTGGTACGGGTGATGTACTGGATGCCATCGTGGAAAATCTACCACATGAAGTCGAAGAAGAAAATCCAGACGTCATTAAATTCAGCTTAATTGGTCGTCCAAACGTTGGAAAATCAAGTTTGATCAACGCCATTTTGGGAGAAGACCGTGTGATTGCTAGTCCAGTAGCTGGAACAACGCGCGATGCCATTGACACTCATTTTACAGATGCTGATGGACAAGAGTTTACCATGATTGATACAGCTGGTATGCGTAAGTCTGGTAAAGTCTATGAAAATACAGAAAAATATTCTGTCATGCGTGCCATGCGTGCCATTGACCGTTCTGACGTGGTTTTGATGGTCCTCAATGCAGAAGAAGGTATCCGTGAGTATGACAAACGTATCGCAGGATTTGCCCACGAAGCTGGTAAAGGAATGATCATCGTGGTCAACAAGTGGGATACTCTTGAGAAAGACAATCATACCATGAAGAACTGGGAAGAAGACATCCGTGAGCAGTTCCAATACCTGCCTTACGCACCGATTGTCTTTGTTTCAGCTTTGACCAAGCAACGTCTTCACAAACTGCCTGAGATGATCAAGCAAATTAGCGAAAGTCAAAACACGCGTATTCCGTCTGCGGTGCTCAACGATGTCATCATGGATGCCATCGCTATCAATCCAACACCGACAGATAAAGGGAAACGACTCAAGATTTTCTACGCAACCCAAGTGGCAACCAAGCCACCAACCTTTGTCATCTTTGTCAACGAAGAAGAACTCATGCACTTCTCTTACCTGCGTTTCTTGGAAAATCAAATCCGCAAGGCCTTTGTCTTTGAAGGAACACCGATTCATTTGATTGCAAGAAAACGCAAGTAAACCTTGCTTATTTTTCAATAAGAATAACTGAAAAGAAGACTGGTATGTCTTCTTTTTTCTATAAAATAGGTGAAAAAATCCTGTTAAAACGAAGGAAAAATCTGTCATCAAAATTCAATCATTTTCCTAGCTTTTGTAATCTATTTGTAATGAAAATGCACTTTTTTTGTAAAAATCAAAATGCTATAATTCCTTAAATCAATTTTCCTTTATCAGGGAGGTTATTATGAAAAGAAGCAGATTATTTAAACATAGTTTGTTGGTTCGCTTGCTTGGGTTGCTGATGGTTTTTCTCTTCTTGTCAGCATTCACAGCACCTGAAAAACCTGAGTACGGGATCTATGACCCGGATCATTATTTAACGGATGAGACTATAAGTCAGATTTGGGAATTGAATAATGTCAATAGTAAAAAATCAGAAAAATTCCAGATGGGTGTTTACGTTGTGAAAAACCTAGATGGAGAAACAATCGAAACAGTCGCCAATGAAACAGCTAGAGCTTGGAAGATTGGCTACTCGGGAGACAAAAACGGCGCCTTGATTGTGGTTGCTGTTGAGGATAGAAAATCACGGATTGAAACCAGTAATAATGTGGCCAGTAAGATCACTGACTATCAGACTCACAGGTTCTTGACAACAGCACGCCCTTACTTTAAAAATGGTGACTATAACAAGGGAGTTCTCTCGATAGTAAACAATCTCAACTACATGTTCTATAGTGGATCGAGTACGACTGCTTCAAGTTCTAAAAGTAGTTACGACTATACCACCAACTCCAGTCGCTTAAGGGAACTTGAAAGGTATGCTGGTGAGAGCAGTTCTTCGAGACGTCATCGAAAAAGCAGTTCGAGTGACGGAGTTATCGGATTTGGAATTCTCATTTACTTCATCGTGATGATCATTGGATTTATATCTGGAGGCCGTGGTGGCGGTTCACATGGAGATGATTCTGGCGGTGGCTGGTGGGGCGGTGACTCATCAGATTCAGGATCCTCTTGGTCTGACTCGGGCTCCGATTCATCTGGAGGCTGGGACGGCGGTGGCTTTGATGGCGGCGGTTCGTCTGATAGCTGGTAACTCATCACAGATAGATACGAATAGGATGAGGTTACTCTAAAGTTGGCACAACTGATTCTTTAATCAAGAGTAAGATACTAAACCTTTGGGAAATTGATTTAAAATAGGAAACTAGTCTTAAGAGATCTAGTTTGAGTCTTCTGAGATAGGATTTAATTGAGTTAATTCTCAGAAAAGTTGATAAAAGAAAGTGTTAAGGTTTTGATATGAAACAAAATAAAGTAATTCTCTCAATAGTGGCGATTATCTTTGGACTACTAGTTCTGGGAAGTTGTTCCGCAGTGACGACCTATAACGGTTTGGTAGCTGAGCAAACCAAGGTGGAGCAGGCACAGGCAGATGTCTCGACAGCCCTTCAACGTCGTTCAGATTTGATTGGTAACTTGGTGGAGTCCGTTAAAGGACAAATGAATCATGAAACTGAAGTCTTTACCAAGATTGCGGATGCTAGAGCTAAAATCGGTAGTAGCTCAGTAACTTCGGAAGAAAACCAAAAGGCTCAGGGAGAATTGAGCTCCGCTCTTTCCCGCTTGATTTCCTTGACGGAGAATTATCCAGAACTCAAGAGCAATCAAAATGTTGAGCAACTAATGGTCGAACTTTCAGGAAGTGAAAATCGAATATTTGTAGCACGTAAGGATTATAACAAGGTCGCAGCCGAGTACAATCAAAAACTGAGAAGTTTTCCAACTGTGCTCTTTGCGAATATGATGAACTTTAAAGAAGCTGAAACCTTCAAAGAAACAGAAGAAGCCAAGACAGTTCCTAAGGTCGATTTTGGAACATCTTCATCTAGCCAATAAAGTGAATCAGTCTATGAATAAAGGGATTTCTCTAGCATGACTAGTGATTTCAAACTCAAACCTGGAAAGCCTTTTCCAGGTTTTTTTGGTATAATAAAATAAAATGAAATCTTGGAGAAAGCTATGCTAGAAAGACTTTTTCAACTTTTGGTCTTGTCACCATACTTTTATTTTTTTCATTGGATTGAGAAGGCGGATAAAGATAGTAAATATTTCGTGTTTTTCTATTACTTTTATTGGATTTATCTCCCTTTTTGGGCTTTATTCAGTATCGCTTTTACAATTTTTTCTTTGTTGATTTTCAATTTTATCTTGAAAAATCCCATGGATCTAACAAGATGGGGGATATGGATTCTTTTAGTCTTTTTGTCTCTTGTGAATGACTGGAAAGTCTATGTCTGCCTGAAGAGAATGTTCAAGCTGAGACAGATCAATAACAGAGACTCATCACAGAATAGCTAATTTTTAGAGGAGGTTTAAGATGTCAAAGGTAAGGCAGTTTATGTATAGCTATTACAAAATCTACATTCTTACGTTTTGCATCCTCTGGTTGCTCGTATTTTTTCTTCCTTGGAGTTGGCAAATAGCAGGGGTTTCGGTATATTATTTCGTTATGAAAAAACTCTTCGTGGTCTTTGGTGTTTTATCCATTCTATACTCCATACTTATTAAAAAGATCAGTCTCTTTATCTTTGGAGTCCTATTTTGCATGGCCTTCTGGATCAATCTCTTTTTGTACTTTGGTTTATTGCCAGCATTTTTGGGAAATTAAACATTAAAAATTGGTGGACTAGACGAGCTTCTAGTCCTTTTTACTTTCTTGACAAAATAGTTTGAGAAGTGAAAATGATTTTGTTGATGGGCTATCTGTATGATATAATAAGTCCCGTAAAAAGAAGATTAAGGGATTTAAAAAATGGCGAAAAAAGTAAAGGATTATTATGACTTGGCTTATGCTAGGGATTTGAGTCGACGGTTGCAAGAAGCGTCCCCTGCCTTTGATGGACAAAAATTCAGCTTGTTGCTAGAAAAAGACTTGGAAGAGTTGGAGTTTAGCCAGCGTCAAGAACTCTTGGCTAAAAGCATCAAAGAATCTCTCCCCCTATCTTATCAGGACTCTCTCAAGGTTTTTGAGAAAATTTTAGGTCCTGAGCTAGAGGGTGGTTTAGGCATGTTTTCAGAAGGGTATTGGCTTTGGCCAATCGGCAAATATGTAGAGCTATATGGAGACAAGGAATTTGAATTGAGCGCGGCCTTTAGTAAGGAACTCACCAAGCGGTTTACGGGAGAATTTTCCATGAGGCCCTTACTGGCTCGCTATCCTAAGGCTACAATGGCCTTGCTGTTAGAATGGAGTCAGGATGAAAATTTGCGCGTTCGCAGACTTGCCAGCGAATGTATGCGTATCCGTCTACCTTGGGCTAAGAGACAAACCGTGGTGTTAGATTATCTTGAGGATTTCACCACGATTCTGACCAATCTAAAGGATGATGGAGACAAGTCCATTCAAAAAAGCGTAGCCAATAATTTAAATGATTTATACAAGGAAGCTCCTGATAAGTTTGAAAGGATACTTCAAACTTGGCAGAAGGAGGATGTAAGCTCAGGTTGTGCCTGGATCATCAAGCATGCCTCACGAACAAAAAACAAAAAAATAGCAACAGAAGATTTATGCAAAAAAAGCTGAATTTTGACTGGTCTTTTCCGTTGTAAATTAAGGATTCTTTCTTGAAAAATAATGGTAAATATGCTAAAATTAAAAGAACATTCTAAAATATTCAGAATAAAAAGTAAGGAAAATCATGGCTAATATTTTAAAAACGATTATTGAAAATGATAAAGGAGAACTTCGTCGTCTGGAAAAGATGGCTGATAAGGTTCTTAACTATGAGAGCCAAATGGCTGCAATGTCAGACGAAGAACTAAAAGCGAAAACTGACGAATTTAAAGAACGATACAACAAGGGTGAATCACTTGATTCATTGCTATATGAGGCTTTTGCGGTAGTTCGTGAAGCTGCAAAACGTGTCCTTGGACTTTTCCCTTATAAGGTTCAGGTCATGGGTGGGATTGTTCTTCACCATGGTGACGTTCCAGAGATGCGTACCGGTGAAGGGAAGACCTTGACAGCGACCATGCCAGTGTACCTCAATGCCCTTGCAGGTAAAGGGGTTCACGTAGTTACAGTCAACGAATACCTAACAGAACGTGACGCGACTGAAATGGGTGAATTGTACTCATGGCTCGGTCTGTCAGTAGGGATTAACTTGGCAGCTAAATCTCCAATGGAGAAAAAAGAGGCTTACCTTTGTGATATTACCTACTCAACCAACTCAGAGATTGGTTTCGACTACCTTCGTGACAACATGGTCGTTCGTGCAGAAAACATGGTGCAACGTCCACTCAATTATGCCTTGGTCGATGAGGTTGACTCAATTTTGATCGACGAAGCTCGTACACCATTGATTGTTTCAGGTGCCAACGCAGTTGAAACAAGCCAACTCTACCATATGGCGGATCACTTCGTGAAATCCTTGGACAAGGACGACTATATTATTGACGTTCAGTCTAAGACAATCGGTTTGTCAGACTCTGGTATTGACAAGGCTGAAAGCTACTTCAAACTAGAAAATCTCTATGACATTGAAAATGTAGCTCTTACTCACTTTATCGACAATGCCCTCCGTGCCAACTATATCATGATTCTCGATATCGACTATGTGGTTAGTGAAGAGCAGGAAATCTTGATTGTCGACCAATTTACGGGTCGTACCATGGAAGGTCGTCGTTACTCTGATGGCTTGCACCAAGCGATTGAAGCAAAAGAAGGTGTGCCAATCCAAGACGAGACCAAGACTTCAGCTTCTATTACCTACCAAAACCTCTTCCGTATGTATAAGAAATTGGCAGGGATGACAGGTACTGGTAAAACAGAAGAAGAAGAATTCCGTGAAATCTATAACATTCGTGTTATCCCAATCCCTACTAACCGTCCAATCCAACGTATTGACCATTCAGACCTTCTCTATGCAAGTATCGATGCCAAATTCAAGGCTGTTATTGAGGATGTGAAGGCGCGTTACCAAAAAGGTCAACCAGTCTTGGTTGGTACTGTTGCCGTTGAAACCAGTGATTATATTTCTAAGAAATTGGTAGCAGCAGGCGTTCCTCACGAAGTCTTGAATGCGAAAAACCACTATAGAGAAGCTCAAATTATCATGAACGCTGGTCAACGTGGTGCGGTTACTATTGCAACCAACATGGCCGGTCGTGGTACCGATATCAAGCTTGGTGAAGGGGTTCGTGAACTTGGTGGGCTTTGCGTCATCGGTACTGAGCGTCACGAAAGTCGCCGTATTGATAACCAGCTTCGTGGACGTTCAGGACGTCAAGGAGATCCAGGTGAGTCACAATTCTACTTGTCTCTTGAAGATGATTTGATGAAACGTTTCGGTTCAGAACGTTTGAAAGGTGTCTTTGAACGCCTCAATATGTCTGACGAAGCCATCGAATCTCGCATGTTAACGCGTCAGGTTGAAGCAGCTCAAAAACGTGTCGAAGGAAATAACTACGACACTCGTAAACAAGTCCTTCAATACGATGACGTTATGCGAGAACAACGTGAGATCATCTATGCACAACGTTATGATGTCATTACTGCAGATCGTGACTTGGCACCTGAAATCCATGCTATGATCCGTCGTACCATTGGCCGTATCGTGGATGCACATGCTCGTTCGAAAGAAGATGAAAAATTGGAAGCAATCTTGAACTTTGCTAAGTATAACTTGCTTCCAGAAGATTCAATTAGCCGTTCAGATCTTGCAGGTCTGTCAGACCAAGCTATCAAAGATGAACTTTTCCAACGCGCCTTGAAAGTCTATGACAGCCAGGTTGCTAAGCTTCGTGACGAAGATGCAGTGAAAGAATTCCAAAAAGTTTTGATTCTACGTGTTGTAGACAACAAGTGGACAGACCATATCGATGCTCTTGATCAGTTGCGAAATGCTGTTGGTCTTCGTGGATATGCCCAAAACAACCCTGTTGTAGAATATCAAGCAGAAGGTTTCCGCATGTTTAACGACATGATTGGATCAATCGAATTCGATGTGACCCGCTTGATGATGAAAGCACAAATCCATGAACAAGAACGTCCGCAAGTTGAACACAATATCAGTACAACTGCGACTCGTAATATCGCAGCTCAGCAGGCAAATCTTCCAGAAGATTTGGACTTGAGCCAAATCGGACGAAACGACCAATGTCCATGTGGATCTGGTAAGAAATTCAAGAACTGTCATGGTAAGAGACAATAATATGAGATAAGATACAGGCGGATACCTGGTGAAAATCATTTTTTACTTGGTGTCCGTTTGCTTTATAAGGAGATGAATCATGGTATTTACAGCTAAAAGCCCCAAAATTAATATTGAAGAAGTTCGTGCCTTGTCAAAACTAGATGATTTGGCTTATGAGAAAAAATACCAACGTGATCAAGAACTAGAAGCCATCATCCGTGGAGAAGACCAGCGTATTCTTTTGGTGATTGGACCATGTTCATCTGATAATGAGGAGGCAGTCCTCGAGTATGCCAAGCGTCTATCTGCTTTGCAAGAAGAAGTCAAAGATCGTATCTTTATGGTCATGCGGGTCTATACAGCCAAACCTCGTACCAATGGAGATGGCTATAAGGGCTTGATTCACCAGCCAAACGCGACAGAAGCCCCTAGTTTGATCAATGGAATCAAGGCTGTTCGCCAACTGCACTATCGTGTAATTACCGAGACGGGAATGACAACTGCTGATGAGATGCTCTACCCAGAAAACCTTCCTTTGGTGGATGATTTGATTTCTTATATGGCTGTTGGGGCTCGTTCAGTTGAGGACCAGCAACACCGTTTTGTAGCGAGTGGAGCAGGGTTTTCGACAGGTTTTAAAAATCCAACATCTGGAAATCTCAATGTTATGTTTAACGGGATTTATGCAGCGCAAAATAAACAGAGTTTCCTTTTCCTCGGTAAAGAGGTGGAAACAACAGGGAATCCATTGTCCCATGCCATTCTTCGTGGAGCCTTGAATGAATACGGGAAAAATATTCCCAACTACTACTATGACAATTTAGTGGATACCATTGATCAGTATGAAAAGATGGGCTTGGAAAATCCCTTTATCATCATTGATACAAATCATGACAATTCAGGCAAGCAGTACATGGATCAAATCCGTATCGTTCGCCAGACCTTGATCAACCGTGACTGGAATGAGAAAATCAAGAAATACGTTCGTGGTTTTATGATTGAGTCCTATCTAGAAGATGGACGTCAAAATGAGCCAGAAGTTTTTGGCAAGTCTATCACGGACCCTTGTCTAGGCTGGGACAATACGGAAGCACTTGTTCGCGAAATCTACCAAACGCTAGGAGAATAAGATGGCATTTATCGAAAAAGGTCAAGAAATAGATATTGAAGCAATCAAGGCTGCAACTCAGCTGTCACCTGAAGTCTTGCGTTATAAGGAAGCGCGAGATCGAGAGTTGGCAGCTATCATCTCGGGTGAGGACGACCGAATTCTTTTGGTGATGGGACCTTGCTCTTCTGACAACGAAGAGGCTGTTTTGGAATATGCCCGCCGTTTAGCTGACTTGCAGAAAAAAGTTGCGGATAAAATCTTTATCGTCATGCGAGTCTATACAGCTAAACCTCGCACCAATGGAGATGGCTATAAGGGCTTGATTCACCAGCCAAATGCTAGCGAGGCTCCTAGTCTCATCAATGGTTTGCAAGCTGTTCGTCAGCTGCACTACCGTGTGATTACCGAAACGGGCTTGACGACTGCTGATGAGATGCTCTATCCGTCAAATCTCATTTTGGTCGATGACCTGGTCAGCTATCATGCGGTTGGAGCTCGCTCAGTGGAAGACCAGGAACATCGCTTTGTAGCCTCTGGGATTGATGCTCCAGTTGGGATGAAAAATCCGACATCAGGCAACCTTGGGGTCATGTTTAATGCTATCTATGCAGCTCAAAACAAGCAAACCTTCCTTTACCATGGCCAAGAAGTGGAGACTTCAGGAAATCCCTTGGCCCACGTGATCCTTCGTGGTGCCATGAATGAATACGGAAAAAATGAACCCAACTTCTACTATGAGACCCTCTTAAACGCTATCAACCGTTATGAGACCATGGGACTTGAAAATCCCTTTATCATTATCGATACCAATCATGACAATTCGGGCAAGCAGTATATGGAACAAATCCGCATTGTTCGTCAAGCCTTGCTGAATCGTGATTGGAATGAAAAGATTAAAAAGACGGTTCGAGGCTTTATGATCGAATCTTACCTAGCAGATGGTCGCCAAAACCAACCAGAGGTCTTTGGTTGCTCTATTACTGACCCTTGTCTAGGTTGGGAAAATACAGTGGCCTTGGTAGACGAAATTTATACTACCTTAACAAAATAAGTGAAAAGGATGGAGTTGGGGGAATCTCAACTCCTTTTGATGAAAATGATAGTTGGACATGGAATTGACATCGAAGAGTTGGCTTCGATAGAACGCGCAGTTACACGGCATACAGGATTTGCCAAGCGGGTGCTGACCACTAAGGAAATGGAGCGATTTACCAGTCTCAATGGTCGCAGACAAATCGAATATTTGGCAGGTCGTTGGTCGGCTAAGGAAGCCTTTTCCAAGGCTCTGGGAACGGGTATTGGCAAACTGGCCTTTCAGGATTTGGAAGTCTTGAACAATGAAAAAGGGGCTCCCTATTTTAGTCAGGCACCATTTTCAGGAAAGATTTGGCTATCGATCAGCCACACAGATCAGTTTGTGACAGCCAGTGTCATTTTGGAGGAAAATCATGAAAGCTAGTCCACATAGACCGACCAAGGCTCTGATTCATCTGGGAGCTATTCGAAAAAATATCCAACAGATGGGGAATCATATCCCTAAAGGGACGCTCAAGTGGGCAGTGGTCAAGGCCAATGCCTATGGACATGGTGCTGTAGCTGTTGCGACAGCTATCCAAGACGATGTCGACGGCTTTTGCGTTTCCAATATTGATGAAGCTATTGAACTTCGTCAGGCTGGAGTTAGCAAGAAAATCCTTATCTTAGGAGTTTCTGAAATAGAAGCTATTGACCTAGCTAAAGATTACGACATCACTTTGACGGTGGCTGGACTGGAGTGGATTCGAGTATTGCTTGCCACTGGGGCTGATTTATCTGGCTTATCGGTTCACCTCAAGATTGACTCAGGAATGGGACGAATTGGTTTTCGAGAAGCTAGTGAAGCTGAAGAGGCTCAAGACTTGCTCAAGCAAGAGGGTGCTCGTGTTGAGGGAATCTTTACCCACTTTGCAACTGCAGATGAAGCTTCAGACACCTACTTTAATGCCCAGTTGGAACGATTTAAGACTATTCTGTCAAGCATGAAGGAAGTGCCAGAGCTGATCCATGCCAGTAATTCTGCCACGACCCTCTGGCATGCAGAGACTATTTTCAATGCAGTCCGTATGGGAGATGCCATGTATGGCCTGAATCCTAGTGGAGAGGTCTTGGACTTGCCCTATGATTTGACACCAGCCTTGAGTTTGGAGTCTGCCCTTGTTCATGTCAAAACAGTGCCAGCTGGAGCTTGCATGGGCTATGGAGCAACTTATCAGACGGATAGCGAACAAATCATCGCCACTGTGCCAATCGGCTATGCGGATGGTTGGACACGAGACATGCAGAATTTCTCCGTCTTGGTGGATGGGCAAGCTTGCCCAATTGTTGGGCGGGTTTCGATGGACCAAATCACTATTCGCTTGCCTAAGGTTTACCCGCTAGGGACCAAGGTAACCTTGATTGGCTCCGACGGAGATAAGGAAATCACAGCAACTCAGGTAGCGACCTACCGTGGAACCATTAACTATGAGGTGGTTTGTCTCCTCAGCGACCGCATTCCGAGAGAGTATGATTAAAACAAAGAAAGGAGGGGGAGCATGAATCTACATCAACCCTTGCATGTCTTGCCTGGTGTGGGACCGAAGTCAGCAGAGAAATATGCCAAACTAGGAATTGAAAATTTGCAAGACCTCTTGCTCTACTTTCCTTTCCGTTATGAAGATTTCAAGACCAAGCAAGTATTGGAACTAGAAGATGGCGAAAAGGCTGTCCTGTCTGGTCAGGTAGTGACTCCTGCCAGTGTCCAGTATTATGGTTTTAAGCGTAATCGTCTACGCTTTAGTCTCAAACAGGGAGAAGTCGTTTTTGCGGTGAACTTCTTTAACCAGCCTTATCTAGCAGATAAGATAGAATTGGGAGCAACGCTTGCCGTTTTTGGCAAATGGGATCGTGCTAAGGCCAGTCTGACTGGGATGAAGGTTCTTGCTCAGGTGGAAGATGACCTCCAACCTGTCTATCGTCTGGCTCAAGGAATCAGTCAGGCAGGGCTGGTCAAGGTCATCAAGACAGCCTTTGATCAGGGACTGGACCTCTTGATAGAGGAAAATCTTCCCCAGTCTTTGCTGGACAAATACAAACTCATGTCCCGTTGCCAGGCAGTTCGTGCTATGCATTTTCCTAAGGATTTGGCAGAATACAAGCAGGCCCTTCGTCGTATCAAGTTTGAGGAACTTTTTTACTTCCAAATGCAGTTGCAGACGCTCAAGTCTGAAAATAGAGTTCAGGGAAGCGGTCTGGTTCTGAATTGGTCCCAGGAAAAAGTGACAGTCGTTAAAGAAAATCTGCCTTTTGCCCTGACCCAAGCTCAAGAAAAGAGTTTGCAGGAAATTTTAACTGATATGAAGTCCGACCATCACATGAATCGTCTCCTGCAAGGAGATGTGGGTAGCGGAAAAACGGTGGTCGCTGGCTTAGCCATGTTTGCGGCGGTGACGGCTGGCTACCAGGCAGCTCTCATGGTGCCAACAGAAATCCTTGCTGAGCAACACTTTGAGAGTTTGCAGAACCTTTTTCCAGACTTGAAACTAGCTCTCTTAACAGGTTCTTTAAAAGCTTCAGAAAAGAGAGAAGTTTTAGAGACCATTGCCAAGGGTGAGGCTGATTTGATTATCGGAACCCATGCTCTGATTCAAGATGGGGTTGATTATGCTCGTCTTGGTTTGATTATCATCGATGAGCAGCACCGTTTTGGTGTGGGCCAAAGGCGTATTTTACGGGAAAAAGGGGACAATCCTGACGTTCTCATGATGACAGCGACGCCCATTCCGCGAACACTGGCTATCACAGTCTTTGGAGATATGGATGTTTCCATTATTGACCAGATGCCAGCAGGGCGGAAGCCTATTGTGACTCGCTGGATTAAGCATGAGCAGCTGCCTCGGGTCTTGACTTGGTTAGAGGGAGAAATTCAAAAAGGTTCGCAAGCCTATGTCATCTCTCCCTTGATTGAAGAATCTGAAGCTCTGGATCTGAAAAATGCCATTGCCTTATCAGAGGAGTTGACGGCTCATTTTGCCGGCAAGGCTGAAGTAGCTCTTCTACATGGTAAGATGAAGAGTGACGAAAAAGACCAGATTATGCAGGATTTCAAAGAGAGAAAAACAGATATTCTGGTTTCGACAACGGTTATCGAGGTTGGGGTCAATGTTCCCAATGCGACTGTCATGATTATCATGGATGCCGATCGCTTCGGTCTCAGCCAACTTCACCAACTCAGAGGTCGTGTGGGTCGGGGGGATAAGCAGTCCTATGCGGTTCTCGTTGCTAATCCCAAGACTGACTCTGGGAAGGACCGCATGCGTATCATGACAGAAACTACAAATGGATTTGTCCTCGCTGAGGAAGATTTGAAAATGCGAGGTTCTGGTGAGATTTTTGGAACCAGACAATCAGGACTACCAGAGTTTCAAGTGGCTGATGTTATCGAAGATTTTCCGATTTTAGAAGAAGCCAGGAAGGTTGCCAGCTACATTAGTTCGATAGAAGGTTGGAAAGAGGATCCAGAATGGCGCATGATTGTTCTTCATCTAGAAAAGAGAGAACATCTAGATTAAGCCTTTCCTAAGAAATCTATAAGCTAGCTTTTAGGTTTGGGTCTTATACTAGAGTCATCAAAAAGAAACGAGGATTCTTATATGACGATTAAAGTAACCTACCAAAAGAAATTCCAAACCGTCAAACTAGAGAAAGGAGCTAGAACCTATTGATACACAAAGAGCGGAAACGCTCTTTTTATTTTTATAAAATGGTCGGCTATAAATCAAACTTAGTCGAGTGATAAAAAGATATTAGTCTCCAAGCCTATTTACTCTTTGACTGAAGCTTGATATAATTGCCCCATCTGAGTAAGGAGGAGTGAAAAGAATGTTAGAAACCAGAACGATTGCTATCCAAGATAGGTATGGAGAACGATTTCAGCATTGTTGGGGATGTGGTCCCAAGAATGATTTAGGCTTACATTTAAAAACCTATCCAAGTATAGATGGAAAGAGTTGTATTAGTCGGATAAAGCTTGAAAATGCTTATACTGGTGGAGTTCCATCAAATGTCTTTGGAGGAATGATAGCCACTATTTTTGATTGCCATGGCACGGCCTCAGCAGCTTGGTTTGCCCATCATCAAAAAGGGTTGGAACTGACGGAATCTACTGTGATAGGACGTTTTATTACAGCTCGCTTGGAAATTGATTACCTTAGTCCTAGTCCAATTGAAGATGAAATTGTGGTCACTTCTACTCTGGAGGAATTAGGGGAAAGAAAAGCAATTATTGCTATGGAGATGACAGTGGCTACTAAAGTCCGTGCCAAAGCCAAAATGGTAGCAGTTGCTGTGAAGGATCATATGTAAAACGGAAGATTAGAAGTTTAAGATTTTAAAACTACTTTCAGACGATCGGTTTGAGGGAGGAGAATCTAAAATCACTTTCTGTTTATACTCAATGAAAATCAAAGAGCAAACTAGGAAGCTAGCCGCAGGCTGTACTTGAGTACGGCAAGGCGAAGCTGACGTAGTTTGAATTTGATTTTCGAAGAGTATTACCCTTCTTTCTTGCATTGCTTTCCCAGATATGCTACAGTTATGATAGCGATTACAAATCAAAAGGAGCATGCTATGAAAAATCCAGCTTTGCTAGAAGAAATCAAGACTTATAAAGGAAGGGATGAGGTTCCAGAAGACTTTGATGCTTTTTGGGATGAAGAGGTCAAAAAAGTTTCAGTCCTTCCTACCTACCAGCTGGAGGAAAGAGATTTCCATATTCCTCAAGTCAAGTGTTATGAGCTGACCTTTGAAGGAAGGAATGAAGGCAAGGTCTATGCACGCGTCGTCCTTCCAAAGACTGAGGAGAAGGTTCCGCTAATCTTCCATTTCCATGGATACATGGGGCGTGGTTGGGATTGGGCTGACATGCTGGCCTATACTGTGGCTGGTTACGGCGTTGTTTCTATGGACGTTCGAGGCCAGTCGGGCTATTCACAAGATGGCTTGCGCTCTCCTTTGGGAAATACCGTTAAGGGCCATATCATCCGTGGTGTTGTGGAAGGTCGAGACCAGCTCTTTTATAAGGATGTCTATCTGGATATTTACCAGTTGATCGAAATTGTTGCTAGTCTGCCACAAGTAGATGAGGAAAGACTTTCTAGCTATGGTGCCTCACAAGGAGGAGCTTTAGCTCTGGTTGCAGCAGCGCTCAATCCTCGGATTCAGAGAACAGTTGCCATCTATCCCTTCTTGTCTGACTTTAGAAGAGTGCTTGAGATTGGCAATACCAGTGAAGCCTATGACGAACTTTTCCGTTATTTCAAGTTTCACGATCCCTTCCATGAAACAGAGGAGGAAATTATGGCGACCCTTGCCTATATCGATGTGAAGAACCTTGCCCATCGTATCAAGGGAGAGGTCAAGATGATTACGGGCTTGGATGACGATGTTTGCTATCCCATTACCCAGTTTGCGATATACAACCGTTTGACTTGCGACAAGGCCTATCGCATCATGCCAGAGTATGCTCACGAAGCCATGAATGTTTTTGTAAATGACCAGGTTTATAACTGGCTCTGTGGAAGTGAGATTCCTTTTTCTTATGTAAAAAAATAACTTTGAGAGGGCAGTAGCTCTCTTTTTTGTCACAAAATTCTGAAAGTACTTTCAGAAAATTTAAAATATTAAAATATTCTTGAAATTGAAATCTATTCTGTGGTAACATAGATATAAATATAAGACTTTATTGTATAATAAAGGAAAAGTCACTTATGAAAGGAGGGAGATGGCTACTGGGTGATTAAAGGTATGACCTAGTAGAAAATGAGAGAGGAACGGGAGCTCTCATTTAGTTGTTACTTTCTTGTTAAATCTTGTCTCTCTTAAGAGGCAATAAAAATTTTTAAAGAAAAAAGAAAGCGCTTTATTTTATGAAAAATGAAAGGACAAACATGAATTACAACTCTTTACATCGGAAACAGCGATACGGAATTCGAAAATTTGCAGTCGGTGCGGCATCGGTAGTGATTGGTACAGTAGTATTTGGAGCAAATCCAGTCTTAGCCCAAGAGCAAGCCAATGCAGCAGGGGCCAGTACAGAAACTGTCGAACCTGGTCAAGGATTATCAGAATTGCCAAAAGAAGTGTCCTCGGGAGATCTTGCTCATTTGGATAAGGATTTGGCTGGTAAATTGGCAGCAGCTCAAGACAATGGCGTTGAGGTGGACCAAGATCATTTGAAAAAAAATGAGAGTGCAGAATCAGAAACCCCATCCTCTACGGAAACCCCTGCAGAAGAAGCAAATAAGGAAGAGGAATCAGAGGATCAGGGAGCGCTTCCTCGTGACTATTACTCAAGAGATTTAAAAAATGCTAATCCTGTCCTTGAAAAAGAAGATGTTGAAACCAATGCAGCAAATGGTCAGAGAGTCGATTTATCAAATGAACTAGATAAACTAAAGCAACTAAAAAATGCTACAGTTCACATGGAATTCAAACCGGATGCATCAGCTCCACGCTTTTACAATCTCTTCTCTGTATCCAGTGACACCAAGGAAAATGAGTATTTTACTATGTCGGTCCTTGATAATACAGCTCTTATTGAGGGGCGTGGCGCTAAAGGGGAGCAGTTCTATGATAAGTATACAGATGCTCCTTTGAAAGTTCGCCCTGGACAATGGAATTCCGTGACCTTTACTGTCGAACAACCGACAGCGGAGTTACCTCATGGTCGAGTTCGTCTCTATGTGAACGGTGTCTTATCCCGAACAAGTCTAAAATCTGGTAACTTTATCAAAGATATGCCAGATGTTAATCAAGCTCAACTTGGAGCAACCAAACGGGGCAATAAAACAGTTTGGGCATCAAACCTACAAGTCCGAAACTTAACCGTTTACGATCGTGCTTTAAGCCCAGATGAAGTTCAAACACGGAGTCAACTATTTGAAAGAGGTGATTTGGAGAAGAAACTTCCAGAAGGTGCAAAAATCTCTGAGAAAGAAGACGTCTTTGAAGGCGGAATGCATAACCAACCAAACAAAGATGGTATCAAGAGTTATCGTATTCCAGCTCTGCTCAAGACAGATAAAGGAACTTTAATCGCTGGTGCAGATGAACGCCGTCTCCATTCAAGTGACTGGGGAGATATCGGTATGGTCATCAGACGTAGTGAAGATAATGGTAAAACTTGGGGTGACCGAGTAACCATTACTAACTTACGTGACAATCCAAAAGCTTCTGACCCATCAATCGGTTCACCAGTGAATATCGATATGGTCTTGACCCAGGATCCTGAAACCAAACGGATTTTTGCCGTGTATGACATGTTCCCAGAAGGGAAAGGAATCTTTGGAATGTCTTCTGAAAAAGAAGAAGCCTATAAAGAAATCGATGGCAAAACCTATCAAATCCTCTACCGAGAAGGAGAACGAGAAGCCTATACTATTCGAGAAAATGGTACAGTTTACACTCCAGATGGCAAGGCAACGGAATACCGCGTTGTTGTAGATCCTGTCAAACCAGCTTACAGCGACAAGGGTGATCTATACAAGGGTGACCAGCTACTAGGCAATATCTACTTCACAACAAACAAAACTTCTCCATTTAGAATTGCCAAGGATAGTTATCTATGGATGTCCTACAGTGATGATGACGGGAAGACTTGGTCAGCTCCTCAAGATATTACTCCAATGGTCAAAGCCGATTGGATGAAATTCCTAGGAGTAGGTCCTGGAGTGGGGATTACCCTTCGTACCGGACCACATAAAGGTCGAATCGTCGTTCCTGTCTATACAACTAACCGTACCAACCACCTCAACGGTTCCCAATCATCTCGAATCATCTACTCAGACGACCATGGTAAGACTTGGCATATGGGCGGTGGTGTCAACGACAATCGTACACTTTATGATGGTACAGTGGTTGATTCAAGCACCATGAACAACTATTATGCTCAAAATACAGAGGCTTCTGTTGTTCAGTTGAACAATGGGGATCTCAAACTATTTATGCGTGGTTTGACAGGTGATCTACAGGTTGCAACCAGTCATGATGGTGGTCTAACTTGGGATAATAACGTTGAACGCTACGATGTGCCAGATGTTTATGTTCAAATGGCTGCGACTCATACAGTTCAAAATGGTAAAGAGTATATTCTCTTGGCGAATGCGAACGGTCCAGGTCGTAAAAATGGTTATATTCGAGTGGCTCGTGTTGAAGAAGATGGCCAGTTAACTTGGTTGCACCATCATTTGATTCAGGAAGGAGAATATGCTTATAACTCTCTCCAACAAATTGGACCAGATGAATTTGGACTTTTATATGAGCACCATGCTCCTGGAGGTGTTCCATATACACTTTCCTTCAAGAAATTCAACTGGGATTTCTTGACCAAGGAAAGAATTTCTCCTAAAGAAGCAAAAGTAAAATATGCTATTCAAAAATGGCCAGGTATTATTGCCATGGAGTTTGATTCGGAAGTATTGGTAAATAAGGCTCCGACCCTTCAGTTGGCAAATGGTAAAACAGCAACCTTCATGACCCAGTACGATACAAAAACTCTCTTATTTACAGTGGATCCAGAAGATATGGGTCAAAGGATTACAGGTCTAGCTGAGGGTGCAATTGAAAGTATGCACAATTTACCAGTCTCTTTAGCTGGATCTAAATTAAGCGATGGTATTAATGGTAGTGAAGCTGCTATCCATGAGGTTCCGGAGTACACAGGTGGTGTCAATGCTGAGGAAACAGCAGTTCATGAAGTTCCGGAGTATACAGGTCCTTTGGCAACAGTGGGTGAAGAAGCGGCTCCAACGGTTGAAAAACCTGAATTTACAGGTGGTGTTAATGCTGAGGAAGCCCCAGTGGCAGAAATCCCAGAGTACACAGGTCCTTTGGCAACAGTAGGCGAAGAAGCAGCTCCAACGGTTGAAAAACCTGAATTTACAGGTGGGGTCAACGCTGTTGAAGCGGCAGTCCATGAACTGCCAGAGTTTAAAGGTGGCGTTAATGCGGTTCTAGCTGCATCTAACGAGCTTCCTGAATATACTGGAGGCGCTAACTTTGTCTTAGCAGCTTCAAATGACCTACCAGAGTACGTAGGTGGCGTCAATGGCGCTGAGGCGGCAATCCATGAACTTCCAGAGTATAAGGGAGAAATCAAACCAGTCTTAGCGGCTGCAAGTGACAAACTATCTCTAGGAAAAGATGTTACCTATCAAGCTCCAGCAGTTAAACAAACGGGTCTACCAAATACTGGAAGCAAGGAAACAAGCTCACTGATTTCCCTTGGTCTTGCAGGTATTCTTTTATCCTTGTTTGCATTTGGCAAGAAGAGAAAAGAATCGTAAGTAAAAGTATTTGAATAAGTCTCAGAAGAGATAGCAGGTTTTTCAGCCTGCTATCTTTCTTTATTACATTCAGGTTGATTCGAAATCATAAGAAGTCTGAAACTACTTTCAGGATAGTCTGTTCTATAAAATAGTTTTGAAACTGAAATCTATTCTATCACAATCTATTGAAAGCGCTTAACAAATGATATATAATAAGCCCATAGAAGAAAGAAAGGGAGGAAAGAGGATGCCACAGATCAGCAAAGAAGCCTTGATTGAACAGATCAAAGATGGAATCATTGTCTCTTGCCAGGCACTTCCTCACGAACCGCTTTATACAGAAGCGGGAGGGGTTATCCCCTTGCTAGTCAAAGCGGCTGAGCAAGGTGGAGCAGTCGGTATCCGAGCAAACAGTGTTCGTGATATCAAGGAGATCAAGGAGGTTACGAAACTACCGATTATCGGGATCATCAAACGTGACTATCCACCACAGGAGCCATTCATTACAGCGACTATGAAAGAAGTTGATGAGTTGGCTGAACTAGACATTGAGGTTATTGCTCTGGATTGTACCAAACGTGAACGTTACGACGGTTTGGAAATTCAGGACTTCATCCGACAAGTCAAAGAAAAGTATCCAGATCAACTCTTAATGGCTGATACTAGCACTTTTGAAGAAGGAATAGAAGCAGTCGAAGCAGGGATTGATTTTGTGGGAACAACCCTATCAGGTTACACTTCTTATAGTCCAAAAGTAGATGGTCCAGACTTTGAACTAATCAAAAAACTTTGTGAAGCAGGAGTGGATGTCATCGCTGAAGGGAAAATTCATACACCAGAACAAGCCAAACAAATCCTTGAATATGGGGTACGAGGCATCGTTGTTGGTGGAGCAATTACTAGACCAAAAGAGATTACGGAGCGCTTTGTTGCCGGTCTTAAATAACACAATCTCAAAACAGAGGAGAGTGGTTGATGCGTCGGAGAAAATGAAAACGTATACAAATATAAACTTGCTCATTATCCAATATGGATACGCTTATCAATTAGGAGAATACAAATGAAATTTAGAAAACTAGCTTGTACAGTACTTGCAGGTGCTGCGATTCTTGGCCTTGCTGCTTGTGGTAACTCTGGTGGAAGTAAAGATGCTGCAAATTCTGGTAGCGATAGCGGAAAAACAGAAATCACTTGGTGGGCATTCCCAGTCTTCACACAAGAAAAAACTGGTGACGGTGTTGGAACTTATGAAAAATCAATCATCGAAGCTTTTGAAAAAGCAAATCCAGATGTAAAAGTGAAATTGGAAACCATCGACTTTAAGTCAGGTCCAGAAAAGATCACAACAGCTATCGAAGCAGGAACAGCGCCAGACGTACTCTTTGACGCACCAGGACGTATCATCCAATACGGTAAAAATGGTAAATTGGCTGAGTTGAACGACCTCTTCACAGACGAATTCGTCAAAGATGTTAATAACGAAAACATCGTACAAGCAAGTAAGGCTGGAGACAAAGCTTACATGTATCCAATCAGTTCAGCTCCATTCTACATGGCTATGAACAAGAAAATGTTGGAAGATGCTGGAGTTGCAAACCTTGTAAAAGAAGGTTGGACAACTGATGACTTTGAAAAAGTTTTGAAAGCGCTTAAAGATAAAGGCTATACACCAGGTTCATTGTTCAGTTCTGGTCAAGGGGGAGACCAAGGAACACGTGCCTTCATCGCAAACCTTTATGGCGGTTCTGTAACAGACAAAGACGTAACCAAATATACAACAGACGATCCTAAATTCGTCAAAGGTCTTGAAAAAGCTGCTAGCTGGATCAAAGACGGTTTGTTGAACAATGGTTCACAATTTGACGGTGGAGCTGACATCCAAAACTTTGCTAACGGTCAAACTTCATACACAATCCTTTGGGCACCAGCTCAAAACGGTATCCAAGCGAAACTCTTGGAAGCAAGTAAGGTAGATGTGGTAGAAGTACCATTCCCATCAGACTCTGGTAAACCATCTCTTGAATACCTTGTAAACGGATTTGCAGTATTCAACAACAAAGACGATAAGAAAATCGCAGCTGCTAAGAAATTCGTTCAATTCATCGCTGACGACAAAGAATGGGGTCCTAAAGACGTTGTTCGTACAGGTGCCTTCCCAGTTCGTACTTCATTTGGCAAACTTTATGAAGACAAACGTATGGAAACAATCAGTGGTTGGACTAAATACTACTCACCTTACTACAACACAATTGACGGTTTTGCTGAAATGAGAACACTTTGGTTCCCAATGTTGCAATCTGTATCTAATGGTGACGAAAAACCAGCGGATGCTTTGAAAACCTTCACTGAAAAAGCTAACGAAACAATCAAAAAAGCTACAAAACAATAAGCACTAAGTCAGATTGATTCCCCCTTTTCCCTGTGCACTAAGGTGTAAGAAAAGGGGGACTTTTATTTGAAATGGTAGGAACTGTCACGAAATTAAAATGAAGTTCTTACATAAGCGAATCTTAAAAAATTTCATTTTGATTTTAAAACAGTTTAAGAAAATCAAAAAATATTCTATTTGAAAGAGAGGTGCCGACTGTGAAAGTCAATAAAATTCGCATGCGGGAAACAGTGATTTCCTATGCTTTCCTAGCACCAGTATTATTCTTCTTTGTGATCTTTGTCTTGGCTCCTATGATTATGGGATTCATTACAAGTTTCTTTAACTACTCCATGACGAAATTTGAGTTTGTAGGCTTGGACAACTACATTCGTATGTTTAAAGATCCTGTCTTTACCAAGTCTTTGATCAATACCGTTATCCTGGTTATTGGATCTGTTCCGATTGTAGTTCTCTTCTCGCTCTTTGTAGCATCTCAAACCTATCATCAAAATGCCATTGCCCGTTCTTTCTATCGTTTCGTCTTCTTCCTACCAGTTGTAACAGGTAGTGTTGCCGTAACGGTTGTATGGAAATGGATCTATGACCCCCTATCAGGGATTCTAAACTTTGTCCTTAAGTCAAGTCATATCATCAGCCAAAACATTTCTTGGTTGGGTGATAAAAACTGGGCCTTGCTAGCGATTATGATCATCCTTTTGACAACATCTGTTGGTCAACCGATTATCCTTTATATCGCTGCCATGGGGAATATTGACAACTCACTTGTTGAAGCAGCGCGTGTTGATGGTGCGACTGAATTTCAAGTCTTCTGGAAAATCAAATGGCCTAGCCTTCTTCCAACAACTCTTTACATCGCAATTATTACGACTATCAACTCATTCCAATGTTTCGCCTTGATTCAGCTCTTGACATCTGGTGGTCCAAACTACTCTACAAGTACTCTCATGTACTACCTTTACGAAAAAGCCTTCCAATTGACAGAATACGGCTATGCAAACACTATCGGTGTCTTCTTGGCAATTATGATTGCGATCGTAAGTTTTGTTCAATTTAAAGTACTTGGAAACGACGTAGAATACTAAAGAAAGGAGACAGCTATGCAATCTACACAAAAGAAACCCTTAACAGCTTTCACTGTTATTTCAACGATTATCTTGCTCTTGTTGACCGTGCTGTTCATCTTTCCATTCTACTGGATTTTGACAGGGGCCTTCAAATCACAACCGGATACCATTATGATCCCACCACAATGGTTCCCTAAAGCTCCAACAATGGAAAACTTCCAACAACTCATGGTGCAAAACCCTGCCATGCAGTGGATGTGGAACTCTGTATTTATTTCATTGGTAACTATGTTCTTGGTTTGTGCAACCTCTTCTCTAGCAGGTTACGTACTAGCTAAAAAACGTTTCTATGGTCAGCGTATTCTCTTTGCAGTCTTTATCGCTGCCATGGCTCTTCCAAAACAAGTTGTCCTTGTACCATTGGTACGTATCGTCAACTTCATGGGAATTCACGATACTCTTTGGGCAGTTATCCTGCCTTTGATTGGATGGCCATTCGGGGTCTTCCTCATGAAACAGTTCAGTGAAAATATTCCAACAGAATTGCTTGAATCAGCTAAAATCGACGGTTGTGGTGAAATTCGTACTTTCTGGAGCGTAGCCTTCCCTATTGTGAAGCCAGGATTTGCAGCCCTTGCAATCTTTACCTTCATCAATACTTGGAACGACTACTTCATGCAGTTGGTTATGTTGACTTCACGTCAAAACTTGACCATCTCACTCGGGGTTGCGACCATGCAGGCCGAAATGGCAACCAACTATGGTTTGATCATGGCTGGTGCAGCTCTTGCAGCCGTACCAATCGTAACAGTCTTCCTTGTCTTCCAAAAATCCTTCACTCAGGGTATCACTATGGGAGCTGTTAAAGGATAATACTCTGCGAAAATCGAATTCAGACAATGTCAGCATCACCTTGCCATACTTAAGTATTGCCTGCGGTTAGCTTCCTAGTTTGTTCTTCGATTTTCATTGAGTATAAGAGAATACAGAGTTATAAGTGTCTACAAAATGTTGGGTATTTGTATGCCATAGAGATTTTGTCAGACACTTATGAACTTAAGAATGAACTCTTTTCATGATACTAGTTAGAGTAGGTTCGTTTTATGGTATCTATTTCCCGCTTTAGTGGTATCTAAGATAAGCAACTTACGCTTTATCTTAGACGGAATTTTTGAGACTGACGATGAAAGAGCAACAGGCTCAAAAATTAGGAATGAAATTCCTAAGGAATTTGCTTCCGTCCGCACTATTACAGGGAAATAGAAAAAGGAACATTCGGAACTGAAAAACAGTAACTATCAGAAACGAAGGAAACAGTATGATTTTTGACGATTTGAAAAACATCGCCTTTTACAAGGGTATACATCCCAATCTAGACAAGGCTATCGACTATCTCTATCAGCACCGTAAGGATTCTTTCGAACTCGGTAAGTATGAGATTGACGGGGACAAGGTCTTTCTAGTTGTGCAGGAAAATGTCCTCAATCAAGCTGAAAATGATCAGTTTGAGCACCATAAACACTATGCAGATTTGCATTTACTGGTAGAAGGACATGAATATTCGAGCTACGGTTCACGTATCAAAGACGAAGCGGTAGCATTCGATGAAGCGAGTGACATTGGTTTTGTCCATTGTCATGAACGCTACCCACTCTTGTTGGGTTATCACAATTTTGCGATTTTCTTCCCAGGAGAACCGCACCAGCCAAATGGCTATGCAGGTATGGAAGAGAAGGTTCGCAAATATCTCTTTAAAATTTTGATTGATTAAAAGAATCAGGAGGAGCAAACATGGCACAAAAAGGAGTAAGCCTGATCAAGGCAGCATTTGATACAGATAATTTTCTCATGCGTTTCAGTGAGAAGGTCTTGGATATCGTGACAGCCAATCTTCTTTTTGTTGTCTCTTGTTTGCCTATCGTGACGATTGGAGTGGCAAAAATCAGTCTCTATGAGACTATGTTTGAGATTAAGAGAAGCAGACGGGTACCAGTCTTTAGAACTTATATAAGGGCCTTCAAGCAAAATCTGAAACTGGGTTTCCAGTTAGGTTTGCTAGAGTTGGGCATTGTTTTGCTGAGTCTTTTAGACCTCTATCTTTTTTGGGGCCAGACAGCTTTACCTTTCCAGATTGTGAAAGCTATTTGTTTGGGGATTCTCATCTTCCTCACTCTTGTGATGTTGGCTAGTTATCCCATCGCTGCGCGCTATGATTTGTCTTGGAAAGAAGTGCTGCAAAAAGGGCTTATCTTGGCAAGTTTTAACTTTCCGTGGTTCTTCCTCATGTTAGCCATTCTCTTTCTCATTGTGATGGTTCTTTATCTATCCGCCTTCACTCTCCTATTGGGTGGATCAGCTTTTATCCTCTTTGGTTTTGGTTTGCTAGTCTTTCTCCAAGCAGGTTTGATGGAGAAAATCTTCGCCAAATACCAGTAGGATGAGGTGTTTCTGAAACTACTTTCAATCGTTACAGTTTCTAAAATACAAGTAGAAACTAAAATCTAAGTGTATACAAGATATTGAAAGCGATTTTCACAAGGTGTATACTAAACTTGTAAAAAATAGAACTGCTCTCAGCAGAAAAAAGAAATCTTAGGAGAAAATCTATGTCAGATTTGAAAAAATATGAAGGTGTCATTCCAGCCTTCTACGCATGTTATGATGATCAAGGAGAAGTCAGTCCAGAGCGTACGCGCGTCTTGGTTCAATACTTCATTGATAAGGGAGTTCAAGGCCTCTATGTCAACGGTTCTTCTGGTGAATGTATCTACCAAAGTGTAGAGGACCGCAAGTTGATTTTAGAAGAAGTCATGGCAGTTGCTAAGGGTAAATTGACTATCATCGCTCACGTAGCTTGCAACAATACTAAAGACAGTATGGAACTTGCTCGCCATGCGGAAAGCTTGGGAGTAGATGCCATTGCAACGATTCCACCGATTTACTTCCGTTTGCCTGAGTACTCAGTTGCTAAATACTGGAATGACATTAGTGCTGCAGCACCAAACACAGACTATGTGATCTACAACATTCCTCAACTAGCAGGAGTTGCTTTGACCCCAAGTCTTTACACTGAAATGTTGAAGAATCCTCGTGTTATCGGTGTTAAGAACTCTTCTATGCCAGTTCAAGATATCCAAACCTTTGTCAGCCTTGGAGGAGAAGACCGTATCGTCTTTAACGGTCCAGATGAACAGTTCCTAGGAGGACGCCTCATGGGTGCTAAAGCTGGTATCGGTGGTACTTATGGTGCTATGCCAGAACTCTTCTTGAAACTTAATGAGTTGATTGCTGAGAAAGACTTGGAAACAGCTCGTGAATTGCAATACGCTATCAATGCAATCATTGGTAAATTGACTGCTGCACATGGAAATATGTACGGTGTCATCAAAGAAGTTTTGAAGATCAATGAAGGTTTGAACATTGGTTCAGTTCGTTCACCATTGACACCAGTAACCGAAGAAGATCGCCCAGTTGTAGAAGCAGCAGCGCAATTGATTCGTGAAACCAAGGAGCGCTTCCTCTAATCCATAAGGAGGTATTTATGACACACTACGTTGCAATTGATATTGGCGGAACCAACATCAAATATGGTTTGATTGACCAAGAAGGCCAACTTGTTGAATCGCATGAAATGCCAACTGAGGCGCATAAGGGTGGACCTCATATCTTACAAAAGACCAAAGATATCGTAGCTAGTTATTTAGAAAAAAGCCCAGTAGCAGGTGTTGCTATCTCTTCTGCAGGAATGGTGGATCCTGACAAGGGTGAGATTTTCTATGCTGGCCCGCAAATCCCTAACTATGCAGGAACCCAGTTCAAGAAGGAAATCGAGACTAGCTTTGCGATTCCTTGCGAAATTGAAAATGATGTCAACTGCGCAGGTCTTGCTGAGGCAGTATCTGGTTCTGGAAAGGGAGCGAGTGTGACACTCTGCTTGACCATTGGAACAGGTATCGGTGGTTGCTTGATTATGGATGGGAAAGTTTTCCATGGATATAGCAATTCTGCCTGTGAGGTGGGTTATATGCATATGCAGGATGGGGCTTTCCAAGATTTGGCTTCTACGACATCCTTGGTAGAGTATGTAGCAGCAGCTCATGGAGATCCAGTTGATCAGTGGAATGGGCGACGCATTTTCAAGGAAGCTACTGAAGGAAACAAAATCTGTATGGCTGGCATTGACCGCATGGTAGATTATCTTGGAAAAGGTTTGGCAAATATTTGCTACGTTGCCAATCCAGAAGTAGTCATTCTCGGTGGCGGTATCATGGGACAAGAGGCTATCCTCAAACCAAAGATCCGCACAGCCTTGAAGGCAGCCTTGGTACCAAGTCTAGCTGAAAAGACACGATTAGAATTTGCCCATCACCAAAATACAGCAGGTATGTTGGGAGCTTATTATCATTTTATACTCAATGAAAATCAAAGAGCAAAGTAGGAAGCAAGCCGTAGGCAGTACTTGAGTACGGCAAGGTGAAGCTGACGTGGTTTGAATTTGATTTTCGAAGAGCATCAAAACAAAACAATCCTAGTTTGGAACTATAGAATTAAGAAGAACACTTAATCACTAGTCGAGTGAAAAATGTTCTGCTTAATTCTTTTTTTGATGATAGAAAAACTGTCCAGTATATGAAAACTAGCGGAAAGACAAATATGAATTACAAAAAAAGTAGGATAGGAGGAGAATTCCTACCATCGAAAAATATATGAGAGGAGATAGCTCTAGAAGACGGTACAAGCACTCTACTTTGTTTCTAAATACTAAACCCAAGCCAAGAAGAAAAAAGTGATATAATGGGATGGATGAGAAATTGATAAAATAGAAGTTGTAGCGGTGAGAAAAATGTAATGGCAGCTCATCCAACTTAAATCGAATAGTATAACATTACGAGGAGATTATCAGATGAACAATTATATAAAATGTAATCAAGATAGATGGAATAATGTAAAAAATGATTATACTGAGCCGTTGACACATGAAGAATTAGAAGAAGCTAGAAAGCATCCAATTTCTGTTGCCTTAACTGTTGGGAAAAAAGTGCCCACAGAATGGTTTGAAAAAGCCAAGGGAAAAAAGATATTAGGGTTAGCTTGTGGTGGTGGACAGCAGGGTCCCGTTTTTGCTACAAAAGGTTATGATGTCACCATTATGGATTTTTCTAAATCACAATTAGAAAGAGATGAGTTGGTTGCTAAAAGAGAAGGTTTAAAAATCACTACCGTTCAAGGTGATCTGACAAAACCATTCCCATTTGAAGATGAAATCTTTGATATTATTTTTAATCCGGTTTCAAATGTATACATAGAGGATTTAGAGAACATGTATAAAGAAGCCTCTCGCGTATTGAAAAAGGGTGGACTCTTAATGGTCGGATTTATGAATCCTCGGATATACATGTATGATGCTGACATTGTATGGGACAAACCCAATGATGAATTACTGATACAGTTTTCACTACCTTTTAATTCAAGAGAGCTTGAAGCGGAAGGCAAAATAACCATAGATCCAGAGTATGGCTATGAATTTAGTCATACCTTAGAAACTCAGATTAGAGGACAACTGAAGAATGGTCTCGCTATGATCGATTTTTATGAATCATGTGATAAAAGAAATAGATTATCGCGTTATGGAAATGACTATATAGCTACACTTTGCATTAAACTATAATGTTAAAGAACATACTTCAGGAGAGTAGCTCGTTTCATTTTCCTGAAGGGTTAAAATCTAAATCCCAGTTTGTCGAAGTAAAACAATTAAATAAAATTAGAGAAAGGAAGTAAAAACAGATAGCCGATACTTCCTTTTTGTTGTCAAAAATTCAAAAACGGAAAGGAGACTTTATAGAAAAGTTGAAAAACATAGATAAAAAGCATTGGTGCAAAGAGACAGATAGGAAAGACCACCTATGAGCCTATTATCATTTTATACTCAATGAAAATCAAAGAGCAAAGTAGGAAGCGAGCCGTAGGTTGCTGAAAGCACAGCTTCGAGGTTGCAGATAAAACTGACGAAGTCAGTTACATACGTACGGCAAGGTGAAGCTGACGTGGTTTGAAGAGATTTTCGAAGAGTATTAAAACAAAACAATCCTAGTTTGGTTGGACCAAACTAGGATTTTCTAGCGCGTTTTTGTCTACGATAGCCGTTGAGTTTTTTATTTTCCCAATAGCTATTAAAGATTTTTTCTTTGCTCTCACGATTGATTTCTAAAAAGTAGGCATAAATCAAATCTGTTAAAAAGAGCATAGGGAGTTGAGCGGAAATACGCTGGATGTAAGAAGATTGGCTATGACTTGCGACTAGGACTGTTTCGGTGTAGGCCTGACAGTCTTTGCTAGGAGAACTGGTAAAGAGAATAGTCTTGGCCCCCATATCCTTGGCATCAAGCAAACTATCTAGAACGGATTGGGTAGTGCCAGACAGGGAAAAACCTAGGACCAAACAGTTTTCATCCATGATACTGGTCGTCCAAGCAAAGCCATCCTGATCGGTCAAAGCTTCACAGACAACACCTAGACGCATAAAGCGCAGTTTCATCTCACGGGCAATCAGACCAGAACTTCCCGTCCCAAAAAAGTAAACCCGTTCCGCATCATCGATTAGCTGGGCAACTCGTTCAAGCTGCGCTTCATCAATCAAATCCTGCGTGTGTTCTCGCATGATGCTGTAGCTTCGCAAAACACGTTTGGTCAAGGGACTGTGTTTGTGTGAATGGATGTCCTGTTTACTAGCTTGGTGTTGGTATTGAAAAACAAATTCTCGGTAGCCTGTAAAACCACACTTTTTGGCAAAGCGAGTCAGAGCTGCTTGGGAGATATGTAATTTTTGGGTAACTTGCTGAGAAGAAAGATCATCTTGGATCGTATCAGACTGCAAAAAATAGCGAGCGATTTCTTGCTCGAGCTCAGTTAATTCTTCAAAATGGAGGTCGATTATGGTTGCGATATCTGGCTTGTTCATGAGGCTCCTTTTTATGAGTCAAAGTCTTAAAAGTTGACGCTTCCTTAACTATTACTATCATTATATCATAGAAGGTAGGATAACCAAATAAAAAGGCGCTTTGGATGAAATCTCAAAAAAGAGATAGACTTTTCCAAGAGTTTCTCCATAAAATATGGTACAATGAAAAGTACTGGTCTTCGGTCAAATCCTAGCAATTTTTAGCTGAAATTTATCCGGAAGATCTGCAATTTTCTAGAAAAGAGTCTTAGTTGTATGAGAAAATTCAATAGCCATTCGATTCCGATTCGGCTTAATTTACTGTTTGCGATTGTCATTCTGCTCTTTATGGCCATTATTGGTCGATTGTTATACATGCAGGTACTGAATAAAGACTTCTATGAGGCAAAGTTGGCATCAGCCAGCCAGACTAGGGTGACAACCAGTTCGGCTCGTGGCCAAATCTACGATGCAACAGGCAAACCCTTGGTAGAAAACACACTCAAGCAAGTTGTTTCTTTCACACGAAACAATAAGATGACGGCAGCAGAGTTAAAGGAGACGGCTAAAAAACTGCTGACGTATGTGAATGTCACTTCCCCTGAACTCACAGACCGTCAGATTGCGGACTACTACTTGGCGGACCAGGATATTTACAAAAAAACAGTCGAATCCTTACCAAGCGACAAACGCCTGGATTCAGATGGAAATCGCTTATCAGAAGCGACCCTCTATAATAATGCGGTTGAAAGTATCAACGTGAGTCAACTCAATTATACAGATGAGCAAAAAAAGGAAATCTATCTGTTTAGCCAGCTCAATGCAGTTGGAAATTTCGCAACTGGAACCATTTCAACAGATGCCTTGGATGATACGCAAGTTGCACTTGTAGCTTCTGCGTCCAAGGAATTACCGGGCATTAGCATTTCAACCTCATGGGACCGAAAAGTACTGGACACTTCTTTATCGTCTATCGTCGGTAGTGTTTCCAGTGAAAAGTCAGGTCTTCCAGCAGAGGAAGTTGACGCTTATCTCAAGAAAGGATACTCTCTCAATGACCGAGTGGGGACTTCCTATCTTGAAAAGCAATATGAAGACGTCCTTCAAGGCAAACGCTCCGTCAAGGAAATCCACCTCGACAAGCACGGAAATATGGAAAGTGTGGAAAATGTCGAAGAAGGAAGCAAAGGAAACAATATCAAGTTAACGATTGACCTAGCTTTCCAGAATAGTGTGGATGACCTACTCAAGAGCTACTTCAACTCAGAGTTGGGTAACGGTGGAGCCAAATATTCTGAAGGAGTCTACGCTGTAGCCCTCAATCCTAAAACCGGTGCAGTTCTGGCGATGTCAGGTGTCAAGCATGATGTCGAATCCGGGAAATTAAGTTCAGATTCGCTTGGAACGATAACCAATGTCTTTGTACCAGGATCTGTTGTTAAAGCAGCGACCATCAGCTCTGGTTGGGAAAATGGAGTCTTGTCAGGCAATCAAACCTTGACAGACCAGCCGATTGTTTTCCAAGGTTCGGCCCCTATCAATTCATGGTACACCTTGTCCTATGGCTCTTTCCCGATCACAGCAGTTGAGGCTCTAGAGTACTCTTCTAATACCTACATGGTTCAAACCGCGCTAGGAATCATGGGACAGACCTACACGCCAAACATGGTGGCTGCAACGGGACAGTTAGAGACTGCAATGGGCAAATTGCGATCAACCTTTGGGGAATACGGACTCGGAGCTTCAACAGGGATTGACCTCCCAGATGAATCCACAGGATTCACGCCAAAAGAATTTGATTTGGGGAACTATATCAATAATTCCTTTGGTCAGTTTGATAACTACACACCGATGCAGTTAGCCCAGTATGTCGCAACCATTGCAAACAATGGTGTGCGTTTAGCTCCTCACATCGTTGAAGGAATCTATGGCAACAATGACCAAGGTGGCTTAGGCAGTCTAGTTCAGGAAACAGCTGCCAAGGAAATGAACAAGGTCAATATCTCAGAAGCCGATATGGCTATCTTGCACCAAGGTTTCTATCAAGTTTCGCATGGAACGAGTGCCCTTACGACAGGTCGTGCCTTTTCAAATGGCGCAGCCGTATCCATCAGTGGGAAAACGGGTACTGCCGAAAGTTACGTTAATGGCGGTCAAAAAGCTAATAACACCAATGCCGTCGCCTATGCACCGTCGGATAATCCCCAAATTGCGGTCGCAGTCGTCTTTCCTCATAACACCAATCTAACAAACGGTGTTGGACCTTCCATTGCGCGCGACATTATCAACCTTTATAACCAACACCATCCAATGAATTAGAAAGGAACTTATGCTGTATCCAACACCTATTGCCAAGCTGATTGATAGCTATTCCAAGCTTCCGGGTATCGGGATCAAAACGGCTACCCGCCTCGCCTTCTATACCATTGGAATGTCTGATGACGATGTCAATGAATTTGCCAAGAATCTCCTATCTGCCAAGCGGGAATTAACCTATTGTTCCATCTGTGGCCGTTTGACCGATGATGATCCTTGCTCGATCTGTACGGATCCGACTCGAGACCAGACAACCATCTTAGTGCTAGAAGATAGTCGCGATGTGGCTGCTATGGAAAACATCCAAGAATACCACGGACTCTATCATGTCTTGCATGGACTCATTTCTCCGATGAATGGCATTAGCCCAGATGATATCAATCTCAAGAGTCTCATGACTCGTCTCATGGATAACGAGGTTTCAGAGGTTATTGTGGCAACCAATGCTACGGCAGATGGGGAAGCGACCTCTATGTATCTCTCTCGTCTCCTCAAGCCAGCTGGTATTAAGGTCACTCGCCTGGCACGAGGCCTGGCCGTGGGGGCAGATATCGAATATGCGGATGAAGTCACACTCTTACGAGCCATTGAAAATCGGACAGAGTTGTAAGTTTGGACAAATTTACGAACTTCAATTCATTTAGTTAAAAACCAAGGAGACCGAATTTGATGTTAACGGTCTCTTTTTATCTCTCTGAAATTCTAGTACCATGTTCAAGTTTCAAAAAAGAAGCAA
The DNA here is from genome assembly GCF_000146585.1 of Streptococcus mitis ATCC 6249. Lineage (GTDB taxonomy): Bacteria > Bacillota > Bacilli > Lactobacillales > Streptococcaceae > Streptococcus > Streptococcus mitis_AZ. Next base: position 1,555,309 of record NZ_GL397179.1, on the reverse strand, counting down.
ATATGATATACTAAAGAACGAGTATTCTATTAGAATTAGGACAAGCAATATGAAACAAACGATTATTCTTTTATACGGTGGACGAAGTGCAGAGCGTGAAGTCTCTGTCCTTTCAGCTGAGAGTGTGATGCGTGCGGTCAACTACGATCGTTTCACAGTCAAGACTTTCTTTATCAGTCAGTCAGGTGACTTTATCAAAACGCAAGAATTTAGCCAGACTCCAGGTCAAGAGGATCGTCTTATGACCAATGCGACCATTGACTGGGACAAGAAAATCGCGCCAAGTGCTATCTACGAAGAAGGCGCTGTGGTTTTTCCAGTTTTGCATGGTCCGATGGGAGAAGACGGTTCTGTTCAAGGATTTTTAGAAGTTTTGAAAATGCCTTATGTCGGTTGCAATATCTTGTCATCCAGCCTTGCCATGGATAAAATCACAACCAAGCGTGTGTTAGAATCTGTTGGGATTGCTCAAGTTCCTTATGTGGCTATCGTCGAAGGGGATGATGTGACTGCTAAAATCGCTGAAGTTGAAGAAAAATTGACTTATCCAGTCTTCACTAAGCCGTCAAACATGGGTTCAAGTGTCGGTATTTCTAAGTCTGAAAACCATGAGGAACTCCGTCAAGCTTTGGAACTTGCCTTCCAATATGACAGCCGTGTCTTGGTAGAACAAGGGGTGAATGCGCGTGAAATTGAGGTTGGTCTCTTAGGTAACTATGATGTTAAGAGCACTTTGCCAGGTGAAGTGGTCAAGGATGTTGCCTTCTATGACTACGATGCCAAATATATCGATAACAAGATTACCATGGACATCCCAGCCAAGATTAGTGATGATGTAGTAGCTGTCATGCGTCATAATGCAGAAACTGCCTTCCGTGCGATCGGTGGCCTCGGTCTGTCTCGTTGTGATTTCTTCTATACAGATAAGGGCGAGATTTTCCTAAACGAGCTTAACACCATGCCAGGTTTTACCCAGTGGTCTATGTATCCACTACTTTGGGACAATATGGGAATCAGCTACCCAGACCTAATCGAGCGTTTGGTTGACCTTGCCAAGGAAAGCTTTGACAAGCGCGAAGCCCATTTGCTATAAAAATGAAAGAGAGGGTAGGAGTTAGAACCATCACTGTTAGGTGAGTCGAGTTCGTGGACTTCACCCCTTTTTAAAGGAGTAGAAATGAAATTAACAATTCATGAAGTGGCACAAGCTGTTGGGGCTAAAAATGATGTCAGCATCTTTGAGGACACCCAGATAGAAAAAGCTGAGTTTGATAGTCGCTTGATTGCGAAGGGAGATTTGTTTGTTCCGCTCAAGGGAGCGCGTGACGGTCATGACTTTATCGAAACAGCTTTTGAAAATGGTGCAGTTGTAACCTTGACTGAGAAAGAGGTTGCAAATCATCCCTACATTCTAGTAGACGACGTGCTGTCTGCCTTTCAAGCCCTCGCAGCCTACTATCTTGAAAAAACGGCTGTTAATGTCTTTGCTGTTACGGGTTCAAATGGTAAGACAACGACCAAGGATATGCTGGCGCATTTACTGTCAACAAGATACAAGACCTACAAAACACAAGGCAACTACAATAACGAGATCGGGCTTCCTTATACAGTTCTTCATATGCCTGATGATACTGAAAAGTTGGTCTTGGAGATGGGGCAGGATCACTTGGGAGATATCCATCTCTTGTCTGAATTAGCTCACCCCAAGACAGCCATCGTGACCTTGGTTGGAGAGGCTCATTTGGCCTTTTTCAAAGACCGTTCGGAAATCGCTAAAGGGAAAATGCAAATTGCAGACGGTATGGCTTCAGGTTCTTTGCTTTTGGCACCAGCAGACCCGATTGTAGAGGCCTACTTGCCAGCTGATAAAAAGGTGGTTCGTTTTGGGCAAGGAGCAGAGCTGGAAATCACCGACTTGATTGAGCGCAAGGACAGTCTGACCTTTAATGCTAATTTCTTGGAACAAGACCTTGATTTGCCAGTGACTGGCAAGTACAATGCAACCAATGCTATGATTGCTGCTTATGTGGCTCTACAAGAAGGAGTTTCAGAGGAACAAATTCGTTTAGCCTTCCAAAATCTTGAATTGACGCGTAACCGTACCGAGTGGAAGAAAGCAGCCAATGGAGCAGATATTCTGTCTGACGTATACAATGCCAATCCAACTGCTATGAAGTTGATTTTGGAGACTTTTTCGGCTATTCCAGCCAACAAAGGAGGCAAGAAAATCGCTGTCTTGGCAGACATGAAGGAACTCGGCGACCAGTCAGTCCAACTCCATAACCAGATGATTTTAAGCCTATCGCCAGATGTGCTGGATACCGTTATTTTCTACGGAGAAGATATTGCGGAATTAAGCCAGCTGGCTAGTCAAATGTTTCCAATCGGCCACGTTTTCTACTTCAAGAAAACAGCTGACGAGGACCAATTTGAAGACCTAGTCAAGCAGGTTAAGGAAAGCCTCGGTGCCAATGACCAAATCTTGCTCAAAGGCTCTAACTCCATGAATCTAGCCAAGTTGGTAGAAAGCCTAATGTAGTTTAGTGATTTCCATATGAAACTGTAGATTTCAAATCAGTGCATTTCTACAATACAAATGATATAATAGGTTGCGAATTTAAGACGCAAGTATTCTATGCATGGCATGGAATCAAGTTTTTCAAAAAATTTAAAAGCTGGGGAAAGTGAATTTTTTACTGCCTCTAGCTAGATGAACGAGGAATAGAATATGAATTTGTGGGATAAATTATTTACCACACAGATATCAGAACCGCCCCAGTTTGAACTCCACTGGTACATTGGTTTGTTAAGTTTACTGGCTCTTACTTTCTATGCTTCTTATCGTTTTCGCGATAAAGTGGCTTACCAGCGTTTTATTCAGATCCTTCAGTCTGTTCAACTGATTGTTCTGTATAGCTGGTATTGTGGCAATCTCATGCCTCTGTCAGAAAGTTTGCCCTTCTATCATTGCCGTATCGCCATGTTTGTGATGCTCTTGATTCCAGGGACATCCAAGTACAAACAGTACTTTGCCCTTTTAGGAACTTTTGGAGCAACAGCAGCACTGGCTTACCCACTCTTTGATCCTTACCCATTTCCACACGTGACCATTTTGTCCTTCATTATCGGACATGTTGCCCTTTTAGGAAATGCGCTCCTATACTTGTTTAGGAACTATCAACCTTCTCTTCTTGATTTGAAGAATGTGGCGGTGATTACCTTTGCCTTAAATGGCTTGATATGGGTTGTCAACTTAGTTGTAGGTGGGGATTATGGCTTTTTAAACAAACCACCACTTGTTGGAAGTTTCGGCCAGCCCTTAAATTATCTCATTGTTTCGACTGTTATCGTGATAGCAATTCGCTTAACAGGGAAATTAGTAGAAAATTTTTTACAACAAAAATCAGAAGAATTTATTCAAGAGAAGATCTAAAATGATCTTCTCTTTTTTGGATTTTTAAGAAACAAAAAGGAAATTGTGAACGTTAACTTCAAATAATCTCTTAGAAGAAGAATTTTTCTAGAATTTTCTCAAAAAACATGCAGGAATTTTATCAAAAACTAAGCACGATTGGATTTTTTGTGTTATAATATTCTTTGAATAGCTATGCCCAAACATAGTTATTAAATAGAAGTGAGAAACTTGGAAGACAGAGAGGATGCGATGTAATGACTAGAGATGGTTTTTTTACAGGCTTAGATATCGGAACTAGCTCGATTAAAGTGCTAGTAGCTGAGCATAGAGATGGCGAAGTAAATGTAATTGGTGTAAGTAACGCCAAAAGTAAAGGTGTCAAAGACGGAATTATTGTTGATATTGAAGCAGCTGCTTCAGCGATCAAATCCGCAATCACACAGGCAGAAGAGAAAGCTGGTATTTCTATTAAGTCTGTTAACGTTGGACTTCCAGCAAACCTCTTGCAGGTCGAACCAACACAAGGAATGATTCCTGTTACTTCAGATACCAAAGAAATCACAGACCAGGATGTTGAGAATGTTGTCAAATCAGCTTTGACAAAGAGCATGACCCCTGATCGTGAAGTGATTACCTTTATTCCAGAAGAATTCATCGTGGATGGATTCCAAGGCATCCGTGACCCTCGTGGTATGATGGGTGTCCGTTTGGAAATGCGTGGTCTGCTTTACACAGGACCTCGTACAATTCTACACAATCTCCGCAAGACAGTGGAGCGTGTAGGTATCCATGTTGACAATGTGATTATCTCACCATTGGCAATCGTAAACTCAGTTCTCAATGAAGGTGAACGTGAATTTGGTGCGACTGTCATCGATATGGGTGGAGGTCAAACTACTGTAGCGACTATCCGTAACCAGGAATTGCAATTCACCAACATCTACCAAGAAGGTGGAGATTACGTTACAAAAGACATTTCTAAAGTCTTGAAAACATCTCAAAAAATTGCTGAAAGTTTGAAACTGAACTATGGTGAAGCTTATGTTCCACTAGCAAGTAACGAAACTTTCCAAGTTGAAGTAATTGGTGAAGTAGAGCCTGTTGAAGTGACAGAAAGCTACTTGGCAGAAATTATTTCAGCACGCATCAAACATATCTTTGACCAAATCAAACAAGAGTTGGAAAGAAGACACTTGTTAGATTTGCCAGGTGGTATCGTCCTTATCGGTGGAAATGCAATTTTGCCAGGAATTGTTGAATTAGCCCAAGAAGTATTTGGTGTTCGAGTAAAACTTCACGTACCAAACCAAGTGGGAATTCGCAACCCTGCATTTGCTCATGTGATTAGTTTGTCTGAGTTTGCTGGTAAATTGACAGAAGTGAATCTTCTTGCTCAAAAAGCGGTTAAAGGAGATGAATTTCTTCGTCAAAAACCAATCAACTTTGGTATTCCAAATCAACGTTTGAATCCAGTAGCGCAACCAAGTCCAACACAAGCAGCTCCAGCTGAAACTGTGACGGAAGCTCCAGTTGCTCCTAAGGAAGAATTCCAAGCAAGTTCTCAAAGTAAACCGAAGCTAACAGAACGTTTCCGTGGTTTGATCGGAAGCATGTTTGATGAATAAAAGAGGATAAGAAATTATGACATTTTCATTTGATACAGCAGCAGCTCAAGGCGCAATTATTAAAGTAATTGGTGTCGGTGGCGGTGGTGGTAATGCCATCAACCGCATGGTTGACGAAGGTGTTGCTGGTGTAGAATTTATCGCAGCCAACACTGATGTACAAGCTCTTAGCAGTACGAAAGCAGAAACAGTTATCCAACTTGGTCCAAAATTGACTCGTGGTTTGGGTGCTGGAGGTCGTCCAGAAGTTGGACGTAAGGCTGCAGAAGAAAGCGAAGAAGCTCTGACTGAAGCAATCAGCGGTGCAGACATGGTCTTCATCACTGCTGGTATGGGTGGAGGATCTGGAACAGGTGCTGCCCCAGTGATCGCACGTATTGCTAAAGATCTTGGTGCCCTTACAGTTGGTGTTGTGACTCGTCCTTTCGGATTTGAAGGAAGCAAACGTGGTCAGTACGCTGTAGAAGGAATCAACGAACTTCGCGAGCATGTTGATACTTTGTTGATTATCTCAAACAACAACTTGCTAGAGATTGTTGACAAGAAAACGCCACTTCTTGAAGCACTTAGTGAAGCAGATAACGTTCTTCGCCAAGGTGTTCAAGGAATTACAGACTTGATTACTAACCCAGGATTGATTAACCTTGACTTTGCTGACGTGAAAACTGTAATGGCAAACAAAGGAAATGCCCTTATGGGTATCGGTATTGGTAGTGGTGAAGAGCGTGTCGTCGAAGCGGCTCGTAAAGCGATTTACTCACCACTTCTTGAAACAACTATTGACGGTGCTGAAGATGTCATCGTTAACGTTACGGGTGGTCTTGACTTGACTTTGATTGAAGCGGAAGAAGCTTCAGAAATCGTCAACCAAGCAGCTGGTCAAGGAGTGAACATCTGGCTTGGAACATCAATCGACGAAAGCATGAAGGATGAAATCCGTGTAACCGTTGTAGCTACAGGTGTTCGTCAAGATCGAGTTGAAAAAGTAGTTGGTTCTCATGCGCCATACACAACAGGTCGTCCATCAGCTAAAACTCCACAGTCTCATACTTTTGACCGTCAATTCGATTTGGAGGAAACAGCAGAATTGCCTAAATCAAGTCCACGTCGCTTTGAAACGAACCAAGCTTCTGCTTTTGGAGACTGGGACTTGCGTCGTGAGTCTATTGTTCGCCAAACAGATTCAGTAGTTTCTCCGGTAGAACGTTTTGAGACACCAGTTTCACAGGATGAGGATGAGTTGGATACTCCACCATTCTTCAAAAATCGTTAATCAATGAATTTGAAAAAAAATACTGAATTAGTATTTCAGCAGATTGCTGATGCTAGTCTAGAAGCAAACCGTGCTTTAGATGCTGTTTCAGTTATTGCAGTGACAAAATATGTAGACATACAAACAGCGGAAGCCTTGCTTCCGCTTGGTGTCCGTCATATAGGTGAAAATCGAGTTGATAAATTCTTAGAAAAATATCAGGCCTTGAAAGATTATCCAGTCACTTGGCATTTAATAGGAACACTACAAAGACGGAAAGTAAAAGAAGTAATCCCATATGTGGATTACTTTCATGCTTTAGACTCCCTGAAGTTAGCCCAGGAAATTCAAAAGAGAACAGATCATGTTATCAAGTGTTTCTTGCAGGTCAATATTTCTGGGGAAAAAAGCAAGCATGGGTTTTCAAAAGAAGAATTGCTAGAACTTTTGCCAGAATTGGCTAAGTTAGATCAGATTGAGTATGTTGGTTTAATGACCATGGCTCCTTTTGAGGCAGATAGTGAGAAATTGAAAGAAATTTTCAAAGAAACACAAGCTCTGCAGGCAGAAATTAGAGAAAAACAAATCCCTAATATGCCGATGACAGAACTCAGCATGGGAATGAGTCGTGATTTCAAAGAAGCTATTCAGTTCGGCTCGACCTTTGTTCGAATCGGTACAGCATTTTTTAAATAGGAGAGAGCTATGTCTTTAAAAGATAAATTCGATAAATTTATAGATTATTTCACAGAAGATGGAGAGGAAACAACTAACTACCAGCCTCAACAAGAGGAAACAGTTCGTCCGGCCGTCTCAACTTCTAAGGAATTACCAGCACCTGCTCAGTCAGGACCAGCAAAAGATGCAAACATTACTCGCTTACATGCTCGTCAACAAGAATTGGCAATGCAAAGCCATCGTTCTGATGAGAAAGTGACAATCGACGTTCGCTATCCAAGAAAATATGAAGATGCAACTGAAATTGTAGATTTGTTGGCTGGAAATGAAAGTATCTTGATCGATTTCCAATATATGACAGAAGTACAAGCCCGTCGTTGCCTTGATTACTTGGATGGAGCTCGTCATGTCTTGGCTGGAAATATGAAAAAAGTTGCGAGCACAATGTATCTATTGACTCCTGTTAATGTCATTGTGAATATTGAAGATATCAAACTTCCAGATGAATCACAAAGCGCTGAGTTTGGTTTTGATATTAAACGAAATAGAGCAAAATAATGATTTTCTTAATCCGTTTAATCCAAAATGCGGTTAGCATTTACTCTATCATTCTCGTTGCATTTGCTCTTCTTTCATGGTTTCCAAATGCTTATGAAAGTCAACTAGGTCGCTTAGTTATCAGACTTGCTCGTCCAGTTATCGAGCCTCTTCGTAAGCTCAATTTGCAATTTGCGGGGCTTGATTTTACTGTTTGGGCTGCGCTTATTCTAATCCAGTTTGTTGGAAATCTCTTAACACGACTAGTCCTATTACTATGACAGCAAATCGAGCCATTTATCAGCATTTTTCCCATGAAGATATTCCTTTTATTGATAAAGGATTGGAGTGGATCAAGCGGGTGGAAGATACCTATGCACCGGTGCTTAGCCCTTTTATCAATCCCCATCAAGAACAGATCTTGAGGGTGCTGGCTGGGACACATGGACTGAGTTGTCAAAGTAGTGGTGATTTTTTTCCGACTGAGTCGGTTCGTGTTCTTCTCTATCCAGATTACTTTGAACCGGAAATATCAGATTTTGAAATGACCTTGTTAGAAATTTGCTATCCGAGTAAGTTTGAACAACTGAGTCATGGAAAAATATTGGGAACAATCATCAACCAGCTAGGAATTGACCGTAAATTATTTGGTGATATCTTGGTAGATGAAAAGAGAGCACAGATTTTTGTCAATCGTGATTTTATTCCTCTTTTTCAAGATGGGATAATAAAAATTGGCAGACTTCCTGTATCGCTGGAGGAACGTCCTTTTACCGATAGGATTAAATCTAAAATTGACTATAGAGAACGAGAAATTTTAGTTTCGAGTTTTCGATTGGATGCCCTCTTATCAAGTGCCTTGAAATTATCTAGAAATCAAACTAGTCAACTGATTGAGAAAAAATCTGTCCAGGTAAATTATCATGTGGTTGAAAAAACTGATTACCAGGTCGCAGTTGGAGATTTGATCAGTGTGAGAAAGTTTGGTCGTTTGAAAGTTGTCAAAGACAATGGTCAGACCAAAAAGGATAAGAAAAAACTAACAGTCCGGCTACTTTTAAGCAAGTGAGAAAAAATATGTCGATTACACCACAAGAAATAAGTGATAAAGCTTTCTCAAGAACATTCAGAGGCTACAATCAGGAAGAAGTTGACCTCTTTCTTGATAAGATTTACTTTGAATTAGAGGAGATGATTCGATACAAAGATGAAACTGAACTCTATATCAAAAAACTAGAAGAGCGTCTTTCCTATTATACGAATGATATTCCTAAGAGAACAGTAACAAGCGAGCAAGAACCAGAAGCAATTAATGATTCTATTTTTTATTAAGTAAGTGAGGAAAAGTATGCCAATTACATCGTTAGAAATTAAAGATAAAACCTTTGGTACAAGATTTAGAGGTTTTGACCCAGAAGAAGTAGACGAGTTTCTTGATATCGTTGTTCGTGATTATGAAGACTTGGTTCGTAGCAATCACGAAAAAGAAACACGCATCAAGAATTTGGAAGAACGTTTGTCTTACTTTGATGAAATGAAGGATTCCTTGAGCCAATCAGTTTTGATTGCACAGGATACTGCTGAACGTGTCAAACAAGCTGCTCAAGAACGTTCAAACAATATTATTCAACAAGCTGAACAAGACGCTCAGCGTTTGCTCGAAGAAGCGAAATACAAGGCAAACGAAATTCTTCGTCAGGCTACAGATAATGCTAAGAAAGTTGCTGTTGAAACTGAAGAATTGAAGAACAAGAGCCGTGTATTCCATCAGCGTCTTAAATCAACGATTGAAAGTCAGTTAGCTATTGTCGAGTCATCTGATTGGGAAGATATTCTTCGCCCGACAGCTACTTATCTTCAAACAAGTGATGAAGCCTTTAAAGAAGTAGTTGGTGAAGTTCTTGGTGAATCCGTATCTTTACAACCAGAGGAAGAACCAATTGATATGACTCGTCAATTCACTCCAGAAGAGGTAGCAGAGTTGCAAGCTCGTATCGAGGCTGGCAATAAAGAATTGGCTGAATTTGAAGCCCAACAAAATCAACATACAGAAGAACTTGTCCAGCATGAAGAGTCAGTTGAATTAGAAGCTACTGCAGCAACTGAGGAAGATGCAAACAAAGAATCTGTTCTTATCCTATAAGAAAATGTGAGAACAAGATCGAACCAACTATATTTTCAGCGAGCGGGAGATGGTGAGAGTCCTGCAATCCCTAGTGGTTAGATTATCCTCTCAAGCAATCCAGTCTGAAAGCAGTAAGACTGGACGTTCCCCACGTTACGGGAAAAGAGGAAAAGAGACGCTGTCTTTTTTCGAACAAAGGTGGTACCACGATTTTCGTCCTTTTTTGCGAGTCGTGGTTTTTATTTTGTCTATATAATAAAGGAGATATAATGAAACTCAAAGATACCCTTAATCTTGGAAAAACAGACTTTCCTATGCGTGCTGGTCTTCCAACTAAAGAACCAGTTTGGCAAAAAGAATGGGAAGAAGCAAAACTTTACCAACGTCGTCAAGAATTGAACCAAGGAAAACCGCATTTCACCTTGCATGATGGACCTCCGTATGCAAACGGAAATATCCACGTTGGACATGCCATGAACAAGATTTCCAAAGATATCATTGTTCGTTCTAAGTCTATGTCAGGTTTTTATGCACCTTATATCCCAGGTTGGGACACTCATGGTTTGCCAATCGAGCAAGTCTTGGCAAAACAAGGTGTCAAACGCAAAGAAATGGACTTGGTTGAGTACTTGAAACTTTGCCGCGAGTACGCTCTTTCCCAAGTTGATAAACAACGTGAAGACTTTAAACGTTTGGGTGTTTCTGGTGACTGGGAAAATCCTTATGTGACTTTGACTCCAGGCTATGAAGCAGCTCAAATCCGTGTCTTTGGTGAAATGGCTAAGAAAGGCTACATCTATCGTGGGGCCAAGCCAGTTTACTGGTCATGGTCATCTGAGTCAGCTCTTGCAGAAGCGGAAATTGAATACCATGACTTGATTTCAACTTCCCTTTACTATGCTAACCGTGTCAAAGATGGAAAAGGTGTCCTAGATACAGATACGTACATCGTTGTTTGGACAACAACTCCATTCACCATCACTGCTTCTCGTGGGTTGACTGTTGGTGCAGATATTGATTACGTAGTCGTACAACCTGCTGGTGAATCTCGTAAGTTTGTGGTTGCTTCAGAATTGTTGAACAGTTTGTCTGAGAAATTTGGCTGGGCTGATGTTCAGGTCTTGGCGACTTATCGTGGGCAAAAATTGAATCACATCGTAACAGTCCACCCATGGGATACGGCTGTAGATGAGTTGGTAATCCTTGGTGACCACGTTACGACTGACTCTGGTACTGGTATTGTCCATACAGCCCCTGGTTTTGGTGAGGACGACTACAATGTTGGTGTTGCCAACGGCCTTGAAGTTGCTGTAACAGTCAACGAACGCGGTATTATGATGGCCAATGCAGGTGCTGAGTTCGAAGGTCAATTCTACGACAAGGTGGTACCAACTGTTATCGAAAAACTTGGTAATCTTCTCCTTGCTCAAGAAGAAATCTCTCACTCATACCCATTTGACTGGCGTACCAAGAAACCAATCATCTGGCGTGCAGTGCCACAATGGTTTGCCTCTGTATCTAAATTCCGCCAAGAAATCTTGGATGAAATTGAAAAAGTGAAGTTCCACTCAGAATGGGGTAAAGTTCGTCTTTACAACATGATTCGCGACCGTGGCGACTGGGTTATCTCTCGTCAACGTGCTTGGGGAGTTCCCCTTCCTATCTTCTATGCTGAAGACGGAACACCAATCATGACAGCTGAAACGATTGAGCACGTGGCTCAACTCTTTGAGGAACACGGTTCTATCATCTGGTGGGAACGTGATGCCAAAGACCTCTTGCCAGAAGGATTTAGCCACCCAGGTTCACCAAATGGCGAGTTCAAGAAAGAAACAGACATCATGGACGTATGGTTTGACTCAGGTTCATCATGGAATGGCGTAGTGGTCAACCGTCCAGAGCTCAAATATCCAGCAGACCTCTACCTAGAAGGTTCTGACCAGTACCGTGGTTGGTTCAACTCATCACTTATCACATCTGTTGCCAACCATGGCGTAGCGCCATACAAACAAATCTTGTCACAAGGTTTTGCCCTTGATGGTAAGGGTGAGAAGATGTCTAAATCTCTTGGAAATACCATTGCACCAAGCGATGTTGAAAAACAATTTGGTGCGGAAATCTTGCGCCTCTGGGTAACAAGTGTTGACTCAAGCAACGACGTGCGTATCTCTATGGATATCTTGAGCCAAGTCTCTGAAACTTACCGTAAGATTCGTAACACACTTCGTTTCTTAATTGCCAATACATCTGACTTTAACCCAGCTCAAGATGCAGTCGCTTACGATGAACTTCGTTCAGTTGATAAGTACATGACCATTCGCTTTAACCAGCTTGTGAAGACAATTCGTGATGCCTATGCGAACTTTGAATTCTTAACCATCTACAAGGCCTTGGTGAACTTTATCAACGTTGACTTGTCAGCCTTCTACCTTGACTTTGCTAAAGACGTTGTCTACATCGAAGGTGCCAAATCACTCGAACGCCGTCAAATGCAGACTGTCTTCTATGACATTCTTGTTAAAATCACCAAACTCTTGACACCAATCCTTCCTCACACAGCAGAGGAAATCTGGTCCTATCTTGAGTTTGAAGCTGAAGACTTCGTTCAATTGTCAGAATTACCAGAAGCTCAAACCTTTGCTAACCAAGAAGAAATCTTGGATACCTGGGCAGCCTTCATGGACTTCCGTGGACAAGCTCAAAAAGCCTTGGAAGAAGCTCGTAATGCAAAAGTTATCGGGAAATCGCTCGAAGCCCATTTGACAGTTTATCCAAATGAAGTGGTGAGAACGCTTCTTGGAGCATTGGATAGCAATGTGGCTCAACTTTTGATCGTGTCAGAATTGACCATCGCTGATGGTACAGCTCCAGAGAGTGCAGTAAGCTTTGAAGATGTAGCCTTTACAGTTGAACGCGCTGCAGGTGAAGTTTGTGACCGTTGCCGTCGTATCGATCCAACTACTGCAGAACGTAGTTACCATGCAGTTATCTGTGACCACTGTGCAAGCATCGTAGAAGAAAACTTTGCGGATGCAGTTACAGAAGGATTTGAAGCTAAATAATCAGATTAGAAATATGTCTTCTCATAGTTTAAGATGAGATGAAAAGGAAAAAGAGAGGAAATCATTTCTCTCTTTTTTGCTGGATTCTAGTCTTCTTATATCTGAAATAGAATTGCATGAAATACGATTTTAAGTATATTTTTGGAATTTTTTATAATAATCATGAAAATCTTTAGTGCTTGATAAAAATGCTTTTAGAAGCATTGGTTTCCTTAAAAATTGTGACAAATAAATTGAATAATCTAGTAAATTTCGGTAGAATAGAGGGGATTCAAATCATGATGAAGGAAAGATTAGGAATGAAAAGAAGTTATTTAGGAGAAAAGCACCAGCGTTTTTCACTGAGAAAAGTTTCGGTTGGTTTAGTTTCTGCTCTGGTAGGGACTTTCTACCTTTTTAGTGGAGGAGGTTCTCTTGTAAGTGTAGCAGCTAGTGAACAGACAACATCCGTCACAAAACAGATCCACTATAAGTACGTGACAGAGAGTGAACTCACGGACCAAGAAAAGCAGTTGGTAGTCAAAGAATTGCCACAGTTTGCTGAGGAAACAGATGATACTTACTATTTGATTTATCGTCCGACGAGACAGTTGCCTGCAACTGGTCATAGCCAACTCATTAGCTCAATTGCAGCGGGGGCAGGCATAGTTTTACTGGTCGTAGCAATTAAACTGGGCAGAGATGATCGCAAGAAACTAGCTTCATTTATGCTTTTGACCAGTTTAGGAAGTCAGCTGATTGCGCCAACTTCCTTGGCTTTGACAAATCAAATGCTGGCAGACTATAATCAGGAATTGACTGTACAGGTTGGAGAAGCATTGCAATCACCTCTTGCGATTGAAGGTTACCAATATGTAGGGTATTTGAAATCTCAAAAAGCAGTAAAATCTCCAGTTGATGGCAAGAAAGAGTTGAATCATTCGGCTCCTATTGATACTCCAGTTCAAACTTCAAACGGAAGTCAAGCGCAGGAAGAGTATCGTGCTCAGAAACCAAGTGATGCTCCTGTATTTGAACAACCAGAGTTAAAGGTTGATAGTAAAGATACGAGTCGTACAGAGATCATTCCTTTCCAAGTGGAGGAAGTAGAGGCAGCTGATTTGCCACAAGGTCAAACTGAGGTGATTCAGGCAGGGAAAAATGGTAGTCGTACCATTGTGACCCGCAGCTACATTTTAAATGGTCAGGTAATCCATACAGAGGAGGTTTCCAATCAGGTAACGACTGAGCCGACTTCTGAGATTAGAAAAGTCGGAAGCAAGGTCCTTTCTCCTACAAAACCAAACACAGGGGAGTCCGTTAGTGAAAAACCAACAAACGCTCCAATAAATGAAGTTCCAAGCTTAAACGTTGAAGAAAAAGATGTTACCACAACGATAGCAGAACCCTACACTCGAGAACGAGTAGAGAGTGATAGTTTGCCAGTTGGCCAAACCAAGATAACCCAAGCTGGTCAAGATGGAGTGCGTACGATTGTCACCCGTCAGTACATGGTGGATGGCAAAGTAGAGAGAAGCCAGGAAATCTCCAACGAAGTGACAACTCCAGCAGTCTCAGAGATCGTAACAGTCGGAACAGGTCCTGTTAGTGACAAACCAACAGACGCTCCTGTAAATGAAGTTCCAAGCTTAAAGGTTGAAGAAAAAGATGTTACCACGACGGTAGCAGAACCCTACACTCGAGAACGAGTAGAGAGTGATAGTTTGCCAGTTGGCCAGACCAAGATAACACAAGCTGGTCAAGATGGCGTGCGTACGATTGTTACCCGTCAGTACATGGTAGATGGCAAAGTAGAGAGAAGCCAGGAAATCTCTAACGAAGTGACAACTCCAGCAGTCTCAGAGATCGTAACAGTCGGAACAGGTCCTGTTAGCGAGAAACCAACAGACGCTCCAATAAATGAAGTTCCGAGCTTAAACGTTGAAGAAAAGGAAGTTACCACAACAGTTGCCGAACCCTATCCAACCAAGGAAGTGGAAAGTGCAGAACTGCCTTTGGGGCAAAGGGAAGTTAGCCAAGCTGGTCAAGATGGAGTGCGTACGATCGTCACCCGTCAGTACATGGTAGATGGAAAAATTGAAAATACAGAGGAAATCTCTAACACTATCACAAAAGAAGCGGTTCCTCAGATTATCAAAGTCGGTACAAAACCAATTTCTACAAATGCGGATCACGCTCCTGTGGAACCAGAAAAAGGAACACTCGACCTCGAACCCTTACACCAATTAGTGGAAGAGGCCGATAGCATTCAGAAAACGCATCAGTATTTCAATGATACTACTGCAGATCAAGAGTCTTATAAACAGGCAGTCGCAAATGCCCAAGCTCTCTTTGAGGCATCTCATGCTAGTCAAGAACAGGTTGATTCTTTGAAAAAGGCCCTTGAAACTGCTAAGAAAAACCTAGACGGCCAACCTGTTGATAAGAAAACTCTCGGAGTTGAATTTGAGATGAAGGATGTGACTCAGTCTACAGTTGCTTACCAGTATGCTGATGAACAAGCCAAACTCCGCTATCGCCGTGCTCTAGATCAGGCCAAGCTCGTTTTGGACAATCCTTTCGCCAATCAAGCCTTGGTCGATCAAGTTCGGACGGATCTCGAGGCAGCTCGTCAAGCTCTGGATGGTGTCAAGAGAAAACCAACCCTCTCTCTAGTCCGTGTCGAGAAGGAAGAAGACAAACGCCAAGTTTCTCTTAGATATCACTTGACGGATGCTACAGCTAGCTATCAATCAGCCAAAGTGCAGCTATACAAGGGTGAAACGTTAATTAAGGAAGTCGACCTTGTGGACCTCACTCAAAAATTGACGCTTGATGACTTGGACTACTATACTCCTTATACCCTCAAAACTGTCATGAAATATGACCTGGGTCAAGGGGAACAAACTAGTATAGAGGATCAACGCCTAGTTCAGCTAGATTATAAGAAGGTTGAAATCAAAGACATCGACCGCATCGAACTGTACGGTAAAGATGGTAGTCACTACCGACGTTACCTATCCTTGTCAGAAGTGCCGTCTGATTTGGACAACTACTATGTCCGCATTCAGTCAGACAAGTTCAAGGATATGCTCTTGCCTGTTTCTAAGATTACAGATAAGGGCAATGCCTACTCCGTAACAGTATCAGCCGATCAGCTCGTTGAGGGAGAAGGGGACCATTATCGTCCAGATTACTCCTTTGATCTTCCGAAAACGCCTCTTAGCCAAGAAGGTGTCTATACGTCCTTCAAAGCGCTCGTAGAGGCCATGAAGTTAAACCCGACTGGAAACTTCAAACTAGGAGCGGATGTTTCAGCAGATGAACTCCAGTTAGAACATTCTGCGACAAGCTATGTACCAGAAGAATTTTCAGGTAGCTTAACGAGTCGAGTGGATGGCAAAGATTATACCATCTACAACTTGGCAAAACCACTCTTTGCAACCTTGAAAAATGCCACCATCCAGCAACTGACCTTGAAATCTGCTAAAGTTTCAGGTAAGGAATCTATTGGGGCCTTGGCTAGCAACGCTCAGAATGCAACGATTACGGATGTTTCTGTAAGTGGTAGTCTATCTGGTAACAAGCATATCGGTGGACTCGTAGGAGTTGCCCAAAACACAAAACTAACCAATGTTGCCTTTAAAGGGTCCATCACCAGCACCCAAGATGGGGGGCAGGAGTACAATATTGGTGGCCTGGTCGGTAATTTCAACGGGAACCAATCACTGGCGCAGAAGAGTCAGGCGGATGTATCTATCCAAGTAACGGGTCGAAATGGAGACCAGCGTGTTGGAGGCTTGATTGGTCGCATTCAGAATGGAGCTAGATTAGAAACTTCTTACGTGTCTGGTTCTATCCAAAATACTGGTCATTCTGGCCAAGTCGGTGGAGCGATCGGGTCTACTTGGAACAATGGACAGGTCCGAAATGTCTTGACCAGTGTCAAGGTTCAAAATGGTCATGCCATGACAGGAGATCCCTATCCGGAGGCTTCTGTTCGGGATTCACATGTTCTTGAAGGGACTACAGCAAATCGAAAAGACGAGCGTTTTGTCCGTTCTATCTCAGAGGTAGATGGACAAGCCAAACGTCAGTCTTTTGGAATCACTTCGAACTTGACGGACCAGGACCCATTGCAGCAAGCTTACCAGCATCAAACAGACTATAGTCGAGTGAGGGGAGCCCAAGAGTCCAGAAAGCAAGCCTACGAAAATGTAGAAAAACTATTACCATTCTACAACAAAGACTTTATCGTTCATACAGCTAACCAAATAGCTGAAGACGATAAACTCAACAAAGTAGCCTTGCTAGATGTGGTTCCGATGAAAGATGGGACACTGATAACGGATGTCAATAGCCATAAGGGTGAAATCAATAGACTGATGCTGCATTATGCAGATAAGACCATTGCTTATCTTGATTTGACCTACAAGGGAGATTTTGCCAATGGTCAGATTGCTGAATATAGCATCGCTGATAAGAATTTGCTCTATACACCAGAGGCCTTTCTATCGGACTATCAGACCATTAAAGAGAGTGTCTTGGATGAACTCAAAGCTGTGACTTATGACTCAGCTGCTGTTCGTAAGGTACTGGGAATTGGTGAAACAGCTTCCTTAGATGATCTTTATCTGGAAAAAGCCTTTGAACAAATCAAAGCTGACCTAGGTCAGGAGCTCCTCAAGGTACTTTCAGTTGATAAGTCGATTAACACTCTAGGTTCTGCCGTAGCGGATGCGATTAGCCAAAAGATTCTGAAGAACAAAGAGGCTTTCATGCTTGGTCTGACCTATCTCAATCGTTGGTACAATGTCAACTATGGAACGTTCAACACCAAGGATCTTAATGCCTATAAGTTTGATTTCTTTGGTAATCAAGCTGCTTCGACACTTGATACCATTATCGCTCTCGGTAACTCTGGAATGGGCAATCTTCGAGCACAAAACAACTTCAATACTTACCGACAATCTCTAGCCAAGGAAAAAGGCAAAGGGGACCTCTTTGCTTACTTAGAAAGTCTGCGTGAACTCTTTTTGCCACACAAAACCAATAGTGAATGGTTTAAGGAAAATACCAAGGCTTATATCGTAGAAGCTCGTTCAAGTCTGCCAGAAATTCAGGCTAAGCAGGACAATGCAGATCGTAAGAGTAAGTATACAATCAAGGTCTACGACAGACTGACTCAGGGAGATTGGGGCTTCAAGCAAATGGTCCTCCAACTTCTGACCTTACCTGAAAGAGATGTCTTTATCATCAGCAATATGTCGACCATTGCCTTTGGTAGCTTTGGAAGCTACAGGAAAGAAGGTGGCAGAGTTCTCTCAGGCGAGGAACTCCATCGACACGTTGAAAAACTTGTGGATCAATCAGCTGAATGGCAACGAAACCACTATGATATGTGGTACAACATTCTAAGTCCAAACAGGAAAGACACTCTATTCAGACGGGTGATCGTTACAGACGGTTTCTTTGTTTACAATGATAAAGGCCAGCAATATTGGGCTCCGCGTAATGATAAGACATCTGTTGCTATGTACAATTTCTTTGGCCCTGCTGGCAAGTATCACGGAGACAATGGACTAGGGGCCTTTGCTAATGGTTATGAAGTCTTTTACGTCTATGACCAGATGCTGGGAGCTTCTGGAACCATGGTCTATACCCATGAAATGACCCACAACTCGGATGGTTCTGTCTATTTTGAAGGACATGGTCGTCGTGAGGGTGAAGGACCTGAGAGCTTTGCTACAGGAATGTTAGAGTCTGTAACCAATGTTAGCGAAAAAGGTCTCGTTCTCAATAGCTTCTATCAGGGAGATAAAGATTCGACCTCGCGTTACCATACCTATGATCCTGTTGCCCGATTCTCCTCAGCAGACGCTTTGCGGGAATACATGCATGGAGTCTTTGATGTGCTAAATCTTCTGGATTATGTTGAAGGGGATATTGTTACTGGTGTCCTAACTGATCAGCAGAAAATGAAATGGTACCGTAAGGCTGAAAATTATAAATTTGAGAATACGTCTTATGGTAAGAAAGCCCATGCTGATGATCGAATTGTACCAATAACAGCCGAAGAAGCAGCTAAACTAAAATCCGTTGAAGACCTTGTTGATCATAATATCATTGGTCGTCGCGATGGTTGGGATACAGCTAGCTTTGGACGAAATGGCTACTATGTCATCAATATGTTTGCTTCCTTCTATGCAGCTCTGGACAATCCAACTGGTGCACCTGGGGGACTTATGTTCCGCCGTAGAGCCTATGAATTGCTCGGAGACAAGGGTTACCAGCAAGGATTTGTCCCATATGTATCTGGTCAATACTCTGGCCAAGCGCTTAAAGAAGGTAATAAGACCTACTCAATCTGGAACAGAGGAGATGTCGGTGTAGTTGGAGATGATCTGGTTTTCAAAAATCTCTATGGTAGCCAGTATGAATCATGGAAGGATTTGAAGAAAGCTATGTTGAATGAGCGATACAACAAGGCTCAAAACTTCCTTCGTCCTATCACCATCGAGTTTGAAGCCGGAAAACTAGATAGCAAACGACAAATTACGATTTCTTCTTATGAGGAATTGCAAGATTATATGTACTTAGCAGTACAAGCGGATGCTTCAGCTAAGAACATCGATCGGGCCTTATCAGACAGCTCTAAGAGTAGTGTCGCCCAGCTCAAGTATCGTATTTTCAACGCTTATCTTCGCGCTACAGATGACTTCAGACAGTCCATCTTTGAAAAATAAACTTCTTACAAAGATAGATACGAAAAAAGAAGATCCAAGTGATCTTCTTTTTCTATGAAAATTGCTAGCTTACTACTAAAAACGAATGGATTTACAAACCAATCTGTAGATTTTTTTATTTCCTTCTTAGCATGTTTAGATAGAAATTTGAAATCATTCATCGTCTAGTATCCTCATTTTGAAATTTCTTTTGTTTTTCATGAAAATATGATAAAATGATAGCTATACAAATTTTTAAGGAGATTCGGATGAAAACAAATACACTTGCTCGCGTAAATGCGATTTTTGGTCTTATTTCAGGTATTGTCTTGCTGTTGGCTCCAGTTGTTATGTTTATGATAGCTGTCGGTGCTGCTGCGGCAACGGAGGACTCAGATGCAACAGTTGGGGTATTGACGATTTTTTCAATTATTTTATCATTGGTGAAAATTGCAATCTTGGTTTTAGGAATTGTAGCTATTGTTTATTACAAGGATGATGAGCGTGTGACTCCTGCACCGTCTGTCTTGTTTATCGTGGGTGGTGCTGTTGGATTGATCCCATTCTTGGGCTGGGTAGGAGGAATTTTGACAATCATTGGTGGCTCCCTCTACTTTGGACTTTTGAAAAAATTCGATGTTCAAGAATAATGACTTTTTGTTAGGAATATTTTTAAATAAGAGAAGGCGATTAGCCTTCTTTTTTCTTACCAAGTAAGGGATAAATTTAACAGGATAAATAAACTTTCAAATTCGTAAAATCAAAGCATTTATTTGAGACAAGGAACTCTTTTTATAGTATAATGATGAATGTAAATTACCTATATCAAAATATAATTCTAGTTATTTTCTTGATAGAGGTTAAAAAGCGAGAGGATTTAGAATGAAAAAGATTTTTGGAGAGAAGCAGCATCGTTTTTCCTTACGAAAATTAGCAATTGGTCTTGTATCAGCTTCGATTTCAAGCCTATTTTTTGTGTCCATTGCGAGCAGTGGAACTGTATTTGCTCAAGAAAATGTAGCTGTTCACTACAAATATGTGACGGATACGGAGTTGAGTGGGCAAGAGAAAGATTTGATTGTAAAGGACATTCCTAAAATTGCTGAAGATAGTGAGAGCACCTATTATCTAGTCTACCGTATGGATGAGAAAGCTCAGCTAGGTCAGTTGCCCAATACAGGTGGACAGAATAGCATTACTAGTGTTTTAACTGGTGGAGCCCTGGCTTCGATTGGTCTCCTTATTTTTGTTGTATCCAAAAAGAAAGGCAAAAAGAAAGCCCTCTTGAATCTTATTTTAGTAACAGGGATGAGCAGTGGTTTGGCTTCTTCGGTTCAGGCTATTGAAAATCAGCTTTTGCTACAATACAATCAGGAATACCAATTATCCCAAGGAGATAGTCTGCCTTTGCCACGCACCCTATCGGGTTATACCTACCTAGGCTATATTAAGCAAGACAAGGACGCCAGTCTGCAAGAAACTGCTGCTAGGGATCAGAAACTTGACTACACGGTTCAACCTCGTTTTCAGACCAATGAAGGTGGGCAAAAGGTAGGAGATGAGCAGAAAACTCCGTCTCCAACAAGCCCTGCTGACAAGCCAATCCCATCTCAAGATTCATCCAATCAAAAACCATCTGGTATTTCTAGTGTAGATCCTCAAGACGAAGTCTTGGCAGGTCGCGTGAACAAACCAGAGCTCCTATACAAAGACCAAGAGATTGTAACCAAACTAGATGTTTCAGAAGTGGTTCAGGAAAATCCCGAACTAGCAGAGGGGACCATCCATGTCAAACAAGAAGGTCGTCCTGGGAAGAAGGTTGAAGTCGTTCGCATTTTCACTGTTGAAAACCAAGAAATTTCCCGAGAAGTTCTCTCAACCAAGGTAGAAGAAGCCTTGCCACGTATAGTAGAAAAAGGGACTAAGAAGGCAGTTGTACCGAGTGAGGCACCTCAGTCTGCAAGAAAAGGAGAGCCTGAGACTCAGGCTCCATTACCAGAATACAATGGGAATCAAGCGGGAGCGATTGTAGCCCCAGAGACAGCTGAAAAACCAGAATATACTGGCACCCAAGCTGGAGCAGTCGTTGAACCCGAGCAAGTATCTCCATTACCTGAGTATCAGGGGACTCAAGCTGGTGCCATCGTCGAGCCAGAACAAGTTGAGCCAGAGGTTGGGGGTGTCCAGTCTGGTGCTTTGGTGGAACCAGAAACGGCTGAGAAACCATCCTATACAGGCGAGCAGTCTGGAGCAATCGTAGAGCCTGAACAGGTGCCACCGACACCAGAGTATACAGGAACTCAAGCGGGAGCGATTGTAGCCCCTGAGACAAGCGAAAAACCAGAATATACAGATACTCAATCAGGTGCCATAGTGGAACCAGAGCAAGTCGCTCCACAAGCTGAGTATCAGGGCACCCAGGCTGGTGCTATCGTTGAACCAGAAATCCAGTCTTCCCTTCCAGAGTATAAAGGCACCCAATCTGGAGCCATTGTTGAACCCGAACAAATTGCTCCTCTTCCAGAGTATACGGGTAATACCGAGCAAGTAAAACCGGAAACTCCAACAGAAAAACCAAAAGAAAAAGATCCAGAGAAGACGCTTGAGCTAAGAAATGTTTCGGATCTGGAGTTGTATAGTCAGATCAATGGCACTTACAAACAACATGTTTCTTTAGACAGTGTTCCAAAGAATACAGAAACTTACTTTGTCAAAGTCAAATCTTCGTCATTTAAAGATGTCTATCTACCAGTCGCTTCAATAACGGCTGAAACGAAAGATGGTCAGTCAGTTTATAAAATTACAGCCAAGGCCGAGAAACTCCAGCAAGAGCTAGAAAATAAATATGCTGACAATTTCACCTTCTACCTAGCTAAGAAGGCTAGAGAGGAAACGACAACCTTTACTTCCTTCAGCAACCTGGTCAATGCTATCAAGCAGAATCTCTCTGGAACCTATCATTTAGCAGCTAGCTTGAACGCCAACGAAGTAGAGTTGGGTCCTGATGAAAGATCCTATATCAAAGGCACCTTTACTGGTCAGTTGATCGGTCAAAAAGATGGCAAGCAGTATGCTATTTATAACTTGAAAAAGCCTCTGTTTGAAACCTTGAGTAGTGCCACAGTAGAAAAATTGAGTCTGAAAAATGTCACCATTTCTGGAAAGGATGATATCGGTGCACTGGCATATGAAGCCCAGAATAACACAAAGATTCAGCAAGTTCATGTCGATGGTGTTCTAGCAGGTGAACGTGGTATCGGTGGTTTGCTGGCAAAGGCTGAGCAATCAAGTATCACAGAGAGCAGTTTCAAGGGAAGAATTATCAACACTTATGAAACGACTGCTGCTTACAATATCGGTGGTCTGGTCGGTCATTTGACAGGTGACAAGGCTTTACTTACTAAGTCAAAAGCGACAGTAGCCATTTCATCCAACACAAATAGTTCAGATCAGACTGTGGGTGGTCTTGCAGGTCTAGTAGACCGAGATGCGAAAATCCAGCATAGCTATGCTGAGGGGGATATCAACAATTTCAAGCACTTTGGTAGAGTCGCGGGAGTAGCAGGCTATTTGTGGGACCGAACTTCTAATCTAGAAAAGCATGCTGGAAGTTTGACCAATGTTCTCAGCGATGTTAATGTAACCAACGGAAATGCCATCACTGGTTACCACTATAACGGAATGAAGGTGAAGGACACATTCAGCAGCAAGGCCAACAGAGTCTACAATGTCACCTTGGTTAAGGATGAGGTCGTCAGCAAGGAATCCTTTGAAGAAAGAGGAACCATGCTAGATGCTTCTCAAATTGCAAGCAAGAAAGCAGCAATCAATCCTCTCGCTCTACCAACAGTGGAGCCACTCTCAACAAGTGGCAAAAAAGACAGTGATTTTTCTAAGGTTGCCCATTATCAAGCTAAGCGCGCCTTGGCTTATAAAAATATTGAAAAATTGCTACCTTTCTACAACAAGGCAACTATCGTCAAATACGGAAATCTGGTCAATGAGAACAGCCTTTTATATCAAAAAGAACTCTTGTCAGCAGTCATGATGAAGGATAACCAAGTCATCACAGACATTGTTTCCAACAAAGAGACTGCAAACAAACTCTTGCTTCACTACAAGGACCATTCATCTGAGAAACTGGATCTCAAGTACCAGGCTGATTTTGCCAAATTAGCAGAATATAGTCTAGGAAATACTGGACTTCTCTATACGCCAAACCAATTCCTGTATGACCAATCTTCTATCATCAAGCAAGTCTTACCTGACTTACAAAAGGTTGACTATCATTCAGAAGCCATCAGAAAGACGCTGGGTATTTCTCCAAACGTCAAGCAAACTGAGCTCTATCTAGAAGACCAGTTCGCCAAAACAAAACAACAACTGGAAGACAGTTTGAAAAAGCTCTTGTCAGCAGATGCTGGACTTGCCGGTGATAACCCAGTCACCAAGGGCTATCTTGTAGATAAAATCAAGCACAACAAGGAAGCCTTGCTACTTGGCTTGACCTATCTGGAGCGTTGGTACAACTTCAGCTATGGTCAAATAAACGTCAAAGACCTGGTTCTGTACCATCTGGACTTCTTTGGTAAGGGAAATGCTTCACCACTAGATACTCTGATTGAGTTGGGTAAATCTGGCTTTAACAATCTTCTAGCTAAGAATAATGTCGATACTTATGGTATCAGTCTTGCCAGCCATCATGGAACGACAGATTTGTTTAGCACGCTGGAACATTACCGAAAAGTCTTTTTACCAAATACAAGTAACAATGACTGGTTTAAATCACAAACCAAGGCTTACATTGTCGAAGAAAAATCCACTATCGAAGAGGTGAAAACGAAGCAAGGACAAGTTGGGACTAAGTATTCTATCGGTGTCTATGACCGCATCACTAGTTCCACATGGAAATACCGCAATATGGTCTTGCCACTCCTAACCTTGCCAGAAAGATCAGTATTTGTCATCTCAACTATATCTAGTCTAGGATTTGGAGCTTATGATCGCTACCGCAATAGCGAGCATAAAGCGGGCAAGGCTCTCAATGATTTTGTAGAAGAAAATGCACGTGAAACAGCCAAACGTCAGCGTGATCACTACGATTATTGGTATCGTATTTTAGATAATGAGGGACGTGAAAAACTCTATCGTACGATTCTCCTTTATGATGCTTATAAGTTTGGCGATGATACAACATCTGGAAAAGCTACAGTGGAGGCTAAGTTTGATAGCTCCAATCCAGCTATGAAGAACTTCTTTGGCCCAGTTGGCAATAAGGTAGTACACAACCAGCATGGAGCCTACGCAACAGGGGATGGCGTCTACTATATGTCTTACCGTATGCTGGACAAGGATGGAGCCATTACTTATACCCATGAAATGACCCATGATTCCGATCAGGATATCTACCTTGGCGGCTATGGTCGAAGAAGTGGTTTGGGACCAGAGTTCTTCGCAAAAGGCTTATTGCAAGCCCCTGACCAACCAAGTGACGCAACCCTCACCATCAACTCCATCTTGAAACACTCAAAATCAGATAGTACAGAGGACTCCCGTCTGCAAGTCTTGGATCCGACAGAGAGATTCCAAAACGCTGCAGATCTTCAGAACTATGTCCATAATATGTTTGACCTCATCTACATGCTGGAATATCTCGAAGGGCAGTCAATTGTTAAGAAACTGAATGTTTACCAGAAAATGGCGGCTCTCAGAAAAATTGAGAACAAGTATGTAAAAGATCCAGCAGATGGAAATGAGGTTTATGCCACTAACGTAGTCAAAGAATTGACAGCAGAAGAGGCCCAAAAATTGACCAGCTTTGAGAGTTTGATTGACCATAACATCTTGTCAGCTCGTGAGTACCAGTCTGGCGACTATGAACGAAATGGCTACTATACCATTAAACTCTTTGCCCCAATCTATTCAGCTCTCAGCAGTGAGAAAGGAACGCCAGGTGACCTTATGGGACGTAGGATCGCTTATGAACTTTTGGCTGCCAAAGGCTTTAAGGATGGAATGGTACCTTATATCTCAAACCAATACGAAGAAGCTGCCAAACAAAAAGGTAAAACCATCAATCTCTATGGTAAAGAACGCGGATTGGTGACAGATGAACTTGTATTGGACAAGGTATTTGAAGGCAAGTATTCATCTTGGGCTGCCTTCAAGAAAGCCATGTATAAAGAACGTGTGGATCAGTTTGGGAACTTGAAGCAGGTGACCTTTAAAGATCCGACAAAACCATGGCCAAGCTATGCGACAAAGACCATCAATAGTGTGACTGAATTGCAAGCCCTCATGGACCAAGCTGTTCTCAAGGATGCTGAAGGTCCACGTTGGAGTAATTATGATCCAGAAATCGACAGTGCCGTTCATAAGTTGAAGAGAGCAATCTTTAAGGCTTATCTTGACCAAACAAAAGACTTCAGAACCTCTATTTTTAAGAAATAAGGGTTAGAAAATGAAAAGGGAGGATCAGCAGATCTTCTCTTTTTATGTCCGGCTGTCTGAAAGCTGGTAGGCGATTTGTTTGTGACGGAGTAGGTCTTTTGTTTCTGGAGCAAATATGGTAGAATGATAGCTACGAGAGAAGGAGGTTTTTATGGAGAGAGATAGATTGGTTCGACTCAATTGGAGACTGGGCATGGTGGCAGGAGCGACCTTACTTTTGGGACCTGTCCTACGATTTTTGCTATCCTATACTGGGGCTCTCATCTATAAAGATCCTTCAAAGATGTTGGTCGTCACGGTTGCCTTTTCCCTGCTCCTGACATTTTTTAAAATTCTGGTAATCGCATTAGGCACTTTTATGCTAATCTATTTCGAAGAAGATCAACAACTTCGAAAGTTGCCTTCTATTTTATATATCATTGGTGGCGTGATGGGATTTCTTTCAGCGACCGAGTGGATAGGAGGATTGCTAATCATTAAAGGAGCTGTTTCTTTTGCCAAATTTTTGAAAGAAGTCTATGGCCTTGTCTGATAATTTAGTGAAACAATCCGTTGGAGGGTTGTTTTTTTCATTTAAAGAATTATCTGGTGAAAGAATATGTTGGCAAAATGCTTTTTTTATAAGAAAACATAATGTAACTAAGAATACTGATCGTTTAATTGATGCTTTAAATAACAAATAATTGCAATCGTTTCTTGATTGAATATCGCGAATTAATAATAACTAGATGAGAGGACACTGTTCTCTCTTTTTAGTTGATTTTAACTAGCTTTTTTGTGAAAAATTGTGTAAAATAGAATAGATAAACGAGGGAAACCTCAAAAAATAAAAGGAGAATCCATCTAATGGTAAAATTGGTTTTTGCTCGCCACGGTGAGTCTGAATGGAACAAAGCTAACCTTTTCACTGGTTGGGCTGATGTTGATTTGTCTGAAAAAGGAACACAACAAGCGATTGACGCTGGTAAATTGATCAAAGAAGCTGGTATCGAATTTGACCAAGCTTACACTTCAGTATTGAAACGTGCGATCAAAACAACAAACTTGGCTCTTGAAGCGGCTGACCAATTGTGGGTTCCAGTTGAAAAATCTTGGCGCTTGAACGAACGTCACTACGGTGGTTTGACTGGTAAAAATAAAGCTGAAGCTGCTGAACAATTTGGTGATGAGCAGGTTCACATCTGGCGTCGTTCATACGATGTATTGCCTCCTGCAATGCCTCGTGATGACGAATACTCAGCACATACTGACCGTCGTTACGCTTCACTTGACGACTCAGTTATTCCAGATGCTGAAAACTTGAAAGTGACTTTGGAACGTGCCCTTCCATTCTGGGAAGACAAAATCGCTCCAGCACTTAAAGATGGTAAAAACGTATTCGTAGGAGCTCACGGTAACTCAATCCGTGCCCTTGTAAAACACATCAAACGCTTGTCAGACGACGAAATCATGGACGTGGAAATCCCTAACTTCCCACCATTGGTATTCGAATTCGACGAAAAATTGAACGTCGTTTCTGAATACTACCTTGGAAAATAATCTATAAACAGAAAGCCTAGGATTCCTAGGCTTTTTTGTATCTAAGTTTAAAAAAAGGCAATTTAGCTAATTGAAAAAGTATAAAATGAGAGGATAGAGCTTATGCTGTAGTGGGTTGTATGAATTAATCCTCTTTTGATGCGTAGCTCCAGTATTCGTAGTTATAGGTTGATAAGATTATATCCGTGATTTCTTCCGGTTCTTCTTGAGCTCCCCCTGCAATCCAAAGAGAAATAATCCCCTCAATACTTGATAAGAAGATTTCCAAAGCATATTTGTGAGGAATTTGGAAGTTTTCTGATAAGAAATGGCGAGTCGTTTCTTTTTTATTTTCATTCAGAATAATGCTACTTAGAAATTCACGAATTGCACCACGAAAGTCTATGTAATGACTTTGGGACAAGGCGTTGATAAGGCGTTCGTTCGAACGTAATATATAGAAATTTGCTGACATAACCTTTCTAGGCGATTCTCTTTCTTTTTCTAAAAAAATGTAGAGCTGGGAAATGATTTCACTTTTAAAACTGTCAATCATTTGATATTTGTCTTCATAGTGTAGATAGAAAGTTCCCCTATTAATTCCTGCCCGTTTACAGAGCTTACTAATTGATATATTTTCAAATTTCTCCTCTGATAGCAACTGAATCAAAGCTTCCTTGATGTCTTCCTTAGTAGTAGTTTTTCGTTTCTGAACCATTTTATCTTCCTTTTTATTAAATCAACACTTTGTTGATTTTTGATTATTGCTTTTTGACTTAGTCCATTATATAATATTTGTGATTTAGAATCAACATCTTGTTGATTTAAGAAAACGAGCTTTGAAAAGGAGATAAACGATATGGCTTATATTGAAATGAAACACAGCTACAAGCGTTACCAGGTTGGAGATACGGAGATTGTGGCTAATCGTGATGTGAATTTTGAAATTGAAAAGGGGGAGTTGGTCATTATCCTTGGTGCTTCAGGTGCTGGAAAATCAACCATTCTCAATCTCCTAGGAGGTATGGATACCAATGATGAGGGGGAGATTTGGATTGATGGTGTTAATATCGCTGACTACAATTCCCACCAACGAACAAACTATCGTCGAGATGATGTGGGGTTTGTTTTTCAATTTTACAATCTGGTCTCCAATCTGACAGCCAAGGAAAATGTGGAACTGGCTTCAGAAATCGTGACAGGTGCCTTAGAACCTGAGCAGGTCTTGACAGATGTAGGTTTGGCTCATCGCCTCAATAACTTTCCAGCCCAGCTTTCTGGAGGGGAGCAACAGCGAGTGTCCATTGCACGCGCTGTAGCCAAGAATCCTAAAATTCTCCTTTGTGATGAACCGACAGGTGCCTTGGATTACCAGACAGGGAAGCAAGTCTTGAAAATTCTCCAAGACATGTCTCGTCAAAAAGGAGCGACGGTGATTATCGTGACCCACAATGGCGCGCTAGCCCCTATTGCAGATCGCGTGATTCATATGCGTGATGCAACGGTTAAGAGTGTGACGATTAATGAGAATCCACAGGACATCGATATATTGGAGTATTAGAATGAAAAAAACATATCGGAAAGACCTATTTCAGTCAGTGACGACTTCAAAGGGACGCTTTGTTTCTATCTTGACCTTGATGATGCTGGGTTCTTTAGCCCTAGTAGGTCTTAAAGTAGCCAGTCCAAACATGGAACGCACGGCAGGGGATTATCTCCGTAAAGCCAATACCCTGGATCTGGCCGTAATAGCTGATTATGGCTTGGACAAAGAAGATCAGGACGAACTAAAGACCCTTCAAGGAGCAAGTGTTGAGTTTGGCTATATGGCAGACCTAACCGTTGAAAAAAGTGAAGAAGCAATTCGACTTTATTCCAAACCAGAGAGCATTTCAACCTTCCAAGTGATAGAAGGGCGACTTCCAGAGGCTGATGGGGAAATTGCCTTAGCTGATTTCTGGAAAGACCGCTATCAGATTGGACAGACAATCACCTTTAGCAAGAAAGAAGAAAAGTCCATCGTAAAATCTCAAACTTTTACAATTACTGGATTTGTTCAGTCGGGTGAGATTCTTTCTAAAGAAGATTTAGGAAGTGCTAGTAGTGGAAATGGAAGTTTGGCTGGCTATGGAGTGCTTGTAGCCAGTCGGTTTGATACAGAAGTGTATAGTATTGCGCGTGTGCGCTATGATGATTTAAAAAATCTGGATACTTTTTCATCAGACTATAAGACCAAACGAGCCCAACATCAGGAAGAGTTGCAAGACTTACTTGCTGATAATGGTCAAAAAAGATTGGCAAGTATCAAATCAAATGGGCAAAAGAGCTTGGAAGAGGGCAAAGAACAGCTCCAAACTGCTGAAAGCAACCTTGAAAATGGCAAGAGTCAGTTAGAGCAGGCTGAAAGTCGCTTGAAAACGCAAGAAGAACAAGCGACCGCTTTACCAGAACCGCAAAAGAGTCAAATCGAGGGACAGCTGATAAAAGCTAAGGAAGAATTGGCTACAGAAAAAGAAAAACTGGCTCAGACAGAGAGTAATCTAGCCAAGGAAAAAGAGAAGCTTGAACAGCGTCAGAAAGACCTTGATGAAGTGGCAGAGCCGAAATACCACGTATACAATCGCCAAACCATGCCAGGTGGTCAAGGCTATCTCATGTACAGTAACGCTTCAGCAAGCATTCGTTCTGTTGGGAATATCTTCCCCGTGGTGCTTTATATGGTTGCTGCAATGGTGACCTTTACAACGATGACTCGCTTTGTGGATGAAGAACGCACCAATGCAGGTATTTTTAAGGCCTTGGGTTACAGGAACCGAGATATAGTTGCAAAGTTTGTCCTCTATGGTTTTCTTGCAGGAACTGTGGGAACCATTATAGGAACGCTTCTTGGACATTATCTCCTTGCAGGCGTCATTTCGGATGTTATAACAGCTGGAATGGTCGTTGGGAAAAGCCAGGAGTTTTTTTACTGGTCTTATAGCCTCCTTGCCCTAGCCTTGAGTTGGGTATCCAGTGTCTTGCCAGCTTATCTGGTGGCGCGGAGGGAATTACACGATGAAGCAGCCCAACTTTTGCTTCCCAAACCTCCCGTTAAGGGATCAAAGATTTTGCTGGAACGCCTGAGCTTTATTTGGAATCGTCTGAGCTTTACTCATAAGGTTACGGCAAGAAATATTTTCCGTTATAAGCAACGGATGTTGATGACCATTTTTGGAGTTGCAGGTTCGATGGCTCTCTTATTTGCCGGTCTTGGCATTCAGTCTTCTGTAGGAGGAGTTTCCGAGCGCCAATTTGAACAAATCCAGCAATACCAGATGATTGTAGCAGAAAAGAGCAGTGCGAGTGAGCAAGAAAAAGCAGATTTAGAAAGTGCCTTGCAAGCTGAATCGATCCATGCTTATCAAAAGATTTACTCTAAAACCATTGAAAAAGATTTCAAAGGAAAAGCAGGACTTCAGACTATCACCATAATGGTCACAAGAAGAGAAGACTTCAAACCTTTTATCGCATTAGAGGAAAATAGGCGAGAGTTGCAGGTCACTGATGGAGCGGTCGTGAGTCAAAAATTAGCTCAACTAGCAGGTGTTACGATTGGAGACAAGTTGGAGCTTGATGGGAAGGAAATCAAGGTCGCGGCTATTTCTGAAAACTATGTTGGGCACTTTGTTTATCTCAACCGAGCGACATACGAACAAGTCTACGGTACCAGTCCGAAAGACAATACCTACCTAGTAAAATTAAAAGAGCCAACACCATCCAATACGGAGAAAGAAGCTGCGGCCTTTATGAAAAAAACTGCTGTTTCTGGGGTGGTCCAAAATGCAACGGCTATCCACCTCTTTGAATCTGTAGCCAATTCTCTCAATAAAACCATGGCAATCCTTGTCCTTGTTTCCGTCTTACTAGCCATTGTCATTCTTTACAATCTCACTAATATCAATGTAGCAGAACGTATCCGTGAACTTTCCACTATCAAGGT
The DNA here is from genome assembly GCF_000146585.1 of Streptococcus mitis ATCC 6249. GTDB lineage: Bacteria > Bacillota > Bacilli > Lactobacillales > Streptococcaceae > Streptococcus > Streptococcus mitis_AZ. Next base: position 1,523,964 of record NZ_GL397179.1, on the reverse strand, counting down.
TCTCGGTTTCCACAATAAAGAAGTGACCCTCTATATCTACCGCGAGACCATAGTGCTATCCCTTGTGGGGATTGTTCTCGGTTTGGTAGCAGGCTACTATTTACATCAATTTTTGATACAAATGATTTCACCTGCCACCATACTTTTTTATCCACGAGTCAGCTGGGAAGTCTATGCTCTTCCAATCGTCGCAGTGACTGTAATCTTAGCCTTACTGGGCCTCTTTGTCAATCACCACTTGAGAAAAGTGGATATGCTCGAATCCCTGAAATCAGTAGAGTAATTCACGGTTTTAAACAGTAAATCAGTTGACAAAGTCTCTGCTTCTTGGTAGAATAAGAACTGTCGTAAAGACAAATAACTTCTTCTTGGTTGCAGGCATGCCAACCTGTCACTCGGATGAAGCCAAATAAAAAGGAGAAACATCATGGCAATCTCAAAAGAGAAAAAAAATGAAATCATTGCACAATATGCACGTCACGAAGGTGATACAGGTTCAGTAGAGGTTCAAGTTGCTGTCCTTACTTGGGAAATCAACCACCTTAACGAACACATCAAACAACACAAAAAAGACCACGCTACTTACCGTGGATTGATGAAGAAAATCGGTCGCCGTCGTAACTTGCTTGCATACTTGCGTAAAAACGATGTTAACCGTTACCGTGAGTTGATCAACTCTCTAGGACTTCGTCGTTAATCTTGCGTCTAAAACGTTTCTATACTTCGTTGGCTTCGGCTCGATGTACCATTAGTACAATCTTTGCCTCGTCGCCTAGTCTATAAACGTTTTATCCAGCAAGAATTATGATGCTAAGGGCTCCAAAAATCCGTATGAAAATAGGGAAAGGAAACAGTGTTCGATGAACACAAGGAGTTTCATCTTTTTCACTAGGATTTTAGCCCGAGCTCAAATCAGCTCTCTGACTTCAGAGAGCTTTTTTATTGAGGTTTTATCGGTCACAATTTTGGAGACTACAAAAACTAATCTTATTTTGTGGAAATACAGTAACAGGTTTTATCGGTCACAATTTTGGAGACTACAAAAACTTATGATCATCTCATAAATCTGTGGCGCGTGTTTTATCGGTCATAATTTTGGAGACTACAAAAACTTGCTAGTGTTGGGCTTGTCACGAAAGCTGATTTTATCGGTCATAATTTTGGAGACTACAAAAACTAGTTCTTGAGCTACTTTGCTGAATTTTTCGTTTTATCGGTCATAATTTTGGAGACTACAAAAACTTCAGAGACAGAAACAACTACTGAGACTATGTTTTATCGGTCATAATTTTGGAGACTACAAAAACCTTCTTGGACCTGACCTTGAAGGCCTTCTGGTTTTATCGGTCATAATTTTGGAGACTACAAAAACCCATCTGACGAATGCCATCAGATAAGTTCTGTTTTATCGGTCATAATTTTGGAGACTACAAAAACCTCAAATGGTATCAGCTAATGACACCATGAAGGTGCGCAGTTACTCGGCTTTTCAAGCCGAGTAACTGTCTGCAAGCCCCCTCGGAGAGCCCACACTTTACGAAGTAAAGTATAGTATGTTATACTTTACATGGAAGTAGTCACCGAATTCCAGTTAGAAATTACTTTGTAACTACGTTTTGAGGAGGAGTAAAATGCTTTCCTACGTTCGACATTACCCACTAGCGATAGCTAAATTAATGTGTCTGTGCTCTCCTAAAATCTACTGATTTATTACTGACTAATACAGGAGGTTTTTATGGGACAGACAATCATATCTGCTATTGGTGTTTATATTTCCACCAGTATCGATTATTTAATTATTTTAATTATTTTATTTGCACAGCTATCACAGAATAAACAGAAATGGCATATTTATGCGGGGCAATATCTAGGAACAGGCTTACTTGTAGGGGCGAGTTTAGTTGCTGCTTATGTCGTTAATTTCGTGCCTGAAGAATGGATGGTTGGATTGCTTGGTTTAATCCCTATCTATTTAGGGATTCGCTTTGCAATTGTTGGAGAAGGTGAGGAAGAAGAGGAAGAAATTATTGAAAGATTAGAACAAAGCAAGGCAAATCAACTGTTTTGGACAGTTACATTGCTGACAATTGCGTCTGGCGGAGATAATTTAGGTATCTATATACCTTATTTTGCTTCGTTAGATTGGTCACAGACCCTCGTGGCGTTGCTTGTGTTTGTAATCGGCATAATTATCTTTTGCGAGATTAGTCGGATGTTATCCTCTATTCCGTTAATATTCGAGACAATTGAAAAATACGAGCGAATCATTGTGCCCATAGTATTCATTCTACTTGGACTATACATCATGTATGAAAATGGCACGATAGAGACTTTTCTGATCGTGTAGATTTTTTTGTTTCACTAGGATTTTAGCCCGAGCTCAAATCAAGCTCTCTGATATTCAGAGAGCTTTTTTACTTTTGTCACCCTACCTCGATATACTCAAGTATAATCTTTGGTTACGGTTCCTAGCACTGTAAGGTAAAATAAACCAGATCATCTCCCTTCGTGTAGATTTTTTGTTTCACTAGGATTCTGGCTCTAGTTCAAATCAGCTCTCTGTTATCAGAGGGATTTTTCTATATATGTCCCTATCCTTGTTCATTTAATAGAAATATGGTATACTTTTTATGAGAATTTTCTAAATTTTTAATTTTGTATAAGGAGGTTTTCATGCTTTCCAAATTTTCTGGAAGCCGACAAGATTTGCAATTTGTGTTGTTTTTGGTTATTTTGCTAAGTGTTTTAGGGATTTCACTTTTTCTAGCTGTTTCTATGGGGTCCGTAGCGATTGACTTAGGAGATACCTATCGGATCATTTTGAGTAGGTTGGGTTTTCCTCTTGAGATAGGAGAGGTTTCCAAGTCTACTCTTGCCATTGTATGGAACATGAGATTCCCCCGAGTATTGTTAGGTCTGATAGTAGGAGCTGGTCTTTCTATGTGTGGTAGCGTGATGCAGTCTACAGTGAACAATCCCATAGCAGAGCCTTATGTCTTAGGAATTTCTGCGGGTGCAACTCTAGGGGCAACCTTGAGCATCATTCTTGGTTTAAAAGTGGTGATTAGCCTTGGAGCTTTTCTTGGAGCTATTTTGGCAACCATTGCTGTCCTCATCATTGCCTCTATGCAGGGAAGGATGACGACTTCTAGTCTGATCTTATCAGGAACGGTGGTCAATGCTCTCTTTCTAGCTTTTTCCAATTTTATTATCTCAGTCGGAGCTAATGCGGACAGTGTGATGACCATTAAGTTTTGGACCATGGGCTCGCTTGCAGGGACTACTTGGTCTGACTTAGTCCTGCCAACTATAGTAGTAGGATTGGCCTTTCTATTTTTCGCTACCCAGTATCGTGTTTTTAATGCGATGATGATGGGAGATGAGGCTGCTTTAACTTTGGGAATTCCCTTACGCTTCTATTGGTATCTTTACGTGACCGTGGTGGCTGTGCTGACAGCTGTCTTGGTGGCGACTTGTGGGATTATTGGATTTGTTGGTCTCATTACTCCTCACTTAGCTCGAGGGTTAGTAGGAACGAATTACAGGAGGCTTTTTCCTATTGCGACCTTACTGGGTGCCCTCTTTGTGGTCTGGGCAGATGTACTCTCTCGTATCATCATTCCAAACGCTGAGTTGCCGATTGGCATTTTCACAGCCTTAGTAGGTGCTCCCTTCTTTATCTACATTGTTGGAGGTAGGCGAAGGGAGGTGAGGGCCTGATATGGACTTGATTTGTCAGGATGTCCACTTTGGACTAGGAGAGAAAAAAATCCTCAAAGGAGTTTCTCTTAAGGTTGAGGGGCATCAATTTCACACGATACTAGGGCCAAATGGAAGTGGAAAAACCAGCCTGCTTAAACTCCTCTATCGTCAGGAAAAGGCGGACAAAGGCTTGATAAGCCTAGATGGAAAGTCTCTGGAGCATTGGTCACTCAAAGAAACAGCCAAGCAAATGGCAGTTGTAACCCAGTTTAATCAATTGCAGTTTGATTGTACAGTTGAGGAAATCGTCTTGCTGGGAAGAACTCCCCACCTCTCTTTTTTACAGAAGGAAAAGGAAAGAGATTATGCCCTCGTTCAAGATGCTCTCGTCAAGGTGGATATGCTTGAGAAGAAAACTCGTCTCTATTCGTCTCTGTCAGGGGGGGAGAAACAACGAGTCTTATTAGCCCGCGCCTTGGCGCAAGAACCGACTCTCTTGCTCCTGGATGAACCTACCAATCACCTGGATATCAAGTATCAGCTAGACTTGTTGGCCATTGTGAAGAATCTCAAGGTCAATGTTCTAGCTGTCCTGCATGATATTCAACTTGCTTGTCGCTATTCGGATTATCTCTATCTGATGAAGGAGGGGGAAATCCTTTACCAAGGTACTCCAAAGGAGACCATCACCCCTGAGTCATTGCAAACTGTATACGGAGTTCAAAGTCAGGTGACTTGGACCGAGGATCAGCAAGCTATGATTCACTATTTATAAGAAAGAAAAGGAAATCAAAATGAAAAAAACACTCAGTATTTTACTCGTAACAGTAGCTACCCTAACCATGGCAGCTTGTGGCAACACTACCACTGAAAAAGCTACCTCACAATCTAGTACAGAAACAAGTCAAAAGGCCAGCACAGAGACGACTTATCCGTTAACGGTCAAAACCTATGACGCTAAAGGGAATGAAGTCGAACAAGTCTTTGACAAGGCACCTGAAAAAGTTATCACTAACAATCTGTCAACCACTGAAATCTTATTGGAGTTAGGCTTGAAGGATAAAATTGCTGGCATGCTTAACCCTGATAATGCTGTGACGGACAAATACAAGGACGCGATTGCGACGATTCCTCAAATTGGGGACAAAAAAACAGTCTCACAAGAGACAGTTCTTTCTTATGAGCCGGACGCAGTAATGGGTCGAAATATGATGTTTTCTGAAAAATCCTTGGGGACAGTTAGCACTTGGAATGAAAATAAAATCCCAGTCTATACACAAAAAGCATCTCTTTCAACGATTCAGCAAGATTTGGGAAATATCGTAGAAGATGTCAAAAATCTTGGAATGATTTTTAATGTGCAGGACAAGGCTAATGAATACGCAGCCCAATTGCAAGCTAAAATTGATGCTGTTAAGAAAGCAAACCCAGCAAGCCAAGGTGAAAAGAAAAAGGCTTTGATTATGGTTGCTTATAATGACGAAACCTTCGGTGCTTACAAGTCTGCTTTGCAAGAGAGCTTGTTGAATCAACTTGGTTATACAAATGTTGCAACAGGAACATCAGGCTTGACCTTGGAAAATCTCGTGTCAATGGATCCTGAGTTGATTATCTATGTAACCAGCGACCGCAATAAAAAATTGGATGCCAATGCAGTAGAGTTGATGAAGGCAAATGAAGTTTTAGAAAACGTTCCTGCAATTAAGAATCAAAAAATCATGACCATCTCTTACGATGAGTTGATGGACTATGGTCCAGCAGTGATTGATTCCCTTGAGAAAATCAATGACTTTATCAATAAATAATGAGTTTGATTGGGAAGGGATCCAAGTCAAGATCAGCCTTCCTTCGACCTATGATCCCAATCAAACCTATCCAGCGATTCTCTTGAATGATGGAAACTTGGATTTTCTATCTTCCCTTTCAGAATCTGTGATTTTAGTGGGCTTGACCTCTAAAAATCGCCTAGATGACTACACTCCATGGAAGGCCTCTGCTCTGAGAGATGGAGCTCCAGATTTTGGTGGTCAGGCAAATGTCTATCATGGTCATTTATTTGGAGGTCTTTTAGACAAGTTGCAGGCGCTTTATCGCCTGGACAAAAATCGCCTTGCCTATGGAGGTTACTCACTAGGTGGTTTGGCGGCCGTTTACAGTCTTTTCCGTTTTGATAAGGTCTCTTGTATCTTCTCTATCTGTGGTTCCTTTTGGTATCCTGATTTTGTGACTTATTGCAGGGAAGAAAAGGTGAAAAATTGGGACTGTTTGCTGTATTTACAGAACGGTCAAACAGAAGGAGCCCATCATACCAATCGCTTGGCTCAAGCACCAGTCTATGCTGAGCAGGTTCATACCAGCCTTCAGCAACGCTATCCAACTGGTCAGTTTGTCTTTGACCCTTACGGACATCATGAGCAAGTGGCTGAGCGCTTTCTAGCCTTTTCCAACTGGTTAGCCCAAAAATGGCAAATCGAATAAAAGAATTATCCCTTGGAAAAAGCCAAGGGATAATTGTATTTCTTAACCAAGAGACTCTCTCTTCTTATCTGGATTCCAGATAAAGCTTGCGATGAAGGTAAAGATAATCGTTAGGATACCAACAATCACAGCAAGGAAGAGGGCAGGGATGCGGACAAACCACCAGAGTGGATTTGGTTTTTTATCATTGTGCCATTGCTTGGTTTCTTCGTCCAAACGTTGGAATTCTGCTTGGATACGGTCTGCAACCATTTCAATCCCTTCATCATTCATTTTCTTGATGTCTGAGATATCGATAGGATTTCCAAAGTTCATATCCACACGTTCACGGCTAACCAAACCCTTCAAGGTCATGGGACCTGTGTAGGTGACAGGCATGATACGGACCTTAGCCATTTTGGCAATCAGAGCAACTCCGCCTTTGACATCTGTCGAGTGACGGCTCCCACTTGGAAACATGATGAGAGAGCGGTCGCTTTTTTTGAGGACGTTGATAGGGTACTTGATGGCAGAGGCACTAGGTTTTTCCCGGTCAATAGGAAAGGCGCCACACATACGGATCCACCAGCCAAAGATGCGGTTGTTAAACAGCTCTTTTTTGGCCATAAAGATGAACTGTTTTGGTTTGGTCGCAAAAGCCATGTAAACTGGATCCCACCAGGTACGATGAGGTGCGACCAGGATATAGTTTTCATCTTTACTAGGGATTTTATCCGTATTGTGATAGTGGGCATTGCCATTGATGGACCACAAGATCAGCATGACTAGTCCACGCAAATAAGTATAAAACATGAGAACTCCTTCGATTGTATTGCTTTTATTATTATACCTTATCGAAAGACTACTGGCAAACTTTTTCAGTTGACAGTGGACAGTTTTAGATGGGATTAGAATTCTTTAAAAAAAAATGATATGATAGAATTTATGGATAAAAAAAGATAATGGGATTAACCCAAAGAGAAGTCAAGGAAAGACAGGCTCAAGGTTTGGTCAATGACTTTACCGCATCAGCCAGTACTAGTTCTTGGCAAATCATCAAACGAAATGTTTTTACACTTTTTAACGCGTTGAACTTTGCCATTGCCTTGGCGCTAGCTTTTGTGCAGGCTTGGAGCAATTTGCTCTTCTTTGCTGTTATCTGCTTTAACGCTTTTTCTGGAATTGTGACCGAACTACGGGCCAAACACATGGTGGACAAGCTCAATCTCATGACCAAGGAAAAGGTCAAAACCATCCGTGAGGGTCAGGAAATTGCCATCAATCCAGAAGAATTGGTCCTAGGAGATGTGATTCGTCTGTCGGCTGGAGAGCAGATTCCTAGTGATGCGCGGGTTCTGGAAGGATTTGCGGAAGTCAATGAAGCCATGTTGACGGGGGAGAGTGATTTAGTACAAAAGGAAGTGGATGCCTTGCTTTTATCAGGGAGTTTCCTAGCCAGTGGCGCAGTTTTGGCTCAAGTCCACCATGTCGGGGCAGAAAACTATGCTTCCAAACTCATGCTGGAGGCCAAGACCGTTAAACCCATCAACTCTCGCATTATGAAATCGCTGGACAAGCTAGCAGGTTTTACTGGGAAGATTATCATTCCCTTTGGTCTGGCCCTCTTGCTAGAAGCCTTGCTTTTAAAAGGCTTGCCCCTCAAGTCATCCGTTGTAAATTCGTCAACAGCCCTTTTGGGAATGTTGCCCAAGGGAATTGCTCTTTTGACCATCACTTCGCTCTTGACTGCGGTGATTAAGCTGGGCTTGAAAAAGGTCTTGGTTCAGGAGATGTACTCTGTTGAGACCTTGGCGCGCGTGGATATGCTCTGTCTGGACAAGACGGGAACCATCACCCAAGGAAAGATGCAGGTGGAGGCGGTTCTTCCTTTGACCGAAGAGTATGGTGAACATACGATTGCCAGCATTTTGACCAGCTACATAGCTCACAGTGAGGATAAAAATCCAACAGCCCAGGCTATTCGCCAACGTTTTGTGGGAGAAGTTGCTCATCCTATGATTTCCAATCTGCCTTTTTCTAGCGACCGCAAGTGGGGGGCTATGGAGTTGGAAGGGCTAGGGACAGTTTTCTTAGGGGCGCCTGAGATGTTGTTGGACTCTGAAGTACCAGAAGCCAGAGAGGCCTTGGAGAGAGGGTCACGTGTCTTGGTCTTGGCACTCAGTCAGGAGAAACTAGACCACCACAAACCACAGAAACCATCTGATATTCAAGCCTTGGCACTGCTGGAGATCTTGGATCCGATTCGAGAGGGAGCAGCAGAGACGCTAGACTATCTCCGTTCTCAGGAAGTGGGGCTCAAAATCATTTCTGGGGATAATCCGGTCACTGTATCCAGCATTGCCCAGAAAGCTGGATTTGCAGACTATCAAAGCTATGTTGATTGCTCAAAAATCACAGATGAGGAATTGGTTGCCATGGCGGAGGAGACTGCGATTTTCGGACGTGTTTCTCCTCATCAAAAGAAACTACTGATCCAAACCCTGAAAAAAGCGGGTCATACAACAGCGATGACAGGGGACGGAGTCAATGATATCCTGGCCCTTCGTGAGGCGGATTGTTCTATCGTGATGGCTGAGGGAGATCCGGCGACGCGTCAGATTGCCAATCTGGTTCTCTTGAACTCAGACTTTAATGATGTTCCTGAGATTCTCTTTGAAGGTCGTCGTGTGGTCAATAACATTGCCCATATTGCCCCGATTTTCTTGATTAAGACCATCTATTCCTTCTTGCTCGCAGTCATCTGTATCGCCAGTGTTCTGCTGGGACGGTCTGAGTGGATTTTGATTTTCCCTTTCATTCCGATTCAGATTACCATGATCGACCAGTTCGTGGAAGGTTTCCCGCCATTCGTTCTGACTTTTGAGCGAAATATCAAACCTGTTGAGCCAAATTTCCTCAGAAGATCCATGCTTCGTGCCCTACCAAGTGCCCTTATGATCGTCTTCAGCGTTCTTTTTGTCAAAATCTTTGGGGCTAGCCAAGGTTGGTCAGAGTTAGAAATCTCAACCCTCCTCTATTATCTCCTTGGGTCTATCGGTTTCTTATCCGTATTTAGAGCCTGCATGCCATTTACCCTCTGGCGTGTCCTCTTGATTGTTTGGTCAGTAGGAGGTTTCCTAGCTACAGCTCTCTTCCCAAGAATCCAGAAACTGCTTGAAATTTCGACACTTACAGGACAAACATTCCCTGTTTACCTTGTCATGATGGCTGTCTTTACTGTGATATTTATCTTAACCAGTCGTTATCAAGCTAGAAAATAAAGAAAGGCTGCAATCTGTCGATTGTGGTCTTTTTAGGTGCAAGATTGCCAGCTGAAATATGGTATAATAAGAGGTAACAGAGTTTTGGAAAGTGAGAGAAGATGATTTCAAAGAGATTAGAATTGGTGGCGTCCTTTGTGACACAGGGAGCCATTTTACTTGATGTGGGGAGTGACCATGCTTATCTGCCTATCGAGTTGGTCGAGAGAGGTCAAATTGAAGGCGCCATTGCAGGCGAGGTGGTGGATGGTCCCTACCAGTCTGCGCTTAAGAATGTTGAAGCTCATGGTCTAAAGGAGAAAATCCAAGTCCGTTTAGCCAATGGCTTGGCAGCCTTTGAAGAGGAAGACCAAGTGTCGGTTATCACCATTGCTGGTATGGGAGGGCGTTTGATTGCGACCATATTAGAAGAAGGCTTGGACAAGTTGTCTGATGTAGAACGTTTAATCCTCCAGCCCAATAATCGTGAAGACGACTTGCGTCTCTGGTTACAAGAGCACGGATTTCAGATTGTAGCCGAAAGCATCCTAGAAGAAGCTGGCAAGTTTTATGAAATTCTAGTGGTGGAAGCAGGACAAATGAAGTTATCAGCCAGTGATGTCCGCTTTGGTCCTTTCTTGTCCAAAGAAGTCAGCCCAGTCTTTATCAAAAAATGGCAAAAAGAAGCTGTTAAGCTAGAGTTCGCTCTTAGCCAAATCCCAGAAAAAAATCTGGAGGAACGTCAAGTTCTAGTAGATAAAATTCAAGCCATCAAGGAGGTGCTCCATGTTAGCAAGTGAAGTGATTAAACGTTATGAAGACTTTTGCCCTCAAGAATTTTCCATGGAGGGGGACAGTCGTGGCCTGCAAATCGGGACTCTAGACAAGGATATCCAAAGGGTCATGGTTGCTCTGGATATTCGTGAAGAAACGGTGGCGGAAGCCATTGAAAAGGGTGTGGATTTGATTATTGTTAAGCACGCGCCCATTTTCCGTCCGATTAAGGATTTGGTAGCCAGCCGTCCGCAAAATCAGATTTACATTGATTTGATTAAGCATGATATCGCAGTTTATGTCAGCCATACCAATATTGATATTGTTGAGAACGGCCTTAATGATTGGTTCTGCCAGATGCTAGGCATTGAGGAGACGACTTATCTGCAGGAAACAGGCCCTGAACGTGGGATTGGGCGGATTGGGAATATTCAGCCTCAGACTTTTGGGGTATTGGCCCAGCATGTTAAGCAAGTCTTTGGTCTAGATAGCCTTCGAATGGTGCATTATCAAGAAAGTGATTTGCAGAAGGAAATTTCAAGAGTTGCCATTTGCGGTGGTAGTGGTCAGTCTTTCTATCCTGATGCTTTAGCTAAGGGGGCAGATGTCTATATTACTGGTGACATTTACTACCACACAGCTCAGGATATGTTGTCTGATGGTCTGATGGCATTGGATCCAGGACATTATATCGAAGTGCTTTTTGTCGAAAAAATTGCTGACCTCCTTAATCAATGGAAGGCAGAAAAGGATTGGACCATTGATATCATACCTAGTCAAGCATTAACCAATCCTTTCCACCATATCTAGTTAGGAAGTGAAGACAATGAAAAAAGTTGCCATTATTGGAGCAGGGATTGTAGGGGCAACTGCTGCCTACTACCTCTCGAAAGAAAGTGACCTAGAGGTGACCGTTTTTGATCATGAACAGGGTCAGGCAACCAAGGCAGCAGCGGGAATTATCAGTCCTTGGTTTTCCAAACGCCGTAATAAAGCCTGGTACAAGATGGCGCGCTTGGGAGCTGACTTTTATGTGGGTTTGTTGGCTGATTTAGAAAAGTCTGGTCAGGAAATCGACTTTTACCAACGCTCAGGAGTTTTTCTCTTGAAAAAGGATGAATCAAAGCTGGAGGAGTTCTATCAACTAGCTCTTCAGCGCAGAGAAGAATCTCCCTTGATAGGCCAGTTAGCTATTCTGGATCAAGCATCTGCTAATAACTACTTTCCTGGTCTGCAAGGGTTTGACCGCTTGCTCTATGCTTCTGGTGGAGCGAGAGTAGATGGTCAACTCTTAGTGACTCGTTTGCTGGAAGCCAGTCAAGTCAAGCAGGTCAAAGAAAAAGTGAGTCTGACTCCTGTATCATCAGGCTACCAGATTGGTGAAGAGGTGTTTGAACAGGTTATTTTGGCGACGGGAGCTTGGTTGGGGAACATTTTGAAACCTTTAGGATATGAGGTAGATGTTCGTCCTCAGAAAGGGCAACTCCGAGATTATCAACTTACCCTAGATATGGAATCTTACCCTGTTGTTATGCCTGAGGGTGAGTGGGATTTGATTCCTTTTGCAGGTGGGAAATTGTCCCTAGGTGCTACCCATGAAAATGATATGGGATTTGACTTGACGGTGGATGAAACCTTGCTCCAACAAATGGAGGAGGCAGCCTTACCCCACTACCCAGCCTTGGCTGAAGCTACTATAAGAGGTGAGCGTGTGGGAATTCGCGCCTATACCAGTGATTTTTCACCATTTTTCGGTCAAGTCCCAGGCTTAGCAGGTGTCTATGCGGCTAGCGGACTAGGGTCATCAGGTCTGACAACGGGGCCTATCATTGGTTACCACTTAGCTCAACTAATCCAAGACAAGGAGTTGACCTTGGACCCAATAAATTATCCAATTGCAAACTATGTCAAACAAGTAAAAAGAGAATAGAATTTTACTGAAATTTTAGCCTTCCCTCTAGGATGGCAAATGACATTCCCTATCAAAAATGGTAAAATAAGAAAAAATAATCCGAGAATCGAGGAAAAAAGATGCAAGAAAAGATTTTGGTAACTGGCGGTGCCGGATTTATCGGAACCCACACTGTTATTGAATTGATCCAAGCAGGTCATCAAGTGGTTGTGGTGGATAATCTTGTCAACAGCAATCGTAAGAGTTTAGAAGTTGTTGAAAAAATTACAGGAGTTGAGATTCCTTTCTATGAGGCAGATATCCGTGACACAGATACCCTCAGAGATATTTTAAAGCAGGAAGAGCCGACTGGTGTCATTCACTTTGCGGGTTTGAAGGCTGTTGGCGAATCAACCCGTATCCCTCTTGCCTACTATGACAACAATATCGCTGGAACTGTCAGCCTTCTAAAAGCCATGGAAGAAAACAACTGTAAGAACATCATCTTCAGTTCTTCTGCGACAGTTTACGGAGATCCTCATACAGTGCCAATCCTAGAAGATTTCCCACTTTCAGTGACCAATCCATATGGCCGTACCAAGCTCATGCTAGAGGAAATTTTGACCGATATCTACAAGGCAGACTCAGAATGGAACGTGGTCTTGCTTCGTTACTTCAACCCAATCGGAGCACATGAGAGCGGTGACTTGGGAGAAAATCCTAATGGAATTCCAAACAACCTCTTGCCTTATGTTGCACAAGTAGCCGTTGGTAAGCTAGAGCAAGTGCAAGTTTTCGGTGATGACTATGAAACTGAGGACGGAACAGGTGTTCGTGACTATATCCACGTTGTAGACCTAGCCAAAGGTCACGTTGCAGCTCTACAAAAGATCCAAAAAGGTTCAGGCCTTAACATTTACAACCTTGGAACAGGTAAGGGCTACTCAGTTCTTGAAATTATCCAAAACATGGAAAAAGCGGTGGGACGTCCCATTCCTTACCGCATCGTAGAACGCCGCCCAGGTGATATCGCTGCCTGCTACTCAGACCCTGCAAAAGCTAAAGCAGAACTGGGCTGGGAAGCAGAACTCAGTATCACGCAAATGTGTGAAGACGCATGGCGTTGGCAAAGCAAGCATCCAAATGGATTTGAAGACTAAGATGATGATCTCAATCATTGTCCCATGTTTAAACGAAGAGGAAGTACTTCCTCTTTTTTATCAGTCTGTTGAAGCACTGCTTCCAGAATTGGGAGCAGAGATCGAGTATGTCTTTGTAGACGATGGCTCAAGTGATGGGACCTTGGAGCTTTTGAAGACCTATCGGATGCAAAATCCTGCGGTACATTACATTTCTTTCTCACGAAATTTTGGGAAAGAGGCGGCCTTATACGCAGGTTTGCAGCATGCAAGTGGAGACTTGGTGGTCGTGATGGATGCAGACCTTCAGGATCCTCCTAGTATGCTACTTGAGATGAAAGCCTTACTAGACCAGAATGTAGACTTGGACTGTGTTGGGACACGGAGAACTAGTCGGGAGGGAGAACCCTTTTTCCGTAGTTTCTGTGCGGACCTCTTTTACCGCCTTATGAAAAAAATTAGCCCAGTGGCTCTACCCTCGGGTGTCCGTGATTTTCGGATGATGAGAAGGTCTGTGGTGGATGCTATTTTAGCCTTGACCGAATCCAATCGTTTTTCTAAGGGTCTCTTTGCCTGGGTTGGTTTTCGAACGCACTATCTTGACTATCCAAATGTCGAAAGACAGGCTGGCAAGACCAGTTGGAGTTTTAGGCAGCTCTTTTTCTACTCGATTGAAGGGATTCTCAACTTTTCAGATTTTCCCTTAAGTATAGCCTTTGTAGCGGGACTCCTATCTTGTTTTATTTCTTTTATGATGACTGTTTTTGTGGTGTTTCGGACTCTTATTCTGGGAAATCCGACATCTGGCTGGACCTCTCTGATGGCTGTCATTCTCTTTCTTGGAGGGATTCAACTCCTGACCATTGGGATTCTAGGCAAGTATATTAGTAAGATTTATTTAGAGACCAAAAAAAGACCACTCTATCTGGTCAAAGAAAAAAGTGATCTTTCTATTTTTGAAGGAAAAAATAACCGGAAAAGACTATAATTTTACCTAGAAATATGCTAAACTAGTAGATGAAGGGATTAAAGTGATAAAAAGAATCTACAATATCAATCTCCCTTTTAAACTATGACCGATCTTTTAGAAGTGCACGTGTAGGACAATTTTTGATGGCCTCCAGAACATCGCTGGTCTCAGTGATTTCTCTTTGTAATTCAACTGGATCATCATAAAAGCGAACGATTCCATTATCGTGATAATCAAAGAGTTCAGAATAGGTTTGGCAAAGCCCACAGGCGATGCATCGTTCAGGTATAAGTGTGAGTTTCATATTTATATTGTAATAAGAAAGTTTAAAAAATACAAGGAGTAAGGTATGGAAAAAGAACCATGGCAAGAAGATATTTATGAAAACAATGAGGAAGAATCAAGATCGGAACGTCGTCACCGTAAACAAAAGGGAAAAGGCGTTGTTGCCAATCGTGTCTTGACAGTTCTAGCTAGCCTCTTCTTTGTAATCGTTGTAGCAATGGTTGTCGTATTGATTTACCTTTCTACTGGAGGAAGCAACCGTACGGCTGCCTTGAAGGATTTTTATGATCCTTCAGCACCTGCTAGCAGTTCCACTTCAAAAGTGGAAGAATCATCCTCTTCAAGTAGCAAGGTAGAGGAAACAGCTTCTTCTGAATCAACACCTTCACAGAGCAGTTCGGAAGAACATACTACAGAGGGTGAAGGAACACTTACAGTACAGCCTGGAGAGGGAGAAGCAGCTCTTGCACAACGTGCAGGGATTTCCATTGCCCAGTTGGAAGCTTTGAATCCTTCTCATATGTCATCGGGCTCTTGGTTTGCTAATCCAGGTGATGTCATCAAGACAAGATAGGAGTCGGGAATGAAGACAATTCAAATTGCTATTGATGGTCCAGCTTCCAGTGGTAAGAGTACGGTCGCAAAGATTATTGCTAAGGATTTTGGTTACACTTATCTCGATACAGGTGCCATGTATCGTGCTGCGACTTATATAGCACTCAAGCACCAGTTGGATGCAGGAAAAGTAGAGCAACTTTTGGAATTGCTTGATCAACATCCCATTAGTTTTGGACGTTCAGAAACAGGTGATCAACTTGTTTTTGTAGGGGATGTGGATATCACTCATCCTATTCGTGAAAATGAAGTGACCAACCAGGTTTCAAGCATTGCGGCTATTCCAGAAGTGCGTGAGAAACTGGTCTCTCTCCAACAGAAGATTGCTCAGCAAGGTGGCATCGTGATGGATGGGCGTGATATCGGGACAGTTGTTTTACCACAAGCTGAACTTAAGATTTTCCTAGTAGCTTCTGTTGAAGAAAGAGCAGAGCGTCGTTATAAGGAAAATATTGCTAAAGGGATTGAAACAGACCTTGAAACGCTGAAAGAAGAGATTGCGGCGCGTGACTACAAGGATAGTCATCGTGAAACCTCACCTCTCAAACAGGCTGAGGATGCAGTTTACCTTGACACAACTGGACTAAGTATCCAAGAAGTAGTCGAAAGAATTGAATCAGAAGCAAAAAAATATATGTCCTAGGGACGAGAGGAGCAGGCTAAATGAAGCCTGCTCCTTTTCTCTCTTTTGCGCGCGTTTCAAAACAGCCTTTTTGGGAGAATTTTGATAAAATAGTAGTATCAATAAAAAGGATGGAAGCATGACAAAGAAAATCGTAGCCATTTGGGCCCAAGATGAAAAAGGTGTGATTGGTAAAGAAGACCGTCTTCCTTGGCATTTGCCAGCAGAATTACAACATTTTAAGGAAACAACTTTGAACCACGCCATCTTGATGGGACGAGTGACTTTTGATGGAATGGGGCGTCGTCTGCTTCCCAAACGCCAAACCTTGATTTTGACACGAAACAGTGACGAAGTCGTGGATGGTGCGCTAGTGTTTCAAGATGTGAAATCTGTTTTAGCTTGGTATCAGAGTCAGGAAAAAAATCTCTATATCATTGGTGGGAAACAGATTTTTCAGGCTTTTGAGCCCTATTTAGATGAAATCATCGTGACGCAGATTCATGCTCAGGTGGAGGGAGATACCTATTTCCCTGAGGAGTTTGACTTGTCTCCTTTTGAGACAGTAGCAAGAAAATCTTATGAGCGAGATGAGAAAAACGACTATGATTTTACCATCGAATACCGAGATAGAAAGGAAGTCTAATGGAGCGCAGTATATTTGGATTTTTTACAGCCTTTTTGTGTGTAATCTGTATTTTGGCGGGAGCACAGGCTTTTCGTAAGAAGCGCTATGGACTGTCTGCCTTACTCTGGTTGAATGCTTTTACCAATCTAGTAAACAGCGTCCATGCTTTTTATATGACCTTATTTTAGATAGAATGAAAATATAGAACGGAAGGAAATCATGCCTACAAATAGGAAAAATGATATGATGGTTTATTGCTCATTTTGTGGCAAAAGCCAAGAAGAAGTAAAGAAAATAATCGCTGGGAACAACGCTTTTATCTGTAATGAATGTGTGGAGTTGGCCCAGGAAATCATTCGGGAGGAGTTGGCTGAGGAAGTCTTGGCAGACTTGTCTGAAGTACCAAAACCAATCGAGCTCCTCAATATCTTGAACCACTATGTTATCGGTCAAGATCGTGCCAAACGTGCCTTGGCAGTAGCTGTATACAACCACTACAAACGCATCAATTTCCACGATACGCGTGAAGAGTCAGAAGATGTGGATTTGCAGAAGTCAAATATCTTGATGATTGGTCCAACTGGTTCTGGGAAAACTTTCTTGGCTCAGACTTTGGCTAAGAGCTTGAATGTACCTTTTGCTATTGCAGATGCGACAGCTCTTACTGAGGCTGGGTATGTGGGTGAGGACGTGGAAAATATCCTCCTCAAACTCTTGCAGGCCGCTGACTTTAACATCGAACGTGCAGAACGTGGGATTATCTACGTAGATGAAATTGACAAGATTGCCAAGAAGAGCGAGAACGTGTCTATCACACGTGACGTTTCTGGTGAAGGAGTGCAACAAGCCCTTCTTAAAATCATCGAAGGAACCGTAGCTAGTGTACCGCCTCAAGGTGGACGCAAACATCCACAACAAGAGATGATTCAGGTAGATACCAAGAATATCCTCTTCATCGTGGGTGGTGCTTTTGATGGCATTGAAGAGATCGTTAAACAACGTTTGGGTGAAAAAGTCATCGGTTTCGGACAAAATAACAAGGCGATTGATGAAAATAGCTCCTACATGCAAGAAATCATCGCGGAAGACATTCAAAAATTCGGTATTATTCCAGAGTTGATTGGACGCTTGCCTGTCTTTGCGGCTCTCGAGCAATTGACGGTCGATGACTTGGTTCGCATCCTGAAAGAACCAAGAAATGCCTTGGTCAAACAATACCAAACCTTGCTTTCTTATGACGATGTTGAGTTGGAATTTGACGATGAAGCCCTTCAAGAAATTGCCAATAAGGCCATCGAACGCAAAACGGGTGCGCGTGGTCTTCGCTCCATCATTGAAGAAACCATGCTGGATGTTATGTTTGAGGTACCGAGTCAGGAAAATGTGAAATTGGTCCGCATCACTAAAGAAGCTGTTGATGGAACGGATAAACCGATCCTAGAAACAGCCTAGAGGTGACTATGGAAATCAATACACATAATGCAGAAATCTTGCTCAGTGCGGCCAACAAGTCCCACTATCCGCAGGATGACCTGCCAGAGATTGCCCTTGCAGGGCGCTCCAATGTTGGGAAGTCCAGCTTTATCAACACCATGCTCAACCGCAAAAATCTTGCCCGTACATCAGGGAAACCTGGGAAGACCCAGCTCCTTAACTTTTTTAACATTGATGACAAGATGCGCTTTGTGGATGTGCCTGGGTATGGCTATGCCCGCGTTTCCAAAAAGGAACGTGAAAAGTGGGGCCGCATGATTGAGGAGTACCTGACAACTCGGGAAAATCTCCGTGCAGTGGTCAGTCTGGTTGACCTCCGTCATGACCCATCAGCAGATGATGTGCAGATGTACGAATTTCTCAAGTATTATGAGATTCCGGTCATCATTGTTGCAACTAAGGCAGATAAGATTCCTCGTGGTAAGTGGAACAAGCACGAATCTGCAATCAAAAAGAAATTAAACTTTGATCCAAGTGACGACTTCATCCTCTTTTCATCAGTCAGCAAGGCAGGGATGGATCAGGCTTGGGATGCTATTTTAGAAAAATTGTGAGGGAAAGAAATGGCAAAAACAATTCATACAGACAAAGCTCCAAAAGCAATCGGACCTTATGTTCAAGGGAAAATCGTTGGCAATCTTTTGTTTGCTAGCGGTCAAGTTCCTCTATCTCCTGAAACTGGAGAAATTGTAGGAGAAACGATCCAAGAACAGACAGAACAAGTTTTGAAAAATATCGGTGCTATTTTGGCAGAAGCGGGAACGGATTTTGATCACGTTGTCAAAACAACTTGCTTCTTGAGCGATATGAACGACTTTGTTCCTTTTAACGAGGTTTACCAGACTGCCTTTAAAGAGGAATTTCCAGCTCGTTCAGCTGTGGAAGTTGCACGTCTTCCTCGTGATGTAAAAGTCGAAATTGAAGTGATCGCAGAGATTGGATAAGCTAGTTGAAGTTTGGCTCTGCCAAACTTTTTTTGATATAAGGAGAGATAGATGACAAAGAAACAACTTCACCTGGTGATTGTGACAGGTATGAGTGGTGCAGGGAAAACGGTAGCCATTCAGTCCTTCGAGGATTTGGGATATTTCACTATTGACAACATGCCACCAGCCCTCTTGCCAAAGTTCTTGCAGTTGGTAGAGACCAAGGATGATGACCATAAGTTAGCTCTGGTGGTGGATATGCGGAGCCGTTCCTTCTTTTCAGAGATTCAGGCCGTTTTGGATGAATTGGAAAACCAAGATGATTTGGATTTCAAAATCCTCTTTTTAGACGCAGCAGATAAGGAATTGGTGGCACGCTATAAGGAAACTAGAAGAAGTCACCCTCTAGCAGCGGATGGTCGGATTTTAGACGGCATCAAGCTGGAGCGTGAACTCTTGGCACCTTTGAAAAACATGAGCCAAAATGTGGTGGATACGACAGAACTCACTCCGCGTGAATTGCGTAAAACCATTGCTGAGCAGTTTTCGGACCAAGAACAAGCACAGTCTTTCCGTATCGAGGTCATGTCTTTTGGATTCAAGTATGGGATCCCTATCGATGCAGACTTGGTCTTTGATGTCCGTTTCTTGCCAAATCCCTATTACCTACCAGAACTGCGCAATCAAACGGGAATGGATGAGCCTGTCTACAACTATGTCATGAAACATGCAGAATCGGAAAGTTTCTATCAGCACTTACTCGCTTTGATTGAACCCATTTTGCCAAGTTACAAAAAAGAAGGCAAGTCCGTCTTGACCATTGCAGTAGGATGTACAGGTGGACAGCACCGTAGTGTTGCCTTTGCCAAACGAATCGCAGAGGACCTTGCTAAAAATTGGCCTGTCAATGAAAGCCATCGTGACAAAGACAGAAGAAAGGAAACGGTAAACCGTTCATGAGAAAACCAAAGATAACGGTGATTGGTGGAGGAACGGGTATCCCCGTCATTTTGAAAAGTTTGCGAGAAAAGGATGTTGATATCGCAGCCATCGTAACGGTAGCTGATGATGGTGGCTCTTCTGGTGAACTAAGAAAGAATATCCAACAGCTGACACCACCAGGTGATCTTCGTAATGTCCTGGTAGCCATGTCGGATATGCCTAAGTTTTATGAGAAGGTTTTTCAGTACCGTTTTTCAGAAGACGCTGGTGCTTTTGCGGGTCATCCTCTAGGAAATATCATTATAGCAGGGCTTTCTGAAATGCAAGGGTCCACTTATAATGCCATGCAGTTGCTAAGTCTCTTTTTCCACACAACAGGAAAAATCTACCCATCAAGCGATCAGCCTTTGACACTGCATGCAGTCTTTAAAGACGGTTCTGAGGTGGCAGGTGAGAGCCACATTGCTGATCATCCAGGCATGATCGACCATGTCTATGTGACCAATACCTTGGATGATGAAACACCACAAGCCAGCCGTCGAGTAGTCACTACTATTCTCGAGAGTGACATGATCGTCTTGGGTCCTGGTTCCCTCTTTACATCGATTTTACCCAATATCGTGAT
Organism: Streptococcus mitis ATCC 6249; assembly: GCF_000146585.1. Lineage (GTDB taxonomy): Bacteria > Bacillota > Bacilli > Lactobacillales > Streptococcaceae > Streptococcus > Streptococcus mitis_AZ. The sequence continues at coordinate 1,503,634 of NZ_GL397179.1, read as the reverse complement.
CGAAGAGATTGGACAAGCTCTCTTGGAGACCAAGGCAGAGATAGCCTATGTCTGCAATATCATGACCCAGCGTGGGGAAACAGAGCACTTTTCAGACAGTGACCATGTGGAAGTCCTCCATCGCCATCTAGGTCGGCCTTTTATTGATACGGTCTTGGTCAATATTGAGAAGGTTCCTAGAGAATACATGGATACCAACCGTTTCGATGAATATTTGGTACAGGTAGAGCATGACTTTGCTGGTCTTTGCAAGCAGGTTCCTCGTGTGATTTCATCCAACTTCCTTCGTTTGGAAAATGGAGGAGCCTTCCACGATGGGGATTTGATTGTGGATGAATTGATGCGAATTATACAGGTGCGAAAATGAGTTTTACAGTTGCAGTAAAAGAAGAAATTCTTGGTCAGCACCATCTCAGTCGCCATGAACTATCAGCCATCATCAAGATGTCTGGCAGTATTGGTCTCTCGACTTCGGGTTTGACCTTGTCTGTTGTGACTGAAAATGCCAAGTTAGCTCGGCACCTTTATGAGTCCTTTCTCCATTTTTATGAAATTAAGTCAGAGATTCGTCACCATCAGAGAAGCAATCTTCGCAAGAACCGTGTCTATACGGTCTACACTGATGAGAGGGTACAGGAGCTTTTAGCTGATTTGCGGCTTGCGGATTCCTTCTTTGGTTTGGAGACGGGCATCGATCCTGATATTTTAGCAGATGAAGAAGCAGGTCGTGCTTATTTATGTGGGGCCTTTCTGGCAAATGGAAGTATCCGGGATCCTGAGTCTGGCAAATACCAGTTGGAGATTAGTTCCGTTTATCTGGACCACGCCCAAGGACTGGCCTCTCTCCTCCAGCAATTTTTACTGGATGCCAAGGTTATTGAGCGAAAGAAAGGTGCGGTTACCTATCTCCAGCGTGCAGAGGACATCATGGATTTCTTGATTGTGATTGGGGCCATGCAGGCGCGTGATAATTTTGAGCGCGTCAAGATTTTGCGTGAAACACGTAACGATCTCAATCGAGCCAATAACGCTGAAACAGCCAATATTGCTCGAACGGTTTCTGCTAGTATGAAGACTATCAATAATATCAGTAAAATCAAAGATAGGATGGGCTTGGAAAATTTACCAGTGGATTTGCAGGAGGTGGCTCGCTTGCGGATCCAACACCCAGACTACTCTATCCAGCAGTTGGCAGATAGCCTCAGCAATCCCCTGACCAAAAGTGGTGTCAACCACAGACTGAGGAAAATTAACAAAATTGCAGATGAATTATGAAGAGAGCACATAAGATAAGCGGATTTTAAGCTTCTATATATGCTTACGGGTATGAATTTGATAAAGAAGGGTGTACTCATGTTTTGAATTCTGGGGATATGAAAATAGTTGTAAAACCCTTTAATTCTTGGTACAATAGAACTAAATAAGTAGGTAGTAGTTTACGAGTGAAAACGTGGTATAGAACCTTTGAAAGAAGATGGATTTAGCGAGGATACACTGAGTATAGTAGTATCTAGCTATTGAAGCTTGTGCTATTATCAAGACGACGGTTGAAATCCGTCCACCTATAATGATTAGCCTCAATTTAATGTTGGGGCTTTTGTCTTAATTCAGTCTTTTTTTCTACAATCAAATTAGCCTTTATAATATTTCTAGAGGATTTACACGTTGCGAATAATATAATTCCATTATAAAACCACGAATCAGTTGATTCGTGGTTTCTTTCTTATAAACTGGTCGAGTGTTTGGGTTGTACTTTTTGGTCAGGGTCGATGTAGTTTATGGCATTGTTAACAGCTGTTGGAGCTTCACCTAGTCCAGTAGCAATCAAATCAATCTTCCCTTCATAGTAGCAGCAGTCTCCGATAGCATAGATACCTGCTTGGCTAGATTCTTGCTTGCTATTGACGATAATCTTGTGGCGGTTGAGATCCAGACCCCAATTTTTAAGATTGCCAACAGATGATTTGAAACCATAGTTGACAAAGAGGTGGTCTACTTCGATAGTTTCGGTTTCATCTGCTTTGACTTTGGTGATTTCTAGTTTGTCGAGTGTTTTTCCATCTCCGATAAGTTGGCTAGGAACGAACGGTGTCTTGATGGTTACAGATGATTCTTGTAGAGCCTGCACACTATGTTCCAAGGCGCGGAAGTTATCTCTGCGGTGAACGAGAGTAGTTGGGGCAATCTTTTCAAAAGCCAGAGCCCAATCCACTGCTGAGTCCCCGCCACCAAGGATGGTCACTTTCTTGCCAGAGTATTGCTGAATGTTGGAAACGTGGTAGTGGATATTTTCATAATTTTCGACGTCATCTAGTTCGAGCGGACGCGGTTTAAAGGCACCGCCACCCATGGCAATGATGACTGTTTTAGTCAGGTGTCTTCCCTTGTTGGTTGTAATGGTAAAACCTTGATCTTGTTTCTCAATCTCAAGAACTGTTTCATTGAGATGAATAGGGGTATCAAAGCCGTTTAGCTGTTCAATCAAGCGATTGGTCAATTCTTCTCCAGTTAAGTTTGGGAAACCTGGCACATCAAGGATTTGCTTTTCAGGGTAGAGGATGGCAGGCTGACCACCGAGCTGGGGAAGAGAGTCGATGATTTGAACCTTGGCTTGGCGTAGGTGGGCGTAAAAGGCAGCAAAGAGCCCGACTGGACCACCGCCTACAATGGTAATATCATAGAGTTGAGACATGATTTCTCCTTCGTTTTTTCTAGTCAGTTTATTTTATCATATTTTTGCTTAATTTAAAATGAAGTAGGATGGGGAAAAAATGAGCAGAAAATGGTATAATAGTACGGAAAGTGTTTTGACAGGGAGGAGGCCAGGGATGAATTTTCAACAATTATCCAATTTGCAATACTGGACGAGTTTGTTTTCAAGTCCTTGGACGATAGTCATCAATCTGATTGATATTTTGATTGTGACTTATATTTTGTATCATTTTACCAAAGCGATTGCAGGGACCAAAATCATGATCTTGGTGCGGGGAGTTTTGGTCTTTATTCTAGGTCAGATTCTGTCCAATATGATTGGCTTAACGACCATTTCATGGTTGATCAATCAGATTATCACCTACGGGGTCATCGCTGCGGTGGTTATCTTCTCACCAGAGATTCGGACTGGTTTGGAGAGATTGGGTCGAGCTACTGATTTCTTCTACAATGCCCCTATTAGTGCGGAAGAGCAAATGGTTCGTTCCTTTGTCAAATCAGTCGAGTACATGAGTCCGCGTAAGATTGGTGCTCTGGTTGCTGTTCAGCGAGTGAGAACCTTGCAGGAATATATCTCAACTGGGATTCCTCTAGATGCGAAAATCTCCTCTGAGTTATTGATTAATATCTTTATCCCCAATACTCCCTTACACGATGGAGCGGTCATTGTCAGAGAAGATCGGATTGCCGTAACTTCAGCCTACCTACCCCTGACTGAAAATACTGGAATTTCCAAGGAGTTTGGAACACGTCATAGGGCGGCGATTGGTTTGTCAGAAGTATCGGATGCTCTTACCTTTGTGGTTTCTGAGGAAACAGGTGGAATCTCAATCACCTATAATGGAGTCTTTAAGCATGATTTGACCTTGGAAGAGTTTGAATCGGAGTTAAGAAGAATCTTGCTTCCAGCATCAGAGAAAAAACAAGGTATGAAAGAGCGTTTGCTAGGAGGATTGAAACATGAGAAAAAATAGTCTTTATATTATTTCTTCCTTCTTTTTCGCCTGCATCCTCTTTATCTATGCGACTTCAACAAACTATCAGAATAGCAACAGTGCCAGACAAGTGCGGACAGAAACTTATACCAACACGGTCCTTAATGTCCCAATCGATATTCAGTATGACAGTGATCAGTATTTTATCAGTGGTTTTACATCTGAAGTTACTGTCTTCCTAACTGGATCAAATAGAGTTGCATTAGCGAGCGAGATGCAGGAAAGCACTCGAAAATTCAAGGTCAAAGCTGACTTAACCAATGCCAGTGTAGGGACCATCGAAGTTCCTCTAACCATTGAAAATTTACCGAGTGGTTTGACGGCTGTTGCAACTCCGCAAAAGATAACAGTCAAGGTCGGTAAAAAAGCAAAACGAGATAATGTAATCGTTGTGCCAGAGATTGATCCTAGCCAGATTGATTCTCGTGTGAAAATTGATACAGTAACTGTTTCAGATGAAAAAGTAACGGTTATTAGTGACGAGGAGACTCTCTCTAGAGTAGATCGTGTCATTGCCATCTTGCCGACAAGTGAACGGATAACAGGTAACTACTCGGCCTCTGTTCCACTACAAGCAGTTGATAAAAATGGGAATGTCTTGCCAAGCGTCATTATGCCATTTGACACTACAATGAAAATCACAACCAAAACATTATCGTCTAGCTCGAGTTCTTCGTCAACGACCTCATCAACAGGATCCTCGACTAGCAGCTCGTCTTCAACGAGTTCAGAAACAAAACCAGACTCGTCTAAACAAGAATAAATAAAAAAGTAGAAAAGGATGATTAACAAAATGGGTAAATATTTTGGGACCGATGGAGTCCGTGGAGAAGCAAACGTAGAACTGACACCAGAATTGGCCTTTAAATTGGGACGTTTTGGTGGTTATGTTCTTAGCCAACATGAAACGGAAGCCCCTAAAGTCTTTGTAGGACGTGATACACGTATCTCAGGAGAAATGCTAGAATCTGCCTTGGTGGCAGGTCTTCTATCAGTAGGGATTCACGTCTACAAACTCGGTGTCCTTGCAACACCAGCAGTAGCTTATTTGGTTAAAACTGAGGGAGCTAGTGCGGGTGTCATGATTTCAGCGAGTCACAACCCAGCCCTTGATAATGGAATTAAGTTCTTTGGTGGGGATGGTTTCAAACTTGATGATGAAAAAGAAGCAGAAATCGAAGCCTTGCTAGATGCTACAGAAGACACTCTTCCTCGTCCAAGTGCCGAAGGCTTGGGAACCTTAGTGGACTATCCAGAAGGCTTACGTAAGTATGAAGGCTACCTTGTTTCAACTGGAACTCCTCTTGAAGGCATGAAAGTGGCCTTGGATACAGCTAATGGTGCAGCGTCTACAAGTGCTCGTCAGATTTTCGCTGATCTGGGTGCTCAATTGACTGTTATCGGGGAAACACCAGATGGTCTTAACATCAACCTAAATGTTGGTTCAACTCACCCAGAAGCTCTCCAAGAACTAGTCAAAGAAACCCAGTCAGCTATTGGTTTGGCCTTTGACGGTGATAGTGATCGCTTGATTGCTGTTGATGAAAATGGCGATATCGTCGATGGTGATAAGATCATGTACATCATCGGGAAATACCTTTCTGAAAAAGGCCAGTTGGCTCAAAACACCATCGTGACAACGGTTATGTCTAACCTTGGCTTCCATAAGGCTTTGGAGAGTGCTGGCATTAACAAAGCAGTCACTGCAGTTGGAGATCGATATGTTGTCGAAGAAATGAGAAAATCAGGCTACAACCTTGGTGGTGAACAGTCTGGTCACGTTATCTTGATGGATTACAATACAACTGGTGATGGTCAATTATCAGCTGTCCAATTGACCAAAATCATGAAAGAAACAGGTAAGAGCTTGTCTCAACTGGCATCAGAAGTGACGATTTACCCACAAAAATTGGTCAATATCCGAGTGGAAAATGCCATGAAAGAAAAGGCCATGGAAGTACCAGCAATCAAGACAATCATCGAAAAGATGGAAGAAGAGATGGCAGGCAACGGCCGTATCCTTGTCCGCCCAAGTGGAACAGAACCCCTCTTACGTGTCATGGCAGAAGCACCTACAACAGAAGAAGTCAACTACTATGTAGATACGATTGCTGCTGTGGTTAAAGATGAAATCGGAATTGACTAAGGCCTAGAAAAACTAGATGAAATGATAAAAATGTGGTACAATTGCATAGTAAATTGTAGCAAAGGGAGAGAAAAATGAATCTTAAAAGAGAACAAGAATTTGTTAGTCAGTATCACTTTGATGCTCGTAACTTTGAATGGGAAAATGAAAATGGCGCTCCTGAAACCAAGGTAGACGTGAACTTTCAGTTACTCCAACACGACCAAGAAAACCAAGTGACTTCTTTAGTCGTTATCTTGAGCTTTATGATTGTCTTTGACAAATTTGTCATCAGCGGGACGATTTCTCAAGTGAACCACGTGGAAGGTCGTATTGTCAACGAACCAAGCGAATTTAACCAAGAAGAAGTCGAAACCTTGGCACGTCCATGCTTGAACATGCTCAACCGTTTGACATATGAAGTAACAGAAATCGCCTTGGATCTTCCAGGGATCAATTTGGAGTTTTAGTCATGAAATTAGCTGTCATTACAGATTCTTCCGCCTATTTAGAGGAGAAGACGCTGCAAAGAGAGAATCTATTTATCTTGGATATTCCTGTCAATATTGATGGGGAAGAGTATGTCGAAGGTGTCAATCTGACTGCTGAGGAATTTTATCAAAAAATGGCTCAGTCTGCTGAATCGCCTAAGACCAGTCAACCAAGTATTGCCAAATTGGATGAGACTCTAAGTTCCTTGAAAGAAAAGGGCTATACCCATGTCTTGGGACTCTTTCTTTCGTCAGGAATTTCAGGTTTTTATCAGAATATCCAATACATGTTGGACGAGTATGAAGGTTTGACTATTGCCTTTCCAGATACCCATATCACAAGTTCTCCTCTAGGATTTATGGTAGAGAGTGCCTTTGAATGGGCAGAACAGGGCGATGATTTTGCTCAGATTCAGGAGAAATTGGCTATCCAAATCGCTGATAATTCAGCCTTTATCATAGTAGATGACCTTGATCACTTGGTTAAGGGAGGACGTCTGTCAAATGGTGCAGCCATCCTAGGAAATCTTCTCAGTATCAAGCCCATTCTTTACTTCAATGACCAAGGTGTGATTGAAGTTTACGAAAAAGTTCGTACAGAGAAAAAAGCAACCAAACGTTTGGTGGAAATCATCAAAGAGTTGACAAAAGATGGGGACTACCGTATTACAGTCATTCATGGGAACGCTCCTCAAAAGGCGGCAGATTTGCGCCAACTTTTAATTGAGAGTGGTGTGACTGCTGAGATTCCAATTGTCAGCTTTGGTAGTGTCATTGGGACCCACCTTGGAGAAGGTAGTATCGCCTTGAGCTATACGCCAGTTGTCTAGATTGTTCTGGGCAGGCTTTGTATCTTAGAAATTGAACATGGACTACCTGCCTCTTGAAAAAAGATGCCTGTCTTGCCTTTCATGGAAAGTCAGCGCCATTCCCTATTTTTCATGGGCAGCTAACGTCCTTTGTATCTTAGTCAGGAGTAGTGATGAGTATTCGAGTGATTATTGCTGGGTTTAAGGGAAAGATGGGCCAAGCTGCTTGTCAGATGGTCTTGGCTGATCCAGACTTGGACTTGGTGGCAGTTTTGGATCCTTTTGAGTCTGAATCAGAATGGCAGGGAATTCCTGTCTTCAATGATAAGGCTGCCTTGGCTGGTTTTGAAGCGGATGTCTGGGTAGACTTTACTACACCAGCTGTTGCCTACGAAAATACGCGCTTTGCCCTTGAAAATGGCTTTGCTCCTGTCGTAGGAACAACAGGCTTCACTAGTGAAGAAATTGCAGAACTAAAAGCATTTTCCCGTGAACAAGATTTGGGTGGCTTGATTGCCCCTAACTTTGCCTTGGGAGCTGTCTTGCTTATGCAATTTGCGTCCCAGGCTGCCAAATATTTCCCAAATGTGGAGATCATCGAGCTTCATCATGACAAGAAAAAAGATGCTCCGAGTGGAACAGCCATTAAAACAGCTGAGTTGATGGCAGAAGTTCGAGAGTCTATCCAGCAAGGTGCGCTAGATGAGGAAGAGTTGATTGCAGGAGCTCGTGGTGCTAATTTTGATGGCATGCGCATCCATTCAGTCCGTCTACCAGGCTTGGTAGCCCATCAGGAAGTCATCTTTGGCAATCAGGGAGAAGGATTGACCCTCCGTCATGACTCCTATGATCGCAGCTCCTTCATGACAGGGGTGAATTTGGGAATTAAAGAAGTTGTCAAGCGTCATGAGCTTGTCTATGGATTAGAATACTTATTATGAGATTAACGCAAATGCCTTCTGAATTTCAGAAGGCTTTACCAGTATTAGAAAAAATTAAAGAAGCAGGCTTTGAAGCCTATTTTGTTGGGGGTTCCGTCAGAGATGCTCTACTCAATCGTCCCATCCACGATGTGGATATTGCGACTTCTTCTTATCCAGAAGAGACCAAGCAGATTTTCTCTCGTACAGCCGATATCGGAATCGAGCACGGAACCGTCCTGGTTTTAGATGGAGACGAGGAGTATGAGGTAACCACTTTTCGGACAGAGGATGTCTATGTAGACTATCGCAGACCCAGTGCGGTTTCCTTTGTGCGTTCGCTAGAAGAAGACCTCAAACGCCGTGATTTCACAGTCAACGCTTTTGCCTTGGATGAGACAGGTGAAATTATTGATTTGTTCCATGGTCTCAAGGACTTGGAAAACCAAGTTTTGCGAGCAGTTGGAGTGGCTAGTGAGCGTTTCAACGAAGACGCTCTGCGTATTATGCGTGGTTTTCGTTTTCAGGCCAGTCTCGGTTTTGAACTTGAGCAAGAAACATTTGAAGCGATGAAGACTTTGACACCACTCTTGGAGAAAATCTCTGTGGAACGCACCTTCGTTGAGTTTGACAAACTCTTGCGGGCACCTTTTTGGCGAGTTGGTCTGTCTTCCATGATTGAGAGTCAAGCTTATGATTACCTCCCTGATATGGCAGACAGTCGAGAAAAGCTCCAAAAATTGTTTGATTTAGAGGCGGATTTCACCTTTGAGTCTTCTGAACAAGCCTGGGCGGATCTCTTGTGGGCTTTGGAGATTAAGGATGCACAGTCATTTTTGAAGCATTGGAAAACCTCACGTCAATTTGCCAAGCAGGTTCAGGATTTACTGACTATTTTGGCTTTGCGAGAAGAAGGAGAGTTGAGCAAGCGTGATTGTTACCGTTTTGACTTGGATTCCCTTCTACAAGCTGAACGTCTTCGTCAAGCCCAAGGAAAAGAGGTCAACCCCCAACTTATCACAGAAACTTACCAGAGTTTGACCATTCATGACAAGAAAGAAATCCAGATTAACGGTGGTATTTTAATCAAGGAATATGGTTACCAGCCAGGTCCAGATTTGGGAGATATTTTAACTGAGATTGAGTTTGCCATTGTCGATGGTGACTTGGAGAATGACCGTGATGCCATTCATACTTACCTGAGGGAGAAAAAATGAGTGATTTTATCGTTGAAAAACTAAGTAAATCCGTTGGTGACAAGACCGTTTTTAAGGATATTTCTTTTATCATCCATGATTTGGACAGAATCGGTCTGATTGGTGTCAATGGAACGGGAAAGACCACCCTTTTAGATGTTTTATCAGGTGTTTCAGGCTTTGATGGGGATGTCAGTCCTTTTTTGGCTAAGAATGATTACCAGATTGGCTACTTGACCCAGGATCCAGAGTTCGATGATAGCAAGACAGTTTTGGATACGGTCCTATCCAGCGACCTCAAGGAAATCCAGTTGATTCGTGAGTATGAACTCCTCATGCTAAACTATAGCGAGGACAAGCAGGCTCGTTTGGAACGAGTCATGGCTGAGATGGATTCTCTCCAAGCGTGGGAAATCGAAAGTCAGGTCAAGACCGTTCTCAGCAAGTTGGGTATTCAGGATTTGTCAACTCCAGTTGGTGAATTGTCAGGTGGTCTGAGAAGACGGGTTCAGTTGGCGCAAGTTCTCCTAGGAAACCACGACCTCTTGTTACTGGATGAGCCGACCAACCATCTGGACATTGCGACCATCGAGTGGCTGACCCTCTTTTTGAAAAATTCCAAGAAGACGGTTCTCTTTATCACCCATGATCGCTATTTCCTAGATGCACTGTCAACGCGGATTTTCGAGTTGGACCGCGCAGGCTTGACCGAGTATCAAGGCAATTATCAGGACTATGTTCGCCTCAAGGCCGAACAAGATGAACGCGATGCCGCTCTCCTTCACAAAAAAGAACAACTCTACAAACAAGAACTGGCCTGGATGCGCAGACAACCGCAAGCGCGTGCGACCAAGCAACAGGCTCGTATCAATCGTTTCCATGACTTGAAAAAAGAAGTTTCGGGTGGCGTTGCTGAAACAGACTTAACCATGAACTTTGAAACTAGCCGTATTGGAAAGAAGGTCATCGAGTTTAAAGATGTTTCCTTCGCTTATGAGAACAAGCCCATTTTACAAGATTTTAATCTCTTGGTGCAAGCTAAAGACCGTATCGGTATCGTTGGGGACAACGGTGTTGGGAAGTCAACCCTGCTTAACCTCATCGCAGGAAGTCTTGAGCCGACTGAAGGTCGAGTTATCATCGGTGAGACTGTTCGCATCGCCTATTTCTCTCAACAAATCGAAGGCTTGGATGAAAGCAAGCGCGTTATCAATTACCTGCAGGAAGTAGCAGAAGAGGTTAAGACCAGTGGTGGTTCTACAACTTCCATCGCTGAGTTGCTAGAGCAATTCCTCTTTCCACGTTCGACGCATGGAACCTTGATTGAGAAATTGTCTGGTGGAGAGAAAAAACGCCTCTATCTCCTCAAACTGCTCTTGGAAAAACCAAATGTTCTCCTTTTGGACGAGCCAACCAATGATCTGGATATTGCGACCTTGACAGTTTTGGAGAATTTCTTGCAAGGCTTTGCGGGGCCTGTCTTGACAGTTAGCCATGATCGTTATTTTCTGGATAAGGTAGCGACTAAGATTCTCGCCTTTGAGGATGGTAAGATTCGTCCTTTCTTTGGCCATTACACTGATTACCTTGACGAAAAAGCTTTTGAAGCAGAAACAGCAAGTCAAGTTCAAAAGGCAGAAAAAGAGAAAGTGGTCAAAGTCCGTGAAGACAAGAAGCGAATGACCTATCAAGAAAAGCAGGAGTGGGCAAGCATTGAAGGCGATATTGAAGCCTTGGAAAATCGTATCGCTGCTATTGAAGAAGAAATGCAGGCAAATGGCTCCGACTTTGGTAAACTAGCGACTCTTCAAAAAGAGCTAGACGAGAGAAACGAAGAACTTCTTGAAAAATACGAACGCTATGAATACCTAAGTGAGTTGGCATGATGGAAGAAAAAGTCATTAAACGTAGTCCCAAGAAAATCATTTGGAATGCCTTGTTTGGCCTAGCTTCGGTGCTTTTCTTCTTGTTACCTCTCTATTATCTCCATTCGTATTCGCAAAAGGGGCCGGGACTTCATACGATAAGTCTTTTGTTGATGCTGCTTGTACTTTTTTGCGCTGGAATAGTCATTTATCAGACATACAGACTGTTAAGTTCCGATAAGGAATATTTGAGATGTACAGTTAAGGGGTTTTACTACAAACCGAATCCAAAGAAACCCAGTCATTTCTACGCTTGGGCTGATGTAGAGGAATTTTCCTTCTCTCGGATTCGAGGGAAGTATAGGGATTCCTATCGGATTGAAGTTTATTTTAAAAACAAGGAAAATGCGAAATCCCAATCACCTCTAGCCCTACTGAAGAGAAGGTGTTTCCCTTTTCATCAGTCAGCAGATTTGATCATCCCTATCTTTCTACTAGATGTAGGTCTTCCTGAAAGGGTATACGAGACCATGAAGTACTATGAAAGAGAATGGCGTATCGAACAAAATCGTCAAGCAAGAAAAGAGGCAAAACAAGCTTTGAAAACCAAATCTTCCAAACAGCTATAAGACAGTTTAGTATAAAGAGAATCAATCAAAAAAGCCCTATCCACTGGATAGGGTTACTCTTTGTCCTCTTTTTTTGTTTCCTGGTGGAAGATATTTTGCCAAGTTTCATGGCGACGCCAGATACTGGTGTGGACGATGCCATCTAGCTCATAGCAAATGAGCTTGGTTTTCTGACTAATGGAGGTAATCTGAATGTCCTTAATAGCAGCACTAAGTTCTTTTTCAGACTTATAAGCCTCTTTATTCATCTGCTCTCCATCTTGACGGATATAGAGAAAGTCCTCAGCAAGGAGTTCTTCTAATTGATTGCCTTGGTCAATCAATTGCTCGCGCATGAGTAGTTTTTTATAGACATTGTCCAAAATTTCGTCCTCAGGTATGGGAGCTGGCTCGATATGAACATCGGTATCAAAGACTCCAAAACGCTCTTCCAGCATGGATTCGACCTGGTCTGCAATTTCGTGACTTTCATAGACTGATAGATCAGGATTCATCTCTAGCGTGATATCAAGGTAGATATTGCTACCATAGGTACGCCCTCTTTGGGACTTAACCTTGCTGATTTTGGGAATTTCCATGATAGCCTTTTGGTAGTCCTCTAGCAGACGGTCATCAAAACCATCTGAAAGACTGAAGGAAGACTCAATAAAAATATCGTAGGCTGTCTTTAAGATAAAGAAAGTGATGATGATAGCGACCAATTTATCCACGATAGGATAATTGAAACTGCTGGCTAGGATAGCAATGGAAGTTCCAAGTGAGGTGACAGCATCGGAAAGATTGTCCTTGGCAGCTGCCTTGAGAGCCTTGGATTTGGATTTCTTACTGAGGCGTGTGTTATAGAGATAAACAGCAAACATGACTGCCGCAGAGACGACTCCGAGAGTTGCACCCAGAGGGTCGATAACTGTCTGTTCCCGACCGAGAATTTTTTGAATGGTGTCCCGAAGAACATCAAAACCAACATAGAACATGATGATGGAAGTGATCAAGCTAGCCAAATCTTCAATCTTCCAGTGACCAAAGCGATGGTCACGGTCTGCAGGTTGGCGGGCCATTCGAATCCCAATCAAGAGAGCAACATTTCCGATAATATCGGATACGTTGTTGAAACCATCCGCCACCAAACTGGAAGAATGCAGGAGGTGACCAGTTGCCAATTTTGCTGCAGACAAGAGGAGGTAGGTTGAAATACTGATAATAGCTCCACGTTCTGCCAATTTGAGATTTGACATGGATTGGTTCATCGGGCTTCCTTTCTAGTGCTGAGATTCTGTTTTCATTATACTGGTTTTCATGGGAAAATTCAAATTTAGTCTTGTTTCATCGGATTTTAATTCTTGAAAATTGTTCAAATTTTGATATAATAGTACTACTCAAGGGAGTAGCTGGCAGAAACCTGTGATAGTGTCGTCATTCCGAATTTTATACTGCAAAGTATGTTTTCCGGCGCTATCTTAAACAGCGAGACTTGTTATGATTAACAAGTCTCTTTTTGTTTGTCATAAAACAAAAGAGAGCTTGTTTTGCACACAATGTCAAGGAGGAGACACATGTCAAAAGAACAAAAACGGCAAGCGTTTTATACTCAAAGTCCTGAAGAGGTCTTGAAGTCGGTTGAAGCAACTGAGCAAGGTCTTTCGTCAAGCGAAGCGCAGAAACGCCTAGCTGAATATGGGCGCAATGAACTCGAAGAGGGTGAGAAAAAATCTCTCTTGGTTAAATTTATCGAACAGTTTAAGGATTTGATGATTATTATTTTGGTGGCTGCAGCCATCTTGTCTGTCATAACTTCTGGTGGGGAAGATATTGCAGATGCCATCATTATTCTAGCCGTTGTTATCATCAACGCAGCCTTTGGTGTTTACCAAGAAGGAAAAGCAGAAGAAGCCATCGAAGCCCTCAAATCGATGTCTAGTCCAGCTGCGCGCGTTCTTCGTGATGGGCACATGGCTGAGATTGATTCCAAAGAATTGGTACCAGGTGATATCGTTTCCCTTGAAGCAGGTGACGTCGTACCAGCGGACCTACGTTTGCTAGAAGCTAATTCACTTAAAATCGAAGAAGCAGCCTTAACAGGTGAATCTGTTCCAGTCGAAAAAGACTTGACCGTCGAGCTCTCTGGAGATGCTGGTATTGGTGACCGTGTCAATATGGCCTTCCAAAACTCAAACGTGACTTATGGTCGTGGTCTTGGTGTTGTTGTCAATACAGGTATGTACACGGAAGTTGGTCATATCGCTGGCATGCTCCAAGATGCGGATGAGACGGATACACCACTCAAACAAAACTTGAACAACCTTTCTAAGGTCTTGACCTATGCAATTTTGGTCATTGCCCTTGTTACTTTTGTAGTTGGAGTCTTCATTCAAGGAAAAAATCCACTTGGTGAGTTGATGACCTCTGTTGCGCTTGCTGTTGCAGCCATTCCAGAAGGACTTCCTGCTATCGTAACCATCGTTCTTGCCCTCGGTACTCAAGTTTTGGCTAAACGAAACTCTATCGTTCGTAAGTTGCCAGCGGTAGAAACACTTGGTTCAACTGAAATCATCGCTTCTGATAAGACTGGTACGCTTACCATGAATAAGATGACGGTTGAAAAAGTCTTCTACGATGCAGTCCTACATGACTCTGCTGATGACATTGAACTTGGCTTGGACATGCCACTACTTCGTTCTGTTGTTTTGGCTAATGATACTAAGATTGATGCTGAAGGAAACCTGATCGGGGATCCAACGGAAACAGCCTTCATCCAGTATGCCTTGGACAAGGGCTACGATGTTAAAGGGTTCTTAGAGAAATATCCTCGTGTAGCTGAGTTACCATTTGACTCAGATCGTAAGCTCATGTCAACGGTTCACCCATTGCCAGATGGTACATTCCTTGTGGCGGTTAAGGGAGCTCCAGACCAACTTTTGAAACGTTGTGTTGCTCGTGATAAAGCTGGAGATGTTGCTCCGATTGATGAGAAAGTCACTGAATTAATCCATACAAACAACTCGGAAATGGCTCACCAAGCCTTGCGTGTCCTTGCAGGTGCTTATAAGATTATCGAAAATATTCCAGAAAATCTTACTTCTGAAGAGCTTGAAAACAACTTGATCTTTACTGGTTTGATTGGGATGATTGACCCTGAGCGTGCCGAAGCGGCAGAAGCCGTTCGTGTCGCTAAGGAAGCGGGAATCCGTCCAATCATGATCACGGGTGACCACCAAGATACAGCAGAAGCTATTGCTAAACGTTTGGGAATTATCGACGACAATGACTCGGAAGACCATGTTTTGACTGGTGCTGAGCTTAACGAACTTTCAGATGAAGAATTTGAAAAAGTCGTTGGTCAATACTCTGTTTATGCGCGTGTATCTCCAGAACACAAGGTTCGTATCGTGAAAGCTTGGCAAAACCAAGGTAAGGTCGTTGCCATGACAGGTGACGGTGTTAATGATGCGCCAGCTCTGAAAACAGCCGACATCGGTATCGGTATGGGAATCACTGGTACAGAGGTTTCTAAGGGTGCTTCTGATATGATTCTTGCGGATGATAACTTTGCGACCATTATCGTCGCAGTTGAAGAAGGACGTAAGGTCTTCTCAAACATTCAAAAGACAATTCAATATCTTCTTTCTGCCAATACGGCTGAAGTTTTGACCATTTTCCTAGCAACCCTCTTTGGATGGGATGTTTTGCAACCAGTTCATCTTTTGTGGATCAACTTGGTAACCGATACCTTCCCAGCTATCGCTCTTGGTGTTGAACCTGCTGAGCCAGGTGTTATGACCCACAAACCACGTGGACGTAAGTCTAGCTTCTTCTCAGGTGGTGTCTTGAGTTCTATCATCTATCAAGGTGTACTCCAAGGGGCACTGGTCTTGACCGTTTATGGTCTAGCTCTTGCCTATCCAGTCCATGTAGGAGACAACCAAGCTATTCACGCAGATGCCCTTACAATGGCCTTTGCAACACTCGGTTTGATTCAGCTCTTCCATGCCTACAACGTTAAGTCTGTTTACCAATCCATCTTGACAGTTGGACCATTCAAGTCTAAGACCTTCAACTGGTCAATCTTGGTATCTTTCATTCTTCTTATGGCAACCATCGTTATAGAACCGCTTGAAGGTATCTTCCACGTAACCAAACTAGACTTGTCACAATGGGCTATTGTTCTAGCTGGAAGCTTCTCAATGATACTTATCGTCGAAATCGTTAAGTTTATTCAACGTAAGCTTGGTCTTGACAAGAACGCAATTTAAAAAGAAAGTCATCTTCGGATGGCTTTTTTTGCATTTGAGGGAAAGGACTAGAAGTTGCCCCCTTTTGTGCTATAATAAAGTAAAGTTGTAAGGAGCGTAAGAGAATGGAAAAGAGAATTGTCCGAGATGTCTTATTCTTGTCGCAGGTCTCGAAACCTGCAAGTCAGGAAGACCTTTATCTGGCTAAGGATTTGCAGGATACCCTGCTGGCTAATCGAGAGACCTGTGTTGGTCTGGCGGCTAATATGATTGGGGAGCAGAAGCGCGTGATTATCTTTAATCTTGGCCTAGTTCCCATGGTTATGTTTAACCCCATTCTCCTTTCCTATAAAGGACCTTATGAGACAGAGGAAGGTTGTTTGTCTTTGACTGGGGTACGACCAACAACTCGTTATGAAACGATTAAGGTTTCCTATCGCGATAGTAAGTGGCAGGAGCAGACCATTACGTTAACAGGTTTTCCAGCTCAGATCTGCCAGCATGAACTGGATCATTTGGAAGGACGGATTATTTAGGAGGAACGCAGATGAAACGCATACTTTTTGAACTTGTTTTTATCGCAACGACTTGGTATATCTTTTTGCCTCCCTTCAATCTGACTAGTTGGGAATTCATCTTCTTTCTCTGTGGGCATCTGGTGGTGATGGGGATTTTGTTTAGTTTCAGCAAGGAGACCAATCTCCTCAAAACGGTTCATGTACGACATGGCAAGCCTGCCAATGAGCTCAATCTAGAAGGACTTCATTTTACCAAACTCAGTAGAGGATTGTTACTGGCTGCAGGCCTTATCTTTGCCCTTGCTGGTCTGGTTAGCTTAGTGACATCAAGCTTTTTCCAAGCAAAAAACTATGCTAATGTGGTCTCTATCACAGAAAAAGACTTTAAAGATTTTCCTAAGAGTGATACCAGTAAGGTTCCAATTTTGGATCGGAGCACTGCAGAAAAGATTGGAGACCGTTATCTGGGCTCTCTGACAGATAAGGTATCCCAGTACGTAGCAGCAGATACCTATACTCAGCTGACGGTTGATGGCAAACCCTATCGAGTTACACCCTTGGAGTATGCCGATCCCATCAAATGGTTCAATAATCAAGCCAAGGGAATTGGCGAGTACATCAAGGTTGATATGGTGACAGGAAATGCGGAATTGGTGGATTTAAAAACGCCAATGAAGTATTCGGACTCCGAGTACTTTAACCGCGACGTCAAACGTCATCTTCGAATCAAGTATCCGACCAAGATTTTTAAAACGCCATCCTTTGAGGTGGATGATGAAGGCGATCCTTTCTATGTAGCAACCGTTTATCAAAAACAGTTTGGTCTAGGAGTACCTCGCCCTTCATCTGTTATTATCTTGGACGCTACTAATGGAGAAACCAAGGAATACAGCTTGGATGAAGTGCCAGAGTGGGTAGACCGTGTCTATCCAGCCGAAGAAACCATCGAACAAATCAACTACAACGGCAAGTATAAAGACGGTTTCTGGAATGCCTTGATTTCTAAGAAAAATGTTACCCAAACGACAGAGGGCTATAACTATCTTTCTATCGGAAATGACATTTATCTCTACACGGGGGTGACTTCAGCAAATGCTGACGAAAGTAATTTAGGATTTATCCTTGAAAACATGCGCACTGGTGAAATCACCAAGTACAATCTAGCATCAGCAACCGAAGAATCTGCCCGTGCTTCCGCAGAAGGAGCCGTGCAGGAGAAGGCCTATAAGGCTACCTTCCCTATTCTTGTCAATCTTAACGACAAACCGCTCTACATCATGGGCTTGAAGGATAATGCAGGCTTGGTCAAGGAGTATGCTTTGGTTGATGCAGTAGAGTACCAAAACGTCATCGTAGCAGCTACGGTAGATGAACTCCTCAGCAAATATGCCAATAAAAATGACCTCGAGCTAGATAATGAATCGGTAGAAAACATCAAGGGTGTAGTTGCGGATCTGAAATCAGCTGTCATCAAGGGAGACACTGTCTACTTCTTTAAAGTTGATGGAAAGATTTATAAGGTCAAGGCTTCCGTGTCAGACGACCTTCCTTACCTTGAAAATGGGCAATCCTTCGAAGGTCAAGTTGGAAAAGATAATTATCTCAAGACCTTTAAAGTACAATAATACTCTTCGAAAATCAAATTCAAACTACGTCAGCGTCGCCTTGCCGTACTCAAGTACAGCCTGCGGCTAGCTTCCTAGTTTGCTCTTTGATTTTCATTGAGTATAAAAATAGGTTTTCTCAGTTCAAGGAGAAAAAAGATAAATTCTTATCTATCTTAACAAGCTTAGCTGGCACAGCCCTTGTTCTCGTGGCTATCTGGTAAGGATGGCCAAAATAAACAGAGAAACCTCGGTATGAACCGAGGTTTTTAAGATGAAATTCTTGGTCGTGGTTGAAAAATATGCTACACTAACAATATGAAAATTTTAATCCCAACAGCAAAAGAAATGAACACAAACCATCCTTGTATCGAAGCGCTCCCCTTGAGTGAAGAAAGTCAGGCAGTCCTTGACTCACTGGCGCATTACTCAGCTAGTGAATTAGAGACTTTTTATAAGGTATCTGCCGAGAAAGCAGAAGAAGAGTACGGCCATATTCAAGCTTTAAAAGATCGAAGGGCTAAGAACTATCCAGCCTTGAAACTCTTCGATGGTCTCATGTACCGCCACATTAAGAGAGATAAATTGACCGAGAATGAACAAGCCTATCTTGAAGATCATGTCCTGATTACCTCAGCTTTGTATGGTGTTGTTCCAGTCCTATCACCTATGGCTCCTCACCGCTTGGACTTCTTGATGAAGTTAAAAGTGGCTGGAAAAACCCTGAAGAGTCATTGGAAATCAGCCTACGATGAGGCGCTAGAGGATGAGGACTTGATATTCTCCCTCCTATCATCTGAGTTTGAGACCGTATTTTCGAAGGAAATCAGAGAAAAGATGGTGACCTTCAAATTTATGGAGGACAAGGCTGGTCAGTTGAAAATCCACTCTACTATTTCAAAAAAAGCTCGCGGCGCCTTTTTGACCGCCTTGATAGAGGGGCAAGTTCAAACTGTTGAACAAGCTCGCAAGCTCAGTTTCGCCGGTTTTGACTATCGACCTGATTTATCAAGTGACTTAGAACTCGTCTTTGTGAAACAAGCATAAAACCAGCTCGAATGAGCTGGTTTTTACTAGATTAGTTGATGGCTGCAAGTAGGTCGTCAGCTTGTTTTTCAAGTGATGAAGCAGTTGCTTCTTCTAACACCAATTTTCCGTCAGCCCAAGCAGAGTCATTGACGCGAGCAGCTGTAAAGTCACCAACGACTTGTGTACGGATAAATGGCAAGAGGTCTTTGTAAATCGCAAAGAGTTGATCGTGACCGGCATTGGCTACAGATGAGACAGTAACAAACTTGTCTTGGAGGGCAGAAGCACCACGTGTATCAGACAAGTCAATGGCGCGAGAGAGCCAGTCAAGCAAGTTTTTCACTGTTCCAGGGATAGAGAAGTTGTAGACTGGAGAGAAGATCCAGATGGCATCCGCAGCAAGGACTGCTTCACGAGCAGCAGCTACAGCTGGATGGGTTGGAACTTCCAAATCTTGGCTGAAGAGAGGAACAGCTGAATAATCAAGATAGCTAACTTCCGCTTTTCCAGCAAGTGCTTTTTCAGCTTCGAGGGCCATTTGGTGGTTGAAAGAACCTTGGCGAAGTGAACCGACGATAAATAATACTTTTTTAGACATGTTGTGTCTCCTTTAGTTTAAAATTCAAAGAGCGAACCCTTTTGTTACCATTTATGTTACAACAAAAAAACTAATTAGCAATAATTTTGCTCACAAATTTTTAAATTTTTTTAAAATGTGGATTAAGTCTTCCTTTTCGCTATCTTCCAAGATGCTGAGTGCTTCTACGATAGAATCTATATGGTCAGGAAGAACCTCTTCGATTTTTCTACGTCCTGCAGGTGTTAGTTTCAGGAAAAAAGAACGACGATCTTTTGGGTCACAAGTTTTAGAAATCCACCCATCTCGAACCATATTTCGAATAACAACAGTCATGTTTCCAGAAGTGGCCAACATTTTTTCAATCAAATCCTGAATGCGCAGTTCTCCCTTGCTATAGAGAGTTTCCAGAACGGAAAATTGAGTAGGGGTTAGTCCGTGTTCTTTGGCAGCCTTGGTTTCATAAGGTTTAAAAGTTCGTATGGCTTTATTGATAACGATAGCCGTTTTTAAGTCTAGTTGATTATCGGAAATTTTCTTTTTCAAATATTGTTTCATAAGGGTATTCTATCAATAAATAAATAGAAATACAATAGGCATGGATTTCATAGGGAAATTATCTCAGAAAGTTCCTATATTCACTTGTAATAAAGGAAGAGAGATGGTAAAATAGACGAGTGAAACAAAGACAGAAAAAAGCAAAAAACAAGCTACTTTTACAGTATGGAATCGGTATTTCTCTGGTACTGCTAGTCATGACGACTTCCTTCCTTTATCTGATATCACTCAGCATGAAACCCTATCAAGATGCTAGGGTTGAAGGAGAAAAACTAGCCAAGCAGTATGCAGAATTGGAACAGGCAGATCAGGTTGATTTTTATAATGGACTAGAAGGTTATTACAGCGTTTTAGGACATAATAAAAAGCAAGAGGCCATTGCCGTACTGATTGAAAAGAATGACCATAAAATTTATGTCTATCAGCTAGATAAGGGGATTTCTCAAGACAAGGCAGCGACGATTTCGAGGGAAAAAGGAGCTAGCGACATTGACAAAGTCACCTTTGGTCGCTATCAGGACAAGCCGATTTGGGAAGTTAAGTCAGGAAACCAGTACTATCTGATCGACTTTGAAACTGGAGCAGTAATCCAATAAGGAGGACATATGAAACTATCCAAACGTGTACTAGAAATGGAAGAAAGCGTTACTCTAGCCAGTGATGCAAGAGCCAAGGCATTAAAAGCTCAGGGAAAAGATGTTCTTTTCTTAACCTTGGGACAGCCTGATTTTCATACTCCTGAAAATATTCAGGATGCAGCGATAGAAGCGATTCGAGATGGACGCGCTTCCTTCTATACAGTTGCTTCAGGCCTACCAGAGTTAAAAGCGGCGGTTAATACCTATTTTGAACGCTACTATGGGTATTCCGTAGCGGCTAACGAGGTTACCTTTGCCACTGGTGCCAAGTTTTCTCTCTATACCTTTTTTATGGCTGTGGTCAATCCAGGTGATGAGGTCATTATCCCTACACCATACTGGGTCAGTTATGGGGACCAAGTCAAGATGGCAGAAGGTGTGCCGGTCTTTGTCCAAGCCAAGGAAGACAATCACTTTAAAGTAACGGTCGAGCAGCTAGAAGCGGCCCGAACAGATAAGACCAAGGTCTTGGTTCTCAATTCGCCATCGAATCCGACCGGTATGATTTACACTCGTGAGGAATTGATGGCTATCGGAAATTGGGCGGTTGAACATGATGTCCTCATCCTAGCAGATGATATCTATGGTCGCCTAGTTTATAATGGAAATGAATTTGTTCCAATTTCTAGTCTGTCAGAAGCGATTCGCAAGCAAACCATCGTGATCAACGGTGTATCTAAGGCCTATGCCATGACCGGTTGGCGGGTAGGTTATGCTGTAGGAAATCCTGAAATTATCGCTGCTATGAGCAAATTGACAGGACAAACAACCTCAAACCTAACTGCTGTATCACAATATGCTACCATTGAAGCCCTAACTGGACCACAAGACTCTGTCGAAACCATGCGCCAAGCATTTGAGGAACGGTTGAATACCATCTATCCTCTTTTGTGCCAAGTGCCAGGATTTGAAGTAGTCAAGCCCCAAGGAGCTTTCTATCTTTTCCCAAATGTAAAAAAAGCGATGGAGATGAAGGGCTATACCGATGTGACGGACTTTACAACAGCTATTCTTGAGGAAGTCGGTCTGGCCTTGATTACAGGAGCAGGATTTGGGGCGCCAGAAAATGTTCGTCTCAGTTATGCAACTGACTTGGACACCTTGAAAGAAGCCATTCGCCGTTTGCATCAATTTATGGAAAAATAAAACTTAGAATCTTCGTCATTTTGACGAAGATTTTTTGTATCGAAAATCTCGCGATTTTTCTCTAGTCGAACCTAGCTATCGCAGTCTATTTATGGTAAAATAGTGAGTAATGACGTCTTCGGACAAGTTAAACGAAAAAAGGAAGATAGATTATGACAAAACGTGTAACAATTATCGATGTAAAAGACTACGTTGGTCAAGAAGTGACCATTGGAGCCTGGGTTGCCAACAAATCAGGAAAAGGGAAAATTGCCTTCTTGCAATTGCGTGATGGAACAGCCTTCTTCCAAGGTGTAGCCTTTAAACCAAACTTTGTAGAAAAATTTGGTGAAGAAGTGGGACTTGAGAAGTTTGATGTCATCAAACGCTTGAGCCAAGAAACTTCTGTTTATGTGACAGGAATTGTCAAAGAAGACGAACGTTCTAAGTTTGGTTATGAGCTCGATATCACAGATATCGAAGTCATCGGTGAATCTCAAGATTATCCAATCACACCAAAAGAACACGGAACAGACTTCTTGATGGACAACCGTCACTTGTGGCTCCGTTCTCGTAAGCAAGTAGCGGTCATGCAAATCCGTAACGCTATCATCTATGCAACCTATGAGTTTTTTGACAAGAACGGCTTCATGAAGTTTGATAGCCCAATCCTTTCAGGAAATGCGGCTGAAGATTCAACCGAACTCTTTGAAACAGACTACTTTGGGACACCAGCCTACTTGAGCCAATCAGGGCAGCTTTACCTTGAAGCAGGTGCTATGGCCCTTGGTCGTGTCTTTGACTTTGGACCAGTATTCCGTGCGGAGAAATCAAAAACACGCCGTCACTTGACTGAGTTCTGGATGATGGATGCGGAGTACTCTTACTTGACACATGATGAGTCACTTGACTTGCAAGAAGCATATGTTAAAGCCCTTCTTCAAGGTGTTCTTGACCGTGCTCCTCAAGCCTTGGAAACCTTGGAACGTGATACAGAGCTTTTGAAACGCTACATTGCAGAACCATTCAAACGTATCACTTACGATCAAGCTATTGACCTCTTGCAAGAGCATGAAAATGATGCCGATGCCGACTACGAGCATTTGGAACATGGAGATGACTTCGGTTCACCGCATGAAACTTGGATTTCAAACTACTTTGGTGTGCCAACTTTCGTTATCAACTATCCAGCAGCTATCAAGGCCTTCTACATGAAACCAGTCCCTGGAAATCCAGAGCGCGTGCTTTGTGCAGACTTGCTTGCACCAGAAGGTTACGGAGAAATCATCGGTGGTTCTATGCGTGAGGAAGACTACGATGCCCTTGTCGCTAAGATGGAAGAACTTGGTATGGATCGTACAGAATACGAATTCTACCTTGATCTTCGTAAATACGGTACTGTACCACACGGTGGATTTGGTATCGGGATCGAGCGTATGGTAACTTTCGCAGCTGGTACAAAACACATCCGAGAAGCGATTCCATTCCCACGTATGTTGCACCGTATCAAACCATAAGAAGACTAAAACGCCATAATAGGCGTTTTTTCAAAACACTATCATACTTGAAGGAAGAGGTGAGGAACATGTAAAGTTAGGATTAACAAGTGACAGACACAAAGATATATACACTTGTTAAAGGAGAAATGATGTTTAAACCAAGTTATCGGAAGAATATCGGTCTCATGGCTGGTGTGGAATTTTTTGCCTTTCTAGGCATTACCAGCTTTTGGATTTTATTTCTCAGTCAAAATGGGATGTCACTTTGGCAGATTGGCTTATTGGAAAGTATTTTTCATGCCACCAGTGTCATTTGTGAAATTCCATCTGGAATGTTAGCTGACCGCTATTCCTATAGAACCAATCTATATTTAAGTCGGATTGCTGGGATTGCGTCGTCTATTCTCATGTTACTAGGGCAAGGTAATTTTTGGTTTTATGCACTCGCAATGGTGGTGAGTGCCTTGTCTTATAATTTTGATTCGGGGACGAGTGCAGCTATGGTTTATGATTCGGCCGTGGAGGCTGGATTAAAAGAGCGCTACTTGTCTATCTCAAGTTTTATGTCAGGAGTAGCAGAAGGAACTCGGTCTATGGGGACCGTTTTAGCGGGATTTTTTGTCCATGGTCAATTGCACTTGACCTACTATATCATGATTGCCACTTCTATAATCGTCCTATTCTTAACTTGGATGCTAAAAGAGCCTAGTGTTAAAGCGCAAAAATCTGAGCGTCTGACCATGAAAAAGATTATGTTGACTGTCAAAGTGGAGCTGCAGAGAAATCCCAGTCTTTTTGGTTGGATGATTCTGTCCCAAATCATTGGGACAGTGATGTGCATGTTTTATTTTTACTATCAAAATCAACTGCCGGACTTAGAAGGTTGGCAGATTTCGATGGTCATGTTAATCGGCAGTGTTTTGAATATCTGGGCAATTTATCTAGCGAGTAAGATTGGAAAGAAGTATGCAGCCTTAAAGCTCTTTCCAATTCTTGTACTCTTAACGGGAGTGACCTACTTACTTTCCTACTTTGGTACGCCGCTGATTTATATTTTGATTTATTTGATTAGTAACGCCTTATATGCTCTCTTTCAACCGATTTTTGACAACGATTTACAAAAGCGACTCCCAAGTGAGGTACGTGCAACCATGCTAAGTGTCTACTCCATGATGTTCAGCCTGAGTATGATTGTTATTTTTCCTCTAACGGGTTGGCTGATTGATGCTCTAGGTTTTGTTGAAGCCTTCCTTTACTTAGGATTCTTTTTAGTAATAGTCGGCTTTTCACTATTTTTCATTTTGAAAGAGATGGCCAGAGCTGTAGAACTGAAAGAGAATGTTATTTCTAAGCAATAAAGTTATTTTTCATTTTTATCTTTTTTTCTTGCTATCCACTAGTATTTCTAGTATAATAGTTAATTGTGAGCAAACCTCACTTACCCCTTGCAAAGTCTTGGGGTCATTAGACCAAAAGGAGGAACATATCAATGGCTAAATACGAAATTCTTTATATCATTCGTCCAAACATTGAAGAAGAAGCGAAAAACGCTTTGGTAGCACGTTTTGACTCTATCTTGACTGACAACGGTGCAACTGTTGTTGAATCAAAATCATGGGAAAAACGTCGTCTTGCATACGAAATCCAAGATTTCCGTGAAGGACTTTACCACATCGTTAACGTTGAAGCAAACGACGACGCAGCTCTTAAAGAGTTTGACCGTCTTTCAAAAATCAACGCTGACATTCTTCGTCACATGATCGTCAAACTTGACGCGTAAGAAGGTAAATTATGATTAACAATGTTGTACTTGTAGGGCGTATGACACGTGACGCTGAGTTGCGTTATACCCCATCAAATGTAGCAGTTGCGACTTTTACTCTTGCAGTAAACCGTACATTCAAGAGTCAAAATGGCGAACGTGAGGCTGATTTTATCAATGTCGTTATGTGGCGCCAACAGGCTGAAAATCTTGCTAACTGGGCTAAAAAAGGCTCTCTTATCGGGATCACAGGTCGTATCCAGACTCGTAGTTACGATAACCAGCAAGGACAACGTGTCTACGTAACAGAAGTCGTGGCTGAGAATTTCCAAATGTTGGAAAGCCGCGGAGTGCGTGAAGGACATACAGGTGGGGCTTATTCTGCACCAACTGCTGGTCAATCAGCACCTGCAAACCCAGTACCAGACTTTTCACGTTCTGAAAATCCATTTGGAGCAACAAATCCATTGGACATTTCAGATGATGATTTACCATTCTAATGGACAATTAATACTATAAAGGAGAAAAAACATGGCTCAACAACGTCGTGGCGGATTCAAACGCCGTAAAAAAGTTGATTACATCGCAGCAAACAAAATTGAATATGTTGATTACAAAGATACTGAGCTTCTTAGCCGTTTCGTTTCAGAACGTGGGAAAATCCTTCCTCGTCGTGTAACAGGAACTTCAGCTAAAAACCAACGTAAAGTAACAACAGCTATCAAACGCGCTCGCGTAATGGCTTTGATGCCTTTCGTAAACGAAGATTAAAGAAAAGACCCTTACGGGTCTTTTTTTCACGAGCCTTGAAATGAGAGAGCAAGTTGAGGTCCAGTGGACCTCTTTTTCATGAGCTCGAAAATAAGAAAGCGAGTCAAGACCCCAACGGGTCTTTTTTTCACGAGCATGGAAATGAGAGAGCGAGTTGAGGTCCGGGGGGCCTCTTTTTCATGAGCTTGAAAATAAGAAAGCAAATTAAGACCCCAACAGGTCTTTTTTTCACGAGCTTTGAAATGAGAAGGCGAGTTCGGTCTGGGTGGACCCTCTTTTTCAGATTTTTATAGGACTTTGTTAGAAAGGATTCCCTGTTGACCTAGTAAGATTCTTTTGTCTTACTAGGTTTTTTCTTTTAATCTTTATTATCGTGCTATAATGGTAGGAGAAAGCTTTAAAGGAGCAACTTATGAAGACGACATGTTCAATTAGAAAAATGCAAGAATCAGACATTAAAGATCTATCTCGAGGATTTATCAGCCAAGGTTGGCCAGGTAGAGAGGAGATTTTAACTCGATACTTCAAGGAGCAGGAAAGTGGAGAGAGGGAAGTGTTAATTGCTGACCTTACTAGTGCTGTAGCGGGCTACATTACTATTTTACCCGATGCGAAGCAGGGCCCCTTTGCTGGAATGGGTCCAGAACTTTCAGATTTCAATGTCTTTGAGCCCTTTCAAAATCAAGGTATTGGAAACTTCTTGATGGAAGAGTCAGAAAATCGAGTTAAGCTTTTTTCAGACAAAGTGACGTTGGGTGTAGGTTTGCACTCAGGCTATGGACCTGCTCAGAGATTGTACATCAAACGAGACTATATTCCAGATGGTTCAGGCGTTTGGTATCGAAATCAGCCCTTGGAAATGAATGCGGTTTGTGAAGATATCGGAGAATTGGTCTTGTATCTGTCGAAAAATTTGTTTTAAGACAGATTTTATAAGGTTTAAGTTTAAAATATAGTAAACACTCACAATCCCTTTTTCATCTGAAAGAGGGATTATTTGTTTCACATTAATTGCTCTATTCTTCAAAATGGTAAAATATAATTGTTTGAAATATCAAAATAAAAATAAATATTAAAAAAAATATATAATTCATTCCTTTAGAAATAAAGGTTGTTTTCAAAGAAAGCTTAAAAAAACCTTTAAAAACCCCGTAAACAAAAATATTTACACAGTGTAAACTATATTGTTACAAAAAGATTACAGTTTGTTAAAATTAAATTAAATGCAAGACTATACTTTGGAAAAAATTTGACATATAAATTAATTGACGGTAAAATAATTAAGGATATTCAAATTAATTGATTTTTGAATAATTCGATAGTCAAATTAATATCACGTATCAAATTTTATGATAGTAAAAGGATACCATAATGAAAAAACTGAAAGTGATGGTTGTTTTTGGAACACGACCAGAAGCTATTAAAATGGCCCCTTTAGTGTTAGAATTACAAAAACATAGTGACAGCATTGAGACGATCACAGTTGTGACAGCTCAACATCGTCAAATGCTAGATCAAGTTCTTGAAACATTTCGAATTCAGCCTAACTATGATTTAGATATTATGGGGAAAAATCAATCCCTTTTAGATATTACTGGAAAAATTTTAGAAAAGTTTGATCCAGTTGTTAAGCAAGAACTTGCAGATATCATTCTTGTTCATGGTGATACTACAACGACCTTTGTAGCCAGTTTAGTAGGTTTTTACAATCAGGTTCGAATCGGGCATGTTGAAGCTGGATTGAGAACATTTGATAAGTATTCTCCTTTCCCAGAAGAAATGAATCGCCAGATGACTGACAATCTTGCTGATCTTTATTTTGCTCCAACTAGTGAGAGTAGAGATAATCTCCTCAAGGAAAATCATCCTGAGTCTGCGATTGTTATTACGGGAAATACGGCTATCGATGCATTGAAACTCACTGTTCAATCAGACTACCATCATGAAGTTCTAGATCAATTGGATCCTTCCAAAAAGCTTGTTTTAGTAACTATGCACCGTCGTGAGAATCAAGGTCAACCAATGAGAAATGTCTTTGCAGCTTTACGTGAAATGGTCGATCTTCATCAGGAAATTGAAGTTGTTTATCCTGTCCACCTTAGCCCTGCTGTGCAAGAAGCAGCAAAGGATATTCTAGCTGGTCATGACCGCATTCACTTGATTGAACCTTTAGATGTACTTGATTTTCATAATTTGGCGTCTAAAAGTTATTTTATTATGACCGACTCAGGTGGTGTCCAAGAAGAGGCACCTTCCCTCGGCAAACCTGTCCTTGTCCTTCGTGACACAACGGAACGTCCAGAAGGAGTAAGAGCAGGTACATTGAAGCTAGTTGGTACGGATCCAGTACGTGTGAAAGAAGCAATGGCGGCACTCTTAACAGATGAAACTCTTTATAGACAAATGTCTCAGGCACCAAATCCTTATGGAGATCGCAGAGCCTCTGAACGAATCGTACAATCCATTCGACAGTACTTTGGGGCAGCGACTTCTGTATCTGAATTCAAAGAGGGAGAAATAAGATAATATGAAAAATTGGAGTCAATTTAAAAACTGGCTTATGGCTTTGCTTGCTTGTGAGGTCATTCTTTTGGTGCTTTGTTTTTTGTATGCTCGAGCAATCATTTTAGAACAAATCTTGTTTTTAGCTTTAGCCTTGTTTGCAGTGTTGGTATTATCTGACCTTTTGCTTACTTGGACCCTTATCTTAGCATTTGGTTTTGGACTTATCGTTTTGGTTGCGGGTGTGGTTTATATCCCAATCATTCAACTGATCTTCTTATTAATCAGTTTTCCTCTTTTGATTGGGATTCTACTTAAGGTTCGTTATTATTTCTTCAAGGTGGCCTCAAAGGTCCAAGAACAGGAAGACGAAGCTCGAGTAGATTACCAAGCTATGGTAACTGAACAAAGTGATGTGATGGTACAGTCCTTATTAGTTCATTGGTCCCATGAAGATTTGTTTTTCCAGATTAAACCTAAAGAACATAATCTGATGCTCAGTCGCATTCAAGAGGTAATTTCTCAGGAATTGAGTTACAACGATAAACTCTATTACGTTTCAGATGGGAATTTTCTTGTTTTATCTAATAGTAGTCAAGATTCTTTGAAGCAACTTTATTTGAATGGTTTGCAGGAGAAACTAAGCAGTTTAGTTTTTCATGGAGAAGATGGAAACCAAGGAATTCAATTCCAAACAGGTTACCTGATGATTAACTCTGAGCATAGAAGTAAATATAAAGACTACTCAGATGTTGCTAGTCATTTAAAGCGTCAACTCGAGACGGATGTAATTGTAGAATATTAGGAGGAAAACATGACTTTGACCGAACTATTTTTTGGTATTGCTTTGGGACTCAGTCTCTTTTTTGGCATTTGTTTTGTCATACTATTTACTGCTTACAATGTACTTTACCATCGAGTGAATAAAAATTTTAAGGCGGTGAATCATGATTAGTCAAATCTTAATGATTTTTACTCTGCTTACTATTTGGATTTCTCTGGCTTGGGGTTTGGTAATTCTCTTTTCAGCAGTACACTTTTGGTTTAAGCACAGTGATTTTCGTGTAGATACTTCGCCACTACCTTATTATCCTAAGGTTACCATTGTTGTACCTGCCCATAATGAGGATGTGGTTATTGCTCAAACGGCAAAAGCTATTCTGGACATGAATTATCCTCACGATCGTGTGGAGTTACTCCTGTTTGCGGATAACTGTTCGGACAATACCTATGCAGAGTGTTTGTCTGTACAAGCCATGCCTGAATATGCAGGAAGAAATCTGACTATTATCGACCGTACTGGTACGGGAGGAAAAGCAGGAGTTCTAAACGATGCTTTGGAGATGGCAACAGGTGAATACATCTGTGTCTATGATGCGGATGCCATGCCCGAAAAAAATGCCCTATATTTCCTTGTCAAAGAAGTGATGAAGGATCCAGAACGTCATGTGGCATCTTTCGGTCGAAACAAGACTCGAAATGCCAATCAAAATTTCTTGACACGTTGTATCAACCAAGAAATCGTTGTTACCCAGCGGGTGCACCATGTTGGGATGTGGCATCTCTTTAAAATTGGTCGTATCCCAGGAACCAACTTTATCATTCAAACCGACTTTGTAAAGAGTATCGGTGGTTGGAAAAATGGTGCCCTGACTGAGGATACCGATATTTCTTTCAAAATCATGCAGAGTGGTAAATTGATCGCCCTTGCCTATAATTCAGAGGCTTTCCAACAAGAACCTGAGACTTTAAAGAGTTACTATATGCAACGTAAACGTTGGGCGAAAGGAAACTACGAAGTTGTTCTATCAAACTTTAAGCATTTATTTGGCAGAGCAAACTGGCGTGTTAAATTAGAAGTTTTTAACTATTCGTGTGTTTTCTTTTGGTTTAACTTTGCCATTGTTTTATCAGATTTGATTTTCCTTGCGAATGTGCTAGCCATCTGTCTTAACCTATTCTTCCCAGATATCAGGATTCCGTTCGCTTTTGATGCGGACAATATCTACATTGCCCAGCTCATGCTTTTCAACTGGATTCTCATGATTGGTCTCTATTTGATGCAAATTATGACAGCATTAGCAAGTCAGTTTGGACAAGCGACGACAAAACAAATCTGGTTAGCCTTGGCAGCCTATTTCTCTTACGCACAGATGTTTATCGTTGTATCCATTGATTCCATTTCTTCAATCGTGCTGGACAAAGTACTCAAACGAAAAGAAACCAAGTGGGTTAAAACCAAGCGATTTGCAGGATAGGAGGATTTATGAAAACGAATAAATTAAAATATGTATGGTTTGTGCTCATCCTTTCTATCTTTTGTTTAACCTTGTTTTTGGCAAGAGGAAGGAGTAAAGTCGAGATGCGCAATCGTATTTACCGCCAATGGAGCCAACAGTTTCTTGTGACTAAGGGAAATCAGTCCTATGTCCGTACGACGAATGATTCTGAGGAGACAACAGTTCTATCAGAAGCTCAAAGTTACGGCATGCTCATAACAGTTTTAGCTGCCCAAAAAGGGCAAGCAAGTCAAGCAGATTTTGAGAGTCTTTATCGTTATTACCAAAATCATCGTATCGAGGGAACGCAGTTGATGTCTTGGAAGCAAGTGATCAAAAATGATAGCGAAACGATCGAGAAACAAAATGCAACTGATGGTGATCTCTATATCGCTTATTCTTTAATTGAAGCTGCCAAACAGTGGCCAGATAAAGCACAAGAATACCAAGAGCAAGCTAAAAAAATCTTGGCTGATATCCTTCAATACAATTACAACGAAGAGACAGGTGTTCTGACAGTAGGGAACTGGGCCAACAAGGATTCCGATTACTATTACTTGATGCGAACGTCTGATACCCTACCTCACTATTTCCAGTCTTTCTATGACCTGACTGGAAACAAACAGTGGTTAGATGTTAAGGATAAGATGCTTGGGCAATTGGAGCAAATCAGTTCTCATTCTGATACCGGTCTCTTGCCAGACTTTATCTGGGCTGAGAAGTCAGGGGCGCGTCTTGTTGATGCCAACACTATCGAATCTCAATACGATGGAGCTTATTCTTATAATGCTTGTCGTTTGCCTTATCACTTGTCACAGAGCCAGGATGAAAGAAGCCAAAAACTCGTTCAAAAGATGATGAATTTCTTTATGAAAGAGCAGCGCATTTATGCTGGCTATGACTTGAACGGAGCGGCCCTCAACCAATACCAGGCAGGTAGTTTTTTGGCCCCGATTACCTATGCATCTGACAAGGGAGAAGGCTATCTGAAACTTCTTCAGCAAAATAAATACATTTTCACACAAGATTTACCTTTAGAGAGCTACTATGATGCAACGATGATTACCATGATTGCTCTAGAGATGTTCTAGGATGAAAAGAGAGGGCTAGTTCAACTGGCTCTCTTTTTGATAGGTTTTCATCTTTTTTCAAAAAAGGAATTTCCTAAGGTTTATGGTATAATGGAAAGAGTGATGGAAAAGAGGTAGAGAGATGGATGCAAAATTAAAATACAAGGCAAAGAAGATTAAAATCGTCTTTTTTGATATCGATGATACCTTGCGTACGTCAAAGACGGGCTTTATTCCGGCGACAATTCCCACTGTTTTTAAGCAGTTGCGAGAGAAAGGGATTTTAACAGGTATTGCCTCTGGGCGAGGTATTTTCGGTGTTGTTCCAGAGATTCGAGACCTCAAGCCGGATTTTTTTGTAACCCTGAATGGGGCCTATATAGAAGATAAAAAAGGTCAAATCATTTATCAGCATCAGATTGCTAAAGAAGATGTGGAAGAATACATTTCTTGGACAAAACAAGAGGGGATTGAGTACGGCTTGGTTGGCAGTCATGACGCCAAACTCTCCACTCGAACAGAACTGATCAGTGAGGCAATTGATCCGATTTATCCAAACTTGGATGTGGATCCAGGTTTTCATGAAAAAGTAGAGATTTATCAGATGTGGACCTTTGAGGAGAAAGGGGACGACTTGCGGTTACCAGATAGTCTCTCTGGTAAACTTCGCATGGTGCGTTGGCATGAACATTCATCTGATATCGTGCCTATTTCAGGTTCAAAAGCCACAGGTGTAGCCAAGGTGGTGGAGCATTTAGGCTTGAAACCAGAGAATGTCATGGTCTTTGGAGACGGTCTCAATGACTTGGAACTCTTTGATTATGCAGGAATTAGCATTGCCATGGGAGTTTCCCATGAAAAAATCAAAGAAAAAGCAGATTATATTACAAAAACAGTAGAAGAAGATGGCATTTTTGATGCCTTAGAAGGATTTGGTATGGTAGAAAAAGAATTGCATTTCCCACAAGTAGACATTGAAACAGTAGAAGGTCCTCTCGCGACCATTAAGACAAATTACGGAGACTTGCGTATCAAGCTCTTCCCTGAACAAGCTCCCAAAACAGTAGCAAACTTTGTTGCGCTTTCAAAAGACGGTTACTATGATGGTGTGATTTTCCACCGTATTATCAAGGACTTTATGATTCAAGGTGGAGACCCAACTGGTACTGGTATGGGCGGAGAGTCAATTTATGGTCAAGCGTTTGAAGATGAATTTTCAGAAGAACTCTATAATGTTCGTGGCGCTCTTTCTATGGCCAATGCTGGTCCAAATACAAATGGGAGTCAGTTCTTTATCGTGCAAAACCAACACTTGCCATACTCTAAGAAAGAGATTGCGCGTGGTGGTTGGCCAGAACCAATCGCTGAGATTTATGCAGAGCAAGGTGGAACTCCTCACCTTGACCGCCGCCATACTGTTTTTGGGCAATTGGTAGATGCAGCATCTTTTGCTGTCTTAGATACCATTGCAGCTGTTGAGACTGGTGCAATGGACAAGCCAGTTGAAGATGTGGTAATTGAAACGATTGAAATTGAGGACTAGAATGAAAATTGGTGATAAGCTAACTGGGCGTATTACAGGAATTCAGCCCTATGGTGCCTTTGTCGAGTTAGAGACAGGGGTGACAGGGCTGATTCACATCTCGGAAATCCGAACGGGATTTATTGAGAATATCTATGATATTTTAAAAATTGGTGATGAGGTTCAAGTACAGGTGGTGGATTTTGACGAATACACTGGGAAAGCCAGTCTTTCTATCCGTACTTTGGAGGAAGAAAAACATCAATTGCCAAGACGGAGACGTTTTTCAAATGATCGTATCAAGCATGGTTTTGCGCCACTTGCTCGAATGATGCCTGTTTGGACGCGTGAAGCATTAGAGCATTTAAAAAAGAAGCCGTAAATACAATTATCTAAATCATTTGTGATGTTAACATAATTTGATATAATGAAAGTATGAAAGAAGAACAATTATTAAAATCAGGAGAGCGAATCAACCAGCTCTTTTCGACAGATATCAAGATCATTCAAAATAGAGAAGTGTTTAGCTATTCGGTGGATAGTGTTCTCTTGTCACGCTTTCCTCGCTTTCCTAAAAATGGCTTAATTGTGGACTTTTGTGCTGGCAATGGTGCAGTTGGACTTTTTGCAAGTAGTCGTACCAAGGCAAAAATTCTCTCTGTGGAGATTCAGGAGCGCTTGGCGGATATGGCAGAGCGTTCGGTTCGGTTGAATGGCTTGGAAGAGCAGATGCAGGTTATTTGCGATGATTTGAAAAATATGCCTGCTCGCGTTCAGGGAAGTAAGGTGGACATGATTTTGTGTAATCCGCCTTATTTTAAGGTGGATCCGCATTCCAATCTGAACGAGAGTGAACACTACCTTCTGGCCAGACACGAAATTACTACTAACCTAGAAGAAATCTGCCGAAGTGCTCAGAGTATTCTCAAGTCTAATGGCCGTTTGGCCATGGTTCATCGTCCAGATCGACTTTTGGATATTCTAGATATGCTTCAACGCCACAATTTAGCACCCAAGCGCCTGCAATTTGTCTATCCTAAACGAGAAAAGGAAGCCAATATGCTTTTAATCGAAGCTATCAAAGATGGGTCTATTAGTGGCTTCAAGGTCTTGCCACCGCTCATTGTTCACAATGACGATGGCTCCTATACGCCAGAAATTCAAGAGATTTACTATGGATCATAAGGCCTATATGTATGTGGTGGAGTGCCGTGACGGTTCTTACTATACAGGCTATACAACGGATGTGAAGAGGCGCCTTGCCGTTCATAATAGTGGTAAGGGAGCCAAGTATACCCGAGCTCGCTTGCCAGTCAAACTCATCTATGTAGAGGGTTTTACCAGCAAAGAAGAAGCCATGTCTGCCGAAGCTCTCCTCAAACGAAAGAAACGTCCACAGAAAGAACGATTTTTATCCGAAAATCAAGAAAAAAATCTAGTTAACGATATTGATGTCTAATGAGGAGTCCTTTGACTCCTCTTACTTTTGTCAAAAGAGGAAAAAAGTGCTAAAATAAGATGAATAAATTTAAAGAGGTATTATCATGTCTAAGATTCTAGTATTTGGTCACCAAAATCCAGACTCAGATGCCATCGGGTCATCTGTAGCCTTTGCTTATCTTGCAAAAGAAGCTTATGGATTGGACACAGAAGCAGTAGCACTTGGAACTCCTAATGAAGAAACAGCCTTCGTTTTGAACTATTTTGGTGTAGAAGCACCACGCGTCATCACATCTGCTAAATCAGAAGGTGCAGAGCAAGTTATCTTAACAGACCACAATGAATTCCAACAATCTGTTTCAGATATCGCTGAAGTAGAAGTTTACGGTGTTGTAGACCACCACCGTGTAGCTAACTTTGAAACTGCAAGCCCACTCTACATGCGCTTGGAACCAGTTGGATCTGCGTCTTCAATCGTTTACCGCATGTTCAAAGAACACGGTGTAGCAGTTCCTAAAGAAATTGCAGGTTTGATGCTGTCTGGTTTGATTTCAGATACCCTTCTTTTGAAATCACCAACAACTCACCCATCTGATAAAGTCATTGCTCCTGAATTGGCTGAATTGGCTGGTGTCAACTTGGAAGAGTACGGTCTCGCTATGCTGAAAGCTGGTACAAACTTGGCTAGTAAATCTGCTGAAGAATTGATTGACATCGATGCTAAGACCTTTGAACTCAACGGAAACAAGGTTCGTGTAGCCCAAGTAAACACAGTTGATATCGCTGAAGTCTTAGAACGTCAAGCAGAAATTGAAGCAGCAATGCAAGCGGCCAATACAGCAAATGGCTACTCTGACTTTGTCTTGATGATTACAGACATCGTCAACTCAAACTCAGAAATTTTAGCTCTTGGATCAAACATGGACAAGGTAGAAGCAGCCTTCAACTTCAAACTTGAAAACAACCATGCTTTCCTTCCAGGTGCCGTTTCACGTAAGAAACAAGTGGTGCCTCAGTTGACAGAAAGCTTTAATGGTTAATAGTCTGAGTGATAATTGAAATGAGGAAACGTTAGTTTCCTTATAGCTAAAGGGGTTTCGGCTCCTTTTTTTCTAGGAGAGAAAGATGTTAGAAAATGGTGACTTGATTTTTGTGAAGGACCTTTCAGATATGGGGCAGGCCATCCAGACTTCTACTGGGAACTATAGTCATGTAGCCATCTTTTTGGACGGTTTCATTTACCATGCTAGTGGGCAAGCTGGTGTCATTTGTCAAGAACCGGCTGAATTTTTTGAACCAACTCATCTCTACGATCTTTATGTCTATCCAGAGCTGGAAGCTGACTTGGTAAAGGAGAGAGCTAGCAAACATTTGGGTGCACCCTATAATGCCTCGTTTTATCCAGATGGGTCTGGCTTTTACTGCTCCCAGTACATCGCTGAAATCCTACCGATTTTTGAAACTATTCCCATGAAATTTGGGGATGGGGAGCAGGAGATTAGTGATTTTTGGAGAGAATACTACAGGAAACTCGAACTTCCTGTGCCTCTGAACCAGCCGGGGACCAATCCCAGTCAGTTGGCAGCATCTCCTCTTTTAGAATGTAAAGAAAGGAATCTTCATGATTCAGATTTTTAATCCATCACGTTTGACGCGACAGCCACTTTTTATAGATTTGGTGGACTATCTGGACCAGCATGATGATGTAATCCTCCGGGAAATCAAGGCTCAGTTTCCAGATGTGGCAGTTGATAAACTCATGGAAGAGTATATTAAGGTAGGCTTGATCCGAAGGGAAAACAAACGCTATTTTCTCAATCTCCCTTTTTTAGAATCTACGGATGATTTAGCCCTTGACCAAGAAATTTTTATCAGAGAGGACAGTCCAGTCTATCAAGCCTTGCTAGAGAAGACTTTTGAGACAGAATTGCGCAATCAAACCAATGCAGCTATTTTAGTCGAATCTACGGATTTTGCTAGAGAAAAGATGACCCTGTCTAATTATTTCTATAAGGTCAAGAATCAATATCCTTTAACAGAAAAACAGCAGGAACTCTATGCCATTTTGGGAGATGTCAATCCTGAGTATGCTCTC
The DNA here is from genome assembly GCF_000146585.1 of Streptococcus mitis ATCC 6249. Lineage (GTDB taxonomy): Bacteria > Bacillota > Bacilli > Lactobacillales > Streptococcaceae > Streptococcus > Streptococcus mitis_AZ. The sequence continues at coordinate 1,466,674 of NZ_GL397179.1, read as the reverse complement.
AAATATATGACGACTTTTTTACTGAAATTTCTCAAAAAAGATCAATTAATTCAGAAACGGCGTGATATCTTCGTTGAGAGTTTAGTCGTCTTGGGTTATATTGTTCAAAACGAAGAAGGAAAGTATGAGTTGGCAGTTGATTTTGACAAGGAACGGTTGACTTTCTATTTGACTTAATTATTTGCTTTTGAGCAGATTGTTTGACTTTACTAAAGAATAAGCATAAACTTAATGTAAGCGATAACCATTATCGTATTAAAACAAAAGGAGACAGAGCTATGTCACTTGAAAATAAATTGGAACAAGCAACTGGTGCTATCAAAGAAGGATTTGGTAAAGTTACTGCCGATAGCAAAACAGAAGCAGAAGGTGCTGTAGAAAAAACAGTTGCCAAAGCAAAAGAAGTTGTTGAAGATGCTAAAGGTGCTGTAGAAGGTGCCGTTGAAGGTCTTAAAAACTCATTTAAGAAAGAAGACTAAAAAAATCAAGGGAAAACTTCCCTTGATTTTTTGATTTTATAGGTAACGTTCTGCGACAGCTGCGTCACCAGGGTAGGATTCTTTCACTCCATTGACGATTTGGTAGCGATCAGCACCCTTACCCGCAATAATCACGGCATCGAGTTCTTGGTCAGTGATGGCCATTGCCGCTTGGATGGCTTGTTCGCGATCGGCAATCTTTTCAACAGGATGGCTGATATAGCTACTGATTTCCTCTGCAATCGCCATAGGATCTTCATAGTTGGGGTCATCAGCTGTGAGAAAGACTTGAATCTCAGGATGTTGATTGAGGAGGAGACCAAAGTCTTTGCGACGACTCTCCCCCTTGTTTCCAGTCGAACCGAGAACCAGAGCGATTTTTCCAGTCTGATGAGTTTCAACTACATTGATGAGTTTTTTCAGACTGTCCCCGTTGTGGGCATAGTCGATGAAGACTTTAGCACCATTTTTCTGTGTGAGGACTTCCATACGTCCAGGAACTCGGGTTGCAGCGATTCCTTTTTGGATGTCCTCTAGACTAGCACCTAGACGAAGGCAGGCAAGTCCAGCAGCGACTGCATTTTCTTGATTAAAGTGACCGATGAGTTGGATATCATAATCGCCAGCGAGTTTTCCTGTAGCTGAGAAGCCAAAGGCTTTGGAGTTCTCGATTTGGTTACTTGACTGGTTACCATAGAAGTCATGTTCTTGATCTTCAACTTGCTCTTTCAAGACAGAAAAGTGGTCCATGTCGCTGTTAATGACAACTGCTCGGCTATTTTCCATCAAGAGACGCTTGTGGTAGAAGTAGTCTTCAAAACTAGGATGCTCAATCGGACCGATATGGTCAGGACTGATATTGAGAAACACTCCTACATCGAAAGTGAGGCCGTAGACTCGCTTAACCAAGTATGCTTGACTGGAGACTTCCATGATGAGATGGGTTCTTCCGTTATGAACAGCTTGAGCCATCATATCAAAGAGATCGATACTTTCAGGAGTTGTGAGTGCAGACTTAAAGAAGGTCTTACCATCTAATGTTGTATTCATAGTAGACAACATAGCAGGGCGATGATGTTGAGCCAAGATGTTATAGGCAAAATAGGCTGCAGTTGTCTTCCCCTTGGTTCCTGTGAAGGCGAGAATTTTGAGTTTCTCTTGTGGATTACCATAAAATTCCATGGCAATCAAACTCATGGCTTTCTTAATGTCGTTCACGATAATAGCAGGAATACCGACCTCGTAGTCTTGCTCAGCTATATACCAATCCAGCCCTTGTGAGATAGCGGAGAGGAGGAATTCTTTTTTGAAAGAAGCTCCCTTAACAAAAAATAGGCTTCGCTCTTTAACTTTACGGCTGTCGTAACTGATACTATCAAAATCGACATCACTGTAATTGTAGTAGTAGCTTCCCTGATTGATAATCTCACGGAAGAGACCATTTTTCTTTAAAATATTTAATACGGTTTCAATCTTTATCATACTTTCTATTGTAAACCGAAAGTCTGAATTTTACAAGTAACAAGGAAAAGTTTATAATGGAAGATAAGGAACTTTTCCTAGTTATCAAAATTGAATGAGGAAGCTATGTCTAACGAAAACAATCACCAGCAAGCCCAGATGTTGCGAGGGACTGCTTGGCTAACAGCTAGTAACTTTATTAGTCGCCTCCTTGGTGCTATCTACATTATTCCCTGGTATATCTGGATGGGGACCTATGCTGCCAAGGCCAATGGTCTCTTTACCATGGGCTACAATATTTACGCCTGGTTCTTGCTGATTTCGACAGCGGGTATCCCCGTTGCGGTCGCCAAACAAGTGGCTAAGTACAATACCATGCGAGAAGAAGAGCATAGCTTTGCCTTGATTCGGAGTTTCCTAAGCTTTATGACGGGCTTGGGCCTAGTCTTTGCCTTGATCTTGTATCTCTTTTCTCCCTGGTTAGCAGATTTGTCAGGTGTGGGGAAAGACCTGATTCCCATCATGCAGAGCTTGGCTTGGGCGGTCTTGATTTTCCCATCTATGAGTGTCATCCGAGGTTTCTTCCAAGGGATGAATAACCTCAAACCCTATGCTATGAGTCAAATCGCCGAGCAGGTGATCCGTGTTATCTGGATGTTGATGGCAACCTTCTTCATTATGAAGATGGGTTCTGGTGACTACTTATCAGCCGTTACCCAATCGACCTTTGCGGCTTTTGTGGGGATGGTGGCTAGTTTTGCAGTCTTGATCTACTTCCTAGTCCAAGAAGGTTTGCTCAAAAGAGTATTTGAAACACGGGATAAAATCAATAGCAAGCGACTCTTAGTCGATACTATCAAGGAAGCCATTCCCTTCATCCTGACAGGATCAGCCATCCAGCTTTTCCAAATCCTGGACCAGATGACTTTTATCAGAAGCATGACTTGGTTTACCAACTATAGCAATGAAGACTTGGTTGTTATGTTTTCTTATTTCTCTGCCAATCCGAATAAAATTACCATGATTTTAATCTCTGTAGGAGTTTCCATTGGTAGTGTTGGCTTACCACTTTTGACGGAGAACTATGTAAAAGGTGACTTGCAGGCAGCAGCTCGCCTAGTTCAAGATAGTATGACCATGCTCCTCTTATTCTTGCTGCCAGCAACGGTTGGAGTTGTCATGGTAGGGGAACCGCTCTACACAGTCTTTTATGGTAAGCCAGATAGTCTGGCCATGGGATTATTTGTCTTTGCAGTTTTGCAGTCTACTATCCTAGGCTTGTATATGGTCTTGTCTCCTATGCTTCAGGCCATGTTCCGCAACCGCAAGGCAGTTCTTTACTTTATCTATGGTTCCATTGCTAAGATCGTCTTGCAACTTCCAAGCATTGCTATTTTCCACAGCTACGGTCCTTTGATTTCAACAACTATCGGCTTGATCATTCCGAATGTCTTGATGTACCGAGATATCTGCCAGGTAACGGGTGCTCGTCGAAAGATTATCTTGAAGCGAACTATCTTGATTACCATCTTGACCCTTGTCATGTTTATCCTAGTTGGCTTCTTGCAGTGGCTACTCGGTTTTGTCTTCCAGCCAAGTGGACGTCTCTGGAGTTTCCTTTATGTAGCTCTCATCGGAGGGCTTGGAGGAGGTCTTTATGGCTTGATGAGTCTACGGACACGACTCTTGGACAAGATAATTGGCCAAGCTCAAGCAGATCGACTACGGACACGATTGAAAATATCGTAAATGATTTATAAATAAAAGTTATAATTACAACCTTTCTATTAAAGAAAGGTTGTTTTATTGTTAAAAATATTAAAAAAGTAGAACTTTTTCTAAATTTAGTAGCAAAAAAATATGTTTTTTGACTTTTTCTTCAAAAAAACCTTGACTAAATAAAACTAAAGCTGTATAATAAGACAAAACTTTTAAACAGGAGGTTCTGGAAATGAAAAAGTCTAAGGCCAAGTATCTGACACTGGCAGGTGTCGTGTTAAGCGCAGGTATCCTACTAAGCGCATGTGGGAACTCAGCAAGTTCATCTAAAACATACAACTATGTTTACTCTAGTGATCCATCTAGTTTGAACTATCTGGCTGAAAACCGTGCAACAACCAATGATATTGTTACCAATTTGGTTGATGGTTTGATGGAAAATGACCAATATGGAAACTATGTTCCATCTTTAGCGGAGGACTGGACCGTTTCTCAGGATGGTTTGACCTATACCTATAAACTTCGTAAGGACGCTAAGTGGTATACGTACGAGGGTGAAGAATATGCCCCAGTTACTGCTCAAGACTTTGTGACAGGTTTGAAATATGCTGCTGATAAAAAATCCGAAGCCTTGTACCTTGTTCAAGACTCTGTAGCAGGTTTGGATGACTATATCAACGGGAAAACAACTGACTTTTCAACTGTCGGTGTTAAGGCGATTGACGACCAAACAGTTCAGTACACTTTGACTCGTCCAGAATCTTATTGGAATTCTAAAACAACTTCAACCATTCTCTTCCCTGTCAATGCAGATTTCTTGAAATCAAAAGGGGATGACTTTGGTAAGGTAGATCCTTCTAGCATTTTGTACAATGGACCTTTCTTAATGAAATCTTTTGTTTCAAAATCTGTGATCGAATTCAAGAAAAATCCAAATTACTGGGATGAAAAAAATGTCTTTGTGGATGATGTGAAATTGTCCTATTATGATGGTAGTGACCAAGATGCACTAGCACGTAACTTTGTAGAAGGAGTCTATAGCTACGCGCGTCTCTATCCAAATAGCTCAAGCTTTGAAGGAATTAAAGAGAAGAACAAGGATAACATCATCTATAGCATGCAAAATGCAACTTCTTATTACATAAACTTCAACTTGGATAGAAAATCATATAACTTCACGTCTAAATCATCAGATATCGAAAAGAAATCAACCCAAGAAGCAGTTTTGAATAAAAACTTCCGTCAAGCCTTCAACTATGCATATAACCGTACAGCCTATGGAGCACAATCTCAAGGGGAAGAAGGAGCAACAAAGATTATTCGTAACTTGGTTGTACCTCCAACATTTGTAAGTATCAACGGAAAAGACTTTGGCGATGTTGTTTCAGAAAAGATGGTCAACTATGGCCAAGAATGGCAAGGAATCAATTTTGCAGATGCACAAGACCCATACTACAATCCTGATAAAGCTAAAGCTAAATTTGCAGAAGCTAAGAAAGAATTGGAAGCTAAGGGTGTACAATTTCCAATCCACTTGGATGTATCAGTTGACCAATCAGCTAAAAAAGGTGTACTTGAAGCAAGTTCTTTGAAACAATCCATCGAATCTGTTCTAGGAGCTGAGAATGTGGTTATCGATATCCAACAGCTATCAACAGATGACTTTGACAACTCTACTTACCTAGCTCAAACTGCAGCTCAAAAAGACTTTGATATCTATAATGGGGGTTGGAGTGCGGACTACTTGGATCCATCAAGCTATCTTGATATATTAAATGTCAATAACGGCGGTATGTTGCAAAACATTGGTCTAGAACCAGGTGAGGTCAATGACAAGGCTAAGGCAGTTGGTCTGGATACTTACACTCAAATGCTAGAAGAAGCGAACAAGGAGCAAGAACCAGCAAAACGTTATGAAAAATATGCTGAAATTCAAGCTTGGCTCGTTGATAGCGCCCTTGCTATTCCAAACGTTTCTCAGGGTGGAACACCGACCTTGAGAAAGACAGTTCCATTCTCATCGCCATTCTCACAAGCTGGAAATAAGGGTGTCGAATCATACAAGTATCTCAAGTTACAAGATAAGACTGTAACGGCTGATGAGTATGAAAAAGCTAAAGAAAAATGGCTAAAAGAAAAAGAAGAATCAAATAAAAAAGCCCAAGAAGAACTGGCAAAACACGTTAAATAACCAGTCTATTCAACAGGAAAAACGATAGTTTCTCAAGGAACTATCGTTTTTATATAGTTTGAAACTATAACTAGCTCTTGAAAACAAGAAAATGAGTTAGTAAAAATAAGTGGTACAATAGTTACTATAGATTTGGAGGTATTGTATGAGCAAAGAACTACACATCAACACAATTTTGGCCCAGGCTGGGATCAAGTCAGATGAGGCTACAGGTGCCTTGGTAACACCGCTTCATTTTTCAACCACTTATCAGCATCCGGAGTTCGGTCAGTCTACGGGATTTGACTATACCCGTACCAAAAACCCAACTCGCAGTAAGGCGGAGGAGGTCTTGGCGGCAATCGAATCAGCAGACTATGCCCTAGCGACAAGCTCAGGTATGGCTGCGATTGTACTAGCTTTTAGTGTTTTTCCAGTAGGAAGTAAAGTCTTGGCTGTGCGAGATCTTTATGGGGGTTCTTTCCGTTGGTTTAACCAAGTCGAGCAGGAAGGCCGTTTCCATTTTACCTATGCCAATACAGAAGAAGAGCTGATTGCTGAGTTAGAGAAAGATGTGGATGTTCTCTATATCGAAACACCAACAAATCCCTTGATGTTGGAATTTGATATTGCCAAACTAGCCAAACTAGCTCATGCCAAGGGTGCCAAGGTAGTAGTGGACAATACCTTCTACAGTCCGATTTACCAACGTCCGATTGAAGATGGTGCGGATATCGTTCTTCATTCAGCCACCAAGTATCTAGCAGGGCACAATGATGTCTTGGCTGGGGTAGTTGTGACTAATAGTTTAGAACTATATGAGCAACTGTTCTACAATTTGAATACGACTGGTGCGGTCTTGTCACCATTTGATAGTTATCAGTTGATTCGTGGTCTTAAAACTCTACCTCTTCGTATGGAGCGTTCTACAGCCAATGCCCAAGAAGTCGTTGCCTTTTTGAAGGATTCACCTGCAGTTAAGGAAGTGCTCTATACTGGACGTGGAGGCATGATTTCCTTTAAAGTAGTGGATGAAAAGCGTATTCCTCATATTTTAAATAGCTTAAAGGTCTTCTCATTTGCAGAAAGTTTGGGTGGGGTAGAGAGTCTGATTACCTATCCGACAACTCAGACTCATGCGGATATTCCAGCAGAAGTGCGCCATTCCTATGGCTTAACAGATGACCTCCTGCGCTTGTCAATTGGGATTGAAGATGCTAGAGATTTGATTGCGGACTTGCGCCAAGCTTTGGAAGGATAAGATAGATATGGGAAAATATGATTTTACAAGCCTGCCCAATCGTTTTGGGCACCATACCTATAAATGGAAAGAAGCAGAAGCTGACCGAGAAGTTCTACCAGCCTGGATAGCAGATATGGACTTTGTGGTTTTACCTGAGGTTCGACAAGCCGTACAAGCCTACGCAGATCAGTTGGTCTATGGCTATACCTATGCTAGTGATGCTTTGATTGAGTCGGTTCAGAACTGGGAAGCCAGTCAACACGGCTATCACTTTGACAAGGATGCCCTCGTCTTTATCGAGGGAGTGGTACCGGCTATTTCAACAGCTATTCAAGCCTTTACAAAAGAAGGAGAGGCTGTTCTGATTAACACACCGGTCTATCCACCTTTTGCCCGCAGTGTCAAACTCAACCATCGCCGATTGATTACCAATCCTTTGGTGGAAAAGGATGGGCTGTTTGAGATTGACTTTGACCAGTTGGAGAAGCAATTGGTAGAAGAGGATGTGAAGCTTTATATCCTTTGCAATCCCCACAATCCTGGTGGACGTGTTTGGGAAAAGGAAGTGTTAGAAAAGATTGGGCATCTCTGCCAAAAACATGGTGTTTTGTTGGTTTCAGATGAGATTCACCAAGATTTGGCACTCTTTGGTCACAAACACCAGTCTTTTAATACCATTGATCCTGCTTTTATAGACTTTGCCCTTATCTTGAGTAGTGCCACTAAGACATTTAATATTGCTGGGACCAAGAATTCCTATGCAGTTATTGAAAATCCCAAGCTTCGTGTTGCTTTCCAAAAACGCCAGTTGGCCAATAACCAGCATGAAATCTCAGGCTTGGGTTATTTGGCGACAGAAGCTGCCTACCGTTATGGTAAGGACTGGCTAGGAGAGTTAAAGGAAGTCATCGAGGATCACATTAACTATGTAGTGGATGTTTTGGGCAACGAAACCAAGATTAAGCTCATGAAACCGCAAGGTACCTACTTGATCTGGCTTGATTTTTCAGCCTATGACCTAACGGATGACCGCTTGCAAGAGCTTTTGAAGAATGAAGCCAAGGTTATCTTGAACCGAGGTTTGGACTTTGGAGAGGAGGGAACTCTTCATGCCCGCCTCAATGTGGCTATGCCGAAGTCAGTACTGGAAGAGGTTTGCCAACGCATCGTGACTACTTTTGCTACTCTTTAAGAATCGAGCCTTCTAGGAGAAAAGTCTTCCTGGAAGGCTATTTTCATAGGGGATAATATGGTATAATGAGGAGATAAGATAAAGGGGTAACTATGGCTAAATTGATTCCAGGAAAATTGCGCATGGAGGGGGTCACCCTCTATGAGACGGGCAAGATTGAGATCATCAAGGAAAAAGGGAATCGCCTCTATACACGTGTAGCTGGAGAAGACTTGCGCTACAGTTTAGAGGATGATCTTGTTTTTTGCGCTTGCGATTTTTTCCAAAAAAGAGGTTACTGTATTCACCTAGCAGCGCTCGAGCATTATCTGAAAAATGATGAAGAAGGTCAGGTGATTTTACAAACCTTAGAAAAAGGACATGAAGAGCAAGAAGAAGTTGAAACCAAGGTTAGTTTTGGTGGAAGTTTTTTGGAGCGTGTTCAACCTCAACAACGAGAAGAGACTTACACTTTGTCGGCTCTAGGCCAGGTGGAAGCTGGAACCAATCGCCTCCTTTGGACTCTGCGAATCGGTTTGCTTGAGAGTCAAAAATATTACGTCATCCGTGATATTCCACTCTTTTTAAAGGTCTTGGCCCAAAGCAAATCTTACATGATTGGGAAACACTATGAGAATAACTTGTCTTGGGAGGTTTTTGACGAATCGAGTCAAGAAGTTCTTACTTTTTTACGAGGGTTGATTGAGGAGGGGCTCAGTCAGGAACTCTTTTTCCCAAATCAAGGTCGTCACCTCTTTTTTCCTCTGACCTTTTTTGAGCAGGGTGTGGGTTTATTGATGAACTTGGAAGATTTTCATTTTGACCACCAGCTTGATAGCTATGAGAATCTCCTCTTTCATGATTTAGATCCTGATGCAGACCTTTTCTCTTTTTACGTGCAGGAGTACCCAGATTATTTTGAGATGGAGATTTCTGAAAGTGAGCGAGTCAACGTATTCTATGGAGGGGCAGTTCTCTTTCGTAAGGGCAATGTTTATCTCTTAAATCCGAAACAAATGAGTCTTTTAAAGGAAATCAATGAACTTCCTCAGGAAACAAAAGGGAGAAAATGCCTCCAGTTTGATACTGGCGATCGGGATCGATTGGCTTCCTGTCTTCCTTTGTTTGGGCAACTGGGCAAGATTTCTGCTCCAGAATGTTTACAAATACGCCCCTTTTCACCGATCTTTTACTTTGACAAGGAGAAGGATGGTCGTATCCGCTTGGATATCGAGTTTGATTATGGAGATATTCAGGTGACTAGTCGTCAACAGCTGGAAGAATTACCTTTCGCTAGCGATGCTGCTGTAGAAAGCCAGATATTTCAAGTTAGTTTAGGGGCTGGTTTTGAGGCTGATTTTCAGTCTTGGAGACAGGCTTTGAAGCCTGAGGCAGTTTACTCTTTCTTTCACCATACGATTCCTGCTTTTGAGAAGTTGGGTCAAGTTTTCTTGTCTGATGAGATAAATCAGCTCTACAGCCTTCAAACTCCTCAGGTTCAGATCGAGTCCAAAGGAGGACTGCTGGAAATCCAGTTTGACTTCCAAGGGATTGGGCAAGAAGAGATTGATCAAGCTCTTAAAGCCTTAACCAGCAATCAGGATTTCTATATCAGTTCTTCTGAACAAGTATTCTTTTTTGATGAGAAAACCAAGCAGATTCGTCAAAATTTGCAGGAACTGGGTGTTGAGCTAAAAGATGGTTGTTTTCAGGCTCGAAAATCCTTAGCTTATAGTCTGTCCCAGCTTTTTGAAGGTCAAGACAGGATCTCCTTTTCGGAGGAATTTAAGCATTTAGCCCATGATTTGACCCATCCTGAGGACTTTCCTTTAGGAGAGGTACAGGTTCAAGCGAGTTTGAGAGACTATCAAGAAAAGGGTGTGCGTTGGCTACAGATGCTCCATCATTACGGTTTTGGAGGCATCTTGGCAGACGATATGGGACTGGGTAAAACACTGCAGACCATTGCTTTTTTGACAAGTCAGGTTACAGAAGATAGTCGTGTCTTGATTTTGGCGCCGTCAGGTTTGATCTACAACTGGGCAGATGAATTCAGAAGATTTGCACCGCAATTGGATTTGGCAGTTGTTCATGGTTTGAAAGCGAATCGAGAAGAGATTCTTTCTCAAAATCATCAAATCTATGTGACTAGCTATGCGAGCTTTCGTCAAGACAGTGACCTCTATCAAGAGATGTCCTTTGATTTTCTCTTTTTAGATGAAGCCCAGATCATGAAAAATGCTCACACCAAGATTGCCCAGAGTTTGCGCCAGTTTGTGGTGCCAGCAGTCTTTGCCTTGTCAGGTACGCCCATAGAAAACCATCTAGGAGAGTTGTGGTCTATCTTTCAAATTGTGCTACCCGGTCTTTTACCGAACAAGAAAGAGTTTATGAAATTACCAGCTGAGCAGGTGGCGCAATTTATTAAGCCCTTTGTCATGAGACGTAAGAAAGAAGAAGTTCTAACAGAACTGCCTGATCTGATTGAAGTCGTCTATAAAAACGAACTGGAAGACCAGCAGAAGGCCATCTATCTGGCCCAGTTGCAACAGATGCGAGAGCGTCTAGCGCAAGTGACAGATCAAGAATTCCAGAGAAGTCGCGTAGAAATCTTATCTGGTCTCATGCGTTTGCGCCAGATCTGCGATACGCCAGCTCTCTTTATGGACGATTACCAAGGTGCCAGCGGTAAACTCGATAGTCTCCGAGATTTATTGCTACAAGTGGCTGATGGTGGGCATCGTGTCTTGATTTTCTCACAATTCAAAGGAATGTTGGAAAAAATTGAGCAAGAACTTCCAGACTTGGGTTTGACTTCTTTCAAAATCACAGGCTCAACTCCTGCTCAAGACAGGCAAGAGATGACCAAGGCCTTTAATCAGGGAGAAAGAGACGCCTTTCTCATCTCTCTGAAGGCAGGAGGTGTCGGTCTTAATCTAACGGGTGCTGATACCGTCATCCTAGTGGACCTCTGGTGGAATCCTGCGGTTGAAGCCCAAGCTATCGGACGTGCCCATCGTATGGGACAGGAGCAGAAGGTAGAGGTTTATCGCTTGATTACGAAAGGAACCATTGAAGAAAAGATTCAGGAACTTCAAGAACAGAAAAAGCATTTGGTTTCTCAGGTTTTAGATGGTACAGAGTCGCGTTCGAGCCTCAGTCTGGCAGAAATTCGAGAAATTTTAGGGATTTCTGAAGCCAACACTTGAAAAATCAAGACAATACGCTATAATGAAGAGTTGAAAGGAAATACAAAATGAAACAAGATCGATTTCCATTGGTGTCAGATGACGAGATCATGCTGACCGAAATGCCAGTCATGGACTTGTATGATGAGTCTGACTTTATCAGCAATATCAAAGGCGATTACCGAGATAAAAACTATTTAGAATGGTCCCCTATTGTTGAGGAAGCTAGTGTAGTTGCTCCTGTGGTTAGCAAAAAGCCAGAACCAGCTCCAGAGGTAAAAAAAGTTGAAAAGACTTATGCAGAGTTGGCTCGAGAAGAGGCGCGTGCGGATCTAAAAAAGAAACGTTCAGCCAAATACCTGACCCAAGATGTTAGCCATACCAGACGACACAATGGTTCAACACTTGTTCGTCAGGGAAATCAACCCACAGCGCCATTTCAAAAGGAAAATCCAGGTGAGTTTGCTAAATTTAGCAAAAACTTGAGCCAGTCCCACTATATTTTAGCTGAAGAAGTTGGACAAGTAGTGACTCCGAGTCTTGAAAATCAAGCTGGAAAAGCTAAAAAGAACAACTATGATTTTCTGAAGAAGAGCCAGATTTATAATAAAAAGAATAAGCAATCAGAACAGGAACGTCAGGTTGCCCAAGAGTTGAATCTGACAAGAATTACTGAGTAAGGGAGAAAAGCATGTCAAAGACATATCATTTTATTGGAATTAAAGGATCAGGGATGAGTGCCTTGGCCTTGATGTTGCACCAAATGGGGCATAAGGTTCAAGGGTCAGACGTTGAAAAGTACTACTTTACACAACGTGGTTTAGAGCAAGCAGGAATTACCATTCTTCCGTTTGATGAAAAGAATCTGCAAGGCGATCTAGAGATTATCGCTGGAAATGCCTTTCGTCCAGATAATAATGTTGAAGTTGCCTACGCGGATCAAAATGGCCTCAGCTACAAACGTTACCATGAATTTCTAGGAAGCTTTATGCGTGACTTTGTCAGCATGGGAGTTGCTGGAGCACATGGGAAAACCTCAACAACTGGTATGTTGTCTCATGTCTTGTCTCACATCACGGATACCAGCTTCTTGATTGGGGACGGGACAGGTCGTGGTTCAGAAAATGCTAAATATTTTGTCTTTGAATCAGACGAATACGAGCGCCATTTCATGCCTTATCATCCAGAATACTCTATCATCACCAACATTGACTTTGACCACCCAGACTACTTCACTAGTCTAGAAGATGTTTTCAATGCCTTTAACGACTATGCCAAACAAATTACCAAAGGTTTGTTTGTATACGGTGAGGATGCTGAGTTGCGTAAGATCACAGCCAATGCTCCGATTTACTATTATGGTTTTGAAGCTGAAGGCAATGACTTCGTAGCCAGTGACCTCCTTCGTTCAACGACTGGTTCAACCTTTACCGTTCATTTCCGTGGACAAGAATTGGGTCAATTCCACATTCCAACCTTTGGTCATCACAATATCATGAATGCGACAGCTGTTATTGGTCTTCTTTACACAGCTGGCTTTGATTTGAACTTGGTCCGTGAACACTTGAAAACTTTTGCAGGTGTTAAGCGTCGTTTCACTGAAAAAATAGTCAATGATACGGTAATCATCGATGACTTTGCCCACCATCCAACAGAAATCATCGCGACCTTGGATGCGGCTCGCCAGAAATACCCAAGCAAGGAAATCGTGGCAATCTTCCAACCGCATACCTTCACTCGAACTATTGCCTTGTTAGATGATTTTGCACAAGCCTTGAATCAGGCAGATGCCGTTTACCTAGCTCAAATCTATGGATCTGCTCGTGAAGTGGACCATGGTGATGTCAAGGTAGAAGACCTAGCAAGCAAGATCACGAAGAAAAATCAAGTTATCACCGTTGAAAATGTATCGCCACTCCTTGACCATGACAATGCTGTTTACGTCTTTATGGGAGCAGGAGACATCCAAACCTATGAGTACTCATTTGAACGTCTCTTGTCTAACCTGACAAGCAACGTCCAATAGGAAAAACAAATGGAAATTCCAATCACTATAAGGCAAGCTACCCTATCAGATTTAGAAGAAATGTTGGCGATTAAAGAAGCCAATTTTTCAGCAGAAGAGACCCTTAGCCGCCAATCCTTAGAAGAAAGTATCCGCAAGTCTGCGGGTACCTTTCTTGTAGCTGGGGATGAAAATCAGCTCCTAGGCTATGTTTTAGGAGAAGCTCAGTATCTTCATCCCAAGTGGATAGAAATAAAATCATTGACTATTCATCCTGACCATTGGAGACAGGGACTGGGAACTCTTCTTCTTGCAGCCTTGAAACAGGTGACAGTCGAACTAGATTATCAAGGTATTCTTTTGCAGAGTCCTGATGAATTACTATCTTATTTTGAAATGAATGGCTTTGTTGAAGAAGAAGTGACAGGGATTCAATATGACAGTGGTTCTGAATGGTATATGACTTGGGCTAATCCCTTTTATCAGGAGGAAATATGAAAATCAGACAAGCGAGATTTTCAGATTTAGATCGAATTATAGAGATAGAGCTAGAGAATTTCTCCCTTGAAGAAGCGATTCCTCGTTCGGTCTTTGAGGCCCATTTACGTGAAATTCAGACCAGCTTTCTCGTCGCTGAAAAAGAAGGACGTGTCCTTGGCTACATTGAAGGTCCAGTCGTCCCACACCGCCATCTCCAAGATCAGTCCTTTACAGAAGAAATAGCGGACCATAGTCACAAATCTGGAGGTTATATCTCTGTAACCTGTCTATCCATTGCTAAAGAAGCACAAGCTTTGGGTGTCGGTAAGAGATTGCTGACGGCCCTAAAAGAAGTGGCTTTAGAGCATGAAAGGGAAGGTATCAATCTAACTTGCCATGACTACTTGATTCCCTATTATGAAAAGCACGGCTTTGTTAATGAAGGATTATCCCAGTCAAGCTTTGCTGGGGAAACATGGTATGATATGGTTTGGCAGCCTGAAAATAAAGAAAACTAGCTAGGGAATGCCCTAGTTGGTTGCTTTTCTGCGACTTTTAAGATATAATATTATGGATTGTCAACAAGGAGGTAATGCTTTTGACTGAAAAATCAAGAGAAGAAGAAAAATTAAGTTTTAAAGAGCAGATTCTACGTGATTTAGAAAGAGTAAAAGAACAAGATAAAAGAGAGAAAGAAGTAGAGATTCCAAATCTGACGGCTTCATCATCTCCAGCTAGTTCAGCAACTCCTTCAGATCTTGAACCAGAAACGTCAACAGAAGAGTTGATGGCTGATTCCCTATCTGTGGTCGATAGAATTCTAAAAAATGCACCAAGTGTTCCTCCACTTTCAAGTTCTGAAATTGAGGAAAAAGATGCACCAGAAGCTAAAGCGGATAGACTGCCAATCATTGACAAGATTGAAGTTGTAGAATCTGAAGAACCTCTAGTAGAGCCGAGTCATGTTCTTGAAGAACCTGTTGTGGAACCTGTTCAACCTAAGGTTGAACCAGTTGAGCTTAAACCCGAAGAAAAAGAATTTAACGATACTCCAACCAAGGTTGCCGTAACCTATAAAACAGAAGACAAGAAAGAGGAAATCACCCCAGGAATGCCTGAAAGAGTTGAGCCTGTTTCTACAGAATCTAGCAGTGGATTAGCTGATGCTCCACGTCGTAGTCGTCGTCAAGGTGCAACACCAACTAAGAAAAAGAAAAAATCAAAAGCTAAAGGTTGCCTATTGACCCTTCTAGTTTTCCTAGTTCTTGTGGCAGTTGGTGGATATTTTGGTTATGGTTATGTTCAAGATTCCTTGAAACCAGTTGATGCAAGTTCTAAAGAATATGTAACAGTTCAAATCCCAGACGGTGCAAATGTTCAAGAAATTGGAAGCACCTTGGAAAAATCTGGTTTGGTTAAACATGGACTTATCTTTAGTCTTTATGCTAAATACTATAGCCATGCTAACTTGAAGTCAGGTTATTACAACTTGAAGAAGAGTATGAGTACGGATGAGTTGATTCAAGAATTGGAAAAAGGTGGGACTCCTGAAGCTCAGGCACCTGTTCTTGCAAACTTGACCATTCCAGAAGGCTATACATTAGAGCAAATCGCTCAAACAGTAGGACAACTTCAAGGGGAATTTAAAGAACCTCTTACAGCGGATGCCTTCTTGGCAAAAGCTCAGGATGAGACCTTTATTTCCCAATTAGTAGCTAAGTATCCAAACCTACTTGGAAGCCTCCCAACAAAAGACAGTGGCGTTCGCTATCGTCTTGAAGGATACCTTTTCCCAGCAACCTACACTATCAAAGACAGCACAACTGTTGAAAGCTTGATTGATGAAATGGTTGCGGCTATGGACAAGGCTATGTCACCATACTACGCAACGATTAAAGAAAAGAATCTGACAGTTAATGAATTGCTCAGCATTGCTTCTCTTGTCGAAAAAGAAGGTGCTAAGACCGAAGACCGCAAGAAAATCGCAGGTGTCTTCTATAACCGTTTGAATGTCGGCATGCCACTTCAAAGCAACATTGCTATCTTGTATGCTGAAGGCAAGCTTGGTCAAAAGATTAGTCTAGCTGATGACACTGCAATTGATACAAATATCGACTCACCATACAATGTCTATACGCACCTTGGCCTCATGCCTGGACCAGTTGATAGTCCAAGTCTGGATGCTATTGAAGCAAGTGTAAATCAGACAAAGAGTGACTACTTGTACTTTGTAGCCAATGTAGAAGATGGTAAAGTATACTTTGCAACAACCAAAGAAGAACATGATCAAAATGTTGCAGAGCATATCAATAGCAAATTACCCCAATCAAGTAGTTCAAACTAAAATTATGTGGTTTTCCACATAATTTTGTTTTAAAAACCTAATAGAAAAAGAAAGTTGAGAAAAATGGCAGAAAAAACTTACCCAATGACCCTTGAAGAAAAGGAAAAACTTGAAAAAGAATTAGAAGAATTGAAACTCGTTCGTCGTCCCGAAGTTGTAGAGCGTATCAAAATCGCTCGTTCATACGGAGACCTTTCAGAAAACAGTGAATATGAAGCAGCAAAAGATGAACAAGCCTTTGTTGAAGGACAAATCTCTAGTTTGGAAACAAAGATTCGCTATGCTGAAATCGTCAATAGCGATGCAGTTGCACTGGATGAAGTTGCGATTGGTAAGACTGTAACTATCCAAGAAGTCGGTGAAGACGATGAAGAAGTTTACATCATCGTTGGTTCTGCGGGTGCAGATGCTTTTGCTGGTAAAGTATCAAATGAGAGTCCTATTGGACAAGCTTTGATTGGTAAAAAGACTGGAGATACAGCAACCATCGAGACACCAGTTGGCAGCTATCAAGTAAAAATCTTGAAGGTTGAAAAAACAGCTTAATGAGAATAAAAAGGAGTAGGGGAGGCTTTTCGCCTTGTTCAACTCCTTTTTGGTTTTTTAGATGAAATGGGGGACTATATGAGTGAATACAAGAAGAAAAATAAAATGGAGCGTGGATTAACCAATCGCCATGTTCAGGTGATGGCCATTGCGGGAACAATCGGAACAGGACTTTTCCTAGGTGCTGGTCGCTCTATCAGCCTTACAGGACCTTCGATCATCCTGATTTATATGATTACAGGAGCCTTTATGTTTTTGATGATGAGAGCTGTTGGGGAGATGCTGTATCAGGATCCAGAACAGCATACCTTTATCAACTTTATCACCCGTCATTTGGGGAAAGGCTGGGGCTATTTTTCAGTTTGGTCTTATTGGTTGTCTGTTGTCTTTATCGGTATGGCAGAAATCACTGCCATCTCAGACTATGTCCGCTTCTGGTTCCCTACCTGGCCTAGCTGGATGATTCAGCTTGTCTTTTTAACGATTTTGGCTTTGGTCAACTTGATTGCGGTTAAGCTCTTTGGAGAAGTCGAGTTTTGGTTTGCTATGGTCAAGATTGTGGCGATTTTAGCCATGATTGCCACTGGGGTCTTTATGGTTTTGACGGGCTTTAAGACACCTCATGGTGTTGCAAGTTTGGCAAATATCAGCGACCAGTTCTCTCTTTTTCCAAACGGAGTTATGAACTTTGTCATGGCCTTTCAAATGGTATTTTTTGCCTATCTGATGATTGAGTTTATCGGGGTGACAACTTCTGAAACAAAGAACCCTCGTCAGGTCTTGCCCAAAGCTGTTAAGGAAATTCCTCTCAGAATTATCTTCTTCTATGGGGGAGCTCTTATTGCGATTATGGCCATTATTCCTTGGTCCTATCTTAATTCTTCAGATTCTCCATTTGTAACGGTTTTTGAACTGGCGGGGATCAAGTGGGCAGCAGCTCTAATCAACTTTGTTGTCTTGACCTCAGCAGCGTCTGCGCTTAACTCAACTCTCTACTCAACAGGGAGACACTTATATCAGATTGCCCATGATTCGCCCAATCGTTTCTTAAAGGCCATCAAGGTCGATACCCTTTCTCGTCACAATGTTCCACAAAATGCTATCATCGCCTCAGCAATCTTGATTGCTCTCGCCGCCTTTATCAACGTGCTACCAGGTGTTTCAGATGCTTTTGCTTTGATCACAGCATCCTCATCAGGTGTTTATATCGCGATTTATATCTTGATTATGGTGGCCCATCTCAAATACCGCAAGTCACAAGATTTCATGGCGGATGGCTACCTCATGCCTCAGTATCGCTTGCTTAATCCCCTAACCATTCTCTTTTTTGTCTTTGTTTTTGTGACTCTCTTTTTGCAAGAGTCGACTTTCATGGGGGCAGTTGGTTCTGCTATCTGGATCCTTGTTTTTGGGATTTATAGTCAGTGGAAATTTAGAAAATAAATCATGAACTCATCAACTCTGTTTGGTGAGTTTTTCTAGTTTGACAGTCTATTGAAATAGGATTATAATCAAGCTGTAGCAGTTTATTAGGAGGTTTGAATGCACGTTAGATTGGAAAATAAGGAATCGCTTAAAGCGCAAGAAATAGGGAATTTGATTCGTGCTTATAATCGTTCTAAAAGAGAAGAGGCTGAAAGTAAGCCACTGAACCTTTATGTCGAAGACGAAAAGGGCAATCTCATGGCGGGTTTAGTAGCTGAGACTTTCGGAAATTGGTTGGAAATCGAATATTTATTTGTGAAAGAGGAATTGAGGGGACAAGGAATCGGTTCAAAACTATTGCAGCGAGCAGAAAATGAAGCCAAGAAACGAAACTGTCGTTTTGCTTTTGTAAATACTTACCAGTTTCAAGCACCAGATTTTTATAAAAGGCATGGCTACAAGGAAGTCTTTACCTTGCAAAACTATCCCTATACAGGACAAAGATACTATTACCAAAAAGATTTGTGACCTAGACTTCTTTCTTTTGGAGAGGAACTTAGCTAAGTATCAAAAAAGAACGAATACTCTTTATCATGTAAGATGGTAGAGAGTTTTTTGTTAATAAAATCTTACAAAATGACATTTATATATTGCATTAAGTTGGATATATGGTATAATGTTATTGAAAAGAAGCGCAACTTTTTAAAAATGTGAAGGAGGACGCTAGTGGCTAAAAATTTAAAATTAAAATTAGCTCGTGTGGAGCGTGATTTAACACAAGGGGATTTGGCAGAGGCTGTGGGTGTTACTAGGCAGACTATAGGCTTGATTGAAGCTGGGAAATACAATCCTAGTCTCTCCCTTTGCCAGTCTATTTGCAGATGCTTAGGAAAAACATTAGATCAATTATTTTGGGAGGAAGAAGATGAAAAATAGATTTTTTTATTATCAATTATTAGACGAAAGAGAAGAACAACTGTTTAACAAAGCTGGGACAGAGTCTTTTTATATGTTTATCGGGCTCATTCTGCTAAGTTATTTGGTGGCTTTATTAGCACCTGATCTTTTTAATACTAATATTCTTCTGGTTACCCTTCTTTTAGGAATTTTCTTCTTTTTCAATCGTGCACGACAACTTGGAGTGACCTACTATAGCCGTTTTCATTTTACGATTGTAGGGTGTTTGCTGGTAACTCTCGCTATTACGACTCTCTTGATGTTGCAAAATTATCAATTCAATATCGAAATTTATCAGCACAATCCTCTGAACGTTAAATACTTGTCTGCTTGGGTTATTACCTATCTACTTTATCTTCCTTTTGTCTTTATTGGAAACTTAGGCTTGAAAAGTTATGGTCAATGGGCTCAGAAAAAGTTTGAGCAAGATATGGATGAACTTGAGAGTATGGAATAGCTTGTTAACTTTTTATCCATCTCGGTAAAATGTGTTATAATAGTACTAATTTATGAGAAAAGAAGAAATATTTTCATCTTTTTACAAATAGGGAAGAAGGACAGTATATGTACCCAGATGACAGTTTAACATTGCACACGGACTTGTACCAGATCAATATGATGCAAGTTTACTTTGACCAAGGAATTCACAATAAAAAGGCGGTCTTTGAAGTTTATTTCCGCCAGCAACCGTTTAATAACGGCTATGCGGTTTTTGCTGGTTTGGAACGAATTGTGAACTACTTAGAAAACCTGCGCTTTTCTGATAGCGATATTGCTTATTTAGAATCACTGGGTTACCATGGAGAGTTTTTAGAATATCTGCGTAATCTCAAGCTAGAGTTGACTGTACGTTCTGCTCAAGAAGGGGACTTGGTATTTGCCAATGAACCGATTGTGCAGGTTGAAGGACCTCTAGCCCAATGTCAATTGGTCGAAACGGCTCTCTTAAACATCGTTAACTTTCAAACCTTGATAGCGACCAAGGCAGCACGTATTCGTTCAGTCATTGAAGATGAGCCTTTGATGGAATTCGGGACACGTCGTGCGCAAGAAATGGATGCAGCTATCTGGGGAACACGCGCAGCTGTGATTGGTGGAGCCAACGGGACTAGCAATGTGCGAGCAGGGAAGCTCTTTGACATTCCTGTCTTGGGTACTCATGCCCATGCCTTGGTACAGGTTTATGGAAACGACTATGAGGCCTTTAAGGCCTATGCTTCAACCCATCGTGACTGTGTCTTTCTAGTAGATACATATGATACGCTTCGCATCGGTGTGCCAGCTGCCATTCAGGTTGCTCGTGAACTGGGAGACAAGATTAATTTTAAAGGCGTTCGTATTGACTCGGGGGATATAGCCTATATTTCCAAGAAAGTTCGCCAACAGTTAGATGAGGCTGGATACCCAGATGCCAAAATTTACGCTTCCAATGACCTCGATGAAAATACTATTCTTAACCTCAAAATGCAACACGCTAAGATTGACGTTTGGGGGGTGGGTACCAAGCTGATTACGGCCTATGACCAGCCTGCTCTTGGCGCAGTTTATAAGATTGTAGCTATCGAAGATGAAACTGGTAAGATGCGCAATACCATCAAGCTTTCAAGCAATGCTGAAAAAGTATCGACACCAGGTAAGAAGCAGGTATGGCGGATTACCAGTCGTGAAAAAGGCAAGTCAGAAGGTGACTACATCACCTATGACGGTGTGGATGTTGTCAGCATGACTGAAATCAAAATGTTCCATCCGACCTATACTTACATTAAGAAGACCGTTCGAAACTTTGATGCTGTTCCTCTCTTGGTGGACATCTTCAAAGCAGGGAAATTAGTTTACGATTTGCCTAGTTTGACAGAAATTCAGGCATATGCTCGCAAGGAATTTGACAAGCTATGGGATGAGTACAAGCGCGTGCTCAATCCGCAGCACTATCCAGTGGACTTGGCGCGTGATATTTGGCAAGATAAGATGGATTTGATTGATAAGATGCGCAAGGAAGCTCTTGGTGAAGGAGAAGAAGAATGAGTTTGCAAGAGACTATTATCCAGCAACTGGGTGTCAAGCCAGTGATTGACGCTCAGGAAGAAATCCGTCGTTCAATTGACTTCTTAAAGAGATACTTGAAAAAACACCCCTTCCTTAAAACTTTTGTACTAGGGATTTCTGGAGGTCAGGACTCAACCTTGGCAGGGCGTTTGGCGCAATTAGCTATGGAAGAAATGCGAGCAGAGACAGGAGATGACAGCTACCAATTTGTCGCTGTTCGCCTACCTTATGGAGTCCAAGCTGACGAAGAGGATGCTCAAAAAGCCCTTGCTTTCATCCAACCAGATGTCAGTGTGGTAGTCAATATCAAGGACTCTGTTGATGCTATGGCCTTAGCGGTAGAAGCTACAGGCAGTCCAATGACAGATTTTAATAAAGGAAATATCAAGGCTCGTAGTCGTATGATCGCTCAATATGCGCTTGCTGGAGCCCATAGCGGAGCGGTCATTGGAACAGACCATGCTGCGGAAAATATCACAGGTTTCTTTACTAAGTTTGGTGATGGCGGTGCGGATATTCTTCCTCTTTACCGCCTCAATAAACGCCAAGGGAAACTACTCTTAATCGAGCTTGGAGCAGATCCAGCACTTTATGAAAAGGTTCCTGTCGCTGACCTTGAAGAAGATAAGCCGGGCTTGGCTGACGAAGTCGCTCTTGGAGTCACTTATGCAGAAATTGATGACTACCTAGAAGGCAAAACCATCAGCCCAGAAGCCCAAGCAATCATTGAAAACTGGTGGCATAAAGGCCAACACAAACGCCACTTACCAATCACCGTATTTGATGACTTTTGGGAGTAAAAAGGTCCTGTGGACCTTTTTACCCTGAGCCTAGAAATGAGAAAGCGAGGAAGGTCCTATGGACCTTTTTAGCCCGAGTCTAGAAACGAGAAAGCGAGGCAGATTCGGTAACTCGAAGAGTTCGATTTTCCTTGTCTCACCCCCGCAACGATGATTAGGTTTGAAAAAGCTTGGTAAAGCGCATTTCAAACCAGACAGCGACTGCGTCAAGTAACTAGATGAAAAACTTGTTTTCTAGCTGTTACTGAGTATAGTCTTTTTACCCTGAGCCTAGAAATGAGAAAGCGAAGAAGGTCCGGGGGACCTTCTTCGCTTCTCGTCTTGAATAGAGAAGTAAGGTAGAACAATAGGAATGCAGCTCTAGTACGAAAGATAGAAAGCGAGGTGGCGTCATGAAATCTATTGGTACGCAAATGTTACAGACAGACCGTTTGATCTTGAGAAGATTTGTGGAGAGTGATGCGGAAGCCATGTTTCAAAATTGGGCTTCGTCTGCTGAGAATCTGACCTATGTCACCTGGGATCCTCATCCTGATGTTGAGGTGACTCGGAATTCGATTCGAAATTGGGTTGCTTCTTATGTCAATCTCAACTACTACAAATGGGCCATTTGTCTCAGAGAAAACCCTGAGCAAGTGATAGGAGATATCAGCATCGTTGAGATGAATGAGCCTGATTCAAGTTGTGAAATTGGGTATGTTTTAGGAAAAAATTATTGGGGTCGTGGTATGATGACGGAGGCCTTGAAAGCTGTGTTAGACTTTTGTTTTACTCAAGCAGGTTTTCAAAAGGCAAGAGCTCGATATGCTAGTCTCAACCCAGCTTCAGGCCGTGTGATGGAAAAAGCGGGAATGTCTTATCTAAAAACCATTGCCAATGGTGTGGAGAGAAAAGACTACGTTGCGGACCTTATTTATTACCAGATAAGTAGGGAAGACAGGTGATTTCTTTTCTGTTTCTATCAAAGTCAGACCTTGTCTGGCTTTTTTTGTGCAAAATTTCTAAATAAACTGATTAAATTCCTATTTTTCCCTATCATTGTCCCTGTTTTTTCTGGAGTTTTAGGACTATAATAGACCTATCAAATCAAAGAATGGAGGAAGGCAATGGACAATGCAATCTTTTTTATCAGCGTTTTTCTTGCTGGAATTCTTTCCTTCTTTTCTCCTTGTATTTTACCCTTGTTGCCAGTCTATGCAGGGGTTTTACTTGATGACAAAGATGGTGCTCAGGCTTCCAGCGGAAAATTTTCAATCTCAGTTGTTAGTCTATTGCGAACTATGGCCTTTATAGCGGGGATTTCCTTTGTTTTTATCTTACTGGGCTATGGAGCTGGTTTTTTAGGCAATTTGCTGTATGCTTCTTGGTTTCAATATGTGACGGGTGCGGTTATCATTCTCTTGGGCCTACACCAGATGGAAGTCTTACATTTGCAGGGACTCTACAAGGAAAGAAGGCTACAATTAAAGAGACAGGATCAAAACGCTAACGGCTATAGTCAGGCATTTTTACTGGGGTTGACCTTTAGTTTTGCTTGGACGCCATGTGTAGGGCCGGTTCTGGGGTCTGTTTTGGCCTTAGCGGCTTCAGGTGGTTCAGGTGCTTGGCAGGGAGCTGGTCTCATGTTGGTTTACACGCTGGGTTTGGCGCTACCATTTTTGGTTCTAGCTCTCGCCTCCAGCTATGTTTTGAAACATTTCCGAAAACTCCATCCTTACCTCGGAATCCTCAAAAAAGTAGGTGGTTTCCTCATTATCGTGATGGGAATCTTGGTGCTTTTGGGAAATGCTTCCATTTTGACTACATTATTTGAATAGAGAGGAAAAAGAAATGAAAAAATGGCAAACATGTCTCCTTGGAGTAGGCTCAATCTGTTGTTTGGCAGCCTGTTCGGCTAAAAATATGTCAGACGAGTCTACTATGAAGGAGCAATCCAAAACAGAACAAGTCAGTTCACAAACTGCCACCAAGGGTCAAGCAGTCGCTGATTTTGAACTGACAGGTGTAGATGGTAAGACCTATCGTTTGTCTGATTACAAGGGCAAGAAAGTCTATCTCAAATTCTGGGCTTCTTGGTGTTCCATCTGTCTAGCCAGCCTTCCAGATACGGACGAAATCGCTAAAGAAGCTGGTGATGACTATGTGGTCTTGACAGTGGTATCTCCTGGGCACAAGGGGGAACAAGCGGAAGCTGAATTTAAGAACTGGTACAAGGGCTTAGATTATAAAAATTTTCCAGTTCTAATTGATCCGTCAGGCAAACTTTTGGAAAGTTATGGTGTTCGTTCTTACCCGACTCAAGCCTTTATAGACAAGGAAGGCAAGCTGGTCAAAACGCAACCAGGTTTTATGGATAAGGATATGATTTTAAAAACATTAAAGGAAATGGGGTAGAGAAAGGCTATGAATGATAAAGTAAAATTGTTTGTCTTGGCAGGGGTCATTCTCCTAGTCCTAACCGGTTTCTATTTTCTATTGATGCGAAATGCAGGGCAGACAGATAGCTCGCAAATTGAGAAAGCATCAGTTAGCCAAGGAGGAAAAACAGTGAAAAA
Organism: Streptococcus mitis ATCC 6249; assembly: GCF_000146585.1. Lineage (GTDB taxonomy): Bacteria > Bacillota > Bacilli > Lactobacillales > Streptococcaceae > Streptococcus > Streptococcus mitis_AZ. The sequence goes on along the minus strand of NZ_GL397179.1, from coordinate 1,442,085 downwards.
AACAGAAGTTAGTAAAGATGCAGACTTGCACGAAATTTATCTAGCTGGCGGATGTTTCTGGGGAGTAGAGGAATACTTCTCACGCGTGTCTGGAGTGACAGATGCCGTTTCAGGCTATGCGAACGGTAGAGGGGAAACAACCAAGTACGAATTGATCAATCAAACAGGACATGCGGAAACCGTCCATGTCACCTATGATGCTAATCAAATTTCCCTCAAGGAAATCCTGCTTCATTACTTCCGCATTATCAATCCAACCAGCAAAAATAAACAAGGAAATGATGTGGGGACCCAGTACCGTACTGGTGTCTATTACACAGATGACAAGGATTTGGAAGTAATCAACCAAGTCTTTGATGAAGTTGCTAAAAAATATGACCAACCTCTGGCAGTTGAAAAGGATACCTTGAAGAATTTTGTGGTGGCTGAGGATTACCACCAAGACTACCTCAAGAAAAATCCAAATGGCTACTGTCATATCAATGTCAATCAGGCTGCCTATCCCGTCATCGATGCCAGCAAATATCCCAAACCAAGCGATGAAGAATTGAAAAAGACCTTGTCACCTGAGGAGTATGCCGTTACCCAGAAAAATCAAACAGAACGGGCTTTTTCAAACCGCTACTGGGATAAATTTGAATCTGGTATCTATGTGGATGTGGCAACTGGCGAACCCCTCTTTTCATCAAAGGACAAGTTTGAGTCTGGTTGCGGATGGCCTAGTTTCACCCAACCAATTAGTCCAGATGTTGCCACCTACAAGGAAGATAAGTCTTACAATATGACACGCATGGAAGTGCGGAGCAGAGTTGGAGATTCTCACCTTGGCCATGTCTTTACGGATGGACCACAGGACAAGGGGGGCTTGCGCTACTGTATCAATAGTCTTTCTATCCGCTTTATTCCCAAAGACCAAATGGCAGAAAAAGGCTATGCTTATTTACTAGATTATGTTGATTAAGAGGGCTTTCCTAAGCAGTTAGAGGAGAATTTTGCTATACTGATACTAGTAAGTGACAAAGGAGCCGAGCATGACCTACACAATCTTAATCGTAGAAGATGAGTATCTGGTTAGACAAGGGTTGACCAAGCTGGTCAATGTAGCAGCCTACGATATGGAAATCATCGGTCAGGCTGAAAATGGAAGACAGGCTTGGGATTTGATTCAAAAGCAGGTGCCAGACATCATTTTAACCGATATCAACATGCCTCAGCTGAATGGCATCCAGTTGGCCAGTCTGGTCCGAGAAACCTATCCTCAGGTGCATTTGGTCTTTTTAACGGGCTACGATGATTTTGATTATGCCTTGTCTGCTGTCAAACTAGGTGTCGATGACTATCTGCTCAAGCCCTTTTCTCGTCAGGATATCGAGGAAATGTTGGGGAAAATCAAGCAAAAACTAGACAAGGAAGAAAAGGAAGAGCAGTTACAAGATTTACTGACCGATAAGTTTGAAGGAAACATAGCCCAGAAGATCCAGTCCCATCTAGCTGATAGCCAATTTAGTTTAAAGTCTTTGGCCAGTGAATTGGGCTTTAGTTCGACTTATCTGAGCTCCTTGATTAAGAAAGAGCTGGGCCTACCTTTTCAGGATTATCTGGTGCGAGAGCGTGTCAAACAAGCCAAGCTCTTGCTTTTGACCACGGATTTAAAGATTTATGAGATTGCAGAAAAGGTTGGTTTTGAAGATATGAACTACTTTACCCAACGCTTTAAACAGATTGCAGGTGTGACACCTCGTCAGTTTAAGAAGGGAGAAGGTCGATGAAGCGTTCTTCTCTCTTAGTCAGAATGGTTATTTCTATCTTTCTGGTCTTTCTCATTCTCCTGGCTGTGGTTGGGACTTTCTACTATCAATCGAGTTCATCAGCCATTGAGGCTACTATTGAGGGTAATAGCCAAACGACCATTAGCCAAACTAGCCACTTTATTCAGTCTTATATCAAAAAATTAGAAACCACCTCTACCAGTTTGACCCAGCAGAAGGATGTCCTAGCCTATGCTGAGAATCCTAACCAAGACCAAGTCAAGGGAATCCGAGATCTGTTTTTGACCATCTTAAAGGCAGACCAGGACTTGAAAACGGTGGTACTGGTCACCAAATCCGGTCAGGTTATTTCTACAGATGATAGTGTGCAGATGAAAACTTCCTCAGATATGATGGCTGAGGATTGGTACCAAAAGGCCATTCATCAGGGAGCTAAGCCAGTTTTGACACCAGCTCGTAAATCAGACAGTCAGTGGGTCATTTCTGTTACTCAGGAACTGGTTGATGCAAAGGGAGCCAATCTTGGGGTGCTTCGTTTGGATATTTCCTACGAAACTCTGGAAGCCTATCTCAACCAACTCCAGTTGGGCCAGCAGGGTTTTGCCTTTATCATCAATGAAAAGCATGAATTTGTATACCATCCTAAACGTACTGTCTATAGCTCAGCGAGTGAAATGGAAGCCATGAAACCCTATATTGAGACAGGGCAGGGCTATACTCCAGATCACCAATCCTACGTCAGTCAGGAAAAGATAGCAGGAACTGATTGGACGGTTATAGGCGTGTCTTCGCTGGAGAAGTTAGACCAGGTTCGGAGTCAGCTCTTGTGGGCCTTGCTTGGGGCCAGTGTGACATCTCTTCTTGCCTGTCTCTGCTTGGTGTGGTTCAGTCTCAAGCGCTGGATTGCCCCTTTGAAGGATCTGAGAGAAACCATGCTGGAAATTGCTTCTGGTACACAAAATCTGCGTGCTAAGGAAGCTGGTGCCCATGAACTGAGAGAAGTGACTCGCCAGTTCAATGCTATGTTGGATCAGATTGATCAGTTGATGGCAGCTATTCGCAGGCAGGAAGAAACGACTCGTCAGTATGAACTTCAAGCCTTGTCAAGTCAGATCAATCCACATTTTCTCTATAATACTTTGGACACTATCATCTGGATGGCTGAATTTCAGGATAGTCAGCGAGTGGTTCAGGTGACCAAGTCCTTGGCAACCTATTTCCGCTTGGCGCTCAATCAAGGCAAGGACTTGATTTGCCTGTCTGATGAAATCAATCATGTTCGCCAGTACCTCTTTATCCAGAAACAACGTTATGGGGAAAAGCTGGAGTATGAAATTTCTGAAGATCCTGACTTTGATAATTTAGTCTTGCCTAAACTGGTGCTACAACCCCTTGTAGAAAATGCCCTTTATCACGGCATCAAGGAGAAAGATGGACAGGGACATATTAAAGTTTCCGTCCAGAAAAAGGATTCAGGACTAATCATCCGCATTGAGGATGATGGTGTTGGTTTCCAAGCTACTAGCGATAGCAGTCAAAGTCAGCTCAAACGTGGGGGAGTTGGCCTTCAAAATGTTGACCAACGGCTCAAACTTCATTTTGGAAACAATTACCAGATGAAGATCAATTCTGCACCCGAAAAAGGGACGACGGTTGAAATATACATAAATAGAATGGAAACTAGCTAACTCCCAGTCAATTCTGGGAGTTTTATGCGTAATTGGGCAAGCTTTCTAGGTTGTCTATCTTGCTAAAACGTAGAAAAAACGATATGATAGATAATGACAAAAGAGGTATCAAGTATGAAGGAAAAAGACATTCAAAGAGCAACAAGCCAGATTGTAGAAGATGTAATAGACAAGGCTAATTTGAAGCAAGGAGCTATCTTTGTTTTGGGCCTTTCTTCTAGTGAGGTGATAGGTGGTCAGATTGGCAAGGAATCCAGCCAAGAAATTGGCGAAATCATTGTGAAGACCATCCTAGATATTCTTGAGGAAAAAGGAATTCATCTAGCTGTTCAAGGTTGTGAACATGTCAATCGGGCCCTCGTCGTTGAACGTCAGGTGGCAGAGCAGTTTGGTCTGGAAATGGTCAGCGTCCTTCCTAGTCTCCATGCAGGAGGTTCAGGTCAGTTGGCAGCCTTCAAGTTTATGCAAGATCCAGTTGAAGTTGAATTTATCAAGGCTCATGCTGGATTGGATATCGGAGACACTGCAATTGGTATGCATGTCAAGCATGTTCAGGTTCCGATTCGCCCTGTACTGCGTGAAATTGGGTATGCCCATGTAACGGCTCTAGCTAGCCGTCCAAAACTCATTGGTGGTGCGCGTGCGCAGTATCCAGAAGATTCTATCAGAAAGTCATGAGAATGAAAAAAACAAAACAACAACTAGAAAAAATTACCAAATATTCCATTCGTAAGCTAACTGTTGGGGTAGGTCCTGTAGCCATTGGTGCCTTCCTTTTTGGTGCCAGTACCCTTTCAGTAGATAAGGTGCACGCCAATGAAGTCGGTGGTGCTCATAGTGTTCATTACCGTTATTTGGCGGAGCAGGAATTGACCGAGTCTGATAAAGCCTTGATTCATCATGAGGTTCCTACAGAATTTCAAGATGAAGATATTATTTATGTAGTTTATCGCAAGAAGGAGACTAACAGTCAACAACTTCCATACACAGGAAGTAAGGAGCTTGCTTTGGCAGGTCTTGGATTGGCAACAGCCTCACTAGCGGTTCTATTAGTTTCTAAGAAACACCGTAGTAAAGTACTTGGGATTCTGTTAATCAGCTCTATCGGCATCAGCAATTTTGTACCTTTTACTGCCTTTGCATTTGAAAATAAAGAATTGCTTTCTTATAACCAAACTATTTCTGCATCTACACATGAAGGTTTGGCTAAAGGTGTTATTCATATTGAAGGATATGAGTATGTTGGTTACTTTAAAGAATCAAAATCGACTATCAACACAAGCAGTAAAAAAGGCGAATCTTTAGTTCAAGAACCGCAAGCAGCATATACTGGAAAGGTTGAGGCTAAAGGCACTCAAGAACCTGGTAAAGAGGGCGAGTCTTTAGTTCAAGAACCACAGGAAGCATATACTGGAAAAGTTGAGGCTAAAGGTACTCAGGAACCAGATAAAGAAGGAGAATCCTTAGTACAAGAACCACAGGCGGAATATACAGGCAAGCTTGAAGCTAAAGGTACTCAGGAACCAGATAAAGAAGGAGAATCCTTAGTACAAGAACCACAGGCGGAATATACAGGCAAGCTTGAAGCTAAAGGTACTCAGGAATCAGGAAAAGAGGGTGAGTCTTTAGTTCAAGAAGTACAGGCGGAATATACAGGCAAGCTTGAAGCTAAAGGTACTCAGGAACCAGGCAAAGAGGGAGAATCCCTAGTTCAAGAGTCACAGGCGGAATATACAGGTAAGCTTGAAGCTAAAGGTACTCAGGAGCTAGGAAAAGAGGGCGAGTCTTTAGTTCAAGAACCACAGGCAGAACATACAGGAAAGATTGAAGCCAAAGGTACTCAGGAAACGGGTAAAGAAGGTGAGTCGATAGTTCAAGAAAAGTTACCTGAATATAAAGTAGCTGAGGGTGCGGTTACGAAAGAAACCACTACGGAGATTGACTATAAGATAGAAATTATCGAAGATCCAACCAAGTATACGGACGAAGAAACTGTCATCCAAGATGGAGAAAAGGGTAGTCAAATTACCAAAACGACTTATAAGGCTCTCGACGGTATTGAGACCGATCAAGTTTTAAATACAACAACCATTGTCATCAAAGAACCAGTCATTAAAAAAATAAGCCGTGGTACAAAACCAATTGAAGGAACTCTGGTAGAAGAAAGTCTTGAAAAGATTCCATTTAAGGAAGTTGTTAAAGAAGATGACCAACTGAAAAAAGGTGAAAGAATTACTGTCAAAGAAGGAAAAGACGGACAGAAAAAGGTTATAAAGACCTATAAGACAATTAAAGGGCTGAAGACTGAAGAAGCACCGAAAGTTGTCGAACAGGTTTTGGAGTTGGATCAAGATCGTATCGTCAAATTAGGAACTAAAAACTTTGAAAAACCAGTATTGACCATCACAGCAGTTGAGTCTAAGGATTTGAAGCGTACTTCAGATGTTAAGTATAGTCTAGAAAATCCAAGTAAAGCAGCCATTAAATCTATCACCTTAACTCTGAAAAAAGGTGATGAGATTGTCAAAACCTTGACTATTTCACCAGACAACTTAACAGCTAGCCTGACAGATTTGCAGTACTACAAGGATTATAAACTCGAAACCAAAATGGTTTATGACCGTGGTGAAGGTGATGAAGAAGAAGTTCTAAGGGAAGAACCGCTAAGAATTGACCTCAAAAAAGTTGAAGTCAAAAATATTAAAGAAACAAGCTTAATAAGTGTTGATACTGATGGTGTTGAAACGGATAGTAGCTTCTTAACTTCTGTTCCAACTGATGTAAAACCATACTATCTAAAAATCGCTACGCATGATAATAAGGTGACCCGTCTTGCTGTGGATAAAATCGAAGAAGTTACTGTCGATGGAAAAACACTATATAAGGTCACTGCTAAAGCTCCTGATCTAGTTCAGCATACTAATGGTAATGAACTCAGTGAAGAATATGTTCATTATTTTGCCAAGCCAAAATCTCATGAAGAGAATGTCTACTACGATTTCAATGAATTGGTAAAAGCAATGCATGCTAATCGTAAGGGGACGTTTAAGCTTGGTGCAGATTTGAACGCAGCAAATGTTCCAACTCCAAATAAACAATATGTACCAGGTGTATTTAATGGTCATTTAACAAGTATTGATGGAAAACAGTATACCATTCATAATATCGCTCGACCATTGTTTGAGCGTATTGAAAATGCTTCTGTGAAGAATATCAATCTTGGCAATGTGAATATTAATATGCCTTGGGCAGAAAATATTGCACCCGTTGCAAGAATTGTTAAAAATGCTGTAATCGAAAATGTCAAAGTTATAGGCCATATTATTGCGAAAAATGATATTGCTGGTGTGGTTAATAAATTAGATGGTGAGGGCGCTAAAGTTAATAATGTTGCTTTCATTGGTAAAATTGATGGTGTTGGGGATAAAGGATGGAATCTTGCTGGTATTGTGGGTGAGATTTGGAAAGGCCATGCGAATAAAACATATGTAGAAGCTGATATTACAGCAACTAAGGCGCGGGCTGCTGGTCTTGCGTCTACTGTTGACAATAGTTCGGACCCTAATGGCATCGGTAAATATGGGACTGTACGAAATTCAGTCGCTAAAGGAACAATTAAAGTTAAATCACCTGTAGATGTTGGAGGTTTCATCAGTAAGAACTGGGTATGGGGCAAACTTGAAAATAATGTTTCAATGATGAAAGTTGAGAACGGTGAAGAATTCTATGGTTCCGGTGATATTGATTACGATGGGGGATACTTCACGAATAACTCTCTTGAAAGAAACTTTGTTGTAAAAGATGTTAGTGCAGGTAAACATTCGTTCAAATATTCTCGTTCACATAGAATTAGAGAAATTAGTCTCGAAGAAGCTAATACCAAGATTGATGCAATGGGAATCACTGCTGATAAGTTTGAAATTAAACCTCTAATTGAGGACACTCTTAACAATACGAACTCATTAGATGAGACCTATAAAGATATTCAAGATTACAGAATTGACCGTGAACTTGCTTATCGTAATATCGAAAAATTACAACCTTTCTATAATAAAGAGTGGATTGTCAATCAGGCCAATAAATTGGAAGATAGTTCAAACTTGGTTACGAAAGAAGTTCTTTCTGTTACAGGTTTGAAAAATGGACAGTTTGTAACTGACTTGTCAGATGTTGATCATATTATGATTCATTATGCTGATGGCACTAAGGAAGAAAAAGTTGTCACACGTAAAGCTGATTCTCAAGTCCAACAAGTTCGTGAATATAGTATCGAAGGTCTTGGTGACGTCGTTTATACACCGAATATGGTTGTTAAAGATAGAACACAATTAATCAACGATATTAAAGCAAAATTAGCAGGTGTTGAATTGATTTCACCTGAAGTGCGTGCGTTAATGGACAAACGTGGTAAAGCTGAAGAAAATACTGATGGTCGTAAAGATGGTTATATTAAAAATCTATTCCTTGAAGAAAGCTTTGAAGAAACTAAAGCTAATTTGGATAAATTAGTCAAAGCTTTAGCCGAAAACGAAGACCATCAATTGAATAGTGATGAAGCTGCCATGAAAGCTCTTCTTAAAAAAGTAGAAGACAACAAAGCTAAAATTATGATGGCTCTTACTTATTTAAATCGTTATTATGGATTTAAATACAATGATATGAGCATTAAAGACCTTATGATGTTCAAGCCTGATTTTTATGGTAAGAACGTTAGCGTTATCGATAGATTGATTCAAATTGGTTCACGTGAACATTTCTTGAAAGGGGACCGAACTCAAGATGCTTATCGTGATGTGATTGCGGGAGCAACAGGTAAAGGTAATTTAAATGACTTCTTAACATATAACATGAAACTCTTTACAGAAGATACTGATATGAATGTATGGTATAAGAAAGCTATTTCTCATACTAACTATGTAGTTGAGAAACAATCATCTAACCCTGATTTTGCTAATAAGAAATATCACTTATATGAAAATTTAAATAACGGTGAACATGGTCGATACATTTTACCACTTCTTAATACGAAGAAGGCTCACATGTTCTTAATTTCAACGTACAATACGCTAGCGTTTAGTGCATTTGAGAAATATGGTAAGAATACAGAATCTGAACGTGAAGCGTTCAAGAAAGAAATTGACTTACGTGCTCAAGAGCAAATCAATTACCTAGACTTCTGGTCTCGTTTAGCCGCTGATAATGTACGTAATCAATTGTTGAAATCTGAAAATATGGTTCCATCAGCAATTTGGGATAACCAAGATGTTCCAGGTAATGGATGGGCTGACCGAATGGGTCATAATAAGAATGGTGACTATGCTCCAGTTCGTGAGTTCTATGGACCTACAGGTAAATGGCATGGATATAACGGTATGGGTGCGTATGCTTATATCTTTTCTAACCCACAAAATTCAGAAGCTGTATACTACATCATCTCTAGCATGATTAGTGATTTTGGTACATCTGCATTCACTCACGAAACGACTCATATCAATGACCGTATGGCCTACTTAGGAACATGGCGTCACCGTGAAGGGACAGATATAGAATCATTTGCTCAAGGTATGCTACAATCACCATCTCTTACAAACTATAATGGTGAATATGGTTCACTTGGATTAAATATGGCGTACGAACGTAAAAATGATGGTACACAAATTTATAACTATGATCCTAATATGTTAAGTAGTCGTGAGAAGATTGATCACTACATGAAGAACTATAACGAATCAATGATGATGCTTGATTACTTAGAAGCAGAATCTGTCATCAAGAAAAATACTGGAACTAACGATAAGTGGTTCAAGAAAATCGATAAGAAATATCGCGAAAAAGCGAGCTATAATAAGTTAGAAGGTGCACCACACCAATGGGATTTAGTTCGTGATTTAAATGATGATGAGAAGAGTATGAAACTGACAGCTATTGATCAACTTGTAGATAATAACTTCGCTACTAAACACGGGCTACCAGGTAATGGTCATTACCGTACTGAAGGATTCGATTCTGCTTATACTGTTGTGAATATGATGACTGGTATTTACGGTGGTAACACAAGTAAGAGTACGGCTGGCTCAATCTCATTCAAACACAATACATTCCGTATGTGGGGCTACTACGGTTACCTTGATGGATTCTTAGGGTATGCATCTAACAAGTATAAACAAGAATCTAAAGCAGCCGGTAACGTAGGTCTAGGTGATGACTTTATCATCCAAAAAGTTTCTAAAGGTAGATTTAATACATTAGAAGAGTGGAAGAAAGAATGGTATAAAGAAGTCAGAGCTAAAGCTGAGAAAGGTTTTGTAGAAATTGAAATTGATGGTCAAAAGATTTCAACATATGAAAAACTTCAAGAGCTATTCGATGCTGCAGTTGAAAAAGACCTTCAAGGTAATAAATTTGATAATACAGTGAATCTTAAATGGAAAGTTTACAAACAACTCTTGCAGAAATCAGACGGATTTACTGGAGATTTATTCACTAAATAGTAGATAGGACTAGTAAAATGAAAAAAGGTAGATCAGCTTTGTCTGTATCTGCCTTTTTGTGCTATACTTAAGATATGCATAGAAAAACAGTGATTGATTTTAGGGCTTTGGGGGAGAGATACATCTTTACCCAGCCGATCAGAGAGTTAAAAACGAGAGATTTATCAGAAGTGGCAGATTTGCTGGCGCAAGTGGAAAGCTACCAAGAGCAAGGCTATTATGTCGTGGGCTATGTCAGCTATGAGGCTGCACCTGCTTTTGAGGAGAAATTAGCAGTTCACAAGCTTCCTCTACTGGGCGAGTATTTGCTTTACTTTACCGTTCACGATAGGGTGGAAACATCCCCTATTCCTCTGACTTATGAGGAAGTAGATCTGCCTTCAAATTGGCAGGAAGTAACGTCTGCAGCAGACTATGAAAAAGCTATTGCCCAGATTCACCATCATTTGCGTCAGGGGGACACCTATCAGGTCAACTACACTGTTCAACTCAAGCAAGACTTGAGTGCCAATCCTTTTGCCATCTACAATCGCATGGTGGTAGAGCAGGAGGCGGGTTACAATGCCTATGTTGAACATGATGAGATGGCAGTGATTTCCATGAGTCCAGAACTCTTTTTTGAGCAAAATGACCGAGAATTAACGACTCGTCCAATGAAGGGAACAACCCAGCGGGGAGTGACTGACCAAGAAGACCTTGCCCAAGCTAGTTGGCTAGAACAGGATCCTAAAAATCGCTCTGAAAATATGATGATTGTGGATCTCTTGCGAAATGATATGAACCGTATTTCTGAAGTGGGCAGTGAGCATGTAGAGCGTTTATGCCAAGTAGAGCAGTATTCTACAGTTTGGCAGATGACTTCAACTATCAAGAGTCAGTTGCGAGAGGATGTGGACTTGGTTGCCATTTTTCGCTCTCTCTTTCCTTGTGGATCCATAACGGGAGCTCCGAAAATTGCGACCATGGAAATCATCAAGGACTTGGAACCTCAACCTAGAGGGGTTTACTGTGGAACTATTGGTCTCTTGCTTCCAAATGGGCGACGGATTTTTAATGTCGCCATTCGGACCATTCAACTCTACAAGGGCCAAGCCATTTATGGAGTTGGCGGAGGGATTACTTGGGATAGCACCTGGGAGTCTGAATACCGTGAAGTGCATCAAAAGGCGGCTGTTCTCTATCGTAAACAAGCTCGTTTCAAATTGATTACTACAGGAAGAGTCAGCCAGAAGAGCCTGCTATTTGAAGATCAACATCTGGAAAGACTGACAAAGGCGAGTCGTTATTTTGCTTATCCTTTTGATCTAGAAGAACTGAGACAAAAGATAGAGGAAGAGTGTCAAGCTTGTGATTCCCACCAAGACTACCGTTTACGAATTAGTCTCAGCAAATCTGGAGAGATAGAACTCAGTCGCCAAATCTTAGCACCTCTCAGTCCGACCTTCTGCAAAGCCAAACTTTGTCTGCAAGAAGCTGATTTGCAAACGCCATTTACCTACTTCAAAACCACTCACAGACCGCACTTGAGCTTAGGGGAACAGGAAATCATTTACCATAATGTGGCAGGAGAGCTATTGGAAACGTCTATCGGGAATCTAGTTCTGAAAATTGCTGGAAAACTTTACACACCGCCTACCAGTCTAGGAATTTTACCAGGAACTTATCGTCAGCATTTGTTGGAAACAGGACAGGTAGAGGAAAAAGTTTTGACTTTGGCAGACTTGAACCAAGCGGAGACTATCTATGGCTGTAACGCAGTCAGAGGTTTGTATGAGTTGGAAGTGAATCCTAAATGATCCTTTAAATTTAAAAACAACATGATAAATATGTTAAATAATTTGAATTGTTGAATTAAGTTTGATAAAATAAAAAGAAAACGATGTCCTTTTAAAGGAGGAAATGATGAAAAAAACTTTTCTTTTAAAAACGAGTCTAGCTAGCTTATCTGTTTTGACAATACTTGCTCAACCGACTTTTGCTAATGATACAATTCACTTTTCTAGTTGCACAGAAGCATGGCAAAATGGCTACTCTGATATTCATAGAGGAGAGCCTGGATATTCTTCTAGACTAGACAAAGATGGTGACGGAGTTGCCTGTGAACGCTCAAAAGCCCCTCGAGGTGTTTTTAAACCACGTCAATCTCATTCTCAATCTAGTCGAACAACTAGTGGTTGGGTGAATCGTGACGGTGCTTGGTATTACCTCAAATCCGACGGATCATATGTTACAAACAGCTGGCAAGGAAATTACTATTTCAAGTCAGACGGTAAGATGGCTAAAAATGAATGGCTTTATGACAACGTCTACCAGGGGTGGTATTACCTCAAATCAGATGGTACTTATGCAAAGAATAGCTGGCAAGGTGATTATTATCTCAAGTCCAATGGTAAGATGGCTAGTAGCGAGTGGGTGTATGATGGAGGCTACCAAGGCTGGTATTACCTCAAATCAGATGGTACTTATGCAAAGAATAGCTGGCAAGGAAATTACTATCTCAAGTCCGATGGTAAGATGGCTAAAAGCGAGTGGATTTATGATGGAGGCTACCAAGGCTGGTATTATCTCAAATCTGATGGATCATATGCTAAGAACAGTTGGCAAGGAAATTACTATCTCAAGTCCGATGGTAAGATGGCTAAAAGCGAGTGGATTTATGATGGAGGTTACCAAGGCTGGTATTATCTCAAATCTGACGGATCATATGCTAAAAGCAGTTGGCAAGGTAATTACTATCTCAAGTCCGATGGTAAGATGGCCAAGAATGAATGGGTTGATGGTGGACGTTACTTTGTAGGTTCTGATGGCTTATGGCAAAATCAGTCAGTTAGCCAGTCCAGCTCTAACCAGACTAAAACAGACTATGCAAATGCTCTTGAGAAAGCAAAAAATTACAATTCGTGGGCAAATATGTCTAAGAAGCGTTTGTACAAACAATTGACTTCTCAATATGGAGAAAAATTTACAAGTGATGCCGCACAATATGCCATCGATCATTTGAATGCAGACTATAAGGCAAATGCCTTAGCAAAGGCTAAAATTTACCAAAAACAATTTAATAAATCGAAAGATGCAATATACGATCAGTTGGTTTCGCCTTATGGTGAAGAATTTACAGAAGAAGAAGCCAATTATGCCATTCAACATCTTGACGACTAATTATTTAGAATAACTATTTTTAACACTGATTGACAAGTCAAGTGTAACAAAGTTGTTCCTCTAATTAAGAGAGTATCTTTAAAGCTGTTTGAGTTCACTCAAACAGCTTTTTTGCGGACTATAGCCAAGTTCAAAATAGAAGGTTCTCCTATTGTCTTTCCACTCAGAACAGAATGGATTTTCCAATTTCAAAAAGGGGTTGAAGTTTATAGGTGTGAACAAAGGCATCTATGCTATGTCCCGTTGGTTTCTCTCCCATTACTTCTGTAAATTCTTTCAGAAAGTCGTCCGATAAACGATCTAGTTTCAAATAATAGCTGGCTTCTCTAGCATAATGATAACGGTTATGGGTAGCATCTGCATAATGGTGTAGGTAATAGATATTCTGCCCATTGACTTATTTCACTTGTGTTATGGAACCACGATTCATTTTATGAGTAATAGAAGAGCAGTTTCCCCCAGTCTACGAGCAAACTCAGCAGGTTTGAGTTCTATGTTTAAATAAGCTTCAATTTCTAGTCGCTCAGCTTCAGATAAGTGCTTGTATGAGAATAATGAGTGGACATGTTCATCTTCCTTTATACTGTTTTTCGTAACTCTAGTATATCAGATGAACATGTCTTTTGTGTTGCACTTCATTTTAAAATAGGGCTTTCATAAATAGTTATTATTTGAGTGTAAAAAAATTAAGCATATGGTATACTATAGGTATAAATCATTAAAACAATGGAGATTTTTATGAAAAAATCAAAAAAATTTTTAGTAACCAGCTTAGCAACTGCAACACTGGGACTCATTTCACTTACAGATACAACTGGAGCCTTTCCTTTTTCGGCTCAGCATGTTTCTGCTCAAGAAAAGGATGTGTCTAAAAATGGTAAGGTTGTAAAAGAGAATACAACTTCGGCGCCAAATCAAGCTGAAAAATCAAAAACACCAGCACCGAAACCAGAACCAAAACCAGCGCCAAAGCCAGCGCCGAAACCAGCACCAAAACCAGCACCAAAACCAGCTGAGAAACCGAAAACACCAGCTCAAAAACCTGCTGAGAAACCTAAAAATACAAGTCCTAAAGAGGATAAGTCCAAATCTACAGCTCAGTCTGGTTGGGTAGGCTCATCGTACTATGAAAATGGTACTAAAGTTACTAATAAGTGGATTTTTGATAAAAAAGCTAATTCTTATTTCTATCTAAATTCTTCGGGAAACTATGTCCAAAATGCTTGGGTAGGCAATTACTATCTTAAATCAGATGGCAAGATGGCCAAGAATGAATGGATTTATGATAAAAACTATGGGTCATACTATTATCTAACAGGAGAAGGCAGCTACGCTCGCAACACATGGGTAGGTAATTACTATCTCAAATCAAATGGGAAGAGAGCTAAAAATGAATGGATTTATGACAATAACTATGGGTCATACTATTATTTAACAGGAGAAGGCGGCTACGCTCGCAACACATGGGTAGGCAATTACTATCTTAAATCAGATGGTAAGATGGCTAAAGCTGAGTGGATTTATGACAAAAACTATGGATCCTATTATTATCTAACAGCAGAAGGAAGCTACGCTCGCAACAAATGGGAAGGTAATTACTATCTAAAATCAGATGGTAAGATGGCCAAAAATGAATGGGTAGATGGTGGTCGTTATTATGTAGGAGACGATGGTGTGTGGCAACCAAAACCAGCGCCAAAACCAGCACCAAAACCAGCACCAAAACCAGCACCAAAGCCAGCACCAAAACCAGCTCCAAAGCCAGCACCAAAACCAGCTGAGAAACCGAAAACGCCAGCTCAAAAACCTGCTGAGAAACCGAAAACACCAGCACCAAAACCTGCTGAGAAACCAAAAACACCAGCACAAAAACCTGCTGAGAAACCGAAAACACCAGCACCAAAACCAGCTGAGAAACCGAAAACGCCAGCTCAAAACCCCGCTGAGAAACCGAAAACACCAGCACCGAAACCCGCTGAGAAACCAAAAACACCAGCACAAAAACCGACTGAAAAAGCTAAAGAAACAACTCCTAAACAGGATAAATCACAATCTAAAGTTCAGTCTGGCTGGGTAGGAAATTACTACCTCAAATCAGATGGAAAGAGAGCTAAAAATGAATGGGTAGATGGTGGTCGTTATTATGTTGATTCTGATGGAAAAAAGGTTAAAAGTGACTGGATTTATGATAAAAACTATGGTTCATATTATTATTTAACAGCAGAAGGCAGCTACGCTCGCAACAAATGGGTAGGAAATTATTATCTCAAATCAGATGGTAAGATGGCCAAGAATGAATGGGTAGATGGTGGCCGTTACTATGTTAATTCTGAAGGCAAAATGGTAAGGGGTAAATGGGTAGATGGTGGCCGTTACTATGTAGGAAACGATGGTGTGCGACAACCAAAACCAGCAGCCGGGAATCCATACTCAGCATCTTTAAAGACAGCACAAGATTATAATAGGATTCATTTGTCAAAAAAAAGAATTTATGAGATGTTAATTTATGAAGGTTTTAATAGTGACACTGCACAATATGCTATCAATCATTTGCAAGCAGACTATAAGGCGAATGCCTTAGCTCAAGCAAGAGAATACCGAAAGAATGCCAATTTATCAAAGACAGAAATTTATGAGAGGCTAACTTCTCCTTATTTTAGAAAATTTACAAAAGAAGAAGCAGACTATGCCATTCAAAAACTAGATTTAACACCAGAAGGAAGCATTGCCCGCAATAAATGGGTAGGGGACTATTATTATAAATCAGATGGAAAGTTGGCCAAGAATGAATGGGTAGATGGTGGCCGTTACTATGTTAATTCTGAAGGCAAAATGGTAAGGGGTAAATGGGTAGATGGTGGTCGTTACTATGTAGGAAACGATGGTGTACGACAACCAAAACCAGCAGCCGGGAATCCATACTCAGCAGCTTTAAAGACAGCACAAGATTATAATAGGATTCATTTGTCAAAAAAAAGAATTTATGAGATGTTAATTTTTGAAGGTTTTAATAGTGACACTGCACAATATGCTATCAATCATTTGCAAGCAGACTATAAGGCAAATGCCTTAATTCAAGCAAGAGAATACCGAAAGAATGCCCATTTGTCAAAGACAGAAATTTATGAGAGGCTAACTTCTCCTTATTTTAGAAAATTTACAAAAGAAGAAGCAAACTATGCCATTCAACATTTAGGTGACTAATTTTTACAAATAGTGAAGCAAATGAGATGTTTTAATTTTGGCTTGTAGCCTGCAAACCTTTGCACAAAAGAGACGATTTTGTTATACTATATCTGTAAGCATTTTCAATTAAAAAGGAGAAGACGATGAGTCAAAAGATTATTGGGATTGACCTTGGTGGAACTTCTATCAAGTTTGCAATTTTAACTCAAGAGGGAGAAATCCAAGAAAAATGGTCTATTAAGACCAACATTTTGGATGAAGGAAGCCATATTGTAGATGATATGATTGAGTCTATTCAGCATCGTTTGGACTTGCTTGGATTGTCAGCGACGGATTTCCGAGGCATTGGAATGGGATCACCTGGTGTGGTTGACCGTGAAAAAGGGACTGTTATCGGTGCCTACAACCTCAACTGGAAAACCCTTCAACCAATTAAAGAAAAGATTGAAAAAGCCTTGGGGATTCCATTCTTCATCGATAATGATGCCAACGTAGCTGCTCTTGGTGAGCGCTGGATGGGGGCTGGTGAAAACCAACCAGACGTTGTCTTTATGACACTTGGTACAGGTGTTGGTGGCGGTATCGTGGCAGAAGGCAAATTGCTTCACGGTGTTGCTGGTGCAGCAGGTGAGCTTGGCCACATCACTGTTGACTTTGACCAACCAATCGCATGTACTTGTGGTAAAAAAGGCTGTCTTGAGACAGTTGCTTCTGCAACAGGGATTGTCAACTTGACTCGTCGCTATGCAGATGAATACGAAGGCGATGCGACCTTGAAACGCTTGATCGACGACGGTGAAGAAGTAACTGCTAAAACTGTTTTTGACTTGGCTAAAGAAGGGGACGACCTTGCTTTGATCGTTTACCGTAACTTCTCACGTTACTTGGGAATCGCTTGTGCCAATATCGGTTCAATCCTCAACCCTTCAACAATCGTTATCGGTGGTGGGGTGTCAGCGGCGGGAGAATTCCTTCTCCAAGGTGTTCAAAAGGTTTATGACGAAAATACCTTCCCACAAGTACGCACAACAACTAAACTAGCTCTTGCAACTCTAGGAAATGACGCTGGAGTTATTGGAGCAGCATCACTTGTATTGCAATAAGATAATAAAAGGGGAAAAACACTACTTTAAAGCTAGTAATTTTCCTCCTTTCTTTTTTATGCTATACTAGTTAGGACAATAAATGAGGTGAGAGTAAATGACAAAAGCAGATACGATTTTTAAAGAGAATATTGAACGAATCCTCAAAGACGGTGTCTTTTCTGAGCAGGCACGTCCCAAGTACAAGGATGGAACTGTTGCCAATTCCAAGTACATAACGGGTGCCTTTGCGGAGTATGATTTATCTAAGGGGGAATTTCCCATCACAACCTTGCGCCCGATTGCGATCAAATCTGCCATCAAGGAAGTGCTCTGGATTTACCAAGATCAGTCTAATAGCCTAGAAGTACTGAATAGCAAGTACAATGTTCACTACTGGAATGACTGGGAGGTGGGGGATACAGGAACCATCGGTGAGCGCTATGGGGCAGTCGTTAAGAAACACGACATCATCAATAAGATTCTCAAACAGTTGGAAGCCAACCCTTGGAATCGTCGTAATATCATCTCACTATGGGATTACCAAGCATTTGAGGAGACAGACGGCCTCCTTCCATGCGCCTTTCAAACCATGTTTGATGTCCGTCGGGTTGATGGGGACATCTATCTGGATGCGACTTTGACCCAGCGCTCTAATGACATGCTAGTGGCCCACCACATCAATGCCATGCAGTACGTAGCTCTTCAAATGATGATTGCCAAGCATTTTGGCTGGAAGGTTGGGAAGTTTTTCTATTTTATCAACAACCTTCATATCTATGATAATCAGTTTGAACAAGCAGAGGAATTGCTTGGTCGTGAGCCGTCAAACTGCCAACCTCGTTTGGTCTTGAATGTGCCAGATGGGACCAATTTCTTTGATATCAAAGCGGAAGACTTTGAGTTGGTCGACTATGATCCGGTCAAGCCACAGCTGAAGTTTGATTTGGCTATTTAAGAAAATAAAAAGAAGTTGAGATTTCTCAACTTCTTTTGTGTATTAATGTGATACGCGACGGCGAGCTGCTTTTTTACGGTTTTCTTCGATGAAAGCTGCTTTTTGCTCTTCTGGCTCAATCACTTTCTTTTTAATTGCGTATACTGCACCTGCAACGGCAGCGACAGTTCCTGCGACACCTGTTACAAGACCTTTAGCGAATCCTTTAGCCATGAGTCTTCCTCCTTTATCTTCCCGATCAGCCAGGCTCCTCAAGAGGTAGCATTTTTCTGACCGACCTTTTTGTGATATAATAATAGTAACGAAAAAATGGGAATTTTTCAAGGAAAAAAGATGAAAACAAAAATAATTGTGATTGTTGGACCGACTGCTGTTGGGAAAACTGCCCTTGCTATTGAAGTGGCCAAGCGCTTTGGTGGAGAGGTGGTCAGCGGTGACAGTCAGCAAGTATACAGAAGGCTAGATATTGGGACGGCCAAGGCTAGTCCAGAGGAACAAGCTGCTGCTCCTCATCATTTGATTGATGTCAGAGAGGTGACCGAGTCTTACTCGGCTTTTGATTTTGTTTCGGAAGCTAAGAGGGCTATTGAGGATATTCAAAGCCGTGGCAAGCTAGCCATTATTGCTGGTGGAACAGGGCTTTATATCCAAAGCTTGCTGGAAGGCTACCATCTAGGTGGGGAGACACCTCATGAGGAGATTGTAGCCTACCGGGCTAGTTTGGAGCCTTACTCAGATGAGGAATTAGCCTATCTCGTGAAGCAAGCAGGTCTTGAAATTCCCCAGTTTAACCGTCGTCGTGCCATGCGTGCCTTGGAAATTGTCCATTTTGGTCAGGATTTGGAAAATCAGGAAAGTCCTTATGAACCACTGATTATCTGCTTGGATGATGAGCGAAGTCAGCTTTATGAACGTATCAACCACCGAGTGGATCTGATGTTTGAGGCCGGGCTTTTGGCCGAGGCTAAGTGGCTTTTTGACCATTATCCAGATGTGCAGGCTGCCAAAGGAATTGGCTACAAGGAACTTTTTCCTTATTTTCGTGGGGAGCAGACTCTCGAGGAAGCCAGCGAGAGTCTCAAACAGGCAACGCGTCGTTTTGCTAAGCGTCAGCTGACCTGGTTCCGTAATCGCATGCAGGTGACCTTTTATCAGATCGGAGAGTCTGGCGTGAAGGACCGCATTTTAAGTCAGATTGAGGAGTTTTTAAATGATTGAAACGGAGAAAAAAGAGGAACGAGTCCTGCTGATTGGTGTTGAGCTGCAGGGCATGGATAATTTTGACCTCTCCATGGAAGAGTTGGCCAGTCTGGCTAAGACTGCTGGAGCAGTCGTAGTAGATAGTTACAGACAAAAACGTGAAAAATATGATTCCAAGACTTTTGTTGGATCTGGTAAGTTGGAAGAAATTGCTCAAATGGTGGATGCAGAAGAAATTACGACTGTCATCGTCAACAACCGTCTGACACCTCGTCAAAATGTCAACTTAGAGGAAGTGTTGGGTGTTAAAGTTATTGACCGTATGCAGTTGATTTTGGATATCTTTGCCATGAGAGCTCGAAGCCATGAAGGAAAACTCCAAGTTCATTTGGCTCAGCTTAAATACCTCCTACCTCGTCTAGTCGGTCAAGGGATTATGCTTAGCCGTCAGGCAGGGGGAATTGGTTCCCGTGGTCCAGGTGAAAGCCAGCTGGAACTGAATCGTCGTAGTGTTCGCAACCAAATCACAGATATCGAACGCCAACTCAAAGTGGTTGAGAAAAACCGGGCGACAGTTCGAGAAAAACGCTTGGAGTCAAGCATCTTTAAGATTGGCTTGATTGGTTATACCAATGCTGGGAAATCGACCATTATGAATACTCTGACCAGTAAGACCCAGTATGAGGCAGATGAGTTGTTTGCGACTTTGGATGCGACGACTAAAAGCATCCATCTGGGAGGCAATCTTCAGGTAACCTTGACAGATACTGTTGGATTTATTCAAGACCTGCCAACTGAGTTGGTGTCAAGTTTCAAGTCTACCTTGGAAGAAAGCAAGCATGTTGATCTCCTGGTCCATGTCATCGATGCCAGCAATCCTTACCACGAAGAGCATGAAAAAACGGTTCTGTCTATTGTGAAAGACTTAGACATGGAGGATATTCCTCGCCTGACTCTTTATAATAAAGCGGATTTGGTGGAGGACTTTATGCCTACTCAAACGCCATATGCTCTGATTTCAGCAAAGTCTAAAGATAGTCGAGAACAGTTGCAGGCTTTACTGCTAGATAAAATCAAGGAAATTTTTGAATCATTTACCCTGCGCCTGCCTTTTTCTAAATCTTACAAGATTCATGATTTGGAAAGTGTTGCGATTCTTGAAGAACGTGACTACCAAGATGATGGAGAAGTCATCAGAGGCTACATTTCCGAGAAAAATAAATGGAGATTAGAAGAATTTTATGACTGATATCAAATCATTAGCTCTCAAGTATGGTGGCTATACAAGTTTAGACAAGGTCTATCTGGACCAGCTTTTAGCTGGTAGGTCTGAAGAGGAGCAACTAGTTCTCATTACACCTCCACCCAGCGTAGTGAATGCCTACTTTGCCGAGCTGTACCAGAAAAAGAGCCCAGAGGCTGCGACCGATTATTTTGCGGAAGTCAGTAAAGAACTAAATCTTTACAATGTTGAACCAAGTTTCACGGAAGAAAGCAAGCCCTTTATTCGCCTCAATCTATCTGGTAAATCCTTTGGATTTTGCTACGAGAAAGAAGGACTAGGTCGCATTTTCTCAGAGACTGAGGAAGCAATTACGGATGAATTACTCTTTGAGATAGCGCAAATTTTTCCCCATCAGCTAGTTTTTGTGGAGTCTGGTAAGATTTACATGAAGGATGCCGGAGACGAAGAAGTTGTTAGCGTAAAAAGTCTCACAGCTTTGACTGATTTGGAAAGTTTAGCAGATGGTCGCAAGCGTCTCAAAGGCTACAGTCAAGAGGATTTACTGCAAGAAGCTGTTGCTTTTTCTGGCAAGCGCTATTTCCGATCGGAAAATCGCACAGCCATGTTATATATTGATTAATTAGAAAGTATCGAATGGATATTCAATTTTTAGGAACAGGGGCTGGTCAGCCCTCTAAAGCCCGCAACGTCTCAAGTCTCGCCCTGAAACTCTTGGACGAGATTAACGAAGTCTGGCTTTTTGACTGTGGAGAAGGGACGCAAAATCGCATTCTGGAAACCACGATTCGACCACGTAAGGTCAGCAAAATCTTTATCACCCACCTGCATGGAGATCATATCTTTGGCTTGCCAGGATTTCTCTCTAGCCGTGCCTTTCAGGCCAATGAAGAGCAGACAGATTTGGACATCTACGGACCTCAAGGGATCAAGTCCTTTGTCTTAACCAGTCTTCGTGTGTCAGGTTCTCGTCTGCCTTACCGCATTCATTTTCATGAGTTTGACCAAGATTCTCTAGGGAAAATCCTTGAGACCGATAAATTCACTGTGTATGCAGAGGAGCTGGACCACACTATTTTCTGCGTTGGTTATCGTGTCATGCAAAAGGACTTAGAAGGAACCTTAGATGCTGAAAAACTCAAGGCAGCTGGTGTCCCATTTGGCCCGCTTTTTGGAAAAATCAAAAACGGTCAGGATGTTGTTCTCGAAGATGGAACTGAAATCAGGGCAGTTGACTATATCTCAGCTCCCCGTCCGGGTAAGATTATCACCATCCTTGGTGACACCCGAAAAACCAATGCCAGTGTGCGTCTAGCTGTCAATGCTGATGTCCTTGTCCATGAGTCTACTTATGGCAAGGGAGATGAAAAAATTGCTCGCAATCACGGTCACTCAACCAATATGCAGGCAGCACAAGTAGCAACTGAAGCAGGTGCTAAGCGCCTCCTGCTCAATCATATCAGTGCTCGTTTCCTCTCAAAAGATATCAGTCAGCTCAAGAAAGATGCGGCAACTGTTTTTGAAAATGTCCATGTGGTTAAAGACTTGGAAGAAGTGGAAATTTAGAAGATTGAGAAAGGATAAGTATGCGTACTATTCTGATTACCGGTGCTAGCGGTGGCTTAGCCCAAGAAATGGTCAAACTTTTGCCAGATGACCAACTCATCTTACTAGGTAGAAACAAGGAAAAATTAGCTCAACTCTACGGAAATCATCCTAATGTGGAATGGATTGAAATCGACATTACTGATGACTCAGCCCTAGAAGCTCTGGTAGCTGACCTCTATCTCCGTTATGGCAAGATTGATGTCTTGATTAACAATGCTGGTTACGGAATTTTTGAAGAATTTGACAAGATTTCTGACAAAGACATTCACCAGATGTTCGAGGTCAATACCTTTGCCTTGATGAACCTGTCTCGTCTTATTGCTCGTCATATGAAGAAGAGCCGAAAAGGGCATATCATCAATATCGTTAGCATGGCAGGCTTGATGGCTACAGGGAAATCCAGTCTCTACTCAGCGACTAAGTTTGCGGCTATTGGTTTTTCCAATGCTCTACGCCTTGAACTGATGCCCTATGGTGTCTATGTGACGACTGTTAATCCAGGTCCTATCCGTACAGGATTTTTTGACCAGGCAGACCCAGATGGAAGCTACCTCAAGTCTGTTGACCGATTCCTCTTAGAACCAGATACGGTTGCTAAAAAGATTGTCAAAACCATAGGGAAAAATAAACGAGAACTCAATCTTCCTTTTTTACTCAATTTAGCTCACATATTTTATACTATCTTTCCCAAGCTAGCTGATAAGTTGGCAGGGGGAATCTTTAATTATAAGTAAAAGGAGTTCCTTACAAAAGGAACTTTTTTATAATATTGAACTGAGTGTCAAACATTTGTTTGTTTTTGTTCTAAATCTACATTCACATTTTTTGAATCTTCTACAAATTTTAGAAAAAACAATCAAAAATATGATTTTTTGTGTTTAGGGTATTGAAATTTCCTATATTATTTTATAAAATAAGGATAAAAGGCTATGGAAAAGTAATGCGCTTACAAAGAAATGGAAGCGGTTACTAAAGGAGGATTTTATGGAAAAAGGCTTTTGGAATCATAAAAGAGTATACAGTATTCGTAAGTTTGCTGTAGGAGCTTGCTCTGTCATGATTGGAACCTGTGCGGTTCTATTTGGAGGAAGTGTCATTGGAGAATCACCAGTTTTCGCGGATGAAACTCCGATTACTCACACTGTGGAACAAGCAAAAGAGGAAAGTCCGGCAGTGGAGGAGAAAGAAGATCAAACTGTAGCAGAGCACAAGGATGTTGCAAGTGTTGATCAAAGTCAAGCTGCTCAAATTGAAGCAAGCAAACCAGAGAAGAAAGAAGATGAACCTGTAGCTCCAAAAGAGGAGAAAGCGTCACTAAAACCTGAAGAAACAGCTCCAAAGGTAGAATCTCAAGCTTCAAGTCAAGAAAAGCCTGTCAAGGAAGAGTTGAAAGCTGCGACAAATGAAGAAGTTAATCAAATGATTGAAGATAGAAAAGTGAATTTTAATCAAAATTGGCACTTTAAACTCAATGCGAATCCTAAAGAAGCTGTGAAATCAGATGCAGATGTATCAACATGGCAAAAATTGGATCTCCCACACGACTGGAGTATCTTTAACGATTTTGACCATCAATCACCTGCCCAAAACGAAGGTGGACAGCTCAATGGTGGTGAAGCTTGGTATCGTAAGACCTTTAAACTTGATGAAAAAGATCTCAAGAAAAATGTTCGTGTGACCTTTGATGGTGTCTACATGGACTCTCAAGTCTATGTCAATGGCCAGTTGGTGGGACATTATCCAAATGGTTATAACCAGTTCTCATACGATATTACCAAATACCTTCACAAAGATGGTCGTGAGAATGTGATTGCTGTCCATGCAGTCAACAAACAACCAAGTAGTCGTTGGTACTCAGGTAGCGGTATTTACCGTGATGTGACCTTGCAAGTGACAGATAAGGTTCATGTTGAGAAAAATGGTACAACCATCTTAACACCAAAACTAGAACAACAGCAACATGGCAAGGTTGAAACGCATGTAGCCAGCAAAATCGTCAATACAGATGATAAAGACCATGAATTGGTGGCAGAGTATCAAATCGTTGAACGTGGTGGTCAGGCTGTAACAGGCTTGGTTCGTACAGCGAGCCGTACCTTGAAAGCACATGAGTCAACAAGTCTTGATGCGATTTTAGAAGTTGAACAACCAAAACTCTGGACCGTTTTAAATGATAAACCTGCCTTGTACGAATTGATTACGCGTGTTTACCGTGACGGTCAATTGGTTGATGCTAAGAAGGATCTGTTTGGTTACCGTTACTATCATTGGACTCCAAATGAAGGTTTCTCTTTGAATGGTGAACGCATTAAATTCCATGGTGTTTCCTTGCACCATGACCACGGAGCGCTTGGAGCAGAAGAAAACTATAAGGCAGAATACCGTCGTCTCAAACAAATGAAGGAGATGGGCGTTAACGCCATCCGTACAACTCATAACCCTGCAAGTCCACAGACCTTGCAAATCGCAGCAGAACTTGGTTTGCTGGTTCAGGAAGAGGCCTTTGATACTTGGTATGGTGGCAAGAAACCTTATGACTACGGACGTTTCTTTGAAAAAGATGCCACTCACCCAGAAGCCAGAAAAGGTGAAAAATGGTCTGACTATGATCTTCGTACCATGGTCGAAAGAGATAAAAATAACCCAGCTGTCTTCATGTGGTCTATCGGGAATGAAATCGGTGAAGCAGATGGAAAGGCTCACTCTCTTGCAACAGTTAAACGCTTGGTAAAAGTGATTAAAGATGTTGATAAAACTCGTTATGTTACCATGGGAGCAGATAAGTTCCGTTTCGGTAATGGTAGTGGTGGACATGAGAAAATTGCTGATGAACTGGATGCGGTTGGATTCAACTATTCTGAAGACAACTACAAAGCTCTTCGTGCAAAACATCCTAACTGGTTGATTTATGGTTCTGAGACATCTTCAGCTACCCGTACACGTGGAAGTTACTATCGCCCTGAACAGGAATTGAAACATAGTAACGGACCTGAGCGTCATTATGAACAGTCTGATTATGGAAATGACCGTGTTGGTTGGGGTAAAACGGCAACAGATTCATGGACTTTTGACCGTGACAATGCTGGTTACGCAGGACAATTTATCTGGACTGGTACAGACTATATCGGAGAGCCTACACCATGGCACAACCAAAACCATACACCAGTTAAGAGTTCTTACTTTGGTATTGTAGATACAGCGGGTATTCCAAAACAGGACTTCTACCTCTACCAAAGCCAATGGGTTTCTGTTAAGAAGAAACCAATGGTTCACCTTCTTCCTCACTGGAACTGGGAGAATAGAGACTTGGCCTCTAAAGTAGAAGATGCACAAGGAAAGATTCCAGTTCGCGCTTACTCTAATGCTGCAAGTGTTGAATTGTTCTTGAACGGTCAATCTCTCGGAGTTAAGACCTTCAACAAAAAACAAACTAGCGATGGACGAACTTACCAAGAGGGTGCCAATGCCAAGGAACTCTACCTTGAGTGGAAGGTTGCTTACCAACCAGGTACTTTAGAAGCAGTAGCTCGTGATGAAGCTGGTAAAGAAATTGCACGTGACAAGATTACCACTGCAGGCCAACCAGCAGGTGTTCGTCTCATCAAGGAAGAACACGCAATCGCTGCAGATGGAAAAGACTTGACTTACATCTACTACGAAATTGTAGACAGCCAAGGTAATGTAGTCCCAACTGCTAATAATCTGGTTCGCTTCCAATTGCATGGTCAAGGTCAACTTGTCGGTGTCGATAATGGGGAACAAGCCAGCCGTGAACGTTATAAGGCACAACCAGATGGTTCTTGGATTCGCAGAGCCTTTAACGGTAAAGGTGTTGCCATTGTCAAATCAACTGAACAAGCAGGTAAATTCACATTAACAGCCCATTCAGATCTCTTGAAATCTAGTCAAGTAACGGTCTTTACTGGTAAAAAAGAAGACCAAGAAAAGACCGTTCTCGGGACAGAAGTACCAAAAGTACGTACTGTTATTGAGAAAGAGCCAAAAATGCCGAAGACAGTCGGTTTTATCTACAGTGATGGCAGTCATGAAAAACGTCCAGTAACTTGGTCTTCAGTTGATGTGAGCCAAGCAGGAGTTGTGACTGTTAAAGGTATGGCAGACGGACGCGAAGTTGAGGCCCGTGTCGAAATTCTAGCAATCGCAAATGAGCTTCCAACTGTTAAGCGTGTTGCTCCAGGAACAGACTTGAGCGCTGTTGACAAATACGTTTCTATTGCTGTTACGGATGGAAGCGTACAAGAATACGAAGTTGATAAGTGGGAGATTGCGGAAGCAGATAGAGCTAAACTGTCAGTTGCAGGATCACGTATTCCAATGACTGGCCAACTAGGTGGTGAGACTATTCACGCTACCCTTGTAGTAGGAGACGGTGATGTTGCAGCACCTGTAACACCAAATGTAACTGTAGGTGGCGAATCTGTCACTGGTCTTACTACTCAAAATCCAATGCAATACCGAACTCTTGCTTATGGAGCTGAGTTGCCTAAAGTCACAGCAAGTGCTGAAAATGCATCTGTTACAGTGGTGCAAGCAAGCGCAGCAAACGGTATGCGTGCAAGCATCTTTGTTCAACCAAATGATGGTGGCCCTCTTCAAACCTATGCTATTCAGTTCCTCGAAGAAGCACCAAAAATTGACCACTTGAGCTTACAAGTAGAGCAAGCTGACGGTCTTAAAGAAGACCAAACAGTGAAATTGTCTGTACTCGCTCACTATCAAGACGGAACACAAGCAGTTTTACCAGCTGATAAAGTAACCTTCTCTACAAGTGGTGAAGGGGAAGTCGCAGTTCGTAAAGGAATGCTTGAGTTACATAAGCCAGGAGCAGTCACTCTGAAAGCGGAATATGAGGGAGCTAAAGGCCAAGTTGAACTCACTATCCAAGCCAATACTGAGACGAAGGTTGCGCAATCTATCCGTCCAGTAAATGTAGTGACAGACTTGCATCAAGAACCTACTCTTCCAACAACAGTAACTGTTGAGTATGACAAAGGTTTCCCTAAAACTCATAAAGTCATTTGGCAAGCTATTCCGAAAGAAAAACTAGATCACTATCAAACCTTTGAAGTTCTAGGTAAAGTTGAAGGAATTGACCTTGAAGCGCGTGCTAAAGTCTCTGTAGAAGGTATCGTTTCAGTTGAAGAAGTCAGTGTGACAACACCAATCGCAGAAGCGCCACAATTACCAGAAAGTGTTCGTACCTACGATTCAAATGGTCACGTTTCAGCTGCCAAGGTTACTTGGGATACGATTCGTTCAGAGCAATACGCCAAGGAAGGTGTCTTTACAGTTAATGGTCGCCTAGAAGGTACGCAATTAACTACCAAACTTCATGTTCGTGTGTCTGCTCAAACTGAGCAAGGAGCAAATATTTCTGACCAATGGACAGGTTCAGAATTGCCACTTGCCTTTGCTTCAGACTCAAATCCAAGCGACCCTGTTTCAAATGTCAACGATAAATTGATTTCCTTTAATGACCGACCAGCCAACCGTTGGACAAACTGGAATCGTACTAATCCAGAAGCTTCAGTCGGTGTCCTATTCGGAGATTCAGGTATCTTGAGCAAACGTTCTGTTGATAATCTAAGTGTCGGATTCCACGAAGACCACGGAGTTGGTGTACCTAAGTCTTATGTGATTGAGTATTATGTTGGTAAGACTGTTCCAACAGCTCCTAAAAATCCTAGCTTTGTAGGTGAGGAAAACCATGTCTTTAACGATCCTGCAAACTGGAAAGAGGTAAGCAATCTCAAAGCACCAGCTCAATTAAAAGCTGGAGAAATGAATCATTTCAGTTTTGATAAAGTTGATACCTATGCGGTTCGCATACGTATGGTTCGACTTGATAGCAAGAAAGGAACATCTATCACAGAGGTACAAATCTTTGCGAAACAAGTCGCAGCAGCCAAACAAGGACAAACGAGAATCCAAGTTGACGGTAAAGACTTAGCAAACTTCAACCCTGATTTGACAGACTACTATCTTGAGTCTGTAGATGGAAAAGTTCCTGCAGTAACAGCCAGTGTTAGCAACAATGGTCTTGCGACGGTTGTTCCAAGCGTTCGTGAAGGTGAGCCAGTTCGTGTCATCGCGAAAGCTGAAAATGGCGACATCTTAGGAGAATACCGTCTACATTTCACTAAGGACAAAGACTTACTTTCTCGTAAACCTCTTGCTGCGGTTAAACAAGCACGTTTGGTACAAGTAGGTCAACCACTTGAATTGCCAACTAAGGTTCCGGTTTACTTCACAGGTAAAGATGGTTATGAAACAAAAGACTTGGCAGTTGAATGGGAAGAAGTTCCAGCAGAAAATCTGACAAAAGCAGGTCAATTTACTGTTCGAGGCCGTGTCCTTGGTAGCGACCTCGTTGCGGAATTCTCTGTACGAGTGACAGACAAACTTGGTGAGGCCCTCTCAGAAAACCCTAACTATGATGAAAATAGTAACCAAGCCTTTGCCTCAGCAACTAATGATATTGACGACAGTTCTCATGACCGTGTTGACTATATCAATGATAGAGATCATTCTGAAAATCGTCGTTGGACAAACTGGTCTCCAACACCATCTTCTAATCCAGAAGTATCAGCGGGTGTGATCTTCCGTGAAAATGGTAAGATTGTAGAACGGACTGTTGCTCAAGCTAAACTTCACTTCTTTGCAGATAGTGGTACGGATGCACCATCTAAACTCGTTTTAGAACGCTATGTCGGTCCAGAGTTTGAAGTGCCAACCTACTATTCAAACTACCAAGCCTACGACGCAGACCATCCATTCAACAATCCAGAAAATTGGGAAGCTGTTCCTTATCGTGCGGATAAAGACATTGAAGCCGGTGATGAAATTAACGTTACCTTTAAAGCTGTCAAAGCCAAAGCCATGAGATGGCGTATGGAGCGCAAAGCGGATAAGAAGGGTGTTGCGATAATTGAGATGACCTTCCTTGCTCCAAGCGAATTGCCTCAAGAAAGCACTCAATCGAAGATTCTTGTAGATGGAAAAGAACTTCCTGATTTCGCTGAAAACCGTCAAGACTATCAAGTAACTTATAGCGGACAACGTCCAAAAGTTTCAGTTGAGGAAACAGACCAAGTGGCTTCAACAGTTGTAGATAGCGGAGATGATAGCCTTCCAGTACTTGTTCGTCTTGTTTCAGAAAGTGGAAAACAAGTCAAGGAATACCGTATCCAGTTGACCAAGGAAAAACCAGTTTCTGAGAAGACAGTTGCTGCTGTACAAGAAGAACTTCCAAAACTCGAATTTGTTGAAAACGATTTGGCCTACAAGACAGTTGAGAAAAAGGATTCAACGCTGTATCTAGGAGAAACTCGAGTAGAACAAGAAGGAGTAGTTGGTAAGGAACGTATCTTCACAGCGATGAATCCTGACGGCACTAAGGAAGAAAAACTTCGTGAAGTGGTAGAGACTCCGACAGACCGCATCGTCTTGGTTGGAACAAAACCAGGAACTTCTCTTCCAGAAGACGAAGTGAAGAACCTAGTCCTTAACAGACCAGAACTTGTAGTTGAAGAAGAAACCATCGACTTCAAGGTTCAGGAGCGTAAGTCTGATAAGTTGTACCTAGGAGAAACTCGTGTTGTCCAAGAAGGTCAAAAAGGTATCCGTCTTCACTTGATTGAAGTGGAAAATGGAAAACGTCAGCTTAAAGAAACTTACGATAAAGTCGCTGTTCAAGATCGTATAGTAGAAGTTGGTACTAAACCAGGAACTTCTCTTCCAGAAGACGAAGTTAAGAACCTCGTTCTTAATCTTCCAGAGCTTATCTCAGAAGAAGAAATCATTGATTTCAAAGTTCAGGAACAAAAGAATGATAAACTTCCAGCAGGTCAAACTCGTGTTCTCAAAGAAGGTCAAAAGGGTATCCGTGTTCACTTGATCGAAGTTGAAAATGGCAAGCGAACTGAAAAAGAAAGCTATGATAAAGTTATGGCTCAGGATCGCATCGTCGAAGTCGGTACAGCTGGTGAAATGACCAAACCAGTACCTCAAGAAGCAACAAAACCACAAGTATCAGAAAAAGCAGATACAAAAGAAATTGCTTCAAGTAAAGCTAATCAAGCTCAAAAAGAGCAGTTGCCAAATACAGGAAGTGCAGCAAGCCAAGCAGCAGTAGCAGCAGGCCTAGCTCTTCTCGGTTTGGGTGCAGGATTAGTCGCCACTAAAGGCAAAAAAGAAGATTAGAGGAACTAGCTAGAATATGAATCTAGCGGTGACTAAGAAAGACCAGGTTTTCCTGGTCTTTTTTGTGACAGAATTAGTAATGTTAGCATAAACAATGCCATTCTAAAAGACGTATTTAAATAAGTGAAAATGCATTTTTAAAATAAAATATGCAAAAATATACTGTTTATCGTATTGGTTTTTAACTGGTATATACTAGCTTGTCAACGAGTAAATTTAAAGGAAAAGGATCATTTCTTAATAGAGAGAAAAAATAAATTATTCTGTAAAAATTTGTTTGATAGTCCTAGCCTTTTTCTTCATAGTATGATAAAATGTGTATGTAATGTGGCTAATAATTTTCGCTTGAAAAAGGAGAATGGTGATTAGTTGGGGACAATCAATTAGCTTACAATTACATTGTACATTTACAACTGAATATTATAAGAAAGGAAGATTAAATGAACAAGAAAATAAGATCTTGGATTCAGATCCTTATTCTTTGTTTGGGAGTTATTCTCCAATCATTTGCCCCTCTGACGCAAGTACATGCGACAGAGTATAATGATGTGATCACTAGTGTTGGTGTTGAAAACAGATCTGGTGAAGCATTAACGCAAGGATTGGATATTTGGCAAGAATTCCGTCTTACTGCTGATTTTGTTTTGCCAGATAATACGGTGCATGAAGGTGATACAACAACACTTCAATTGCCATCAGAGATTACATTTTCAAACTCTTCAGACATTGAATTACGAGATGCTTCTAACAATCTTGTAGCTACTGGTCGTTTAGATGCAGCTAGCAAAACAATTACTCTCACTTATACAAAATTTGTTGAGAATAATTCTGGCGTTAGGGGGAAATTCTTTGTCTATGTCCGAGTTGACCATGACGTTGTTTCAGAAGAAAAAGACCTTGATGTCAATATTACTGTAGGACATAGAGTTCTATTTGCAGGAAAGATCCGTTATAACGGCCCTCCAGGAAAATATGACTCGAAAATCGAAAAGAGTTCATTTCAACAGGGAGGAGATCCTAACAATGTAATTCGTTACAATATTACTGTAAACCGAAATATGGCTGATTATAGTAATGTCACTATCAAAGATGCCTTCTCTTCTCCAAATATGACATTCCTACCAGATACTTTTCGTATTTATAAAGTAAACTGGAGCTGGAATAACGGAGTCTGGAATTGGTCCAATGCTCAGGATATGACCGAAACCTTTAAAAACCAACTAGTAGTAAATGCGAATGGTGATGGTTTCACCCTTCCTTTAGGAGATACTAATGGTTTTGGTTATATGATCGAGTATCGAGCTAAAGCGAATTATGATCTAGTCGATGGTGAGGAAATTACGAACGTAGCCAACATGAGCTACAATGGTAGTGAGAATGAACAATCAACTAGCACACGTATCTACCAGATTGCAGGTGGTGTTGCGGAAGGATATGTTTTCACCATTAAAATTCATAAGGTAGACGAAGCAGGTCAACCATTGCAAGGCGCAGTTTTTGAAGTAATTCGTGATCGTAACCAAGCTGTTGTTGGACGATTGACAACAGATTCTGATGGTAACGCTAGTGTAGGCAAATTGTTGCGAGACAACTATACAATTCGTGAAGTAACTGCTCCTCTTGGCTATGACAAATTAACTGAAGATATTAAAATTTCTCCAGATGAGTTTGGTTCAGACAAATCAGTAGAACGTCGAATTGAAAATAAGAAGACACCTCCGAAGACTCCAATTGAAAAAGAGATTACTTTCAAAAAGGTGGATCCAAATGGAAAAGAAATTCCAGGAGCGGAACTGAAAATCTATAGTGGAGATACAGTCAATCTTGAAGAGGCACCTGTTGCAGACTGGACTACTGTAGTTGACACTTCTAAAGTGATTAAGCTGGCACCAGGGACCTACACTCTAAGAGAGTTCAATGCTCCAGAGGGATATCAAATTGTAGGAGATATTACTTTTACTGTTAATGCTGACGGTTCTATCACTATTAAGAATAAGGGAGCTGATGACACTGTTCTTGCAGCTGGTCCAGTTCTGACTATTACCGATAAAGAGGATACTAGTCCAAAACCAATTACCTTCAGTAAGGTAAACCTTGGAGGAAATGAAATCGCTGGTGCACAGATTAAGATCTACAAGGGCGACAAGGCAGAAGGCACAGCTGTAGAAAGCTGGACTTCAACTGACCAACCTAAGCAATTGAATCTTGAACCAGGGATCTACACTTTCCATGAGGAAGCA
>NZ_GL397179.1:1402927-1406570 GCF_000146585.1 Streptococcus mitis ATCC 6249 | reverse complement strand
CGTTGGTGAGAAAGACTCTAAGGGTGAAGAAAACAAAGTTGCCACAAACGGTTCAACTGTAACTGTCACCGATAAAGACGATGACCTACCACGTAAGATTACCTTCAGTAAGGTAAATCTAGCGGGTGAAGAAATCGCGGGTGCAAAAATCCAAATTTTCCGTGGAGAAAAAGTTACAGGTAATCCTGTGGCTGAATGGACTTCAAAAGCCAGTCAATCACATGTACTTGATTTGACTCCGGGAGTATATACTTTCCATGAAGAGGCCGCTCCAACTGGATATTTAGCAGTAACAGATATTACATTCCAAGTTAACTACGACGGAACTGTAACAGTGGTAAATGCTAATGGAAATCAGGTTGAGTTTAAGGATGGTAAGTTAGTAGTAACGGACCAAACTGAACCAGAAAATCCTAACCTACCAAACACTGGAAGTGAATCTGGACAAGCTGCATTAGCAGCCGGTTTAGCTCTTCTAGCTTTAGGTGCAGGTCTTGTAGCAACTAAACGAAGAAAAGAAGACTAATCTCATTTAGTAGCCAATAAGTACAGTAAAGAAAGATCAGGGATAACCCCCTGATCTTTTTTTGTTTTCCTGTGTATGACTAGAGAGAGTTCCCGGTGAAGAAGTTTCGAAAATGAACACTACAACCAACTATATTAATTTTAGATTAAAATAATATTGATTAAGTAAAATAAAAATAGTTAAATATAAATGCTAAGATAAATCAAACATTCAAAATGATGTAAATTTTTCTGATATATTTTTTGAGTCTATTTTTGAATTATATAAAAATCCTATAAGAAAAAGCTTTATGCATGTAAAAATATCCTTTTTGATATCTAGTTTAAATTTCCGATATTATATTAACACCCTGTCAACATTTTGTTTAAACATTTACATGTTATAAATAAAAAAACTTATAAAAATGTATTATAATAGATTCAAAGGGGGTTGATATATTAAATGAAACAACCGTTATCGCTAAAGAGGTTGAAGTGTAACCTTATTTATACTGAACCTCTTGTTCTTTGCTCAGTTTGAAAGGAGTGACCTATATTGGGAATTAAAAATCATAGTTTGCATTTTAGATGATTCTATTTTTTAGAAAGGAAGATTATGAAAATCAAGAAACTTTGGTTATACATCCTAACTTCCCTAGCATGTTTACTGGCATTTATTTTTGCTCCGCACAATGTAGAGGCAAAGGAATTAAAGAATGTTATTAGCAATATTGGGATTTGGGAAGTTGACAATGGGAAATTTACAAAACCAGATGCAAATGGGGTCTATAACCTTTCACCAGAACACCACAATTACTCCAACTATAAGTTTGTTGTAGATTATGATTTAAGTGCATATGATGGTAAGTTAGAGGATGGTGATAGCTTTACATTTACTGTTCCAAGTCCATTAACTGTTAGAGATGAGACTTTTGAACTCAAAGATAAAGAGACAGATCTTGTTATTGGTGAAACCAAAATTGTCTCAAATGGAGATAACAATGGTGGTAAGGTTACCATTACTCTACAAAATCTAAAAACCTATCTTGAGAAAAAGAAGGGAATTCATGTTCAACATGTCAGAGGGACTTTCTATGTTGGCTTTAGTTCTAAAAATGAACTGAGCAGTGAAACTCTTCGTTTTGAAAAGAGTGAAACTATTAATGAAATTACCCATCAGATTAAGGTCAAAAAAGCGGGAGCCTCTGATTATTCTGAAGGAATTGGACGTGCAAATTTTAGTAAATATCATGGTTTAATTTATAAAGAAGATTGGACTTCTAAAACTTTAAATAAGAGTGGCCACTATCTACATAGTTGGTATGTTAGGGTTAATCCAAAACAAGCCGCCTACAATAAAATTGAAATTCGTGATTGGGTGGATCCAGACGCTTCGCCAATGCAGATGATTCCTGAAACAATCAGTGTTATAGCAGGATGGTACAATCAATCATATTATATGAAAGATGAGAAAGTTTTAGAGGCAGGCAAAGATTACGAAATAAAATGGAATGAATCTTATACTGAATTTACGATTACCATCAATAATGCTTCTTCTATTATTGCTAAGAATGGGAAACCAGCTGCCTTTCGTATCGGCTATAAAACAACTGCACCAGCAGATGGTACCAAAGTTCAAAACAATGCAGAAATGAAGGGGGATGATAAGGTTCTAACTTATGACGATCTTAGCACTAAAACAATCGTAAAACAGATTGGAAATTCGATCATCACCTCTGGTGGTACAATTCAGTTGGAGACTGCTTACAAAATCATTGTTTATAAGGTAGACGAAGTAACTCAAGCCAGACTTAAAGGAGCTAAATTTAAGATTACTCCTCCAGCAGGTGCTACTGCCAAAGAAGAGATTGTGACGACAAATGATGACGGTATCGCAGAATCATCCATTTATTCAGAGAGTGATATTAAGAAAGGGAACTTCACAGTAACTGAAATTGAGGCTCCTGAAGGATATGAACTGAATCCCACTCCATTTGAGATGACTGTAGGAAAAGACGGTGCAATTCGAACAGTCACGAACAAACGCAACAGCACAAAAGCTCAGATTCAAGCAATTAAAAAATTGACTGGTCGAGCTATGAAAGCTGGAGAGTTTGAATTCGACTTGTTCAATGATAAGACAAACAAAGTTGTTGAAACAGTAACAAATGATGCGGATGGTAATATCAACTTTGCTGAATTGACATTTGACAAAGCTGGTAGTTACAAATATCACATCGTTGAGAAAAAAGCGAACACAACTGAAAAAGGTGTTACTTACGATGCCAACCCTGTTGGCGTTACAGTTACTGTAACAGCAGATGCTGAGGGCAAATTGTCTGCAGCTGTCGCTTACGAAAACGATGATAAGACTTTTGAAAATACATACGCTGCTGAGAAAACTTCAGCTCCTATTGAAGTGACAAAAGTTCTTACCGGTCGTACCTTGAAAGCTGATGAGTTTGAGTTTGTATTGAAGAACGACGCAGATGGTTCAGAAGTCCAAAAAGTGAAGAACACTGCCGATGGCAAAGTGGCATTCGCTCCAATCGAATACACTGCAGCTGGCACTTACAAATACACTATCGTTGAAACAAATGCTGGACAAACTATTGACGGTGTAACATACGATAGTCTCGAAGTTAAAGTCACAGTAGAAGTTACAGACGATGGTGAAGGAAATCTTACTGCCAACGTAACTTATCCAGCTGACAAAGAGTTCAATAACAGCTATGGAGCTTCAAAAACTCCAGTTACGCTTGCAGTTAAGAAAACACTTACTGGTCGTGAGTTGAAAGCTGATGAGTTTGAATTTACTTTGACAGACCAATATGGTAACGTGAAAGAAACAGTCAAGAATGACAAAGATGGAAACGTTAAGTTCTCAGCTTTGGAATTCGATAAAGTTGGAACTTTCACTTACAAGATTGCTGAAAAAGCTGGTACTGCTACAGGAATCAAGTATGACACGAAAACAATCACTGCTACAGTTACTGTAACGGACAATGGTAAAGGTGTCCTTGAAGCGACTGTTACTTACGATGATGAAAAAGCATTTGAGAACACTTACACTCCAGCAGGAGCTACAAGTGTAACTCTTGGAGCTAAGAAAGTTCTTGAAGGTAAAGATCTTGAAGCA
>NZ_GL397179.1:1301876-1401824 GCF_000146585.1 Streptococcus mitis ATCC 6249 | reverse complement strand
AGCTGTGAAAGAATATACCTCAACAGTTACTACGGACAAAGATGGTAAGTACACAGTTACCAATACACATGATCCAGAGAAGATTAATCTTAAAGGTCATAAGATCTGGAAAGGTGACGAAAAACATCAAAACGTTCGTCCAGCATCTATCACAGTGAAGCTACTTGCGAATGGTAAAGAAACCGATAAAGAAGCTACAGCTTCAGAAGCAACTGGTTGGACTTATGAGTTCACAGAACTTGATCGTTATAAAGACGGTCAAGAAATCAAGTACACTGTCAAAGAAGTTAGTGTTCCAAAAGGTTACACAGCTACTGAAACTGGTATGAACGTTACAAATACATACACTCCAGAAAAACCAACACCAGGCAAACCAAATGAACCAGGAAAACCTAAAAAAGGTGGGGAATTGCCTAATACAG
Source organism: Streptococcus mitis ATCC 6249 (assembly GCF_000146585.1). Classification (GTDB taxonomy): domain Bacteria; phylum Bacillota; class Bacilli; order Lactobacillales; family Streptococcaceae; genus Streptococcus; species Streptococcus mitis_AZ. The sequence continues at coordinate 1,401,402 of NZ_GL397179.1, read as the reverse complement.
GAAGCGAGTCTAACCAAGCGGCTCTAGTAGCTGGATTCGCCCTTCTTGGATTGGGAACAGGATTCTTGGCAAGACGCAAAAAAGAAGATTAAGTTTTTTAAACAGTATCTTTTACTAAATTTGCAACACGTTTTAAAAGTAGAAACAAGTGTCAATAGAAATTGGCACTTGTTTTTTGTAACTGACTCTGGTTCTACTACCGGATACAAGTGGATAGTTGCCACTTACTAAAATGCTATTGTTTTTGTGACGAAATCCTCTATAATAGGTGACAAATAGAAAAGGAGATGTTGCAAATGATTGAAACAAGATTACAAGATAAATTGAAGTCAGGTTTGGAGGTAGAAAATTTTCAAAAAGATGGCGATATCTATCTGTCTCTTAATCCAGACTATCTATCTGGAGATAATGCTAAATACATGACCATGTATAACCGTTTGGCTCGCTGGTATGATATGAGTGAAAAATGGATAGGACCGCTTCTCCACGGCAAGGCAATTGACAAGTTGAGAAGGGATCTGATGGAGGAAATAGAATGGAAAGATAATTTATCTGTTCTTTATGTCTCTATCGGTACTGGTCAAGACCTCCGTTATATTCCTGAGACAATTGATCTGAAAAGTTTAGACTTTGTAGGGGTGGATATTTCTATCAGTATGCTTAAAAAATGCCAGAAATCTTGCGCTAAAAAGACCAATCTGCAACTTTTCCATGCTTGCGCGGAGGATCTACCCTTTGCGGATAATAGTTTTGACATTGTCTACCATATTGGCGGAATCAATTTTTTCAATGATAAGGCTAAAGCTATGCAGGAAATGCTACGAGTGGCGAAGCCAGGGACTAAGATTTTAATTGCAGATGAGACGGCTGACTATGTGGATCAGCAATATAAGAAAAATCATTTTAGTAAGGAATATTTTAAAGATGCTACTGTTGATTTGAGTGAAATTGAGAATGCTGTTCCAAGCGAAGTTAAGGAAAAGGAATTGAAACTTCTATGGGATGGCAAATTCTACGCCTTAACATTTATGAAATAAGAAAAGTATCTTGGTAGAGCATAGAAAACAAGGTATGAAGATAAAAATATTCCCTCGGACAGCTGTCTGAGGGAATGTTTTTATGGGAGCATCATCAATTCGACAATCATAGCTATGTAGATAATCAGAGTAAGGAGAAAACCTGCTCTCCAGAAGAATTTGATAAATTTAGGGTAGTAAAAACTTCTTTTTTTGAGGAGAAAAAAGATAACTAAGAGGATTGCTAGGAGAGAAAGGGCAACACCAAGTCGCGGTAGAAAGTTGTGGATAAAGGCTTTAGCAGTGATCAGATAGTACTCAAATACCAAAAGTGGAAAAGCTAGATCCGCGAAATTAAATCCTATTTTCCTAAGTCCGAAAAGCTTGGTGACAATAAAGCAAACTACCAAGGTTAATATCAATAATAAAATAGATGCTATTTTCATTAAAATCATACCCATATTGTATCATAAAAAAACGCTAAAGGAAATGAGAAACAAGGGAATTTGTAGGAAAGTCAGGCTTTTGAGATTGTTAGTGATTTTTGTTATAATGAAAGTTATGAAATCTTATAATACCTTGAATGATTATTATCGAAAACTTTTTGGAGAAAAGACTTTCAAAGTTCCTATTGATGCGGGATTTGACTGTCCAAATCGGGATGGAACTGTAGCCCATGGTGGTTGTACTTTTTGTACGGTTTCAGGTTCTGGAGATGCCATCGTGGCACCGGATGCCCCTATCCGTGAGCAATTTTATAAGGAAATTGACTTTATGCACCGCAAGTGGCCAGATGTTAAAAAGTATCTAGTTTATTTCCAAAACTTTACCAACACCCATGAAAAGGTGGAAGTGATTCGGGAGCGATATGAGCAGGCTATCAAGGAGCCAGGTGTAGTAGGGATCAATATCGGAACACGGCCAGACTGTTTACCCGATGAAACCATCGAATATTTGGCTGAGTTGTCGGAGCGTATGCATGTGACGGTAGAATTGGGCCTGCAGACCACTTATGAAGCAACCTCTGACCTGATTAACCGTGCCCATTCTTATGAATTGTACGTGGAAACGGTCAAGCGCTTGAGGAAATATCCCAAGATTGAGATTGTTTCCCATTTGATCAACGGGCTGCCTGGGGAAACTCATGAGATGATGGTTGAAAATGTTCGTCGCTGTGTCACAGATAATGATATTCAAGGAATTAAACTGCACTTGCTTCACCTCATGACCAATACACGGATGCAGCGAGATTACCATGAGGGACGCTTGCAACTGATGAGTCAGGACGAGTATGTCAAGGTCATTTGTGACCAGTTGGAAATCATTCCCAAGCATATCGTCATCCATCGAATCACGGGAGATGCGCCTAGAGATATGCTGATTGGCCCTATGTGGAGCCTCAATAAATGGGAAGTGCTAAATGCTATTGAAACTGAGATGCGACGTCGTGGAAGTGTGCAAGGATGCAAGGCTGTAAAACAGGAGTTTAAAAATGAAAAGACCACTTGAGATGGCACATGATTTTTTGGCTGAAGTCGTGACAAAAGAGGATATCGTAGTGGATGCGACCATGGGTAATGGTCATGACACGCTTTTTTTAGCCAAGCTAGCCAAGCAAGTCTATGCCTTTGATATCCAGGAGCAGGCTTTGGAGAAGACGCAAGAGCGTTTGGACCAGGCTGGAATGATAAATGCCCAGTTAATCTTGCAAGGCCATGAGACACTGGACCAATTTGTGACAGAAGCTAAGGCAGGGATTTTTAATCTGGGTTATCTGCCTTCTGCTGACAAATCCGTCATCACACAACCTCAGACTACCATTGAAGCACTTGAAAAGCTGTGTCATTTGCTTGTCAAGGGGGGACGGATTGCTATCATGATCTACTATGGTCATGAGGGAGGAGATACTGAGAGGGATGTTGTATTGGAGTTTGTTAGCCAGTTGAACCAACAAGAGTATACAGCTGCCATTTATCGGACTCTCAACCAAGTTAATAATCCACCGTTTTTAGTTATGATTGAAAAATTAGAAAGGTATAGACATGGATAAACAATACCTTCGTGAGAAGCTTGAGGCAATGCGCCAAAATTTTGTTGAGTCAACGCAGCATGAGCGAGCGGTAGGAGTACTCGACGAAGAGCATATGAGTAAGAAAATGCTCAAAATAAAGAAAAAGTTAGTGGCTCTTGAAATGGAACGGTGCCAGAAAAAAATTGAGCACAAAGACTGTTCCAAGATTGATCAGAAAATCCAAGAGCAGAAGGAGATATTTGAATCTTGCTGTAAAAAAGACTAAGGAGGAATTGCGTGGAATTACTCATTTACCTGATTCTATTTTTATTTGTCTTAATTGTTTCCAGTACGACTAATAAACTCTTGCCTTTTTTGCCCCTCCCCCTAGTACAAATCCTTTTGGGAATTGGCATTGGTCTTTTTTTACCAAGTACTGACTTTCATCTCAATACCGAGCTGTTTTTGGCAGTTGTTATTGGTCCCCTACTCTTTCGTGAAGCTCAAGAAGCAGATATTACATCTGTTTTAAAACACTGGCGTATCATTGTTTATTTAATTTTTCCAGTGATTTTCATCTCTACCCTGAGTTTGGGATCATTGGCTCATTTCCTTTGGATGACACTTCCTTTAGCTGCCTGCGTGGCTGTTGGGGCAGCGCTTGGTCCGACGGATTTAGTTGCTTTTGCTTCTCTGTCTGAGCGTTTTAGTTTCCCAAAGCGGGTTTCCAATATCCTCAAAGGAGAAGGACTTTTAAATGATGCTTCTGGCTTGGTAGCCTTTCGAGTGGCTCTGGCTGCCTGGACAACAGGTGCTTTTTCTCTTAGCCAGGCTGGGACTTCTTTAGCCCTGTCTATCATAGGTGGTTTTACGGTCGGTTTTGTGACGGCAATGATCAATCGTTTCCTACATACATTTTTACTGAGTGTGCGAGCGACGGATATAGCGAGTGAACTTTTGCTTGAACTGAGTTTGCCTCTTATGACCTTTTTTATCGCCGAAGAAATTCATGTTTCAGGGATTATCGCAGTTGTAGTTGCAGGGATTTTGAAGGCCAGTCGTTTCAAGAAAATTACACTCCTCGAAGCCCAAGTGGATACTGTTACTGATACTGTTTGGCATACCGTGACCTTTATGCTCAATGGATCTGTCTTTGTCATCTTGGGAATGGAATTGGAAATGATAGTAGAACCTATCCTGACCAATCCCCTTTATAACCCCTTACTCTTATTGGTATCGGTTGTTTTACTGACATTCTTACTTTTTGCCATTCGCTTTGTCATGATTTATGGCTTCTATATTTGGAGAACTCGACGGCTCAAGAAAAATCTTCGTAATTACATGAAGGATATGCTCCTTTTGACCTTCTCTGGTGTAAAAGGAACGGTCTCTATTGCAACCATTCTTCTCATACCTAGTAATCTAGAGCAGGAGTATCCCCTCTTACTTTTCCTTGTAGCAGGTGTCACGCTGTTAAGCTTTCTAACAGGTCTTTTAGTGCTTCCCCACCTTTCCGAGGAGCAAGAAGAAACCAAGGATTACCTCATGCACATTGCAATTTTAAATGAGGTCACAGGAGAGTTAGAAAAAGAACTGGAAGGGCATAAGAACAAACTACCCCTTTATGCGGCTATTGATAATTATCACGGTCGAATTGAGAACCTAATCCTTAGTCAAGAAAATAAAAGCGCCCAAGAGGACTGGGAGGCTTTAAAACTCCTCATCTTGAGTATCGAAAGCGATGGTTTAGAGCAGGCTTACGAGGAAGGAAAAATCGGTGAGCGTGGCTATCAAGTTTACCAACGCTATTTGAAAAATATGGAACAGAGCATCAATCGCAAGGTGGCTTCCCGCCTAACATATTACTTCCTTGTATCCCTCCGTATCTTGCGTTTTGTCTTGCATGAATTGCTGACCTTTGGCCAGACCTTCCGTAGTTGGAATGACAAGGAGCAACGTCGCCTTCGAGCTATTGATTATGATCAAATATCCGAACTCTATCTGGAGAATACGGAGTTGATTATCGAAAGTTTGGAAAATCTAAAAGGAATCTACAAGAGTAGTCTGATTAGCTTTATGCAGGAGTCTCGCTTGCGTGAAACAGCTATAATCGGTAGTGGGGCCTTTGTCGAACGTGTTATTACTCGTATCAAACCAAACAATATCGATGAAATGCTAAGAGGTTACTACCTAGAACGTAAGTTAATCTTTGAATACGAAGAGAAGAAATTGATTACGACCAAGTATGCCAAGAAATTACGGCAAAATGTCAACAATCTTGAAAATTATTCTCTAAAAGAAGCCGCAAATACCCTACCCTATGATATGATGGAATTAGTCAGAAGAAATTAGTTTAGAAAATCAAAGTGTATTAGGAGGATCGCAACATGAAAAAGTGGTGGAAAGAGCTGATGGACAGGCCTTTATTGAAAGCTTTTTTGCATTATTATCAAGCATCTGATAGCGAGTTGACCAGTGTTGCGGTTGCCTACTATTGGTTGATTTCAATTTTTCCTTTGCTAATGATAATGGTCAATATTTTGCCTTATTTTCAGATTCCAGTCTCAAATTTCTTACTGACAATCAAGGAATTCTTGCCTGATACGGTGTATGATGTGGTTGCCAAGATTGTACGAGAAGTTCTGACTCAACCATCAACTGGTTTGCTGAGTTTTGCCGTTTTATCTGCCCTCTGGACCTTTTCGAAATCAATGGATTTCCTCCAAAAAGCTTTTAACAAAGCCTATGGGGTGACCAAGAGTCGAGGAATTATCTCCCATCAGTTGATGAGTCTACTTGTTAGTTTTGGCCTGCAGATTCTTTTTGCCTTGGCCTTGTTTTTGAGTATGTTTGGTCGTATGTTGCTCAACCTCCTCAAAACTTACTGGCAATCAGACAGTCCGCTATTTTCCTACCTGCAAGATTTTACAGGCCCTCTGGTCTATGCCTTGATCTTTGCCATTCTAGTCATGATTTATTACTTCCTTCCAAAAGTAAAAGCACCACGAATCCGCTATGTTTTACCAGGAAGTGTCTTTGTCTTGCTAACTCTTATCTTTTTATTGAATATCTTTTCTGTCTACGTCAATAGTTATGTCAATCATCTGGTTGATGTCCGATTTTTCAGTTCCATTATCGTGGTAGTCATGATGTTCTGGTTTATTCTCATTGCAAAGATTTTGATTATCGGAGCAGTTATCAATGCCAGTGTTCAGAGCTTGAAAGATCCAAAGTTTAGTATGGAATAATTAGAAAAATCCCTATTAGGTTTCCTAATAGGGATTTTCTTAATAGATAAACATGGCATCTCCAAAACTGAAGAAGCGGTAGTGTTCTTGGATGGCATGGTGGTAAGCATCTAGGACTAAGTCCCGACCAGCAAAGGCTGAAACTAGCATAACCAGAGTTGATTTTGGAAGGTGGAAGTTTGTTGAGAAGGCGTCTACAAACTTCCACTCGTAACCAGGTTTGATAAAGATATTGGTCCAGCCAGAATCTGCTTGGATTTGTCCGTCAAACTTAGAGCCGATGGTTTCCAGTGTTCGGATCGAAGTAGTTCCTACAGCGATGACACGGCCACCATTTTCCTTGACAGATCGAAGGGTGGCTGCTGCTTCCTCAGAAAGTTGGTAGAATTCGGAGTGCATTTCATGTTCGTCCAGATTGTCAACAGAGACAGGTCTAAAGGTTCCGAGTCCGACGTGAAGAGTGAGATAGACTAGATGAACACCTTTGGCTTGGATTTCTGCTAGCAGTTCTTTGGTGAAGTGCAATCCAGCAGTCGGTGCTGCAGCAGAGCCACTTTCTTTAGCGTAGACCGTTTGATAACGTTCACGGTCATCTAGTTTTTCGTGGATGTAGGGTGGTAGTGGCATTTCTCCCAGACTTTCCAAAACTTCTAGGAAAATCCCTTGGTATTCAAAGCGGACAATGCGGCCTCCGTGGGTCAATTCTTGCGTAACGACAGCGCTGAGGCGACCATCGCCAAAGTTGACACGAGTACCGACCTTGAGGCGTTTGGCAGGTTTAGCTAGGACTTCCCACTCATCACCAGCAGTATTTTTAAGAAGGAGAAGCTCCACGTGGCCACCTGTTTCTTCCTTTTGACCATAGAGGCGGGCTGGGAGAACACGGGTGTCGTTCATGACAAGGGCATCACCTGGTTCCAACATATCAATAATAGAGTGGAAGTGTTTATCCTGAAATTCTCCCGTCTCACGATTGACGATGAGGAGTTTAGAGGCATCACGTTTTTCAAGGGGCGTTTGAGCAATCAATTCCTCAGGTAAGTGGAAATCAAAATCAGCTGTATTCATTTTTTCATCATTCTTTCTAACTTCTAATCTTATCCATTATAACACGTTTCAAGTTTGGACGCTCTTTTTTTAGAAATTAAATCGTTTTCACTTGACAAAAATTGGTCTATACCATATAATAAATATAGATTAAAATGGAGGATGAAAAGATGAAAGTTATTAAAGTTGAAAACCAAATCGAAGGTGGAAAAGTTGCTTTTAAAATTTTGAAGGAAAAGTTAGCCAATGGCGCTCAAACATTGGGACTTGCGACAGGAAGTAGTCCACTTGAGTTTTACAAGGAAATCGTTGAGAGTGACCTTGATTTTTCAAATCTTACTAGTGTCAACCTTGATGAGTATGTGGGACTTGATGGGGACAATCCACAATCTTACCGTTACTTCATGCAAGAAAACTTGTTTAACCAAAAACCATTTAAAGAAAGTTTCTTGCCTCGTGGGGTTAAGGACAATGCAGAAGCAGAAGTAGAACGCTACAATCAAATTTTGGCTGACCATCCAGTTGATTTGCAAATCTTGGGAATTGGTCGCAATGGACATATCGGCTTTAACGAGCCAGGAACTCCATTTGATAGCCAAACACATCTAGTCGAACTTGACCAGTCTACCATCGAAGCTAATGCTCGCTTCTTTGACAAGATTGAAGACGTCCCAACCCAAGCCATTTCAATGGGAATTAAAAACATCTTGGATGCCAAGTCTATCCTTCTCTTTGCTTATGGTGAGTCAAAAGCAGAAGCCATTGCTGGAACAGTGTCAGGCCCAGTAACTGAAAGTCTACCAGCAAGTAGCCTACAAAACCACCCTGATGTGACTATTATCGCTGATGCAGAAGCGCTCAGCTTACTTGAAAAATAAATTCAGAACCACTTGCTCTTTGGAGTGAGTGGTTTTGTATTAATACTGAAAATATAAATCAAAAAATCACTGCAGTTTCATTATATTAATTTAAAATAGTTTTTAATTACTAATTTTTAAAGAAATAAAGTAAATTTTTGGGATTTTTCACTAGCGGACAAATAAAAATTACTGTATAATATCATAAGTTATGTAATTTTATTTAAGGAGATTGTAATGGGAAAAGATTTATTTAATTCGCACTTTCATAAGTTTTCTATTCGAAAGCTAAATGTAGGAGTTTGTTCTGTGCTCTTGTCTACCTTGGTTCTATTGGGAGTGACGTCTCAGGTTAGCGCTGATGAGACGAGTGTGACAAACTCTTTAAACGAGGTAGCTAAAACAAACCTTGATAAAACAACGGGCACTTCTATATCACCTACAGATTCTAAAACATCAGAAAAGTCTGAAACTCCATCTGTAGTAGAATCCTCTCAACCAACTAAAGAAACAGCAACTTCAAATTCTGGAACAGAGCCTGCTGATAAAAAGAACAATGACCAATCGGTTATCTCTGAAACATCACAGTCTCCTGTTGAGAAACCAGTTACTTCTCCAGAAGATAAATCTAGAGAGAGTGCTAAACCAGAAACTGCAGCTGCTCCAATAATTGCTGAACCTACTGAGACGTCTAGTGCTACTGAACAATCTACACGTTCTCGTAGAGTTCGTCGTGATACCCAGGCAACTACAGTTGCACCAGCTAGTTATGCAGGTGCGGACGATGCGACTCCTGTACCACGTACATCTAAACCAGAATTGTCTGAATCAGAGAAGAAAGAAAGTACACAATTAGCAAAACAAATTAACTGGATTGATTTCTCTGATACAGCAAGTTTGAAAAACTTAGATCCTCAGGGAGGGTTTAAGATTGGAACTACTTATACGAAGGAAATTTCGCCTGGCTATGTAGTGACACTTACCGTTACAGAGCTCAAACCATTTCAATCAACTGAAATCTATAAAAAACGGGTTGAAGGAACTTCATCTGCTGGAACTTATGATCCAAATGCAACAAACAATTATTTAAAAAATTGGAAAGATTATGGAAAAACTCCACCTCCTGTATCAGGTCAAGCGCAAGATAAATGGAGTACTATTGGTGGACAAGGTTTTGATACAAAAGGCCATAAAACACAAATTATCGTACCAGTTGATGGTGTAAACTGGGGGGTTAAATTTAAAATAGAAGCCACTTATCGTGGTAAAAAAGTAAAACCAGCAGTTGTTATGGCTGATGGAGAAGATGCTAACCCTGGTGAATATGGTATTTTTACCACTAACGGTGAAGGTTGGGAATACGTAGGAGAATGGATGAAAGGTCCTCGTGCAAAAGGTCCTTACACTGTTACGACTGAAGAACTTGTTAAGCAGGCTGACAAGACAACAAGAGGTGGTCTACTAATCCTAAAAGATAAGACTGTCGATTGGAATAAGTTTTTGAGTCCTGATACAGTTACAGGTGGTCTAGGTAGTCAAGTATTTGGACCAATAGTTTCAGCAAGTAAAGCAGTGCCAGTTGTAATGACCCGTGGGGCTTCTGAGGTAGGTTTTTATGTTGCGACCGCAGGGCAACAGGCACTTATGATGGGATTCTTGGTAGTTGATGGTGGTGATGCGCCAGAAAGTTACGGTGAAGCTCACCATACTATCTCTACACGCGATTCGATAACAAATGTTCAAATAAATCAACCTTACTTAGGTTCTACAGAAGCAGATATCGATGTGGATTCTAAAAATAACTGGACTTCTGATGATCGTGAGGATGTTTCAGATGAAGGTTCACAGCAATTGCTAACTGCTGATCAATATAGCAATACTAACGACCTCTTGGATTTAAACAAAGCTAAGAATGGCACTTATACTCTTAAGATTAAGGCTAATCCAAATGGTAATGCTAAAGCATATGTCAAGGCATGGGTGGACTTCAATAATAACGGGAAATTTGATGATAATGAAGGCAGTGTAGTTAAAGAAATAACTGCTAATGGAGATCACACTTTAACATTTAATGCAATTCCGAGTCTTAGTGGTGGGTTAGTTGACCAACTTGGAATGCGTGTGCGTATTGCGACTAATGCAGGTGATATTGAGAAGCCTACCGGGATGGCATTTAGTGGTGAAGTAGAGGACATGTTGGTTCGTCGTACTTATCCACCTCAAGGTGAAAAGAAAGAAACAACCGGTCTTCAAGGTGAAACACAAAATGCTACAGTTCACTTCACACCTAAAGGACCAGATCGTTCAGACTTTGTAACTAATGCTAGCATGAGTAGCCAAGCGCCACAGATTTTGGATAATCAAGGGAATGTATTGACTCCAACAAACGGCAATACTTATGTGCGTCCGGAAGGGACCTATGTAGTGACTACTAATGGTGATGATATCGATGTAGCGTTCACACCAAATGCAGACTTCACAGGAACTGCTGAAGGGATTAATATTCGTCGTACAGACTCGAACGGTTCATCAACTAACTGGCAATCAACTGATGCATCAAATCCAAATAAGAATGACATTCTGAACAATATGGATGGTCGATACATCCCTACTGTTCGAAAGATACCAACATATGAATCGACTGGTGTTCAAGGTCAAGAACAAAACAAAAATCTAATCTTTAATGATGGTGATTCTGCAAAAACGCCAGTGACTCCAGATGCTTCACGCCCTGCGACCTTTGTGAATGCTAACGGCCAACCTATTACTGGTAACTCAGTTCCTGCTACATCCAATGGTCAGTCAGTTGGAACTTATGAGTTAGACCCTAACACTGGTCAAGTCACTTTCAAACCTAACAAAAATTTTGTTGGTACCCCGGATCCAGTTACTGTTCAAGTAAATGATTCTAACGGTGTTCCTTACCGAGCACATTATAATCCAACAGTGACTAAAGTGACACCTACAGGGACTAACGCAACCAGCACAGGCCCTCAGGGTGTTCCACAAACAGGAACTCCAACCTTCCAAGGTGGCGATCCACTTGTTCCAATCGATGAAACAGTAGAGCCAACCTTCGCAGATGGCAGCAAAGAGAAGTCTATTCCAGGTCAAGGAACTTACACGATTGCCCCAGATGGCACAGTGACCTTCACTCCGGACAAACAGTTTGTCGGCAAGCCAGATCCAATAACGGTTAAACGTGTGGATAAGAACGGTACCCCAGTTACTGCGACTTACAGTCCAGAGTTTACGAAAGTAACACCAACTGGTACTGGTGATAAGACAGAGGGTCTGCAAGGTCAGGTTCAAGAAGGTAAAGTGACCTTCACTCCAGGCCATGACTCAGTTCCATTCCCAGCTGATTCGACTCCACTATTTGACAATGGTACAACTGTGAAAGAATTGCCAAATGTTGGTAAGTTCGAAGTGGACGCAGACGGAAAAGTGACCTTCACTCCTGATAAGCAGTTCAAGGGTGAAACACCAGAGCTTGAATTGACTCGTGTGGATGCCAATGGAACTCCTGTTACTGTCAAGTACCAAGCAGTAGTGAAAGAAGTTGTTCCTACAGGTACTAACGCAACCAGCACAGGCCCTCAGGGTGTTCCACAAACAGGAACTCCAAGCTTCCAAGGTGGCGATCCACTTGTTCCAATCGATGAAACAGTAGAGCCAACCTTCGCAGATGGCAGCAAGGAAAAAGTGATTCCAGGACAAGGAACCTACACGATTGCCCCAGATGGAACTGTGACCTTCATTCCAGACAAGCAGTTTGTCGGCAAACCAGATCCAGTAACAGTCAAACGTGTAGATAAGAATGGCACTCCGGTTATTGCTACTTACAGTCCAGAGTTTACTAAGGTGACTCCAACTGGAACAGGTGCAACCAGCACAGGCCCTCAGGGTGTTCCACAAACAGGAACTCCAACCTTCCAAGGTGGTGATCCACTGGTTCCAATCGATGAAACAGTCGAGCCAACCTTCGCAGATGGAAGCAAGGAAAAAGTGATTCCAGGACAAGGAACCTACACGATTGCCCCAGATGGAACTGTGACCTTCATTCCAGACAAGCAGTTTGTAGGTAGTCCAGTTCCAGTCACAGTGAAACGTGTAGATAAGAATGGCACCCCAGTCACTGCAACCTACAGTCCAGAGTTTACAAAAGTGACTCCAACTGGAATAGGTGCAACCAGCACAGGTCCTCAAGGTCTTCCGCAAACTGGTACTCCAAGCTTCCAAGGTGGTGATCCACTGGTTCCAATCGATGAAACAGTCGAGCCAACCTTCGCAGATGGCAGCAAAGAGAAGTCTATTTCAGGTCAAGGAACTTACACGATTGCACCAGATGGAACTGTAACCTTCACTCCAGACAAGCAGTTTGTAGGTAGTCCAGATCCAATCACAGTGAAACGTGTGGATAAGAACGGTACCCCAGTTACTGCGACTTACAGTCCAGAGTTTACGAAAGTAACACCAACTGGTACTGGTGATAAGACAGAGGGTCTGCAAGGTCAGGTTCAAGAAGGTAAAGTGACCTTCACTCCAGGCCATGACTCAGTTCCATTCCCAGCTGATTCGACTCCACTATTTGACAATGGTACAACTGTGAAAGAAGTGCCAAATGTTGGTAAGTTCGAAGTGGACGCAGACGGCAAGGTGTCCTTTACTCCAGACAAACAGTTCAAGGGTGAAACACCAGAGCTTGAATTGACTCGTGTGGATGCCAACGGAACTCCAGTTACCGTTAAGTACCAAGCGGTGGTGAAAGAAGTAGTTCCAACTTCAACGGACGCCACTTCAAATGGTATCCAAGGTCAACCGCAAAAAGGTACCCCAACCTTCACAGAAGGTAATCCATTGGTTCCAATTGATGATACGAAACCAATGACTTTCGAAGATGGACAGTCAACGAAAATCGTTTCAGGTGTAGGTGAATACAGCATCAATCCAGATGGCTCTATTACCTTTACGCCAGAAAAACAATATGTTGGTACACCAGATCCAGTCACAGTCAAACGTGTAGATAAGAATGGCACCCCAGTCACTGCGACCTATACCCCAACAGTGACTAAGGTAACACCAACCAGCACTAACGCAACCAGCACAGGCCCTCAGGGTGTTCCACAAACGGGCACTCCAACCTTCCAAGGTGGTAATCCACTGGTTCCAATCGATGAAACAGTTGAACCAGTCTTCGAAGATGGAAGTAAAGAGAAAACTATTCCAGGTCAAGGAACTTACACGATTGCACCAGACGGAACTGTAACCTTCACTCCAGATAAACAATTTGTTGGAAACCCAGATCCAGTCACAGTCAAACGTGTAGATAAGAATGGTACTCCAGTTACTGCAACCTACAGTCCAGAGTTTACGAAAGTAACACCAACTGGAACCGGTGCAACAAGCACAGGTCCTCAAGGACTTCCACAAACTGGTACTCCAACCTTCCAAGGTGGCGACCCATTGGTTCCAATCGATGAAACAGTCGAGCCAACCTTCGAAGATGGAAGCAAAGAGAAGTCTATTCCAGGCCAAGGGACTTACACGATTGCCCCAGATGGAACTGTGACCTTCATTCCAGACAAGCAGTTTGTAGGTAGTCCAGTTCCAGTCACAGTGAAACGTGTAGATAAGAATGGCACCCCAGTCACTGCAACCTACAGTCCAGAGTTTACGAAAGTAACACCGACTGGTACAGGTGATAAGACAGAAGGCCTTCAAGGTCAGGTCCAAGAAGGTAAAGTCAGCTTCACCCCAGGCCATGACTCAGTTTCATTCCCAGCTGATTCGACTCCACTATTTGACAATGGAACAGCTGTGAAAGAAGTGCCAAATGTTGGTAAGTTCGAAGTGGACGCAGACGGCAAAGTGACCTTCACCCCAGATAAGCAGTTCAAGGGTGAAACACCAGAGCTTGAATTGACTCGTGTGGATGCCAATGGAACTCCTGTTACTGTTAAGTACCAAGCAGTAGTGAAAGAAGTCACTCCTACAGGAACTAACGCAACCAGCTCAGGCCCTCAAGGTGTCCCACAAACAGGCACTCCAAGCTTCCAAGGTGGCGATCCACTTGTTCCAATCGATGAAACAGTAGAGCCAACATTCGAAGATGGAAGCAAAGAGAAATCTATTCCAGGTCAAGGAACTTACACGATTGCACCAGACGGAACTGTAACTTTCACTCCAGACAAACAGTTTGTAGGAAAAGCAGATCCAGTCACAGTCAAACGTGTAGATAAGAATGGCACCCCAGTCACTGCGACCTATACCCCAACAGTGACTAAGGTAACACCAACCAGCACTAACGCAACCAGCACAGGCCCTCAGGGTGTTCCACAAACAGGAACTCCAACCTTCCAAGGTGGCGATCCACTTGTTCCAATCGATGAAACAGTAGAGCCAACCTTCGCAGATGGCAGCAAGGAAAAAGTGATTCCAGGACAAGGAACCTACACGATTGCCCCAGATGGAACTGTGACCTTCATTCCAGACAAGCAGTTTGTCGGCAAACCAGATCCAGTAACAGTGAAACGTGTAGATAAGAATGGCACTCCGGTTACTGCTACTTACAGTCCAGAGTTTACTAAGGTGACTCCAACTGGAACAGGTGCAACCAGCACAGGCCCTCAGGGTGTTCCACAAACAGGAACTCCAACCTTCCAAGGTGGCGATCCACTTGTTCCAATCGATGAAACAGTAGAGCCAACCTTCGCAGATGGCAGCAAGGAAAAAGTGATTCCAGGACAAGGAACCTACACGATTGCCCCAGATGGAACTGTGACCTTCATTCCAGACAAGCAGTTTGTCGGCAAACCAGATCCAGTAACAGTCAAACGTGTGGATAAGAATGGTACCCCAGTTACTGCGACTTACAGCCCAGAGTTTACAAAAGTAACACCAACTGGTAAAGATACTTCTTCAGTTAACATTAAGGGTGTTCCACAAACAGGCACCCCAACCTTCCAAGGTGGAGATCCGCTTGTTCCAATCAATGAAACAGTCGAGCCAACCTTTGAAGATGAATCAACTGAAAAAGTGATTCCAGGTGAAGGAACTTATGTAATCTCACCAGACGGCACTGTCACCTTCACTCCAGAAGCTAATTTTGTAGGAAAAGGAACAGGCGTAACGATTGTCCGCAAGGATAAGAATGGTACTCCAGTTACAGCAAGCTATCGCCCAACAGTTGTAGATCCATCTACTGGTCATGACACGACTTCTACAGGAGCAAAAGGTCGACCACAAGTCGCAACACCAACGTTTGAAGGACATATCAATCCGACTGTACCACCAACCTTTGAGGATGGTAGCACGACTATGGTTGTTCCGGGTGAAGGAAGCTATACAATTGATAAAGATGGTAAGATTACCTTTACTCCAGAGGCAGACTTTGTTGGTACAGCTAAAGGATTGGTTGTGAAACGTTTGGATATGTATGGGAATGTAGTTACTGCTCACTACACACCAACTGTCCTTGGACAAACACAAGTGAGTGATGCGACATCAGAAGGTCTTAAAGGTCAAACTCAGACTGGTAAACCAAACTTTACAGGTGATGTCGATCTGACAGTTCCGCCAACCTTTGAAGATGGAACAACTGAAAAAGTCGTTCCAGGCGAAGGAACTTATGTAATCTCACCAGATGGCACCGTCACCTTTACTCCTGAGGCAGACTTTGTAGGACAAGCAAAAGGTGTGAAAGTGATCCGTAAAGATCGCAATGGAAATATCCTTTCAGGATTCTATACTCCAACAGTAGTAGAACTTCCTGTAGTTAAAAATCCAGAACAACAAGGTATTACAGAAGAAAGAACTACTAAAACTCTTCCAAATACGGGTTCTGAGGAGACATCTCACTTGACAGCTGGTCTATTGGCTGCTTTATCAGGTATGGGATTAATTTCTCTAGCTCAAAGAAAAAAATCTGAGGAAGAATAATTAGTGGCGAAAGTCATTTAGTAAGTTGTTTTAGATACTTGATTGAAATGATTACATTCATTACTATCTAAGAAGATGTCAGTCTAACAGAAAGAGAGAACCAATTGGTTCTCTCTTTTTGGTAATTAGTTTGAAAATTGTTCAGCCATTTTGCCTCAATTGTCCACTATTCTACTAAAGTGGTATAATAGAGTTATTTAGAGAAGGCTCGAAGTTTGATTTAATCACAGCTTTTCAAACTCACTTTTATTGGCAGGATCTAGAGGCTTCTTTTATGGAACTTTGATGAATACTCAAATCAGACGGGCTGCTCTTACTGGCTTGTGAATATAACAAGTTGTCTTACTTTTTACCAGAGGTCCAAAGCGAAGAAGCATTTAGACGATTCTTGTTATCAGTAGGCTTTAAGCTCGTAACTAGTCAAAGAAAGGGATCATGGCTCCTTTATAAAATTGTTAAACATTAATGGAGGTACAATCATGAAACAATTATTTTTATGTTCATACTTTGCTGGAGTCAAAAAGCTTTTTAGCGATTATGCAAAGGAAAAGAATCTAGAAGACAAGGTTTTATTTATTCCTACCGCTGGGAACAAAGAGGACTATACTGCCTATATCGATGAGGCTCAGCAAACATTCAGGGATTTAGGATTTGAGATAGAGGTTCTAGATATTGCTTCTTGTGATCTAGAAACTGCTCAGGCAAAGATTTTTCAAAGTAAGATCCTTTATATCTCAGGCGGGAATACCTTTTATTTATTACAAGAATTAAAGAAAAAACAACTCCTATCTCTTATCAAAGAACAAATAAGAGATGGGCTGATCTATGTGGGAGAATCAGCAGGGGCTATCATTACCGCCAAGGATATTGACTACAATAAGCTCATGGACGACAAGACGGTAGCGAAAGAGTTATCGGATACAACGGGATTGGATGAAGTGGATTTTTATATCCTTCCACATTATGGCGAGGAACCTTTTACTGATAGTAGCAAGAAGACCTTTGAAACCTATAAAAATCAGCTCGACTTAATGCGAATGAACAATTTACAAGCTGTTATTGTAAATGATAAAGAAATAAAAGTTGTTTCTGAACAGGATTAAAATAATTTTTTTCGCTATTATGACATCTATTCTAATACGTTGTCCCTTTTAAAAAGAAAAGGGAAGATAATATAAGTTTATGTCAGTTTTCCCTTGACAATTATTCATTTTGCGTGTAAAATGGAATAGATCTTGAACTTGAAGGGAGTGAAAAAAATGTCTAAAACAGTAGTACGTAAGAATGAATCTCTTGACGATGCACTTCGTCGTTTCAAACGTGCGGTTACTAAAGCTGGTACTCTTCAAGAAACACGCAAACGTGAATTCTATGAAAAACCTTCTGTAAAACGTAAACGTAAATCAGAAGCAGCTCGTAAACGTAAAAAATTCTAATTTGAAATGAAAGGCTAGACTTGTCTAGTCTTTTTATTTTCAAATAAATACTGTAAATCCTGCAAAAAAAGGAAACTTCCAACTACAATTTGATATAATAGTAAGGAGAACTCGATTGAAGGAGGAAATTATGTCGGTTTTAGTAAGAGAAGTAATTGAAAAGCTCAGACTAGATATTGTATACGGCGAAGGCGAATTGCTTGAAAAAGAAATCAACACGGCGGACATTACGAGACCTGGTCTTGAAATGACGGGCTATTTTGATTACTACACTCCAGAAAGGATCCAGCTTTTGGGGATGAAGGAGTGGTCCTATTTGGTTAGTATGCCTTCTCAAAACCGTTATCAAGTTTTGAAAAAAATGTTTCTGCCAGAAACACCAGCGGTCATCGTAGCTCGTGGTTTGGTAGTTCCAGAAGAAATGTTGAAGGCTGCTAGAGAATGTAAGATTGCGATTTTGACCAGTCGGACAGCAACCAGCCGTTTGTCTGGAGAGTTATCTAGTTATCTTGATTCCCGTTTAGCTAAACGTACCAGTGTACATGGTGTTTTGATGGATATCTATGGCATGGGAGTCTTGATCCAAGGGGATAGTGGTATCGGTAAGAGTGAGACAGGTCTAGAACTCGTGAAGCGTGGCCATCGTCTAGTAGCGGATGACCGTGTCGATATTTATTCTAAGGATGAGATGACTCTTTGGGGAGAACCAGCTGAAATTTTAAGGCATCTGCTTGAGATTCGTGGAGTTGGGATTATTGATGTTATGAGTCTCTATGGAGCAAGCGCTGTAAAAGATTCTTCACAAGTTCAACTAGCTGTCTATTTGGAAAATTACGATACCCATAAGACTTTTGACCGTCTAGGAAACAATGCCGAAGAATTAGAAGTTTCTGGTGTAGCTATTCCACGTATCCGCATCCCGGTAAAAACAGGACGCAATATCTCTGTTGTTATTGAGGCGGCAGCAATGAACTATCGTGCTAAGGAAATGGGCTTTGATGCGACACGTTTATTTGAAGAACGTTTGACAAATCTGATCGCTCAAAATGAGGTGAAACATGATTAATCCAGTTGCATTTGAAATCGGACCTTTTTCCATTCGTTGGTATGCCCTATGTATTGTGGCAGGCTTGGTCTTGGCAGTCTATCTTGCCATGAAAGAAGCTCCTAAAAAGAAGATTTTGTCAGATGACATTCTAGATTTTATCTTAATTGCTTTTCCTGTTGCAATTTTAGGTGCCAGACTTTACTATGTACTCTTCCGCTTAGATTACTATCTTCAAAATCCAGGTGATGTGATTGCCATCTGGAATGGTGGTTTGGCCATTTATGGTGGTTTGATAGCAGGAGCTATTGTACTTTATATCTTTGCGGATAGAAAACTAATCAATACTTGGGACTTTCTAGATATTGCGGCTCCGAGCGTTCTGATTGCCCAAAGTTTAGGCCGCTGGGGAAATTTCTTTAACCAAGAAGCCTACGGTGCGGCAGTAGATAGTCTGGATTATTTGCCAGGCTTCATTCGTGATCAGATGTACATTGACGGTAGCTACCGTCAGCCGACCTTCTTGTATGAGTCAGTTTGGAATCTGATTGGTTTTGCTTTGATTCTGATTTTTAGAAGAAAATTAAAGGGAATCAGACGTGGTCATATCACTGCTTTCTACTTGATTTGGTATGGTTTTGGTCGTATGATCATAGAAGGAATGCGAACAGATAGTCTTATGTTCTTTGGCCTGCGAGTTTCCCAATGGTTATCAGTTGTCCTCATTGGACTAGGTGTTTACATCATACTTTATCAAAATCGAAAGAAAGCCCCTTTCTATCATACTGAGGAGGAAAACTAAATGTTAGAAGTTGCTTATATTCTTGTTGCCATTGCGTTGATCGTTTGTTTAGTCTATTTGACTATTACCATTCAAAAAGCAGGTCGAATGATTGATGAGACGGAGAAAACCATCAAAACCTTGTCTTCAGATGTAGATGTTACCTTACATCATACCAATGAATTGTTGGTAAAAGTTAATGTCTTGGTTGACGATATCAATGTTAAGGTTGCGACGATTGATCCACTCTTTACGGCTGTAGCAGACTTGTCTGAGTCAGTATCTGATCTCAACCAACATGCACGTGTTTTAGGCAAAAAAGCTTCATCTGCTGGTTCAAAGACCATTAAAACGGGTGCAGGCTTGTCAGCTCTTCGTGTCGCAAGTAAATTTTTCAAAAAATAAATAAGGAGAAATCTCATGGGAAAACTATCCTCTATCCTTTTAGGAACCGTTTCAGGTGCAGCTCTGGCCTTGTTCTTAACCAGTGACAAGGGCAAGCAAATTTGCAGTCAAGCTCAAGATTTTCTAGATGATTTGAGAGAAGATCCAGAATATGCCAAAGAGCAAGTCTGTGAGAAATTGACAGAAGTGAAGGAACAAGCAACGGACTTTGTGCTGAAAACAAAGGAACAAGTAGAATCTGGTGAAATCACTTTTGACAGTGTCCTTGATCAAGCCAAAACATGTGCACGACAAGCGACAGAAGCGTCAAAGGAAACCTTTAACAATCTCAAGGAGCAGTGGCAAGATCAGTCAACAACTCCAGATATCGTAGAAGACGAAGAAGAGATTATTATTGATATTACAGAAGAATAAAACATCACCATCTCTGGTTCTGGAGATGGTGATTTTTATCTGGAAAGCAGTCTTTGTGGTATAATAAATACTATGCAGAAAAAACCAACGTCAGCCTATGTGCATATTCCCTTTTGTACACAGATTTGTTATTATTGTGACTTTTCAAAGGTGTTTATTAAGAATCAACCAGTAGATAGTTATCTGGAACATCTACTTGAAGAGTTTCGTTCTTATGATATCCAAAAATTGCGAACCCTCTACATTGGAGGTGGGACACCAACAGCCCTGTCAGCTCCGCAACTAGAAGTGCTCTTGGATGGCTTGACTAAAAACTTGGACTTGTCGGTCTTAGAAGAGTTGACCATTGAGGCCAACCCAGGAGATCTGGACGCGGATAAGATTGCGGTTTTGAAAAACTCGCCAGTCAATCGTGTCTCTCTAGGTGTGCAGACTTTTGATGACAAAATGCTGAAAAAGATTGGGCGCAGTCATTTGGAGAAGGATATTTATGAAAATATCGACCGTCTTAAATTGGCTGGTTTTGACAATATCTCCATTGACTTGATTTATGCTCTACCCGGTCAAACTATGGCTCAGGTCAAGGACAATGTCGCGAAGGCAATTTCGCTTGACATTCCTCATATGAGCCTTTATAGCTTGATTTTGGAAAACCATACGGTCTTTATGAACCGTATGCGACGTGGGAAACTGCCTCTGCCTAAGGAGGAGCTAGAAGCTGAAATGTTTGAATACATCATTACAGAGCTTGAGCGAGCTGGTTTTGAACATTATGAGATTTCAAATTTCTCTAAGCCTGGCTTTGAAAGTCGCCACAATCTCATGTACTGGGACAATGCCGAGTATTATGGTATCGGTGCGGGTGCTTCAGGTTATGTGAACGGGGTGCGTTATAAAAATCATGGTCCTATCCGCCACTATCTCAATGCGGTAGAG
Organism: Streptococcus mitis ATCC 6249; assembly: GCF_000146585.1. Classification (GTDB taxonomy): domain Bacteria; phylum Bacillota; class Bacilli; order Lactobacillales; family Streptococcaceae; genus Streptococcus; species Streptococcus mitis_AZ. Next base: position 1,380,265 of record NZ_GL397179.1, on the reverse strand, counting down.
GCAGGAAATGCTCGGATTACAGAAGAACACCTGAGTCAAACGGAGCAGATGGAAGAAGAAATGTTCCTAGGTCTCCGGAAAAAATCCGGGGTTTCCATGGCGCGATTTGAGGAAAAATTTGGACGATCCTTTGATGGACTTTATGGCGAAATCATTAGAGAATTGGTTCAACAAGGTCTCATGCAGATTGACGGTGATCGTGTCCGAATGACAAAGAGAGGTCTCTTCTTGGGAGACACTGTAGCAGAACGATTTATTTTGGAGTAGAACGATGGGCTTAACTTATCAGATGAAAATGAAAATTCCTTTTGATATGGCGGACATGAACGGTCATATCAAACTTCCAGATGTGATTTTGCTGTCCCTGCAAGTATCAGGTATGCAATCGATTGAGCTGGGAGTCAGTGACAAGGACGTCTTGGAACGCTACAATCTGGTCTGGATTATCACAGATTATGAGATTGACGTGGCACGTTTGCCTCGCTTTGCTGAGGAGATTACGATTGAAACGGAAGCCTTGAGCTACAATCGTCTCTTTTGCTATCGTCGCTTCACTCTCTACGATGAAGCAGGTCAAGAAATGATTCACATGTTGGCAACCTTTGTTCTCATGGACCGCAATAGTCGGAAAGTTCATGGAGTCGAGCCTGAGATTGTTGCGCCTTATCAGTCTGAGTTTGATAAAAAACTGATCCGTGGGCCAAAGTATACAAATCTAGAAGATCCTATCAGTAAAGACTACCATGTTCGTTTTTACGATTTGGATATGAATGGTCATGTCAATAATAGTAAATACCTAGATTGGATTTTTGAGGTCATGGGGGCCGATTTTCTAACCAACTATATTCCAAAGAAAATCAATCTCAAGTATGTCAAAGAAGTGCGGCCAGGTGGCATGATTGCCTCAGCTTATGAACTCAAGGGACTAGAAAGCAAGCATCAGATTACCAGTGATGGTGAGATTAATGCCCAAGCTATGATTACTTGGCAAGAAATTGAAACGAATTAGAAAGGACGATATGGCTTATAAAGGTTATTTAATTGATTTAGACGGAACCATTTATAAGGGAAAAAACCGGATTCCCGCGGGTGAGGCTTTTGTGCATGAATTGCAAAAGCGAGAAATTCCTTATCTCTTTGTAACCAACAATACAACTCGTACTCCTGAGAGTGTTCAAGAGATGTTGACTCAGAATTTTAATATCAACACGCCTCTATCAACTGTCTACACGGCAACTTTGGCAACCATCGACTATATGAATGACTTGGGACTAGAAAAGACAGTCTATGTTATCGGAGAAGCAGGACTCAAGGATGCCATTCAGGCGGCCGGTTATGTCGAAGACAAGCAAAATCCTGCCTATGTGGTAGTTGGACTGGACTGGCAAGTCGACTATGAAAAATTTGCTACGGCGACCCTAGCTATCCAAAAGGGTGCCCACTTTATCGGAACCAATCCTGACCTCAATATCCCAACAGAGCGTGGTCTCTTGCCAGGTGCTGGTTCACTGGTAACACTTCTTGAGGCAGCTACACGGGTCAAACCGGTTTATATCGGAAAACCGAATGCCATCATCATGGACAAGGCAGTTGAGCATTTGGGCTTGGATCGAGAAGACTTGCTTATGGTTGGGGACAACTACCTGACAGATATCCGAGCAGGGATTGACAATGGTATTCCAACGCTCTTGGTGACGACAGGTTTTACCAAGGCAGAAGAAGTAGCGGACCTGCCAATCGCACCAACTCATGTGGTGTCTAGCCTTGCGGAGTGGAATTTTGATGAGAACTAAACTGACTTTTTGGGGAAGTATGCTCTTTCTCCTTTCCATTTCTATTCTCTTAACCATTTATCTGGCATGGATTTTCTATCCCATGGAGATTCAGTGGCTGAACTTAGCGGATCGAGTCTATCTAAAGCCCGAAACCATTCAGTACAATTTTCATATCTTGATGAATTACCTGACCAATCCCTTTAGTCCGGTCTTAGAGATGCCGGATTTTCGTTCGTCAGCGGCTGGTTTACACCACTTTGCGGTGGTGAAGAATCTCTTCCACTTGGTTCAGCTGGTCACTTTGGTGACACTTCCAAGTTTCTATTTCTTTGTTAAAAAGATTGTCAAAAAAGGCTTTTTAGCACTATATCGTAAAAGTATCCTGACCCTAGTGCTATTGCCTCTCGCCATTGGGCTTGTAGGAGTGTTGATTGGGTTCGAGCAATTTTTTACGCTTTTCCATCAGATTCTCTTTTGGGGAGATGATACTTGGCTTTTTGATCCAGCAAAGGATCGAGTTATTCTGATTTTACCAGAGATTTTCTTCCTCCATGCCTTTGTACTTTTCTTTGTTTTGTATGAAGGAATATTCAGTTTCCTTCTTGTCAAAGCTTTAAGAAAATAGTAGATAACATTCTGTACTTTTAATAAATAATGAGAGAATCTAATCGCTTTCATTTTTATTGATAGGTTATCCTAAAGATAAATTTGTAAAGCCTTCAAATTCTATCAGAAAAAGCCTATTTTCTATGAAAAAATAGGCTTTTTTTCCCAAAATAGCTAGCCAAGCGCTTTATTTTTTTGTATAATAGAAACAGCAAAGTTTAGATAAAGAAGAGAAAAGCATGATTACACTATTTTTATCACCGAGCTGTACATCATGTCGTAAGGCAAAGGCCTGGTTAGAGACGCATAAAGTGCCCTTTCAAGAGCATAATATTATGACCAGTCCTTTAACAAGAAAAGAATTGCAACACATTCTTTCCTTGACCGAAAATGGTACTGATGACATCATTTCAACTCGTTCAAAAATTTTCCAAAAATTGGATATTGATGTAGAGAGTATTTCGGTATCGGAGTTGCTTCAGTTGATTGAGCAATATCCTAGTCTTTTGCGTCGTCCAATTATTATAGATACCAAACGCATGCAGATCGGTTTTAATGAAGATGAGATTCGTGCTTTTCTCCCTCGTAGTTACCGTAAACAAGAATTGAAAGAAGCAACATTGAGAGCTGGTATTGGATAGATGAACAAACAGTATAGTTACCCACTAGATTTGTCGTGGAGCACTGAAGAACTTGCTTCAGTGCTTTCTTTTTTTAATGATGTTGAAGCTGCCTATGAAGACAAGGTAGAAGCTAAAAAACTACTAGATTCTTACAAGAAATTTAAGTCTGTGGTTCCGAGCAAAAGCGAAGAAAAACGTTTAGGTCGCGAATTTGAGACAGCGAGCGGTTATTCCTTCTATCATGCAGTTCAATCAGCAAAAGAAAAAAGAGAAGGGAAGATTTCTCTTGGAAACTAAATTTGAATTTGCCAAACAGATTGTGCAAGAAGCTGCAGATTACATTTTGGCCCACATGCAAGAAGATTTGCAGGTCGAGCGAAAATCTTCACCTACCGACTTGGTGACGCGTTTGGATAAGGAAGTTCAGGATCTCTTGGTTGGTAGAATTTTAGTATCTTATCCAGAAGATTTGATTTGCGCGGAAGAGGGCTGTTTGCGTACGGCAGTCGGCCAGGGGAATGTTTGGGTGATTGATCCCATTGACGGTACCAATAATTTTGTTGCCCAGCAGGAAGATTTTGCCGTGATGTTGGCCTACTTTGAGAATGGGGTTGGGAAATTTGGTATCATTTATGATGTTATGAAAGGGGATTGTTACCATGGTGGTGGTGCCTTTCCTCCATGTCGTAATAATGAGGCCTTACCAACTTTTAAAAAGAAGTCTCTTCAAGAATTTTTAGTGGCTGGTAACTCAGGCATGTTTGAAATCAATGAATGGGGCTTGGCTGATTTGGGTCGAGCAGCGTTGGGAGTTCGTGTCTATGGTAGTGCAGCAATTAGTTTTGCCAAGGTTTTGTCTGGTCGACTGCTGACTTATATTACCTATTTGCAACCTTGGGATTACGCTGCTGCAAGTATCCTAGGGGAAAGTCTAGGGTATCGTCTTCTGACTGTTTCTGGTGAGCCTGTTGATTTTCAAACACGTCAGCCAGTCATGATGGTGCCAATCGAGATGCAAGAAGAGATTCAGTCTTATATCTACGAAAGGAAAGAAAACTAAATGCAATTTCCAGAAGGATTTGTTGAAAAATATGAAGCGATACTAGAAGATGAGGCAAGAGATTTTCTTGCCTCTTTTAAACAGGAAGCAGTATCGGCTTTTCGGGTTAATCCCTTAAAAGAAAGTCAGCTATCGTTTGCAGATGCCATTCCTCATACACCTTGGGGGCATTATGGTAAGGTCTCTGGAAAGTCTCCAGAGCACGCGACAGGTCTAGTCTATTCTCAAGAACCGGCGGCCCAAATGGTAGCCCAGGTGGCTCAACCAAATCCTGGCATGAAGGTATTGGATTTGGCGGCAGCACCAGGTGGAAAATCCACTCAATTGGCAGCTTATCTGGCTAATCAGGGTATCCTTGTTTCCAACGAAATTTCAAGCAAGCGTGCTAAGATTTTAGTGGAAAATATGGAGCGATTTGGAGCGACAAATGTTGTTGTGACTAATGAATCTGCTGACCGCTTGGCCAAGGTTTTTAAAGGTTACTTTGATGTGATTGTCCTTGATGCACCTTGCTCGGGTGAAGGCATGTTTCGTAAGCAGCCAGAGGCCATGGATTATTGGAGTACCGATTATCCTAGCCAATGTGCCAGTCTCCAAAGAGAAATTTTAGAAGATGCAGTGACCATGCTTGCAGAAGGTGGCCGTTTAGTTTATTCGACCTGTACTTGGGCACCAGAGGAAAATGAAGAAATCGTCCACTGGTTGCTGGATACTTATGATTTTGAACTGCTTCCAGTTGAGCATGTGAATGGTATGGTAGCAGGAATTAATCTTCCTGAAACGGCGCGGATGTATCCTCATCATTTTAAGGGAGAAGGTCAGTTTGTTGCCCATTTGCAGTTTAAGGGAGAAAATCCAGCAGCCAAATTCAAAGCCAGCAAGACTAATCTCAGTCGCGAACAGCAGAGCTTGTGGCAAGAGTTTACCCAAAAACATCTCAAAATATCACTAACTGGCCTTCTACAAACTTTTGGAGACCAACTCTATCTCTTGCCAGAGATATTACCTGATCTAGGGAAACTCAAAATTGCCCGAAATGGACTTCATTTGGGTACTTTTAAGAAGAAACGCTTCGAACCAAGCTTTGCTCTGGGATTAGCCTTGAAACCAAGTCAAGTAAAACAAAGGGTCGAAATCAAGGATGAGGACTTTGTAAAATATGTGGCTGGGGAAACAGTTCAGCTAGCTGACAGTCTACCAAATGGCTGGTATCAAGTTGTGGTCCAAGGAAACGGACTGGGCTTTGCAAAAGTTACTGGAAATGTTTTGAAAAATTATTATCCAAAAGGCCTCAGATTCAAGTGAAAAAGCTAGTCAAAGAATCTATTCTATGTTATATTGGAAGTATGGGTTTTTTCTGATAGTCTTTCATTTTTACTTATATTATGTGATGAATTGACTGGTCCTCAAGGGGCTTCCAGTCTATAAATCGTAAACCAAATCCTATCATCACTGATTGTCATGATAGGAACTGAAAGAAATCAGAACATTCATCATTATGTTCAAGGAGAAAAATAGTGAAAAAAAGAAAAAAGCTCGTCCTATCTCTAGCGACACTTTTGCTTGTAGGTTCTCTAGCGGGATGTGCAAGCTGGATTGATCGTGGAGAAACCATGACAGCTGTCGGTTCAACTGCCCTTCAGCCTCTGGTCGAAGCCGCAGCAGACGAATTTGGTTCAAGAAACATTGGAAAAACAGTCAACGTTCAAGGTGGAGGCTCAGGAACAGGACTTTCCCAAGTGCAGTCAGGAGCGGTTGATATTGGAAACTCTGACGTTTTTGCGGAGGAAAAAGATGGAATTGACGCTTCAGCGCTTGTGGACCATAAGGTTGCAGTAGCTGGTCTGGCAGTAATTGTGAACAAAGAAGTGACTGTTGAAAATCTGACAATTGAGCAACTTCGCAAAATCTTTACAGGTGAAGTGACCAACTGGAAAGAAGTTGGGGGCAAAGACTTGGCCATTTCAATCATCAACCGAGCAGCAAGTTCTGGTTCACGAGCGACGTTTGATACGGTGGTTATGAATGGTCAAGCGGCAATGCAGAGCCAAGAACAGGATTCTAATGGAATGGTCAAGTCCATTGTCTCCCAAACTCCAGGAGCCATTTCTTATCTTGCCTTTGCCTATGTGGATGACTCGGTCAAGACCATGAAGCTCAATGGCTATGAGCCAACAACTGAAAATGTAACAACCAACAACTGGCCTTTGTGGTCTTATGAACACATGTATACCCTAGGTCAGCCGAATGAGTTGGCAGCTGAATTTTTAAAATTCATCCTCTCAGACGAAGCCCAAACTGGAATTGTTAAGGGCATGGGCTATATTTCCATCAATGAAATGAAAGTCCAAAAAGATGCGTCAGGTACAGTGACAGTGACAGAAGGGAGTCAATAATGAATCAAGAAGAACTTTCAAAAAAATTGCTCTCTCCTTCAAAGAACTCTCGACTTGAGAAGTTTGGTAAAGGATTGACTTTCGCCTGTCTTTCTTTAATTGTCATCATTGTGGCGATGATTTTGATTTTTGTAGCGCAGAAAGGCTTATCGACCTTCTTTGTCAATGGGGTGAACATCTTTGATTTCCTCTTTGGACAAACTTGGAATCCTTCAGGGAAACAATTTGGTGCCCTGCCAATGATTTTGGGTTCCTTTATTGTGACGATTTTGTCAGCCCTGATTGCAACTCCCTTTGCTATTGGTGCTGCAGTTTTTATGACAGAAGTATCACCAAAAGGTGCTAAGATTTTGCAACCAGCCATTGAACTTCTCGTCGGGATTCCTTCAGTCGTCTATGGATTTATCGGTTTGCAGGTTGTGGTTCCATTTGTTCGTAGTGTCTTTGGTGGAACTGGTTTTGGGATCTTGTCAGGGATTTTCGTTCTTTTTGTCATGATCCTACCAACTGTAACCTTTATGACAACAGACAGCTTGCGTGCTGTTCCTCGGCATTACCGTGAAGCTAGTTTAGCCATGGGAGCGACTCGCTGGCAAACCATCTGGCGTGTGACCTTGAAAGCAGCGCGTTCAGGTATTTTTACAGCAGTGGTCTTTGGGATGGCACGTGCCTTTGGTGAAGCCCTTGCTATTCAGATGGTGGTCGGAAACTCAGCAGTTATCCCAACCTCGCTAACAACGCCAGCTGCGACTTTGACTTCTGTTTTGACTATGGGTATCGGAAATACCGTCATGGGTACAGTTGATAATAACGTACTCTGGTCACTGGCCTTGGTATTGCTCTTGATGAGTTTGGCCTTTAACAGTGTGATTAAATTGATTACGAAAGAAAGAGGAAAGAAAAACTATGCACGCTAAGAAATTAGATAAACTTGCAACAGCTGTCCTCTATACCATCGCGGGTATCATCGTGACCATCTTGGCATCTTTGATTCTCTATATCTTGGTGAGAGGGTTACCGCATATCTCTTGGTCCTTCTTGACTGGAAAATCTTCTTCCTATCAAGCAGGTGGAGGTATCGGGATTCAGCTTTATAATTCCTTCTTCCTTTTGGTTATTACCTTGGTTATTTCTGTTCCTTTATCCATGGGAGCGGGGATTTTCCTAGCTGAGTATGCCAAAAAAGGGCCTGTGACCAATTTTATTCGTACCTGTATCGAAATATTGTCTTCTTTACCGTCGGTCGTTGTGGGTCTCTTTGGTTACTTGATCTTTGTAGTCCAGTTTCAGTATGGATTTTCCATTATTTCAGGTGCCTTGGCTTTGACCGTCTTTAACCTGCCTCAGATGACTCGAAATGTTGAGGACAGTTTGAGACACGTTCACCATACGCAACGTGAGGCTGGTCTGGCCCTCGGAATTTCTCGTTGGGAGACAGTTGTTCATGTTGTCATTCCAGAAGCCCTTCCAGGTATTGTAACAGGTGTTGTCTTGGCATCTGGTTGTATCTTTGGTGAAGCCGCCGCTCTTATCTATACGGCGGGACAGTCTGCACCAGCCCTAGACTGGTCTAACTGGAATATCCTCAGTGTTACCAGTCCTATCTCAATCTTCCGTCAAGCAGAAACCTTGGCTGTCCACATCTGGAAAGTCAACAGTGAAGGAACCATTCCTGATGCTACTATCGTGTCAGCTGGTTCTGCTGCTGTGCTCCTCATCTTTATCTTGATTTTTAACTTTGGAGCTCGCAAACTCGGAAGCTATTTACATAAGAAATTAACCGCTGCCTAAAGGAGAAGCCATGTCAAAATATAACTGGGATGAAAAGCATATCATCACCTTTCCTGAAGAAAAAGTGGCCCTCTCTACCAAGGATTTACATGTTTACTACGGTAAAAATGAATCCATCAAGGGCATCGATATGCAATTTGAAAAAAATAAAATTACAGCCTTGATTGGTCCTTCTGGATCAGGGAAATCTACTTATCTTCGCAGTCTCAATCGGATGAATGATACTATTGATATTGCCAAGGTCACAGGTCAAATCCTCTACCGAGGGATTGACGTCAACCGTCCAGAAATCAATGTCTATGAGATGCGCAAGCATATCGGAATGGTCTTTCAACGTCCAAATCCATTTGCCAAGTCTATTTACCGTAACATCACTTTTGCCCATGAACGTGCAGGTGTTAAGGATAAGAAAGTCCTTGATGAAATTGTAGAAACTTCTCTAAGACAGGCTGCCCTTTGGGATCAGGTCAAAGATGACCTTCACAAATCAGCCTTGATGCTTTCTGGAGGTCAGCAACAACGTCTCTGTATCGCTCGCGCCATCTCTGTTAAGCCAGATATCCTCTTGATGGATGAACCGGCGTCAGCCTTGGATCCGATTGCGACAGCCCAGTTGGAAGAAACCATGTTGGAATTGAAGAAGGACTTTACCATTATCATCGTTACCCACAGTATGCAACAGGCTGCGCGTGCAAGTGACTACACAGGATTTTTCTACCTGGGTGATTTGATTGAGTATGATAAGACATCCAATATTTTCCAAAATGCTAAGTTACAGTCAACCAATGACTATGTAACGGGACACTTTGGTTAGAAAGGAAACGGTATGTCAGAAGCGATTTTACAGATTAAAGACCTGTCCGTTTATTACAATAAAAAGAAGGCCTTGAATAGTGTTTCCCTTTCTTTCCAACCCAAGGAGATAACCGCCCTCATTGGTCCGTCAGGTTCGGGGAAGTCAACTCTTCTCAAGGCCATCAACCGCATGGGAGATTTAAACCCTGAGGTGACAACAACTGGATCAGTGGTCTATAATGGTCACAATATCTACAGTCCTCGCACTGATACGGTTGAATTGCGTAAGGAAATTGGGATGGTCTTTCAACAACCCAATCCCTTCCCTATGTCTATCTACGAAAATGTTGTCTATGGTCTACGTATCAATGGGGTTAAGGACAAGCAAGTTCTTGATGAAGCAGTAGAAACGGCCTTGCAACGTGCTTCTATCTGGGATGAAGTAAAGGATCGTTTGCATGATTCGGCCATTGGTCTCTCTGGTGGACAACAACAACGTGTTTGTGTTGCTCGTGTCCTAGCAACCAGTCCGAAAATTATCCTCTTAGATGAACCAACTTCAGCTTTGGATCCTATTTCTGCAGGTAAGATTGAGGAAACCTTGTATGGTCTGAAAGATAAATACACCATGCTCTTGGTAACGCGTTCCATGCAACAAGCCTCACGTATCTCTGATAAAACAGGATTTTTCCTAGATGGAGATTTGATCGAGTTTAACGATACGAAGAAGATGTTCCTAGACCCACAAAACAAGGAAACAGAAGACTATATTACAGGAAAATTTGGATAAGGAGTTGAATGATGTTACGATCTCAATTTGAAGAAGATTTAGAGAAATTGCACAACCAGTTCTACGCAATGGGACAAGAAGTGCTTTCGCAGATCAATCGTACAGTGCGTGCCTTTGTCACTCATGACCGTGATCTAGCTAAAGAAGTTATCGACAAAGATGCGGAAGTGAATGAATATGAAATTAAGCTGGAGAAGAAATCATTTGAAATTATTGCCCTTCAGCAACCTGTTTCGCAAGACCTTCGTACCGTCTTGACCGTTCTAAAGGCAGTGTCAGACGTGGAACGCATGGGAGATCATGCAGTGTCTATCGCTGAGGCGACCATTCGTATGAAAGGAGAGCAACGTATCCCTGCCGTTGAAGAAGAAATCAAACAGATGGGTCGCGATGTGAAGAACTTCGTCGAAGCAGCTCTGGATCTCTATCTGAATGGTTCTGTGGATCAAGCCTACGAGGTGGCGGCTATGGATGAAAAAATCAACCATTACTTTGATAGCATTCGTGAACTGGCTACAGAAGAAATCAAGAAAAATCCTGAAGCCATTGTTACAGGACGCGATTACTTCCAGGTTATTTCCTTCTTGGAACGTATCGGAGACTACGCAAAAAATATCTGTGAATGGGTTGTTTACTTTGAAACAGGTAAGATTGTTGAATTATAAAGTATTCAAATGATAAAATGATTGTGAAAGCTTACTTTTTAATAGTAAGCTTTCGTTGTATTGATGGTTTCTTTTATCAGAGGTGAGTAATGGACTACATACAGAATATAAGAAAAAAAGTAGGAAAAGATAAAATAATTTTAAATTTTACCTGTGGAATATTAAGTCAATCAGGAAAAATTTTATTACAAAAACGAGCAGATAAAGGAACGTGGGGATTACCAGGTGGTGCTATTGAATTAGGTGAATCGGCTTTAGAAGCTTTAGTGCGAGAGTTTTATGAAGAAACGGGAATCGAAGTGAGAGCGGAAAAACTCTTAAATGTTTATACTAAATATTCAGATAGTTATCCGAATGGCGATGAAGCTCAAGTGCTAACGATTTTGTATTTAGTTTCATCTAAAACTTCTATCTCTACAAACTTTTTTTCAAGTGATGAAACTTTAGAATTAGGATTTTTTGATCATATAGATATACAAAACATTGAAATTGTAAACCAGCAACATCAAGATATGATAAATGATTTTTTTGAAAATAAGTTCCCAATAGATAGATAAACTAATCTCTGAATTTCTATTTTTTGTAACTATATTTTATGAAAATGCAAGAAAAACGTTGACAAGCAGTTTCAAATGAGTTATAATTATTCAGAAATAACAGAAAGGATGTTTATTTATGAAATTCAAGAAATGGATATTAGCTGTGTGTAGCATGCTAGCCAGCATGATTTTAGTAGCTTGTCAATCCAGTACGGATAGTTCCCAGTCTGCTGTGGATGCTATCAAACAAAAAGGGAAGCTAGTTGTTGCGACCAGCCCAGACTATGCGCCATTTGAATTCCAAGCCTTGGTAGATGGTAAAAACCAAGTGGTTGGGGCAGATATTGATATGGCTCAAGCGATTGCGGATGAGCTCGGGGTTAAACTTGAAATCTCTAGCATGAGTTTTGACAATGTTTTGACCAGCCTTCAAACTGGAAAGGCTGACTTAGCCATTGCAGGAATTAGTGCCACAGATGAGAGAAAGGAAGTCTTTGACTTTTCAATCCCTTACTATGAAAACAAGATGAGTTTCTTAGTTAGAAAAGCCGATTTAGACAAATACAAGGATCTTTCAAGCCTCGCAAGTGCCAATATCGCTGCTCAAAAGGGAACTGTTCCAGAAACTATGGTGAAGGAACAATTGCCAAATGCCCAGTTGACATCCTTGACCAATATGGGGGAAGCCGTCAATGAATTGCAGGCTGGAAAAGTGGATGCTGTTCATATGGATGAACCAGTTGCTCTTAGCTACGCAGGTAAAAACTCAGACATTGTCGTTGCATCTGTTAATTTGACGATGAAAGATGGCGAAGCCAATGCCGTTGCTATCAAGAAGGATCAATCAGACTTGAAAGCTGTAGTCGATAAGGTTATCCAAAAACTGAAAGATGACGGAACCTATCAAACTTATCTTGAAAAGGCAGCAAAACTAACAGAAGTTGAACAATAAGAAAAAGCAGAGTTGGACTTTAATCCAATTCTGCTTTTATGTATTCTAATAGCTCTTCTAGATTTTCAAGAGTGACTTTGGCGAACTGATAAGGACAGGCATCCAAATAAGCCTTCTCAAAAAAGTCTAGTTTGAGTGAGCTATGCTTTAAACTGGCGATTTTAGGATAGTGTCTCAAATCAAGGAGAAGGCCATCGTGTAGAGGATAGTAGGGCAAGGGACAGGTGTTTTTTTCAAGTAGCTCCTTCATCCGAGTCTGATAGTTCTCTTGAAGGGTCAGTCTGGCCAGTCGATTTTTTTCAAATAACTGACTGTCGATGTAAAGAGAGAGCGCCTTTTGCATGATGAGATTGCTGTCATAGTCCAGGATATTTTTGTAGGAAACAAAGGTCTCTTTTAGAGCATTTGGGAGAATGAGGGCGGTAATACGAAGGGCTGGAAAGAGACTGGTTGAGAAGGACTTGATATAAATGACTCGATCCTTAGTATCCAGATAGTGGAAGGTTTGACCCTTTCTAGGATCTAAGTCTCCTAGATAGTCATCCTCGACGATGTAAACACCATACTGGTTTGCTAGATCCAGTATGGCCTTTTTTTCCTGATCAGAATAGGAATGACCAAGAGGATAGTGGAAGCGAGGTATGGTATAGAAGAACTTGATTTTTCCAGATTTGAACTGTTCTTCTAGTTCGTCAAGGTCAATCCCATCGATTCGACGTTCGATGGTCCTGTAGGCCAATCCCTGAGCGACCAAGAGGCGGTTCATTCGGTGGTAGGTCGGCTGTTCGACCAAAATCTCCTCTCCCTCGCTAGGAAAGTTAATCTGAGAAAGGATAAAGAGAGCTTGCTGGGTGCCAGATGTTAGAACCAGTTGGTCGGGTTTGCAGTAGAGGGCTTGGTCAAAGAGGAGTTGATGGACAGATTGTCTGAGTTCCTCAAGGCCCTCTTGGTTGTCATAGTAGTTGAAGAGGTAGTTTTCTCGGCCTATTAGAGTTTCATTGACACAGAGTCGGAAGTCATCATAGGCACTGGCATGTTCGTCAGTGACTTCGATTTCCAAGTCTTGGTGCTGTCCTTGTTCTAGAACATAGTAGCCACTTTGGGGTTTGGCATAGAGGTATTGTTCATGGCGTAATTCCAGTAGGGCTCGTTGGATAGTGTCCTTGCTACAGTGGAAGTCTTGGCTCAGTTGACGGATGGAGGGAAGCCGGCTACCTGTTGGAAATTTTCCTGATTCGATCCCCTTTTTTAGAAAGGAAACAACTGCTTGGTATTTACTTTCTTTCTTCATTCCAGACCTCCGTTGATTTTGTTACATTGTACCTTTTTTTTGCCTGCTTGGCAATGGGAAAAGCATTTCTCCCTTTCACATCTAGGAGCAAATGTGGTATACTTAGAAAGTATGATGATTCATTGAAAAGAAGATAAGAAAGAGAATGGATAGAAAAGTGCAGGAACCGGTTAAATTATTTCAATACAATACTCTAGGTGCCCTAATGGCTGGTCTCTATGGTGGAACCATGACAGTGGGAGAATTGTTGGAACATGGTGACCTTGGTTTGGGAACCCTTGATTCGATTGATGGAGAATTAATTGTCCTTGATGGCAAGGCTTATCAAGCCAAAGGTTCAGGGGAGCAACCTGAAATTGTAGAAGTTGCACCTGATGCCCTTATCCCTTATGCGGCAGTTGTTCCCCATCAGGCAGAAGTGATTTTCCGCCAGCGCTTTGAGATGACAGATAAAGAATTGGAAAAGCGAATTGAGTCCTACTATGATGGGGAAAATCTCTTTCGTTCCATCAAGATTCATGGGGAATTTGCCCACATGCATGTACGAATGATTCCCAAATCCACACCTGATACCAAGTTTGCTGATGTAGCGACTCACCAACCTGAATATAGTCGTGAAAATGTATCAGGAACCATCGTTGGATTTTGGACACCAGAGATTTTCCATGGAGTGAGCGTGGCGGGTTACCATTTGCACTTTATCTCAGATGATTTGACCTTTGGTGGGCATGTGATGGACTTTGTTATCAAAGAAGGAATGATCGAGGTGGGAGCTGTTGATCAATTGGACCAACGTTTTCCAGTCCAAGATCGCCAGTATTTATTTGCTAAATTTAACGTTGACGAGATGAAGAAAGATATTGATAAGTCAGAATAGGAGAAAAAGATGACATTACATATTATCCTCACCATGATCGCTTTAGTTCTCATTCTAGTAGGTGGAACTTGGTATGCCAAAAAACGGTTTAAAATCTCTCTTGCAGTGATGGGCTTGGGGGCAATCGCATTTTTCGTTTCTTCTCAAGTGTTAGAGAAGATGGTTCATCTTCTGGTACTCCATCCGCAAAAAGACGGAACCATTCCGCTCATGCAGGAGCAGCCTTTCTTATACGTCCTTTATGGAATCGCTATGGCTGCCCTCTTTGAGGAAACAGCTCGTCTTGTCTTTTTTAAATGGTTGGAGAAAAAGAGAAGGCTAGAAGATCGAGATGCTTTGGCTTATGGTTTGGGACATGGGGGCTTGGAGATGCTCTATCTCGGAATGGGAAGCTTGATCAGTTTGTTGATCCTCTTTTCACTCATCCAGTCCTCAAATACTGATGTAGCCAATCTTCTTCCAAAGACGACACTCGAAACGGTCCAGTCTCTTTCTGTATGGCAGGTTTATTTACTAGGAGTTGAGCGTGTGCTTGCTCTGGTTCTGCAAATTGGTCTCTCTATCTGGGTCTATCAAAGTGTTCGTCAAAAGAAATGGATCTACCTCCTTGCTGCCTATGGTTTGCATGCCTTGTTTGACTTGGCTCCAGCCTTATCTCAGGTAGGCCGGATTGCAAATCCGCTTCTAGTTGAGTTCATTCTTTTCGTAGAACTTCTAGTCTTTGTCTGGCTAACAAAATCTACATTTTGGAAAAAATCATCATAAAAAGAGGTTCACCTCTTTTTTTATGCAATGCTTTGATACTTCCATTTTTCGGTTCGTCAAAAGCCTTTAAAAATGGTATAATGAAATGACTTTACAAAAGGATGAGAGATATGACATTAGTAACTAAAATACAAGAACAATTAGAAGGAATCGATATTCGTTTTAAGGAACCTTTGAAGACCTATACCTATACCAAGGTTGGAGGTCGAGCGGATTACCTAGTTTTGCCACGTAATCGCTATGAGATGGCCCGTGTAGTCCAATTTGCCAATCAAGAGAATATTCCCTGGATGGTGCTAGGAAATGCCAGTAATATCATTGTTCGTGAAGGTGGAATCCGTGGTTTTGTCATCTTGTGCGATAAGCTTAATAACGTTTCGGTTGATGGCTATACCATCGAAGCAGAAGCAGGAGCCAACTTGATCGAAACGACACGTATTGCCCTTCGTCATAGTTTGACTGGTTTTGAGTTTGCTTGCGGGATTCCAGGGAGCATCGGAGGCGCTGTCTTTATGAATGCAGGTGCCTACGGAGGAGAGATTGCCCATATCTTGCAGTCTTGTCAAATTTTGACCAAGGAAGGGGAAATCGAGACCTTATCTGCCAAGGATTTGGCTTTTGGTTACCGCCATTCAGCTATTCAGGATTCTGGGGCCATTGTCTTGTCAGCTAAATTTGCCCTAGCTCCAGGAAATCATCAGGTTATCAAGCAAGAGATGGACCGCTTGACGCACCTTCGCGAACTCAAACAACCTCTAGAATACCCATCTTGTGGTTCAGTCTTTAAGCGTCCAGTGGGGCATTTTGCAGGTCAGTTGATTTCAGAAGCTGGTTTGAAGGGCTACCGTATCGGTGGTGTCGAAGTCTCAGAAAAACATGCAGGTTTTATGATTAATGTAGCCGATGGGACTGCAAGAGATTATGAAGACTTAATTGAGTCTGTCATTGAAAAAGTTAAAGAACATTCAGGTGTTACCTTAGAGCGAGAAGTTCGTATCTTAGGTGAACACGAATAACATTATTTTTACATAGCATTCAAAGATTGGGATTTTATCGCTAAATGAGGTTTAGGTCAATTTATTTCCTACGCTTGTGTATAGCATTCTAACAAGGTCCCAATCTGTTAATTTACGAAGAAGAAGGAATTTAGAGGAATTGAAAAAACCAATTATTGAATTCAAAAACGTCTCTAAAGTTTTTGAAGACAGCAACACCAAGGTTCTCAAAGACATTAACTTTGAGTTGGAAGAAGGGAAGTTCTATACACTACTAGGTGCATCAGGTTCTGGGAAATCAACCATCTTAAACATCATTGCAGGTTTACTAGATGCGACGACAGGGGATATTTTACTGGATGGGGTACGGATTAACGACATCCCAACCAATAAGCGAGACGTCCATACGGTCTTCCAATCCTATGCCTTGTTTCCACATATGAATGTGTTTGAAAATGTTGCCTTTCCTCTCCGCTTGCGTAAAGTCGACAAGAAAGAAATCGAGCAGCGTGTAGCGGAAGTTCTCAAGATGGTCCAGCTGGAAGGTTACGAGAAGCGTTCCATCCGCAAACTCTCTGGAGGACAACGTCAGCGTGTAGCCATTGCCCGTGCCATTATCAACCAACCCCGTGTGGTTTTGTTGGATGAGCCTTTGTCAGCGCTGGACTTGAAATTGCGGACAGACATGCAGTACGAACTGCGTGAACTGCAACAACGATTGGGAATAACCTTTGTCTTTGTCACTCACGATCAGGAAGAAGCTCTGGCTATGAGTGACTGGATTTTCGTTATGAATGATGGCGAGATTGTCCAGTCAGGAACGCCTGTGGATATCTATGATGAGCCGATCAACCATTTTGTTGCGACCTTTATCGGTGAGTCAAATATCTTGCCAGGAACCATGATTGAAGACTACTTGGTCGAGTTTAACGGCAAACGATTTGAAGCGGTCGATGGTGGGATGAAGCCAAACGAACCTGTGGAAGTTGTTATTCGTCCAGAGGACTTGCGCATCACTCTTCCTGAAGAAGGCAAGCTCCAAGTTAAGGTGGATACTCAGCTTTTCCGTGGGGTTCACTACGAGATTATCGCCTATGACGAGCTCGGAAATGAATGGATGATCCACTCGACTCGTAAGGCCATTGTGGGTGAGGAAATCGGTCTGGACTTTGAACCAGAAGACATCCACATCATGCGTCTCAACGAAACCGAAGAAGAGTTCGATGCTCGTATCGAAGAATACGTAGAAATCGAAGAGCAAGAAGCAGGTCTGATTAACGCGATCGAGGAGGAAAGAGATGAAGAAAACAACCTCTAAACTCTTTGTAGTGCCCTACATGCTTTGGATTGCCCTCTTTGTTCTCGCACCCTTGGTCTTGATTTTCGGTCAATCCTTTTTCAACATCGAAGGGCAGTTTAGTTTAGAAAACTATAAATCCTACTTTGCGTCACAAAACTTGACCTATCTTAAAATGAGTTTCAACTCTGTGCTCTATGCTGGGATTGTAACTCTAGTGACACTTCTTATCAGCTATCCAACAGCCCTCTTTTTGACTCGTCTCAAGCACCGTCAACTCTGGCTCATGCTGATTATCTTGCCGACTTGGATTAATCTGCTCCTCAAGGCTTATGCTTTTATCGGGATTTTTGGTCAAAATGGCTCCATTAACCAATTTTTGGAATTTATTGGAATCGGTTCGCAGCAGTTGCTCTTTACCGATTTCTCCTTTATCTTTGTCGCAAGCTACATCGAGCTTCCATTTATGATTTTGCCCATCTTCAATGTCTTGGATGATATGGATAACAATCTTATCAATGCCAGTTATGACCTCGGTGCGACCAAGTGGGAAACTTTCCGCCACGTTATCTTCCCTCTATCAATGAATGGAGTGAGAAGTGGGGTTCAGTCGGTCTTTATCCCCAGCTTGAGTCTCTTCATGCTGACACGTTTGATTGGTGGGAACCGCGTTATCACACTGGGAACGGCTATTGAGCAGAACTTCCTTACAAATGACAACTATGGAATGGGTTCTACCATCGGTGTGATCCTCATCCTGACCATGTTTCTCACCATGTGGGTGACCAAGGAAAGGAGAGAACGATGAAAAAATTTGCTAATCTCTACCTAGCCTTTGTCTTCATCATCCTATATTTGCCAATCTTTTACTTGATTGGCTATGCCTTTAATGCTGGCGATGATATGAACAGCTTTACTGGTTTTAGCTTGAGCCATTTTAAAACCATGTTTGGTGATGGCCGTCTCATGTTGATCCTCACCCAAACCTTTTTCTTGGCCTTTCTATCAGCCTTGATAGCGACCATTATCGGGACTTTCGGTGCCATTTACATCTACCAGTCTCGTAAGAAATACCAAGAAGCCTTTTTATCACTCAATAATATCCTCATGGTTGCGCCTGACGTTATGATTGGTGCTAGCTTCTTGATTCTCTTTACCCAGCTTAAGTTTTCACTTGGCTTTTTGACAGTTCTATCTAGTCACGTGGCCTTCTCCATCCCAATCGTGGTCTTGATGGTCTTGCCTCGTCTCAAGGAGATGAATGATGATATGATTCACGCGGCTTATGACCTTGGTGCTAGTCAGTTCCAAATGTTCAAGGAAATTATGCTCCCTTATCTGACGCCGTCAATCATTGCGGGTTATTTCATGGCCTTCACCTATTCGCTGGATGACTTTGCCGTGACCTTCTTTGTGACGGGAAATGGCTTTTCAACCCTGTCAGTCGAGATTTACTCTCGTGCTCGTAAAGGGATTTCGCTAGAAATCAATGCCCTGTCTGCCCTCGTCTTTCTCTTTAGTATTATCCTAGTTGTAGGTTATTACTTTATCTCACGTGAGAAGGAGGAGCAAGCATGAAAAAACTCTATTCATTTTTAGTAGGAATTGTAGCGATTATCCTTGTCTTGTGGGGGATTGCTCATCATCTAGACAGTAAAATCAACAGTCGAGATAGTCAAAAACTGGTTATCTACAACTGGGGAGACTACATTGATCCCGAACTTTTGGAGAAATTCACAGAAGAAACAGGCATCCAAGTACAGTATGAGACCTTTGATTCTAACGAAGCCATGTATACCAAGATTAAGCAGGGTGGAACAACCTACGATATTGCCATCCCGAGTGAGTACATGATTAATAAGATGAAGGACGAAGACCTCTTGGTTCCTCTTGATTATTCAAAAATTGAAGGAATCGAAAATATCGGACCTGAGTTCCTCAACCAGTCTTTTGACCCGGGTAATAAATTCTCCATCCCTTATTTCTGGGGGACCTTGGGAATTGTTTACAATGAAACCATGATAGATGAGGCGCCTGAGCATTGGGATGACCTCTGGAAACCAGAATACAAGGATTCTATCATGCTCTTTGATGGGGCGCGTGAGGTGCTGGGACTCGGGCTTAACTCACTCGGTTACAGTCTCAACTCAAAGGATCCTCAGCAGTTGGAAGAAACGGTAGACAAACTCTACAAACTGACTCCAAATATCAAGGCCATTGTGGCGGATGAGATGAAGGGTTACATGATCCAGAACAATGCTGCCATCGGTGTGACCTTTTCTGGGGAAGCCAGCCAGATGTTGGAGAAAAATCCTAACCTCAAGTATGTCGTTCCGACTGAGGCCAGCAATCTCTGGTTTGATAACATGGTCATTCCAAAAACCGTGAAAAACCAAGATGCCGCCTATGCCTTTATCAACTTTATGTTGAAACCCGAAAATGCTCTGAAAAATGCCGAGTATGTGGGCTACTCAACACCAAACCTACCAGCCAAGGAAATGCTCCCAGAGGAGACAAAAGAAGACAAGGCCTTCTATCCAGACGCTGACACCATGAAACACCTAGAAGTTTATGAGAAATTTGACCATAAATGGACAGGCAAATATAGCGACCTCTTCCTCCAGTTTAAAATGTACCGGAAGTAGGAGTAAGCAGACATGAAACGAATCAGTTAAGCTGGTTCGTTTTTGTGTTGGTAACTATAATTAAAAACAACTTATAAAAGTTTGACCCTAACTATGCTTTTTTGTATAATAACATATGAGAAATACAAATTTAATTAAATATAATGAGGTGTTAAATTTTATTATGGATTTAAAGTTAAACGATATTTTGAATATAAGTGAACAAAATCAATGGAAATTCAAGGTAAAATTTAATAATTGGACGGGCGAAAATCCAATTCAGACCTATTTGAGAGACGAAGAAATAATTAATAACTACAACTTATTTTGGAGAACAAAAAAGCGATATTTCAATGTTGGAGATATTGTCATAAATTTCATTAAGATTGATAATAACAAATGGTTATTAACTACTATAAAAGAAGTGAGTAAGGAACTTTTTGTTACTGGAGGACAAAATTATGAAGGAATTGAACTAAAGGAATATTCAGCCCTTTTTGGTCGTCTAATTATTCGGTACAGAAAAGAATCTAGAGGTTCAGTTCTAAAGTATACAACTTGTAAGGAAAAACTTGTGATAGAGCAATTGTTATCAGATTCATTTGGAGGAGAAGAATTTCCAGGATATGATAATATTTCTTTATCTTACAAAGAATTAGAATTTATTTTACGTTTGAGAAAAAAAGATTGGATAACTGCTTTAGAAAATCAAAAAGCTGTTTATCTTATTACGGATAAGCAGAATGGTAAATTATATGTAGGCTCAGCAACTTCAAACTATGGTATGCTTTTACAACGTTGGCAATCCTATGTGGATAATGGACATGGTGGCAATAAAGAACTTAGGATTTTGGTTGAAAAACAAGGGTTGAATTACGTTAAAGAAAATTTTCAATACTCTGTATTGGAAAACTATAACGGTAAAATAGATGATAAGTTTGTTTTAAAACGTGAATCCTGGTGGAAAGAAGTTTTAAAATCTAGGGAACATGGTTATAATGCGAACTAGGAGGGAATATGAATAATCTGAATGATTGGGAAAAAGCTCGTCGAGAAGAAGAATTGAATCAAGAGCTAAAAAGACAGAATAACTTGTTGGAACAACAGAGATGGGAACAGCAATTTTCTAACCAAAAACAACAGGCAGCACTAGATGAACAAAATCGTCTTGCTCGAGAACAACAAGAAACATTAAAAGAGAGAAATGAACTAGAACGTCAGAGACAATGGGACGAGGAATCTCGACATCAACGAGAGTTAGAATTACGTATAGAACAACAATATAAAGATAATATATTTGATTTAAAAAAACTTTGGGCCAAAGCTGAAACTGAAGATGAGAGAGGGAGAATTCAGATACTCTTAGCAGAAGCAGAAGCTGACTGGAATGAGTATTTGTTGGAGAAAGAAAGAGAAGCAGAAAGACAACGATTAGCTACAGAGCAATTTCAATTAAAACAACAGCAAGAAATAGAACAGAATGAATTATTAGAGCGTCGTAGACAGAAAATAAGTAGAATAAAGTGGTTTTTCGGAATAGCTATAAGCTTACTTTTATTAGTGATAATTGGAACTTTTTTCATAGGTATGAGCAGGTCTAAATCATCTCATAACAGTACTAAGCAATCAACTCAATCATCTAATTCAGCAACCTCCACAAGTTCTACAAAGCAAGCTTCTCTTGGTGGAAATAAATCTAAAGATAAACAAACTTCATCTACAAGTTCTGCCTCTTCTAGTTCACAGGTATCAAAAGTATATATTGGAAACTACATTGGTCGAAAAGTCTCGGCTGCTATAGATGAATTGAAGAGTAAAAAAATTACTGAGGATCATATAAAAGTTGAAGAAGAGGAAAGTGATGAATATTCTCCTGGTACAATTTTACGTCAGAGTTTGTTAGAGGGGACTTTATATGATTTGAATGATTCATCAGATATTACTTTTACTGTTGCAAAAGAGCGAACTAGTGCTACAATGCCAAATTATGCAGGTTCAAGTTTAGAGTTTACAAAAAATAATTTAACTAACATTGTAGGTATAAAAGAAGCTAATATTGAAGTAGTAGAAGTTTCCAGTGCTCCTGAGGGTACTGCTGAAGGAACAGTAGTATCTCAAACTCCAAAAGCTGGAGAGAAAGTTGATTTGAAACGTACACGAATTAAAATTTCAATTTATAAGCCCAAAAATACTCAAACATCACAAAGTAGATCTAGATAAATTAAGAGGTTAATGCAGAAGTTTATGATTCGTTGTCATCAACCTTGACGAACTCCTCCAAAAACGATATAATACTAGAGTTGAGAATTGATTTTCTGTCGTCTTAGTCCAGAGAATTGGCGGTGCTGCGAGCCATCTAAGCTAGGAAGTCATGCTACTCAATCAGACAATTGCATAAGAATAAGAGAATGACAAGTTCATTGAATGAAGGTGGTACCGCGGTTTTTCGCCCTTCGTGATGTGAGCTTGTCTTTTGATTTTTGGAGGTGTTTATGAAGACATTTCTCGTGAAACAAAAGTTTCGTCTTGGGGGCGAACGTTTTGATATCAAGGATGACAGAGGAGTAGTGAACTATCAAGTGGAGGGATCTTTCTTCCAAATTCCTAAGACCTTTACCATCTATGACGCCTATGGTGAGCAGGTCAGTGAAATCAGTAAAGAATTTTTCACCTTGCTTCCTCGCTTTACTATTCAGCTACGAAACGGTTCCAATTTCGTCATTCGTAAGAAGTTGACCTTCTTTCGAGATAAGTATGAGTTTGATAATCTGGGGCTTCGTATCGAGGGCAATATCTGGGATTTGAATTTCAAATTGTTGGATGATCGTGACCAAGTGATTGCCGAGATTCGGAAAGAGATTTTCCATTTGACCTCAACTTACACCGTAACTGTCTATGAAGACTCTTATGCAGACCTGGTCATTTCCCTCTGTGTCGCGATTGACTATGTGGAGATGCTGGAAAGCCAATCAAATTAAACAAGTAATAAGGAGATATTATGAAACAACTATCTAGTGCTCAAGTTCGCCAAATGTGGCTAGATTTCTGGGCAAGCAAAGGTCACTCTGTAGAACCATCAGTCAGCTTGGTTCCAGTAAACGACCCAACTCTTTTGTGGATCAACTCTGGGGTAGCAACTCTTAAGAAATATTTTGACGGAACCATTATCCCTGAAAACCCACGGATTACTAATGCGCAAAAAGCTATCCGTACTAACGATATTGAAAACGTAGGGAAGACTGCGCGTCACCATACCATGTTTGAAATGTTGGGGAACTTTTCTATCGGTGATTATTTCCGTGATGAAGCCATCACTTGGGCTTATGAGCTCTTGACAAGTCCTGAATGGTTTGATTTCCCAGCTGAAAAACTTTATATGACCTACTATCCTGAAGATAAGGATTCTTACAACCGCTGGATTGAAGTAGGAGTGGACCCAAGCCACTTGATTCCAATCGAAGATAACTTCTGGGAAATTGGTGCGGGACCTTCTGGACCAGATACAGAAATCTTCTTTGACCGTGGAGAAGCCTTTGACCCAGAAAATATCGGTATTCGCCTGCTTGCAGAAGATATCGAAAACGATCGTTATATCGAAATCTGGAACATCGTCTTGTCACAATTTAACGCTGACCCTGCTGTTCCTCGTAGCGAGTACAAGGAATTGCCACACAAGAACATTGATACGGGCGCTGGTTTGGAGCGTTTGGTGGCAGTTATCCAAGGGGCTAAGACAAACTTTGAAACAGACCTCTTCATGCCGATCATTCGCGAAGTTGAGAAATTGTCTGGTAAGGTCTACGACCAAGATGGCGACAACATGAGCTTCAAGGTTATTGCAGACCACATCCGTTCACTTTCATTTGCCATTGGTGATGGTGCTCTTCCAGGAAATGAAGGTCGAGGTTATGTCCTTCGTCGTTTGCTCCGTCGTGCTTCTATGCACGGTCAAAAATTGGGAATCAACGAGCCTTTCCTTTACAAACTCGTTCCAACTGTTGGAAAAATCATGGAAAGCTACTACCCAGAAGTGCTCGAAAAACGTGACTTTATTGAAAAAATTGTGAAGAGCGAAGAAGAGTCATTTGCCCGTACCCTTCACTCAGGTCAACACTTTGCAGAAACCATTGTAGCTGATTTAAAAGCGAAAGGTCAAAACGTTATCGCGGGGCAAGATGTCTTCAAACTCTACGACACTTACGGATTCCCAGTTGAATTGACAGAAGAAATCGCTGAAGAAGCTGGTATGACAGTCGACCGTGAAGGTTTTGAAGCAGCCATGAAAGAGCAGCAAGAACGTGCGCGTGCTTCAGCTGTCAAGGGTGGCTCAATGGGTATGCAAAATGAAACCCTCCAAAACATTACAGTGGAAAGTGTCTTCAACTACAATGCTAGTCAATTGCCTTCTAAGTTGGTGGCTATCGTAGCGGATAATGCAGAAGTAGAAGCTGTTTCTGAAGGAACTGCCTCTCTCATCTTTGCGGAAACACCATTCTACGCTGAAATGGGTGGACAAGTAGCTGACCACGGTCAAATCTTGGATGCTAAAGGAAATGTCGTAGCGAATGTGACGGATGTGCAAAAAGCACCAAACGGACAAGCTCTTCATACTGTTGAAGTTCTTGCACCACTTGCTTTGAACCAAGAATACACCTTGGCTATCGATACCAACCGTCGTCATCGTGTTATGAAAAACCACACTGCGACTCACTTGCTCCATGCGGCTCTTCACAATATCCTTGGCCACCATGCGACACAAGCAGGATCTCTGAACGAAGTAGAATTTCTTCGCTTTGACTTTACTCACTTCCAAGCTGTGACTCCTGAAGAGTTGCGCGCCATTGAACAGCAAGTCAATGAGAAGATTTGGGAAGCCATCGCAGTGGAAACTGTTGAGACAGATATTGACACGGCTAAAGAAATGGGAGCTATGGCCCTCTTTGGTGAGAAATATGGTAAAGAAGTCCGCGTTGTGACCATCGGTGACTACTCTATTGAGCTTTGTGGTGGTACCCACGTTGGCAACACTTCTGAAATTGGCCTCTTCAAGATTGTCAAAGAAGAAGGGATTGGTTCAGGAACTCGTCGTATCTTGGCAGTGACTGGTAAAGAAGCCTTTGAAGCCTACCGTGAACAAGAAGACGCTCTTAAAGCTGTTGCATCAACTCTTAAAGCACCTCAACTCAAGGAAGTACCTCACAAGGTTGAAGGCCTTCAAGAGCAACTCCGTCAATTGCAAAAAGAAAATGCAGAATTGAAGGAAAAAGCAGCAGCTGCAGCGGCAGGTGATGTCTTTAAGGATGTGAAGGAAGTCAACGGACACCGTTACATTGCAAGCCAAGTTTCTGTATCAGATGCAAGTGCCCTTCGTACCTTTGCGGATAACTGGAAACAAAAAGACTACTCTGATGTGCTTGTCCTAGTTGCCGCTATTGGTTACAAGGTCAATGTCCTCGTAGCAAGCAAGACTAAAGATGTACACGCAGGAAACTTGGTTAAAGAATTGGCTCCAATCGTCGATGGACGTGGTGGTGGTAAACCAGACATGGCTATGGCAGGAGGAAGCAACCAAGCGAAAATTCAAGAACTCTTGGATGCAGTAGCAGGTAAATTGTAAGACAATAAAGATCTATCCATTTGGGTAGGTCTTTTTGCCTACTTAAAAAGCCAAATCCGCTTGGATTTGACTTGTAACTGATAGGTTTATTTTGTTGCCCAAACACTGACTGAACCCGCTGCTACTGGAAATTCTCCATAACCTTCAGCGTTGATTGTAACTTGTGCTGGATGATTTTCAAGGAGGTCAACAAAGGTTTGGTCAGCCCATTCTTGCCCGACAAACATAGATTTGCTGTTTTCTTGGTCATTTGAGATGAGGACAGCGATTGGAGATTGATGTTCAGCACCTGAACGAACCCAACCGATACAGTTGGCATCGTCAAAGTAGTCTGTTTGCTCCCCATATGCCCTGTCTTTTCGGATGGCTAGGAGACGATCAAGAACTTCTCTGAAATCTTGTTGAGCAAATTGCCCTGAAATGCCGTAATAGTCTCCGTAAAAGACACATGGAAGACCATCTTGGCGTAATAGAATGAGGGCATAGGCTGCTGGCTTGAACCATTCTTCAACAGTAGACTCAAGGGCTTGTCCTCGTTGGGTATCATGGTTGTCAACGAAAGTGACTGCTTTGTCAGGCTTGAGTTCAACCAAGCTATCTGTGAAAATGTTACGAAGGTCGTAACTTGCTCCAGCTTGACTGGCTTCAAAGAGGTTCTGGTGGAGACGAACATCGACAAGATCAAAGCGTTCTTCTGTTTTCTCGAGATAGTCTAGATTGGCTTCCTTGTCTGGATTCCAAAATTCACCAAAAACATAGAAATCTTGACCGTATTTTTCCTTCATATCACGGATGAAATTGCCCATAAAGAAGGAGTCGATGTGCTTAACGGCATCCAAGCGGAAACCAGCAACACCAGTCGTTTCCATGAACCAGTCAGCCCAGTCATAGATGTTTTGGATGACTTCAGGATGCTTAAAGTCTAGGTCAGCATACATGAGGTAGTCGTAGTTACCGTTTTCGTTATCGACCAATTCCTCATTTGCCCAGCCTTTATTGTCTCCCTGGATCAGGTAAATGCCAGACTTACGTCGCTTGGCATCGTAGTCCGTACCTGTGAAGTGGTACCAGTGCCAGTGGAAGTCATTGTAGGTATCTTGGCGACCATCGAAGGTGAAGTGAGTCCAGCCGTTGATAGTAAAGGGCTCGCTTAGTTGAACGGTACGGTCCTCAGGGTCCACTTCAATAACCTGAAAGGCTTCCATATGATCGGCAGCAGCCTTGTGATTGAGCACCACATCGGCCATAGGTTGAATTCCCTGTGCCTTTAGGGTTTGAATGGCTTGAAGATAATCTTCTTTAAACCCATACTTGGTACGGACAGTCCCTTTTTGCTGAAATTCTCCTAGGTCAAAAAGATCGTAAACACCATAGCCGACATCTTTTTCGTTGGTTGCCTTGAAGGCAGGTGGCATCCAGACATGGCTGATACCAAGGTTTGCTAGGTGCTCTGCATCATTTGTCAGTCGCGTCCAGTGTTGGCCGTCGTGAGGCAAATACCATTCAAAGTATTGCATAAGTGTCTGATTTTGCATTGTTTTTCCTCTTGCTTATCAATGTTGTGTTTTATTCTACCATAAAGTTTAGAACTAGGCAAACGTTTGCGCAAGATTCTATACTCATTTCTGTTTTTGTCTATTTTTAGCGAATAGAATCTCTCTTTCCATTATAAGGGAAAGAATGTTTTGGTGAAAAAGTAAATGGAATAAACTTATTTGAACAAAAATGACACTCAGTAAACTAAAGTACAAATGGTTAAACGGTTTCTTTTTTGAGAATTGTCACAAAATTTGCTATAATAGTAGCTATGAATAGAATTAGGGTCAGCAGACGTGTTGAAAAAAAGCTAGCTAAGGGTCTAGTTCTTTTGGAGGCAAGTGATTTAACAGATATTGAACTGACGGATCAGGCAGTAGAAGTTCTTAGTCAAGACGGGAAGTTTTTAGGGAGTGCCTATCTTTCTCAGCAGAACAAGGGCATTGGCTGGTTGGTCAGCAAGGAAAAGGTTGGTTTCAATCAAGCCTTTTTTGAAATCCTGTTTCGTAAGGCCAAGGAAGCTAGAAAGCCTTATTATCAGGATGACTTGACCACTGCTTTTCGCCTTTTTAACCAAGAGGGGGATGGTTTTGGGGGTCTGACTATTGATCTCTATGGAGATTATGCTGTTTTTTCTTGGTACAACTCCTTTGTTTACCAGATTCGTGAGCTCATAGTAAAGGCTTTTAAGGAAGTTTTTCCTGAGGTCTTGGGTGCTTATGAAAAGATTCGTTTTAAAGGTCTAGACTACGAGTCTGCCTATGTTTATGGTGAGGAAGCGCCAGATGATTTTACTGTTCTTGAGAATGGCGTGCTCTATCAAGTTTTTATGAATGATGGTTTGATGACAGGGATTTTCCTGGACCAACATGAGGTTCGTGGGAGTCTGGTTGACGGTCTAGCCATGGGCAAATCCTTGCTCAATATGTTTTCCTATACGGCGGCCTTTTCAGTTGCTGCAGCTATGGGAGGTGCGAGTGAGACAACTTCTGTCGACTTGGCCAAACGGTCTAGAGAGCTGTCAGAAGCTCATTTTCAGGCAAATGGACTCAGCACGGACAATCATCGTTTTATCGTTATGGATGTCTTTGAGTACTTCAAGTATGCCAAGCGAAAAGGCTTGACCTATGATGTGATTGTTCTTGATCCGCCAAGCTTTGCCCGCAATAAAAAACAAACATTCTCTGTAGCTAAGGACTATCACAAGTTGATTTCCCAGAGTCTAGAGATTTTAAATCCGGGAGGGATTATCATTGCCAGTACCAATGCTGCCAATGTTTCCCGCCAGAAATTTACAGAACAAATTGATAAAGGTTTTGCAGGAAGAAGGTATCAGGTCTTGAACCAATACGGACTTCCAGCAGACTTTGCCTATAATAAAAAAGATGAAAGCAGTAATTACCTCAAGGTGATTAGTATGAAGGTTAGTAGATGAAATTAATCGTTTCAGTAATGCCAAGAAGTTTAGAAGAAGCGCAAGAACTGGATGCAACTAGGTATGAAGATGCCGATATCATTGAGTGGCGTGCGGACTTTCTTACAAAGGACGCTATTTTACAGGTAGCACCCGCTATCTTTGAGAAATTTGCAGGACGCGAACTTGTCTTTACCCTTCGGACTCGCACTGAGGGAGGAGAAATCGAACTGTCTTCTGAGGAGTATGTTCAAATCATCAAGGAAGTTACTCAGCTCTATCAGCCGGATTATGTAGATTTTGAGTATTTCAGCTACAAGGATGTTTTTGAGGAAATGTTGGATTTTCCAAATCTTGTTTTGAGCTATCATAATTTCCAGGAAACACCTGAAAACATGATGGAAATTTTGTCTGAGTTGACCAGTCTCTCTCCGAAAGTGGTCAAGGTATCAGTTATGGCCCATACGGAGCAGGATGTTTTAGATCTGATGAATTACACTCGAGGATTTAAAACACTCAACCCTGAGCAAGAGTACGTGACCATTTCCATGGGGAAAATGGGCAAGGTATCCCGTATCACTTCAGATGTGACGGGTTCAAGTTGGTCATTTGCTAGTCTGGATGAAGCGAGTGCCCCAGGTCAGATTTCGCTATCAAACATGAAGAAAATCAGGGAGATTTTGGATGAAGCTTGATGGCTATACACGTTTAGCTGCAGTTGTTGCCAATCCCATCAAACACTCTATTTCACCCTTCATTCACAATAGGGCCTTTGAGGCGACAGATACCAATGGTGCCTATGTAGCTTGGGAGATTGAAGCGGGTGATTTGGCAGAAACAGTTGCTAATATTCGACGTTACCAGATGTTTGGCATCAACCTGTCTATGCCTTACAAGGAGCAGGTGATTCCTTATCTGGATGAGTTGAGTGATGAAGCTCGTTTGATTGGGGCAGTCAACACAGTTGTTAATCAAGACGGAACGTTAATTGGATATAATACAGATGGCAAGGGATTTTTTAAGAGCTTGCCTTCTTTTACAATCTCAGATAAGAAAATGACTATTCTGGGAGCAGGTGGTGCGGCCAAATCAATATTGGCACAAGCCATTTTGGATGGCGCCAGTCAAATTTCAGTCTTTGTGCGTTCAGTTTCCATGGAAAAAACAAGACCTTATCTAGACAAGTTGCAGGTGCAGACAGGATTTAAAGTGGACTTGTATGCTTTAGAAGATCTTTCTGACCTGCAATCAAGGATTGCCGAGTCGGACCTTCTCGTCAATGCGACCAGTGTAGGGATGGATGGCAAATCATCCCCAGTTCCTGAAAGCATAGTCTTACCAGAAACTCTCTTGGTGGCAGATATTATTTACCAACCCTTTGAGACGCCATTTTTGAAATGGGCTAGAAGTCAGGACAATCCAGCCGTCAATGGCCTGGGGATGTTGCTCTATCAAGCTGCTGAAGCTTTTCAACTGTGGACAGGTAAAGAAATGCCGACAGAAGAGATTTGGCAGTCCTTAATAGAAAAATATAAATAGTGAAAAGGAGACCCTACTATGAAAATCAGAATCGATATTCCGCATCATCCTTATGATATTCAGATTGAAAAAGGTTGTCTATCGCAAGCAGGTCAATGGTTGCGAGAACTCTGGCAACCTCAAAAAGTGCTTATCGTAACCGACAACCATGTAGCTTCTCTCTATGCAGAGAAGGTTAAACTCAGCCTAGAAGATGCTGGTTTTCAGGTAGTTGTTTTTGATTTCTTAGAAGGGGAAGAAAGAAAAAATTTAACCACTGTTCAGAAAGTCTATGAATTTCTAGTCAAGCAAGGTTTGACTCGTAGCGATGGGATTGTGGCCCTCGGTGGTGGTGTCGTTGGGGACTTGGCTGGCTTTGTGGCCTCTACCTATATGCGGGGGATTCACTTTGTTCAGATTCCGACTAGTTTGACAGCTCAGGTGGATTCTTCTATCGGTGGAAAGACAGGTGTCAATACTCCTTTTGCTAAAAATATGGTGGGAACTTTTGCTCAACCAGATGGGGTTCTGATTGACCCGCTGGTCCTTGAAACACTCGGGAAAAGAGATCTGATTGAGGGGATGGGTGAGGTTATCAAGTATGGCTTGATTGAGGATTCAGAACTATGGGCTCTCTTAACGGAGCTGGATGGTTCTGTTGAGAGCATTCTGGAACATGCAGAGACTTTGATTGAACATTCTTGTCAGGTAAAGCGCAAGATGGTGGTTGAGGATGAGTTGGATAACGGTGTTCGCCTTTACCTCAATTTTGGCCACACCATTGGCCATGCCATTGAAGCAACGGCCGGTTATGGCAAAGTCATGCATGGTGAGGCCGTGGCCATGGGGATGGTGCAGATTTCCAAGGTTGCTGAGGAAAAAGGTCTTATGCCAGAAGGAATAACCCAGTCCATTAGAGAGATGTGCCAGAAATTTGGACTCCCTGTTGACTATGAAAACTGGGATGTTGACAAACTTTATCAAGCTTTGACTCATGATAAAAAAGCGCGTGGAAACACCTTGAAATTGGTCTTGGTGCCAGAGCTTGGTTCGGCGAGCATTCACCCTGTTTCCTTAGAAGAGATGAAAGACTACTTGGTAAAATAAGGAGAACCTATGAGATATTTAACTGCGGGAGAATCACACGGACCCCGTCTGACAGCTATCATTGAAGGAATTCCTGCTGGACTTCCTTTGACAGCAGAGGACATCAATGAGGATTTGAAACGTCGTCAGGGCGGATACGGACGTGGTGGTCGTATGAAGATTGAGAGTGATCAGGTTGTCTTTACTTCGGGTGTCCGCCATGGGAAGACGACTGGGGCTCCTATTACCATGGATGTCGTCAATAAAGACCACCAAAAATGGCTGGATATCATGTCTGCTGAGGACATTGAAGACCGCCTTAAAAGCAAACGGAAAATCACTCATCCTCGACCAGGTCATGCCGATTTGGTTGGGGGTATCAAGTACCGTTTTGATGATTTGCGTAATTCCTTGGAGCGCTCATCCGCCCGTGAAACCACCATGCGGGTGGCAGTTGGGGCAGTGGCCAAACGTCTTTTAGCTGAGCTAGATATGGAGATTGCCAATCACGTTGTGGTCTTTGGTGGTAAGGAAATCGATGTACCTGAAAATCTGACAGTCGCTGAGATTAAGCAAAGAGCTGCCCAGTCTGAAGTTTCTATTGTCAACCAAGAAAGAGAACAGGAAATCAAGGACTATATTGACCAAATCAAACGTGACGGTGATACCATCGGTGGGGTTGTGGAGACAGTCGTCGGAGGTGTTCCAGTTGGCCTTGGATCTTATGTTCAATGGGACAGAAAATTGGATGCGCGATTGGCCCAAGCAGTGGTTTCTATTAATGCTTTTAAAGGGGTGGAATTTGGTCTTGGTTTTGAAGCAGGTTACCGGAAAGGTAGCCAAGTCATGGATGAAATTCTCTGGTCTAAAGAAGACGGATATACTCGTCGTACCAATAATCTAGGTGGGTTTGAAGGTGGCATGACCAATGGGCAACCCATTGTTGTTCGAGGTGTTATGAAACCCATTCCCACTCTCTATAAACCATTGATGAGTGTGGACATCGAGACTCACGAACCTTACAAGGCAACCGTGGAGAGAAGTGATCCGACGGCTCTTCCAGCAGCAGGTGTTGTCATGGAGGCTGTTGTGGCAACAGTTCTGGCGCAGGAAATTCTTGAAAAATTTTCATCGGACAACCTAGAGGAATTAAAAGAAGCGGTAGCCAAACACCGTGAGTATACAAAGAACTATTAAGGAGTCTCTATGGCAAAAACCATCTATATCGCAGGTCTCGGTTTGATTGGTGCCTCGATGGCGCTTGGTATCAAGCGCGATCATCCCGATTACGAAATTCTAGGTTACAATCGCAGTCAGGCTTCGAGAGATATTGCCTTGGAGCGGGGGATAATTGACCGAGCAACGGATGATTTTGCCAGTTTTGCTCCTCTGGCAGATGTCATCATTCTGACCTTGCCGATCAAGCAGACCATTGCTTTTATTCAGGAGTTGGCAGGTTTGAACTTGAAAGAAGGCGTCATTATTTCAGATGCTGGCTCGACCAAGGCTGCCATTGTGGAAGTTGCTGAGGAATACTTGGCTGGCAAGTCAATTCGTTTTGTCGGTGCCCATCCCATGGCTGGTAGCCACAAGACAGGAGCTGCCTCTGCCGATGTTAATCTCTTTGAAAATGCCTACTATATCTTTACTCCATCTAGTTTGACTAGTTCAAACACGCTTGAGGAAATGAAGGACCTATTTTCTGGTCTCCATGCTCGTTTTATCGAGATTGATGCCAAGGAGCACGATCGTGTAACTTCACAGATTAGCCATTTTCCCCATATCTTGGCATCAGGTCTCATGGAGCAAACAGCTGTTTATGCTCAAGAACATGAGATGACAAGGCGCTTTGCGGCGGGTGGTTTTCGAGATATGACCCGGATTGCAGAGAGTGAACCAGGTATGTGGACTTCCATTCTCTTGTCCAATCGCGAGACCATCCTAGAGAGGATTGAGGATTTCAAGAACCGCTTAGATGAGATTGGTCAGGCTATTAGCAAGGGGGAAGAAGAGCAGATTTGGAACTTTTTCAACCAAGCGCGTGAGCAACGTCAGGCCATGGAAATCCATAAACGTGGAGGCGTGGACAGTTCTTATGACCTCTATGTCGATGTTCCCGATGAAGAAGATGTTATCTTGCGGATTTTGGAATTGCTACGTGGGACTTCTTTGGTTAATATCCACATCAATGAGGAAAACCGTGAGGATGTTCACGGGATTCTCCAAATTTCCTTTAAAAATGCTCAGGATCTGGAACGAGCTGAGCGCTTAATTTCAGAAAATACGGACTACACAGTCGTCATCAAATAAGGAGAAAATCATGTCAAATATTTATGATAGTGCAAATGAACTCAGTCGAGGTCTACGCGAATTACCAGAATACAAGGCTGTCAAGGCAGCCAAAGATGCCATCCAAGCAGATGAACAAGCTAGCAAGATTTTTGCTGATTACCTTGCCTTCCAGCAAGAAATCCAAGTCATGGCGCAAACGGGACAAATGCCAGACGCCTCTTTCCAAGAAAAGATGCAGTCTTTCAGCAAACAAATCCAAGAGAACGCTCTTTTGTCAGATTTCTTTGCCAAACAGCAACAATTGTCCATTTACCTTTCGGACATTGAAAAAATTGTCTTTGAACCTGTTTCAGAA
Source organism: Streptococcus mitis ATCC 6249 (assembly GCF_000146585.1). Lineage (GTDB taxonomy): Bacteria > Bacillota > Bacilli > Lactobacillales > Streptococcaceae > Streptococcus > Streptococcus mitis_AZ. The sequence continues at coordinate 1,346,606 of NZ_GL397179.1, read as the reverse complement.
TTGTTGAAATAGTATTTTATCTGTATAAAAGCCAGAAATTTCAGGAATTTCTGGCTTTTTTGTGATAAAATAAGAAAAGTATTGCAAGTATGAGGTCAACTATGAAACTAAAAACAAACATTCGCCACTTACATGGCAGTATCCGAGTTCCAGGTGACAAGTCTATCAGCCACCGTTCGATTATTTTTGGAAGTTTGGCTGAGGGCGAGACTAAGGTTTATGATATTCTGCGTGGCGAGGACGTGCTCTCAACCATGCAGGTCTTTCGTGATCTTGGTGTTGAAATTGAGGACAAAGATGGGGTTATTACCATTCAAGGTGTAGGCATGGATGGTTTAAAAGCTCCGCAGAACGCTTTGGATATGGGAAATTCTGGTACCTCGATTCGCCTGATTTCAGGTGTCCTTGCTGGTGCAGACTTCGAAGTAGAAATGTTTGGAGATGATAGTCTTTCTAAACGCCCTATGGACCGTGTTACGATTCCTCTGAAAAAAATGGGTGTCAGCATTTCAGGGCAAACTGAGCGAGACCTGCCCCCTCTGCACTTGAAAGGTACTAAAAACCTAAAACCAATTCACTATGAGTTGCCAATCGCCTCTGCCCAAGTCAAGTCAGCCTTGATGTTTGCAGCATTGCAGGCTCAGGGGGAGTCCGTTATTATCGAGAAAGAATGTACTCGTAACCACACCGAAGATATGCTACAGCAATTTGGTGGACAATTAAGTGTGGACGGAAAGAAAATCACAGTCCAAGGGCCGCAAAAACTGACCGGACAAAAGGTAGTTGTCCCAGGAGATATTTCCAGTGCAGCCTTTTGGCTAGTCGCTGGTTTAATTGTTCCAGATTCTCGTGTGGAACTTAAGAACGTTGGTATCAATGAAACACGCACAGGGATTCTTGATGTCATTCGCGCCATGGGTGGAAAACTAGAAATAACTGAAATCGATCCAGTCGCAAAATCTGCAACCCTAACTGTCGAGTCCTCTGAGTTGAAAGGGACAGAAATTAGTGGAGCCTTGATTCCACGTTTGATTGATGAATTGCCCATTATTGCCCTGCTTGCTACCCAAGCAGAAGGAGTGACGGTTATCAAGGATGCAGAGGAACTTAAAGTCAAAGAAACAGACCGCATTCAAGTGGTAGCGGATGCTTTAAATAGCATGGGCGCGGAAATCACACCTACAGCAGATGGAATGATTATCAAAGGGAAATCCTCCCTTCATGGTGCTAGAGTCAATACCTTTGGTGACCACCGTATCGGGATGATGACAGCCATCGCAGCCCTCTTGGTTGCTGATGGAGAGGTGGAACTTGACCGTGCAGAAGCCATCAATACCAGTTATCCTAGCTTCTTTGATGATTTGGAGAATCTGATTCATGGCTAAGGTATTACTCGGATTTATGGGGGCTGGCAAGTCGACAATCGCTAGAGGATTGGACGCAGACTACATCGATATGGATGCCTTAATCGAGGAACGTTTGGACATGTCCATTGCGGATTTCTTTGCTGAAAAAGGAGAAGCGGCATTTCGTCAAATAGAGTCAGAAGTTTTAGCGGACTTACTAAAAACAGACCGAGTTGTGTCAACTGGTGGAGGAGTAGTCGTTTCTCAGAGAAATCGTGACTTGCTCAAGACTAATCCTGATAACATTTATCTGAAAGCAGATTTTGAAACCCTTTACCAACGTATTTCAGCTGATAAGGATAATCAACGGCCACTTTTTCTAAACAAGAGCAAGGAAGAGTTGCGAGAGATTTTTCAAGAAAGACAAGCTTGGTATGAGGAAATAGCTAGTCAAATTCTGGATGTGACCAAGCTAAGCCCAGAGGAAATTATAGAGGAACTGAGATGAAAATTGCCTATCTAGGTCCCAAGGGATCATTTTCACACCACGTTGTGCAGACTGCTTTTCCTAATGAGGAATTGCAGGCTTTTGCCAATATCACAGATGTTATCAAGGCCTATGAACAAGGCTTGGTGGATTATTCTGTGGTTCCAGTTGAAAACTCTATCGAAGGCAGTGTGCATGAAAGCTTGGACTATCTTTTTCATCAGGCGGACATTCAGGCTGTTGCAGAAATAGTACAACCCATTCATCAGCAGCTGATGGCAGTTCCTGGTCATACTAAGATTGAAAAGATTTTTTCACACCCTCAAGCTTTGGCTCAAGGGAAGAAATTCATCGATAAATACTATCCAGAGGCTCAAATCGAGGTGACTGCTAGTACCGCCTACGCGGCCCGCTTTATTTCGGAACATCCAGATCAGCCTTTTGCAGCCATTGCCCCTAGAAACTCCGCTACTGAGTATGGTTTGGAATTGATAGCAGAAGATATCCAAGAAATGGAAGCCAATTTCACACGTTTTTGGGTGTTAGGGGCAGAGATACCGATGATTCCTTTTAACTCGCAAGCTGAAAAAATGAGTTTGGCCTTAACCTTACCGGACAACCTTCCCGGTGCCCTCTACAAGGCTCTGTCAACCTTCGCTTGGCGAGGGATTGACTTAACCAAGATAGAAAGTCGTCCCCTCAAAACGGCACTAGGTGAGTACTTTTTCATTATCGATGTGGATTATAGTGCCAAAGAGCTGGTTCATTTTGCCAGACAAGAACTAGAAACAATTGGAATCCAGTACAAGATACTGGGAACCTACCCTATTTTCACAATTAGGGATTTAGGAAAGGAGTGCCTATGAGCAATGAAAACCCTTTAAGTCATCATGAGCAGTTACGTTATGACTATCTCTTTAAGAATTTTCACTACCTCAATGATCGGGAGCGAAAGGAGTTTGATTACCTGCAGCAAAAGATGACAGGACCCAAGCAAGAAGTTCACCCTTCCTACCAAGAAGAAAAAGAAGAGACTTGGAGTAGCGATATTGATCTTCCGACTTATGGAAATAGAAGTCGGGCTAAGAAACGGGAGAAGGTAGCTCCTCTACCTAAAGTCAAAAAGAAAAAGAGAAGAATTCGCTTCAAACGAATACTGACTTGGTTCTTGCTGTTGATTACATGTGTGGCTGCAGGGATGATTTTCATGTTTCTTCGAGGATTCCAGTCGGCAGCCAATCCAAGCAATAAGCCAGCTGATGCCAAGGCAGCCCAAGTAGAAGTCTTTAACGGTCAGGATACCAAAGATGGTGTGAATATCCTAATCATGGGGACAGATGGCCGTATTGGTCAAAATAGTGCAGAAACCCGTACCGACACGATCATGGTACTGAATGTCAGTGGATCAGATAAGAAAATCAAACTAGTCAGCTTTATGCGTGACAACTTGGTTTATATCGACGGGTATAGTAAGATTGTAAATGGCCAGAAACAAACAGATAACAAACTTAATGTTGCCTATGAACTTGGGGAACAAGAAGGGCAAAAAGGGGCAGAAATGGTCCGCAAGGTTCTAAAAGATAATTTTGACTTGGATATCAAGTACTACGCCCTAGTTGACTTTCAGGCTTTTGCAACAGCTATTGACACCCTTTTCCCTGAAGGAGTGACTATCGATGCTCAATTTTCAACTCTGAATGGTCAACCTCTGACAGAAGCCACAGTTGGAGATGACCTTCATGCAACAGAAACAGAGTCGCCAACTCAAACCATCAAAGTTGGAAAACAGCAGATGAATGGTTCTACCTTGCTGAACTATGCTCGCTTCCGTGATGATGATGAAGGAGACTACGGACGTACCAAACGTCAGCAACAAGTCATGTCATCCGTTCTTGAACAGGTCAAAGATCCAAGCAAACTCTTTACAGGATCTGAGGCGCTTGGGAAAGTCTTTGCGATGACTTCGACCAATTTACCGTATAGCTTCTTGTTGACCAATGGTTTATCTGTCATAGAAGGCGCTCAGAATGGTATCGAAAGATTAACTGTTCCCGAACTTGGTGACTGGGTAGATGACTACGATGTTTATGGAGGGCAGGCTCTCCTTGTCGACCAAAATAAATACAAGACAAAACTCGCCCAAATGGGAATGAGATAGAATACTATAAAAAAATCAAAGTTTGAATCACCAGTGAAAAAGTGGTTTAGGCTTTGATTTTTCTTAGTATCTGATGGATTTTTAGGGCTTTTTTATGGTATAATAAAACGATATAACTCGTTATTGGACAGAAGAGGAGAGACATGAGTGATTTGAAAGCGATTCAGGCTCGTAGTCTGGAAATGGCTGAATATTTCGTCGCATTTTGTAAAGAACATGATTTGTTGTGCTATCTCTGTGGTGGAGGAGCCATTGGTGCCCTTCGTAACAAGGGCTTCATTCCTTGGGATGATGACCTAGACTTTTTCATGCCTCGCAAGGACTATGAAAAATTAGTTGAACTATGGCCTCGTTATGCAGATGAACGTTATTTTTTGTCAAAGAGTCACAAGGATTTTGTAGATCGTAACCTTTTTATTACCATTCGTGATAAGGAAACAACTTGTATCAAGCCTTATCAAAAGGATTTGGATTTGCCACACGGTTTAGCTTTGGATGTTTTACCTTTAGATTATTATCCTAAAAATCCAGCTGAACGTAAGAAACAAGTCCGTTGGGCCTTGATCTATTCACTCTTTTGCGCCCAAACTGTCCCAGAAAAGCATGGTGCAGTTATGAAATGGGGCAGTCGTATCTTACTCGGCCTGACTCCAAAATCTCTACGTTATCGCATTTGGAAAAAAGCTGAGAAAGAAATGACCAAGTACACTTTATCAGAGAGTGATGGAATCACGGAATTATGCTCAGGACCTGGCTACATGAGAAACAAGTATCCAATCGCATCCTTTGAAGATAATCTCTTCTTGCCATTTGAAGGAACTGAGATGCCTATCCCAGTCGGCTATGATGCCTATCTCAGCACTGCTTTTGGGGATTATATGACACCCCCACCAACAGACAAGCAAGTACCGCATCATGATGCCATTATAGCAGACATGGACAAGAGTTACACAGAGTACAAGGGAGAATACGGAGCATGATGGGAGAAAAAATAAGCGTTATCGTTCCAGTCTACAATGTAGAAGCCTATCTGGAGAAGTGTGTCGAATCCATTTTAAAACAGACCTATACCAACTTGGAAATTCTTCTTGTCAATGACGGCTCAACGGATACTAGTGGAGAACTGTGTGATCAATTAGCTCAAAGAGATCAACGGATTCGTGTCATTCACAAGGAAAACGGGGGCTTGTCTGATGCTCGAAATAGAGGGATTGAAGAGGCAAGTTCTGATTTGATTGGATTTATCGATAGTGATGACTACATCGATGAAGATATGTATGAGACCCTTTACCGTCAAATGTTAGAATCCAATGCTGATCTTTCTATGTGTGGACATTATGATGTCTACCACCAAATTCCAGAAAAGCAAGTTGCAGCGATTCAGACTTGGGAATTAACTCCCCAAGAAGCCATTAAAATGGTTATGGAAGCTAAAATCCTCTCGGTCACAGCAGTCAACAAACTTTATAAAAAAGAACTCTTTGAACACCTACGATTTGAAATTGGCAAAATAGCAGAAGATGCCTTCATCATGATTGCCTTGATTCATCACTGTCGCAAGGTTGTCGCAACAAATGAGAAGAAATACTACTATGTTCACCGTGAAAATAGTATCACGACTCAAAAATTCTCCTTGAAATTCTTAAACGTTATTGAGGCTTATGAGCAAAACGCGACTATTATAAGAGAGAATTATCCTGAACTGGCAGATGTTGCAACCATGCGTTTAAACTGGGCTTACTTCTATGTATTGGATAGGCTCTTGGTTGATGCAGATTTCAAGGATAGGGTCTTAGAAGACCGTTTGATTGCCTATCTAAAGAAAAACACAAAGAACATTCTTTTAGATAGTCGTTTTACAAGAGCAAGAAAAGTGAGCTTTTTAGCTTTGTACCTGAGTCGAAAATTGTATACGAAAATCTTGCTTGCACAAACTAAGAGTTAGGAGAAACAATGATTTCATTTATTGAAAAAAACTATTTTAAAATCAATCTGCTGTTTTTATCAGTTATATCTTTTTACTGTATGGCAGGCTTGATTGTCCCACTTCAGGCCATTTCGGCCAATAAATTTGTCACTCTTGGCATGACCCTCATGGGTGTTTTGTTGGGACTTTATAATTTCTTTATCAAAAAAGCCTATCTGACTGTCAGAAAAATTGAGTATTTGATTCTCTTTTTTATAATGAATATCCTGACCGCGGTCTTAGTTGTAAAGTATGGATTTTCAACAAACATTAAGAACTTAGTCGTCTTTTTCATCTATTTCTTTGCACTCTATCCAGTCTTTCAGTCTTTCACAGTGAAAAAAGCGCGTGCCCTCTTTGATGTCTTCTTTTCAGTCATCACTGTCGCAAATACCCTAGGTGTTCTTGTCTCAATTTGGCAATTCTTCATGTTGCAAGGTTACCGCGTATTTGATTACAAGGGCTTATTGATCCGCCAAGGATTTGTAGAATCTCGTCTATTTGGGATCCTAGCTAGTCCCAACTATCTCTCTATTATTTCTTTGATGGTGATTATTTATTTGTGGATGCGCTTGTCACTCTACAATACCGTCCTTAAAACTCTGGCTATCTCATCCATTCTGCTAAATTTTGCTTATATTGTACTGTCAGGTTCAAGGACAACCTATATCTGTTTGGTAGTCGTTGCTTTCTTATATGCTTTAATGACGGCTAACTGGACTAAAAAAACTAAGTCACTTCTTACTGTTCTAGTGACAGTAGGATTGGTATTTGTCGGCTATAATGGTATCAAATATAGTAGCGATATTTACTTGAAAGCTCACTCAGCTCAAATCCAAAAAAACCAAGAAAATGGACAAAATGGGGACAACAATCTTTCCCTTGAGAGAACAGACACCAGCGAAGAAAATATCTCTAATAACCGTTTTGCTATTTGGCAGTCAACAGCTTCCTTTATCCCTAAACGTCCCTTATTTGGATATTCAGGTGGAAACTGGTATGAGTTAGGTAAAGAATATGATGCTTCAGCCTATATCATCAAACAACATTATCTTACTCACAACGGCTACCTTGAGTTGTTATTCTATGATGGTCTGACAGGTTTTATCCCGCTGGCTATCTTTATGCTTGCCTTCATCATTTCAAGTCTCAAGAAATATAAGAAAGACCTTCAAGAGGGGCGCCACAATCATGAATTGATCACCATTCTGTTGATGACTGTTGTTATTCTCATTTCTAACTTGTTCTTGAGTTCAACCTTCTATGGAATTTCACTACAGGGTTGTATCTTGTTTGTGATTTCAGGTTACTATTTCTCTGTTCTCTATAAAAAAAGAGATGGCTACAGAAAGCTAGACGAAGCAGAAATCAAAGAAGTTGAACTAGGTGTCATGGATTATATCCACAATCTCTGTCAAAAAGAGAACATCAACTATTCACTGGCTTATGGAACCTTGCTGGGAGCAGTAAGACACAAGGGCTACATTCCTTGGGATGACGATATTGATATCTCATTGAAACGCGATGAATACGATAAATTGTATCAAGCAATTTTGCAAGACAATGACCCAGTCTACAAAGTGGTTTCTTGGGAAAATGACGCTCGATACCCTTACCCATTTTACCGAGTTTATGACGCGCGAACAGTCTATGATAACAACTATATCGAAAATGATATTGATTTAGGAATTTGTGTGGATGTTTTCCCATTTGACTATTATGCTGATGTTAACAAAGACATGGTAAAACTCGATACTTACCGTCGTTTATCAGTCTATACTCTTTATGGCATCCATAATAAGAATGCAAAACTCAAGAATATCGTCCGATATCTACTTGTCCTTGTATTCCGTTTGACTCGGGTCAAAACTTGGAATAGAAAGATGAACATCCTATCTATGCAAGGAAAAGATGGAGACTTCATTGACTACCTCATGGAGAACAAAAGAGTTTCTACGAAGTTTGACAAGTCCTTCTTGGATACAACGATTGACAGTCCATTTGAAGATAGAGTTTACAAAATTCCTGCGGCCTATCAGCAAATCCTTTCTGCCATCTACGGGGATGATTTTATGGAAATTCCTCCTCTAGAAAAACGAGTGAAGCACGATGACTTCCTGGCATACATAAAGGAGGGATAGGACGTGTTACAATGGTTAAAAAGAAGTTTAGCCAGTCTCTTAGGAGATAAGAAAGACTTGGTTAAAAACCTACCTATTATCAAAAGTTTAAATAAAAAAGCCAATATCGACTTGGACTCAAAGAGAAGCAATTTGCTCAAAGAAAACTTTGAAGATATTCTGAAGGCAATCTATCAATCGAATCTGAAATCCTATGATATCTGGTTAGACTTTGGGACTTTACTTGGTTTCTACAGAGAAAATGATTTGATTCCGCATGATTTAGATATGGACTTTGGGATTATTATCCCAGACTACGAACCCTTTTTAAGGGACGAGAAAATTCTTTTGGAGAAAGGCTTTGTCAGAACCAAAGAGTTCTATTACAATGATAAGCTTGTAGAATTATCCTATAGTTACAAGGGCCTCAATGTGGATTTTATTGTCTATGATAAAAAGGAGAATGCCATCTCCTCAGATACTATTTTCTATATGACAAATGCCTTGGGAAATCCTACAAGATATGAAGTCTACCACTATGAATTGCCTTTTACAGCACTAAGTGAATGCAGTTTTAAAGAAATTCTAGTAAAAGTTCCAGAAAATACAAGAGAATACATTAGTCACTTGTATGGGGAGGATTTTGAAATTCCTAACACTCATTACAACTGGAAAGAAAATCCAATTTACAAACAAAGAGATGCTAAATTGGCTAAAGTACTTTTGAAAAAGTAAACTTGGAAATACAAGAAAAGAGGGGATGGTGAAGTTCTTCCTTGTTAACTCTAGTCCCTATTCTAGTGTGACAATCAGGCTTCTCCTTCCCTCTTTTTGTTTTATTATGACGGAAAGGAGCTTGAAAAGTTGCTACCAGGATGAATCTTCCATCCTAGCTTCCGCTATCAAAGAAAGAAGTGGTTTATATGAAAAAGAAACAGATAAAAGAAACCCTTGTATTTATTTCCCTAGTCTTGATGCTCGTCTCTGGACTCTTGATACCCGCAGTTCAGGCAGATACTTCAAGCAACCGAATCCATTTTATCAATACCAAAGGGGTATCAGGAAGTGATGCCATTATTCTAGAAAGTAATGGTCACTATGCCTTGATTGATATGGGTGAAGACTATGATTTTCCAGATGGAAGTAATCCACGTTATCCAAGTCGTGTAGGAATTAGTACAAACAATGAGTATGTATTAGAGGACAGACTGTTCAGACATATGCAACAGCTCGGTATTAAGAAACTTGACTTTATTTTAGGAACCCATGTCCATAGTGACCATATTGGATCTGCGGATGAAGTTCTGAAACGTTATCCTGTAGACAGATTTTATCTAAAGAGATACTCAGATGAGCGCATCACATCAAAATGGCGATTGTGGGACAATCTTTTTAATTATGACAATGCTGTCAAGACAGCTCTAGAGCGTGGCGTAACTCTTGTGCAAGACATCACTGAGAAGGAAAGTCACTTCACTTTAGGTGACATGGATATTCAGCTATATAACTATAAAAACGAATATGACAGTGATGGTAAACTCAAGAGAGTTTATGATGATAATTCCAATTCGATTGTAGCAGTGGTTACTGTAGCGGGGAAAAAGATTTATCTCGGTGGTGACTTGGATAATGCTGAAGGGGCAGAGGATAAGTTAGGTCCTGAGATTGGAAAAGTCGATATGATGAAATGGAACCATCATTATGATGCCCACATTTCAAATACGATTCCTTTCTTAGACTCTTTATCTCCTAGTATGGTGGTACACACATCCGCAGCAGAAGCCAATCTTGCTACAACTAGAGACTATCTTAAGAAACATGGGATTGAGGTAGTTCATGCTTCTAGCCAGACCAAGGATGCTACAGTCTTTACAATTAGCAGAAATGGTTTTACAAATGTGTCCGATTCACTACCTAATATTCCTACTGTTAGTGAAAGATGGTATAAAGAAGATGGTTACTGGAAGTATCGCTTGTCTGATGATCAGATGGCAATCGGTTGGCGCAAAATAAATGGTATTTACTATTTCTTTAATGGGCAAGGACAAATGCAGGCAGGTAGATGGCTTCATTTGAACGACTCTCGTGAAAAACCTGATGGTAACTGGTATTATTTGAACAACAATGGACAAATGCAAGATACTGGCTGGTTTAAACACGATGGTACTTGGTATTATATTGCTTCAAGTGGAGCAAGGAGCTATAGTCAGTTAGTTGAAATTGAAGGGCAAAAATATCTATTTGACAAAGATGGAAAGATGCTGACTGGCCTTCAGGTCTATAATGGTAAGAAGATGGTCTTTGCTAGTAGTGGTGCCCTGCAGTCGGAGGGCAAAGCATCATCTTGGCAAAAGATTGCCTCAAATTGGTACTATTATGATGAAGACGGCATTTTGACAGTTGGTAAGAAAGACATCAAGGGAACAACTTACTACTTTGACAAAGAAGGTATCATGCAAACTGGCTGGGCCTTGGTAGATGGTAAATGGTACTACTTTGCGAATTCAGGCGCCATGCAAACTGGTTGGGTCAAGGACAAAGACATTTGGTTCTACCTTGATAAAGACGGCAATATGCTAACTGGAAATCAAGAAATCAATGGCTCTCGTTACTATTTCAAGGCAAGTGGTGCCATGCAAACTGGTTGGCAATGGCAGGACAAGGGTTGGCAGTATTATACTAGCTCTGGTGCCATGAAGACGGACTGGTTAAAATCGGGCGAATCCTGGTATTATCTGGATCCAGAAACTGGTATCATGGCAGTCGGATCGCAAGAAATTAATGGAAAGAACTATTTCTTCAAGTCTTCAGGAATCATGCAAGTTGGTTGGCAGTGGGTAAATGATAGTTGGCATTATTATACCTCTACAGGTGCTCTGCAAACAGGCTGGCTTAAAGATGGGGGCACTTGGTATTATCTGGATGCTAAGGAAGGAACCATGTTGGTCGGTCTGCATGCAGTAAATGGTGAACAGTACTACTTTAGCACTTCCGGTGCTATGCAGACAGGTTGGAAGTGGATTGATGGTCAGTATCGATACTTCCAAGCAAGTGGCGCCATGAAGACTGGCTGGATTAAAGATCAAGGCAAGTGGTATTATCTTGAAAAAGAAACAGGTATCATGTTGGTCGGTCTTCATAAGGTGAATGGTCAAACCTACTATTTTGGTCCGAACGGAGCTATACAAACGGGTTGGAAACAGCTTGATGGCAATTGGTACTATTTCCAAACAGACGGAGCTTTACTGAAAAATGCCACCACACCTGATGGTTACAAGGTAAACGAAGAAGGTATCTGGAAACAGGCTGTTGCTGCTGTAAATAGCGAGGCAGTCAAGCCAGAACAGAAACAAGAAGCAAATTCTAATCTTGTTGAACAAGAAAAACAAGATTCAAAGGTAGAAGCCAATGCTTCTGATAAGAAAGAATAAATAAGAAAACACCCTGCTGATAGACATTATCTATCAGTAGGGTGTTCTTTTAATTTCTTTTAAGCTTAGCAAGTACTAAGTCTAGAGCATAGTGGAGTGTTTTATCTTTGGCGATAAAGAGTGTCAAGAGATAATAGATACCACAAGCCGCAACAGTCGAGAGAACCATGAGAATCATGTTGAAGTTTACTGTATAAGAGTTGACTTGGAAAAGGAATTTAAAGGCAAAATAAATCGGTATGAATCCAAGGGATACAATAGTATAGCGTGTTAGAGTAGCAAAGATTTCTTTCAAATCAATCAGTTGGTGTTTCTGGATAAAGCGAATTTCCAAGAGAACGACGATAGTCTCCGCAAGAATGGTCGTAGCGATATAGTACTCTGGTGCGAAAATATTATTGAAATACAAGAGGCAGTTGAAGAGGATATTGGCTCCGCCACCAAGGAAGTAAAAGGCAGTCAAGCGATTTTCGTGGTCATTGATAAAGATAATTTGTTTACCAAGGATCAACTCGATAGCCCAGATGATGGTACGAAAGGCGAAGACACTAGTCACGATACCCGCTTCGAGGTATTTTTCAGAAGAGTAGATAACTGCCGCGTAGTTCCCTAATACCATAATCCCAATACTGGTTGGAACGATGAGGAAGTAAAAGAGGGCAGCCCCTTGATTCAGAAGACTCTTATAAGAGGTGTAGTCTTTCTTACCGAGATAGTAGCCGAGACGTGGGATACTCACATTGAGAGCCCCACTTAAGACACTGGCTATCAGCATGACAATGCTGGAAGCAATGGTGTAGTAAGAAATGTAGTTTTCATCAGGTCCCTTGGTGATAAACATTCTATCAAGTAAGGTATAGAGCATGTTGGCATTCGCTAGGAGAAGCATAGTCAAGAGCGGTTTAGATGCTTTGATTAATTCCACAAGACCAATTTTGACAAAGGAAACTTCTCTCTTGATCCAAAGAAAACTGAGCAGGTAGTTTAGGATAGTGGTTGCACTCATGACGATGGCATAAGGAACGATATCATCTGCAGTTTTAACAAAGGTAAAGATAGCAACCAGCATGGCAATCCGAATAATCAATGTCTTGTAGAGGATGAAGGCATAGTTTTCATAAGCCTCGTTCATCCATTCGATATTGAGGAATTGGAAGAGTGCCTGAGCTCCTAGGATGTAGTAAAGGACTTTCAGGTTCAAAATGCTGGTGTCGAAGAAGATAAAGAGGAAGTAGATACCAGTCGTAATTAGAGAAGTGAAAACCGAAATATAAAACAACTTAGAAAAGACATAGTTGATTTTATTCTTGTCGTCCTTAACCTTACTGATAGCACGAATTCCGTAGTTGTATATTCCAAAGGCTGCTAGTGGAATGACAAAGCTGGCCCAGGTATTTGCCGTATTGAAATAACCGTAGTTGGATTTGCTGAGAATCCGCGTCAGATAAGGATTGGTTATCAGAGGAAAAACGATATTGAGAATATTGACCAGCAAGCTGGCCAATGCATTGACTTTTATATTTTTCATTGAACTTTCTTTCTTAAATCTAAAATCATATCTAGTATTATATCACATTCTCGCTTCATTCTTTTGATAAAATCGTAAAAATCTAGTATAATAGATAGACTGAAAGTATGAGGTTACTAGATATGAAGATGAAACAAATTAGTGATACAACACTAAAAATCACGATGACTTTAGATGATTTGATGGATCGGGGAATGGAGATTGCAGACTTTCTCGTTCCTCAGGAAAAAACAGAAGAGTTTTTCTATGCTATTTTAGATGAATTAGAGATGCCAGACAATTTCTTGGACAGTGGCATGCTGAGTTTTCGTGTAACACCAAAACCAGATAAGGTCGATGTCTTTGTGACCAAGTCCAAGATTGACCAAAACCTTGATTTTGAAGATTTGGCGGATCTACCAGACATGGAAGAATTAGCCCAAATGTCGCCAGATGAATTTCTCAAAACCTTGGAAAAGAGCATTGCAGATAAGACCAAGGACGATATTGAGGCCATCCAATCTCTAGAGCAGGTCGAAGCAAAGGAAGAAGAGCAAGAGCAGGCAGACAAGGAGACGGAGAGCAAGAAAGAACCTTATATCTACTATATCTTGCGTTTTACAAGTCTTGCTGACTTAGTTGCTTTTGCAAAGACGGTTAACTACCAGATGGAAACATCTGAACTCTATAAGATGAATGGGCACTACTATTTGACAATCTTAGTCGATGTAGAAAATCATCCTAGTCCGTATCCAGCCTGGCTCTTGGCTCGTATGCGTGAGTTTGCAGACGACAGTGACATCAGTCGTTCCGTTTTGCAAGAGTATGGACAAATCTTGATCAATCACGATGCAGTTCTCGGTCTGCAAAAGATTCGTTCATAATTTTTAAAATCAATAATTTTCATTTATCAAGAAAGACGAATCATGGGATTCGTTTTTTCTTTACTAGACTGAAATAGTGATTTACTATAATAGGAATTTTCACAAAATTCTGTTATAATGGCTATATCAGAAAATTTCTAGGAGACAAACATGACAGTTAAAATTGCTTTACTTGGATTTGGTACTGTTGCAAGTGGCGTGCCATTCCTCCTAAAGGAAAATGGAGAAAAAATCGTTCAGTCAGCTCATTCAGAGATTGAAGTGGCCAAGGTATTGGTCAAGGATGAAGATGAAAAGAACCGCTTGCTTGCAGCAGGAAATGACTTTAATTTTGTGACCAATGTAGATGATATTTTGTCAGACAAGGACATTACGATTGTAGTGGAATTGATGGGGCGTATCGAACCAGCTAAGACCTTTATCACTCGTGCCTTAGAAGCTGGGAAACACGTTGTTACTGCCAACAAGGACCTTTTGGCTGTCCATGGCGCAGAATTGTTAGAAATTGCTAAAGAGCATAACGTAGCACTTTACTACGAAGCAGCAGTAGCTGGTGGGATTCCAATTCTTCGTACTTTGGCAAATTCATTGGCTTCTGATAAAATCACGCGCGTTCTTGGTGTCGTAAACGGAACTTCTAACTTTATGATGACCAAAATGGTCGAAGAAGGCTGGTCTTATGATGATGCTCTGGCTGAAGCACAAAGACTTGGATTTGCTGAAAGTGATCCTACAAATGATGTTGATGGGATTGATGCTGCCTACAAGATGGTTATTTTAAGCCAGTTTGCCTTTGGGATGAAGGTTGCCTTTGACGATGTAGCCCACAAGGGAATCCGTAACATCACACCAGAAGATGTAGCTGTGGCTCAAGAGCTTGGTTATGTTGTGAAATTGGTTGGTTCTATCGAGGAAACTCCTTCAGGTATTGCGGCAGAAGTGACTCCAACCTTCCTTCCTAAAGCACATCCACTTGCTAGTGTTAATGGTGTAATGAACGCAGTCTTTGTGGAGTCTATTGGCATCGGTGAATCTATGTACTACGGACCAGGTGCTGGTCAAAAACCAACTGCAACAAGTGTTGTAGCAGATATTGTTCGTATCGTTCGTCGCTTGAATGATGGTACCATTGGTAAAGACTTCAACGAATATAGCCGTGACTTGATCTTGGCAAATCCAGAAGATGTCAAAGCAAACTACTATTTCTCAATCTTGGCACCAGATTCAAAAGGTCAGGTCTTGAAACTTGCTGAAATCTTCAATGCTCAAGATATTTCCTTCAAGCAAATCCTTCAAGATGGCAAAGAGGGTGACAAGGCTCGTGTAGTGATTATCACTCATAAGATTAATAAAGCACAACTTGAGAATGTTTCAGCAGAGTTGGCCAAAGCTTCAGAATTTGACCTCTTGAATACCTTCAAGGTGTTAGGAGAATAGGATGAAGATTATTGTACCTGCAACCAGTGCCAATATCGGGCCAGGTTTTGATTCGGTCGGTGTAGCTGTAACCAAGTATCTTCAAATTGAGGTCTGTGAAGAACGAGATGAGTGGTTGATTGAACACCAGATTGGCAAATGGATTCCACATGACGAGCGTAATCTCTTGCTCAAGATTGCCTTGCAAATTGCGCCTGACTTGCAACCGAGACGTTTGAAAATGACCAGCGATGTTCCCTTGGCGCGTGGTTTGGGTTCTTCTAGCTCTGTTATAGTTGCTGGGATTGAACTAGCTAATGAACTGGGCAAGCTCAACTTATCTGACCATGAGAAGTTGCAGTTGGCAACCAAGATTGAAGGGCATCCTGACAATGTAGCTCCAGCCATTTATGGTAATCTCGTTATTGCAAGTTCCATTGAAGGTCAAGTCTCTGCTATCGTAGCAGACTTCCCAGAGTGTGATTTTCTAGCTTATATTCCTAACTATGAATTGCGCACTCGCGACAGCCGCGGTGTCCTTCCTAAGAAATTGTCCTACAAGGAAGCTGTTGCAGCTAGTTCTATCGCCAATGTGGCGGTTGCAGCCTTGTTAGCAGGAGACATGGTGACAGCTGGACAAGCAATCGAGGGGGACCTCTTCCACGAGCGCTATCGTCAAAGTCTGGTCCGTGAATTTGCGACGATTAAGCAAGTAGGCAAAGAGAATGGTGCCTATGCGACCTATCTCTCTGGAGCCGGACCGACAGTGATGGTCTTGGCTTCTCACGACAAGATGCCAGCGATTAAGGCAGAATTGCAAAAGCAATCTTTCAAAGGCAAACTTCATGATTTGAAGGTGGATACCCAAGGTGTTCGTGTCGAAATAAAGTAAAGAAATAGAAGATAGGATGGGGAAATTCTCGACCAGAGGGCTTCCTATCCTTTTTTTGAAAAGAAGTTTATACTCAATGAAAATCAAAGAGCAAACTAGGAAGCTAGCCGCAGGTTGCTCAAAACATGGTTTTGAGGTTGTAGATGAAACTGACGAAGTTAGCTCAAAATACTGTTTTGAGGTTGCAGATGTAAGCTGACGTGCTTTGAAGAGATTTTCGAAGAGTATTAGTTAAAAACTTGATAAAGGAGAAATAAAGATGGCAGAAATTTATCTAGCAGGTGGTTGTTTTTGGGGCCTAGAGGAGTATTTTTCACGAATTTCAGGCGTATTAGCAACCAGTGTTGGCTACGCTAATGGGCAAATCGAAACAACCAATTACCAGCTGCTCAAGGAAACAGACCATGCAGAGACTGTTCAAGTGATTTATGATGAGAAAGTAGTGTCACTCAGAGAGATTTTGCTTTATTATTTTCGTGTTATTGATCCCTTGTCTATTAACCAGCAAGGGAATGACCGTGGTCGCCAATATCGAACGGGGATCTATTATCAGGATGAAGCAGATTTGCCATCTATCTACACTGTGGTGCAGGAGCAGGAGCGTATGCTGGGGCGAAAAATTGCAGTGGAAGTGGAGAAACTTCGCCACTATATTCTGGCGGAAGACTACCACCAAGACTATCTTAAGAAGAATCCTTCAGGTTACTGTCATATCGATGTGACCGATGCTGATAAGCCATTGATTGATGCTTCTCATTATGAAAAACCAAGTCAGGCATTTTTACGGGAAAATCTCTCGGATGAATCCTACCGCGTCACCCAAGAAGCTGCTACAGAGGCTCCATTTAGTAATGCCTATGACCGAACCTTCGAAGAAGGGATTTATGTAGACATCACGACGGGTGAGCCACTCTTTTTTGCCAAGGATAAGTTTGCTTCAGGTTGTGGTTGGCCAAGTTTTAGTCGTCCAATTTCCAAGGAATTGATTCACTACTACAAGGACTTGAGCCATGGGATGGAGCGAATCGAGGTTCGTTCTCGTTCAGGCAATGCTCATTTGGGTCATGTTTTCACAGATGGACCTCGTGAGTTAGGTGGCCTCCGTTACTGTATCAATTCGGCTTCCTTGCGTTTTGTAGCCAAGGATGAGATGGAAGAGGCAGGATATGGCTATTTATTGCCTTATTTAAACAAATAAAACAGAGAGAGGGTGGGCGCTTCCCATTTTCTTCATTTCCAGAATAAGAATAGAAAGGATCTATGAAACACTTACTATCTTACTTCAAACCCTATATCAAAGAATCCATTTTAGCTCCCTTATTCAAGTTACTAGAAGCTGTTTTTGAGCTCTTGGTTCCCATGGTGATTGCTGGGATTGTTGACCAATCTTTGCCTCAGGCAGATCAAGCGCACCTCTGGATGCAGATTGGCCTACTCCTTATCTTTGCAGTGATTGGCGTTTTAGTAGCCTTGATTGCTCAATTCTATTCAGCCAAGGCAGCGGTAGGTTTTTCCAAGGAATTGACAAACGACCTCTATCGTCATATTCTTTCCTTGCCCAAGGACAGTAGAGAGCGTTTGACAACTTCTAGCTTGGTGACCCGTTTGACCTCGGACACCTACCAGATTCAGACTGGTATTAATCAGTTTCTGCGTCTCTTTTTGAGAGCGCCTATTATCGTTTTTGGGGCAATCTTTATGGCCTATCGCATCTCAGCTGAGCTGACTTTCTGGTTTTTGGTCATGGTTGTGATTTTGACAATCGTTATTGTTGGGCTCTCTCGTCTGGTCAATCCTCTCTACAGTGGTCTCAGAAAGAAAACGGACCAACTGGTTCAGGAAACGCGCCAGCAATTACAAGGGATGCGGGTGATTCGTGCTTTTGGGCAAGAAAAACGAGAGTTACAGATTTTTCAAACCCTTAACCAAGTTTATGCCAGTTTGCAAGAAAAGACGGGTTTCTGGTCTAGTTTACTAACACCTCTGACCTATCTGATTGTTAATGGAACTCTCCTCGTCATCATCTGGCAGGGATATATTTCGATTCAAGGAGGTTTACTCAGCCAGGGTGCTCTCATTGCCCTTATCAACTACCTCTTGCAGATTTTGGTGGAATTGGTCAAACTAGCTATGCTGATCAATTCTCTCAACCAGTCCTATATCTCAGCTAAGCGAATCGAGGAAGTCTTTGCTGAAGCTCCAGAAGACATCTATTCGGAGTTAGAACAAAAGCAAGCTACCAGTAATCAGGTTTTACAAGTCCAAGAATTGACCTTTACCTATCCTGATGCGGCCCAGCCTTCTCTGAGAGGCATTTCCTTTGATATGACTCAAGGACAAATCCTTGGTATCATTGGAGGAACAGGTTCCGGTAAGTCAAGCTTGGTGCAAGTCTTACTTGGTCTTTATCCAGCAGATAAGGGAAGCATTGACCTTTATCGAGATGGACGTAGTCCTCTTAATTTGGAGCAGTGGCGGTCTTGGATTGCCTATGTGCCTCAAAAAGTCGAGCTCTTTAAAGGAACTATTCGTTCCAACTTGACGCTGGGTTTCAATCAAGAAGTAACTGACCAAGAACTCTGGCAGGCCTTGGAAATTGCGCAAGCAAAGGATTTTGTCAATGATAAGGAAGGACTCTTAGACGCCATAGTTGAGGCCGGAGGACGAAATTTCTCAGGAGGACAAAAACAAAGGTTGTCTATCGCCCGAGCAGTCTTGCGCCAAGCTCCGTTTCTCATCCTAGATGATGCAACCTCGGCCCTCGATACCATTACCGAGTCCAAGCTCTTGAGAGCTATCCGAAAAAATCTGCCAAATACAAGTTTAATCTTGATCTCTCAACGAACTTCGACTTTACAGATGGCAGACCAGATTCTCCTCTTGGAAAAAGGCGAGCTCCTAGCTATCGGCAAGCACGAGGACTTGATGAAGTCCAGTCAAGTCTATCGTGAAATCAATGCTTCCCAACATGGAAAGGAGGACTAGCATGAGACGACAATCTGCAAACCAGACGCTCACACGTTTGGCTAAAGACCTTGCAAGTCACCCTTTCCTCCTTTTCCTAGCCTTCCTAGGAACTATTGCCCAAGTTGGCTTATCAATCTATCTACCTATTCTGATTGGGCAGGTCATTGACCAAGTTCTGGTGGCTGGTTCTTCACCAGTTTTTTGGCAGATTTTTCTCCAGATGATCTTGGTAGTCATAGGAAATACACTGGTACAATGGGTTAATCCTCTTCTTTATAATCGTCTAATTTTCTCTTATACCAGAGACTTGCGAGAGCGAATCATCCATAAACTCCATCGTTTACCGATTTCCTTTGTAGATAGACAAGGTAGTGGGGAAATGGTTAGTCGTGTAACCACGGATATCGAACAGTTGGCAGCTGGCTTGACCATGATTTTTAACCAATTTTTCATTGGTGTCTTGATGATTTTGGTTAGTATTCTAGCCATGCTCCAAATTCATCTCCTCATGACCCTCTTGGTCTTGCTGTTGACACCCCTGTCCATGGTGATTTCACGTTTTATTGCTAAACGGTCCTATCATCTTTTCCAGAAGCAAACAGAGACGAGGGGAATTCAGACTCAGTTGATTGAAGAATCGCTTAGCCAGCAGACCATTATCCAGTCCTTTAATGCTCAGACAGAGTTTATCCAAAGACTGCATGGGGCTAATGCCAACTACGCAGGCTATTCTCAGTCAGCTATCTTTTATTCTTCAACGGTCAATCCTTCGACTCGATTTGTAAATTCGCTCATTTACGCCCTTCTAGCTGGAGTAGGTGCTTATCGTATCATGATGGGATCGACCTTGACCATTGGGCGTTTAGTGACTTTTTTAAATTATGTCCAACAGTACACCAAGCCTTTTAACGATATTTCTTCAGTTCTAGCCGAATTGCAAAGTGCTCTCGCTTGCGCAGAGCGTGTTTATACTGTCTTAGAGAGTCCTGAGGTTGCTGAAACAGGTAAGGAAGTCTTGACCAGTGACCAAGTGAAGGGAGCCATTTCCTTTAAGTATGTTTCTTTTGGATACAATCCTGAAAGGATCTTGATTAAGGATTTATCGATTGACATTCCAGCTGGTAGCAAGGTTGCTATTGTTGGTCCTACGGGTGCTGGAAAATCAACCCTCATCAATCTCCTCATGCGTTTTTATCCCATTGAATCGGGAGATATCTTGCTAGATGGTCGTTCCATTTATGACTATACCCGAGCATCATTGAGACAGCAGTTTGGAATGGTGCTACAGGAAACTTGGCTCATGCAAGGGACCATTCATGACAATATTGCCTTTGGGAATCCTGATGCTAGTCGGGAGCAGGTGATTGCTGCTGCAAAGGCAGCCAATGCAGACTTTTTCATCCAACAACTGCCGCAGGGATACGATACTAAGTTGGAAAATGCAGGAGAATCTCTCTCTGTTGGTCAAGCCCAGCTTTTGACCATCGCCCGAGTCTTTCTGGCTATTCCCAAGATTCTTATCTTAGACGAGGCGACTTCTTCCATCGATACGCGGACAGAGGTGCTGGTACAGGATGCCTTTGCCAAACTCATGAAAGAGCGAACAAGCTTTATCATCGCCCACCGCCTGTCAACCATTCAGGATGCGGATCTGATTCTAGTCTTGGTGGATGGTGACATCGTGGAGCATGGAAACCATCAGGATCTCATGGCTAGAAAGGGCAAGTATTACCAAATGCAAAAGGCTGCGACTTTTAGCTCAGAGTAAGCCACTCCTATCCATTTTAAAATCTTAATGATACTAAAGGTTGCCTTCGGGTGACTTTTTTGTTACAATAGCTAGAAAAATCAGGGTCTTAGAAGGAGAAAACAATGAAAGTCTATCAGCATGTAAATATCGTGACTTGTGACCAAGATTTCCATGTCTATCTGGATGGTATCTTGGCTGTTAAGGATTCTCAAATCATCTATGTCGGTCAAGAGAAGCAAGAGATTTTAGATCAAGCTGAGCAGATTATAGACTATCAAGGGGCTTGGATTATGCCTGGTTTGATCAATTGCCATACCCACTCTGCTATGACAGGCTTGCGAGGAATCCGGGATGACAGCAATCTCCATGAATGGCTCAATGACTATATCTGGCCAGCAGAAGCAGAATTTACTCCCGACATGACTACCAAGGCGGTCAAAGAGGCTCTGACAGAGATGCTCCAGTCGGGGACAACAAGCTTCAACGATATGTATAATCCCAATGGTGTGGATATTGAGAGAATTTATCAGGCAGTCAAGGCATCTAAGATGCGTTGTTATTTCTCACCGACCCTCTTTTCTTCAGAGACAGAAACAACTACTGAGACTATAAGCAGAACTCGATCCATCATAGAGGAAATTTTAGGATATGAAAATCCAAATTTCAAGGTTATGGTAGCCCCACATTCTCCCTACAGCTGTAGTAAAGATTTGCTGGAAGAGAGCTTAGATATGGCAAAAGAGCTGAATATTCCTATCCATATCCATGTGGCGGAGACCAAGGAGGAATCAGGAATTATCCTGAAACGTTACGGCAAACGCCCCTTCGCCTTTCTAGAAGAACTAGGTTACTTAGATCATCCATCTGTTTTTGCTCATGGGGTCGAACTAAACGAGAGAGAAATTGAACGCTTGGCGACTTCTCAAGTGGCTATCGCCCACAATCCTATTAGTAACCTCAAACTGGCCTCAGGAATCGCTCCAATCATCCAACTGCAAAAAGCAGGAGTAGCAGTGGGGATTGCGACTGACTCGGTTGCTTCCAATAATAATCTAGATATGTTCGAGGAAGGACGAATAGCAGCTCTTCTTCAGAAAATGAAGAGTGGAGATGCCAACCAATTCCCTATCGAGACAGCCCTTAAGGCACTGACAATCGAAGGGGCTAAGGTTCTAGGAATGGAAAATCAGATAGGAAGCCTAGAAGTTGGCAAGCAGGCAGATTTTCTGGTCATTCAACCACAAGGAAAAATCCATCTTCAACCTCAGGAAAATATGCTCTCTCACCTGGTTTATGCAGTCAAATCCAGTGATGTCGATGATGTTTATATCGCTGGAGAACAGGTGGTTAAGCAAGGCAAAGTTTTGACAGTAGAGCTTGAAACAGAATTTCTATAAAAAAATCAAAAAAAAGTCTGCAAAAATCTTGCATTCTTTTTTTGTCTATGCTATACTTATATACGGTTTGAAAAAACTGCCTAAGACAGTAGGGGAGCTCGACTCATAAGTATCCTACCGAGGACAAAACGTATCATGTAAAAAGAAGCGTATTGTACTTTCGTGTCTAGGTTTGGGCGCGTTTTTCTTTTGGAAAAATTCCCCAAGCAAAATAATTACGGAGGTGAACACACTAATGAGTGAAGCAATTATTGCTAAAAAAGCGGAACTAGTTGACGTAGTAGCTGAAAAAATGAAAGCTGCTGCATCTATCGTCGTTGTAGACGCTCGTGGTTTGACAGTTGAGCAAGATACAGTTCTTCGTCGTGAGCTTCGTGGAAGCGAAGTTGAGTATAAAGTCATTAAAAACTCAATCTTGCGTCGTGCAGCTGAAAAAGCTGGTCTTGAAGATCTTGCATCAGTATTTGTTGGACCATCTGCTGTAGCATTTTCTAACGAAGATGTTATCGCACCAGCGAAAATCTTGAACGATTTTGCTAAAAACGCTGAAGCACTTGAAATCAAAGGTGGTGCAATCGAAGGCGCTGTCGCATCTAAAGAAGAAATCGTTGCTCTTGCAACTCTTCCAAACCGCGAAGGACTTCTTTCTATGCTCCTTTCTGTACTTCAAGCGCCAGTGCGCAACGTTGCTCTTGCAGTCAAAGCGGTTGCAGACAACAAAGAAGACGCAGCTTAATCTTAAGCTACGCAGCGTAGCCTAGCTACGAAAAAACTATTATAAAATTTAAAACTTATTTGGAGGAAATAACAATGGCATTGAACATTGAAAACATTATTGCTGAAATTAAAGAAGCTTCAATCCTTGAATTGAACGACCTTGTAAAAGCTATCGAAGAAGAATTTGGTGTAACTGCAGCTGCTCCTGTAGCTGTTGCTGCTGCTGGTGGTGCTGAAGAAGCTGCTAAAGATTCATTTGACGTTGAATTGACAGCTGCAGGCGACAAGAAAGTCGGCGTTATCAAAGTTGTACGTGAAATCACTGGTCTTGGACTTAAAGAAGCTAAAGAACTTGTTGATGGTGCACCAGCTCTTGTTAAAGAAGGTGTTGCAGCAGCAGAAGCTGAAGAAATCAAAGCTAAATTGGAAGAAGCTGGAGCTTCAGTTACTCTTAAATAATAGAGCAACTACATTAGTAGCTTAAAAAACATATAAAACCGCTATTCTCAGGAGTAGCGGTTTTTTCTGTTACGATTTAAAATGGGTAAACCTACTTGAAATTATGGTCTGATACGAAAGTTCTAGTTTTTTTACTAACAATTACTAGAATCTTGATATAATTTCAATTTTCTTCTTGACTCTGACCTTAGGTAAGGGATTATACTAATAGTAGATAAGAAAGGAGATTTATTATGCAAATCAATATGATTCGTTCAGATAAAATTTACCAAGAGATGCTCGAGCTTCCTTTGGAAAAGAGAGAGGGCTGTTTTCGAGCTAAAATATTAGCACCTTTTGCTACGAAATACCAAACTCAACATATTCCTCTGAAAGCCAAGTATCCCGGAGGATTTGATGCTTTGTTCCTACTTGGTTTTATGAATCAGCTACCCGGAACTCTGTCAGAGAAGGATAGACCAGCTATCGACGCTCTGAGCTCTGATCAACTCTGGCAAGACTGCCAGAATACCATCAAGAGGAGTATTGGTCTTTTTGAGCAGGCTGGCTATGACTTAGAGGTTGAGGATTACCATTTTACTATTTTATTGGGCAACCCTGAAAAGCCCATGTTACAGCTCAATAAGGGTTATAGTGGAGATGGTGGAATTCCAGGCTACCTCATGCTTAGTCTGCTACCAAATGACTATACTTTGCCACGTGTGCAGGCAGCTCTGGCCCACGAGTGCAACCATAACGTTCGTTTCCAATTTATCAAATGGAACCAGCAGACGACATTAGCAGACTGGGTAGTTAGTGAGGGGTTGGCAGAGTCTTTTGCTGCTGAGCTCTATGGTAAAGAACTCATTGGGCCTTGGGTCACTTCAACTAGTTCCGAGCAGCTAGAAGAGATTAAGCATGTTATCTCAAGTCAGCTTCAGCTAACAGGAATGGCGGAAATGGCTCCTTATCTCTACGGTGATGAAATCGCTGAGATTCAAGGTCAACTACCGGTTGGAATGCCTTATGCTGCGGGCTATGCTTATGGCTATCATCTGATACAAGCTTATCTGAAAAAGACTGGCAAGAGCATTATTGAAGCGACAGTAACATCCACAGAAGAGATTTTAGAGGCGACTAAAGACTTTTGGAAATGACACTTTTGCTTGAAAATCTACCAGAACCTGATATAATGTAAGTAATTTTTGGAGGTGATAGTATGCATTATAAAAGAATTGAGTTAAAAGTCACAAATCAAGGTATCCATGAGCGCAAGATTTTTCAAGGGGTTAAGATTTTCAGCCACAGCAAGTTATCCAAAGATCAGAAAAGCATTTTGACACAGAAGATTTACCTGACACCGAAGCAAAACATTGTTTACTATCAACGGACAGATGTCAACTATGACCAGAACTGGCATTATAAGAAGGATTATTATGAACTAGCTTATGGTCAGTTGGACAGAGAGACTGTTTTTAAGGTTTGCCAAGATTTTGACGAACTAAGTCCTTTCCTGGAGAATAAGCTGTTAGAGAAGCTAAAAGAAAAGCAGGTAGCAGGCAATTTTTTTGAAAAATTAGATATATAAAAATCCGACTGCTTATAAAAGCAGTCGGATTTCTTCTAGTTTGATAGTGCTTAAACAATACCTTGACAATCATAGTCTTGGCTACATTTTAAAAAATTGTTTTAGCTGTCTTGAGAATCTTGATACTGATGCCCTCAACTCGACCAGAGTATATGGATATCTATTCATCTGATAAGAGAGATTTTATCATCCAGATATTCATAGCTGGGTGGCCGGCGGCGTTAGAAAGTGGTTCTTGCAGTGATGTGAAACCGTAGTGTTGATAGATGGCCACGGCCGTAGCCAGTTCAGTAGAGGTTTCTAGATAAAGCTGTTCATAACCAGCTAGACGGGCTTCCTGGAATATCCGCTTTATCAATCTGCTGGAATAACCTTTGCCACGACAATTTTTAGTGACATACAGTTTTTGTAATTCAGCAATCTTATCAGACACAGGTGCAAAGCCACCGCAGCCAACCAGCTGATCTTCATCTTCCAGAACAAAGTAAGCTGCTCTCTCTTGCTGTTGATAATAGTCGGCCAAATGATCTAGATGAGAATCAAAGTAGACAGTTCCTGGTTTGTCAAGCCCGAATTCTTCAAGGCTAGCTCTAATGAGTTGTGCTACAGCTGGATTGTCTCTCACTTCCATTGACCGTAAGTTCATCATTTGTCCTCCGATAGGATGTATCGACTAATTAAACAATACCTTGCGCAATCATAGCATTGGCTACGTTTTCGAAGGCAGCGATATTTGCTCCTGCAAGGTAGTCAGTTCCAAGACCGTATGTTTCAGCAGTTGTTTTAGCTGTGTTGAAGATGTTTGTCATGATGTCTTTGAGGCGTCCATCAACTTCTTCACGGGTCCATGAAAGGCGAAGGCTGTTTTGACTCATTTCAAGCGCTGATACAGCTACACCACCAGCGTTGGCAGCTTTGGCAGGTCCGTAAAGGATTCCGTTTTCTTTGTAGACTTTAATCGCATCAAGGTCACTAGGCATGTTGGCACCTTCTGATACGCAGATAACTCCTTGAGCAACCAAACGTTTAGCTGCGTCACCATTGATTTCGTTTTGAGTCGCACATGGAAGAGCGATGTCGTAGTTCCCAGCGTAAGTCCAGACAGAACCTTCATGGTAAGTAGCAGAAGCTTTTTCAGCTGCATACTCAGTCAAACGAGCACGGCGTTTTTCTTTAACATCAACCAAAAGATCAAAGTCGATACCGTTTTCATCGATGACATAACCGTTTGAGTCAGATACAGAGATAACAGTTGCACCGAGTTCAGTCGCTTTTTGAAGAGCGTATTGAGCTACGTTACCAGAACCTGAAACGACCACTTTCTTACCAGCAAAACTGTTACCATTAGCTTTAAGCATTTCTTCAGTATAGTAAACCAAACCATAACCAGTTGCTTCTGGACGAATCAAGCTACCACCAAATCCAAGAGGTTTACCAGTCAAGACACCCGCATCAAATTGATTAAGACGTTTGTATTGTCCGTAAAGGTAACCAATTTCACGTCCACCAACACCGATATCTCCAGCAGGCACGTCAAGTGATGGACCGATGTATTTTTGCAATTCAGTCATAAAGCTTTGGCAGAAGCGCATCACTTCAGCATCAGTCTTCCCTTTAGGATCGAAGTCTGATCCCCCTTTACCTCCACCAATTGGAAGTCCAGTTAAGACGTTTTTAAAGATTTGTTCGAAGCCAAGGAATTTCAAGATCCCTTGGTTTACAGTGGGATGGAAACGAAGTCCGCCTTTATATGGTCCAACAGCTGAGTTGAATTGAACACGGTAACCACGGTTGACTTGGACTTTACCTTCACGGTCAACCCAAGGAACACGGAAAGAGATCACGCGCTCAGGTTCAGTGATACGAGCCAAGATATTTTCTTCGATATACTCAGGGTGCTTTTCAAAGACAGGCTCCAAGGTGCTGAAGAATTCTTCAACCGCCTGGAGAAATTCAGCCTCGTGCCCATTACGAGCTGTTACAGTTTCAAACACGCTTTGGATATAGTCTTTAGCAGATGTCATATCGTTCTCCTTTATTCTTGTCCTATTTTATTACGTGAGACATTATAGCAGAATTTTTTTTGAGTGTAAAGAAAAAAACGGAAATTTTCTAAAAATTCTCTCAATTTACAAAACCGAACGTTTTATATTGAAATTAGTTTCTCAAAGAGAAAATCTGAAAGTATGGTATAATATTAGAAATAAAAGGAATCTGGAGGATTAGAATCATGGTATCAACGAAAACACAAATAGCTGGCTTTGAGTTTGACAATTGCTTGATGAATGCGGCGGGTGTTGCTTGTATGACGATAGAAGAGCTTGAAGGGGTTAAAAACTCAGCAGCAGGTACTTTTGTCACGAAGACAGCGACCTTGGACTTTCGTCAGGGCAATCCTGAACCTCGTTATCAAGATGTTCCACTTGGTTCCATCAACTCTATGGGCTTGCCAAATAATGGTTTAGACTATTATCTGGACTATCTTTTGGACCTGCAGGAAAAAGAACCAAACCGTACTTTCTTCCTTTCCCTAGTCGGTATGTCTCCAGAGGAAACGCATACCATCTTGAAAAAAGTCCAAGAGAGTGAGTTTAAAGGATTGACTGAGCTCAATCTCTCTTGTCCAAATGTTCCAGGGAAGCCTCAGATTGCTTATGATTTCGAGACAACAGATCGTATCTTGTCTGAAGTATTTGCCTACTTTACCAAACCTCTTGGAATCAAGCTCCCACCTTATTTTGATATTGTGCACTTTGACCAAGCAGCAGCTATTTTCAACAAGTATCCACTCAAGTTTGTCAACTGTGTCAACTCTATCGGAAATGGCCTTTATATTGAAGAAGAGTCGGTCGTGATTCGTCCTAAAAATGGTTTCGGTGGAATTGGTGGAGAATATATCAAACCAACCGCTCTTGCTAATGTGCACGCCTTCTACCAACGTCTCAATCCTCAAATCCAAATCATCGGAACAGGTGGCGTTCTGAACGGTCGTGATGCCTTTGAACACATCCTCTGTGGAGCCAGTATGGTACAGGTGGGAACCACCCTTCACAAGGAAGGCGTTGGTGCTTTTGAGCGCATTACCAATGAACTAAAAGCAATCATGACGGAAAAAGGGTACGAAAACCTAGAAGATTTCCGCGGGAAATTGCGCTATATTGACTAAATGAAATCGAAAAATCAGAAGAAAAGAGAGAAAATGCTAGCCATAGAAGAGAGTCAAAACTTGTCTCTATCAAACTTATCTAGTCTGACCTTATTTACAGGTTCGGACCAAGGTCAGTTTGGAGTTATGAAGGATCAGGTGCTGAAACAGATCGGCTATGATCCAGCTGACCTCAATTTTGCTTATTTTGATATGAAAGAAGTAGCTTATAAAGACTTAGAGTTGGAGTTGGTCAGTCTCCCTTTCTTTGCGGATGAGAAAATCGTGATATTAGACCATTTTGTCGATATCACAACAGCCAAGAAACGTTTTTTAACAGATGATGAGCTCAAGTCGTTTGAAGAATACCTTGACAACCCTTCGCCAACGACTAAACTCTTGATTTTTGCGGAAGGAAAGTTGGATAGCAAAAGACGGTTGGTCAAATTGCTCAAACGAGATGCGACTGTCTTTGATGCTATTGAACCCAAGGAACAAGAACTCCGCCAGTATTTCCAAAAATGTAGTCAGACACAAGGTCTTCAGTTTGTGGGGCAATCCTTTGAAAATCTACTCATCAAGTCTGGTTTTCAATTTAGTGAAATCCAGAAAAATCTCTTTTTTTTGCAGTCTTATAAGTCCGACGACGTGATTGAGGAGAAGGATATTGTCGAGGCTATTCCAAAGACTCTGCAGGACAATATTTTTGATTTGACTCAGCTTATTTTAGCTAAGAAGATTGACCTGGCCCGTGACCTGGTTAGAGACTTGACCTTGCAAGGGGAGGATGAGATCAAGCTCATAGCTGTCATGTTAGGACAGTTCCGAACCTTTACCCAGGTGAAAATCTTATCAGATGCTGGTCAGACGGAATCGCAGATTGTAAGCAGTCTGGGGACTTATTTGGGACGCAATCCTAATCCTTATCAAATCAAGTTTGCATTAAGAGATTCGAGAGGGATTTCCTTGACTTTTCTCAAGCGAGCGATTTCTTATTTGATTGAAACAGACTACCAGATTAAGACAGGTGTCTATGAAAAAGGCTACCTGTTTGAAAAGGCACTCTTGCAGATTGCGACAGAGGCAAATTGAGCAAAAAACTTGAAAAAAGAGGATGATTGCGTTATCATTTTCTTATAGAAAGAAAAAGAGGTATTACAGATGGCTATTATCTTACCAGACCTTCCATACGCGTATGACGCATTGGAACCATACATCGATGCTGAAACAATGCACTTGCACCATGACAAGCATCATCAAGCCTACGTTAACAATGCGAATGCTGCTCTTGAAAAACACCCTGAAATCGGTGAAGACCTTGAAGCTTTGCTTGCTGATGTAGAATCTATCCCAGCTGATATCCGCCAAGCGCTTATCAACAACGGTGGTGGACACTTGAACCACGCTCTTTTCTGGGAATTGATGACTCCTGAAAAGACTGCTCCTTCAGCAGAACTTGCAGCAGCAATCGATGCAACATTTGGTTCATTTGAAGAGTTCCAAGCAGCATTTACTGCGGCAGCAACAACACGTTTCGGTTCTGGATGGGCATGGTTGGTTGTTAACAAAGAAGGGAAACTTGAAGTGACTTCAACAGCAAACCAAGATACACCAATCTCAGAAGGTAAAAAACCAATCTTGGGCTTGGACGTTTGGGAACATGCTTACTACGTGAAATACCGCAACGTGCGTCCTGACTACATCAAAGCTTTCTTCTCAGTGATTAACTGGAACAAGGTAGACGAGCTTTACGCAGCAACTAAATAATAAAATATGGAGGGAAGAATTGTTCTTCTCTTTTTACGGTTATAAAGCAGAAGTCTGACAGAATCGTCAGACTTTTTTCATTTTCAGGATATTCGTGCCAACTTGTAGAAAATATGGTAAAATAGAGTGTTAAGTAATCGTGGAAAAGGAAGACTATGCGTAAAGAAATTGCACCTGAATTATACAATTATAACAAGTTTCCTGGCCCAGAATTTCAGGTAAATGGGGATAAGGTTGAGACTGAAGGGATCGCTTTTACCTTGGTTGAAAATATCAAGGATGCTTTCGATGTGACCGTCTTTAATCAGCGCTTCTCAGAAGTGTTGACCAAGTTTGATTATGTCGTAGGGGACTGGAGCAATGAACAGCTTCGCCTACGCGGTTTTTACAAAGACGATCGAACAGAGGAAAAAATTGAAAAAATCAGTCGCTTACAAGATTATCTTTTGGAGTACTGTAGTTATGGTTGTGCTTATTTTGTCCTAGAAAACCAAGCACCTAAGCGTGCGTCATTTGACAAGAAAATGCGTAAAAAGGAAGAGGAAAACCTTCCTAGAAGAGGAAAGAAACCTTCGCAAAACAAGAGAAAGCCACATGCGGATAAGAGAAATAGACGTCGTCATAAGGACCAAAAGTCTCAGAAAGAGGACAAGGGACAGCGCCATTTTGTCATTCGTCAGAAATAGATAGAGAATAAGGAGAAGAGATGAAACCGTCTATTTATAGTTTAACACGTCAAGCCATGCAAGAATGGGTATTAGAACAAGGAGAAAAGAAATTCCGAGCAGATCAGATCTGGGAATGGCTCTACCGTAAACGTGTCCAGTCATTTGAAGAAATGACTAACCTTTCCAAGGGTTTGATTGCCAAGCTCAATGAGCAGTTTGTCGTAAATCCTTTGAAACAACGAATTGTACAAGAGTCAGCTGACGGTACTGTTAAGTATCTTTTCGAGTTGCCAGATGGTATGTTGATTGAGACTGTGTTGATGCGTCAACACTACGGTTTGTCGGTCTGTGTGACCACTCAGGTTGGCTGTAATATTGGTTGTACCTTCTGTGC
Source organism: Streptococcus mitis ATCC 6249 (assembly GCF_000146585.1). GTDB lineage: Bacteria > Bacillota > Bacilli > Lactobacillales > Streptococcaceae > Streptococcus > Streptococcus mitis_AZ. Next base: position 1,315,568 of record NZ_GL397179.1, on the reverse strand, counting down.
GTCAGGTTTGATTAAGAAGCAACGTGACCTTAATAACGGGGAAATTGTAGCGCAGATCATGCTGGTTCAGAAATATTTTGATGAGCGTGGTCAGGACGAGCGTGTCAGCCATATCGTTGTCATGGGAATTGGTGAACCATTTGATAACTACAACAATGTGTTGAATTTCGTCCGTACTATCAATGATGATAAGGGAATGGCAATCGGTGCTCGTCACATCACTGTTTCTACGTCAGGTTTGGCCCATAAAATTCGTGACTTTGCTAATGAAGGAGTACAGGTTAATCTGGCTGTTTCCCTTCACGCACCAAACAATGATCTTCGTTCAAGTATCATGAAAATTAACCGTGCCTTTCCGATTGAAAAGCTCTTCGCAGCGATTGAGTACTACATCGAAACAACCAACCGTCGTGTGACCTTTGAGTATATCATGCTCAATGAAGTCAACGACGGTGTAGAACAAGCCTTGGAGTTGGCTGAGTTGCTCAAGAACATCAAGAAATTGTCTTATGTTAACTTGATTCCCTATAACCCAGTTAGTGAACATGACCAATATAGCCGTAGTCCTAAAGAGCGCGTGATGGCCTTCTACGATAGCCTCAAGAAAAAAGGGGTCAACTGTGTTGTCCGTCAAGAGCACGGTACAGATATTGATGCAGCTTGTGGACAATTGCGTTCCAATACAATGAAACGTGACCGCCAGAAGGCAGTCGCAGCGGTAAATCCATAAAATGACTAGAAAAAGAGAATTAATCTTAAGGTTGGGAGTGGCTATTTACAGTCTTTGCATTGTCTGTTTTTGTTTTACTCCCCAGCCTCAACTTCCTACAGGAGTGGAAACTCCAGGTATTCAAACTTTTGGACGCCTGGTTTTTCTTTTAACTCCCTTAAACTCCCTGTGGAATCTGGGTGAAGTGACTAGTTTAGGACAAGTCATTTGGATCTTTTTGCAGAATATTTTAAATGTCTTCTTGCTTTTCCCTATGGTCTTTCAACTGCTCTACCTCTATCCAAACTTACGAAAAACGAAAAAAATCATCCTTCTCAGCTTTCTACTGAGTCTAGGAATTGAGTGTACGCAGCTGGTCTTAGACTTTTTCTTTGATTTTAATCGGGTCTTTGAGATTGATGATTTGTGGACCAATACCCTGGGAGGCTATCTGGCTTGGGTTCTCTACAGAAAATTAAATGTAACTAAACTTACAAAGGAATTAAAATGAGTATTTTAGAAGTTAAAAATTTAAGTCACGGTTTTGGTGACCGTGCAATTTTTGAAGATGTTTCCTTCCGTCTGCTCAAGGGAGAACACATCGGTTTAGTCGGTGCCAACGGTGAAGGAAAATCAACCTTTATGAGTATCGTGACTGGTAAGATGTTACCAGATGAAGGAAAGGTGGAGTGGTCTAAGTATGTGACTGCTGGCTATCTAGACCAGCACGCTGTGCTAAAAGAAGGTCAAACTGTGCGCGATGTTTTGCGGACAGCCTTTGATGAGCTTTTTAAAGCAGAAGTTCGTATCAATGAACTCTATATGGAGATGGCAGAAGAGGGCGCAGATATCGATGCGCTGATGGAAGAAGTTGGCGAACTCCAAGACCGTTTGGAGAGTCGTGATTTTTATACTTTAGATGCTAAGATTGATGAAGTAGCGCGTGCTCTTGGTGTCATGGATTATGGTATGGATACGGATGTAACCTCTTTGTCAGGTGGACAAAGAACCAAGGTGCTTTTGGCTAAACTCCTCCTTGAAAAACCAGATATTTTGTTGCTTGACGAGCCAACCAACTACTTGGATGCTGAACACATTGACTGGCTTAAGCGTTATCTCCAAAACTATGAGAATGCCTTTGTCCTTATTTCGCACGATATTCCTTTCCTCAACGACGTAATCAATATCGTTTACCATGTGGAAAATCAACAGTTGACGCGTTACTCTGGTGACTATTACCAGTTCCAAGAAGTCTATGCTATGAAGAAATCTCAGTTAGAAGCGGCCTATGAACGTCAACAGAAAGAGATTGCAGACCTCAAGGATTTCGTCGCTCGCAATAAAGCCCGTGTTGCAACACGAAACATGGCCATGTCCCGTCAAAAGAAACTTGATAAGATGGATATCATTGAACTCCAAAGCGAGAAACCAAAGCCGTCCTTTGATTTCAAACCAGCTCGCACCCCTGGGCGCTTTATCTTCCAAGCCAAAGACTTGCAGATTGGTTATGACCGTCCCCTTACCAAGCCTTTAAACCTCACCTTTGAACGCAATCAAAAGGTTGCTATTATTGGCGCAAATGGTATCGGGAAAACAACTCTCCTGAAGTCTCTCTTGGGAATTATTCCACCAATTGCTGGAGAAGTTGAACGCGGTGATTACCTAGAACTTGGTTACTTTGAACAAGAAGTAGAAGGTGGAAATCGTCAAACACCATTAGAGGCTGTCTGGAATGCCTTTCCTGCCCTTAATCAAGCAGAAGTCCGTGCAGCCCTTGCTCGTTGTGGCTTGACAACCAAACATATCGAAAGTCAGATTCAGGTTTTGTCAGGTGGGGAACAGGCCAAGGTGCGTTTCTGTCTCTTGATGAACCGTGAAAACAACGTTTTAGTGCTGGACGAGCCGACCAACCACTTGGATGTAGATGCCAAGGAAGAACTCAAACGGGCGCTTAAAGAATACAAAGGAAGCATTCTTATGGTTTGCCACGAGCCAGACTTCTATGAAGGCTGGATGGACCAAATCTGGGACTTTAACAAGCTAACTTAAAAGCGTTGCTAAAAAGGCCAAGTCGAAATGACTTGGCCTTTTTTAACTAGTAATTTAAAAAGCTTTCAACTTCAGATTTCTCAATTTCTTTACCGTAGTGGCAAATAGGACAAGAAACGAAATAAGTTTTCCCGTAAGGAAAAAGTGGAATCCAGTAAAGGGTGAACTTGCGCCCTGTTTCAACAATTTCCCATGTGTCGACATTGTTACAGTGACCACATTCGATCGCAGTTTGCGTATGTCCCAAATCTTTTTGATAACCTTTAGAACCCCAAAATAGAATCATGTCATCGTCTCCTTATCTGTTGATGGCTTAGTTTTTGCTGAAGTCGTAGTCTTTCACCACTTCGATACTGTCAATGGTGACAGCGGTAGTTGGTTTATCTTTTTCATCTTTTTCAGCCTTGGCAATCTTGTCAACAACATCCATGCCATCGATGACTTGACCAAAGACAGGGTGTTTGCCGTCTAGACTAGGATTTCCGCCCTCTTTATAGGCTTCGATGATTTTCTTTGGATACTTGCTTGTAGGGAGTTTAGCTGAAATATCTGTTGAGTTTTGGTTGATGAAGAACTGGCTACCGTTGGTGTTTGGTTGACCAGTGTTAGCCATAGCAAGGGCTCCTCGGATATTGTATAGGTAAGGAGAGATTTCATTTTTGAAACCAGTTCCCTTGTCCTTTGTTTTATCCTTATCATGCCAGATAGATTGGCCACCTGTACCATCTCCCTTAGGATCTCCAGTTTGGACCATAAAGCCATCGATGACACGGTGGAAGGTGATGCCGTTATAGTAGCCTTCCTTAGCGTGAGTAAGGAAGTTTTCAACTGCAAGAGGTGCTAGTTTTGGAAAGAGTTTGATGCGGATATCGCCTTGATTTGTGTGTAAAATGACCTCAGCTTCATCTTCAGCAACTTCCTTAGAAAGTTGAGGGAAGTTGGCATTTTCATTGGTCAAAGCGTCATTCAAATCTTTGGCAGCCTGAGCGGCTGCTTTTGAGCTTTCTTCAGCTGAGATGCTAGAGTCAACATAGTCATCGCCACGGAGACCACGTTGGATACTAGTACACCCAGCAAGGGCAACAGTTGATAGTAAAAGAAGGGTTGCTAGTTTTTTCATTGTTTTCCTCTCAAAAATTCATTTCTACCATTGTACCCTAAAAGGGAGGTGATTTCAAATGTTAATGATTTTACTAAAAATTCCAAGTAGTTTAAAAAATTAAAACTCTGTCAAGTTTTTTTCTTGACACCTGTTAAAAATCTGCTATAATAGAACATGTGCTAAATAGCTCAGCTATTTCACCGAAATAAAAAATAAGAAAAGAGACATTAAAAAATGGCAGTTAAAATCCGTTTGACTCGTATGGGTTCTAAGAAAAAACCTTTCTACCGTATCAACGTAGCAGACTCACGTTCACCACGTGACGGACGTTTCATCGAAACAGTTGGTACTTACAACCCACTTGTTGCTGAAAACCAAGTGACTTTGAAAGAAGACCGCGTTCTTGCATGGTTGGCTGATGGAGCTCAACCTTCAGATACAGTTCGCAACATCCTTTCAAAAGAAGGCGTATTGAAAAAATTCCACGATTCTAAATTCTCAAAATAAGTTTAAAGTAGGTTGACAGATGGATACGATTGAAAATCTCATTATTGCGATTGTGAAACCTTTGATTTCACAACCTGATGCCTTAACTATCAAGATTGAAGACACACCAGAGTTTTTGGAGTATCACTTGGATCTTGACCAAAGCGATGTCGGTCGTGTTATCGGTCGTAAGGGTCGCACTATCTCAGCGATAAGAACGATTGTCTACTCTGTCCCAACTGAAGACAAAAAAGTAAGAATCGTTATCGATGAAAAATAAAAAAGCGGGACAGATGTCTCGCTTTTTTGTGAGGAGAAAAAGATGAAGGATTTAACGATAAGACAATTACAAGCCTACTTACTCGAACATTACCAGCAGTCTCGAACTGAGGAAGGCCTCTTTATCAAGCTAGTGGAGGAAGTCGGAGAGGTAGCAGAGGTCTTGAATGGGCGCTCTGGTCGAAAAGAGGGCGTCCAGGACTCAAACGAGGAACTTGCCAAAGAATTGGCTGATATTATTCACTACACTGTCGCAATTGCGGCTATCAACGACATTGACCTAACCAAAACCATTTTTGACAAAGATAAAAAAGCAGCCATTAAGTATCAGCACAAACAAGATTTGGAAGGATTTTTGGATAACTTCCAAGAGAACCAGGAGTAATATCTTTTCACTAATATGAAAGGTGTCTCCTAGCTTACGCTAGCTAGTAAGAAAGAATGAGAAAGCAATGAAACCAGAGGATTATGCATGGAACGAGTTTGAACGAACTGCCTATAAGACTAAAATGAATCACCTACCCAGTCCTTACAAAGTTGCCATTTGGGACGACTCTGAGAAAAGATTGGAACTAGAACAAATACTGGATAGACTTCCTCAGAAAGAACTAGCTCGATGGGCATTAGAGAACTCGCGAGATTTCTTATCTTTAATTGATATCGGTGATGAAGGTGAGAAAAATAAAATAATTCGGCAAGCTTATGAGGCTTTTGATGCACGATTGAGAAATGAGTTCTCACCTCATGAGTTGAGAAAAGCAGGTTTCGCAGCAAATCTCCTCTCTAAAAATGCCCAAAACCAAATCGCTAAGTACGCTGCCAGAGTCTTTGTACAAGCTATTTCAACAGCCCATATGAGAGGACACGCCATCGTTTCCGCGGATTATGCTATCAAAGTAAGGAATCTCCAAGATGCAGACAAGTTAGAACTTGTGAGACAAGAACGAGAAAAGCAGATCAGACTGGCTGAATCCTTTTTAGCTAATGTAATAGATAAACGGTGAAAGAAGGCATATAATACCAATCCTAGAAATAGCATCTAGGATTTTACTATGCTACAATGGATAGACAGTCTCAAAGAATTCTAGTCAATCAATCTTGAGAATAGCTATTTTTAAAGGGAGTAACAGTCTATGAACGAGAAAACAAAAGCTTACCTAGCAGCCTTATCCTTTTCAGCAATCATTGGATTTTCTTTTTTATTTACTAAGATTGCTTTAGGCTATGCTAGTCCTCTAACGAACTTAGCCCATCGCTATACAATCGCAGCTTTGGTATTGGTCGTCCTTCATCAAACCAAACTTATCAAAGTGAGTTTAAGTAGAAAAGATATTCTTTCTATTCTTCCTATGAGTCTTTTCTATCCACTTCTCTTTTTTATTTTTCAATCCTTTGCTTTACAGTATATATCGTCTTCTGAAGCGGGAATTTTACAGGCTCTTGTGCCAATTTTTACGCTCCTTTTAGCATCAGTCTTTCTCAAGGAAAAGACAAGTTTGCTTCAAAAGTTCTTTTTACTTTTATCCGTAGCAGGAGTAGTTTTCATTTTCCTTAGCAAAGGAGCAAACTTTAGCACTGAAACTGCTAGCTTGGGCTTTCTCTTGATGTTGGGATCTGTTTTCTCAAATGCCATTAATAATATCCTTAGCAAGTACAAGGGAGGCCAGTACAAGGTTATGGACCTGACTGTAGTTGTGATTCTAGTCGGCTTTATTGTTTTTAATTGCTTAAGTCTCTTTTCTTACATCGCAAGTAGCAATCTAATGGGCTATTTTGAACCCCTTGGTCATGTTGGCTATATCTTTTCTATCCTCTATTTGGGAATTCTAGCTTCTATCGTGACTGGTAGTCTCTCTATCTATGCTATTGTTCGCCTCGGGGCATCAACCGTCAGTGTCTTTGGCAATCTTGGAACAGTTTTGACCATTCTAGCCGGGGCTCTTATCCTCCACGAACCGATTTATAGCTACCATGTCATCGGGGCAACTTTGATTATTGCTGGAATTTTAGGCATGAATCTGAGGAAAAAAAAGTAAAGATTGCTCAGCAGTCTTTTTCTTTATCCAAATGATGCAGAAAATTCAAAATTTTTAATGAAATGAAGTTTAGAAAACCATGATTTTAATATAGCATGATAAAATAGATAAAAAGAATGATATTAGGATAAAGAGGAGAGAGTGTAGAAATGAAGCCAAATGATATTGCTGAAGCTATTGCTTTTTATAACAGAGAACACGAGATGTTGAAACGTCACCTTATAGCAGTCGTAGATTGTGATTTGGTTGTTTATCATCGTCCTGGAAGCTCAAGTAAAGGACACATTATTTTTTATCATGGAGCTTGTGGCCGTAGTCAGATGTGGGCCCATCAGTATGATGTTTTTGATGGATTTGACCTTTACTTTGTCAATGTTCGAGGGCAGGGTGAATCACCTATGAAAGTTGGCCTACCCGACCTGGAAGGCGCTGTTCAAGATGTAGATGCTATTTTGTCCTATTTCCAGTTGGATAAGGTGATATTGGTTGGTCATTCTTGGGGAGGAAATCCACTTCAAGAGTACACCTATCGCCATCCAGAAAGAGTCCTAGCCTTGGTCATGGTAGATAGTTGGGGACAGCATCGTTACCTATCAGATAAAGAAAGAGGTCGAATCAAATATAGTTCTCTTATGTACAAAACGATTCCTTGGAAGGTGATTGCTGATAAAAACTCAAAAATGTGTACTGATAACCCTATCACAAGAGAATTGGTCAAGACGGCCATCATAGAAACTGGGCGAGATGTTTTCTTGAACCTTGGAATCACAGGTTTCTTGGCAGTCCATGAGATAGAAGGATATCAAGGAAATCCTCCCATGCTATTAGTAAGAGGTGAAAACGATTTTCCCAAACACCTAAAAATGATCTACGATGGTATCATTGCCTTAAATCCCAATGCACGTCAAGTAACGATTTCAGATAGCAAACACCAACCGATGAATGATCATCCTCAAGAGTTTAATCAGCTTATAGGTGATTTTTTTGAAGAGGTAGTAGACTTGTAAGATAGGACCTATCCAACTTGTGAAAATCCCTGGAACGTGATAAAATAAAGGATAGAAATAGATACAGGAGACAAGATGAACTACTTTAATGTTGGGAAAATCGTCAATACGCAGGGTCTGCAGGGTGAGATGCGAGTCTTGTCTGTGACGGATTTTGCTGAAGAACGCTTTAAAAAAGGGGCAGAGCTGGCTTTATTTGATGAAAAAGACCAGTTTGTTCAAACAGTGACCATCGCTAGCCACCGTAAGTATAAGAATTTTGACATTATCAAATTCAAAGACATGTACCATATCAATGCGATTGAAAAATACAAGGGGTACAGTCTCAAGGTTGCTGAGGAAGATTTGAACGATTTAGATGATGGTGAATTCTACTATCACGAGATTATTGGTTTGGAAGTTTACGAGGGAGACAACTTGATAGGAACTATCAAGGAAATCCTACAACCAGGTGCCAATGATGTCTGGGTAGTCAAACGAAAAGGAAAACGAGACCTACTCTTACCTTATATCCCGCCAGTAGTTCTCCATGTTGATATTCCAAACAAACGGGTCGAAGTGGAAATCTTAGAAGGGTTAGACGATGAAGATTGATATTTTAACCCTCTTTCCAGAGATGTTTTCTCCGCTGGAGCACTCGATAGTTGGAAAGGCTCGAGAAAAAGGGCTCTTGGATATCCAGTACCATAATTTCAGAGAATACGCTGAAAAAGCCCGTCATGTTGACGATGAGCCCTACGGAGGCGGTCAAGGAATGTTGCTCCGTGCTCAACCTATTTTCGACGCCTTTGACGCCATTGAAAAGAAAAATCCCCGTGTCATTCTTCTTGATCCTGCTGGGAAACAGTTCGATCAAGCTTACGCTGAGGATTTGGCTCAGGAAGAGGAACTGATCTTTATCTGTGGTCACTATGAAGGGTATGACGAGCGTATCAAGACCTTGGTAACCGATGAAATTTCCCTAGGAGACTATGTTTTGACTGGAGGAGAATTGGCGGCCATGACCATGATTGATGCGACCGTGCGCTTGATACCAGAAGTGATTGGTAAGGAGTCTAGCCACCAAGATGATAGTTTTTCTTCAGGACTTCTCGAATACCCTCAGTACACACGTCCTTATGACTATCGTGGCATGGTGGTTCCAGATGTGCTCATGAGTGGGCACCATGAAAAGATTCGCCAGTGGCGGCTTTATGAAAGTCTAAAGAAAACCTACCAGCGCAGACCTGATTTGCTAGAAAACTATCAACTAACAGCAGAAGAAGAAAAAATGCTGGCAGAAATCAAAGAAAACAAAGAATAAAGGAGAACCTTATGCAAGTAATCAAACGTAACGGAGAAGTTGCCGACTTTGATCCAGATAAAATTTACCAAGCTGTCCTCAAAGCAGCTCAGACAGTTTATGTTTTGACAGATGATCTACGTCAAAACCTAGCTCAAGTTACTAAAAAAGTAGTCTTGGACTTGGACGAAGCAAAAGTAGAACGTGCGACTATTAGTATGATCCAATCAATGGTTGAAAATCGTCTGTTAGGAGCAGGCTACATTACTATTGCGGAGCACTATATCTCTTATCGCTTGCAACGTGATTTGGAGAGAAGTGGTTATGGTGATCATATCGCAGTTCACCTTCATTTTGAACAAATTCGTTAAGAAAAAGAGTGGGATGCAATGAACATCTCACTCTTTCTTAAATAGACTTTTCTGTGCTTTTTCTACCGTAGAAGGAACAAAACGGATTCTCTTGATGTCACCAATCCGAATGATACGTGTCACATTTCTAGTGAAATTTTTGACAATAATCTGCTGACGACTGACATCATATTTGACAATGTCACCCGTAAAACTTGTCTCAGCTAGTATGACATGAACAGCAGATTTTTTCTGGATAGCCTGCTTGATTGTAGCTGTTAGGGAGTTGTCTTCGGTTTGATGAGGTTCGGCATTTCCATTGAGAAAACCCTGTAGTTTATCTAGTACAAGTTTAAATGTTTGTCTCATAAGATCCTCCCTTCTTATCTATCCATATTATATAAAAATTTCCTAAAAACCACAAGATTTTTACGAATAGACTAGTGAAAGCATATCACATAAAGGAGTTAAAATGGCAGAATTTACATTTGAAATCGAAGAACACTTACTGACCTTGTCCGAAAATGACAAAGGCTGGACAAAAGAACTAAATCGCGTTAGCTTTAATGGTGCTCCAGCAAAGTTTGATATTCGAACTTGGAGCCCCGACCATACCAAAATGGGAAAAGGAATCACTCTTTCCAATGAAGAATTTCAGGTAATGGTTGATGCCTTTAAAGGGGGACAATAAAAGATCTTGAGTTCATCTCAAGATCCTTTTTTTATGACACGATATAATCACACAGAGAAGTTTTAGATAACTGGATGAAAGTTTCCCTGAATTCCTTAGGCGGTATTGGATTTTCTTTGCGAATCCAGACTTCGATGAAAGAGATTGCCATGGTTGTAATGATATAGGCGATGTCTTCTTTACTAAAATTATATTTCAGTTGGTAATTAACATTTTTTAGTACCCATCCTGAGTATATCTCACGCAGAAACTCCTTCCAACATGGGTCGACTTGTGTGGTATACAAGGTGTTAATAATTTCTTTTTTTTCGTATATGAGCGGAAGTATATAGTCTGCTAAAAAAGAAATAGGATCTCCATCATTGTTAGGGCTGTACTTATTAAAGACGTTAAAAATATGCTGATTGGTCTCTTCGTGAATGTATTCAATAATATCTTCAAAGTTATTAAAGTGTTTTTGATAAATTGCTTGGCGGGAAATACCAGCCTCAGCTGCGATTTCAGTCATGGTAAAAGAAGAGCGCTGAGGGTTCTTCTTAGCTAGTGTGATGAGAGCTCTAATGATTAGCTCACGAGTATTCTTTGCCATAGAATTACCTTTCTGTTAAATATTAATATGAATGGTAGGAATATGAATCTTTGTGTCATACAATAAAAAAAAGAATTCAATTTATCCAATATTAAATAATTTAAAATTTTTAGTACTTCTTGATAAGGCTATTATACCACAAATTTATTATAAAAAATAGACTATTCTGTGAAAAGTTGTTTTCTGAAAAATCTTGTCATATCTGTATTTTTAGACAATTCTCGCGAGAGTGACTTATTATTTGAGGTATAGAAATAATATATCGCAAAATTGACACTGTGCAAATAAATAACCTGATAAATTAAAGGATTTTCATAAAAATACTTAATTATATATAGTATAATAGGTTAGGATATATTTTGCTATATTTCCTCTCTGACCTAAGAGTAGTGATGCTCCTGCTAAAGATTGAATTTAGTAATTGTTTTTGAATAATACAAACCACGTGGCCATTTCCCCAAGCAAATGTTACAGGTATTTTATCATGTAGCAAATTATGCGATTGAAAGGGGTGTTGCCTATTGGAGAGAGATGACACGTTGTTCAATCAATTTCAATTAATTTCAGTCATATAGAAAGGAAAGTCATGAGATTAAAAAAATTGTGGCTCTATATTTTAACGCCACTCTTAGTTCTATTTGGTTCTGCAGCTTTGACAAATACTGTTCAAGCGCAAGAACTTAAAAATGTCATCACCAAAGTTGGTATTTGGGAGACTGATAACGGTAAATTTGTAACTCCAGATGCAAAAGGAGTTTACAATCTAGCACCTCAAAATCAATCTTACGAAAACTATAAGTTTGCTACTGATTTTGATTTAAGCGCTTACGATGGTAAGTTGAATGATGGTGATACCTTTACATTCACTATTCCAGCTCCATTGTCTGTTCGTGCTGAAACCTTTGAACTCAAAGATAAAGAGACTGATACTGCTGTAGGTGATGCAACAGTTGTTTCTAATGGTGACAACCAAGGTGGTAAAGCTACCATTAGTTTGAAAAACCTTGCTGAGTACCTTAAGAAAAAAGGTGGTACAGAAGTTCGTGGTGTTTCAGGTACCTTCTACGTAGCTTTCAGCTCTAAGAAAGAAACAGAAGAAGAATCAATTCAACTTGATAAGACTGAAACAAAAGACGATGTCAACTTCAAGATGAAGTTCAAAAAAGGTGGAGAACCAGACTATTCTGAAGGTATTGGTAAAACAAACATTAGTAAAGTTAATGGTACTATCAATAAAGAAAAATGGGAATCAGCCCTCCTTGAAAAATCAGGAGATTACATCCACAAGTGGAATCTTCGTGTAAACCCTAAACAAGCTGAGTACAACAAGATTGTAGTTCGCGACTGGGTTGACAAGGACTACTCACCAATGCAAATCATCCCTGAATCAATCGTGGTTACTGCTGGTTACTACAACAAAGTCTATGCTTTAGTTGATGACGTAACTCTTGAAGCAGGAAAAGACTATGAAATCAAGTGGAATGATTCTTACACTGAGTTTACTATTACCTTTAACAATGCTAAAGCAATCCGTGCTACAAATGGTAAAGCAGCAGCATTCCGTATCTTATATAACACAACAGCGCCAGCTGATGGAACAAAAGTTCAAAATAATGCTGAAATTACAGCTGATGACCAAGTTCTTCCAGTGAGCGACGATCGTACTGAAACTGTTACAAAAGTTATCGGTAATTCAACAGTTACATCAGGTGGTACTATCCAGCTGAAAACTGGTTACCGTATCACGTTGTATAAAGTAGATGAAAAATCACTTGACCGTCTTGCAGGAGCTAAATTTAAAATTACTCCTCCAGAAGGTGCAACTACAGCGCAAGAAGAAACAGTAACAACAGACGCTAGTGGTGTTGCCCAGTCTGCAATCTATACTGATGAGGATGTTAAGAAGGGTGAATTCACCATTACTGAGATTGAAGCTCCTAAAGGTTACCAATTGGATTCTACTCCAATCAAAGTAACTGTTGGTCAAGAAGGTGTTATCAAAACAATCTCAAACAAACGCAACAGCACAAAAGCTCAGATTCAAGCAATTAAAAAATTGACTGGTCGAGCTATGAAAGCTGGAGAGTTTGAATTCGATTTGTTCAATGATAAGACAAACAAAGTTGTTGAAACAGTAACAAATGATGCGGAAGGAAATATCAACTTTGCTGAATTGACATTTGACAAAGCTGGTACATACAACTACCACATCGTTGAGAAAAAAGCGAACACAACTGAAAAAGGTGTTACTTACGATGCCAACCCTGTTGGCGTTACAGTTACTGTAACAGCAGATGCTGAGGGCAAATTGTCTGCAGCTGTCGCTTACGAAAACGATGATAAGACTTTTGAAAATACATACGCTGCTGAGAGAACTCCAGCTACTCTTGAAGTAACAAAAGTTCTTACCGGTCGTACCTTGAAAGCTGATGAGTTTGAGTTTGTATTGAAGAACGACGCAGATGGTTCAGAAGTTCAAAAAGTGAAGAACACTGCCGACGGTAAGGTTAAATTCTCTCCAATCGAATACACTGCAGCAGGTACTTACAAGTACACTATCGTTGAAACTAACGCTGGACAAACTATTGACGGTGTAACATACGATAGTCTCGAAGTTAAAGTCACAGTAGAAGTTACAGACGATGGTGAAGGAAATCTTACTGCCAACGTAACTTATCCAGCTGACAAAGAATTCAATAACAGCTATGGAGCTTCAAAAACTCCAGCTACGCTTGCAGTTAAGAAAACACTTACTGGTCGTGAGTTGAAAGCTGATGAGTTTGAATTTACTTTGACAGACCAATATGGTAACGTGAAAGAAACAGTCAAGAATGACAAAGATGGAAACGTTAAGTTCTCAGCTTTGTCATTCGATAAAGTTGGAACTTTCACTTACAAGATTGCTGAAAAAGCTGGTACTGCTACAGGCATCAAGTATGACACGAAAACAATCACTGCTACAGTTACTGTAGTGGACAATGGTAAAGGTGTCCTTGAAGCAACTGTTGCTTACGACGATGAAAAAGCATTTGAGAACACTTACACTCCAGCAGGAGCTACAAGTGTAACTCTTGGAGCTAAGAAAGTTCTTGAAGGTAAAGACCTTGAAGCT
>NZ_GL397179.1:653247-1300867 GCF_000146585.1 Streptococcus mitis ATCC 6249 | reverse complement strand
GTTGTTGCAGAATATAAATCAGTAGTTACTGACCACAAAGACGGTAAGTACACCATTACCAACAAACATACACCATTGAAAACTGCTGTAAAAGGTAAGAAGATCTGGGATGATGCTAATAACAAAGACGGTATTCGTCCAGACTCAATTACTGTAGCACTTCTTGCCAACGGTAAAGAGACTGGTAAGACTGTAACTGTTACAAAAGCAACAGCTCTTTCAGACAACGAGTGGGCCTTCGAGTTTACTAAGCTTGATCGTTACGCAAATGGTCAAGAAATCAATTACACTGTCAAAGAAGTTGGCACTGTGAAAGGGTACACAGCAAAAGAAGATGGTATGAACGTTACAAATACACACACTCCAGAAAAGCCAACACCAGGTAAACCAAATGAACCAGGAAAACCAGGTCCAAAACCTCAACTTCCTAACACTGGTGAAAAAGCATCTAATGCAGCAGTAGTTGCAGGACTTGCTTTGATGGCAGTGACTGGTGGATTGTACTTTGTAAGCCGTAAAAATAAATAATCTCTAAAAGAGAGTTAATTTTCAGTTAGTTCTTAGGAAGTAATTGGAAAGGAAATAGTCCAGAACAGTTGTTCTGGACTATTTTTTATCTTGAAAAATAATTAAGGCTTTTCAATCGTTCTAGGAGGGGGCGACCAATGAAACTAATGGCAATGATTTTACCAAGATCAGGAAGGATAAAGGGAAGGACACCAACTGCTAGTGCATTATCAAATGACATCCCAGCAAGGAAGTGGAGGCTGAGAATACCTCCGACAAAGACGAGGGAGTCACCCAAGAGGTTGGCTAGGAAAATGCGAATGTAGCCACTATTTTGATGGATGAGATAAGATGTAAGTCCCGCATAGACAAGGTCGAACCAAAGATAGCCTGCACTTGGACCAACTAAAACGTGAAATCCAGCTCCTCCCCCTGCAAAAACAGGTAAACCAATGGCACCCAGCAAGAGATAGAGAGCTACAGATAGAACAGCTTCTCTGGGTCTAAAAACAGTAGCAATCAGACCGATCGCAAAGTTTTGTAGAGTGAAGGGGACAGGACCGATAGGGAGACTGATTTGTGCCAAAACGGCGATGAGAGCAGCGCCGATAGCAGGGATAGCATAGATATGAGCTTTTTTCAAAACTGTTAACCTCTTTTCAAAATTATAGTAACTATTATACTAATTTAGAAGAAAAAGTCAACCCGTTTTTTATAATAAGGTAACAATTTTGTAACAGCGGATTTTGCAAGTAAAAAGAGACCTTTTCAGGTCTCTTTCGATAATTAGCGCATGGTCACAAATTCTTCAGAAGCAGTTGGGTGGATAGCTACTGTAGCGTCAAAGTCTGCCTTGGTCGCTCCCATCTTGATAGCGACTGCAAATCCTTGAATCATCTCATCCACTCCGTATCCTAGTCCGTGAAGGCCAACAACTTTTTCATCATCACCAGCTGTGATGAGTTTGAAGCGTGATTCTTGACGATGGTTTGTAACGGCTGAGTACATAGAAGCAAAGCTTGACTTGTAGACTTTAATGTTATCTTGGCCGTATTCTTTGATAGCTTGATCTTCAGTCAATCCCACGGTTCCGATTGCTGGGTGGGAGAAGACAACAGTAGGGATAGTTGTGTAGTCCATCTTAGCACTTGTTTTCCCATTAAAGAGACGTTCAGATAGGGTACGTCCAGCCTTGATGGCTACTGGAGTTAGTTCCTTTTCACCAGTAACGTCTCCAAGGGCATAGATACCATCTACAACTGTATTTTGGTATTCATCTACTTGGATAAATCCACGTTGGTTGAGTGTAACGCCAGCCTTTTCTAACTCAAGACCGTCTACATTTGGACGGCGACCGGTAGCCCAGATAACTTGGCTGGCAGTGTGACTAGAACCATCTTCGAAATGAATGGCAATACCTTGCTCCGTTTCTTCGAGCTTGACGGGTACTTTATGGGTGTGCAAAGGTAGACCTGTTTTTTCCATTTCATTGACAAGTCCTTCAACGATGTAACTGTCAAAACCACGCAAGGGACGATCACGACGGACAAACAAATCAGTTTGTACTCCTAGCGTGTGGAGAACACCTGCTAATTCAACGGCGATATAGCCAGCTCCAAGAATCGCAACGGATTCAGGAAGTTGTTCCCAAGCAAAGACATCGTCTGAGCTACCACCAAGTTCAGCTCCAGGGATAGTTGGGATGCTTGGACGAGCTCCAGTCGCAATCACGATATGTTTGGCACGAATCAATTCACCATTAACACTGACAGTGTGGGAATCAACAAAATGAGCACGCCCCTCAATCAAATCAACTCCGTTGCGTTTGAAACTTCCATCATAAGATGAGCGGGCACGATCGATGTAGGCTTCACGATTTTGACGAAGTTTTGCGAAATCAAATTGAACATTTGAACTCGTAAACCCATAGTCAGGACCGTAGTGGTGGAAGCTTTCAGCAATTTGCGCTCCATACCACATGATTTTCTTAGGAACACAGCCAACGTTGACACAAGTTCCACCTAATTTTTTCTCTTCGATAACAGCTGCTTTGGCGCCGTGCTCACCAGCTCGGTTCATAGTGGCGATGCCACCACTCCCTCCACCGATGGCGATGATATCATATTCTCTCATAGAAAACTCCTTATAGCTTTGATAGTCATATTCTATCGTTTTTGCTTTTTGAATGCAAAAATCTGCTACGTTTAAAAAAATTAGAAAAACACTTGCCAATTTTACAAAGATAGTGTATTATATATCTAATACAATAATCTAAAAACAAATACAGAACGAAATATTTCTCCTGAACTGTCATTGTTTCTCTCTGAACGATCATTGTTTGGGTCTAGTATTTTTGATATAATGGTTTTTGTAAGCTTAAAGTGAAAAAGGAGATTAACTATGAAAAGAACAAAAAAGGTAAAAAAATGGCAATTATTCACCGCTATTGGTGTTGCAAGTGCTATTGTTATCGGTGCTGTGGCAATTATGATTTTTAGACAACCATCCCAGTCGGCTGTCCAGGATGAGACCTCTCATATCGTTGTTGCCAAGGAAGGTTCTGTTGCTTCCTCGGTTCTCTTGTCAGGTACCGTCACAGCAAAAAATGAACAATACGTTTATTTTGATGCTAGTAAGGGAGATTTAGATGAAATTCTCGTTTCGGTTGGAGACAAGGTCGAAGAAGGGCAAGCTTTGGTCAAATACAGCAGTGCCGATGCCCAAGCTGCCTATGATGCAGCCAGTCGAGCAGTTGCAAAGGCCGACCGTCATATCAATGAGTTGAACAAGGCTCGTGAAAATGCAAACTCTGCACCAGTTTCACCACAAGTTCCAACTGAAGCTGGACTCACAGAACAGGCGCAAGCAGCAACTTCTTCCGTATCCTCTATTGATTCTCAAATCAGTGATGCCAAAGATAACCGTGCAGATGCTGTGGCTCAGCTCAACAAGGCTCAAGCTCAGCTAGATGCTACAACTGTCCTCAGTACACTAGAAGGGACTGTAGTTGAAGTCAATCGTAATGTTTCCAAATCACCAACGGGTAACAGCCAAGTGGTGGTACATGTTGTAAGTAATGAAAACTTGCAGGTCAAAGGGGAGTTGTCTGAATACAACCTTGCTAACCTTTCTGTTGGGCAAGAAGTTACCTTTACTTCGAAGGTTTATCAAGATAAGAGCTGGACGGGTAAAATCAGCTATATTTCTGATTATCCTAAAAACAACGGAGAAGCAGCAAATGCTGCCCTTGGAGGGAATACTGGATCTAAGTACCCTTATACTGTTGATGTGACTAGCGATATCGGTGAGTTGAAACAAGGCTTCTCAGTCAGTGTGGAAGTCAAAAACAAGAGTAAAGCCATCCTTGTTCCTTTGACAAGTGTCATTACCGAGAATAACAAAAACTATGTCTGGCTAGTAGACGACCAGAAAAAAGCGAAGAAGGTAGAAGTTACTTTGGGGAATGCGGACGCAGACAACCAAGAAATTACTTCAGGTTTGACAAACGGAGCCAAGGTCATCAGTAATCCAACATCTTCCTTGGAAGAAGGAAAAGAGGTGAAGGCTGATGAAGAAACTAATTAGTCTAAAAAATATCTGCAGGAGTTATCGAAATGGTGACCAAGAACTGCAGGTCCTAAAAAATATTAACTTAGAAGTTCAAGAAGGTGAGTTTGTCGCCATTATGGGACCGTCCGGTTCTGGTAAGTCCACTTTGATGAATACCATTGGAATGCTGGATACACCAACCAGTGGAGAGTACTATCTTGAAGGTCAAGAAGTTGCAGGTCTTGGAGAGAAACAACTGGCCAAGGTCCGCAACCAGCAAATCGGCTTTGTCTTTCAGCAGTTCTTTCTCTTGTCCAAACTCAATGCTCTTCAAAATGTCGAATTGCCCTTGATTTACGCTGGTGTTTCGGCTTCAAAACGACGGAAATTGGCTGAGGAATTTCTGGAAAAGGTTGAGCTAACGGAGCGTAGTCATCATTTGCCTTCCGAGTTATCAGGTGGTCAAAAGCAACGTGTAGCGATTGCGCGTGCCTTGGTAAATAATCCCTCTATCATCCTAGCAGACGAACCCACAGGAGCTTTGGATACCAAGACAGGAAATCAAATCATGCAACTGTTGGTGGAGTTAAACAAGGAAGGGAAGACCATTATCATGGTCACGCATGAGTCTGAGATAGCTGCCTATGCCAAACGCCAGATAGTCATTCGTGATGGGGTTATCTCATCAGACAGTGCACCAGTAGAAAAGGAGGAAAATTAAGATGCAGAATCTGAAATTTGCCTTTTCATCCATCATGGCTCACAAGATGCGTTCCTTCCTCACCATGATTGGGATTATCATCGGAGTTTCGTCTGTCGTCGTCATCATGGCTCTGGGAGACTCCATGTCTCGTCAGGTCAATAAAAACATGACCAAATCACAGAAGGATATCCATGTCTTTTTCTCTCCTATCAAAAGCAAGGACGGCTCCTTTACTCAGCGCCAGTCAGCTTTGACGGTCAGTGGGAAAGAAGAGGATGTTCATGTTGAACCACCAAAACCACTGGAATCTTGGGTCAAGGAGGCTGCCAAACTCAAAGGAGTAGACAGTTACTATGTCACTAACTCAACTAACGTCACCCTGTCTTATAAGGATAAGAAGGTTGAACGGGCGACTCTGACTGGTGGAAATAGCACCTACATGAACGCAGTTGAAAATGAGATCGTTGCTGGTAGAAGTCTAAGACAGCAAGACTACAAGGAATTTGCCAGTGTGATTTTATTGGACGAAGAACTAGCCAAGAGTTTGTTTGATAGTCCAGAAGCTGCTATTAACCAAATTATCTCTGTTAATGAATTTAGTTACCGTGTGATTGGCGTTTATACTAGCAATGAAGCTAAAACTGCTAAAGCCTTTGGGATTGGTGGTCTTCCAATTACGACCAATATCTCACTGGCTGCCAATTTTAATACCGATGAAATCTCGGATATTGTTTTTCGTGTTAATGACACTAGCTTAACACAAACCTTGGGTCCAGAGTTGGCTCGAAAACTGACTGAGATTGCAGGTCTTCAACAAGGGGAGTACCAAGTTGCGGATGCAACTGCCGCCTTCCAAGAAGTACAACAACTCTTTGGTTTTATGACCACCATTATCAGTGCCATCGCAGGAATCTCTCTCTTTGTCGGAGGAACTGGTGTTATGAATATCATGTTGGTTTCGGTGACAGAACGTACGCGTGAGATTGGTCTGCGGAAGGCTCTCGGAGCCACACGGGCTAATATCTTAGTACAGTTTTTGATTGAGTCCATGATTTTAACCTTATTAGGCGGTTTCATTGGTCTTGTACTTGCTGCAGGAATGACCATGCTTGCAGGGGTTCTTCTTCAAAATTTGATCGCAGGAATCGAAGTTGGAGTATCCATCCCAATTGCTCTCTTTAGTTTAGCGGTCTCAGCAGGTATCGGTATGATATTCGGTGTTCTACCAGCCAACAAAGCCTCTAAGCTGGATCCTATTGAAGCACTTCGCTATGAATAATTTAAAAGATAAAAAACGAGATAGACATTTGTCTGTCTTGTTTTTGTATGGATTTCTCTATCGAAAATCACTAAAAATATGATATAATGAAGTGTTAGAAAAACAGGTTTCATTAGCCTGGAAAGGAAATATTATGTCTGAAAAGAATTTTTATATTACAACACCGATTTACTATCCATCTGGTAAACTTCATATCGGTTCTGCTTACACAACTATCGCCTGTGATGTCCTAGCTCGTTACAAACGCCTGATGGGCTACGATGTCTTTTATCTGACTGGTCTTGATGAGCATGGCCAAAAGATTCAACAAAAAGCTGAAGAAGCTGGCATCACACCTCAAGCTTATGTTGATGGCATGGCAGTTGGTGTTAAAGAACTCTGGCAATTACTCGATATCTCATATGATAAATTTATCCGTACAACTGATGACTACCATGAAAAAGTAGTAGCACAGGTTTTTGAACGCTTGCTAGCTCAAGATGACATCTACCTAGGTGAATACTCTGGCTGGTACTCAGTTTCAGATGAGGAATTCTTTACAGAAAGCCAGCTTGCGGAAGTTTTCCGTGACGAAGCTGGAAATGTAACTGGCGGTATCGCACCATCAGGTCACGAAGTGGAGTGGGTTTCAGAAGAGTCTTATTTCCTTCGCCTCAGCAAATACCAAGACCGTTTGGTCGAATTTTTCAAATCACATCCTGACTTCATCACTCCTGATGGTCGTCTCAATGAAATGCTTCGTAACTTCATCGAGCCAGGCTTGGAAGACTTAGCAGTATCTCGTACAACCTTTACCTGGGGTGTTCCAGTCCCATCAAATCCGAAACACGTTGTCTACGTTTGGATCGATGCCCTTCTTAACTATGCGACAGCTCTTGGTTATGGTCAAGATGAACACGGTAACTTTGACAAGTTCTGGAACGGAACAGTTTTCCACATGGTTGGGAAAGACATCCTTCGTTTCCACTCCATCTATTGGCCAATCCTTCTTATGATGTTGGATGTTAAATTACCTGACCGCTTGATTGCCCATGGTTGGTTTGTCATGAAAGACGGCAAGATGTCTAAGTCTAAAGGGAATGTCGTTTATCCTGAAATGTTGGTAGAACGCTATGGCCTCGATCCACTTCGTTATTACCTCATGCGTAGCCTTCCAGTTGGTTCAGACGGAACCTTCACTCCAGAGGACTATGTAGGGCGTATCAACTATGAATTGGCAAACGACCTTGGGAACCTCCTCAACCGTACGGTTTCAATGATTAACAAGTACTTTGATGGTCAAATCCCTGCCTATGTAGAAGGTGTAACAGACTTTGACAATGAACTTGCTACCGTTGCAGAACTATCGATCGCTGACTACCATACTCACATGGAAGCAGTTGACTACCCACGCGCTCTTGAAGCAGTTTGGACTCTTATCTCTCGTACCAATAAATACATCGACGAGACAGCCCCATGGGTCTTGGCCAAGGATGAAGCTCTTCGTGATCAATTGGCAAGTGTCATGAGCCACTTGGCAGCCAGCCTTCGTGTCGTAGCTCACATGATTGAGCCGTTTATGATGGAAACCAGTCGTGCAGTCTTGAGTCAGCTTGGTTTGGCAGAAGTTTCTAGCCTTGAGAACTTGAACCTAGCTGACTTGCCATCAGGTGTGAATGTTGTAGCCAAAGGAACACCAATCTTCCCACGTCTGGATATGGAAGAAGAAATCGCCTATATCAAAGAACAAATGGAAGGTAACAAACCAGCCGTTGAAAAAGAATGGAATCCAGATGAAGTCGAACTCAAGCTAAACAAGGAAGAAATCAAGTTTGAAGACTTAGATAAGGTTGAAATCCGTGTCGCTGAAGTCAAAGAAGTTTCGAAAGTAGAAGGTTCTGACAAGTTGCTTCAATTCCGCCTAGATGCTGGTGATGGTGAAGACCGTCAAATCCTCTCAGGAATTGCAAAATACTATCCAAATGAACAAGAATTGGTCGGCAAGAAAGTCCAAATCGTTGCCAACCTCAAACCACGCAAGATGATGAAAAAATATGTCAGCCAAGGGATGATTCTCTCAGCTGAACATGAAGGACAATTAACCCTTCTCACAGTTGATTCAGCTGTACCAAACGGAAGTGTGATTGGGTAAAAGCAAAAAACCAACGTTAGACACGTTGGTTTTTCTTGTTATGTGAGAGATTATCTAAGAAGTGGTCTATCTCCTTTTGAGACCTGAGGACAATTACTTTCTCTGGATAGGTTTCTTGAATCCCCTTGTAGCGTTCCTTAGCGGATTTGCTTCGCCCATCCCAGAGAATCCATCTGATAAATTCCCAGTTAAATTGCTCTTTACAGCCAGCCGCCATGCTTTCTCGAACTTGACCTCTGTATTTGAGATAACGCTTAAAGGCCCTCAGTAAGCAAATCCAAGGTGAAAAATTGAGGAAGATGATTTGGTCAGCTTTTAACATTCTTTCCTCGTAATAACACCAAGAGTAGTTGCCATCGATGACCCAGTCTGAGTGATTGGTGAGGAAGTTTTTCATCTCGGTTTTCATCCAATCACGATCACTGTCTTGCCAGCCTGGTTGAAATTGGAGGGTGTCTATATGCAGTTTGGGGATAGAGTAGTAGTTTGACAACTTTTCAGCTAGAGTTGACTTGCCGGCTCCAGAATAGCCGATGATTGCGATTTTCATTTTCTACCTTTTCGTAATGGAGGACAAAAAAACAGCCTCGGTGGACTGTTTCTTATTTAGCAAGTTTAGCTGAAAGACGAGCTTTATCGCGGCTTGCTTTGTTTTTATGAATCAAACCTTTAGTTTCTGCTTTGTCGATAGCTGAGCTAGCAGCACGGAAAAGTTCTTCAGAAGGGTTTGCTTCGAAAGCTTTGATAGCAGTACGCATAGCTGATTTTTGAGCTGAGTTTTTTTCGTTTTGTTTAACGTTCAATTCAGCGCGTTTGATAGCTGATTTAATGTTTGCCAATGTTCTTACCTCCATATTTACTAACTATACTATTATATCTGAAAACTTATGTTTTGACAAGGGGAAATTATTTTTTTAGGTAAATTTCATCGATTTCATGATTTTTAGCCTTGTGGAGAATAACCTCAGCCCGATTCCTTGTTGGTTCAATATAGTTTTGTAGATTTGTAAGGTTGATATCACTCCATACTTGGTGGGCAAAAGACTCTACTTCCCCTATTGGCATTTGCGTAAAGTGGTGGTAGTAGCTGTCTGGATCATTTTGGGCAAAGCTGAGAAGTTTCAAAAAGCGGTCTAAATACCAGCTTTCAATGTCTTCGACAGCAGCATCTACGTAGATGGAAAAATCAAAGAAGTCGGTGATGTAAAGACGTTCATTTTGAGGATTCTGAAAGACATTGATTCCTTCAACAATCACAAAATCTGCAGCCTTAACACATTGTTTCTCACCAGGAACAATATCATAAACCTCATGAGAATAAACGGGGATATCGACATCCTGGCCATTTTTTAGGCGGTCAAGGAAATTCAGTAAGGCCTCCATGTCATAACTCTCTGGAAAACCTTTGCGATTTAAGATACCTTGGTCAATTAACGTTTGATTGGGATAGAGAAAACCATCAGTCGTCACTAACTCCACAGTGGCGTCAGTCACTGTACGAGAGAGAAGGATTTGCAGAAGTCGGCTAGTTGTTGATTTGCCAACGGCAACACTTCCCGAAACTCCGATGATGAAGGGCTGAGATTTACTCTCTCTTTGGAGAAAAATTCCCTTTGAGAAGGCTAAATCCTCTTTGGTACGTTTGTAAATTTGGATGAGATGGGCCAATGGTAAATAAATATCTGTCACATCTTGTAGGCTGATTTGGTCATTGAAACTCTTGATGGATTCTAACTCTTCCTCTGTCAAGGGAGGAGTTGTTTTACGATGCAATGATTGCCAAGTCTGGCGACTGATTTTTTCAAAATGTAAAAATTCGTTGGTCATTTGTTTTCCCCTAGATATTTTGTTTATCATACCATAAAAAGCTAAAAAAATAAAGCGGTTTCTTGATGGTAGTAAGTCAATATCGTATAATAGAGGTAGATGGAGGTTGAATAATTTAATGATGAGATAGGGAATGGTTTCTGAAGACTTATCAGTTATTGAAAGTGGGCTTTTTGGTTCACAATTTATTGGAGGTGTGTCATGAAAATCTTAAAACGTTATATATTGGAACTCTGTTTTATTTTAAGTTTTGCCTTACCTTTTATAAGGGGAGCGAATGCGGATAATGGTAGACGCTTTGTGGAAACCTATTACGGTTTTACCTTCTTAATGGATCATTTACTTGTAACAGTTATCTTTATCTGTTCACTCTTGATTGCTTGGCTAGTAAAAAAGCAGTGGACGAAATGGCTTGCTGCTGGTAGTTATCTATTTTTGATTTTGTGGATTGCTACAGAAGGATATCTATTCCGTATGTCACTAGAAGATTTGATACGACTTTGGACAAGTTTGGAAATCTTGACACAAACTTATCAGTTGGGTTTTTATCTAAACATCATATTGGGAATCTTGTTGATAATAAAGTATTTTAAGGTTAAGCAATAGTATAAATGTACCCGATTGCAGACGAACTGTTTTTTCCTGACTATGATAATTTGTAGTTCCCGATAGATTGTAATGTATTTCTAATAATTGAAAGAGATTGAAGAAAAGGTTTTTTGACTAGGATTCTTCAGTCTTTTTCATTTGATCGTCACTTTGTAAACGATTTACAATTCAAGCTAAATTATGGTAAAATAGTTTTATGAGTAAAATGTATTATGCAGAAAATCCTGATGCTGCTCACGACATTCATGAGTTGAGAGTGGAGTTGTTGGGAGAAAATATGACCTTTTTGACGGATGCGGGTGTTTTTAGCAAGAAAATGGTTGACTTTGGGAGTCAGCTCTTGCTCAAGTGTCTAGAGGTTAATAAAGGAGAGACGGTCCTTGATGTGGGTTGTGGTTATGGGCCGTTGGGCTTGTCATTAGCCAAGGCTTATGGAGCTCAGGCAACCATGGTCGATATCAATAATCGCGCTCTAGACTTAGCGCAACAAAATGCTGAGCGTAATAAAGTAGAAGCAACGATTTTCCAATCCAATATCTATGAACAAGTTGAAGGAAAGTTTGACCATGTTATTTCCAATCCGCCGATTCGAGCGGGCAAGCAAGTTGTTCATGAGATTATCGAAAAGAGCAGAGATTTCTTGAAAGACGGAGGAGATTTAACCATTGTCATTCAGAAAAAACAAGGAGCTCCAAGTGCTAGAAATAAGATGGAAGACGTTTTTGGCAATTGTGAAATCGTAAAGAAAGATAAGGGATACTATATCCTTAGAAGTGTGAAAGAATGAGAGCAGTTGATTTAATCCAAAAGAAACGAGATGGTCAAGAACTGTCTTCAAGTGAAATCAAGTGGTTGGTAGAAGGCTATGTGGCTGGAACAGTCCCAGACTATCAAATGTCTGCCTTTGCTATGGCGGTTTATTTCAAAGGGATGACCACACGTGAGATTTCTGATCTGACGATGAACATGGTAAAGACGGGGCAAGAGTTTGATTTGTCAGCCATAGAGGGCATCAAAGTAGATAAACACTCGACAGGTGGTGTTGGTGATAAGGTGACCTTAATTTTAGCTCCTTTGGTAGCCAGTTTTGGTGTGCCAGTAGCCAAGATGAGTGGTCGGGGACTAGGACACACTGGTGGAACCTTGGATAAGTTAGAAGCAATCAAGGGCTACCAAGTGGAACGTAGTCAAGAGGATTTCATCAAACAGGTTCAAGATATTGGTGTATCTGTCATTGGTCAGTCTGACCAGCTGGTTAAAGCAGACAAACTTCTCTATGCCCTTCGTGATGTGACAGCGACAGTCGATACGATTCCTTTGATTGCTAGTTCTGTCATGAGTAAGAAAATCGCTGCTGGGGCAGATGCCATTTTGCTAGATGTGACTGTCGGTGAGGGTGCCTTTATGAAGACTGTTGAGGAGGCACGCGAATTGGCTCAAACCATGGTTGATCTTGGAAAGGCTGTTGGAAGAAAGACAGTAGCAGTTATTACCGATATGAGTCAACCCTTGGGTCGAGCTATTGGCAATCGTCTCGAAATTCTAGAAGCAATCGAAATTCTTCAAGGAAAAGGTCGAGAAGATATCAGTCACTTTATCTGTGAACTAGCTCAGATTATGCTTAGTTTAGCAGATGTTGAGAAGACGGTAGAAGAAGTACGTCAACACCTTGAAAATGGGCAAGCCCTTGCCAAATTTGAAGAAATGGTGGCGGCTCAAGGTGGTGATCTAGAAGATCTCTACCGCCCAGTAAATGTTGCACATGTAGTGGATATCCCGGCTCAAGAGTCAGGTGTCATTTCAGCCCTTCCAGCTATGGATTTTGGCCTATATGCCATGAGATTAGGAGCTGGTCGCGCAGTCAAGACTGATGCTTTAGACTATGAAACTGGAATCGTTTTTGAGAAAAAAGTTGGAGACTCCGTTCAAAAAGGAGAAATTGTTGCAAAAGTTTATACAAATGGAAAAATTTCTTCTGAACTAGTTACAGAATTTCAAAAATATGTTAAAATAAATGATGGAGTGCAAAGTTTACGAGAAATTATAGAAATTATCTCATAAAACCAGGGAGAATCCGAATATGAAGTTGAATAAATATATTGATCATACGCTTTTAAAGCAAGATGCAAGTCAAGAACAAATTAATCGTTTGCTATCTGAAGCGCGTGAGTATGATTTCGCCAGTGTCTGTGTTAACCCGACTTGGGTTGCTTATTCAAAGGCGGGGCTTGAAGGTTCAGATGTAAAGGTTTGTACAGTAGTTGGTTTTCCTTTGGGAGCAACAACTTCTGCTGTCAAAGCTTTTGAAACAAAAGAAGCTGTCCAAAACGGTGCAGATGAGATTGATATGGTTATCAATGTCGGTGCCCTCAAATCAGGCAATCTGGATTTAGTTGAATCGGACATCCGCGCTGTCGTAGAAGCAAGTGGCGACAAGCTAGTGAAAGTTATTATTGAAGCTTGCTTATTGACTGACGAAGAAAAGGTTGTGGCCTGCCAACTCTCTCAAAAAGCGGGAGCAGACTTTGTTAAAACATCTACTGGTTTCTCAACTGGAGGAGCAACTCTGCCAGATGTCAAGTTAATGCGTCAAACAGTGGGACCTGATATGGGTGTTAAGGCTGCTGGTGGAGCGCGTTCTTACGCAGACGCTCTTGCCTTTGTGGAGGCAGGTGCTACTCGTATTGGAACATCCGCTGGTGTAGCAATCTTAAAAGGAGAATTGGCTGATGGCGACTACTGAGTTAATTGAACTAGCAATTGAAACCAGCAAGAATGCCTATGTTCCCTATTCTCACTTTCCAATCGGAGCTGTCTTAGTTGCCAAGGACGGTAGCATTTATACGGGTGTCAATATCGAGAATGCTAGTTATCCCTTGACTAACTGTGGGGAGCGTACAGCTATCTTTAAAGCAGTCTCTGAGGGACAACGGGAGTTTTCAGAATTGATTGTCTACGGTCAGACTGAAAAACCTATCTCACCATGTGGTGCTTGTCGCCAAGTCATGGTTGAGTTTTTTGAACAAGATCTAAAGGTGACGCTTGTCGCCAAAGATAAAACGACGGTCGAGATGACGGTCGGAGAGTTACTTCCATACTCATTTACAGACTTGAACTAGTCTGTGCTGCTCACTGAGTAGCAAGGGTCCTTGTGACCAAACAATCCATACTTGCAACATCGTTGCGTATCTTATTTAGGAGGTTCAGTAATGAACAAGAAACAATGGCTAGGCCTTGGTCTAGTTGCAGTAGCAGCATTTGGACTTGCTGCATGTGGTAATCGCTCTTCTCGTAACGCAGCTTCATCTTCTTCTGATGTGAAGACTAAAGCAGCTATCGTTACAGATACTGGTGGTGTTGATGATAAATCATTCAACCAATCAGCTTGGGAAGGTCTTCAAGCTTGGGGTAAAGAGCACAACCTTTCTAAAGATAAAGGTTACACTTACTTCCAATCAACAAGTGAAGCTGACTACGCTAACAACTTGCAACAAGCAGCTGGAAGCTACAACTTGATCTTCGGTATTGGTTTTGCACTTAAAAATGCAGTTGCAGATGCTGCAAAAGAACATACAGACTTAAACTATGTTTTGATTGACGATGTCATTAAAGATCAAAAGAATGTTGTAAGTGCTACTTTTGCTGATAACGAAGCAGCTTACCTTGCAGGTGTTGCAGCCGCTAAAACAACTAAGACAAAACAAATCGGTTTTGTAGGTGGTATGGAATCTGAAGTTATCTCACGTTTTGAAGCTGGTTTCAAAGCAGGTGTTGCATCAGTTGACTCATCTATCAAAGTACAAGTAGACTACGCTGGTTCATTCGGTGACGCTGCTAAAGGTAAAACAATCGCTGCTGCACAATACGCTGCAGGTGCTGACGTTGTATACCAAGTAGCAGGTGGTACTGGAGCAGGTGTCTTCTCTGAAGCGAAATCACTCAACGAAAGTCGTCCAGAAAATGAAAAAGTTTGGGTTATCGGTGTAGACCGTGACCAAGCAGAAGAAGGTAAATACACATCTAAAGACGGTAAAGAATCAAACTTCGTACTTGCTTCATCTTTGAAACAAGTTGGTACAGCCGTAAAAGACCTTGCCAACAAGGCTGAAAAAGGGGAATTCCCTGGTGGTCAAGTTATCGTTTACTCATTGAAGGATAAAGGTGTTGATTTGGCAGTGACAAACCTTTCTGAAGAAGGTAAAAAAGCTGTTGAAGATGCAAAAGCTAAAATCCTTGATGGTAGCATCAAAGTTCCTGAAAAATAATTGAAGGAAGTCATTTCTTAGGAAGCGGCCATCGGTCGCTTCTTTAAGAATTGAGGCAATTTTTGTCTCAATAGAGCTTGTTAATGAGATTAGCAGGTTTTATTGAAATAAAATAAACCTCTGAAAGGAAGAGCATATGGCACACGAAAATGTCATTGAGATGCGGGATATTACCAAGGTGTTTGGTGAATTTGTAGCAAACGACAAAATCAACTTGCAACTGCGAAAAGGTGAAATCCATGCACTTTTAGGAGAAAATGGAGCGGGTAAATCCACTCTGATGAACATGCTGGCAGGACTTCTTGAGCCAACGAGTGGTGAAATTGTGGTGAATGGTCAGGTTGTAAAACTAGACTCGCCATCTAAAGCCGCTGGTCTTGGAATTGGGATGGTTCACCAACATTTTATGTTGGTTGAAGCTTTTACAGTAGCTGAGAATATCATTTTAGGGAGTGAAATCACTAAGAATGGTGTGCTAGATATAGCTGGTGCTACTAAAGAAATCAAGGCTCTTTCTGAACGTTATGGTCTAGCAGTGGATCCTGCTGCCAAAGTGGCGGATATTTCCGTTGGTGCCCAACAACGTGTAGAAATTTTAAAGACACTCTATCGTGGTGCTGATATCCTTATCTTTGACGAGCCAACAGCGGTATTAACTCCTTCGGAGATTGATGAGTTGATGGCCATTATGAAAAACCTTGTTAAAGAAGGTAAATCCATCATCTTGATTACCCACAAGTTGGATGAAATCCGTGCAGTCTCTGATCGTGTTACGGTTATCCGTCGAGGAAAATCTATTGAAACTGTTGAGATTGCAGGAGCAACCAATGCAGATTTGGCAGAAATGATGGTTGGACGTTCCGTATCCTTTAAGACAGCCAAACAAGCAGCCCAGCCGAAAGATGTGGTCTTGTCTATCAAAGACCTAGTTGTCAATGAAAACCGTGGCGTACCAGCTGTTAAGAATCTTTCTTTGGATGTTCGTGCTGGTGAAATTGTTGGTATTGCGGGTATTGACGGAAATGGTCAGTCAGAACTGATTCAAGCTATCACAGGTCTTCGGAAAGTTGAGTCTGGTAGCATTGATTTGAAAGGAAAGTCAGTTGTCGGTATGCATCCTCGACAAATTACTGAGATGAGTGTCGGCCACGTTCCAGAAGACCGCCATCGTGATGGTTTGATTTTGGATATGATGATTTCGGAAAACATTGCTCTTCAAACCTATTACAAAGAACCGCTCAGTAAAAATGGTATCTTGAACTATGCCAATATTACTTCTCATGCTAAGAAATTGATGGAAGAATTTGACGTTCGTGCTGCTAGTGAGTTTGTTCCAGCAGCAGCTCTCTCAGGGGGAAATCAACAAAAGGCCATTATCGCCCGTGAGATTACCCGTGACCCAGATCTCCTCATTGTTAGCCAACCAACACGTGGTTTGGACGTTGGTGCCATTGAGTACATTCACAAACGCTTGATTGAAGCCCGTGATAATGGCAAGGCTGTCCTTGTTGTCAGCTTTGAATTGGATGAGATTTTGAATGTCTCTGACCGCATCGCTGTTATCCACGATGGGAAGATTCAAGGTGTTGTGACACCAGAAACAACCAATAAACAAGAACTTGGTGTCTTGATGGCTGGCGGAAGCTTGGGAAAGGAGAAGAGTGATGTCTAAAAAATTACAACAAATTTCGGTTCCCTTGATTTCTGTATTCTTAGGAATCCTGCTTGGAGCTATTGTCATGTGGGTTTTCGGCTACGATGCTATTTGGGGTTATGAGGAATTATTCTACACAGCCTTTGGTAGTCTTCGTGGAGTTGGTGAAATTTTCCGTGCCATGGGGCCTCTAGTCTTGATTGGACTTGGTTTTGCTGTTGCCAGTCGTGCAGGTTTCTTTAACGTCGGTTTGCCAGGTCAAGCTCTTGCAGGTTGGATCCTCAGTGGTTGGTTTGCCTTGTCAAATCCTGATATGCCACGTCTCATTTTGGTTCCATTAACAGTGATTATCGCTTTGATTGCAGGTGGAATTGTTGGTGCGATTCCAGGTATCCTCAGAGCCTATCTGGGTACGTCAGAAGTTATCGTGACCATCATGATGAACTACATTGTACTGTATGTGGGAAATGCCTTTATTCATGCCTTCCCTAAAGATATCATGCAAAGTACAGACTCAACGATTCGTGTCAGTGCAAATGCAACTTACCAGACGCAATGGTTGTCTGAGTTGACTGGAAACTCTCGTATGAATATCGGGATTTTCTTTGCAATCATTGCTGTGGGAGTCATCTGGTTCTTGCTCAAGAAAACAACTCTCGGTTTTGAAATTCGTGCAGTTGGTCTTAACCCAAATGCTTCTGAATACGCAGGTATCTCTGCAAAACGTACAATCATTCTTTCGATGATTATCTCAGGAGCTTTGGCAGGTTTAGGTGGAGCAGTTGAAGGTCTAGGAACTTTCCAAAACGTATATGTCCAAGGATCTTCATTGGCTATCGGATTTAATGGTATGGCAGTTAGTCTACTAGCTTCAAATTCACCAATTGGAATTCTATTTGCAGCCTTTCTATTTGGTGTTCTCCAAGTTGGAGCACCTGGTATGAATGCGGCGCAAGTACCATCAGAGCTTGTTAGTATCGTAACAGCATCAATTATCTTCTTTGTCAGCGTTCACTACCTAATCGAGCGCTTTGTCAAACCTAAAAAACAAGTAAAAGGAGGTAAGTAAGTATGTCTATTACAACAATGCTAACCCTCTTGGTATCATCCATGTTGATTTATTCAGCACCGCTTGTATTTACAAGTATCGGAGGCGTTTTCTCTGAACGTGCTGGTGTTGTCAATGTCGGCCTTGAAGGAATTATGGTTATGGGTGCTTTTTCTGGAGTAGTCTTTAACCTTGAATTTGCAGAACAACTTGGAGCAGTAACTCCATGGATCTCCTTATTAGTTGGGGGACTTGTTGGAGCAATCTTCTCCATCATTCACGCAGCAGCGACTGTTCACTTCCGTGCGGACCATGTTGTCAGTGGTACGGTATTGAACTTGATGGCGCCCGCTTTAGCAGTCTTTTTGGTCAAGGTTCTTTATAACAAAGGACAAACGGATAATCTAACCCAGACTTTTGGACGTTTTGATTTCCCAGTCTTGGCCAATATCCCAGTGATTGGTGATATCTTCTTCAAGTCAACAAGCCTACTTGGCTACTTAGCCATTGCCTTCTCATTCCTTGCTTGGTTTATCCTCTTCAAGACCCGCTTTGGTCTTCGCCTTCGCTCGGTTGGTGAACACCCTCAAGCAGCGGACACCTTGGGAATTAACGTCTACAAGATGCGATATCTTGGAGTTATCATTTCAGGATTCCTTGGTGGAATTGGGGGAGCGATTTATGCTCAATCAATTTCTGTCAACTTCTCAGTGACAACTATTGTCGGTCCTGGATTTATCGCTCTTGCTGCGATGATCTTTGGTAAATGGAATCCAATCGGTGCTATGCTTTCAAGTCTCTTCTTTGGACTCTCTCAAAGTTTGGCCGTTATTGGATCTCAACTTCCTTTCTTGCAAGGAGTTCCTACGGTATACCTTCAAATCGCGCCTTATGTTTTGACAATTCTTGTCTTGGCAGCCTTCTTCGGAAAAGCAGTTGCTCCTAAGGCAGATGGTATCAACTACATCAAATCAAAATAAGCATACAAAAAAACGCCAGTTTCAAACTGGCGTTTTACTTTTTAGGATTTTGATGTGTCAAGTTTAGTCCCCAAGGAACGAGGTTTTCAGTTTTGTTTTTGATGCGTGTGATATTATCCTTGTGACGAATGATAATTAAGCTAGCAAGAGCTAGGATAATCACGATAAAAAGAAGGTCATAGCTACTTAAGATAAACCCAAATAGTGGGAAAATCAGAACTCCAATTACAGCAGCAATAGAAGCAACAACGCTAGACAGTGAAATCATACTACCTAGATAGAGGCTTCCAAAGAATACGATTGCTAGATAGAGACAGAAAACAGGCGCAAATCCGAAAATCACTCCAGCACTGGTTGCGACAGCCTTACCACCTTTAAATCCTGCAAAGATAGGAAAGGTATGTCCAATTACGGCCAAAAGACCAAAGACGAGAGGTGATACACCTTGAAGGTGGAAAAGGATTGGAAGGAGAGTGGCCAAGGTTCCTTTAAAGAAGTCAATCACAAAGGTTGCCATACCCGCTTTCTTACCTAAAATTCGGAAAGTATTGGTTGTTCCGGTGTTTCCAGAGCCGTGTTCACGCAGATTTGTTTGAAAGAAGATTTGTCCAATCCAAAGACCAGACGGAATCGAACCTAGCAAATAAGCTAAAATTAATAATACAAATGTCATCATAGAACTATTATACCATGAAACGGTATAGAAAGTCAGAGAATATCCTGTGAAATTGTGACAGCTGAAAGGGAAAAGCTTTGCAAAATCGCTAGAAAACCTGTAAAATAGAAAAAATGAACAAATAGGAGGTTCCTTGTGTCAAAAAAGGAAATCAATATTAATAACTACAATGATGACGCCATTCAGGTGCTAGAAGGGTTGGATGCGGTTCGTAAACGTCCGGGGATGTATATTGGATCGACTGACGGTGCTGGTCTCCATCACCTAGTCTGGGAAATTGTGGATAATGCAGTCGATGAAGCCTTATCTGGTTTTGGTGATCGCATCGATGTGACGATTAATAAAGACGGCAGTTTAACGGTTCAAGACCATGGGCGTGGGATGCCAACTGGGATGCACGCCATGGGAATTCCAACTGTTGAAGTTATCTTTACCATTCTCCACGCTGGAGGAAAATTCGGTCAAGGTGGCTACAAGACATCAGGTGGTCTTCACGGAGTGGGATCTTCAGTCGTGAATGCCTTATCTAGCTGGTTAGAAGTGGAAATTACCCGTGATGGTGCAATATATAGACAGCGTTTTGAAAATGGTGGGAAACCCGTCACAACCTTGAAGAAAATTGGGACAGCAGCTAAGTCCAAGACAGGTACCAAGGTTACCTTCATGCCAGATGCCAGTATCTTTTCTACGACTGACTTCAAGTACAATACCATTTCAGAACGACTCAATGAGTCAGCCTTTCTCTTAAAAAATGTTACCTTGTCGCTAACTGACAAACGAACAGATGAAACGATTGAATTCCATTATGAGAACGGGGTACAAGACTTTGTTTCTTACCTCAACGAAGACAAGGAAACCTTGACGCCAGTTCTATACTTTGAAGGCGAAGACAATGGTTTCCAAGTGGAAGTAGCTCTCCAGTACAATGATGGATTTTCAGATAACATTCTGTCCTTTGTCAATAACGTTCGCACCAAGGATGGTGGAACGCATGAGACAGGACTCAAGTCAGCCATTACCAAGGTCATGAATGACTACGCTCGTAAGACAGGTCTTCTCAAGGAAAAAGATAAAAATCTTGAAGGATCAGACTATCGTGAGGGACTAGCGGCCGTTCTTTCTATCCTAGTTCCTGAAGAACACCTCCAGTTTGAAGGACAGACCAAGGACAAACTTGGAAGTCCACTAGCTCGCCCGATTGTGGATAGCATTGTTGCAGAAAAATTAACTTTCTTCCTCATGGAAAATGGAGAACTAGCTTCCAATCTTATCCGTAAGGCTATCAAGGCTCGTGACGCTCGTGAAGCAGCACGTAAGGCGCGTGATGAGAGTCGAAATGGTAAGAAAAATAAAAAAGATAAGGGCTTATTGTCTGGTAAATTAACACCAGCTCAGTCTAAAAACCCTGCCAAGAATGAACTCTATCTGGTCGAGGGGGACTCTGCTGGTGGTTCTGCCAAGCAAGGTCGTGACCGTAAGTTTCAGGCTATTTTGCCTCTTCGTGGTAAGGTTATCAATACAGCCAAGGCTAAGATGGCGGATATTCTCAAAAATGAAGAAATCAATACCATGATTTATACTATCGGAGCGGGTGTCGGAGCAGACTTCTCTATTGAAGATGCCAACTATGATAAGATCATTATCATGACCGATGCGGATACAGATGGTGCCCATATTCAGACCTTGCTCTTAACCTTTTTCTACCGTTACATGCGTCCCCTAGTTGAGGCAGGACATGTCTATATAGCCCTTCCGCCTCTTTACAAGATGTCCAAAGGCAAAGGCAAGAAAGAAGAAGTGGCCTACGCTTGGACGGACGGAGAGCTAGAAGAACTCCGCAAGCAGTTCGGTAAAGGGGCTACCCTCCAACGCTATAAAGGTCTTGGTGAGATGAACGCGGACCAGCTTTGGGAAACAACCATGAATCCAGAAACCCGTACCCTCATCCGTGTTACGATTGAAGACTTAGCACGCGCCGAACGTCGCGTCAATGTCCTCATGGGTGACAAGGTCGAACCACGCCGTAAGTGGATTGAGGACAATGTCAAGTTTACGCTTGAGGAAAGTGGGGCGTTTTAACGGAGTACTTTTCATTGGAGCAAAAGCTCCTAATGAAAAGATGCTTGCTGCTATCAGGCGGATAAGCTAACTCCCTTACTAGCTCGAAGAGCAAAAAATAACGTTTTGCTATTCTCACGTCGTAGGAGGAGAAGTGTATGGCAAATAAAAAGAAAAAACAAAAGAGTATTCCAGAAAAAGATATTAAAAAAGAATTTGTTGCGAAGGTTAATCTATCTAGTAAAACTAATCAAAAAAAGGGAAATACAAGTGATATTGAAAACAAAACGGATAACGCAAGTTTCATCATTCCTCAACCTTTACTGATAAAAAATAAGGATAATGATAAAACTGTTTTTGAAAAGATTATTCAGTTTTTGCCTTTGGTAATTTCTATAATATCGTTAGGCTTTACGATGTTTCTAGGATTTAGGACAATTGAAAATAATGAAAAGAACCAAGAGAATAATATCAAAAATCAGGAAAATAATAAAATTAATCAGGATAGAAGCAAATATCTTGATACAACAAATTTTAATATTGTTCAAAATTTCTGGCAAGAGAATCCAAGCTATACATTGTATAACGAATCTACAAAACCATTAACTATACCGCCCAAACCGTCTTACTATATGTATATCCCTGCTAAACTATTTTGGATTTTTAAAGACGGTACGCGTTTCTCGAATTTAATTTTATTACCTGTATCTTATGATAATGTTATCAGTCAATCAAGTACAGGTAAAACTATTGACGAAATTACTACCTCAGTTCTTCCGAAAAATTTTTATGGAAAACTAGGAGCCAGGGATTTAAGGTCTAGATTTTATGGTCATCCTGGTATTGATAATATCGCTTATGAGTTACGAGTGTATCCGTTTTTGGCTATAGCTACAAAATTAAATTATTCTTACAAAGATAAACCGGAAATACCTATATCAGAGAATTTTGTGACTACTCCGTGGAGTAAGGAGCCTCTTTCAGATACTAGATATAATGATTTAGAAAATTATACAAGAAATATTGCTCATTTTCCTGAGAACGAAATAAAAATTGTTGGAGATGATAATATTTATGATACTGCTTTTGCATATTTAGATTCACAATTTTCTAAATTCATTCCAATGCTAAAGGAGGGGTTTAAGAACAATGAAGAACAGCAAAGGTATTATACTCTTATGGGAAATCGCTGGGATATGAAATATGATCCCCAAAAGGATATTCTTGATTATGCGAAGCCGAGTGAGGATAACTTTCATTCTCTCGGTAGGGAACTTTCTGATAAGGTTATCCCTGCTAAAGATCCTCTTTACCCTGACTATTAGAGGAAAGAATTCACTAAAAAAGACCCCAGCCGCCTCGTCGGGAAATCCGACAAGTTAGTTTAAGTGGCAGGGAGAACAGCGGAAAATCCGACATCCATTCTGCCAAGTGGGAGACTTTCACCTAAATAAACAATTTAATGAAATTTTAGGAGAAAAAAATGAAATATAAGATTACAAATTTAGATATAACTCGATTGGAAGGACAAAGTTTCTTTCAACTGTTGAGCGACAGTCTTGCTGCTGTTGATAGTTTTGCAAAAGCGAATAAGACGGAATTAGTCTATATCAGCAAGACCTCCGTCATGGAGCCTTTATTGGAACAATTCCAATCATGCCTTCATAACATTCGTGCAGGAAAATTCACAGAAAACATGGAGAAAACAGACCGTGAGCGTGATGATGCTCTAGTGACTTTGTTATCCTTTATCAAGGCTTTTTCGCGTGTGAAAGTTCCAGCTATTCAGACTGCCTATGAACAGCTAAATCCGCTTTTCAAACAATACAAAGGCATTATGACGACCAGTTATGAAAAAGAAACGGAAAGTATTAACCACCTCTTGAAACAGTTGGCACAGAGCGACTACCAATCCTCCATACAAGTACTAAATTTGACGGAACACGTCCAAAACTTAAAAGCTGCCCAAGCAAAATTTGAGAAGGTCTACAAGGAGCGCTTGGCTGAGCAAGCTGGGAAAACACCTAGCCAAGCAAAGGCTTTGCGTGTTGAATTGACAGAGTTGTACGAGTTTCTTGTTGATTTCACAGCAATCAATGCCTACGCCTACCCAGACAAAGCCTACTTTGCCAGCCTCCGTGACCATCTCAACGCTATCCGTAGTCGCTATAAAAAACTCAAACCAGCTAAGAAGGCGAAGGAAGAAGCGACGGAGGCGAATTAAAAGTTTATCGTAAATACTTTTTTGCAAGGAGGATGTTATGTATACTGAACAAAGAATATTACAAAGACTTGGATTAGAAAATCAAGAAGAATTACTTGGTTTTTTAGACCTTAGCAATAGACTTGATAAGATTAAATACTTCTATCCCGAATTTCAATTCAGCACAAATAATTTAATTGAAATTTCATGGGAAAATGATGGATATTTTAAGCTAATCGGCTCCGATAATAAAAAAACAAAGGGAACTACTTCTTTTAGAAGAGGATGGGAAACGATTTTAAAGTTTCCTGTTAGAAACAATAATAGTGATGATTTGGGACCATTAAATGACACTCCGGATGCTTTTCCGAAAGGAAATATTCCAAAAGGGGATAGTGATGATTGGTACTTTCACAGAGGTCATGTTTTTGCTAGAAGATTCCATAAATATGTAGTTGGATATGAAATTTTAAATGCTGAACGTCAGCATACCCAAGAAAAGTGGTCTAAATTTTCTATCGATTCTCGGGATAAAAATCTTTTTACACAATTTTCTAAAGCAAATAAAGCGCAAGCAGAAATCGAAGAAAAAGTGTACCAGTTATTGCAAAGTGAAGAATCAGTCTATTATGAAGTGAAACTAGTCTTTAAAAATTCAAGTGACAAATATCCTATTGGAACTGAAATATTTTTTTTACCCATATTATCACCAGACGAGTTTGACCACTATTTTATTCCAAATGTTGATTCTGGTTTTGATTTGGAAAACTCACAAACGGACTATGCTGATTTTTATAAGAATGGATATAGTGAAGAAGATCATAGAGAGTTTTTTGCTGATAGTGATAGAAAACATAAAAATTGGCAGATTAGCGAGAATGAATCTTGTAGTATAGAGTCGAATGGTGGTAATTTTTCTATTAGAGAATTACCTAAGATAGCGGTAGATAGTCTCATTGAAAATCTGAAAACTGATCGGGAAATTAAATCGTATAAGGATGTTCAAGATGGGAAGCAATTGAAATTTTCGGGTGTAACATTAACTCATTATCCTTCTACAGGTACGCTGTTATTACAGGGGAATAAATTGCAAGAGTTTGAAGAGGTCAAACAATACCTTTTAGACTATCTGTCTAAGGAAGACTGACAGTACAATCTTGATATTAACTGATTCTAATAGACCAAATTAGAAAAGAAAGAAGAGTAATATGTAAAACAATTCGATAAAAAATCTGATTGATTATTTCTGTTATTTTATAGTCATATTCTTTTCAAAACTAATATAAATAAAAATTAGCAGGTATTCCCATGAGAACTGAAACCGAGATGTTTAATGTGATTTTGCAAACCGCAAAAGTGCTACAGGTTGACGCTGTCGCCATGTCCGGCTCACGGACAAATCCAAACGCCCCCAAGGACGAGTTCCAAGATTATGATGTGGTCTACATTATGGAGGATTTGGATGGTCTGACGGCCGACCTTGCTTGGTTGGAAGAATTTGGCAAGCGCATGATTGAGCAGCATGTCCTACTAGACCATCGCCGCCTCTATCTCATGCTCTTTGAAGATGGCAATCGGATAGATTTGACCCTCTGCCCCAAAGATCACATTCAAGAGTGGGTGGATAGTGAAGCTGATTTCACGGTGCTAGAGGACACTAAGGGCTTATTTGCGCCATATTCTCCAAATCCTCAGCGTTACTGGACAAGTCCAGCTAGTGAGATAGATTTTGAAAAAGCCTGCAATGAATTTTGGTGGGTCTCTGCCTATGTAGTGAAGGGCATTTGTCGGAATCAGCTCATCTATGCGACTGACCATCTCTACGATATTTGCCAACAAGAACTCTTGAAGGTCTTAGCTTGGCAGGTCGCAAGTGATAAGGGGACTGTCGACGTCGGCAAGAACTACAAGTATCTCTTTAACTATTTACCTCCTGAGAAAGAGAAGGGATTCTCAGCTCTACTTGATTTTTCAAGTAAAGAGAAAATCACTCAGTCTTTGTTTGCTACGATGCAACTTTTCCACCAAGAGGCTCAATCCCTTGCTCACAAGATGGGTTTTGACTACAAGAAGGACGTGGCTGAGAAGATGATTGAGTATGCTGAGGAAAGAGTGAAGAAGTTTGGGAATAACTAGAAAAATGAAAAAGCGAGAGGAGAAGACTCATGATTGAAAAAGTGGAACGCCTCATTACAGAGATTAATCGTATTCATCTAGAATATTCTAAAGATTATTTTGAAACAGGTAAAGTGGAGAAAATCAATCTCAAGCATACCTTTTCAAAAGTTCCGACTAAAGCGATTTTGGCCTACCGTCTGAATTTACATGAGTCAATTAATGACTATCTGATGAAAGCGGATGTCCAAGATATTGCCTATGTTTATCGTGTCAAAACTTCTGAGTCTATTTTAGATAAAATTACACGTTTTTCCGAGCGTCAAGAGGGCTATCCTGTGAATTCCATTCTTAATGATATTTTTGGTGCTCGTATGATTTTAAGTTCTAAAGAGATAGCTCAAGTCATGGACAAATTAGATGATTGGCAAGAGATGTACGGACTAAAAAATTGGTATTTACGTGATAAAGATGGCTATGTCGGTATTCATATCTATTTTAAAAATAAAAGTAATTTTTACTACCCATGGGAACTCCAACTTTGGGATAAGAAAGATGTAGATAGCAATATCGCCAGTCATATCAAGTATAAACGAGGATTTGTGGAGTAGATATTTCAAGTGGAAATGATGACACAGGAATTGGGTGAAACTCACTTACCATATATTTTTTCCCTTTTCCATAAAACCTATTCTATATTCTTTGAAAGGAGTTGAACACGCCCTAAATACTGTGTGAAAAAGATAAATTCTCTTGTGAGCATCGCTCGCTTTAAGAATTTCCTATTTTCACTTTGCATTTTACGGGCTTAGTATCCTATGTCTAACATTCAAAACATGTCCCTGGAGGACATCATGGGAGAGCGCTTTGGTCGCTACTCCAAGTATATTATTCAAGACCGGGCTTTACCAGACATTCGGGATGGTTTGAAGCCGGTTCAGCGCCGTATTCTTTATTCTATGAATAAGGATGGTAATACCTTTGACAAGAGCTACCGTAAGTCGGCCAAGTCTGTCGGGAACATCATGGGGAATTTCCACCCACACGGTGACAGTTCCATCTATGATGCCATGGTTCGTATGTCACAGGACTGGAAAAATCGTGAGATTCTAGTTGAAATGCACGGTAATAACGGTTCTATGGATGGGGATCCGCCTGCAGCTATGCGTTATACTGAGGCGCGTTTGTCTGAGATTGCTGGTTATCTTCTTCAGGATATCGAGAAAAAGACAGTTCCCTTTGCTTGGAACTTTGACGATACCGAGAAAGAGCCGACGGTTTTGCCAGCAGCCTTCCCCAACCTTTTAGTCAATGGCTCGACTGGGATTTCAGCTGGATATGCCACAGATATTCCACCGCATAATTTGGCTGAAGTTATCGATGCGACTGTTTACATGATTGACCACCCAACAGCCAAGGTGGACAAGCTCATGGAATTCTTGCCTGGACCAGATTTCCCGACAGGAGGGATTATTCAGGGTCGTGATGAAATCAAGAAGGCCTATGAAACTGGGAAAGGGCGAGTGGTCGTTCGATCTAAGACGGAGATTGAAAAGCTAAAAGGTGGTAAGGAACAAATCGTTATCACTGAAATTCCTTATGAAATCAATAAGGCCAATCTAGTCAAGAAAATCGATGATGTTCGTGTCAATAACAAGGTGGCAGGGATCGCTGAAGTTCGTGATGAGTCTGACCGTGACGGTCTTCGTATCGCTATTGAACTCAAGAAGGATGCTAATACCGAGCTGGTTCTCAACTATCTCTTCAAATACACTGACTTGCAAATAAACTACAACTTTAACATGGTGGCGATTGACAATTTCACACCTCGTCAGGTTGGGATTGTGCCAATCTTGTCTAGCTACATTGCCCACCGTCGCGAAGTCATCTTGGCGCGTTCACGGTTTGACAAGGAAAAGGCTGAAAAACGTCTCCATATCGTTGAAGGTTTAATTCGCGTGATTTCGATTTTGGACGAAGTCATTGCCCTTATCCGTGCTTCTGAGAATAAGGCTGACGCCAAAGAAAATCTCAAGGTCAGCTATGAGTTTACAGAAGAGCAGGCTGAGGCCATTGTAACCTTGCAACTGTATCGTTTGACCAATACAGACGTGGTTGTCTTGCAGGAAGAAGAAGCAGAGCTTCGTGAAAAAATTGCCATGCTTGCGGCCATTATCGGTGATGAACGGACCATGTACAATCTCATGAAGAAAGAGCTTCGTGAGGTCAAGAAGAAATTTGCGACTCCACGTTTGAGTGCTTTAGAAGATACAGCAAACGTCATTGAGATTGATACAGCTAGTTTGATTGCCGAGGAAGATACCTATGTCAGCGTGACCAAGGCTGGTTACATCAAGCGTACTAGCCCACGTTCCTTTGCGGCTTCTACGCTGGAAGAAATTGGCAAACGTGATGATGATCGTCTGATCTTTGTTCAATCTGCCAAGACAACCCAGCATCTTTTGATGTTTACAACTCTTGGGAATGTCATCTATCGACCAATCCACGAATTGGCAGATATTCGTTGGAAGGATATCGGAGAGCATCTGAGCCAGACTATTACAAGCTTCGAAACTAACGAAGAAATCCTTTATGCAGAAGTCGTGGATCAGTTTGAGGATGCTATAACCTACTTTGCTGCAACTCGTCTTGGTCAAATCAAACGCGTAGAACGCAAAGAATTCTCTCCATGGCGAACCTATAAGTCGAAGTCTGTCAAGTATGCCAAACTCAAAGACGAGACAGACCAGATTGTAGCCGTGGCTCCGATCAAACTGGATGATGTTCTCTTGATTAGTCAAAACGGTTATGCCCTCCGTTTCAATATCGAAGAGGTTCCTGTTGTCGGTGCCAAGGCTGCAGGTGTCAAGGCCATGAACCTGAAAGAAGATGATGTCCTCCAATCCTCCTTTATCTGTAACACTTCATCCTTCTACCTCTTGACCCAACGCGGTAGTTTAAAACGTGTTTCTATCGACGAAATTCCAGCGACTAGCCGTGCCAAACGAGGCCTACAAGTCTTGCGTGAGTTAAAAAACAAACCGCATCGTGTCTTCTTGGCAGGAGCAGTTGC
The DNA here is from genome assembly GCF_000146585.1 of Streptococcus mitis ATCC 6249. GTDB lineage: Bacteria > Bacillota > Bacilli > Lactobacillales > Streptococcaceae > Streptococcus > Streptococcus mitis_AZ. The sequence goes on along the minus strand of NZ_GL397179.1, from coordinate 1,272,190 downwards.
AGAACAAGGCTTGATTGGTGATCTCTTTAGTACAGAAGTGGAAGAGAACGACCAAACACTTCTTGTCCAATCTAACAAGGGGACAATCTATGAAAGCCGATTGCAAGATTTGAACTTGTCAGAACGCACTAGTAACGGAAGCTTCATCTCAGACACCATTTCAGATGAAGAAGTTTTTGATGCTTACCTGAAAGAAGTCTTGAAAGAGAAAAAAGCAAATCTGTAAAGAATCAGTCCAAGTGACTGATTTCTTTTTATCGAGAAAATTTTCAGAAAATTACAAATACTACTTGAAATTTTACTAGAAAAGTGTAGAATAGAACACATAGCTTGAATAGTATAAAGGAGAAACACATGACAGTTGCAATTGATTGGGAAAATCTTGGCTTTGCTTATATGAAATTACCTTACCGTTATATCGCTCATTACAAAAATGGAAAATGGGATCAAGGAGAATTGACAGAGGATGCAACCTTGCATATTTCAGAGTCTTCTCCAAGTCTCCACTATGGACAGCAAGCATTCGAGGGCTTGAAAGCCTATCGTACCAAGGATGGCGGTGTTCAACTGTTCCGTCCTGATGAAAATGCTAAGCGTTTGCAACGCACCTGCGACCGTCTCTTGATGCCTCAAGTACCAACAAAAATGTTTGTGGAAGCCTGTAAAGCGGTTGTGCGTGCAAATGAAGAATACGTACCACCATACGGAACAGGTGGAACCCTCTATCTTCGTCCGCTTTTGATTGGTGTTGGAGACATCATCGGGGTAAAACCTGCAGAGGAGTATATTTTCACTATCTTTGCCATGCCAGTTGGCAACTACTTCAAAGGTGGCTTGGTTCCAACTAATTTCTTGATTCAAGATGAATTTGACCGAGCAGCCCCACATGGTACAGGAGCTGCCAAGGTAGGCGGTAACTACGCTGCCAGTCTTCTACCAGGTAAAATGGCAAAATCACGTAATTTTTCAGATGTTATTTACCTAGATCCTGCTACCCACACCAAGATTGAGGAAGTCGGATCAGCCAACTTCTTTGGAATTACAGCGAATAACGAATTTGTAACGCCATTAAGCCCATCTATCTTACCTTCTATTACCAAGTACTCATTGCTTTACTTGGCTGAACACCGCTTGGGCTTGACACCGATCGAAGGTGATGTTCCGATTGATAATTTGGATCGTTTTGTAGAGGCAGGTGCTTGTGGAACAGCAGCAGTCATCTCTCCAATTGGGGGCATCCAACATGATGATGAATTCCATGTTTTCTATAGTGAAACAGAAGTAGGTCCTGTTACACGAAAACTCTATGATGAATTAACTGGTATCCAATTCGGTGATGTTGAAGCGCCTGAAGGATGGATTGTCAAAGTGGACTAAAAGACATGAAGTAAAGAAGAACTCCGTAGCAGTTGTAATGGCTGAAATGGAGTTTTTTCTTGCTAGTTTGAGCATTTTCTTGTACAATAGAAAAAGTGAAAAGAGGTAGAGTATGAGTAAAAAAGATAAGAAAATTGAAATTCAATTAACGGATGCAAAAGTGACTGTTGGAAAAGACAGCTATGAAGGATACGTTTTGACGATCGGGAAAAAGGTTATTGGGGAAATTGCCGAATTAGATAGCCAATTTGCCATCATAAAGAATGGAAATGTCGATAGTTTTTATAAAAAACTTGAAAAAGCTGTGGAAATTTTGATTGAAAACTATAATTTAACAAAATAATACTTGTTTTATTGAAAATTTCATGTTATAATAGTTCTCGTTAAACATTGGAGAGATAGCGAAGAGGCTAAACGCGGCGGACTGTAAATCCGCTCCTTCGGGTTCGGGGGTTCGAATCCCTCTCTCTCCATTTATCAATGGGGTATAGCCAAGCGGTAAGGCAAGGGACTTTGACTCCCTCATGCGTTGGTTCGAATCCAGCTACCCCAGTTCTTAGGTAATAAATTCAAGATAAAAAGAAAAATATCTTAGGGTATTTTATTTTTATAATTGATAGACGTGAACGATATGAACATGTCCTTGTGGGTGCTTAGGAAAAAAATTATAAGTATGTCAAGTTTAGAAAAAACTTGATCGTTGGAGGATTTTTTAGATGAACGAATTTGAAGATTTGCTAAATAGCGTTAGCCAAGTTGAGCCTGGTGATGTTGTTAGTGCTGAAGTATTGACAGTTGATGCGACTCAAGCTAACGTTGCAATCTCTGGGACTGGTGTTGAAGGTGTCTTGACTCTTCGCGAATTGACAAACGATCGCGATGCAGATATCAATGACTTTGTTAAAGTAGGAGAAGTATTGGATGTTCTTGTACTTCGTCAAGTAGTTGGTAAAGATACTGATACAGTTACATACCTTGTATCTAAAAAACGCCTTGAAGCTCGCAAAGCATGGGACAAACTTGTAGGACGCGAAGAAGAAGTTGTTACTGTTAAAGGAACTCGTGCCGTTAAAGGTGGACTTTCAGTAGAATTTGAAGGTGTTCGTGGATTCATCCCAGCTTCAATGTTGGATACTCGTTTCGTACGTAACACTGAGCGTTTCGTAGGTCAAGAATTTGATGCTAAAATCAAAGAAGTTGACGCTAAAGAGAACCGCTTCATCCTTTCACGTCGTGAAGTTGTTGAAGCAGCTACTGCAGCAGCTCGTGCTGAAGTATTCGGTAAGTTGGCTGTTGGTGATGTCGTAACTGGTAAAGTTGCTCGTATCACAAGCTTTGGTGCTTTCATCGACCTTGGTGGTGTTGACGGATTGGTTCACTTGACTGAATTGTCACACGAACGTAACGTTTCACCTAAATCAGTTGTAACTGTTGGTGAAGAAATTGAAGTGAAAATCCTTGATCTTAACGAAGAAGAAGGACGCGTATCACTTTCACTTAAAGCAACAACACCTGGACCATGGGATGGCGTTGAGCAAAAATTGGCTAAAGGTGATGTAGTAGAAGGAACAGTTAAACGTTTGACTGACTTCGGTGCATTTGTTGAAGTATTGCCAGGTATCGATGGACTTGTTCACGTATCACAAATTTCACACAAACGTATCGAAAATCCAAAAGAAGCTCTTACTGTTGGTCAAGAAGTTACTGTTAAAGTCCTTGATGTTAATGCTGATGCAGAACGTGTATCACTTTCTATCAAAGCTCTTGAAGAGCGTCCAGCTCAAGAAGAAGGACAAAAAGAAGAAAAACGTGCTGCTCGTCCACGTCGTCCAAAACGTCAAGAAAAACGTGATTTCGAACTTCCAGAAACACAAACAGGATTCTCAATGGCTGACTTGTTCGGTGATATCGAACTTTAATCAAATTGATAATCACAAAATCCTTTGTTTAAAACAAGGGATTTTTCTTTTGTCTCTTTCCCATTTTTGATATAATAGTTCTATGTTAGATTCAGAAAAACAATCACAATATCAATTGTTAAATGAGGAACTCTCTTATTTACTTGAAGGTGAGAGCAATATTCTTGCCAATCTTTCTAATGCTAGTGCCCTTCTAAAATCTCGATTCCCCAATACTGTATTTGCAGGTTTTTACCTGTTTGATGGTAGCGAGTTGGTTTTAGGTCCTTTTCAGGGCGGCGTTTCTTGCATTCGCATCCCGCTTGGAAAAGGCGTTTGTGGGGAAGCTGCTGAGTTTCAAGAGACTGTTTTAGTTGGCGATGTGAGTACCTATCCAAACTACATTTCTTGTGATAGTATGGCCAAGAGTGAAATCGTAGTTCCCATGCTTAAGAATGGAAGATTAGTCGGTGTATTAGATCTAGACTCTTCTCTGATTGATGATTACAATGCCATTGACCGTGATTACTTGGAACAATTTGTCGCTATTTTGCTTGAGAAGACAGAATGGGACTTTACGATGTTTGAGGAGAAAGCCTAATGTATCAAGCACTTTATCGAAAATATAGAAGTCAAACTTTTTCACAACTGGTAGGTCAAGAAGTTGTGGCGAAAACCCTAAAACAAGCGGTTGAGCAGGAAAAGATTAGTCACGCTTATCTTTTCTCAGGCCCTCGTGGAACTGGGAAAACCAGTGTAGCCAAGATTTTTGCCAAGGCTATGAACTGTCCGAACCAAGTGGACGGAGAACCATGTAATAGCTGCTATATCTGCCAAGCTGTGACAGAAGGTAGTTTAGAAGATGTTATCGAAATGGATGCAGCTTCGAATAACGGAGTCGATGAAATCCGTGAAATTCGTGATAAATCTACTTACGCTCCTAGTTTAGCACGTTATAAGGTCTATATCATAGACGAGGTTCACATGTTGTCTACAGGAGCCTTTAATGCGCTTTTGAAGACCCTAGAAGAACCAACACAAAATGTGGTCTTTATTTTGGCGACCACCGAATTGCACAAGATTCCAGCAACTATTTTATCGCGTGTCCAACGTTTTGAGTTTAAGTCGATTCGAACGCAAGATATCACAGCGCATATTCATCATATTTTAGAAAAAGAAAATATCAGTTCTGAACCAGATGCTATAGAAATCATTGCCAGACGAGCTGAAGGTGGGATGCGGGATGCCTTGTCTATTCTGGACCAAGCTTTAAGTTTGACGCAAGGGAATGCTTTAACCACAGCTATCTCTGAGGAGATTACAGGCACCATTAGTCTATCAGCGCTTGATGACTATGTAGCTGCCTTATCTCAGCAGGATGTTCCAAAAGCTCTTGATTCTTTGAATCTTTTGTTTGAAAATGGTAAGAGTATGACTCGTTTTGTGACGGACCTCTTGCAGTATTTGCGTGATTTACTAGTTGTTCAGACAGGTGGCGAAAATACTCATCATAGTCCAGTTTTTATGGACAATCTAGCTCTTTCCCAAGAAAGTCTCTTTGAAATGATTCGTCTAGCGACAGTGAGTTTAGCAGATATGAAGGCCAGTTTGCAACCTAAGATTTATGCTGAAATGATGACCATTCGTTTAGCAGAAATTAAGCCTGAATCTGCGGTTTCGGGAGCTGTTGAAAGTGAAATTTCTGCACTGAGACAGGAAGTTGCCCGTCTCAAACAAGAGCTTGCTAATGTTGGAACAGCTCCTAAACAAGTTGCCCCAGTCCCTAGTCGTCCAGCCACTTCCAAGACAGTCTATCGAGTGGATCGCAACAAAGTTCAGTCTATTCTGCAAGAAGCTGTTGAAAATCCTGATTTGGCACGACAAAACTTGATTCGCCTCCAGAATGCGTGGGGAGAAGTGATTGAAAGTTTAGCTGGACCAGATAAGGCTCTTCTCGTAGGTTCTCAACCAGTTGCGGCGAATGAACACCATGCTATTTTAGCCTTTGAGTCTAATTTCAATGCAGGGCAAACCATGAAACGGGATAACCTCAATACCATGTTTGGCAATATTCTCAGCCAAGCTGCTGGATTTTCACCTGAGATTCTGGCTATTTCCCTAGAGGAATGGAAAGAGGTTCGAGCAGCATTTTCAGCTAAAAACAAGTCTCCTCAAGCTGACCAAGAGGTGGAAGAAGAGAGCTTGATTCCAGAAGGATTCGAATTTCTAGCTGATAAAGTCATGGTTGAAGAAGACTAAAAGTGGATTTCATGATACAATAATCTTATGAATAGACAACAATTTATCATAATAGCGTTATTCACGGCAGCTGAGACTTATTTTTTCAATGAATCCTTGATGACTGGTCGCTACGTTATGGCAGCTTTTTGGGCGATTCTACTCTTTCGAAACTTTAGGTTAAGTTACCTGATGGGAAAAATTGTAGACGCTATTGATCAGCACCTAAACCGCAAGGATTAGCCCCAGCTTCTAGACAAAATCAAAGCCTTTTAGGCTTTTTTTTGTTATACTAGTAGAGTATATTTATTGACCTTTTGTCCTATTTTTTAGGGATTGTAAGCAATTTCCTAAAGTATTGAGCAAAATGTTTGAAAAAGAAAGGAACTATCATGTCAGTATTAGAGATCAAAGATCTTCACGTTGAGATTGAAGGAAAAGAAATTTTGAAAGGAGTCAATCTGACTCTGAAAACAGGAGAAATCGCAGCCATTATGGGACCAAATGGTACTGGTAAATCGACTCTTTCTGCAGCTATCATGGGAAACCCTAACTATGAGGTTACCAAAGGTGAGGTCTTGTTTGATGGTGTAAATATCCTTGAATTGGAAGTGGACGAGCGCGCACGTATGGGACTTTTCCTTGCTATGCAATACCCATCTGAAATTCCAGGAATTACTAACGCAGAGTTTCTTCGTGCAGCCATGAATGCTGGTAAAGAAGATGATGAAAAGATTTCAGTTCGTGAGTTTATCACTAAACTAGACGAGAAAATGGAATTGCTCAACATGAAAGAAGAAATGGCAGAGCGTTACCTCAACGAAGGCTTCTCTGGTGGTGAGAAAAAACGTAATGAAATTCTTCAACTCTTGATGTTGGAACCAACTTTTGCCCTTTTGGATGAGATTGACTCAGGTCTTGATATTGATGCCCTTAAGGTTGTATCGAAAGGTGTGAATGCTATGCGTGGTGAAGGCTTTGGTGCCATGATCATCACTCACTACCAACGTCTTTTGAACTACATCACACCAGACGTGGTACACGTGATGATGGAAGGTCGTGTGGTTCTTTCTGGTGGTCCAGAATTGGCAGCCCGATTGGAACGTGAAGGATACGCAAAATTAGCTGAAGAACTTGGCTATGACTACAAGGAAGAATTGTAATTCCCTCGTATCTTTTAGGAGAAGTAAATGACTAAAGAAACTATTAAACTTTTTTCAGAAATGCACGCTGAACCAAGCTGGTTGTCCGAACTCCGTCAAAAAGCTTTTGATAAGATTGAGAGTTTGGAATTACCAGTTATCGAGCGTGTGAAATTTCACCGTTGGAATCTGGGAGATGGAACCATCACAGAAAGTGAGCCTTCAGCAAATGTTCCTGACTTCACAGCTCTAGACAATCATTTGAAGTTGGTTCAAGTTGGAACTCAAACAGTTTTTGAACAAATTCCAGTTGAGTTGGCAGAACAAGGGGTTGTTTTTACAGACTTCCACTCAGCTTTAGAAGAAATTCCAGAACTTATCGAGGAATTCTTCATGTCATCTGTAAAATTTGACGATGACAAGTTGGCAGCTTACCATACAGCTTACTTTAACAGTGGTGCTGTTCTCTACATTCCTGATAACGTTGAGATTACAGAGCCAATCGAAGGAATTTTCTACCAAGACAGCGATAGCGATGTGCCCTTTAACAAGCATATTCTGATTATTGCTGGTAAGAACTCTAAAATAAGCTATCTTGAACGTCTAGAGTCACGAGGTGGAAGTAGTGCAAAAGCAACTGCCAATATCACAGTTGAAGTGATTGCTCGTTCTGGTGCGCAAGTAAAATTTGCTGCTATTGACCGTTTAGGTGAAAATGTCACTGCCTACATTAGCCGTCGTGGTAAACTAGGCAACGATGCAAGCATTGACTGGGCGATTGGTGTCATGAACGAAGGAAACGTCGTTGCAGACTTTGATAGCGACTTGATTGGAAATGGTAGCCATGCTGACCTTAAAGTCGTAGCTCTTTCAAGCGGCCGCCAGGTTCAAGGGATTGATACTCGAGTGACTAACTACGGCTGCAACTCAATCGGAAATATTCTCCAACATGGGGTTATCCTTGAAAAAGCAACCTTGACCTTCAACGGTATCGGACACATCATCAAAGGCGCTAAGGGAGCAGATGCGCAACAAGAGAGTCGTGTTCTCATGCTTTCAGACCAAGCACGTTCAGATGCTAACCCAATTCTTTTGATTGATGAAAATGATGTTACTGCAGGACACGCAGCGTCTATTGGACAAGTAGATCCAGAAGACATGTACTACCTTATGAGCCGTGGCTTGGACAAAGCAACTGCAGAACGTTTGGTTGTTCGTGGTTTCCTTGGCTCTGTTATCGTAGAGATTCCAGTCAAGGAAGTTCGTGATGAAATGATTGCAACCATCGAAGAAAAATTGTCAAAACGCTAAGGGGAAGCCTATGTTAGATGTAGAAGCGATTCGCAAGGATTTTCCAATTTTAGACCAGATTGTCAACGATGAACCTCTGGTCTATCTGGACAATGCTGCGACGACACAAAAACCACTAGCAGTTCTTGAAACAATCAACCGCTACTATGAGGAGGACAATGCCAATGTTCACCGTGGTGTTCATACCTTGGCAGAACGGGCAACAGCTTCTTATGAGGCAGCTCGTGAAACCATTGGTCAGTTTATCAATGCTGGTTCTACAAAGGAAGTACTCTTTACTAGAGGAACGACGACCAGTCTTAACTGGGTAGCGCGTTATGCTGAGGAAGTCTTGACTGAGAGAGACCAGGTCTTGATTTCTGTCATGGAACACCATTCCAATATCATTCCTTGGCAGGAGGCCTGTCGCAAGACTGGAGCAGAGCTTGTCTATGTTTATATCAAGGATGGAGCTCTGGATATGGAGGATTTGCGAGCCAAATTGACTGACAAGGTCAAGTTTGTTTCCCTAGCTCACGCCTCCAATGTTCTTGGTGTGGTCAATCCTATCAAAGAAATCACTCAAATGTCCCACCAAGTTGGAGCTATCATGGTGGTGGATGGTGCTCAGTCTACGCCACATATGAAGATTGATGTCCAGGACTTGGATGTGGACTTCTTTGCCTTTTCAGGGCACAAGATGGCTGGTCCGACTGGTATTGGTGTCCTTTACGGTAAAGAAAAGTATCTGGAGCAAATGTCACCAGTAGAATTTGGCGGCGAGATGATTGATTTTGTCTATGAGCAATCTGCTAGTTGGAAGGAATTGCCTTGGAAATTTGAGGCTGGAACGCCCAATATGGCAGGTGCTATCGGACTTGCTGCAGCAGTGGATTATCTGGAAAAGATTGGTATGGATGCCATTGAATCTCATGAACAGGAATTGATAGCCTACGTCTATCCAAAACTTCAGGCAATTGAAGGACTGACTATTTATGGTTCTCAGGACCTAACTCAACGTTCAGGTGTTATTGCCTTTAACCTAGGTGATCTCCATCCTCACGACCTTGCGACCGCTTTGGATTATGAAGGAGTAGCTGTTCGTGCCGGTCACCATTGTGCCCAACCCTTACTCCAGTATTTAGAAGTTCCAGCAACAGCTCGCGCAAGTTTTTATATCTACAATACCAAGGCAGATTGCGACAAGCTAGTTGATGCCTTACAAAAGACAAAGGAGTTTTTCAATGGCACTTTCTAAACTAGATAGCCTTTATATGGCAGTGGTAGCGGACCATTCGAAAAATCCACATCACCAAGGGAAGTTAGAAGACGCTGAGCAAATCAGTCTCAACAATCCGACTTGTGGGGATGTCATCAACCTCTCTGTCAAGTTTGATGCAGCCGATCGTTTGCAAGATATCGCTTTTCTAAACTCGGGTTGTACTATCTCAACTGCCTCTGCTAGTATGATGACAGATGCCGTTTTAGGAAAAAGCAAACAAGAAATTTTAGAACTTGCGACTATTTTTTCAGAAATGGTCCAAGGTCAAAAAGATGACAGACAAGACAGTCTTGGAGATGCAGCTTTCTTATCTGGTGTAGCTAAATTCCCACAAAGAATTAAGTGTGCAACCTTAGCTTGGAATGCTCTCAAAAAAACAATTGAAAATCAAGAAGATAAATAAGAAACATAGAAATATATAATGAAAGAAAGGATATTATGGCTGAAGAAAGAGTAGAACCAAAACCAATTGACCTTGGTGAATATAAATTTGGTTTCCATGACGATGTAGAGCCTGTCCTATCGACAGGAAAAGGGCTCAACGAAGGTGTTATTCGTGAATTATCTGCTGCCAAGGGTGAGCCTGAGTGGATGCTGGAGTTCCGTTTGAAGTCTTATGAAACCTTTAAGAAAATGCCCATGCAAACTTGGGGAGCAGACTTGTCAGAGATTGACTTTGATGATTTGATCTACTACCAAAAACCATCTGACAAACCAGCCCGTTCTTGGGATGATGTACCTGAAAAGATCAAAGAAACCTTTGAACGTATTGGAATTCCAGAAGCTGAGCGTGCTTATCTAGCTGGAGCTTCTGCCCAGTACGAGTCAGAAGTGGTATACCACAACATGAAGGAAGAGTTTGAGAAGTTAGGAATTATCTTTACAGATACGGATTCTGCCCTCAAGGAATACCCAGACTTGTTTAAACAATACTTTGCGAAGTTGGTCCCGCCGACAGATAATAAGTTGGCAGCCCTTAACTCAGCAGTATGGTCTGGTGGAACCTTTATCTACGTACCGAAAGGGATCAAGGTAGATATTCCACTTCAAACTTACTTCCGTATCAACAATGAAAATACTGGTCAGTTTGAACGTACCTTAATTATCGTTGATGAGGGAGCAAGTGTACACTATGTAGAAGGATGTACAGCGCCAACTTATTCAAGCAACAGCTTACACGCAGCCATTGTAGAAATCTTTGCTTTGGACGGAGCTTATATGCGTTATACGACTATCCAAAACTGGTCTGATAACGTCTATAACTTGGTTACAAAACGTGCTAAAGCTCAAAAAGATGCTACTGTTGAGTGGATCGATGGAAACTTGGGTGCAAAAACAACCATGAAATACCCATCTGTTTACCTTGATGGAGAAGGAGCGCGTGGAACTATGCTCTCTATCGCCTTTGCCAATGCTGGGCAACACCAAGACACAGGGGCTAAGATGATCCACAACGCTCCACATACAAGCTCGTCTATCGTGTCAAAATCCATCGCTAAAGGTGGAGGTAAAGTGGACTACCGTGGACAAGTAACCTTTAACAAGAACTCTAAGAAATCTGTTTCTCACATCGAGTGTGATACCATTATCATGGATGACTTGTCAGCATCAGATACCATTCCGTTTAATGAAATTCACAACTCACAAGTCGCATTGGAACACGAAGCCAAGGTATCTAAGATTTCAGAAGAACAACTCTATTACCTCATGAGCCGTGGTTTGTCAGAAACTGAGGCAACCGAGATGATTGTCATGGGATTTGTGGAGCCCTTCACCAAAGAACTTCCAATGGAATACGCCGTTGAGCTAAACCGCTTGATTAGCTATGAAATGGAAGGATCAGTTGGGTAAGAATATGCAGAATCTGAACAGAAATCCTTTCTGTTCAGAATTTTTTTTAAAAAAGAACCTAATAAATATTCACAAAAATACTTTTATGTGGTAAAATAAAACAATTACATTTAGTGGAGATGAAGTATGAATATTTTTAGAACCAAGGATGTTAGTCTGGGACGAACGGAAATGCGTCGCCATTTGAAATTATGGGATTTGATTTTACTAGGAATTGGTGCCATGGTAGGGACAGGGATTTTCACCATTACAGGAACAGCAGCAGCAACACTAGCTGGTCCTTCACTAGTTGCTTCCATAGTGATTTCTGCCCTATGCGTTTCTTTATCAGCCCTCTTTTTTGCAGAATTTGCCTCTCGTGTGCCTGCAACAGGAGGTGCTTATAGTTATCTCTATGCGATCTTAGGAGAATTGCCAGCCTGGATTGCCGGTTGGTTGACCATCATGGAATTCATGACGGCCATATCGGGTGTGGCATCTGGCTGGGCAGCTTACTTTAAGGGCTTACTCAGTAATTATGGTATCTCCATGCCCCAAGCCTTAAATGGTACTTTTAACCCCGAACAAGGCACCTATATCGACCTTTTACCTATTTTGGTGCTTGCTTTGGTAACAGGAGTAGTTTTATTAAATTCCAAGGCAGCCTTGCGCTTTAATTCGCTACTAGTGGTCTTGAAATTCTCTGCTCTAGCCTTGTTTATCCTAGTTGGGATTTGGCACATCAAACCTGAAAATTGGTCAAATTTTGCTCCCTTTGGCTTTGGTCAACTATATGGTGGAAGTACTGGAATAATGGCAGGAGCCTCTTTGATGTTCTTTGGTTTCCTTGGTTTTGAGTCAATTTCCATGGCAGTTGATGAGATTCAAAGTCCGCAAAAGAATGTTCCTCGAGGAATTGTCCTTTCTCTGTCAATCGTCACTATTCTCTATGCTTTGGTAACCTTAGTATTAACTGGGGTTGTTCACTATAGCCAACTCAATGTGGACGATGCAGTAGCCTTCTCTTTGCGTAGTATCGGGATTGGCTGGGCAGCCAACTATGTTTCGCTTGTAGCCATTTTAACCTTGATTACTGTGTGTATTTCCATGACCTACGCTCTGTCTCGAATGATTTACAGCTTAGCACGTGATGGTCTTTTGCCTCAAAGCTTCAAACAACTAAGCAAAAGCAGCCGAGTTCCAAAGAATGCGACTATTTTAACAGGGTTTGCTTCAGCCATTGCTGCGGGCATTTTCCCCTTGGCAAGCATTGCAGCCTTTCTGAATATCTGTACACTAGCCTATCTCATCTTACTTGCCTATGGCATTATCAAACTCAGAAAAGATAAGGGGATGCCAAAAGAAGGAGAATTCAAAACTCCTTTAGTGCCGCTTTTGCCAATCCTTTCCATTCTTATCTGTCTTTCCTTTATGCTTCAGTATACCAAGGAAACATGGATTGCCTTTGGACTTGCTTTGTTGGTTGGACTAGTGATTTACTTTACTTATGGCTATCGTCATTCTACACTTTCTAAACAAAAATAAAAGCTGGGATTTCCCAGCTTTTTTGTTTTATTCTTTTATGTAGGTAAATCCTTCCCCAAGAATCTCATGAGCTTCAGTGATGGTAATAAAGGCTTGAGGATCTATATGGTGAATCATATCCTTCATTTTAACGATTTCGTTTCGACCGACGATACAATAAATGATTTTCAAATCTTTCTTACTGTAGTAGCCTTGACCAGAGATATAGGTCACGCCACGCCCTAGTTCTTCATTGATTTTATCAGCTAATTGCTCAGGATACTGAGTGATAATCATAAATCCTTTACCAGCATAGCCCCCTTCACCGATCAAGTCGATAACACGAGCGATGATAAAGTCAAACAAGAGAGTATAGGTAACGAGACGAAGATCTTGGAAGATAATTAAAATCAACATTAGGATAAAAAAGTCAATCCCAAAGAGCAATTTACCAATTGAGATATTGGTGTATTTATTGAGGATACGGGCAACAATATCTGAACCACCAGTCGTCCCACCAGCATTAAAAATAGCTCCTAAACCGACTCCCAGTAAAACACCAGAAACTAGCGAAACGATAATGAGATCCCCTTGTAGGTCAAACTGTAAAGGAATTTTTTCAAAGACAGCAAGCCAGACCGAGAGGGAGATAGTTCCCAAGAGACTGGTGTAGAGAGTTTTAGGACCAAATATTTTCCAGGCTAGGATAAATAAAGGAATATTGATCAAGAGGTTCATCAGTGAGACTGGAATTTTAAAGAGGTAGAAGGTAATGAGTGTAATACCTGTCGCACCACCCTCAAATAGATGATAGGGAACTACAAAGTAGGTGAGACCAAAGGCATAAATAGCTGTCCCTAGTATGATAGTGATAATAGGCTGAACTTTTCGAATCATGATTCTCCCTCGCTTTTTCTATAGATAGATTATACCAAATTTTCAAGCGTTTTAATTGGATCTCTTATGATTTTTTAACAAAATTTTGATATAATAAAAGTGATAAATCCCTATCTTATTGAAAAGAATAGAAAGATTGAAATTATGACACAAGTAAAAATTGTAACAGATTCTTCTGTTACCATCGAACCAGAAGTAGTAAAAGAGTTAAATATTACGGTTGTGCCGCTATCCGTTATGATCGATAGTGTGCTTTATTCAGACGCAGATTTGAAAGAAGGGGAGTTTCTTCATCTTATGCAACAAAGTAAGAATCTGCCGAAAACTAGTCAGCCTCCAGTAGGAGTGTTTGCTGAGGTTTTTGAAGAACTAGGTAAAGACGGTAGTCAGATTCTCGCGATTCACATGTCCCATGCCTTGTCAGGAACTGTTGAAGCTGCTCGTCAAGGAGCGAGTCTCTCAACTGCTGATGTGACGGTTATTGATAGTTCTTTTACAGACCAAGCTATGAAGTTTCAAGTAGTTGAAGCAGCTAAACTTGCCCAAGAAGGGAAAGATTTAGAAACCATCCTAGCTCATGTAGAAGACGTTAAGAATCATACGGAACTCTATATCGGTGTTTCAACATTAGAAAATCTAGTTAAGGGCGGACGTATTGGACGTGTGACGGGATTATTAAGCTCTCTTTTGAACATCCGAGTTGTGATGCAGATGAAGAATCATGAACTCCAGCCTATCGTTAAGGGACGAGGTGCTAAGACATTCAAAAAATGGCTTGATGAATTGACTGAGACGCTCTCGCATCAATCAGTGGCTGAGATTGGAATTTCATATGCAGGTACAAATGAATGGGCAACTGAGATGAAGAACTTGTTGCAAACTTATGTAGAAAAACCAATCTCTGTATTGGAAACAGGGTCTATTATTCAAACACATACGGGAGAAAATGCCTGGGCAATTCTAATTCGTTACAATTCCTAAAAAAATAGAGAAAAATCGTTAGAAATAGTGTTTTTGACTTGACCTATAGCCAATTTTAGGATATGATTATATTTGTTAATTAGAAATTATTTGGAGGATTTATTAACATGGCAAACAAACAAGATTTGATCGCTAAAGTAGCAGAAGCTACAGAATTGACTAAGAAAGATTCAGCAGCAGCAGTTGACGCTGTATTCGCAGCAGTAACTGAATACCTTGCAGCTGGTGAAAAAGTTCAATTGATCGGTTTTGGTAACTTTGAAGTTCGTGAGCGTGCTGCACGTAAAGGTCGCAACCCACAAACTGGTAAAGAAATCAAGATCGCAGCTTCTAAAGTTCCAGCATTCAAAGCTGGTAAAGCTCTTAAAGACGCTGTTAAATAATGACACTTTAATAAGCCTATTGTATCAAGCCTTCTAGCTTGGTCGATAGGCTTTTTTTGTTGCTTTGGGGTATTATTGGGGCAAAAAGAAAAAAGAAAAAGGTTCCCATGATGAGAACCTTCTTTTCATTAGTTTTTAGAAGCTGCTTGGAATTCAGGGTTTTTCCATGCTTCATTAATAATTGCTTGCAATTCTTTTGCAGATGCTTGCATTTTTTGTGTTTCAGCGTCGTTCAATGGGATGTTTACTGGACGAACGATACCGTGTGCACCAACGATAGCTGGTTGACCGATAAAGACGTTCTCAACACCGTATTGACCTTCTTGGAATACTGAAAGTGGAAGTACTGCATTTTCGTCATCAAGGATAGCGCGAGTGATACGAGCAAGGGCAACTGCGATACCGTAGTATGTAGCACCTTTCTTGTTGATGATTGAGTAGGCAGCATCACGAACTGAGATGAAAAGTTCAACAAGGTCAGCTTCGTTCAAGTCACGGTTTGCTTGCAACCAGTGTTCCAATTTAACACCGGCAACGTTAGCGTGAGACCAAACAGCGAATTCTGAGTCACCGTGTTCACCCATGATGTAGGCATGGACTGAACGAGCGTCAACACCGATTGTTTCAGCAAGTGCTTGACGGAAACGAGCTGAGTCAAGAGAAGTACCAGAACCGATAACGCGTTCTTTAGGGAATCCAGAGAATTTCCAAGTTGAGTAAGTCAAAACGTCAACTGGGTTAGCTGCTACAAGGAAGATACCATCGAAACCAGAAGCAACAACTTGCTCAACGATTGATTTGTTGATTGCAAGGTTTTTACCTACAAGGTCAAGACGAGTTTCACCTGGTTTTTGAGGAGCACCAGCAGTGATAACTACAAGGTCAGCGTCAGCACAGTCTTCGTATTTTGCAGCGTAGATTTTTTTAGGTGAAGTGAAGGCAAGGGCATGGCTAAGGTCTTCTGCGTCACCAACCGCTTTTTCAAACAATTGAGGAATTTCAATGATTCCAAGCTCTTGTGCAATTCCTTGGGTAACAAGCGCGAAAGCATAAGATGAACCTACGGCACCATCACCGACAAGGATCACTTTTTTGTGTTGTTTAGTAGAAGTCATTTTCTAAACATCTCCTTCAATTTTTTTTGGGAATTCCCCAGATATTTTCATTCTATCACTTTTAAAAAGCTTTGTCACGGAAATGCCCTCTTGTTCTTGATGTAAACGTTTTAGTGATTTCCAAAGACTGAAATGATCTACACTTTATGGTATAATATATCTAGTTACTAATTGTGAAATGAGGCATTTATTAATGCAGGATAAAAACTTAGTGAATGTTAATCTGACAAAGGAGATGAAGACCAGCTTTATCGACTACGCCATGAGTGTTATCGTAGCGCGTGCTCTTCCTGATGTTCGAGATGGCTTAAAACCAGTTCACCGTCGTATTCTTTACGGAATGAATGAACTAGGTGTTACTCCAGATAAACCCCATAAAAAATCAGCTCGTATTACAGGAGATGTTATGGGTAAATACCACCCCCACGGAGACTCCTCTATTTATGAAGCTATGGTTCGTATGGCCCAGTGGTGGAGCTATCGTTACATGCTCGTTGATGGGCATGGAAACTTTGGTTCTATGGACGGGGATGGTGCTGCCGCCCAGCGTTATACTGAGGCACGTATGAGCAAGATTGCTCTGGAAATGCTTCGTGATATCAATAAAAACACAGTTGATTTCGTAGACAACTACGACGCCAATGAGCGTGAACCCTTGGTCTTGCCAGCTCGTTTTCCAAACCTTTTGGTCAATGGGGCAACTGGGATTGCCGTAGGGATGGCTACCAACATTCCTCCTCACAACCTAGGTGAAACCATTGATGCTGTTAAGCTAGTTATGGACAATCCAGATGTGACTACTAAGGACTTGATGGAGGTCTTGCCTGGTCCAGACTTTCCAACTGGTGCCCTTGTTATGGGGAAATCAGGTATTCATAAGGCCTACGAGACTGGTAAAGGTTCCATTGTCCTTCGTTCTCGTACTGAAATCGAAGAAATTAAAACTGGCCGTGAGCGTATCGTTGTAACGGAATTCCCTTATATGGTTAATAAAACCAAGGTACACGAGCATATTGTTCGCTTGGTTCAGGAAAAACGAATTGAGGGCATTACAGCAGTACGAGATGAATCTAACCGTGAAGGGGTTCGTTTCGTGATTGAAGTGAAACGCGATGCCTCTGCAAATGTTATCCTCAACAATCTCTTCAAGATGACCCAGATGCAAACCAACTTTGGTTTCAATATGCTAGCAATTCAAAATGGCGTACCAAAGATCTTGTCCCTTCGTCAAATTTTGGATGCTTATATTGAACACCAAAAAGAAGTGGTCGTTCGTCGTACACGTTTTGACAAAGAAAAAGCAGAAGCGCGTGCACATATCTTAGAAGGTCTTCTAATTGCGCTAGATCATATCGACGAAGTCATTCGTATTATCCGTGCAAGTGAAACAGATGCCGAAGCACAAGCTGAGTTGATGAGCAAGTTTAAGCTTTCAGAGCGTCAAAGTCAGGCAATCCTTGATATGCGTCTTCGTCGTTTGACAGGATTGGAACGTGATAAGATTCAGTCTGAGTATGATGAATTGATTGCCTTGATTGCAGATTTGGCAGATATTCTTGCCAAACCAGAACGTGTGGCGCAAATCATCAAAGACGAGTTAGATGAAGTCAAACGCAAGTTTGGTGACAAACGTCGTACTGAGTTGATGGTCGGAGAGGTCTTGACACTTGAGGACGAAGACTTGATTGAGGAGACGGATGTCTTGATTACCCTTTCTAATAAGGGTTACATCAAACGTCTGGACCAAGGTGAGTTCACTGCCCAAAAACGTGGTGGTCGTGGGGTTCAAGGTACTGGCGTTAAGGATGATGACTTTGTGCGTGAGTTGGTTTCAACTAGCACTCATGATCATCTGCTCTTCTTTACTAATAAAGGACGTGTATACCGACTAAAAGGTTATGAAATCCCAGAATATGGTCGTACAGCCAAGGGCTTGCCAGTTGTCAATCTTTTGAAGTTGGACGAAGGCGAAAGCATTCAGACCATCATCAATGTTGATTCTGAAAGTAGTGATGATGCTTATCTCTTCTTCACAACTCGTCACGGTGTCGTGAAGAGAACCAGTGTCAAAGAATTTGCAAATATTCGTCAAAATGGACTTAAGGCCTTGAATCTCAAGGATGAGGATGAGTTAATCAATGTCTTGCTGACAGAAGAAGATACGGATATTATCATTGGTACCAAGTTTGGTTATGCAGTTCGCTTTAATCAATCAGCCGTTCGTGGAATGAGTCGTATTGCTACGGGTGTGAAAGGTGTCAATCTCCGTGAAGGGGACACAGTTGTTGGTGCTAGTGTGATTACTGACCAGGACGAGGTTCTTATCATCACAGAAAAAGGATATGGTAAGCGTACAGTTGCGACCGAATATCCAACAAAAGGTCGTGGTGGTAAAGGGATGAAGACGGCTAATGTAGCTGAGAAAAATGGTCCTCTATCAGGTCTTTTGACTGTTAAAGGTGATGAAGATTTGATGATTATCACTGATACAGGTGTCATGATTCGAACCAACGTTGCCAATATTTCACAAACAGGGCGCTCAACTATGGGAGTTAAAGTGATGCGCTTGGATCAAGATGCCAAAATTGTAACTTTTACAACGGTAGCAGCGTCAGAAAAAGAAGAAGTTGGGACTGAAATTGAAACAGAAGGTGAAGCATAATGTCTCGTAAAAAAACGAAAAATAAAAAGAATAAGAGAAGAAATCTATTTATCAATATTCTAGCCGGTTTCTTGATTCTTCTTTCCCTAGCCTTGATTTTTAATTCTAAGATTCGTGACCTCTTTTTGGTCTGGAATACCAATAAATACCAAGTCAATCAAGTGACCAAGGAAAATATAGATGAAAATCTAAAAACCGAAGGGAATTTTGATTTTGACTCTGTTAAGTCTATTTCATCTGAAGCTGTATTGGCTTCACAATGGGATGCTCAGAAACTTCCCGTTATTGGAGGTATTGCTATTCCTGAAGTAGAAATCAACCTGCCTATTTTTAAAGGATTGGATAATGTAAACTTGTTCTACGGAGCAGGGACCATGAAACGCGATCAAAAAATGGGAGAAGGCAACTATTCTCTAGCCAGTCACCATATCTTTACTGCTGAAAATGCGAGCCAGATGCTCTTCTCGCCATTGGTCAATGCCAAGGCAGGTATGAAGATTTATCTGACGGATAAGGACAAGGTTTATACCTACGAGATTACGGAAGTTAAACGTGTCACACCAGACCGAGTGGATGAAGTCGAAGACCGTGATGGAGTGAAAGAAATTACCTTGGTAACCTGTGTAGACTACGATGAAACTGAACGAATTATTGTGAAAGGTATTTTTAAAGAATCAAAAGCTTATTCGGATACATCTGAAGATATTTTGAAAGCCTTTAATAAACCATATAAACAACGTTATTAACAAATACAAGAACCAGTGAAGTGCTATTTCACTGGTTTTTTATATGAACAAATAGAATCAAAATACTTCTTATGAAAAAGGATAGGAAGGCTTAGGATAAAGATTTTTAAGATAAATATTTTAGAATTTTACAGAAAACGCTTTCTAGAAAACAAGAATTATGTTATAATTATCACAAATAAAAGTTTAGGAGTTTTTTATGGTCTCTTCAGAATTTATTTCAAAGATTGAATTTGCTTGTAAGAAGAAAGAAAGTCTTTATAGCCAAAGTAAGTTTAAATATGCGATTCGTTCCATGTTTGCAGGTGCTTTTCTAACATTTAGTACGGCTGCGGGCGCAGTTGGGGCTGATTTGATTAATAAGATCGCACCAGGCAGTGGACGCTTCCTCTTCCCATTTGTTTTTGCTTGGGGATTGGCATACATTGTTTTCTTGAATGCTGAGTTGGTCACTTCCAACATGATGTTCCTAACCGCGGGCAGTTTTTTGAAGAAAATTTCTTGGAGAAAAACAGCTGAGATTCTACTTTACTGTACCTTCTTCAACCTCATCGGAGCTTTGATAGCAGGTTGGGGCTTTGCCAACTCAGCTGCCTATGCAAATCTAACACATGATAGCTTCATTTCAGGGGTTGTAGAGATGAAGTTAGGTCGTTCAAATGAGCTAGTCTTGCTTGAAGGTATTTTAGCCAATATCTTTGTAAACATTGCCATTCTTTCATTCGTTTTGGTGAAAGACGGTGGTGCCAAACTTTGGCTTGTCTTATCAGCGATTTACATGTTTGTATTCTTAACAAACGAACACATTGCTGCGATCTTTGCTTCTTTTGCGATTGTTAAGTTTAGTGTTGCAGCTGATTCTATCGCAAACTTTGACATTCCGAACATCCTACGTCACTGGGGTGTGACCTTTGTCGGAAACTTTATCGGAGGAGGTCTCTTGATGGGCTTACCTTACGCCTTCCTCAATAAAAACGAAGATACTTATGTCGATTAAATAAATGAGCACGAGTTAATCGTGCTTTTTTGTTTGATGTGTATGACTAGTCATAGTTGTTCCTTATATCAAAATATAGAAAAACTGTATTGGAAAAGGCTGACCCAAGATGATACAATATACCTAATGAAGCTATTTGGAGGCCGTCTTATGACTCGTGATTTTAAATTTGAAACCCTACAATTGCATGCTGGGCAAGTCGTTGATCCAGCGACCAAGTCTCGTGCAGTACCGATTTATCAAACAACATCCTTCGTTTTTGATGACACGCAGGAAGGTGCAGATCTGTTTGCCTTGAGAAAACCAGGCAATATCTATACCCGTATCACAAATCCCACAACAGCAGCCTTTGAGGAAAGAATCGCTGCTCTTGAAGGTGGTGTTGGAGCGCTAGCGACAGCATCTGGTATGGCTGCACTTACTTATACAATTCTTGCCCTTGCTCATGCGGGTGACCATGTGGTGGCTGCGTCAACTATTTACGGTGGGACTTTCAATCTCTTGAAAGAAACCCTTCCTCGTTATGGAATCACAACTACCTTTGTAGATGTGGATAATTTGGAGGAAGTTGAAGCATCTATCGGTGACAATACCAAACTTGTCTTGATTGAAACCTTAGGGAATCCCTTGATTAACATTCCTGACTTAGAAAAATTGGCTGAGATTGCGCATAAACACCAGATTCCTCTCGTTTCTGACAATACTTTTGCCACACCATATTTGATTAACGTTTTCTCTCACGGTGTCGATATTTCAGTCCACTCAGCGACTAAGTTTATCGGTGGTCATGGTACGACTATTGGTGGTGTTATCGTGGACAGTGGTCGTTTTGACTGGGAAGCTTCAGGGAAATTTCCGCAGTTTGTAGAGGAAGATCCTAGCTACCATAACTTGAGCTATACTCGTGATGTGGGTGCAGCAGCCTTTATTATCGCTGTTCGTGTTCAATTGCTTCGTGATACAGGTGCTGCCTTGTCACCATTTAATGCCTTTCTATTGCTCCAAGGGCTTGAAACTCTTTCACTTCGTGTGGAACGCCATGTGCAAAATGCAGAGAAAATTGTTGATTTCCTTGTCAACCATCCTAAGGTTGAAAAAGTCAACTATCCAAAACTTGCTGACAGTCCTTATCATGCCTTGGCTGAGAAATATTTGCCAAAAGGTGTTGGTTCAATCTTTACCTTCCATGTCAAAGGTGGAGAGACAGAAGCACGCAAAGTCATTGATAATTTGGAAATCTTCTCTGACCTTGCAAACGTAGCAGATGCCAAATCGCTTGTTGTCCATCCAGCGACAACTACCCACGGTCAGTTGTCAGAAAAAGATCTAGAAGCAGCAGGTGTCACACCAAACCAAATCCGCTTGTCGATCGGTCTTGAAAATGTAGAGGATTTGATTGAAGATTTGCGCTTAGCCTTGGAAAAAATTTAGAGTAACAGATATCAACAGTGGGTTTCGACTCACTGTTTTTGATTTTCCCTCAGGCATGATATAATGGTTACAGAAGTCTAGAAAGAGGAAAGTTATGAACGAAATCAAATGCCCCAACTGTGGGGAAGTCTTTACAGTAAATGAGAGTCAGTATGCCGAACTCATTTCTCAAGTGAGAACGACAGAGTTTGATAAGGAACTGCATGATCGAATCAAGCAAGAGCTTGCCCTTGCTGAGCAGAAGGTTATGAATGAGCAACAGTCTAAACTAGCTCAGAAGGATCAAGAAATTGCGCAACTGCAGAGTCAAATCCAAAACTTTGATACAGAGAAGGAATTGGTCAAGAAAGAAGTTGAACAGACAAGTCATGAGGCCTTATTAGCAAAGGACAAGGAAGTGCAGGCCTTGGAAAACCAACTGGCTACCTTGCGTTTGGAGCATGAAAATCAACTGCAAAAGACCCTTTCTGACCTAGAAAAAGAACGGGATCAAGTTAAAAATCAGCTCCTCTTGCAAGAAAAGGAAAATGAGTTGTCTTTGGCTTCTGTTAAGCAGAATTACGAAGCCCAGCTCAAGGCTGCTAGTGAACAAGTCGAATTTTACAAGAATTTCAAAGCCCAACAATCCACAAAAGCTATCGGGGAAAGTCTGGAACAGTATGCGGAGAGTGAGTTCAATAAGGTTCGCAGTTTTGCCTTTCCAAATGCCTACTTTGAGAAGGATAACAAGGTCTCTGCGCGAGGATCTAAGGGGGACTTTATCTTCCGTGAATGTGATGAAAATGGAGTGGAAATCATTTCCATCATGTTTGAAATGAAAAATGAAGCGGACGGAACAGAGAAGAAGCACAAGAATTCGGACTTCTACAAGGAGTTGGATAAAGACCGTCGGGAAAAGAACTGCGAGTATGCGGTTTTAGTGACTATGCTTGAGGCGGATAATGACTACTTCAACACCGGTATCGTGGATGTCAGCCACGAATATGAAAAGATGTATGTCGTCCGTCCCCAGTTCTTTATCCAGTTGATTGGTCTCTTGCGCAATGCGGCGCTTAATTCTCTTAAATACAAACAGGAGTTGGCCTTGGTTCGGGAGCAGAATATCGATATTACGCATTTTGAAGAAGACTTGGATGCCTTCAAAGTAGCTTTTGCCAAAAACTACAACTCTGCTTCGACCAACTTTGGAAAAGCTATCGATGAAATCGACAAGGCCATCAAACGGATGGAAGAGGTCAAGAAATTCCTAACCACATCCGAAAACCAACTTCGTCTTGCAAATAACAAGTTGGAAGATGTTTCAGTTAAAAAATTGACCCGGAAAAATCCTACCATGAAAGCGAAATTTGAAGCATTGAAGGGGGAATAGAAAGCAACACATGAACGGTATTATCAACTTAAAAAAAGAAGCGGGGATGACCTCGCATGATGCGGTTTTTAAGCTGCGTAAGATTTTGGGAACTAAGAAAATCGGTCATGGTGGGACGCTGGATCCGGATGTGGTGGGTGTTTTGCCTATTGCGGTGGGCAAGGCAACCCGTATGGTCGAGTTCATGCAAGATGAGGGCAAGGTCTACGAGGGGGAGATTACTATCGGCTATTCAACGACGACCGAGGATTCCAGTGGGGAAGTGGTCGCAGAGACACCTGTTTTGTCGCCATTGGATGAAAAGCTTGTCGATGAAGCGATTGCGAGTCTGACTGGGCCTATTACTCAGATTCCCCCTATGTATTCGGCTGTCAAGGTTAATGGTCGCAAGCTTTATGAGTATGCGCGTGCTGGTCAGGAAGTAGAGCGCCCAGAACGTCAGGTAACAATCTATAGTTTTGAAAGAACGAGCCCCATTTTTTATGATGGGTATCTTGCACGCTTTACTTTTCGTGTAAAATGCAGTAAGGGAACCTATATCCGTACCTTGTCTGTTGACTTGGGAGAGAAGCTGGGCTATGCAGCTCATATGTCCCATTTGACACGGACGAGTGCAGCCGGTTTAGAACTGGAAGATGCTCTTACCTTGGACGAAATTACTGCAAAAGTGGAGGCAGGTCAACTGGACTTTCTCTATCCTCTAGAGATTGGAACGGGAGATCTTGTCAAAGTTTTTCTAAGTCCAGAAGAGGCTACAGAAGTGCGCTTTGGCCGTTTTATCGAGTTAGACCAAACAGACCAAGAATTGGCTGCCTTTGAGGGAGACAAATTGCTAGCTATTCTAGAAAAACGGGGCAATCTCTACAAGCCAAGGAAAGTTCTATGCTAGTCAAACTGGAGTGTGGGGATGGAATTGTTAGCCATAGTCTATCAAAATCAGACTATAAATTTGGCTAAAAATGTGATAGAATAGACGACGGATAAAAAAACGGAGGATAGCATGCAAAATAGACCAATCATTATCGGAGTGACAGGTGGTTCTGGTGGTGGTAAGACCAGTGTTTCAAAGGCTATTTTATCTCATTTTCTTGATGAAAAGATTGCCATGATTGAGCATGATTCATACTACAAGGACCAATCTCATTTGACCTTTGAAGAGCGTGTCAAAACCAACTACGACCATCCTTTTGCCTTTGATACAGATCTGATGATCGAGCAAATTAAGGAGTTGTTGGCAGGGCGTCCGGTGGATATTCCGACTTATGACTATACTGAACATACACGGAGCAACAAAACCTATCGTCAAGATCCTCAAGATGTCTTTATCGTTGAGGGAATTTTGGTCTTGGAGGACAAGCGTCTGCGCGATTTGATGGACATCAAAATTTTTGTGGATACGGATGATGATGTGCGCATTATTCGTCGGATCAAGCGGGACATGGAAGAGCGTGGCCGTAGTTTGGATAGTGTGATTGACCAATATCTAGGTGTGGTCAAACCCATGTATCACCAGTTCATCGAGCCGACCAAGCGTTATGCGGATATCATTATTCCTGAAGGTGCCAGCAATACCGTCGCTATTGACCTTTTGACAACCAAGATTTCTAAGATTTTGGAAGAAGCTCGTAATAGCAAATAATCAGATGAGGAGGCCTAGCCTCCTTTTTCTATTTTTCCTTTCGTTTCGGTATGCAAAAGGAGATTTTTAATCATATTTTTGGTATAATAATACCCATGGAAAAGCAAGAAAATGAATAGTAGGTGGAGATGGAAAAGTATTTATCAGTAACAACTTTGACCAAGTATCTGAAAATGAAATTCGATAAAGACCCTTACTTGGAACGGGTCTATTTAACTGGCCAAGTTTCCAACTTTCGTAAACGACCTACTCACCAATATTTCTCTCTAAAAGATGACCATGCGGTTATTCAAGCGACCATCTGGTCAGGGATCTATCAGAAATTAGGCTTCGACTTGGAAGAAGGGATGAAGATCAATGTAATTGGGCGTGTGCAGGTCTATGAACCGAGCGGTAGCTACTCTATCATCATTGAAAAAGCTGAGCCTGATGGGGTTGGGGCGCTTGCGATTCAGTTTGAACAACTCAAGAAGAAACTGACAGAAGAAGGTTTATTTCAAGAACGCTTCAAGCAACCTATTCCCCAGTTTGCTAAGCGAATCGGTGTGGTAACCAGTCGCAGTGGAGCTGTTATTCGAGATATTATCACGACCGTCAGCAGACGTTTTCCTGGTGTCGATCTCCTTCTCTATCCGACCAAGGTACAAGGTGATGGAGCTGCGGAAGAAATTGCTCGAAATATTGCGCGTGCCAATCAACGTGAGGACCTAGATGTTCTCATCATTGGTCGTGGTGGGGGTTCCATCGAGGATCTCTGGGCTTTTAACGAAGAGATCGTGGTACGGGCTATTTTTGAATCCCGTTTGCCAATCATCTCTAGTGTTGGTCATGAGACAGATGTGACCTTGGCAGACTTTGTGGCTGATCGTCGTGCTGCGACGCCAACAGCTGCAGCTGAACTGGCAACACCTGTCACTAAGTTGGATCTCTTGACCCATTTGCAAAATCAAGAAAAACGGATGACAACAGCGGTTCAGAATGTCCTGTCAAGGAAAAAAGAGGTTTTGAAAAAATGCAGTCAGTCAGTCATCTTTAGACAACCAGAGCGCTTGTATGATGGTTATTTGCAACGGTTGGATCAGCTGCAACTGCGATTAAAACAAAGTTTGCGAACACGGATTTCTGATAGCAAACATTTAGTCCAAGTAAGGACGCACCAACTGGTGCAATTATCACCTGTTCCCAAAATCCAACGCTATCAGGATCGGCTTGCTCAGTTGGACAAGCTCCTTCGTAGCCAAATGGCTTTGGTTTATGATGCCAAGGTTGCTGAGGTTAAGCGACTTTCGGAAGCCTTGCTGATGTTGGATACGAGCCGAATTGTGGCGCGTGGTTATGCTATTGTAAAAAAAGAAGAGACAGTTGTGGATTCGGTTGAGAAGTTGAAGAAAAAAGACCAAGTGACGCTTTTGATGCGAGACGGTCAAGTAGAATTAGAGGTTAAAGATGTCAAAACAAAAGAAATTTGAGGAAAATCTAGCAGAATTAGAGACCATCGTCCAAAGTTTGGAAAATGGTGAAATTGCTCTGGAAGATGCGATTGCTGCCTTTCAAAAGGGCATGGTCTTGTCAAAAGAACTCCAAGAGACCTTGGACAAGGCTGAAAAGACCTTGGTCAAGGTCATGCAAGAAGACGGAACAGAAAGTGATTTTGAATGAAGAAGCAAGAAAAATTAGCTCTTGTGGAGTCGGCTTTGGAAGACTTTTATGGAGATCAGCAGTTTGCTTCTAGTTTACGAGAGTCTGTTCTCTACTCCATTCATGCTGGCGGCAAGCGTATTCGTCCTTTTCTCTTGTTAGAAGTTCTGGAATCCCTGCAAGTAGTTATCCAACCAGCACATGCTCAAGTGGCAGCGGCCTTGGAAATGATTCACACAGGAAGCTTGATTCATGATGACCTTCCTGCCATGGATGATGACGATTACCGTCGGGGGCGCTTGACAAATCACAAGAAATTTGGCGAAGCGATGGCCATTTTGGCTGGAGATGCCTTGTTCCTAGATCCCTATGCCTTGATAGCGCAGGCAGATTTGCCAAGTCAGATCAAGGTGGATTTGATTGCCAACTTATCCCTTGCTTCAGGAAGTCTGGGAATGGTGGCAGGGCAGGTTTTAGATATGGAAGGCGAACACCAACATTTGTCTTTGGAAGAACTTCAGACCATTCATGCCAATAAAACAGGTAAGTTACTAGCCTATCCCTTCCAAGCAGCTGCTATCATAACTGAATTAGCGCCTGAAATCCAAGCAAAATTGAAAACTGTGGGTGAATTGATTGGACTGGCTTTTCAAGTCAGAGATGATGTGCTGGATGTGTCAGCTAGTTTTGAGGAAATCGGCAAGACTCCACAAAAGGATTTGCAGGCTGAAAAATCAACCTATCCAGCCTTGTTGGGCTTGGAGGAGGCCATTACCTTTTGTAACCAAACCCTTGATCAAGCCAAGGTAAAATTAGATGAAATTTCCCAGCAAGTCAGCTTTGAAACAGAACCGATTGTGAAAGTAGTAGAAAGTTTGAGAATCAATGGCTAAGGAAAGAGTGGATGTACTAGCTTATAAACAGGGTTTGTTTGAGACACGAGAACAAGCCAAGCGGGGTGTTATGGCAGGGCTTGTTGTGGCTGTTCTTAATGGAGAGCGTTTTGACAAGCCAGGAGAGAAAATCCCAGATGATACTGAGTTAAAACTCAAAGGTGAAAAACTCAAGTATGTCAGCCGGGGTGGCTTGAAACTGGAAAAGGCCTTGCAGGTCTTTGATTTGTCAGTGGATGGGGCGACCACGATTGATATTGGGGCTTCTACTGGTGGCTTTACCGATGTCATGTTGCAAAATGGTGCTGAGCTTGTCTACGCGGTGGATGTTGGGACCAATCAGTTAGCCTGGAAATTGCGCCAAGATTCTCGGGTTGTCAGCATGGAGCAGTTTAATTTTCGTTATGCTGAAAAGACTGATTTCGAAAAGGAGCCGAGCTTTGCCAGTATTGATGTGAGTTTCATTTCCCTCAGTCTGATTTTGCCTGCCTTGCACCGTGTCTTGGTTGATCAAGGTCAGGTGGTAGCTCTGGTTAAGCCCCAATTTGAAGCAGGTCGTGAGCAAATCGGGAAAAATGGAATCATTCGCGATGCCAAGGTTCATCAAACTGTCCTTGAATCTGTCACTGCTATGGCGGTTGAGCAAGGCTTTTCTGTGCTTGGATTAGACTATTCACCAATCCAAGGAGGACATGGAAACATCGAATTTCTGGCATATTTGAAAAAGGAAGAGGGAGCAAGCAATCAAGTTGCCCCCGAAATAGAAAAAGTTGTAGAGAGAGCACATAGAGAATTTAAAGATGAATAAAAAAGAGAGACTTGAAAAAATTAGAAGATTTGTAACAGATTACCAAATCGGAACACAGGAAGAAATCGTTGAGCATTTAAAGGAAGCAGGTATCTCTGCCACTCAAGCTACTGTATCGAGAGATATCAAAGAGCTTGGTATTGTTAAAATTCCTTTGAAAAACAACACTTATATCTATGAGTTGCCAAAATCAATTGTGAAGAGTTTGCAGTTGGCTGAGAATAACATCGAAGGTTCTCAAGTAATGGGTAACATGCTTAACCTCAATGTCATTCCTGGGAACACAGTATTTGTGAAAGGTCAGCTGGTTGCAGCATTTTCTGATAAGATTTTTAGCTGCATTGCGGATGACAATTCAATCTTGATTGTGGCAAAAACAGAGGAAGCAGCTAAGGAAATATCTGAACAAGTTAAAAAATGGTAGGTCGATATGTTACTTGAAATTTCGATTAAAAATTTTGCCATTATAGAGGCGATTTCGCTAAATTTTGAAAAAGGCATGACAGTCTTAACTGGTGAAACAGGTGCCGGTAAATCAATCATTATCGATGCCATGAACATGATGTTAGGAGCTAGAGCGGCTACGGATGTCATTCGTCATGGTGCTCCCAAGGCTGAGATTGAAGGGCTTTTCTCTGTTGAGAATAGTCATTCTTTACAAGAACTCTTTGACGAGCAAGGATTGGAATTGGGGGATGAGATTATCATCCGTCGTGAAATTCTTCAAAATGGGCGAAGTGTAAGTCGCGTCAATGGACAGATGGTCAATCTTTCTGTCCTGCGTGCAATCGGCCAGCATCTTGTCGATATCCATGGGCAACATGACCAAGAAGAGTTAATGCGTCCACAACTTCATATCCAAATGTTGGATGAATTTGGTGATGCAGCATTTTTTGAGTTGAAACAAGCCTATCAGACAAGCTTTGACGCCTATCGCAAAATGCGTAAACAAGTTCTTGAAGTCAAGAAAAATCAGCAGGAACACAAGTCTCGCATTGAGATGTTGGAATTTCAAATGGCAGAGATTGAGGCGGTAAATTTGCAAGCGGGTGAAGATGTTAGTCTCAACAAAGAACGAGATAAACTCCTCAACCACAAAAATATAGCAGATACCTTGACAAATGCCTACACTATGTTGGACAATGAGGAGTTCTCCAGCCTAGCAAATGTCCGTTCCGCTATGAATGACATGGAAAGTATCGAAGAATACGACCCTGAATACCGTGAAATTTCAAGTTCTCTATCAGAGACCTACTATGTTTTAGAAGATATTACAAAGCGTTTGGAAGATATCATCGAAGATCTAGATTTTGATGGCAATCGACTCATGCAGGTTGAAAATCGCTTAGATTTGCTCAACACGATCACACGTAAGTATGGTGGGACAGTTGATGAGGTCTTGCTTTACTTTGCCAAGATTACGGATGAGTACAATCTCTTGACAGGGAATAACCTTTCTTCCGAAGATATGGAAGCAGAGCTTAAAAAATTGGAAGTCAATCTTGTTGCGTTGGCAAATCAGCTAGCTTCAGCCCGCCATGACTTGGCCCAGCAGCTAGAAGCAGAGATTAAACAAGAACTGCAAGATCTTTATATGGAGAAGGCTCAATTTCAAGTTCGCTTTAGCAAGGGCAAATTCAGCCGTGAAGGAAATGAAGCAGTTGAGTTTTACATTTCAACCAATCCTGGTGAAGACTTTAAACCTTTGGTTAAGGTTGCATCTGGTGGGGAATTGTCTCGTCTCATGCTAGCTATTAAGTCTGCTTTTTCTCGTAAGGAAGGTAAGACCAGTATTGTCTTTGATGAGGTGGATACGGGAGTTTCAGGTCGTGTTGCTCAAGCTATTGCTCAGAAGATTCACAAGATTGGCCAACATGGTCAGGTTTTAGCAATCTCTCACCTTCCTCAAGTGATCGCGATTGCGGATTATCAATTCTTTATTGAAAAGATTAGTGATGAGCACTCAACGGTGTCGACGGTTCGCCTCTTGACTTTAGAAGAGCGAGTAGAGGAAGTTGCTAAGATGTTAGCAGGAGAGAATGTAACAGAAGCAGCTCTTACCCAAGCGAGAGAATTATTGCAAACGAGGGAGAAATAAATGACAGACTATTATGTAATTGGAGATGTCCATGGAAAAGCAGGTATGCTGGAAGACCTTCTCAAAACATGGGATGGTCACACCCAGTTGCTCTTTCTAGGGGATTTGATTGACCGAGGTGAAGATAGTCGACGTGTTCTAGAAATGGTTAAGGACTTGGTGGACGATCGAGGGGCTATCTGTCTATCAGGAAACCACGAGTATATGTTTCTGACTTGGTTGGACAATCCTGAAGGAAGCTATGACCACTATCGTCGAAATGGTGGTGATACAACTATTAACTCTATCCTAGGTCGTCCCTTGGATGCACCTGTGGATGCAGTTGAAGACGCTAAATGCGTCGAGACGGAAGCGGCAGACTTGGTCGAATTTATTCGTCAGATGCCTTTTGTTGTTGAGACAGACAAGTATATCTTTGTACATGCTGGTATTGATTTGACCTTGGATGATTGGCATGAAACGACTGATTACAAGAAAGTCTGGCTCAGAAAACCATTCCACGAAGCCGAAAATCATACTGGGAAAATGATTGTCTTTGGGCATACACCAGTCTATGGTCTACTAGATCAGAAACCAGGTACTGCTGACCTTTGGGTGACAGAAGATGGCAAAGTTGGGATGGATGGAGGAGCCGTTTACGGAGGTGTCCTTCATGGTATTGTCTTTACTGACCAAGGCATGACCGAACACTATTTTATTGAAAATGACGGCTTTATCGCCGAAGATTAGTACTCCTTACAGGGTATGGTCTTGTCAAAATGTTAAAAACAATTTATAATAAATAGATACCCTGAAAGGAAGAGAATCATGAATTTAGAAGAATTAAAGAAACGACAGGAGAAGATTCGGAACTTTTCTATCATCGCCCATATTGACCACGGGAAATCAACCCTAGCAGACCGCATTTTGGAAAAGACGGAGACCGTTTCTAGTCGTGAAATGCAAGCCCAGCTTCTGGATAGTATGGATCTAGAACGAGAGCGCGGAATTACCATCAAACTTAATGCCATCGAGCTGAATTATACTGCTAAAGATGGGGAGACCTATATTTTTCACTTGATAGACACACCTGGGCATGTGGACTTTACCTATGAAGTGTCGCGTTCGCTAGCAGCCTGTGAAGGGGCGATTTTGGTGGTCGATGCAGCCCAAGGGATTGAGGCGCAGACCCTTGCCAATGTTTATCTAGCCTTGGATAATGATTTGGAAATTCTTCCTGTTATTAACAAGATTGACCTACCAGCAGCCGATCCTGAGCGAGTTCGTACAGAGATTGAGGATGTCATCGGACTAGATGCCAGCGAAGCAGTTTTAGCTTCTGCCAAAGCTGGTATTGGTATTGAAGAAATTCTCGAGCAAATCGTAGAGAAAGTTCCCGCACCAACTGGTGATGTTTCAGCTCCACTCAAAGCCTTGATTTTCGACTCAGTTTATGATGCTTATCGTGGGGTTATCCTCCAAGTTCGTGTCATGGACGGAGTTGTTAAACCTGGCGATAAGATTCAACTCATGAGCAATGGAAAGACCTTTGATGTGACGGAGGTCGGAATTTTCACTCCGAAAGCAGTAGGACGTGATTTCCTAGCGACAGGTGACGTTGGTTATATTGCGGCTTCTATCAAGACGGTTCAAGACACGCGTGTCGGAGATACAGTGACCCTGGCAAGCAATCCTGCCACAGAGCCTCTAGATGGCTACAAGCAAATGAACCCTATGGTCTTTGCAGGACTTTACCCAATCGAATCGAACAAGTACAATGACCTTCGTGAAGCACTTGAGAAACTACAGCTCAACGATGCTAGCTTGCAGTTTGAACCAGAAACATCTCAGGCTCTTGGATTTGGTTTCCGTTGTGGATTCCTTGGACTCCTCCATATGGATGTTATCCAAGAGCGTTTAGAGCGTGAGTTTAACATTGACCTCATTATGACAGCTCCTTCTGTTATCTACAAGGTTAACCAAACTGACGGTGAGTCTATGGATGTGTCAAATCCATCAGAATTCCCAGACCCAACTAAGATTGCGACCATTGAAGAACCGTATGTCAAGGCTCAGATTATGGTGCCGCAGGAGTTCGTTGGAGCAGTGATGGAACTGGCTCAACGCAAGCGTGGGGACTTTGTGACTATGGATTATATTGATGATAATCGTGTCAATGTCATCTATCAAATTCCACTTGCTGAAATCGTATTTGACTTTTTTGATAAGCTCAAGTCTTCGACGCGTGGTTATGCAAGCTTTGACTATGAATTGTCAGAGTACCGTCCATCTAAGCTGGTCAAAATGGACATCCTTCTCAATGGTGATAAGGTCGATGCTCTCAGCTTTATCGTCCACAAGGACTTTGCCTACGAGCGTGGTAAACTCATCGTTGATAAGCTTAAGAAAATCATCCCTCGTCAACAGTTTGAGGTGCCAATTCAAGCAGCTATTGGACACAAAATTGTGGCTCGTACGGATATCAAGGCCCTTCGTAAAAACGTACTTGCCAAGTGTTATGGTGGTGACGTTTCGCGTAAACGTAAACTCCTTGAAAAACAAAAAGCTGGTAAGAAGCGTATGAAAGCCATTGGTTCTGTCGAAGTTCCACAAGAAGCCTTCCTTAGCGTCTTGAGCATGGATGAAGAATAGAAATAGAAAACTCTTGAATTTTTCTCAAGGGTTTTTTCTATTTTTGATAAACGAAAGCTATCAAATACGAAAGTTGACTAAAATCAAAATTTAGATTTTCGTGTCTTCTTTTTATGTTTTTTACGAATAGACAGATGAGTAGCAAAAGAAATGGAGTTGTATATGAAGATCACAAACTATGAGATTTACAAATTGAGAAAAGCTGGCTTGACCAATCAACAGATTTTAACTGTCCTTGAATATGACGAGACTGTGGAGCAGGAACTTTTGTTAGGAGATATTGCTGAAATCTCTGGTTGCCGCAATCCTGCTGTCTTTATGGAACGCTATTTCCAGATTGATGATGCGCAGTTGGAGAAGGAGTTTCAAAAATTTCCATCCTTCTCGATTCTAGACGACTGTTATCCTTGGGATCTGAGTGAGATTTATGATGCTCCAGCTCTTTTGTTTTACAAAGGGAATCTGGATTTACTGAAGTTTCCAAAGGTTGCTCTTGTAGGGAGTCGTTCTTGTTCGAGCCAAGGTGCTAAGTCAATCCAGAAAATTATCCAAGGTTTAGAAAACGAGTTAATCGTGGTTAGTGGCTTGGCAAAAGGAATCGATACCGCTGCCCATATGGCTGCGCTCCAGAATGGAGGGAGAACGATTGCTGTCATTGGAACAGGATTGGATGTTTTTTATCCACGTGCTAATAAACGCTTGCAGGACTACATTGGAAATCATCATCTGGTGCTAAGTGAGTACGGTCCAGGTGAAGAACCCTTGAAATTTCACTTTCCAGCTCGTAATCGTATCATTGCAGGATTGTGTCGTGGAGTTATAGTAGCAGAGGCAAGGATGCGCTCTGGGAGTCTCATTACCTGTGAACGCGCGATGGAGGAAGGACGCGATGTCTTTGCTATTCCAGGGAACATTCTTGATGGCCATTCAGATGGTTGCCACCACTTGATCCAAGAAGGAGCAAAACTGGTCACAAGTGGTCAAGATGTGTTGGCAGAGTTTGAATTTTAAGGAGAAATTGTTCATTCAGATAAACTTTTCTTCTATATATATGACTTAGGTCTTGACAGCTATAGAAAAATGGTTTACACTTTATAAAGTTTATTACTTTGAAAAGGTGTGATAGTGTGGCTACGGCAACAAAGAAGAAAAAATCAACAGTTAAAAAAAATCTAGTCATCGTAGAGTCTCCTGCCAAGGCGAAAACGATTGAGAAGTATCTAGGCAGAAATTACAAGGTTTTAGCTAGTGTCGGACATATCCGTGATTTGAAAAAATCCAGTATGTCGGTCGACATTGAAAATAACTATGAACCCCAGTATATCAATATCCGAGGCAAAGGTCCTCTGATCAATGATTTGAAAAAGGAAGCCAAAAAGGCCAATAAAGTCTTTCTGGCAAGTGACCCGGACCGTGAAGGAGAAGCAATTTCCTGGCATTTGGCTCATATCCTTGACTTGGATGAGAATGATGCCAACCGTGTGGTCTTTAATGAAATCACCAAGGACGCAGTGAAAAATGCCTTTAAAGAACCTCGCAAGATTGATATGGACTTGGTCGATGCCCAACAAGCTCGTCGTGTCTTGGACCGCTTGGTAGGCTATTCGATTTCACCAATTTTGTGGAAAAAGGTCAAGAAGGGCTTATCAGCAGGGCGCGTGCAGTCTGTTGCCCTTAAGCTCATCATTGATCGTGAAAATGAAATCAATGCCTTCCAACCAGAAGAATACTGGACAATTGATGGTGTCTTTAAGAAGGGAACCAAGCAATTTCAAGCTTCTTTCTATGGTATGAATGGTAAAAAGATGAAATTGACCACCAATGAAGAGGTCAAAGAAGTCTTGTCCCATCTAACGAGTAAAGATTTTACAGTGGATCAGGTAGATAAGAAAGAACGCAAACGCAATGCGCCCCTACCTTATACGACCTCAACCATGCAAATGGATGCTGCCAACAAAATCAATTTCCGTACTCGTAAGACCATGATGGTTGCTCAACAGCTTTATGAAGGGATTAATATCGGTACAGGCGTACAAGGTTTGATTACCTATATGCGTACAGACTCGACCCGTATCAGTCCAGTAGCTCAGAATGAAGCGGCAAGCTACATTAACGACCGTTTTGGTAGCAAGTATTCCAAGCATGGTAGCAAGGTCAAGAATGCCTCAGGTGCTCAAGATGCCCACGAAGCCATTCGTCCATCTAGCGTCTTTAACACACCAGAAAGCATCGCTAAGTACTTGGACAAAGACCAGCTCAAGCTCTATACCCTTATCTGGAACCGTTTTGTGGCTAGCCAGATGACGGGAGCTATCTTTGATACCATGGCTGTCAAGCTCTCTCAAAATGGAGTCCAATTCGCGGCAAATGGTAGTCAAGTTAAGTTTGATGGTTATCTTGCTATCTACAATGACTCAGATAAGAATAAGATGTTGCCAGATATGGCTGTTGGAGATGTGGTCAAGCAGATCAATAGCAAGCCAGAACAACATTTCACCCAACCGCCAGCTCGCTATTCGGAAGCGACCCTTATCAAAACCTTGGAAGAAAATGGAGTTGGTCGTCCTTCAACTTATGCTCCGACCATTGAAACTATCCAAAAACGTTACTACGTTCGTCTGGCAGCTAAACGTTTTGAACCAACAGAGTTGGGGGAAATTGTTAATAAACTCATTGTTGAATATTTCCCAGATATCGTAAATGTGACCTTCACAGCTGAGATGGAAGGAAAACTGGATGATGTCGAAGTTGGTAAAGAGCAGTGGCAACGGGTCATTGACGAATTTTACAAACCATTCTCCAAAGATGTAGCCAAGGCTGAAGCTGAAATGGAAAAAATCCAGATCAAGGATGAGCCAGCTGGATTTGACTGTGAGGTCTGTGGAAGTCCAATGGTGATTAAGCTAGGCCGTTTTGGTAAATTCTATGCTTGTAGCAATTTCCCAGACTGTCGTCATACACAAGCAATTGTTAAGGAGATTGGAGTCGAGTGTCCAAGCTGTCATCAAGGACAAATTATTGAACGTAAAACCAAGCGCAATCGTATCTTCTATGGTTGCAATCGCTACCCAGAATGTGAATTTACTTCCTGGGATAAACCAATTGGACGTGATTGTCCAAAATGTGGTCACTTCCTTATGGAGAAGAAAGTCCGTGGTGGTGGCAAACAGATTGTGTGTAGCAATGGCGACTACGAAGAAGAGAAAATTAAATAACACGAAGAGTCCTGAAAATAAATTTCAGGCTCTTTTTACTTGAAGCTTGACAAATTTCCTCACTTTGTGGGAAACTAGTATAAGATTATTTCAATTAGGAGAAGACATGCGTATTATTTACCTAGTTATTGGTTTTATTTCTTTAGCCTTGGCTCTTGTAGGTGTTGTCCTGCCGCTCTTGCCAACAACGCCCTTCCTTTTGCTATCAATTGCTTGCTTTTCCAAGTCTTCAAAGAGATTTGAAGACTGGCTTTATCACACCAAGCTCTATCAGACTTATGTAGCTGACTTTCGCGAGACCAAGTCTATTGCGCGAGAACGTAAGAAAAAAATCATTGTATCCATCTATATCTTGATGGGGATTTCTATTTATTTTGCCCCTCTTTTGCCAGTCAAAATTGGTCTGGGAGCCTTGACTATCTTTATCACCTACTATCTCTTTAAAGTCATTCCTGACAAAGAATAGATAAAAATAGTAGTTATTTGCCTTGATAAAAATGAAAGCATATTTAAATAATATGATATAATAAATTAAAAGTAATCTTCAAGGAGAATCAAATGATTTACGAATTTTGTGCTGAAAATGTGACCTTGCTTGAAAAAGCGATACAGGCTGGGGCTCGTCGAATCGAACTTTGTGATAATTTAGCTGTTGGCGGGACAACACCAAGCTATGGAGTAACCAAGGCAGCTGTTGAATTGGCAGCTAACTACGATACGACCATCATGACCATGATTCGTCCACGTGGTGGCGACTTTGTCTATCATGATTTGGAAATTGCCATCATGCTAGAAGACATTCGTTTAACTGCTCAAGCAGGTAGCCAAGGGGTTGTCTTTGGTTCTCTAACTGCTGATAAGAAGTTGGATAAGGCTAATCTTGAAAAATTAATCGCCGCATCTAAAGGAATGGAAATTGTCTTTCACATGGCCTTTGATGAATTGAGTGATGAAGACCAGTTGGAAGCCATTGACTGGCTCAGCCAAGCTGGTGTTACCCGTATCCTAACTCGTGCTGGAGTTTCTGGGGACTCACTAGAAAAACGTTTTGCCCACTATCACAGAATTTTGGAACATGCAAAAGGTAAAATTGAAATCTTACCAGGCGGAGGGATTGACTTGGACAACCGTCAAACCTTTATCGACCAACTGGGCGTGACGCAACTTCATGGTACTAAGGTTGTCTTTTAAAAAATAGAAAGGAACTGCTAGCTTTGGGTAGCAGTTTTCACTTATGTTTGAAATTTTTGAATCCTATCAGTTTAATCAAGAAAAAGCCAGTGCCTACGGTTTTATAGAAAATGAGGGAGTCTGGGCCTACAGTTTCCAGATCTTGGATGGCGACTTTGTCATGACTGTGTCCATCACAACGGATAATGTGAGCTTTCAAGTTTTTGATCAGGAGACTGGTGACCTTTATCCTCAAGTCCATATGGAAAGCATGAGAGGGTCTTTTGTTGGAAGTGTCCGTGAGGCTTGTTTGGAGATTCTTTACCAGATTCGGAAGGCTTGCTTTGACGTGCAGGATTTTATCTGTCCTCAGACTAAGCGCATCATGGCTCAAGTTCTGGAAAAGTATGGCAATCAGTTGGAATATCTATGGGAAAAGTCTCCTGATACAGCTGTATTGCGCCATGAAGACAATCAAAAGTGGTATGCTGTTTTAATGAGAATTCCTTGGGATAGGTTTGATAAGGCAAGAGAAGGGCAAGTGGAAGCAGTCAATCTCAAACATGACTGCGTTGCTGACTTACTCTCACAAAAGGGCATTTATCCTGCCTTTCATATGAATAAACGTTACTGGATTAGTCTTGCTCTTGATGATAGTTTATCCGATAACGAAGTTCTAGATTTGCTAGAAATCAGTTGGAATTTGACATTGAAAAAGTAAGGAAATTTCCTTGAGTTTTCAAATACTTTCAATTAGCAAAATATTCTTTACTGAAGAAATTTTCAGAAAATATTGGATTTTTTCTTGACAAGAGATATTTCCTATGCTAAAATACTTAACAAGACATCAAACGAAGGAGAAAGTCAAACATGAAAACAGCTAAGTTTAATCAATTTGCTTTGTTGTTGAGGTACTCGGGCTAGTGCAAAAGCATTAGTCCTGTTTGGCTTACCAAGCGGGAGTAAATCAACATCTCGCTTGGGCTTCTAAGCGAGATGTTTTTTTAAAACCACATTTGGAAAAGGGGAAATCTTATGCGTAAAGTTGAATTTTTTGATACAAGCCTTCGTGATGGGGAACAAACACCTGGTGTTAACTTCTCAATAAAGGAAAAAGTTTCCATTGCAAGACAGCTGGAGAAATGGGGAATTTCTGTAATTGAAGCTGGTTTTCCGGCTGCTAGTCCAGATTCATTTATAGCCGTTCAAGAAATTGCTAGAGCCATGAAAAAAACAGCAGTGACAGGATTAGCTCGTTCTGTAAAATCTGATATTGATGCTTGTTATGAGGCTCTTAAGGATGCCAAGTATCCTCAAATTCATGTCTTTATCGCTACCAGTCCGATTCACCGCAAGTATAAGCTCAATAAGAGCAAGGAAGAGATTTTAGAAGCTATCAAGGAACATGTTTCTTATGCACGTTCTAAGTTTGAAATCGTCGAATTCTCTCCTGAAGATGCGACTAGAACAGAGTTGGATTTCCTCTTACAAGTCGTTCAAACAGCGGTTGATGCAGGTGCATCTTATATCAATATCCCTGACACAGTTGGCTTTACGACTCCAGAAGAGTTTGCACGTATCTTTGATCACTTGACTGAAAATATTAAATCAGATCATAAAGTTGTCTTTGGTGTCCACTGTCACGATGATCTCGGTATGGCAACTGCAAATACTTTGACAGCAATTAAACACGGTGCTGGACGTGTCCAGGGAACTATTAATGGTATCGGTGAACGCGCAGGTAATGTTGCTCTTGAAGAAGTAGCTGTTGCTTTGAAGATTCGTGAGGATTTCTTCCAAGCCACTAGTGATATTGTTTTGGATGAAACAATGAATACGTCTGAAATGGTTTCTCGCTTTTCTGGTATTCCAGTTCCTAAAAATAAGGCTGTCGTTGGTGGTAATGCCTTTTCTCACGAGTCTGGCATTCACCAAGATGGAGTCCTTAAAAATCCTCTTACTTATGAGATCATTACACCTGAATTGGTCGGTGTTAAGAGTAATAGTCTTCCGCTTGGAAAATTGTCCGGTCGCCACGCTTTTGTAGAAAAACTAAGAGATTTGGCTCTAGACTTTACAGAAGAGGATATCAAACCACTCTTCGCTAAGTTCAAGGCACTGGCTGACAAGAAACAAGAAATCACAGATGCAGATATTCGAGCTCTGGTAGCTGGAACCATGGTTGAAAATCCAGAAGGCTTCCACTTTGATGATTTGCAACTTCAAACCCATGCAGACAATGACATTGAAGCGCTCGTTAGCCTAGCCAATATGGATGGTGAGAAAGTCGAATTTAATGCAACAGGGCAAGGTTCCGTTGAAGCGATCTTTAACGCTATCGATAAGTTCTTTAACCAATCTGTCCGCTTGGTGTCTTACACAATTGATGCGGTGACAGATGGGATCGATGCTCAGGCTCGAGTATTGGTCACTGTTGAAAATAGAGATACAGAAACCATCTTTAATGCAGCAGGGCTTGATTTCGATGTACTGAAGGCTTCAGCTATTGCCTACATCAATGCCAATACCTTTGTTCAAAAAGAGAATGCTG
Organism: Streptococcus mitis ATCC 6249; assembly: GCF_000146585.1. Classification (GTDB taxonomy): domain Bacteria; phylum Bacillota; class Bacilli; order Lactobacillales; family Streptococcaceae; genus Streptococcus; species Streptococcus mitis_AZ. The sequence goes on along the minus strand of NZ_GL397179.1, from coordinate 1,232,385 downwards.
GTGAGATGGGACGCAGCGTCTCCTACCGTGACATACCTAGTGTGTAAAGGAGAAGGCTATGATAAAAAAAATAGTAGCTCTAGCAGGAGATGGAATCGGCCCAGAAATCATGGAAGCTGGTTTGGAAGTTTTGGAGGCCCTAGCTGAAAAAACGGGCTTTGACTATGAGATAGATGGGCGACCTTTTGGAGGGGCAGGTATTGATGCTGAGGGGCATCCCTTACCTAATGAGACCCTCAAGGCATGTAGAGGAGCAGATGCTATTCTCCTAGCGGCTATTGGTAGTCCCCAGTATGATGGGGCAGCGATTCGGCCTGAACAAGGACTGCTGGCCCTCCGTAAGGAACTCAATCTTTATGCCAATATTCGTCCTGTAAAAATCTTTGAAAGTCTCAAACATTTGTCACCTCTCAAACCTGAACGAATTGCTGGTGTGGACTTTGTCGTGGTGCGTGAGTTGACAGGAGGTATTTACTTTGGGGATCATATTCTTGAAGATCGAAAAGCGCGTGATATCAACGACTATAGCTACAAAGAAGTAGAGCGGATTATTCGTAAGGCCTTTGAAATTGCAAGCAATCGCAGAAAAATCCTTACCAGCATTGATAAGCAGAATGTTTTAGCAACTTCAAAACTCTGGCGCAGAGTGGCTGAGGAGGTTGCCAAGGATTTCCCAGATGTGACCTTGGAACACCAGTTGGTGGACTCAGCTGCCATGCTTATGATTACCAATCCTGCTAAATTTGATGTTATCGTGACAGAAAATCTTTTCGGAGATATCTTATCTGATGAATCAAGCGTTCTATCAGGTACACTTGGCGTCATGCCATCTGCTAGTCACTCTGAAAATGGCCTAAGTCTCTATGAGCCCATTCACGGTTCGGCACCTGATATTGCAGGTCAAGGAATTGCCAATCCTATTTCCATGATTTTCTCAGTTGCCATGATGTTGAGAGATAGCTTTGGACGTTATGAGGATGCGGAGCGTATCGAACATGCTGTAGAAGCCAGTTTGGCAGCAGGAATTTTAACGAGAGATATAGGAGGAAAGGCTTCTACCAAGGAAATGACGGAAGCCATCATTGAAAGACTATGAAGATAAATGAAGGAATCACGCTTACCCTCTTGATTTGGAATGTCATAATTTTCATCATTTATGGAATCGACAAATCCAAGGCAAGGAGAGGTGCTTGGCGGATCCCAGAGAAGATTCTCTTGACGATAGCACTTGTCTGTGGTGGTTTTGGTGCATGGCTAGCAGGAATGACCTTTCACCACAAGACTCGAAAATGGTATTTTAAAACGGTCTGGTTCCTTGGCATGGTAACCACACTAGTAGCCCTATATTTCATTTGGAGGTAATGGATGGCAGGAAAATCGATTTTTGATAAACTATGGGACTGCCATGTCATCACAGGAGAAGAGGGGCAGCCCCAACTCATGTACGTGGACCAGCACTATATTCATGAAGTGACCAGTCCCCAAGCTTTTCAAGGATTACGAGATGCAGGACGCAGATTGAGACGACCAGATTTGACATTTGGAACTTTTGACCACAATGTCCCGACAGTTAATATCTACGATATACGAGATGTCATTTCTAAGGCTCAAATTGATAAGCTTGCTGAAAATGTTGAGGAATTTGGGATTGAACATGCGGCCCACGGTTCTGAAAAGCAGGGAATCGTTCACATGGTAGGTCCAGAAACAGGACGGACGCAACCAGGAAAATTCATCGTCTGTGGAGATAGCCACACAGCTACTCACGGAGCTTTCGGAGCTATCGCTTTTGGGATTGGAACCAGTGAGGTCGAGCATGTCTTTGCTACCCAGACCCTCTGGCAGGTCAAACCCAAGAAAATGCTGGTAGAATTCACTGGTGTTCCTCAAAAAGGAGTTTATTCTAAGGATTACATTTTAGCCTTGATTGCCAAGTACGGCGTTGCTTGTGGTGTAGGCTATGTGGTGGAATATCGTGGGCAAGCGATTGATGCTCTGACCATGGAAGAGCGAATGACCATCTGCAATATGTCCATCGAGTTTGGCTCTAAGATGGGCATCATGAATCCAGATCAGACGACTTATGACTATCTCAAGGGACGGGAATGTATTCCAGAAGATTTCGAAGAGGCGGTTGCTGACTGGAAGACGCTTGTCAGCGATGAGGATGCTGTCTATGATAAGGTTATCCGGATGGATGTCTCGGACTTGGCTCCTATGGTGACCTGGGGAACCAATCCTGCTATGGGCGTTGACTTTGACAGTAGCTTCCCAGAAATTAAGGATATGAATGATGAGCGAGCCTACAATTACATGAATTTGGAGCCTGGTCAGAAGCCAGCAGATATTGAACTAGGCTATATCTTTATCGGGTCTTGTACCAATGCTCGTCTCAGCGATTTACAACTGGCCGCGCGATTTGTCAAAGGAAAGAAAATAGCTCCCAATCTAACAGCAATCGTAGTTCCAGGTTCTCGTCCTGTCAAACGAGCTGCGGAGAAGTTGGGCTTGGATAAGGTCTTCTTAGATGCTGGCTTTGAATGGAGAGACCCAGGTTGTTCTATGTGCCTAGGGATGAATCCTGACAAGGTCCCTGATGGGGTCCACTGTGCCTCAACCAGTAACCGCAACTTTGAAGACAGACAAGGATTTGGTGCTAAAACCCATCTCTGCAGTCCAGCCATGGCAGCGGCGGCAGCTATTGCAGGGCGTTTCGTAGATGTTCGGCAAATGCCAGAGGCCCAGTAAGGAGAGGATATGGAGAAATTTACAGTTTATACGGGAACGACCGTTCCTCTCATGAATGATAACATTGACACTGACCAAATACTCCCCAAGCAGTTTCTCAAGTTAATTGATAAGAAAGGCTTTGGTAAGTACCTCATGTATGCTTGGCGTTATTTGGACGATAAGTATACTGAGGATCCAGACTTTGTCTTTAATCGACCTGAATATCGCAATGCCAGTATTCTCATTTCAGGTGATAACTTTGGGGCGGGTTCTTCGAGAGAACACGCAGCTTGGGCACTAGCTGACTATGGTTTTAAGGTCGTGATTGCAGGATCTTTTGGGGACATTCATTACAATAATGAACTCAATAATGGCATGTTGCCTATTGTTCAGCCTAGGGAGGTTAGAGAAAAACTAGCTCAGCTACAACCAACTGACCAGGTAACTGTGGACTTGGAACAACAAAAAATTATCTCACCAGTTGGAGAATTCACTTTCGAAATCGATAGCGAGTGGAAGCACAAGCTTTTAAATGGTTTGGATGATATCGGAATTACTTTGCAGTATGAAGACTTGATTGCTGCCTATGAAAAACAACGTCCAGCCTACTGGCAGGATTAGAAAAAATAGAAAAGGAACTATAGAATTATGACAAAACACATTCAATGGAACGGAACACTTTCACAAGAAGGCTATGACATTTTGAAAGGTGAGGGCGGGTGCATTGTATGCCCTACAAAAGTCGGCTATATCATCATGACGAGCGATAAGGCAGGACTTGAACGCAAGTTTGAAGCTAAAGAGCGTAACCGTAACAAACCAGGTGTTGTCCTCTGCGGTAGCATGGACGAGCTACGCGCTTTAGCACAACTCAACCCAGAAATTGAAGCCTTCTACCAAAAACATTGGGACGAAGACATTCTCCTTGGTTGTATCCTTCCATGGAAACCAGAAGCCTTTGAGAAATTGAAAGCATACGGTGATGGTCGCGAAGAACTTATGACTGACGTTCGTGGTACTAGCTGTTTTGTCATCAAGTTTGGTAAAGCTGGTGAACAGTTGGCTGCCAAACTTTGGGAAGAAGGCAAGATGGTCTACGCCTCATCAGCCAACCCGTCTGGAAAAGGAAACCGTGGTAAGGTAGAAGGAATCGGAGAACGTATTGAAGGAGCGGTGGACCTTGTCATCGAAGCAGACGACTATGTGGCATCTATCCAACCGGACAAAACGATTGAAACTCGCTACGAGCAAGGTGTGATGGTGTCTATGGTTGATAAAGACGGCAAACTAATCCCAGAACAAGGAGGAGCACGTTCAACTTCACCAGCGCCAGTTGTGATCCGCAAAGGGCTTGACATTGATAAAATCATGATGCATTTGTCAGATAGCTTTAACTCATGGGACTACCGTCAGGGTGAGTATTATTAAGATAAAAAAAGAAGTCTAGTGTTATGAGATATTTAAGCTCCTAACACTGGGCTTTTTCTTTAGAAATTCTTTTCATTTTCTATAGGATATGATATTCTATATATGAAATATATAGTTTTTTATTCGAACATTATTATAAAAGGAGTAAGATTGATGGATAAAAGAAAGGTTAGCTTGGAAGATTTTTATGCTTGGTATCAAGAAAATAAAATAAGATTAAGAGAAGATGCATTTAAATATAGTGTTCACAATGAACAATTACGTGAAGAATTTCTTAAAGAATGGCCACTTGATAGAATTTTAACCATGTCTATCGATGAATACGTCATTGGGAAAGGTGCTAAAAGTAATTCTTTTTGCTATGCTCTTGAGATAGGAAAGTACCAATCATTATTTATGGGAATTGGTGGAGGAGGTTCTTCAAAATTTGGTATTTATTGGAATGAGAATACCAAAAGCTATAAAAATCAAGCAAATAAAATCATTCCAGAATCAGAACTAGAAGACCGATTTAACAAATTAAAATCGGATTTGTATGAGATCATCCAAGCTGGAAGAATGTTAGATTTCAATAACCCTATTTTTGACATAAAAAACTCAAAGAATGAATTTATTGGGCGTTCTGCGGTGGTAACAAAACTACTTTGTATTTATTCTGAGAATCCTTCTTTTTTAGGAGTAAATATGAATAGTCAGAATGAATTTTGGAATAGGTTGATTCCCCAAAGCAATCAAGGAGGGCCCTATCGTCAGAATCATGAGATTTGTAAACTGTTTTCTAAAACATATCCTGAACTAGAATCTTCAATGTTGGGTAGTATTTTATTTGAGTATTCAAAAGATTTTATAGACAATGATAATAAGCAAGGAGAGAAAGAAATGTCTGAACAAAATAGTATTCATCATCCCTTGAGTAATATCTTATTACAATCCAAAAACCTTATCCTCCGAGGTGCGCCTGGTACAGGAAAAACTTATCTTGCTAAAGAAATAGCGGCAGAGCTAACGGGTGGTAATGAAGATCAAATCGGCTTTGTACAGTTTCACCCATCTTATGATTATACGGATTTTGTAGAGGGTTTGAGACCGGTATCAAATGGGGATGGAGCTATTGAGTTTAGGCTACAGGACGGTATTTTTAAAGATTTTTGTCAGAAAGCAAAAGAAGCCCAATTGATTGGAGGACAAGATAATTTTGATGAGGCTTGGGATTCTTACTTAGAATATATAAATGTTGCTGAAGAAAAAGAATATATAACAAAAACATCTTACTTATCTGTTAATAGTAGACAAAATTTGTCAGTAAATTATGATAGTGGTGTTCCAGGATGGTCAATACCTCGCAAATATGTTTACGAGTTGTATAAAGATAAAAATTATAATAAGCAAGAATACTACAAAAGTGGTGGAAGAACTGTCCTAGAAACATTGACAAAGAGATTTGGTCTGAAAGACTACCTTTCTCCAACAGAGGTTGATACAGACAAGAAATTCGTCTTCATCATCGATGAAATCAACCGTGGTGAGATTTCTAAGATTTTTGGTGAACTCTTTTTCTCTATTGACCCTGGCTATCGTGGTGAAAAGGGAAGTGTTTCTACCCAATATGCCAATCTACACGAAACTGATGAAAAGTTTTATATCCCCGAAAATGTTTACCTCATCGGAACTATGAATGATATTGACCGATCGGTTGATACCTTTGATTTTGCTATGCGTCGTCGTTTCCGCTTTGTTGAAGTTACTGCTGAAAGCCAAGTTGCTATGTTGGATAAAGAACTGGGTATCCATGCAGAAGAATCAAAACTTCGTCTAAGAAACTTGAACGCTGCTATCGAAAACGGTCAGGAGCTAAATAGTCATTATCATATCGGACCAAGTTATTTCCTTAAGTTGAAGGATGTGGACTTTGACTATGAATTACTCTGGTCTGATTACCTTAAACCGCTTTTGGAAGATTACTTACGAGGTTCTTATGAAGAGGCCGAAACTCTGGATACATTGAAAAAAGCATTTGATCTGACAAATAACGAGCAAACAAATCAGCAAGAGACTGGTGATAATGATGCGGATCACTGATAATCAGCATAGAATTGCTAAAGAAGACTTTGTCGCTGAATATCCCAAACTAAGTCAAGCTCTTCTTGATAGAACACTGGATAACCTTTCTAGAGAGGACCGTATCTTTATATTTCCAAATGACCTGCAATATTCTCCTGACTTAGATAAGGACCAAAAGATTTTTGAAACAGTCAATCAGAAAATCAAGACAGGCAATGTGATTGGTTTTCTGGGGTGTGATCAGGAAAGATTGACGATTTCCTCTCGTTTTTCTGATGAAAGTAACGACCATTTTTTGCATTATCTTTTACAAATGGTTCTTCATATCAATCTCACTAGTTTAGATGTAGCTTTGTCGCGTGAAGATAAGCTCTATCAACTTTTGATTTACCTCTTTCCAAAATATCTGCAAGTCGCTCTCCGAAAAGGTCTTTATAAGGAATACCAGAGATTTTCTCATAACGATAGTCATGTAAAGGGAGTGATTGATGTAAGAAATCATCTCAAGAAAAACCTTCCTTTTATGGGAAATGTTGCCTACACAACGAGAGAGTTCACCTATGATAATCCACTCACGCAATTGATTCGTCACACTATTGAATACATTAAAAACCAGAAAGGCATTGGTCAAGGGGTATTTGATAATCTCTTAACTAGTCGTGAAAATGTATCTGAAATCGTGCGTGTAACGCCCTCTTATAAACTAGCTGATCGTGCCAAGATTATTCGGGGAAATCAATCTAAACCTATACGTCATGCATACTTTCACGAGTACAGAAAGTTGCAAGAGCTTTGCCTGATGATCCTAAACCAAGAAAAGCACGGTTTAGGATATCAAGAGCAAAAAATTCATGGTATTCTTTTTGATGTTGCCTGGCTTTGGGAAGAGTATGTTTACACCTTGTTGCCAAAAGGTTTTGTACATCCCAGAAATAAGGATAAGACGGACGGAATTTCAGTATTTTCTAATCGTGAAAGAAAAGTATTTCCAGATTTTTATCATAAAGAGTTAAAAGTAGTTCTAGATGCTAAATATAAAAAACTTGAAGATACTGAAAAAGGAATCAACCGTGAGGACTTATTCCAGCTGATTTCCTATTCTTATATTTTAAAAGCTGAGAAAGGTGGTCTTGTTTTTCCGAGCAAAGACAAGGTTGTTGATAATGAAATAGGAAAGCTAGCAGGTTATGGAGCTTTGTTGAAGAAATTGTCTATCCAAATCCCTCAAAAGGTTTCATCTTATAATGAATTTTGTGAAATGATGGAAAGCTCCGAAGAAATTTTTAAAAAGAATATTGATAAGGAAGTGGGGAGAAACTAGTCTCTCCACTTTTTATATTTAAATCATAAAAACCGAACGTTATTGTTTTATAATTGAAATTATTTGACAAAAACTGTACTTTGGTTTATAATAAATCAAGGAAACGTTGCAAAAAGGCGTAGGGATGCGCAAGCATAGTTAGGTCATCACAAAAGAAACGAGATATCGATATGTTAAATGAATTTCCGATTTTTGATTACGAAGATATTCAGTTGATCCCTAATAAATGTGTCATTAAAAGCCGTGCAGAAGCGGATACAAGTGTCACACTTGGAAATCACACTTTCAAACTACCTGTTGTACCAGCCAACATGCAGACGATTTTGGATGAGAATGTTGCAGAGAAACTGGCTGAAGGCGGATACTTCTACATTATGCACCGTTTTGATGAAGCGGGGCGCATTCCTTTTATCAAGCGCATGCACAACCAAGGGCTCATTGCTTCCATTTCTGTTGGTGTTAAGGATTACGAGTATGATTTCGTTAGCCAACTCAAGGCTGATGCTCCTGAGTATATCACGATTGATATTGCTCATGGTCATGCAGATAGCGTGATTTCTATGATTCAGCATATCAAGAAAGAATTGCCAGATACTTTTGTCATTGCTGGGAATGTGGGAACACCAGAAGCTGTGCGTGAATTGGAAAATGCTGGTGCAGATGCTACCAAGGTTGGAATCGGCCCTGGTAAGGTTTGTATCACCAAGGTCAAGACTGGTTTTGGTACAGGTGGTTGGCAGTTGGCAGCACTTCGCTGGTGTGCTAAGGCGGCTCGCAAACCGATTATTGCTGATGGTGGGATTCGTACTCATGGCGATATTGCCAAGTCTATCCGTTTCGGTGCTAGCATGGTCATGATTGGTTCTCTCTTTGCAGGACATATCGAAAGTCCAGGAAAGACGATTGAAGTTGATGGGGAACAGTTCAAAGAATACTATGGTTCAGCTTCACAATATCAAAAGGGTGCTTATAAAAACGTGGAAGGAAAACGCATCTTACTTCCTGCCAAAGGACACTTGCAAGACACCCTTACTGAGATGGAGCAGGATCTGCAAAGTGCCATTTCCTACGCAGGTGGACGAAAGGTTGCCGACCTCAAGCACGTTGATTATGTGATCGTGAAAAACTCTATCTGGAACGGGGATGCTTCCCACTAATGGACGCATACTCCACCCATAAAAAACTTGTTATTAGAGCAAATTTCTGTTATAATAAGACAAGTTTCCACCCTTAGTGTAATGGATATCACGTAAGATTCCGGTTCTTGAGATGGGGGTTCGATTCCCTCAGGGTGGATGTAATTAGCCTATGAAAGCCTTTAAATAAGGCTTTTTTATTTGTCTCTCCCCAAGTTTTCCCCTAAAATTGAAAAGTTTGTTCTAAAAAATGCTCAAATCCCCTCCAGTTCCGTTTTAAAGTGACTCAGGGGGCTTTTTTTGATATAATAAGAGGGACTGTTATCAGTTAGAAAGAGGTTGGTATGAAAGAATTACAAACTGTACTGAAAGACCGTTTTGCAATCGAATTTGCGGATAAAAAGCTACTGGAGACTGCCTTTACTCATACGAGTTATGCCAATGAGCACCGCCTCTTAAAAATTTCACACAATGAGCGCTTGGAATTTTTAGGAGACGCTGTTCTGCAATTATTGATTTCAGAATATCTTTATAAAAAATATCCTAGGAAACCAGAGGGAGATTTGTCTAAACTCCGTGCTATGATTGTCCGTGAGGAAAGTTTGGCTGGTTTTGCGCGTGATTGCCAGTTTGATCAGTTTATCAAGCTAGGAAAAGGGGAAGAAAAGTCTGGTGGGCGCAATCGTGACACCATTCTTGGTGATGCCTTTGAAGCCTTTCTGGGAGCTTTGCTTTTAGACAAGGATGTTGTTAGAGTAAAAGAATTTATCTATCAGGTCATGATTCCCAAGGTTGAAGCAGGTGACTTTGAAATGATTAAGGATTACAAGACACACCTGCAAGAGTTGCTCCAGGTTAATGGCGATGTGGATATTCGCTACCAAGTGACCTCTGAAACAGGGCCTGCTCATGATAAGATTTTTGATGTAGAAGTTCTGGTTGAAGGAAAGAGTATTGGAAAAGGCCAAGGTCGTTCTAAAAAATTAGCAGAGCAAGAGGCCGCCAAAAATGCAGTTGAGAAGGGGCTGGATTCATGTATTTAAAGGAAATTGAGATTCAGGGATTCAAGTCCTTTGCTGACAAGACTAAGGTAGTCTTTGACCAAGGTGTGACAGCTGTCGTTGGGCCCAATGGATCTGGAAAGTCAAATATCACAGAAAGTCTGCGATGGGCCTTGGGAGAGTCCAGTGTCAAGAGCCTTCGTGGTGGCAAGATGCCCGATGTCATTTTTGCTGGGACAGAAAGTCGCAAACCACTCAATTATGCTTCTGTTGTCGTGACCTTGGATAATGAAGATGGCTTCATCAAGGATGCAGGGCAAGTCATTAAGGTAGAACGCCATATCTATCGTAGTGGTGATAGCGAGTATCGAATTGATGGCAAAAAAGTCCGTCTGCGCGATGTACATGACCTTTTCTTGGATACTGGTTTGGGACGTGATTCCTTCTCTATTATTTCCCAAGGGAAGGTTGAGGAGATTTTCAACTCCAAACCTGAAGAACGCCGAGCTATTTTTGAAGAAGCTGCTGGAGTTTTAAAGTACAAAACTCGAAGAAAAGAAACAGAGAGCAAACTGCAACAAACTCAGGACAACCTAGACCGTCTAGAGGACATTATCTATGAGTTAGACAATCAAATCAAGCCCCTTGCAAAACAAGCCGAGAATGCTCGTAAGTTTCTAGACTTGGATGGTCAACGCAAGGCGATTTACTTGGATGTACTGGTTGCCCAAATCAAGGAAAACAAGGCTGAACTAGAGCTAACAGAAGAAGAACTAACTCAGGTTCAGGAATTTTTGACTAGTTATTATCAAAAGCGTCAAGAGTTAGAAGAGGAAAATCAGACTCTTAAAAAGAAACGTCAGGATCTGCAAGCTGAAATGGCTAAAGACCAAGGGAGCTTGATGGATTTGACTAGTTTGATCAGTGACTTAGAGCGAAAACTAGCCCTTTCAAAACTGGAGTCCGAGCAGGTAGCCCTCAATCAACAAGAAGCACAAGCCCGTTTGACTGCTTTGGAAGACAAGAGAAAGACTCTAAGTAAAGAGAAATCTGAAAAAGAAGTGAATTTGGCACAGTTAGAGGAAAATCTAGCTGAAAATAACAAGGAACTCAATCGTTTAGAAGCAGAATTGCTATCTTTTTCAGATGATCCTGACCAGATGATTGAGCTCTTGCGCGAACGCTTTGTCGCTCTTTTACAAGAAGAAGCGGATGTCTCAAACCAACTGACTCGCATCGAGAATGAACTAGAGAACAGCCGTCAGCTATCTCAAAAACAAGCAGATCAACTTAAGAAACTGAAAGAACAATTGGCTACAGCTAAAGAGAAAGCAAGTCAGCAAAAGACTGAGCTTGAAACTGCCAAGGAGCAGGTTCAGAAATTATTGGCTGACTACCAAGCTAGTGCCAAGGAGCAAGAGGAGAAGAAAGTTTCTTACCAAGCCCAGCAGAGCCAACTCTTTGACCGTCTGGATAGTCTCAAAAATAAGCAGGCTAGAGCCCAAAGTTTGGAAAACATCCTTAGGAATCATAGTAACTTTTACGCAGGTGTTAAGAGTGTTCTCCAAGAAAAAGACCGCTTAGGTGGGATTATTGGTGCAGTCAGTGAGCATTTGACTTTTGATGTTCATTATCAAACTGCCCTAGAAATTGCGCTTGGAGCAAGCAGTCAGCACATCATCGTAGAAGATGAGAACGCAGCGACTAAGGCTATTGATTACCTCAAGCGCAACAGAGCTGGTCGTGCAACCTTCCTTCCGTTGACAACTATCAAGGCTCGTACGATTTCTAGTCAGAATCAAGATGCTATCGTAGCAAGTCCAGGATTTCTGGGTATGGCAGATGAGTTGGTGTCGTTTGACAAGAGACTAGAAGCCATTTTCAAGAATTTGCTAGCAACGACAGCAATTTTTGATACTGTAGAACATGCGCGTACGGCAGCTCGCCAAGTTCGTTATCAGGTTCGTATGGTGACACTGGATGGGACAGAGTTGCGCACAGGTGGTTCCTACGCGGGTGGTGCCAATCGCCAAAATAACAGTATCTTCATCAAGCCAGAGCTGGAGCAATTACAAAAAGAAATTGCTGAGGAAGAAGCGAGCTTGCGTAAAGATGAAGAGAGTTTGAAGAACTTGCAAGACGAGATGGCTAGATTGACCGAATCATTAGAAGCCATCAAATCTCAAGGAGAACAAGCACGTATTCAGGAGCAGGGCTTGTCCCTCGCTTATCAGCAGACTTGTCAACAAGTCGAAGAATTAGAAACGCTTTGGAAACTTCAAGAAGAGGAATTAAATCGTCTTTCTCTAGGAGATTGGCAAGCGGATAAGGAAAAATGCCAGGAGCGCCTTGCTACCATTGCCAGTGAAAAGCAAAATCTGGAAGCTGAGATTGAAGAGATTAAGTCTAATAAAAACGCTATTCAAGAACGCTATCAAAACTTGCAGGAACAAGTAGCGCAAGCACGCTTGCTTAAGTCAGAACTGCAAGGACAAAAGCGGTACGAAGTGACTGATATTGAACGCCTAGGTAAGGAACTGGATAACCTCAATCTCGAACAAGAGGAAATTCAGCGTCTTCTCCAAGAAAAGGTCGATAATCTTGAGAAGGTTGATACGGATTTGCTAAGTCAACAAGCGGAAGAGGCCAAAACTCAGAAAACAAACCTCCAACAAGGTTTGATTCGCAAGCAGTTTGAGCTGGATGATATCGAAGGTCAGCTGGATGATATTGCCGGCCATTTGGATCAAGCTCGTCAGCAGAATGAGGAGTGGATTCGCAAACAAACACGTGCTGAAGCCAAGAAAGAAAAGGTCAGCGAACGCTTGCGCCATCTACAAGGTCAGTTAACAGACCAGTACCAGATTAGTTACACAGAGGCGCTAGAAAAGGCTCATGAACTGGAAAATCTCAATCTGGCGGAGCAAGAGGTTAAGGATTTAGAGAAGGCTATTCGCTCACTCGGTCCTGTCAATCTAGAAGCTATTGACCAGTACGAAGAAGTCCACAATCGTCTGGATTTCCTAAATAGTCAACGAGATGATATTTTGTCTGCGAAAAACTTGCTTCTTGAGACCATCACAGAGATGAATGATGAGGTTAAGGAACGCTTTAAATCAACCTTTGAAGCTATTCGTGAGTCCTTTAAAGTGACCTTTAGACAGATGTTTGGTGGAGGTCAGGCAGACTTGATATTAACTGAGGGTGACCTTTTAACAGCTGGTGTGGAGATTTCTGTTCAACCACCAGGTAAGAAAATCCAGTCTCTCAACCTCATGAGTGGCGGTGAAAAAGCCCTATCGGCCTTGGCCTTGTTGTTTTCTATCATTCGAGTCAAAACTATTCCTTTTGTTATCTTGGATGAGGTAGAGGCGGCACTAGACGAAGCCAATGTCAAACGTTTTGGGGATTACCTCAATCGCTTTGACAAGGATAGTCAGTTTATCGTCGTGACTCACCGAAAGGGGACGATGGCAGCAGCGGACTCTATCTATGGAGTTACCATGCAAGAATCAGGTGTTTCTAAGATTGTTTCGGTTAAGTTAAAAGATTTAGAAGAAACAGTAGATTAGTTACCAAACGATAGCATCTCTTAGGAGGTGCTATTTTTAAAATTCATACCTTAAATAGTCTATCAAGGTCAGTTCAGGCGCAAAAAACGACATTTGGGATTTCCTCTTAGCGAAAAGGCTTTCTCTATGATATAATAGTTTCATGATTACAACAGTACCTATTAAGAACGAAAAAGATATTGCAGTACCGGGTAAAACAGTCCTTGTACTAGGTTATTTTGATGGCATCCACAAGGGGCATCAGAAACTCTTTGAAGTGGCCAGTAAGGCTTCAATGAAGGACTATCTGCCAGTTGTCGTGATGACCTTTACAGAGTCGCCAAAACTTGCCTTACAACCTTACCAACCTGAGCTCATGCTCCATATCGTCAATCATGAGGAACGGGAGCACAAGATGAAGTGGCACGGAGTAGAGGCTCTTTTCTTACTGGACTTTAGTAGCAAATTTGCTAGTTTAACGGGTCAAGAATTCTTTGATACCTATGTTAGAGCTTTAAAACCAGCCATTATCGTAGCAGGATTTGATTACACCTTTGGCTCAGATAAGAAAACCGCGGTTGACCTGAAGGACTATTTTGATGGAGAGATTATCATTGTTCCTCCGGTCGAGGACGAGAAGGGCAAGATCAGTTCCACACGGATTCGCAAAGCTATTCTTGATGGAGATGTCAAGGAAGTCAACCATCTACTAGGCACACCTCTCCCAACCCGTGGCATGGTCGTTCACGGAAATGCGCGAGGGCGTACTATCGGATATCCAACAGCAAACTTAGTTTTACGAGATCGAACCTATATGCCGGCAGATGGTGTCTATGTAGTCGATGTCGAGGTGCAACGTCAAAGATATCGTGGCATGGCGAGCGTTGGCAAAAATGTTACTTTTGATGGAGAAGAACCGCGTTTTGAAGTCAATATTTTCGACTTTTCAGACGATATTTACGGTGAGACCGTCATGGTCTACTGGCTGGACCGTGTCCGAGATATGGTCAAATTTGACTCCATCGACGAGCTAGTAGACCAACTCCAGAAAGACGAAGAAATTGCTCGGAACTGGAAGGATGGAGAATAGAAGAGTTAAAAAAGTGAACCATATTTTGCGTTTGCTTTTTTATTTTTGAAAGAAATTTTTATAGAGAGAAACATAATTGAAGCTTGATTGAAAATCTGTTAAAATAGTGATATTCATAACTTTAAAAACCAAAGAAAAGAGACTAGTATGATTACAGGCGAATTAAAAAATAAAATTGATCAGCTGTGGGAAATGCTGTGGACTGAAGGAAATGCAAATCCTAAAAAATCACTTATGCAGGGGTATTTCGGTTAAGATTTGGGATGAGATAGCAGTTTTGCACTATCATTGTAATTACCGTAGTTATTTATTATAATACTTCAAAGGAGGAAATCAGATGGTCGTAAAAACAAGAAAACAAGGAAATTCAATCACCATTACGATTCCAAGCGAATTCAATATTCCAAGTGGTGTTAAATACGAAGCGAAATTGTTACAAAGCGGTGAAATTATCTTTACTCCTGAAGAATTGGACCATCAGGTCTCTTATGTCTCTGATGATGCCTTTGACTTAAAATTGGATACAATTTTTGATGAATACGATGATGTTTTCAAAGCTTTGGTGGAAAAATGATAATCTATTTAACAGAAAAGCAAATTGAAAAAATCAATGCTTTAGCAATTCAACGGTATTCTCCAAATGAGCAAATTCAAACAGTTAGTCCTTCAGCGTTAAATATGATTGTGAGGAAGAAGCGGTTGATATGTGTATGACTATAGCGGTAGAAACTTTAACTGATGAAAAAATGACAAGCTATTCTAAATGGGTTTCTCAACATTCTGTCATAGAAAATATCAAAAAGTAAGATAGTATTCTGGATTGAAATGAGCATAAGAAAAAAATGAAGAGACAATATTAGAATTCTGTAATGCAGAAACTCTGATATTGCCTCTTTTTATTAAAACACACGATAAACATAAGGATTTTCTGGTTTGTCTACTTTGGTGAAACTCTCAACTTCCAGTGTTGGGAGTTTTTGTTTGAGTTCTTTATGGTAGTGGAGGGTCAGGGTTCCCCTAGCGGTAATCCAGGTATTGTCAGGATACTGGCGTGAGTTTCCTTTGGTCAAGAGTCCATATACACCAGAGTCTGCGATACAGTGGATGATTCCAAAGCGAAAGAGGAACTGGCTATCTGGATGACTAGGATCGTTATAGACAAAGCCTGTAAACTCGATTTGCTTTCCTTCAAACTCTTGTGGATAGTCATAGAGAACTTCCATGACCTCCATATAGTTTTCATCTGTAACCTGAATGGTTGGCAGGGATAGGTATTTATCAGCTGTTGTCCTCATTTCCTTTTCATAAGCAGACTTGGAAAAATAGGTGCTGGTATCGGGTTTGAGGTATTGACTAGATGTACCTTCGCTTGCCTGAATAGCTGTGTCGATTCCCTCAGAGAGTGGGAAATGATAGCCTTTGGCAGATACGGTTCTTGAGTCCAAACTTACTGTCGGAAAGGCAACTCCAATCAACAGAGGTAGTGACAGTAACAGGATGCTGATTTGTCTAGCTTGACGACTTTCCATATGGCTGTGAGAGTTGATTTTTTTAATCCAGATGTAGAATTGGACCAGAGCCAACAGAAGAGAAAGGACCATTGAGATATGGACTAGATAGGAATAGTGGAGGTTGATGTAGTGGCTAAGCTTGCCAGATAGCTTCAGATAAAGAGTTAGGACAAAATAGCCCAGTAAAATGATAAATCGAATCATAGCATCACTCCTATCATGTAAGAATAAAGCAAGACAAACACTGTCACAATGCCCATGAATTGCCAGATGAAGTTGGCCTTTAAGTAGTGTTTCATCATGAGGAGATTTTTGATATCAAGCATGGGTCCGATGACCAGAAAGGCAAGGACTGGTGCTAGACCAAAGCTCGAGAGGAGAGAAGCTCCGATAAAGGCGTCCGCCTCGCTACAAAGAGAGAGGAGAAAAGCTAGAAACATGAGCAAGAGAATCGCAATTACTGGACTTGCGCTGATAGAGGTCAAGATCCGAGTCGGGACATAGACTTGCACGATAGCTGCAAAGAGACAGCAAAAGACCAGGTAACGCCCCATATCGAAAAACTCGTTAATAGCCTGTATAAAGACCTGAAACACTTTTCTAGCAGGTGTCAAGTGTGAAAAGTCATGTTCATGACAAGTAATAGGATTCTCTTTTTGAATGGGTTCCTTCCAGAAGAATCCTAGAAAAATTCCCAAAACCAAAGCAATCACAATGGCTCCCAGAGCTCGCAAGATGGTAATTTTTAAGGAATTGCCAAAGGCAGAATAGGTAGCGAAAAGAACGATAGGATTGATGATAGGAGCAGTCACCAGAAAGGGAAGAGCCGTGTAGCTGGGGACCTTCTTTTCCAAAAAACGATTGATAATCGGGACAATTCCACACTCACAAGAGGGAAAGAGAAAGCCGATGAAGGTACCAAAAAAGATCCTCCCCCAACGATTGCGAGGGAGAAACTCAGTGACTTTATCTGGTGTGATATAGACTTCAATCCAGCCCGAAATGAGACTCCCAATCAAAACAAAAGGAAGGGCTTCGATGATGATGGAGAGAAAAATAGCTCCCGCTTGTAATACACTAGGAGGAAGAGATTGGAAAAGTGTCATCTATTGTTTCTTCTCAACTTTTTCTTTTTTATCATTGTTATCTGGAAATGTAACCTGAGTTAAATCAGGAAGTTTAGCAAACTCTTCAAACATCTTGTCCAAGTTATCCGTTTTTGTAAATTTAACAGCCATGGGCCTACCTCTTTTCTAAATGTTACCTCTATTATACTATTATTTTGCGGAAAAGGGATTATTTTTATTTTGAGAATCAAAGAGGTAAAAACAGGTAAGGTGAAACAAGCTTTGTTCCTTATGGTATAATAGGTTTATGGATAACAAATATGAAAAAATCTCCCAAGATTTGGGTGTAACCTTAAAGCAAATCGATACTGTTCTAAGTTTGACGGCAGAAGGGGCGACGATTCCCTTCATCGCGCGTTACCGGAAGGACATGACTGGTAGTCTGGATGAAGTGGCGATTAAGGCTATTATCGACATGGATAAAAGCCTGACTAATCTCAATGACCGCAAGGAAGCTGTCTTGGCTAAGATTCAAGAACAAGGTAAGCTAACAAAGGAATTGGAAGAAGCTATCTTAGCTGCCGAAAAACTAGCAGACGTAGAAGAACTTTACCTACCCTACAAGGAAAAGCGTCGGACCAAAGCAACCATTGCCCGCGAAGCTGGACTCTTTCCTCTCGCACGCTTGATTTTACAAAATGTTGGGGATTTAGAGAAAGAGGCTGAGAAATTTGTCTGTGAAGGATTTGCGACTGGTCAAGAAGCCTTGGCTGGGGCAGTTGATATTTTGGTAGAAGCCCTATCCGAAGATGTCAATCTACGTGCTATGACCTATCAGGAAGTGCTGAGACACTCTAAAATCACTTCGCAGGTCAAGGATGAAAGTCTTGATGAAAAACAAGTTTTTCAGATTTATTATGATTTTTCAGAGACAGTTGGCAATATGCAGGGCTATCGAACCTTAGCCCTCAACCGTGGGGAAAAATTAGGAA
The DNA here is from genome assembly GCF_000146585.1 of Streptococcus mitis ATCC 6249. Taxonomy (GTDB): domain Bacteria; phylum Bacillota; class Bacilli; order Lactobacillales; family Streptococcaceae; genus Streptococcus; species Streptococcus mitis_AZ. The sequence goes on along the minus strand of NZ_GL397179.1, from coordinate 1,214,497 downwards.
TCTTGAAAGTTGGATTTGAACATGCAACGGATCGTATCCTAGCTTTCTTTGCTGCTCGTTTCAAGGTGAAAAATGCCTATATTGATGAAGTTGTTCAACAGTCAGTTAAGAAAAAGGTCTTGCCTGCTATCGAGCGCCGCATTCGGACAGAATTAACCGAGAAGGCAGAAGAAGGGGCTATCCAACTCTTTTCGGATAATCTGCGCAATCTCCTCTTGGTTGCTCCGCTAAAAGGGCGCGTGGTTTTAGGCTTTGACCCTGCCTTTCGTACAGGTGCCAAGCTGGCAGTCGTTGATGCGACAGGGAAAATGCTGACGACTCAAGTCATCTATCCTGTTAAACCAGCCTCAGCTCGTCAGATTGAAGAAGCCAAGAAAGACTTGGCCGACCTGATCGGTCAATACGGTGTGGAAATCATTGCCATCGGAAACGGAACGGCCAGTCGGGAAAGTGAAGCCTTTGTTGCGGAAATTCTGAAAGATTTTCCAGAAGTCAGCTATGTTATCGTCAATGAAAGTGGAGCTTCTGTCTACTCTGCCAGCGAACTTGCCCGTCAGGAATTTCCAGAATTAACCGTTGAAAAACGATCGGCTATCTCTATCGCCCGTCGTTTGCAAGATCCCCTTGCTGAATTGGTAAAAATCGATCCCAAGTCAATCGGTGTTGGTCAATACCAGCACGATGTTAGTCAGAAGAAACTGTCTGAAAGTCTGGACTTTGTTGTCGATACGGTGGTTAACCAAGTCGGTGTCAATGTCAATACAGCCAGCCCAGCTCTTCTTTCCCACGTAGCTGGACTCAATAAAACCATCTCTGAAAATATTGTCAAATACCGTGAGGAAGAAGGAAAAATCACTTCACGCGCTCAAATCAAGAAGGTTCCCCGTCTGGGTGCCAAGGCCTTTGAGCAAGCTGCAGGTTTCCTCCGTATTCCTGAAAGTAGCAATATCCTCGATAATACAGGAGTTCATCCAGAAAATTATGCTGCGGTTAAGGAACTCTTCAAACGCTTGGATATCAAGGACTTGAATGAAGAAGCACAAAATAAGCTTAAGTCCCTTTCTGTCAAGGAAATGGCGCAAGAACTAGACCTCGGTCCAGAAACCCTTAAAGATATCATTGCTGACCTTCTCAAACCAGGTCGTGATTTCCGTGACTCTTTTGATGCACCTGTTCTCCGTCAAGATGTTCTGGATATCAAGGATCTTGTTGTCGGCCAGAAGCTGGAAGGTGTAGTGCGTAATGTCGTTGACTTCGGTGCCTTCGTTGATATCGGGATTCACGAGGACGGCTTGATTCATATTTCCCATATGAGTCGTAAATTTATTAAACATCCGAGCCAAGTGGTGTCAGTCGGAGATTTGGTAACGGTTTGGGTCAAGAAAATCGATACTGAACGTGAAAAAGTTAATCTGTCGCTCCTAGCTCCAGATGAAACTGACTGAGTACGTTCAGTCTGTTTCCCTCGAAGACTTTGGTAGACCTTTTACCCACCAAGCCCAGTGGAATTCTCGTCTGCGAACGACAGGTGGACGATTTTTCCCCAAGGATGGGCATTTGGACTTTAATCCCAAGGTTTATAATGAACTAGGTTTGGAAGTATTTCGAAAAACCGTGCGCCATGAACTCTGTCACTATCACCTTTATTTTCAGAAAAAGGGTTATCGACATAAGGACCGAGATTTTAAAGAACTGTTGAAAGAAGTGGATGGACTGCGCTATGTACCACGCTTGAAAACACAATCTCAAAGTGCCTACCTAGTCTATCAGTGCCAATCTTGCCAGCAAAGTTATCAGCGTAAGAGAAGGATTGATACCAAACGCTATCGCTGTGGAGTTTGTCGAGGTAAACTCGTCATCACAAATCGGCCTAAGGACTGATGTTCTTGGTTCCGTTTCATGCTATACTACTTGTAAGAATACCGAAAGAGGAAATAATCATGAATACAAAATTTTATAAAATGAGACGAAATCGTATGGTGTCAGGAGTTTTAGCTGGTCTATCAGACAAGTGGAATTTTGATGTAACCCTAGTCCGCTTTCTCTTTGCCATTTTTACCGTAGCAAATTTTGGAATTGGTGTGATTATTTACATCATCCTTGCCTCTATCCTACCAACTAAGGAAGAGATTGAAGCCGAAATGTACGGAACAGGACCACGCAAACGCAAGGAAGCCCAAGCCATTAATGACAATGATGGCTGGTTTTGGTGAGGTAAATCTACGATAACAAAAGTTTTGCTACATTACTACAAGAGAAGAGAAGGTATTAGCATGCTTAGAAAATACTTTAAAAACTATAAATGGACGGATGTGTTCTGGATTTTATTTATTTTGATTACTAGTTTTCTGTCAACCAATAATTACTTATACCACTTAACGAAACAGGATTTTTCAGAAGAAGGTTGTCTTTTAGCAATTCCTTTGTTTCTTTTTCATTTTCTCTTCATTGATAAATTCATCATTTCTAGACGAGATCAAAAAGATGAATAACTTTTAACCCTTGCATCCTCAAGGGTTTTCTTCTTGTTTACCATTTATGGTACAATACTTTTAGTGAAATTTCTAAATTTTTTTCTATCTTACAAAAATGTAAGATTAAAGTCTCTTTTGTAAGGTTAGGTTATGGCAGGCTGTCTTTTTTTGCGATAAACTAGATTCATAAAGAACAAAGGAGCAAAACAATGAAAAGAATTTTACAAAAGAAAAGAAGAAAACCAAGTCAAAAAGATATCGAGCGTGTTCAACTGGGATGCGCTATGATGCAAGCACAGTTTCAAATGATGGGATATTAAGAAGGAGAAAATCATGACACTTTTAGATGTAAAACACGTTCAAAAAATCTATAAAACACGTTTCCAAGGCAACCAAGTAGAAGCACTCAAAGATATTCACTTTACTGTAGAGAAGGGTGACTATGTTGCCATCATGGGGGAGTCTGGTTCTGGGAAATCAACCTTGCTCAACATTCTAGCTATGCTGGATAAACCAACTCGCGGGCAGGTTTACCTCAACGGAACAGACACAGCCACTATTAAGAATTCTCAGGCTTCGAGTTTTCGTCGTGAGAAGTTGGGCTTTGTCTTCCAAGATTTTAACTTGCTAGATACCCTGTCTGTCAAGGACAATATCTTGCTTCCGCTAGTTTTATCACGAAAACCTATCACAGAGATGATGAAGAAATTGGTAGTAACCGCTGAAAATTTGGGCATCAACCAATTGCAAGAGAAGTACCCTTACGAGATATCAGGTGGTCAAAAGCAGCGGGTAGCAGTAGCACGCGCTATTATCACCGAACCTGAAATTCTCCTTGCGGATGAGCCAACAGGAGCCCTTGATTCCAAGTCATCTGCAGCCTTACTCGATGTATTTGATGAAATCAATGAACGCGGTCAAACTATTCTTATGGTAACCCACTCAACGGCAGCAGCCAGCAGGGCCAAGCGAGTTCTCTTTATCAAGGACGGCATTCTTTACAACCAAATCTACCGTGGAGACAAGACAGAGCGTCAGATGTTCCAAGAAATCTCTGATACCTTGACTGTTATGGCAAGCGAGGTGAATTAGTATGTTTCGATTGACCAATAAGTTAGCGGTTTCGAACTTAATCAAAAACCGCAAACTCTACTATCCCTTTGCTTTAGCAGTTCTCTTAGCTGTGACCATCACTTATCTCTTTTACTCATTGACACTTAATCCTAATATTGGCAAGATTCGAGGAGGAGAGACTATCTCTATGACGCTCGGTCTTGGTATGGTGATTGTCACTATTGCCTCGGCTATCATCGTCTTTTATGCAAATAGTTTCGTCATGAAAAACCGTTCCAAAGAACTAGGGATTTATGGCATGTTAGGATTAGAAAAACGCCATTTGATCAGCATGGTCTTTAAGGAGCTTCTTATATTTGGCTCCCTAACCTTGACAGCTGGACTTGGCTTAGGAGCTCTCTTTGATAAGCTCATCTTTGCTCTGCTTCTGAAGCTAATGAATATGGAGGTGGAGCTCGTAGCGACCTTCCAACCAAGTGTCTTTATCCTAGTTACCCTTATTTTTGGAGCTATTTTCCTAGGTTTGGTTTTTATCAATGCCTTTCGGATTGCACGCATGAATGCCCTACAGCTCTCTCGTGAGAAGGCCAGTGGTGAGAAAAAAGGACGTTTCTTAAGCCTTCAGACCATTCTAGGTTTGATTAGTATGGGAGCTGGCTACTACCTAGCAGTGACAGTTGAAAATCCTTTAACTGCACTCATAATTTTCTTTGTAGCAGTCTTGCTGGTAATCTTTGGTACCTATCTCTTGTTTAATGCAGGGATTACAGTATTCCTACAAATCTTGAAGAAAAACAAGCGTTATTATTACCAACCCAACAACATGATTTCCGTATCCAATCTCATCTTCCGTATGAAGAAAAATGCGGTTGGTCTTGCGACGATTGCCATTCTTTCAACCATGGTCTTGGTGACCATGTCTGCTGCAACTAGTATCTTCAAGGCTTCAGAAACCTTCAAGAAATTCATGAATCCACATGATTTTGGAATTTCAGGGCGAAATGTTGATAAAGAAGATTTAGATAAACTTTTGAGTCAGTATGCTAGCGATAAGGGATTAACTGTCACCAAAAAAGAAGTCTTTCGTCACAGCAATTTTGGCATCGAGAGTCAAGATGGAACCAAACTCCGTATCTTTAAAAAGGGGAATAACTTTGTCCAACCGAAAACCATTTTCATGGTCTTTGATCAAAAAGACTATGAAATCATGACTGGTCAAAAACTCTCCCTTTCAGGCAATGAAGTCGGCTTGTTTACTAAGAATAAGGTGCTTGAAGGGCAGAAAGAACTCACTCTAAATGACCAGACTTACACTGTTAAAGAAGAAATTAAAAATGATTTCGTTCTGGAACATGTGCCAAATCAGTTTAACATTCTCACATCTGACTACAATTATCTTGTTGTGCCTAATCTGCAAGCTTTTATTGATCAATATCCGGATTCCTCTCTCTTTGATCAACTTTATGGCGGTATGAATGTAACAGCTAGTGAGGAAGAACAGCTCAAACTCGCTGATGATTTTTCAAAATTCCTTAATAACTTTAATAGAGAATTAAACAAAGAGGGAAGCTATGTATACGGAAGCAATCTGGCTGATAGCAGTGCACAAATCAGTGCCCTCTATGGAGGTGTCTTCTTCATCGGTATCTTCCTCTCTATCATCTTTATGGTTGGAACAGTCCTCGTTATCTATTACAAACAAATCTCTGAGGGCTATGAAGACCGTGAACGCTTTATCATTTTGCAAAAGGTCGGACTCGATCAAAAGCAAATCAAGCAAACGATTAACAAACAGGTTCTAACTGTTTTCTTCCTTCCATTGCTCTTTGCCTTTCTACACCTTGCTTTTGCCTATCATATGCTTAGCCTCATCCTAAAAGTCATTGGCGTGCTCGATGCAACCATGATGTTGACTGTTACACTTTCCATTTGTGCCATCTTCCTCATCGTTTACGTCTTAATCTTTATGATTACTTCAAGAAGCTATCGCAAGATTGTACAAATGTAAAAAAGATACCTCGAAATTCATCGAGGTATTTCTTTTATCTTAGATACTAAAGAGTTGTCCCAATAGGAAGGTTACGCCCATGGTGAGAAGTCCGATACAGAGGTTACGGATCATAGCAGTTTTCGTAGGAGCTTTTCCTAATTTAGCACTGGTATAGCCCGTAATAAGAAGGGAAAGGGCTACGATAAGAACAGTAGCAGGAATGCGATAGTCGCTTGGAAAGACGGTGATCGAAAGCATAGGAGGAAGACTTCCCAGTACAAAGGCGATAAAGCTAGAGATCGCAGCATGCCAAGGGTTGGTAAACTCTTCGTACTCGATTCCATACTTTTCTTCGACCAAGGCTTTAAGAGGATTTTTCAAAAAGGCTTTGTTGGTCAAGAGTTGGGCGGACGTTTCACACTCACCATTCTGAAGGTAAGCAGCATAGAGGGATTGTTTTGCAGATTCCATGTCTTTATTTAAGAGTAATTGCTCTCTAGCGACAGCGGCTTCTTCCGTATCTTTCTGAGTGGATACAGAGACATATTCGCCACCTGCCATAGAAAAAGCACCAGCGAGGATAGCGGCTAGTCCAGATAAAAAGATTATCCAGATATTGCTGGTCGCACTGGCAACTCCGATAACGACTCCAGCGATGGAAATAATCCCATCATTGGCACCGAGAACGCCCGCTCGTAGGATATTGAGTCGGCCTGCAAAGTTTGCATCAATTTCATGTTTTATTTCTGTCATAGTCATCTCCTTTCTTTTCATTATAGAGAAAAGAGTAGGGGAATACAAACTTTTTAAACTATCTGAAAAAAGTTCTACGATTCTAATTTTTAAGCCTTTTGAAGTTTCTCCGAAAAAGTAGTGCTATCCTACTGTACTGGACCTTTTTAAACTTATCTATGGTATAATAGGAGATAGATTTATCAATTGGAGTATGAAGGATTTTATGATTAAACTTGTAGCAACCGATATGGATGGAACCTTTCTGGATGGAGAGGGTCGGTTTGATATGGAACGCCTCAAAAACGTACTTGTTTCCTACAAGGAAAAGGGGATTTATTTTGCTGTGGCCTCGGGTCGTGGTATCTTGTCCCTTAAAAAGCTATTTGCGGATGTGCGTGACGAAGTGATTTTTATAGCTGAAAATGGCAGCTACGTTGAGTTTCATGGGGAAAATATGTACGAATCTACGATGTCTCGGGACTTTTACTTGAGCACTTTTGAAGCTTTAAAGAAATCACCCTATTTTGATGAAAGAAAAATGCTTCTGACAGGGAAAAAAGCTTGTTATGTTTTGGATACAGTGGATGAGACCTATCTGATGTTTAGCCGTCACTACAATGAAAATATTCAAAAAGTAGCGAGTTTAGAAGATATCACAGATGAGATTTTTAAATTCACTACTAACTTTACTGAAGAAACGATAGAAGCTGGAGAGGCCTGGGTCAACGAAAATGTTCCTGGTGTGAAAGCCATGACCACTGGTTTTGAATCCATTGATATTGTCTTGGACTATGTTGATAAGGGTGTGGCTATTGTTGAGCTAGCCAAAAAACTTGCTCTGACCATGGATCAGGTTATGGCTTTTGGCGACAATCTCAATGACCTTCACATGATGCAGGTTGTGGGACACCCAATCGCTCCTGAAAATGCGCGACCAGAGATTTTAGAATTAGCAGAAGCAGTGATTGGCCACCATAAGGACCAGTCAGTCATGGCTTATATGGAGGGCTTGTAATGGCAGATATTAAATTGATTGCACTCGATTTGGATGGTACCTTACTGACAACGGATAAAAAGCTGACAGATCGAACTAAGGCAGTCTTAAAAGCTGCGCGTGATCGTGGCATCAAGGTCGTACTGACAACAGGACGTCCTCTGAAGGCTATGGATTTCTTTCTCAAGGAGTTGGGAACAGATGGACATGAGGATGAGTACACCATAACTTTTAATGGAGGGCTTGTTCAGAAGAATACGGGCGAGATTCTCGATAAAACAGTTTTTTCAATCGACGATGTGGCACGATTGTACGAGGAAACTGAAAAACTAGGGTTGCCGTTAGATGCCATTTCAGAAGGAACAGTCTATCAAATCCAGTCGGACCAAGAAAGTCTCTATGCTAAGTTTAATCCATCCCTGACTTTCGTGCCAGTCGCTTTTGAAGAGCTATCTAGTCAGATAACTTATAATAAATGTGTGAGTGCCTTCCCCCAAGATCCCTTGGATGCGGCCATTCAAAAGATTTCTCCAGACTTATTTGATCAATATGAAATCTTCAAATCGCGTGAACTCTTATTGGAATGGTCGCCGAAAAACGTCCACAAGGCAACAGGGTTAGCGAAATTAATTAAACACTTGGGTATCGACCAAAGTCAAGTCATGGCTTGTGGGGACGAGGCCAATGACCTTTCTATGATTGAGTGGGCAGGTCTGGGAGTTGCCATGCAAAATGCAGTTCCAGCAGTTAAGGAAGTTGCTAATGTCGTTACTCCCATGACCAACGACGAGGAAGCCGTTGCCTGGGCTATTGAAGAATACGTGCTAAAGGAGAATTAGAATATGGGATTATTTGACCGTTTATTCGGGAAAAAAGAAGAGCCGAAAATCGAAGATATTGTGAAAGAAGCTCTGGAAAATATTGATTTGTCAGAAGAGATTGAAGAAAACCAAACGGTTATCGAAGTAACAAGTCAGGAAGAGATAACAAGGGAAAAAGTAGAAGAAACACTTGCTCAAGAAGAAATTCCTCAAGTCTCAACAGAAGAAGTTATTGAACCAGAAGCAGTCGAAGAAACTGCTCAGGAAGAGGTTGAGCTAGAAGTTGATGAGACAGAGCAAAGCCAAGAGCTTGAAGAATTTTTCGAAGAAGAGAGCCAAGAATCTCTAGAAGCTGGAGAAGAGCAAGCTTTTGAAGTGGTAGAAGAATATCTACGAGTTGAAGAAACGGTTCAGGAAAAATATGACCGCAGTCTCAAGAAAACGCGTACGGGATTCGGAGCACGCTTGAATGCCTTCTTTGCCAACTTCCGTTCTGTCGATGAAGACTTTTTTGAGGAATTAGAAGAACTGCTCATCATGAGTGACGTCGGTGTGCAAGTCGCTTCGAACCTAACCGAAGAGCTTCGCTATGAAGCCAAATTAGAAAATGCTAAGAAACCTGATGCACTTCGCCGTGTCATTATCGAGAAATTGGTTGAGCTCTACGAAAAGGATGGCAACTACGATGAACAAATCCATTTCCAAGATGGCTTGACAGTTATGCTCTTTGTTGGTGTTAACGGTGTTGGGAAAACAACTTCTATTGGAAAATTAGCTCATCGCTACAAACAAGCTGGCAAGAAAGTCATGCTGGTTGCTGCGGATACCTTCCGTGCTGGTGCCGTTGCCCAGCTAGCAGAATGGGGACGTCGTGTGGATGTTCCTGTTGTAACGGGGCCTGAAAAAGCGGATCCAGCAAGTGTGGTCTTTGATGGGATGGAACGTGCCGTAGCAGAAGGAATTGATATTCTCATGATTGATACAGCAGGCCGTCTGCAAAACAAGGACAACCTCATGGCCGAGTTGGAAAAGATTGGTCGCATTATCAAACGTGTCGTTCCAGAGGCACCCCATGAAACTTTCCTGGCACTCGATGCTTCAACTGGACAGAACGCCTTGGTACAAGCTAAGGAATTTTCTAAGATAACACCATTGACTGGAATTGTTTTGACAAAAATTGACGGAACTGCCCGAGGTGGTGTTGTTCTGGCTATCCGTGAAGAACTCAATATCCCAGTAAAATTGATTGGTTTTGGTGAAAAAATCGACGATATCGGGGAATTTAACTCAGAAAACTTTATGAAGGGTCTTTTAGAGGGCTTGATTTAATACAAAATAAATATCCTGCAAGTTAATCTTGCAGGATATTTTTGCTATTCTAAACGGCCATCTTCTCGATAGGCGATATCTGGTTGCCAGGTCCATTTGGCTCCATACTTCTCAAGTAAGTCAAAGCTAGCTTGTGGTCCCATGCTTCCAGACTTGTAGTCATGGAGTGGAACTCCATTTTGAGCCCAGAGCTCTTCGATACGGTCAATCAATTTCCAAGAAGCACTCACCTCATCCCAGTGGCTAAAGTTGGTAGAGTTATTGTTCAAGACATCGTAGATTAGCTTTTCGTATGGATCTGGAGAAGCCCCAGTAGCGGTAGCATCTGTACGATAATCTAAAGAGCTAGGCGCCAGGTTAAATTCTTCACCTACTTGTTTACCATTGAGGCTGAGAGAGAATCCCTCTGTTGGCTGGATGTAGATGGTCAAGATATTTGGTGCCAAAGGCTCACCAAAGATAGAGTCCATTTGCTTAAAGACGATATTGACATGAGTGCCTTTTTCTGTCAGGCGTTTACCAGTACGGAAGAAGAAAGGAACGCCACGGAAGCGATCGCTGTCTACAAAGAAAGCACCAGAGGCAAAGGTTTCTGTTGTAGATTCAGGGTTAACGTTTGGCTCGCTACGGTAGGAAATGTATTTCTTACCATCGATCTTTCCAGAACGGTATTGACCACGGATAAAGTGTTCTTTTAATTCTTCCTCACTTGGTTGGTGGAGATTTTTAAATACTTTAATCTTCTCAGCGCGAATCTCATCTTTTGTAAAGCTGGCAGGCTTGTCCATGGCTAAAAGTGATAAAAGCTGGAGAGTGTGGTTTTGAACCATGTCACGGAGGGCACCAGATTCATCATAGTAGCCACCACGTTCCTCAACTCCCAAGCGCTCAGCGAAGGTAATCTGCACATTATCAATGTGCTCACGGTTCCAAACATTTTCAAAGATCATATTGGCAAAACGAACAGCAAAGATACTCTGAATCATCTCTTTACCTAGGTAATGGTCGATACGGTAGATCTGTTCTTCATCAAATGTTGCTAGAAGATCCTCATTCAGCTTGCTTGCAGTTTCGTAGTCTGTACCAAAAGGTTTCTCGACAATCAAACGTTCAAAGCCTTTACCGTCAACGATGTTTTCAGACTTGAGGTGTTTGGCAATAGTACCAAAGAATTGAGGAGCCATTGATAGGAAGAAGAGTTTGTTGTGATCCGTTTGGTATTTCTCATCAAGCTCAGCCTGTAATTCACGTAAAGCGATGTAATTATCAGTATCATTTACATCATGGCTTTGATAGTAGAAATGACTAGCAAACTCTTGGGCTTGCTCGGTACTATCTGCCAAATCAAGGATGGACTCGACAACTACAGATTCAAAATATTCCTTACTCCAAGGTCTACGAGCTGTTCCGATAACAGCAAAATGCTCAGAGAGATTGCCTGATTTATAGAGTCTGAAAAGGGAAGGGTAGAGTTTGCGTTTAGCTAAATCTCCACTCGCACCGAAAATTGTAACAATAACCTTTGATGACATCTAGCTACCTAATTTCTATATTTTTTCCTAGTTGAACTAGGGATGAGATTTCCTCATTATCATAGTTTTTATTTTATCATAATTTTCAAAAAAACAAAAAATCCAATACGCAATTAAAAAACTGTAAGGAGAACCTTACAGTTTTGTTTTATACATTTAAGACCTTGTCCAAGAATTCTTTTAGACGAGGGTGTTGCGGGTTATCGAAGATTTGATCTGGAGTTCCATCTTCCAGGAATTCACCATCAGCCGTAAAGATAACACGGTTAGCCACCTGACGAGCAAATCCCATCTCATGGGTTACGATAATCATGGTCATGCCTTGTTCTGCCAATTCCTTCATAACATTCAGTACATCTCCAACCATTTCAGGGTCAAGAGCGGAAGTTGGCTCATCAAAGAGCATGATATCAGGATTCATGGCAAGTCCACGAGCGATAGCTACACGCTGTTTCTGACCACCTGAAAGGCTATCTGGATTAGCATTAGCTTTGTCTGCAAGACCGACTTTCTCCAGCAACTCCATCCCCAATTTTTCAGCTTCTTCTTTGGTCATCCGTTTGTGTTCAATAGGTGCAAAAGTGATATTTTCTAGGACGGACATGTGTGGGAAGAGGTTGAAGTGTTGGAAGACCATTCCCACGTTTTCGCGAACATGGTCGACATTGGTTGATTTTTCAGTCAAATCATAACCATTTACTGTGATGTGGCCACTCGTTACCTCCTCGAGAAGGTTAAGGCTACGGAGGAAAGTGGATTTACCAGAACCAGAAGGACCGATGATACAGACAACATCTCCTTCATAGAATTTAGTCGTAATACCTTTTAAAACTTCATTTTTTCCATAATACTTATGCAAATCATTTACATCAATTTTTAGTTTTGCCATTAACGAATCCTCTTTTCTAAGCGTTTCGCTAGTCTAGTTAAAAGCGTGATAATTACAAGATAGAAGATAGCAAGGATTGCATACATCTTGAAACTTTGGTAGTTACGGGCGATGATGATCTTACCAGTTTGGAAAAGTTCCACCAAACCGATAGCAGACACGATGGTTGTATCTTTAAGAGCGATAACGAATTGGTTGACAAAGTTTGGCAACATCAATTTAGTCGCTTGTGGTAAGATAATCTTACGCATGGTTTTTCCATAAGAGATACCAAGACTGCGGCTGGCCTCCATTTGCCCAACTGGAACAGCTTGAATCCCACCACGAACAATTTCAGCGATATAAGCTGCCGCATTAAGTGAGAGGGCAATAGTACCAGCTACAAAGTCATTGATTGGACTTTGTTGGCCTGTAATTGATTCGATGAAGTTTGGAATACCCCAGAAGATAAAGGCTGCAAGAATCATCAATGGAATTCCTCGAATAACGTCAACGAAAATCTCAGAGATTAGACGAAGAGATTTGTATGGGCTAACACTAAACATACCGAAGATAATCCCGATGACAATGGCAATTGCAAATGAAATAAGCGCTAAGGCAAGAGTGATTCCAAGTCCACTAAGAAGTTGTTTGTAGTTGTTTTGAAGCAAGCCCCAGATAGTTGTTTCGTCAACCGTACTTGTAGAGTCAGTTGAAGTTTCGCTAGCTAGATACTTGTCAAGAATCTTTTGGAATTCACCGTTAGCTTTGAGGTTCGCAAGTCCATTATTGAACATCTGGATCAATTCTGGGTTTGTTCCTTTTTTAACCGCAAAGGCTGTTTCTCCGATTGGAGTTCCAGCGATTGGCGTTTTCAATTTTTGACCTTGGCTGATAGAATATTTGAGAACTGGCTCATCATCCATCACGGCATCGATAGATCCAGTATTCAGACTGTCATACATTGATGCGCCATCTGCAAAGGTTTTAATCTTATAACCGTATTTGCTTTGGTTCTCGGTAAGGAAGGTTTGAGAAGCAGTCCCGTTTTTAACACCGACAGTTTTATCCTTGAGGTCTTCATAAGAAGCAATGGTGCTTGATTCTTTCACACCAAGAATCGTATTTGCTGTGTAGTATGATTCTGAGAAGTCGAAGGTTTCCTTACGGGCATCTGTTACAGACATACCAGCAATGATACCATCTGCTTGTCCTGCTTGAACAGCACTGATTGCTGCGTCAAATCCTGGGTTGGTAATTTCAATTTCAAAACCTTGATCTTTGGCAATGGCCTTGATGAGGTCCATATCAATACCGGTATATTGATTGCTTGAATTTTGAAAGACGAATGGGGCGAAAGATGAGTCGCTGGCAATAATGTACTTGCTTTTCACTGGAGTAGCTTTTTGTCCAGCAGCAGTAGTTGTCGTTGGGCTTGCCGTAGTTGTAGAAGCTGTCCATTTTTGGATGATTTGCTCCAAGCTACCATCTTTCTTCATTTGTGCTAGGGCTTCGTTAAACTCGGTAACCAAGTGTTCATACTTGCTCCCTTTCTTGACACCAAAGGCAAAGCTTCCAACAGCCTCACCATCCATATTGATGCTGAGATCTTGTCCTTGGTTAATCGCATACTCGATAACAGGTTTATCATCCATGATGGCATTTACAGCACCAGCACTTAGACTGTTATTCATCAAATCACCAGTATCAAAGGTTTTAATAGAGAAACCGTATTTATCTTTGATACTTTCGAGGAAACGTTGAGCGGCAGTTCCGTTCTTAACTCCAACTGTTTTCCCGCTAAGTTCCTCATATTTGGTGATTTTATTTGCCTTTGTGGTAGCAATGACAACTTTTGTATCATAATAGGTATCAGACATTGTAAAGACATTTTCACGTTCTTTTGTTTTTGTCATACCTGCCATAATAGCATCTGCTTGACCTGACTGCACTGCATTTACAGCTGCATCAAAGCCAGGATAAGACATTTGGATGTTCCATCCTTTGATTTCTGCGACTTTATTGATAATATCAACATCAATCCCTTTATAGGTTTGATCTGAATCTTTAAACTCAAAAGGTGCGTAAGCTGTATCAGACACAATCTTAACAGTATCAGCTTTTGCCATACCTAGTGAGAAAATGGGAAATAAAATGAGCAAACATGCTAGTATTTTTTTCTTCATTTTTAGTCTCCTTTTCCGAATATTTTCCCATTATATCAGAAAATGAATGAAAAGGCAAATTTTATGGATTTTATGTAAGGAAATGTAACATGAAATACTCACTCTTATCAACTTAGAGAGGAGTCTGAAAAGTAAATTTATGGTAAAATAGAAGGATAGAAAAATGCAGATGAGGCAATCATGATTAATCGAATTACAGATAATAAATTTAAACTAGTATCAAAATATGAACCTTCAGGAGACCAACCCCAAGCGATCGAGCAGTTGGTAGATAACATTGAGGGTGGAGAAAAAGCTCAGATTCTGATGGGGGCGACGGGTACAGGGAAGACCTATACCATGAGTCAGGTCATTTCCAAAGTAAATAAACCTACTTTGGTCATTGCTCATAACAAGACTCTTGCAGGTCAGCTCTATGGGGAGTTCAAGGAATTTTTCCCTGAAAATGCAGTCGAGTACTTCGTATCCTACTATGATTATTACCAACCAGAGGCCTATGTCCCTTCGAGCGATACCTACATTGAGAAGGATAGCTCGGTCAATGATGAGATTGACAAACTCCGCCACTCAGCGACTTCAGCACTTCTGGAGCGCAATGATGTCATCGTTGTGGCTTCAGTCTCTTGTATCTATGGTTTGGGTTCGCCTAAGGAATACTCTGATAGCGTGGTTAGTCTGCGTCCAGGTCTTGAGATTTCTCGTGATAAACTTTTGAATGACTTGGTTGATATTCAGTTTGAACGCAATGATATTGATTTCCAACGGGGAAGATTTCGTGTTCGTGGGGATGTGGTGGAGATTTTCCCAGCTTCCCGAGATGAACACGCTTTTCGAGTAGAATTTTTCGGGGATGAGATTGATCGTATCCGTGAGGTTGAGGCTTTGACAGGTCAGGTATTGGGAGAAGTAGATCATTTGGCGATTTTCCCAGCTACTCACTTTGTGACCAATGATGACCACATGGAGGTTGCTATTGCCAAGATTCAGGCGGAGTTGGAGGAGCAGTTAGCTGTCTTTGAAAGGGAAGGCAAACTGCTAGAAGCTCAGCGTTTGAAACAGCGGACAGAGTATGATATTGAAATGCTTCGCGAGATGGGTTATACCAACGGTGTTGAAAACTACTCACGCCACATGGATGGACGGAGCGAAGGAGAGCCTCCTTATACGCTTCTCGACTTCTTCCCAGATGATTTCTTGATTATGATTGATGAAAGTCACATGACCATGGGGCAGATTAAGGGCATGTACAATGGAGACCGTTCTCGTAAGGAAATGCTGGTTAATTATGGTTTCCGCTTGCCGTCTGCATTGGATAATCGTCCTCTTCGTCGTGAGGAGTTTGAAAGCCATGTGCATCAGATTGTATACGTTTCAGCAACACCAGGTGACTATGAAAATGAACAGACCGAGACAGTGATTGAGCAAATCATTCGTCCAACAGGGCTTCTAGACCCCGAAGTGGAAGTCCGTCCAACTATGGGACAGATTGATGACCTCCTAGGTGAAATCAATGCCCGTGTTGAAAAGAATGAACGAACCTTTATTACAACCTTGACCAAGAAAATGGCAGAAGACTTGACCGACTACTTCAAAGAAATGGGCATCAAGGTCAAGTACATGCACTCGGACATCAAAACCTTGGAGCGAACGGAGATTATCCGTGACCTACGCTTGGGTGTCTTTGATGTCTTGGTCGGAATCAACCTGCTCCGCGAAGGGATTGACGTTCCTGAGGTAAGCTTGGTTGCTATTCTCGATGCTGACAAGGAAGGATTCCTCCGTAACGAGCGTGGATTGATTCAGACCATTGGACGTGCTGCTCGTAATAGCGAAGGGCATGTCATCATGTATGCGGACACGATGACTCAGTCTATGCAACGTGCCATTGATGAAACGGCTCGCCGTCGGAAAATCCAGATGGCTTATAATGAAGAGCATGGTATCGTACCTCAAACCATTAAGAAAGAAATCCGTGACCTGATTGCTGTGACCAAGGCAGTTGCTAAGGAAGAGGACAAGGAAGTCGATATCAATAGCCTCAACAAACAAGAGCGCAAGGAACTCGTTAAAAAACTCGAAAAACAAATGCAAGAAGCCGTCGAAGTGCTTGACTTTGAACTCGCAGCTCAGATTCGTGATATGATGTTGGAAGTGAAGGCGTTGGATTAGATAGGAGAGAACGAATGAAAATTTTAGTCATCAATGGACATCCTGACAAGGGCAGTTTCTGTCAAGAAATTTTTCAAACGATTGTAGAAAATATTGACTCAAATCATCATGAGCTTGAATCTATTAATCTAAATGAGATAGATTTTGATCCCGTATTACGTTATGGTTATCGAAAACGTATGGAAGAGGACTCTTTCATACTTCGCTCTCAGGAATTAATCCAGTGGGCAGATCATTTCATTTTTGTTTATCCAATTTGGTGGAGTAGTATGCCTAGTTTATTGAAGGGTTGGATCGATCGTGTTTTCACGCCAGGAATTGCTTACTCTGCCAATAATAAAGGAAGTTTTATTTGGAACTACTTAAGAGGTCAGCAGTTTAAAAAGTTACTAAAAGGAAAAACAGCCAGTATTTACGCAACATCCATGGCACCAACATGGTGGTACAAAGTATTTTCAGGCTCTATCAATATTCCAGACAGTTATGGAATATCAGTATTAAAGAATGCTGTCCTAAATCACTGCGGTATTAAAACAAAGAAAGTTTCAATTTTGGGTGAGTTAGGGCGTGAGGTGAATACAAATTCTACAAGACAAAAATATCTGCAAAAAGTTGCTGAGGAAGTCAAGGCGTTGGATTAGGAAAAAGTATGGTTTATTTAAGAAAACTAATTGAAGGAGATTTGGTGTCTTTGTGGGAAATTGCTTATTCACAATCTAATCCAATTTGGAAGCAGTATGATGCTCCCTATTATGACGATTATCAGCATTTTCCTAATTTTCAAGAATTTAAACTACAAAAATCAGAATCTACTCTAAACAACTCAAATCGCCTTGGTATTTTTGTTGATGATAAACTTGTTGGGACTGTTTCGCGCTACTGGGTATGTAAACAAACAAGATGGATGGAATTGGGGATTTGTATTTATGATAACAAGTTTTGGAACTCTGGCATTGGAAAAGCTGCTATGCTACAGTGGATAGATCGGACATTTCAGGATTACTTGGAGTTGGAGCATCTTGGTTTGACAACTTGGTCAGGAAATTTTGGTATGATGAAATTGGCTGAAAAATTAAGAATGAAAAAAGAAGCTCATATTCCAAAAGTTCGTTATTACCAAGGCAAATATTTTGATAGTATTAAATATGGTATTTTGAGAGAAGAATGGAGTAAAATAAATGAACCTAACTATCAAACAAATGGAAACTCCTGAAGAGATAGAAGGTAAATCCTTCGTTCATTGGCAAACGTGGAGAGAGGCTTATGATGACCTTTTACCTGCAGAATTTCAGGAGACGATGACATTAGAAAGATGTCGATTCTTTAGTCAAAAATATCCAGAAAATACATTGATTGCGATGGATGGCATGAAGGTAGTTGGTTTTATCAGTTATGGAAACTTTCGTGATGTGGCTATTCAAGCTGGCGAAATTATTGCCTTATATGTTTTAAAAGACTATTATGGAAAAGGTATTGCTCAGAAGTTAATGAAGGAAGCTCTGACGACTCTTGAACAGTTCTCTGAAATATTCTTATGGGTATTAAAAGAGAATAAGCGAGCCATTGCTTTTTATCAAAAAATGGGTTTTACTTTTGATGGTCAAGAAAAAATACTTGAACTAGGAAAACCGATCACTGAAATTAGAATGGTATATAAGAAATCATCAGAATTTGAGAGTTAAATGCTGGGGCAATTGCGATTTTTTTCTGATTATACAATGAACAAACAATTACGTTTTAGAATATATTTTAAATAGAGGGAAGTTACTATGAATTTGAAAGAGAAAACTTATGAGAAATCATCAGGGTTAGATTCTGTTCGTTTTTGGTTACAAGGGCATCGATTTGTCAAATTTATGCTTGAGATGTTCTTTTATATCAGCTTGTTCCTAGTTATAGAATTTACAACATCACAGAACAAAAGCATTCCAGCTGATTTTCGGTACAGAGAACTCTTGTTTCCATTGCAATTGAATCTTTTTATCTTGGGTAATAGGTTCTATGCTCTCTTTTTGTCAGTGAAAACGGAAAAAGAAAGGACCCTTAAAAGATTTTGTGAACCCTTTATTTATATCAATGTCCTTAGCTTCATTTTTCAACTGATTGGTGTGAGAAAAAGAGGAAGAGTTGTTCTCTCACCTTTGTTTTCACTGGAGTCTTCCTATATCTGGTTTCCTATTGTCGTCTACCTTCTAGTCTTGATGTTAACTTTAGCAATCTTCTTTCTCTCTAAAGGTTCAAAAAAAGGAGTAGAAGAAAATGAAGATGAGTAGACAAATGAAGTACAAGACAAACGAAAAGTCTTCTTGGACTAAAAGGTTTTCTCTTTGGTTGGAAAGGCATCGAAAGATTGGTCAACTCTTGGATACGAGTGTGTTATTTGGATCTATGTTTGTGTCATTTCTCGCCGTCTCTTTCATTAGTTCTCCATTCCCAAACTTAAATTATCTTTCCCCCTTAAGTTTCAATCTTATCCTTCTGATCGTATCAACTTATATCCTAGTCCTTCGTTTTAGTAGTGATAAACTTCAGAAATGGCGTTACTTTTCATGGATATTTATTGGTTTCAATGGTCTTCTTTTTCCCATTCATCTCTTGGTAGGTCTGAATTGGCTAGGACGTCGCAAGACAACGAATTCCCCTCCTATAATTTCTATGGATCCAGCCTATGCCTGGTTTCCTATTGTAAGTTATCTCTTTTTCTTTTTCTTGGGGCTGGGCATTCTGCTTTTGATTATACGGATAGAAAAGAGAAGAAGGAGGCGTAAATGGAACGAAAGATTAAGAGACAAAAGAAGGTCAAACAACAGAACAGAAAAATGAGAAAAATCCAGAAAAAGTATTCTTTGGTAGCTCACGTCCAATTGTGGATGGAAAGGCATCCAAAGCTTGCTTCTTTAATGGATGGTGGCATAATATTATTTTCTATTTTTGGTATCATGTATGTGTTGTTCGGGACGTCACTTATCCCGAAACCATATCAAGAACTGTCCTATGTCTTGCCAATTATTATGAATTTTGTCTTTTTGATGAACACACTCTATCAAGGTATTTTTAGAGATGGTTTTAGCAATAAGGCTTCAGTAAAAGGATTTTTAAAAACTTTTCTATTCATAAACGGACCTATTTTTCTCCTCCACTTACTTGTTGGGGTGAAAGGGAGAAATGTTAAAAAAATTCCTTCTCTATTATCTGTCGATTATCGCTACATCTGGTTTCCAATTGCTACCTATCTAATCTTTTTCATCATTCCAGCGATATTGATGGTGATTTTGAAATATAAGGACAAAAAGAGGAAAAATCATGACAAAAGAAAATCTAACTAAGTTAATTTCGTTTAAGACACTTTATTTGGCTTTGCTGACCTTTGTGGTTCTTCATTTGGTGTTGTTGGTTTTTGGACTATCTTTTACGCCGATTTTGTGGAATAGTTGGTTTTTCATTCTTTGTTTGACCTTCTTAATTCATCCCTGGAGAATCTTTTATAGAACAAGAAATGCTAAATGGTATCACCTTATTTTTCAAATATTTAGTGGATTGGTGGCACTTTATCTTTGGTTTGCAGCATTTTTTGCTTTGTCAATTATCTCGGATCCAACCATTCCTATTAATATAGACTATCATATACAAGATAAAGAAATCATCATTTCTAGAGGTTTTTTGGCTCGTACTACTTATGAACATCACGAGTTGATTAATCCATTCATCATGAAATCTGATATCAAGTTCGAAAAAGGCATATAACAACTTAGAAAGCGAGCAAATCTATGTCCCGTGCGCAAGCAACCATTTTAACCAATATCTGTCTGATTGAAGACATTGAAACTAAGCGAGTAGTCATGCAATATCGCTCTCCTGAAAACAATCGCTGGTCTGGCTATGCCTTTCCAGGAGGTCATGTTGAGAATGGCGAGGCCTTTGCCGAGTCTGTCATTCGTGAGATTTATGAAGAAACAGGCCTAACGATTCAGAATCCACAACTAGTCGGCATTAAAAACTGGCCCTTAGATACAGGTGGGCGCTACATCGTCGTTTGCTATAAAGCGACAGAGTTTACTGGAAATCTCCAATCCTCAGAAGAAGGAGAAGTTTCTTGGGTGCAAAAAGACCAGATTCCAAATTTGGATCTGGCCTATGATATGTTGCCTTTGATGGAAATGATGGAAGCACCTGACAAGTCTGAGTTCTTCTATCGCCACCGTAAGGAGGACGGATGGGAGAAAGAAATTTTTTAGTTCTATGATTAGTTGATAGGTGTTATTCTTTAAAGGAAGGTACTGAAATATAGGCTAAGTATGGCGAAGTAAGCCAACTGATTATTTCTAAAATTCTTATTATTCTTTTCTATCTATATTTTGAACAATCTCCACCTTCCATTCTGAAATCGGAGATTGTTTTATTTTATGCTATAATCTTAAGATGTGAAAGGAAGTACCAGAAAATGGATGATAAAGTAATTGAACAATATGCAAAACAAGATAATCTTGATATTAGAGTAAACATACATAAGAAGTATTCAAAAAATAAATTAGGATTTAACAATTGGATATTTTCCAACTACCAAATCACTAATGAAGTAAAGGTTCTAGAATTGGGATGTGGTACAGGAGAACTGTGGAAAAGTAACAGTGATTCTATAGATAAAATGAAGCAGTTGGTTATTACAGATTTTTCTAAAGATATGGTAAAAACAACGAAGTCAGTGATTGGAAATAGAGACAATGTCGACTATGAAATAATGGATATTCAAAAGATTTCTTTTGAGAATGAAACATTTGATATTGTTATTGCAAATATGCTTCTACATCATGTAAATGATATTCCTAAAGCGCTCTCTGAGGTGAATAGAGTCTTAAAAACAGGCGGAATTTTTTACTGTGCTACATTTGGTGAAAATGGAGTTGTAGATTATTTGGCAGGCTTATTTAAAGATGAGGTTAATCAAGATTTGGAAAATAAAACTTTTACTTTACAAAATGGCGAAAGTTACCTAAGTAGGTACTTTAACTCTGTCGATATATTGCTCTATGATGATGAGTTACAGGTAACTAGTATAGATGACCTAGTTAAATACATCCAATCCTTTAAAGGAATTTCAGAAATAGGTTCGTTAGAAGAAGAAATAATACGTAAAAGATTGGAAAGTGAGTTTAATAATGGTATGTTGATCATTCCTAAAGAATATGGTATGTTTATCGCTCGAAAGTAAAATTAAGGGAACGAAATTGTAAAAAATTATTGAGAAGATTTTCAATGTAAAATTAAAGGGATAGTGTTTAGAGCATGTTACAGCTAATTCTCCATATATAAACCTCAAATTTTTAGATTTGAAGAAGTATCTTGGGTGCAAAAAGACCAGATTCCAAACTTGGAACTGGCCTATGATATGCTGCCTTTGATGGAAATGATGGAAGCACCTGACAAGTCAGAGTTCTTCTATCGCCACCGTACAGAGGACGGATGGGAAAAGAAAACCTTCTAGTCTTTTACTAAATAACCAAGTTTATCCAAGGCCTCCTCGATATAGTGGAGGTCTTGTTGTGTTTCGGCTTCAACAAGGTGGTAATGGGTGCCATCCGTCAATTCAGAAAGTGGTCTAAAGTCAGAGTTCTCGACTTGCTCTAAAAAATGTTGGACATCTCGACGACAGGTGAGTTTGAGTAGGGTCTCAATTTCTCCATAAACTGGATGGTCGATCAAAGTATTCTGAACACGTCCGCCATTATCTACAATAGCTAGAAGTTCTTGACCTATTTCTTCCATCTCATGTTTGACCTTAAATAGTTTGTGAACGTAAGGACTGGTATTATTTTCTTTATAGATATAGCCACGATTTGTGGATAGGATAGGAGCCCCATCAGCTCGAAGAATGGCTATGTCTTGTACAATGATCTGACGAGTGACATGAAAGTGTTCAGCCAAGGTTTGGCCATTGAGGGCTTTTGGTGCCTCTTTTAAGAGTTTGAGAAGTGCCTGTTTGCGATCTTTTGTCATAGTTTTCCCTTTTAGCGACGTTTTCGAAGCACTTTAAAGACAGCTAGTGCTAATGTATAGTCTACCATACTATGGATAATTGTACCAAAACCAACTAGAACAAAGAGAACATAAAACATATTTTCAACATTTGTCCCTGAAGTAGCATAGAAGATGATACAAGCTATTACTTCAGCGATAGCATGAACAACACCCAAAACAAAGTTAAAAATCCAAGATGTCTTTGGTTTATCCAAGGTTTCAGGGAATTTCTTTAAGTACAAAGCCCCCAAAGTACCAAAAACGATGTGAGAGAAGGCACGCAGGACGATAACCATGGGATAGCCTGCCATCAGGAAGCCAAGACTAGAAGCAATAATCACAAAAGCAGCCATCAAAGGCGAAAGAAACATGGCGATAAAGATGGGGATATGACTTCCCAATGTGTAAGAAGCCGGTGGGATAACGATTTTAAAAGGCATAATGATTGGAATCAAAATCGCTATTGCAGTGAGTAGGGCAGTCATGGTCATAAACTGCGTTTTTTTCCGTATATCCATAAGAACCTCCATTTATCTGTATATACAAAAGTATAGTACAATAAATAATCAGCCAAGTCAAGGTCCAATATTGATTTTTAAGACATATTTGGTTAAAATGTGGTAAAGAATAATAGGAACCGAGGAGAAATTGTGATGATACTTTTTGTTTACCTAATCGTGGTAATCGTGATGATGTCAAAGCAGAGAAAAGAAGGGAAAGTTGTCTCAGGTTGGACTCGTTTTATAGTTTATAGTTTATTGGTCCTTTCGTTAATCTCTCTATTAGCAGGCACCCTGGCTCTTTCACTTGTCTTTAATCCCTTAGTAGGATTTTACTATATGGAAGTTATAGGAATCATGTTAGAAATTGTTCATTTTGTCAATATGATGATTACTTTTGGTTTGATTTTATTGTCGTTAAGTATATACTTGGATAGTCAGAGAAACCAAGAACCAACTCCTCTTTCACATCACGTAGTGAGACTCGGTGTTCACATCCTTTTGATTATTCTCATGCTTTAAATATGAAAACTCCACCTTCAGTACGAAAGTGGAGTTGTTTTATTTTTTCAAGGTTTGTAAACGTGGGACAATTGCTACTGTTAGAACTGCAGAGATGACAAGCTCAGCAATTGAGTTGGTTGAAATAACGGTTGCTAGGAGTTTTTGGATATTTCCATCGAAGACACTTCCAAAAAGGAAGAAGATTCCCCCAAGTACAAAGACTGTATTTGTAAGTGAACCAAGAGCTCCGGCAATGATGAGACCCGTTCTGTTTTTTAATAATTTATAAACTAGATAAGGTGTCAGACCGATCAAAATACGAGGTAGGATGGCAATCATTGCTGAATAGATGTTTCCGTTCGGTACGAATGGAGAGAAGAGGTAGCTGGTTGGAAGGATTGTAATCGTGTTAACCGTCAAGCTGAGTAGCCCCATCAAGAAACCGAGTGTAACACCAACTCGTGGGCCGTAAATAATACTTGCAATAATAACAGGAACATGTACGATAGTTGGTTTAATTGGGAATGGGAATAGATTAAATAAGAGTGAGCTCAGAAAGTGAATGACCAACATGGTCGCAAAAAAGATAGCAATCGGAGCAATATTAGAGCGTTTTTTCATTGAGTGTTTCCTTTATTCTTTCTAAAATAATATCCAGGTCTGCCAAAGCTCCCCTTCCGTAGTCACCACATGCAAGTAAGGATTCTTTTGGAGAGATAAGCTTGTAACCATATGTTTCTAAAGTTTTAAGGTTTGTCTGAGTTGCCGGATGGTCATACATCTTTGTATTCATGGCTGGCGCTAAGAGTTTAGGGATGTGACTTGGTAGGGCAAGAGCCGTACTGGTCACCATATTATCCGCAAAACCGTGCGCAAGTTTGGCAATGGTATTGGCAGTAGCAGGGACAACGATAAAAAGGTCTGTTTCTTTTCCTCTTTCGATATGATTGACTTGATTAGGATAGGGTTCCTGCATGACATCAAGGTGAACTGGATTTTGTGAGAGTACCTGTAGTGTCAAAGGCTGGATAAACTCTCTTGCCGCCTCGGTCATTAAGACAGTGACATCATGGCCTTGTTTTTTCAAAGAACTGACTAGATCAGCTGCTTTATAGGAGGCAATGGAACCTGTCACTGCAATCAGAATGTTTGCCATAGCTTTCCTTTCTATGAATCGTATGTATGAATTTTATCAAGGAGGAGGTTCGCAATTTCTTCTTTGGTTTGAACGGTTTGAAGACGATCTTTCTCAACCAAAATTGCCCGATGCTGATATGCTGAGATTTGAGTAAGATCATTTGCTATGATCAAGTCTGCTTGGTTCTTGACAAGACTCTGTCTAGCAACTTCAATAAGATGATCCTCAGTAACATCAACCAACAGTTTGAAACCAATCAAATGAATAGAAGGATTCCACTCTTTGACTAGAGAGATAATCTTGGGTGTTTTTTTCAAAAACAAAACCTGCACCTCATCAGTTGAAGAAATCTTAGATTCTTTATTTTTCTTATCTAATAAATCTTCCAGATTAGAGCTCGTCTTAACTTCATCTAGTCCAGTCATATAAACAGGAGTGTAGTCAGAAACTGCCATCGAATGAATCAAGACCTGATAATCTTGAACACACTCTTTCATTTCTAAAAGAAGATCATTCGTATTTTTGATTTCTAGAATGGTTAGATGGGGATGAGGTTCTGGCTTAAGAGCACTAGGAGTAGTAATCAGACAAACCTCATGACCAGCAGCAAGTAGGGTTTCGGTGATGATTTTCCCCAAGCGACCAGTCGAGTGATTCGTGATAGAGCGGACGCTATCGATTGCTTCACTTGTACCGCCTGACGTAACTAAAATTTTCATAGGACTATTGTACAAAAAAATGAAATGCAAGTCAAAGAAAGCGTTTAAAATGGACTATATATTATTATTGACATTTATTGTAATAAATAAGATAATGAATCTAAGTAAATTAAAAGAGGTATTATTATGGATTTTTTTAAATTTGCAGACAACATTGCAAAGGAAGCTGGGAAAGTATTGAACGATGTCGGTTCTGCTACTAGCGAAGCCTTAAATGAAGCGAGTAAATTTACTGGAGAAGTTATTACAGAATCTGCAAAAACTATAGGTGAAGTATCAGGCCAAGTAGGTAATGTTGTCTCAGATGTCTCAGGGAAAGCCGTTGAAGTTGCTGGAGATGTAGCAAATCAGATATCAAATGTGACTTCTCAAACATTTAACGAAGCTGGGAAAATCGCGAATAATACAAAAGAACAAATTGAATCGGTAGACCTTTTTAATTCTAAACTAAGACAAGAAGCTGTTGATGGATATAATGAAGCTATTAGTTGTTATAATGAGGAAGCGGATAACTTGGCTAATAAATCAATAGAACTTTATCAGGTTAGGGATAAAGCTATCAAAGTTGTGAAAATTGTTGAAGAAAGAATTAACAAACTAGCAAATAAACCAAAAGAGTTTGAAACAAAATTAGAAGAAATTGATGTTGAAATTCAGAATTTTGAAGATAAGCAAATTGCTATTTCACAGTCAATTAAGGAAGCTGAATTAGCAAGTGGTAGTACTGCGGCTACAGCTTCTTTAAGTGCTTTAGGAGTCACAGTTGCAACTTTAGGTCCTACTGCGGCTATGGGAGTCGCAACTACTTTTGGTGTCGCATCAACAGGAACTGCTATTTCTACTCTTTCAGGTGCAGCTGCAGAAAGTGCAGCAATAGCTTGGTTAGGTGGTGGAAGCGTAGCAGCTGGTGGCGGTGGTATGGCAGCGGGAAAGGCATTTTTAGCATTGGCTGGTCCCGTTGGTTGGGGAATTGCAGGAGTTATGTTGACCGCTTCTGTAAGCGCTGGTGTATTAGCTAATAGGAAAAATGAAGAAGTTGCAAAAGAGGCTATAGAGGAACAAAAAAAGATAGAATTATTGGCTAGACAACTTAAAGAAAGAGTAATAGAAGTTACGAAATTAATAGAACTAACCGAAAAACAAACAGAAGGAATTTATTTAGCTAATTTATCTTTAACTGGGATGGACTATAGCTTATTTACTGATGACGAAAAATATCAAGCAGGTGCTTTAGTGAATTCAACTCTATCATTGACTGCTATGGTAAATAAGGAAATTAGAATAAATGAGTAATCAAATTTTTAATCAGGCTTTTAACCAAGGTATTGGTGCATATGTCAATTGTTTAAATCATTTAAGGATTCAAGACTTACAAATTGCTATGAAAATCATAGAGGATGAAGCAGGCAAAGTCATCTTAAACAAGGATAATGCCTCAAAAATCATAAACTATACTAGAGACAATATTGAAGACGTTATTCTAAAGAAGCGTGGAGGAGACTACGGTAGTCACGGGTTTATAGCTGAATTTGCAGAAGCAGGAATTGTAAATGCAAGGAGAGCTCTTGAAGGGTTAAATCCTATTGTAAAAGTATTGAATGACAATGGACCTGCCGATTTATTAATTGGTAGAAATACCATTCAAATGAAGTTTTACAATAATTTACGTGATGAACTAGATCAATCATTTCTTTACAGTGCAAAAATGAAAATGATGTTTCCAAAAGATCACGTACTAGTATTTGAAAAAATAATGGCTGGTGCAAAAGAAGTAGAATTGAATGGTAAAAGATTGTCTGTTAAACAAATTACGGATATACGACAAAAAATCAATGATATTACCAAAAGCAAGGGACTTACTTCGTATAAATCATGGATGAAAGCCTCTGTTCTAGATTATAAAGATGCACAAAAAAATTCAATTCATTCTCTTTTAGATTCTGAAGAGAAGAATATTCGTAAAACAGTTAGACTGAAACAACAGGAATTAAATGAAAGACGATTAGTAGCGCAAAAACACGCATTACCGAATTTAAAAGAAGCTACCAAAGTTGCAAGAAACGCAGCATTTTTACAGGGTGGTTTAGCTTTATTGTCAAGTGTGTATGGAAAATGTAAAGAAGGAAAAAGTATTTTTGAATTCGAACAATCAGATTGGTTAGATTGTGGATTGAATTCATTATATGGAGTTGCAAGTGGAGCGATATCAGGATATTCAATATACGGATTAACAAATATTTTGGGTATTAGCGCTCCAAATGCCAGTGCTTTAGTAATGGCTACTTATGGGATGATAGATGTTATTTTGAGATTCAGATCTTCTGAAATAACTCAAGATGAATTTATGAATCTCTTGACATTAAATGTAATAGATTCTTCCTTTGCTACAATTGGTGCTTGTGTTGGTCAGATCATGATTCCAATACCTGTTCTAGGTTCTGTAGTAGGTTCAATATCCTCTTCAATAATTTGGGAGATAGGTAAGGGAATATTAAATGAAAGAGAACAAAGAATAATTCAAGATTACAGGGAAAATCTGAATAGTTACATAAAATCTTTAGACGAAAATTATCTTGTCATTTACAACGAAATCATAGAAAAGTATAAAAAATTGGGTGAAATACAAGCATATTCGTTTGATTTGTCAATAAATACTAAACTTAGGTTTGAGTACTCTATTGAGATGGCAGAAAGTTTAGAAATTGAAGATAATAAAATTCTCCACGATTTGTCTGAAATTGATAATTATTTTCTTGACTAGATTATTTTCAGATTCTTTATAGTCTAAAACTATAAAAGCATATAAAAATTTAAAAATCGCTATTATATACCCTAAAATATTGATATTTACGAACATTAGCAAGCAAGATGGGTGTTAAAAATCTCATTTTGTGTTATAATGAGTTATCATATTAGATGTTAGAGGAGTTTGCTATGAAAACAGATATTGAAATCGCACAGAGTATTGAGTTGAAGCCAATTGTGGATGTTGTGGAGAAACTTGGTATTTCTTACGATGATTTGGAATTGTACGGAAAGTACAAGGCTAAGCTTAGTTTTGATAAAATTCGTGCGGTTGAGAACAATCCAGTTGGTAAATTAATCTTGGTTACTGCTATTAACCCAACACCAGCGGGTGAAGGAAAGTCAACCATTACCATCGGTCTTGCAGATGCCTTAAACAAAATTGGCAAGAAAACCATGATTGCTATCCGCGAACCGTCTCTTGGTCCAGTAATGGGGATTAAAGGTGGTGCCGCTGGTGGTGGTTATGCGCAAGTTCTTCCAATGGAAGACATCAACCTCCACTTCACTGGGGATATGCATGCCATTACAACTGCTAACAATGCCCTTTCTGCATTGATTGACAACCACTTGCACCAAGGAAATGAACTGGGAATTGACCAACGTCGTATTATTTGGAAGCGTGTTGTGGACTTGAACGATCGTGCTCTGCGCCATGTGACCGTTGGTCTTGGTGGTCCTCTAAATGGTATTCCACGTGAGGATGGTTTTGATATTACAGTTGCTTCTGAAATCATGGCGATTTTGTGCTTGGCGACGGACATCGAGGACTTGAAACGCCGTTTGGCGAATATCGTTATTGGCTATCGCTATGACCGTACCCCTGTTTCTGTAGGTGATTTGAAGGTTGAAGGTGCCTTGGCTCTAATCTTGAAGGATGCTATTAAACCGAACTTGGTTCAGACAATTTATGGTACACCTGCCTTTGTACATGGTGGTCCATTTGCCAATATCGCTCATGGATGTAACTCTGTCTTGGCAACAACAACAGCCCTTCACTTGGCTGATTATACAGTCACTGAAGCTGGTTTTGGTGCGGACCTTGGAGCTGAGAAATTCCTTGATATCAAGACACCAAACTTGCCAACTTCTCCAGATGCGGTAGTCATTGTTGCAACCCTCCGTGCCCTTAAGATGAATGGTGGGGTGGCTAAAGATGCTTTGACAGAAGAAAATGTTGAAGCGGTCCGTGCAGGTTTTGCTAACTTGAAACGCCACGTTGAGAACATCCGTAAATTTGGAGTGCCTGCAGTCGTCGCTATTAACGAATTTATTTCTGATACAGAAGCTGAAATCGCAGCCTTGAAAGAACTCTGTGCTTCTATTGATGTGCCAGTTGAACTAGCAAGTGTCTGGGCCAATGGCGCGGAAGGTGGAGTAGCGCTTGCCGAAACGGTTGTTCAGACTATTGCTGAAAATCCATCCAACTATACTCGCCTTTATGACAACGACCTTTCTGTCCAAGAAAAGATCGAAAAGATTGTTACTGAAATCTATCGCGGTAGCAAAGTGAACTTTGAGAAGAAAGCTCAAACACAAATCGCTCAAATCGTTCAAAATGGTTGGGATAAATTGCCAATCTGTATGGCGAAAACTCAATACAGTTTCTCAGACAATCCAAATGCACTTGGAGCGCCAGAGAACTTTGAAATTACCATTCGTGAATTGGTACCAAAATTAGGGGCTGGCTTTATCGTTGCCCTTACTGGTGATGTCATGACCATGCCAGGACTTCCAAAACGACCTGCAGCTCTCAATATGGATGTTGAAAGCGACGGAACCGTTCTAGGCTTGTTCTAAGATTTAGATGATATTAAAAGAGTTTGGAAATGCTATCCAAGCTCTTTTTCCTGTCAAAGAATAACCTCAACTTCATTTGAAAAATACATGTTTTGTAAGCACTGATGAAAATTTTGCTTGTCAAAGTGCTCTCTGTAAAGTTTCTATTTTACTTGAATTCTGATATAATAGAAACATTGACTTCAAGAGTAAGGAAGAGAAAATGAACGCATTATTGAATGGAATGAATGACCGTCAGGCTGAGGCGGTGCAAACGACTGAAGGCCCCTTGTTAATCATGGCGGGGGCTGGTTCAGGAAAGACCCGAGTTTTGACTCACCGTATTGCTTATCTGATTGATGAAAAGATGGTCAATCCTTGGAATATCTTGGCCATTACCTTTACCAACAAGGCTGCGCGTGAGATGAAAGAGCGTGCTTATGGTCTTAATCCAGCTACTCAGGACTGTCTGATTGCGACTTTTCACTCCATGTGTGTTCGTATTCTGCGTCATGATGCAGATCATATTGGATACAATCGTAATTTCACTATTGTAGATCCTGGTGAACAGCGAACCCTCATGAAACGAATCCTCAAGCAATTAAACTTGGACCCTAAAAAATGGAATGAACGAACCATTTTGGGGACTATTTCCAATGCTAAGAATGACTTGATTGATGATGTGGCTTATGCTGCCCAAGCTGGAGATATGTACACGCAAATCGTGGCCCAGTGTTACACAGCCTATCAGAAAGAGCTTCGTCAGTCTGAGTCCGTTGACTTTGATGATTTAATCATGTTGACCCTGCGTCTCTTTGATCAAAATCCTGATGTCTTGACCTACTATCAGCAGAAGTTCCAATACATCCACGTAGATGAGTATCAAGATACCAACCATGCCCAGTACCAATTGGTCAAACTCTTGGCATCTCGCTTTAAAAATATCTGTGTAGTTGGAGATGCGGACCAGTCCATCTACGGTTGGCGAGGAGCTGATATGCAGAATATCTTGGATTTCGAAAAAGATTACCCTCAAGCCAAGGTAGTTTTGTTAGAAGAAAATTATCGTTCAACCAAAACCATTCTTCAAGCCGCCAATGATGTCATTAAAAATAATAAAAATCGTCGTCCTAAGAATCTCTGGACCCAGAATGCTGATGGGGAGCAGATTATTTATTATCGTGCAAATGACGAACAAGATGAAGCTGTTTTTGTAGCCAAAACCATCGATGAACTTGGTCGTAGCCAAAACTTTCTTCACAAAGACTTTGCAGTGCTTTACCGTACTAACGCTCAATCCCGTACTATTGAGGAGGCCCTCCTCAAGTCTAATATCCCTTATACTATGGTTGGTGGTACCAAGTTCTACAGCCGTAAGGAAATCCGTGACATTATCGCTTATCTTAACCTCATTGCCAATCTGAGTGATAATATCAGTTTTGAGCGCATTATCAACGAGCCGAAACGTGGAATTGGGCCAGGTACTGTTGAGAAAATTCGCGACTTTGCTAACCTACAAGAGATGTCCATGCTAGACGCTTCAGCCAATATCATGCTGTCCGGCATCAAAGGAAAAGCAGCCCAGTCTATCTGGGATTTTGCCAATATGATTTTGGATTTGCGGGAGCAACTGGATCAATTAAGCATTACAGAGTTGGTTGAAGCAGTTCTTGAAAAAACAGGTTATGTCGAAATTCTTAATGCCCAAGCGACGTTAGAAAGCAAGGCTCGGGTTGAGAATATCGAAGAGTTCCTATCTGTTACTAAGAATTTTGACGACAATCCTGATAGTCAAGAAGAGGAAACAGGTTTAGATAAACTCAGTCGTTTCTTGAATGACCTAGCCTTGATTGCTGATACGGACTCTGGTAGTCAGGAGACATCAGAAGTGACCTTGATGACCTTGCACGCTGCTAAGGGACTCGAGTTCCCAGTCGTCTTTATCATCGGGATGGAGGAGAATGTCTTTCCGCTTAGCCGTGCAGCTGAGGATCCTGATGAGCTAGAAGAAGAGCGCCGTTTGGCCTATGTCGGTATCACGCGCGCTGAAAAAATCCTCTATTTGACCAATGCTAACTCACGATTGCTTTTCGGTCGTACAAGCTATAACCGTCCAACACGTTTCATCAATGAAATCAGTTCGGACTTGCTTGAATATCAAGGCTTGGCTCGTCCTGCTAATACCAGTTTCAAGGCTTCTTATAGCAGTGGTGGGATTGCTTTCGGTCAAGGAATGAGTTTGGCTCAGGCGCTTCAAGAAAGAAAACGCAAGGCTGCACCAAGCTCTATCCAGTCAAGTAGTCTCCCGTTTGGACAATTTACAGCTGGAAATAAAACTGATACGAGCGATACCAACTGGTCTATCGGGGATATTGCCCTTCACAAGAAGTGGGGAGAGGGAACGGTCCTTGAAGTTTCAGGTAGTGGCGATACGCAGGAACTGAAAATCAATTTCCCAGAAGTCGGCCTGAAAAAACTCCTAGCCAGTGTGGCACCAATTGAGAAAAAAATCTAATTTTCCATCCTTCTCACGAATAATATAGTGAGGAGGATTTTTATGTACAGCATTTCATTCCAAGAAGATTCACTTTTGCCTAGAGAAAGACTGGTTAAAGAAGGAGTAGAGGCACTGAGCAATCAAGAATTGCTAGCTATACTACTCAGAACCGGAACGCGTAAGGCTAATGTTTTTGAAATTGCCCAAAAAGTGTTGAATAGTCTCAACAGTATAACTGATTTGAAAAAAATGACCCTGCAGGAATTGCAGAGTCTGTCTGGTATTGGACGCATTAAAGCTATTGAACTACAAGCAGTGATTGAACTAGGAAATCGTGTTCACAAGCATGAAACTCTTGAGATGGAAAGTATTCTCAGCAGTCAAAAGCTAGCTAAAAAAATGCAACAGGAACTTGGCGACAAAAAACAAGAGCACCTAGTGGCGCTCTATCTCAATACTCAAAATCAAATCATTCATCAGCAGACCATCTTTATCGGATCCGCGACACGTAGCATTGCTGAACCGAGGGAAATCCTTCACTATGCCATCAAGCATATGGCGACTTCTGTTATTTTAGTCCACAATCATCCTTCAGGCGCAGTAGCACCTAGCCGAAATGATGACCATGTAACCAAGTTAGTCAAGGAAGCCTGTGAACTAATGGGACTGGTGTTTCTGGATCATCTGATTGTCTCTCATTCTGATTACTTTAGTTACCGTGAAAAGACTGATCTGATTTAAAGTTCATTAACAACATAGTCAAATAGTGTTTTATCCTTAGGGCGATTTTCAAATAGAAATTCTGGATGCCATTGGACGCCGAGAAATGGGATGTCATCTGTTGTTACGACTGCCTCGATAATCCTATCCTTGGGATCATAGGCCACAACCTTTAAATTTGGAGCCAAATCCTTGATACTCTGATGGTGGAAGGAGTTAATATGAGAGATTTCTCCGTAAATTTCTCTGAGAACAGTATCTGGTTCGGTAAGAAGTCGCTGGGTAGTGTATTCGGCTGAACAATCCTGCCAGTGGTCTTCGATATCTTGGTGAAGCGTGCCTCCCATGGCAACATTAAAAAGCTGGGTACCACGACAAACAGAAAAAATCGGTTTTTTCTGCTGGATAGCTTCTTTGATAAGAGCTAGTTCAAAGATATCCCTTTGTAAATGGTAGTCATCGCTGTCAATTATTTTTGGCTCACCATAGAATTTTGGATCGACATTTTGCCCACCAGTTAGGATGAGTTTATCAATCATGCTAATATAGTGATGTGCCATTTCTTGGTCACCAATCGGAAGGATAATGGGAATTCCGCCAGCGTCCTTGACTCCTTCAACAAAGCCTTTTGCTGCATAGCTCATCATGATGTCATCATCTGGATGAGCTTTTTCATTTCCTGTAATCCCAATAACTGGTTTATTCATAAATGCTTTCGCTTTCTAATCCTCTTTCCGCATAAAATAGAGGAGGGTTTGGAGTTCACTTGTCAAATCAACGTACTGAACGACCACATCTTTTGGAAGGTGCAGGTGGACAGGAGAAAAACTGAGAATACCTTTTACACCAGCATCTACCAAGAGGTTGGCTACTTCTTGGGATTTGACACTTGGAACAGTTAGGATAGCAGTTTTAACATCTGCGTCCTTAATCTTTTCCTTGATTTGAGATATACCATAGATGGGAATCCCATCAGCAGTCTCAGTACCAACTTCAGGATGGTCATCCAGGTCAAAGGCCATGATAATCTTCATCTTGTTGCGCTCGTGGAAGCGGTAGTGGAGAAGGGCATGCCCCATATTACCAATCCCAACCAACATAACATTGGTGATGGAGTTATCATTTAGGAGGTCAGCAAAAAATGTCATGAGTTTTTTAACATCATAACCAAATCCACGTCTTCCTAGTTCACCAAAGTAGGAAAAATCACGACGGACAGTCGCCGAATCGATACCGATAGCCTCTGCAATTTGTTTAGAGTTGGCACGTTCGATTTTTTCTGCATGAAATCTCTTGAAAATTCGATAGTAAAGTGAGAGTCTTTTTGCTGTTGCTTTTGGAATAGCAGACTGTTTTTCTTTCACAAAATCACAACCTTTCTATTCTTCTATTTTATAGAAACATTGTGAAAAAATCAACAAAAATAAGAAAAAACTAAGAAAATTCTTAGTTTTTATCTAAAAAATGAACTTGTGATAGAAATCGATAGAGATCTCCGACTAAACCTTGGTAGATCACTTTACCGTTAAGGGTTAATGAGGTGACCAGAAATGTATCTGGTAGAGTCACGCATCCTGATAAGGATAACATGAGCTCATCGTAGTCGGTATATTCAAGTATGCGCTCAATTTGGTAACTATCTAGGTAGGTGAGACGATACATGAGGCCTTATCTTTCCTCTTTAGTGAAAATCCCACGTTCTACAAGACTATCCATGAGGAAGTAGAATTTTTCTTGGTGGATATGGTGTTCCTCTGATTTAAAGATATCTACCAAACGAAGACCGGATTTATCAGTAATGTTGAGTTTAACACCTGTAAGGTCTTTATTGATGATGATTTTTAGTTTGAAACCTTCACCACTGTTGGGCACTTTCTCAAGTAGACGAGTCAGTTCGTAGTTTCCTACTTTTGTTTCAAAGAAAGTATTGTCTTTTAGTGTGAACTTTTTAACAGTTGGACTAAGTGTGTAGTTGTAGCGACAGTTTTGTAGTTTAATGGTTTTTTCGAATGCCATTAGTTTAATCTCCAATAATATTTTTTAAGGTTTGTGCGAGTTGTTTCAGTTCTTCCTCAGTATTAAGAGGAGAGAGACTGATACGGACAGATTCTTTTAAACGAGGCGAATCGGGTCCATAGAAAGCTTCGAGTACATGACTGGTTTGCACAATACCAGCAGTACAAGCGGAACCAGTTGAAATTGAAATTCCCTCAAGGTCTAACCGAAGTAAAAGCAAATCATTTTTCTGACCAGGAAAACCAATATTTAAAACATAAGGCAGTTGGTCTTGACTTTCATTGAGATAGTAGTCTAAATCGGCAATCTCTTCTAAAAAAGTAGCTTTAAGTTTGCTTAGTTTTTGGTAATGATCAACTTGATAATCCAGATCTTCTTTGAGAGCAGCAACCATGCCTACAATGGCAGCGAGGTTTTCTGTTCCAGCCCGTTTTTTTTGCTCTTGGTCCCCACCGTGAAGGTAGGAATCAAAGTTCATAGATGAAGCGTAGAGGAAACCAACTCCTTTTGGACCATGGAACTTGTGAGCAGAAGCGCTAAGGAAATCAATTCCTAATTCTTCGGGATGGATAGGAATTTTCCCGATAGCTTGAACAGCATCTACATGATAAGCAGCAGGGTGGTCTTTTAAAATATGTCCAATCTCAGCAATAGGCAAGAGATTCCCAGTTTCATTATTTGCATACATGGTTGAAACGAGGATGGTATCGTCACGTAAAGCTTCTTGAATCTGTTGGGCAGTGATTTCTTGATTTACTGGTTGGATAACTGTCGCTTCAAAGCCAAAATGTTGAACCAGATAATCAATGGTCTCAAGGACAGAATGGTGTTCAATAGCTGTAGTGATGATATGTTTGCCACGTTCCTGATGACGGAGACAATAGCCAATGATAGCTGTATTGTTACTTTCTGTACCACCAGACGTGAAAAAGATATGTTGAGGTTTGGTTCCAAGTAAGTGAGCCAAGTCCTGACGAGCTTCACGGAGCATTTTACCAGCATGACGACCATGACTGTGAATACTTGAAGGATTACCATGGGTTTCTTGCATAACCTTGGTCATTTCTGCGATAGCTACAGCTGACATAGGCGTAGTTGCAGCATTGTCCAAATAAATCAAAGAATCACCTTATTTCTTTTTGTTGTAGGCAAAGAGTGGGCTGACTGGTTTTCTTTCATGAATACGGATGATAGCATCACCAAGCAATTCGCTAGCAGTAATGTAACATACATTTTTAGGAGTTCTTTCTTTTGTTGCTACAGAGTCCGTTACAAGGATTTCTTTAATGTTAGTTGCGTCTAGAAGTTCAGCAGCACCTTCTACAAAGAGGCCGTGACTAGAGACCGCATAGATTTCAGTTGCCCCTTCGCGTTCAACGATTTTTGCTGCTTCAGAGAAAGTACGACCAGTATTTAGGATATCGTCAATCAGGATGGCTTTCTTACCTTCAACATCCCCAATGATATAGCCCTCACTTCGTTCTGAGTCATCTTGTGCATAGTCTATGATAGCGATTGGAGCATCCAAGTATTCAGCTAAGCTACGAGCGCGTTTAACACCAGAGTTCTTTGGACTAACCACAACGACATCAGAACCAAGAAGGCCTTTGTCACAGTAGTGTTTAGCAAATAGAGGAATTGTATAAAGATTGTCCACAGGAATGTCGAAGAAACCTTGTACCTGTACAGCATGGAGATCGAGAGTTAGAACACGATCAACCCCAGCTTTTACTAACATATTTGAAACCAATTTAGCTGTCAGTGGTTCACGTGAAGAAGCGATACGATCCTGACGCGCATAGCCAAAGTAAGGAAGGACGACGTTGATACTATGAGCACTGGCGCGAACACAGGCATCAACCATAATCAATAATTCCATCAAGTGGTTGCTAACTGGATAGCTTGTTGATTGAATGATATAGACGTCATACCCACGAACACTCTCTTCGATATTGACTTGGATCTCACCATCAGAAAATTGACGTGAAGATAATTTTCCAAGAGGGACACCAACAGTATCAGCAATCTTTTGAGCGATTTCTGGGTTAGAGTTTAGGGTGAAAAGTTTCATGTTGTTTCTATCTGACATTATAGACCGTCCTCTGTAAACTTTGTGAATCTTCTTTGGAAAAGTTTCTTTTTCTTAATGAAGATTCTATTATTTTTATCTTTTCTATTTTACCAAAAAAAGGAGATTATTTCAGCTTTTTTTCATGTTTTTAATGAATCGAATTAATTTTGATGGAGCCTTCTGGTAAGTTATGTGATTTTCATCTAAAAATTGCTGAAAATCGACTTTTCCTTGTTCAAAATCAGTGACTTCAAGTTCCAGTTCGTAGTCGGTTTGACCAAAGTAATGGCTTTGATCTAAGGCCATCAAACCGATATCGGTTTCCATTTCGTAACGAATCGTTTCAAGACAACCTAGAATAAGCCAGTTATGGCTTTCAATACCAATCTCAGTAAGTTTCTCCATAACCATCCCTTGAGGTAGGATTTGTTTTTCTAAATAATATTCAGCTTCTGGAAGAGTCATTTTTTGATTGTATTCCATATTGCCAATAGTTTGAGGAACTTTCAAGGTTAATTCAGCGCAATCTGAAAGGGCGCGAATGCGCATGGCAACCTTTTTTTCGCGCAACTGGAAATCAGGCGTGTCAATGTAGTAGTTTTTTTGGTGAACAGGAGCTATATGGGCAAACTGTTTTTTTAAATGATTGTAGTCATCTTTTTTCAGTAGTGTTTTCAGTTCAATTTCTAATTGTTTCATTTTTCTAACCTTTTCTTTATCTTTGAAAGCGGATTTATGGTATAATGTACAATGTATTTATTGTATAAGATTGTAGTGAAAAAATCAAAAATTTTTAACTGCACAATCTCATACTAAAAGGGAGAAAATATGACCATAGAATGGGAAGAATTTTTAGATCCTTACATTCAAGCTGTTGGTGAATTGAAGATTAAACTTCGTGGGATTCGCAAACAGTACCGTAAGCAAAACAAGCATTCTCCGATTGAGTTTGTAACTGGTCGGGTAAAACCGATTGAAAGTATCAAAGAAAAAATGGCTCGTCGAGGAATTACTTATGCAACTCTGGAAAATGACTTGCAAGATATCGCAGGGCTACGTGTCATGGTTCAGTTTGTTGACGACGTGGAAGAAGTTGTTGCAATTCTACGTAAACGTCACGATATGAGAGTCGTTCAGGAACGAGATTATATCAACCATCGTAAGGCGTCGGGTTATCGTTCTTATCATGTTGTTGTCGAATATACTGTAGATACGATAAATGGGGCTAAGACCATTCTCGCCGAGATTCAAATACGGACTTTGGCTATGAACTTTTGGGCTACCATTGAGCATTCGCTCAATTATAAGTACCAGGGGGACTTTCCAGAGGAAATAAAAGAAAGACTGGAAATCACTGCCAAAATAGCTCATCAGCTAGATGAAGAAATGGGCAAGATTCGAGATGACATTCAGGAAGCTCAGGCACTCTTTGATCCTTTGAGTAGAAAACTAAACGACGGTGTAGGAAATAGTGACGATACAGATGAAGAATACAGGTAAGCGAGTTGACCTCATAGCTAATAGAAAGCCGCAGAGTCAGAAAGTTTTACATAAACTGAGGGAAAAACTCAAAAAACAGCATTTTATAATTAATGATACCAATCCCGATATCGTTATTTCGATTGGTGGAGATGGGATGCTTTTGTCTGCTTTTCACAAGTACGAGAACCAGTTAGACAAGGTTCGATTTGTAGGTGTACATACAGGACACTTGGGATTTTACACGGATTACCGTGACTTTGAGTTGGACCAGTTGGTTGCCAATCTCCAACTGGATTCTGGAGCCAAGGTTTCTTATCCAGTCCTGAATGTCAAAGTGACACTTGAAAACGGTGATGTAAAAACCTTCCGTGCTCTAAATGAAGCGAGCATCCGTCGATCAGACCGCACCATGGTTGCAGATATCATCATTAACCATGTTCCATTCGAGCGCTTTCGTGGAGATGGTGTGACTGTCTCAACGCCAACAGGGAGCACCGCCTACAACAAGTCCTTGGGTGGAGCTGTTTTGCATCCTACCATTGAAGCCTTACAGTTGACGGAAATAGCAAGTCTTAACAACCGAGTCTATCGCACTTTGGGTTCATCAATCATTATTCCCAAAAAAGATAAGATTGAACTCTTACCGACACGCAATGATTACCACACGCTATCTGTTGACAATAGTACCTATTCTTTCCGAAATATTGAACGAATTGAATATCAAATCGACCATCACAAGATTCATTTCGTAGCGACACCAAGCCACACTAGTTTCTGGAATCGTGTCAAAGATGCCTTCATCGGCGAGGTGGACGAATGAGGTTCGAATTTATCGCAGATGAACATGTCAAGGTCAAAACCTTTCTGAAGAAACACGAGGTTTCTAAAGGACTGTTGGCTAAGATAAAGTTTCGAGGTGGGGCTATCCTAGTCAATGATCAACCTCAGAATGCGACTTATCTCTTAGATATTGGAGATAGGGTTACCATTGATATTCCAGCAGAGGAAGGCTTTGAAACCCTTGAAGCCATTGACCGTCCTTTAGATATCTTGTTTGAGGATGACCACTTTTTGGTTTTGAATAAACCTTATGGAGTAGCCTCTATTCCCAGTGTCAATCATTCCAATACCATTGCGAATTTTATCAAAGGCTACTATGTTAAGCAGGAATACGAAAACCAGCAGGTTCATATCGTGACCAGACTGGATCGGGATACATCTGGTTTGATGCTCTTTGCCAAGCACGGTTATGCTCATGCACGATTAGACAAGCAACTGCAACGAAAGTCTATCGAAAAACGTTACTTTGCCTTGGTTAAGGGCAATGGGGATTTGGAACCAGAAGGGGAGATTATTGCCCCGATTGCGCGTGATGTGGACTCCATTATCACGAGAAGGGTTGCCAAGGGTGGAAAATACGCCCATACCTCTTACAAAGTTGTCGCGTCTTATGGAGATATTCACCTGATCGATATTCGATTGCATACTGGGAGAACCCATCAGATCAGAGTGCATTTTTCTCATATCGGTTTTCCCTTGTTGGGAGACGATCTCTATGGAGGCAGCCTAGACGATGGGATTCAACGACAGGCCTTGCATTGCCATTTCTTATCATTTTATCATCCCTTCTTGGAGCGTCAGCTAGAGCTGGAAAGCCCCTTGCCAGATGATTTTAACAATCTTATTACTCAGTTATCAACTAATACTCTTTAAAATCTATTTTGAGTATAATTTAATTTCTTAAAGGAGAAAACTCATGGAAGTTTTTGAAAATCTCAAAGCCAACCTAGTTGGCAAAAATGCTCGTATTGTTCTCCCTGAAGGGGAAGAACCTCGTATTCTTCAGGCAACCAAACGCTTGGTAAAAGAAACAGAAGTTGTTCCGGTTTTGCTTGGGAACCCAGAAAAAATCAAAATTTATCTTGAAATCGAAGGGGTTATGGACGGCTATGAAGTGATTGACCCTCAACACTATCCTCAATTCGAAGAAATGGTTACTACCTTAGTTGAACGTCGTAAAGGTAAAATGAGTGAAGAAGGTGCTCGTAAGATTTTGCTTGAAGATGTCAACTACTTTGGTGTTATGCTCGTTCACATGGGCTATGTTGATGGAATGGTATCAGGTGCTACTCACTCAACAGCTGCAACAGTTCGTCCTGCACTCCAAATCATTAAAACTCGTCCAAATGTATCCCGCACTTCAGGTGCCTTTCTCATGGTTCGTGGGACAGAACGTTACCTATTTGGTGACTGTGCCATTAACATCAATCCAGATGCAGAAGCTTTGGCAGAGATTGCTATCAACTCAGCTATTACAGCTAAAATGTTTGGCATCGAACCTAAAATTGCCATGCTAAGCTATTCTACTAAAGGTTCAGGATTTGGTGAAAGTGTTGATAAGGTAGTGGAAGCTACTAAAATTGCTCATGACTTGCGTCCTGACCTTGAAATCGATGGAGAATTGCAATTTGATGCAGCCTTCCACCCTGAAACTGCAGCATTGAAAGCTCCAGGAAGTAACGTTGCTGGGCAAGCAACTGTCTTTATCTTCCCTGGTATCGAAGCAGGAAATATTGGCTATAAGATTGCAGAACGTCTTGGTGGCTTCGCGGCTGTAGGTCCTGTATTGCAAGGTTTGAATAAACCAGTAAACGACCTTTCTCGTGGATGTAACTCTGACGATGTTTACAAGTTGACCCTTATCACTGCTGCCCAAGCGGTTCATCAATAAGAAATAGGCCTCTTTCCTTTAGGAAGAGGCTTTTTAGCGCTAAGAAAAGGACAGTTAGAAGCTTCTATGTTATACTAGATATATGTTAGATTTGAAAGAATACGGTGTTGAGATGTGGCCAGAGGAGAAGATTTTCTCTTTCCGTGAGAAACTCCTCAACTGGTACGATGAAAACAAACGGGATTTACCCTGGCGAAGAAGTAAAAATCCTTATCACATCTGGGTTTCTGAAATCATGCTACAGCAGACTAGGGTAGATACGGTTATTCCCTACTATGAACGATTTTTGGACTGGTTTCCAACTGTTGAAAGTTTGGCAAATGCGCCTGAGGAGCGTTTACTGAAAGCTTGGGAGGGGTTGGGCTATTATTCTCGCGTACGCAATATGCAGGCTGCGGCTCAGCAGATTATGACAGACTTTGAAGGGAAATTTCCAAACACTTACGAAGGGATTTCTAGCTTGAAAGGGATTGGCCCTTACACTGCGGGAGCTATTTCCAGTATCGCTTTTAATTTGCCTGAGCCAGCGGTTGATGGCAATGTCATGCGAGTTTTAGCGCGCTTGTTTGAGGTAAATTATGATATCGGAGTTCCTAGCAATCGCAAGATTTTCCAAGCTATGATGGAAATCTTGATTGATCCAGAACGGCCGGGAGACTTTAACCAAGCTCTGATGGACTTGGGCTCTGATATAGAGTCTCCTGTTAACCCTCGACCAGAAGAAAGTCCTGTTAAGGAATTTAGCGCAGCCTATCAGAATGGAACCATGGATCGATATCCGATCAAAGAACCCAAGAAAAAGCCTCTTCCAATCTATCTCAAGGCTTTGGTTGTGCGCAATGACCGAGGGCAATATTTACTAGAGAAAAACGAAAGCGAGAAACTGCTAGCTGGATTTTGGCATTTCCCCTTGATTGAGGTCGAAGAATTTTCTAGAGAAGATGATCAGCTAGATCTTTTTTCTCAAGTCAAGGAGGAAAGCAGAGCATTTGGACCAAGCCCCCAAGAAAGTTTTGAGCAGGATTATGATTTGGAGGTTGATTGGTCCCATCAAACTTTTGAACAAGTCAAGCATGTCTTTAGTCATCGTAAATGGCATATTCAAATCCT
This sequence comes from Streptococcus mitis ATCC 6249, assembly GCF_000146585.1. Classification (GTDB taxonomy): domain Bacteria; phylum Bacillota; class Bacilli; order Lactobacillales; family Streptococcaceae; genus Streptococcus; species Streptococcus mitis_AZ. Next base: position 1,172,238 of record NZ_GL397179.1, on the reverse strand, counting down.
ATCAGGTCAGGTGACAGGATTAAAACAGTTTTCAGACAGAGAAATTCGCTGGGTTTCTCCTCAGGAGTTTTCTGATTATCCACTTGCGAAACCTCAACAAAAAATTTGGCAGGCTTATAAAAACAACTCTTGAAGATGAAGGCTTACAGTAGCCATTTGTGCCTTCTTTGCATTTTTTTGTTATAATAGATAGAGAAAATGGTGATAAAATGAAAAAAATATTAATTGTAGATGATGAGAAACCAATCTCAGATATTATTAAGTTCAATATGACCAAAGAAGGCTACGAAGTTGTAACAGCCTTCAACGGTCGCGAGGCAATCGAGCTATTTGAAGCCGAGCAACCCGACATTATTATCCTCGACTTGATGCTTCCTGAAATTGATGGTTTAGAAGTAGCCAAAGCCATTCGCAAGACCAGTAGTGTTCCTATCATTATGCTCTCAGCTAAAGATAGCGAGTTTGATAAGGTTATCGGTTTGGAACTAGGTGCAGATGATTATGTCACAAAGCCCTTCTCAAATCGTGAGTTGCAGGCGCGTGTCAAGGCTTTACTTCGCCGTACCGACTTGGTTTCAGTTGATAGTCAAGAGTCTGATGAGAAGAAATCCCAGCCACTTCAGATTGGCGATTTGGAAATTGTCCCAGACGCTTACGTGGCCAAAAAATACGGTGAGGAATTAGATTTGACTCACCGTGAGTTTGAGCTTTTATATCACTTGGCCTCCCATATTGGACAAGTGATTACGCGTGAACACTTGCTTGAGACTGTTTGGGGTTATGATTATTTTGGTGATGTTCGTACAGTGGACGTGACCATTAGACGTTTGCGTGAAAAAATTGAAGATACTCCAAGCCGTCCAGAGTACATTCTCACACGTCGTGGTGTTGGATACTATATGAGAAATAATGATTGAAGATATTAGACAAACTATTCTGACCAGTGATTTTATCTTTATCTTGATTTTACTTGGTTTTATCTTGGTGGTGACCTTGCTCTTACTGGAAAACCGCCGAGATAATATTCGTCTCAAAGAGATAAATCAAAAGGTTAAGGACTTGATTGCGGGTGATTATTCTCAAGTTTTGGACTTACAAGGCAGTACAGAAATCACCAATATTAGCAATAATCTGAACGATTTGTCAGAAGTTATTCGTTTGACCCAAGAAAATCTGGAGCAAGAGAGTAAAAGATTGCATAGTATTCTTTCTTACATGACAGATGGAGTGCTTGCAACCAATCGCCGTGGCCAGATTACCATGATTAACGACATGGCCAAGAAACAGCTCGGTGTGCAGAAAGAAGATGTTCTGAATAAAAGCATCCTTGAATTGCTTAAGATAGAAGATGAGTATGAGTTGCGCGACCTGATTACACAGATTCCTGAGTTGACGATTGACTCCCAAGATGTGAATGGTGAATACCTGAGTCTTCGTGTACGTTTCGCTTTGGTTCGTCGTGAGTCAGGATTCATCTCTGGTTTGGTTGCTGTTTTACATGATACGACCGAGCAGGAGAAGGAAGAACGCGAGCGGAGACTCTTCGTTTCAAACGTGAGTCATGAGCTGAGAACTCCTTTGACCAGTGTTAAATCTTATCTTGAAGCCTTGGACGAGGGAGCCTTGTATGATCCTGTAGCCCCTGATTTTATCAAGGTTTCGCTTGATGAAACCAACCGTATGATGCGGATGGTGACAGATCTCTTGCATCTTTCTCGTATTGATAATGCGACTACTCAGTTGGATGTGGAGTTGATTAACTTTACAGCCTTTATCACCTTTATCCTTAACCGCTTTGATAAGATGAGAAGTCAGGATGACGAGAAAAAATATGAGCTGGTTCGAGATTACCCAATCAATTCAGTTTGGATTGAGATTGATACCGATAAAATGACCCAGGTGATTGATAATATTCTCAACAATGCTATCAAGTACTCACCAGATGGTGGGAAAATCACTGTCAGCATGAAAACGACTGATGATCAGATGATTTTATCCATCAAAGACCAAGGTCTTGGTATTCCAAAACAAGATTTGCCGAAGATTTTTGACCGCTTCTACCGTGTGGATCGTGCAAGAAGCCGGGCTCAAGGTGGAACTGGTCTAGGTCTAGCCATCGCCAAAGAAATCATCAAACAACACAACGGCTTTATTTGGGCCAAAAGTGAATACGGTAAGGGCTCAACCTTTACCATCGTGCTCCCTTATGATAAGGATGCCGTAAAAGAAGAAATATGGGAGGACGAAATAGAAGACTAGAATGAGTGAAATAGGTTTTAAATACAGTATTTTAGCATCAGGTTCTAGTGGAAATTCCTTTTATCTGGAAACCCCAAAAAAGAAAATTCTAATAGATGCAGGCTTGTCTGGTAAAAAAATTACTAGCCTGCTAGCTGAAATCAATCGCAAACCTGAAGATCTAGATGCGATTCTGATTACGCATGAGCATTCAGACCATATCCATGGAGTCGGTGTGTTGGCTCGCAAATATGGTATGGACCTTTACGCCAATGAAAAAACCTGGCAGGCTATGGAAAATAGCAAGTATCTCGGTAAGGTGGATTCATCGCAGAAGCACATTTTTGAAATGGGAAAAACCAAAACTTTTGGCGATATCGATATTGAGAGTTTTGGGGTTAGTCATGATGCCGCAGCACCCCAGTTTTATCGCTTTATGAAGGATGATAAGAGTTTTGTCATGTTGACTGACACAGGTTATGTTAGTGATCGTATGGCAGGAATTGTTGAGAATGCTGACGGTTATCTCATCGAATCTAACCACGACGTGGAAATCTTACGAGCAGGATCTTATGCTTGGCGACTCAAACAGCGTATCCTATCTGATCTCGGGCACCTCTCTAATGAGGACGGAGCTGAAGCCATGATTCGAGCAATGGGAAATCGAACCAAGAAAATCTACCTTGGCCACTTGTCCAAAGAGAACAATATCAAGGAGCTGGCTCATATGACCATGGTCAATCAGCTAGCCCAAGCCGATCTGGGAGTCGGAGTAGACTTTAAGGTTTATGATACCTCACCAGATACCGCAACTCCATTAACAGATATATAAAAAGAAGGCGAGTGCCTTCTTTTGTTTTGGATTTTATCAGGGATTTAGTATGGTATAATGATTAAAAAACTAAAGGAGTAGCAGTGTGAAGAGAAAATGGTTATTAAAGGATTACTATGACACGACGATTATCATACTTGCATTGATATCCGTTGTCCTTGTCTTGCTTGGATTTGCTGAGATGATTGATTTGGATAGTCCACCCTACAGTATTATTGATTTACTGATTTGGTTTGTTTTTGTGGTAGATTATGGTTGGCGCTTCTTTTCAAGTCAAGGAAAATGGCGATTTATCCTTGAAAATATATTCGACTTGTTAGCTATCCTTCCTTTAAATGCTATTTTTACAGTATTTCGATTAGGGCGTATCTTCCGCTTAGCTAGGCTGACAAAATTACTGAAACTCACTCGTCTTTTAAGAGTCGTTGGATTGACTGGCAAGTTGGAAAAGAAGGTTGGAAAACTCTTACGAACAAATGGCTTACTTTATATTTTCTATCTCAATTCCTTTATTGTACTGGTAGGTAGTTCAATTTTATCTGTTGTTGAAGAAAAATCTTTCTCAGATAGTCTTTGGTGGGCGCTTGTAACCGTAACGACTGTTGGTTATGGAGATATTGTTCCTGCGTCGATTTTTGGGAAGTGGTTAGCTGTTTTACTAATGCTTGTTGGTATTGGTACAATAGGGATGTTAACAAGTGCTTTGACAAACTTTTTTGTAAAAGATAATCCAGATGAGCAGATAAAATTTGATAAACTCCAAGACGAATTAATAACTCAAAGAATATTACTAGAGAGGCAATCCGAGAAGATAGAAGAACTACATAGAATGATACAAGATTTGCTTGAAAAAACGTAATTTTAACCATTAAAAACCACTCTATGAGTGGCTTTTTTTACAATCCTGCAAATTCTTTGATTTCTTGTGCTGACATGGAGGAGTCGCAACGGACATTGATTTGGCCATCAGCAACATGAACGAATCCCGGAACAGTTGGGATACCATAGTGTGAACGGAAATCTTGCAAAGCATTGAGTTGGCTAGGTTCTTCGCTATTGATGAAGTAGATGTGTGCTTTGGTTTCAGCTACGACGCCTGCTAATGTACCAGCAAATTTACGGCAGTAAGGGCAAGTTTTGCGACCGATGAAGAAGGTTGCAGTTTCTTTCTTATCGAGTGCTTCTTGGGCGCGTGAAACTGTAGTCACTTCAAGATCTTTAATATCTTCTAAAAACTGATTCATAAGAATACCTCTCTTTTTTTGATAAAACTAGTATGCCACAAAGTTTCTAAAATTGCTCGGATTTGATACAAAAAAAAGATGAGATTGGTTTATCTCATCTTTTAGCTTGCTTATTTTACAAAGGCATTGATTTCTGCTTCGATGTTGGCAATCTTAGCTTGTGAATCTTCATTACTTTCACCCACAACGGCAATGTAGAACTTGATTTTTGGTTCAGTACCGGAAGGACGAACTGCAATCCATGAACCATCAGCAAGAGTGTATTTCAATACATCACTTGGAGGAGTCGTCAAGGCTGTTACGGTACCGTCAGCAGCAGTAGAAGTTTGTGCTTTGAAGTCTTCTACGACTGTGATTTCTGTTGCGTTCCATTCTTTTGGACCATTTTCACGGAATTTCGCCATAATTGCTTTGATTTGCTCAGCACCGTCAACACCAGAAAGAGTAACAGAGATTGTCTTCTCAGCATAGTAGCCATACTCTTTGTAGATTTCTTCGATACCGTCAGCAAGTGTTAAACCACGAGAACGGTAGTAGGCAGCAAGTTCAGCAACAACAAGGACTGCCTGGATGGCATCTTTATCACGTACGAATGGTTTGATCAAGTAACCGAAGCTTTCTTCAAATCCCATCATGTAGGTGTGGTTGTGTTTTTCTTCGAATTCTTGAATCTTTTCAGCGATAAATTTGAAACCAGTCAAGACGTTGAACATGGTTGCGCCGTAGCTTTCAGCAATCTTCGTTACCAAGTCAGTTGATACGATAGACTTACATAGGGCTGCATTTTCAGGAAGAGTTCCAGCGTTTTTGTGGGCTTCCAAGATGTATTTAGCCATGATGGCACCGATTTGGTTACCTGAAAGGTTAAGGTAGCTACCGTCTTTTTGAAGGACTTCAACACCGACACGGTCAGCATCAGGGTCCGTCGCAACAAGAACATCAGCACCAACTTTGCGTCCGAGTTCTTCAGCAAGGGCAAAGGCTGCTTGACTCTCTGGGTTTGGAGATTTAACCGTTGAGAAGTCTGGGTCTGGAGTTGCTTGCGCTTCAACAACTTGAACAGAATCAAATCCTGCTTGGGCAAGAGCGCGACGTGCCAACATTTCACCAGTACCGTGAAGTGGTGTGTAGACAATCTTCATGTCTTTACCAAATTCTTCAATCAAGGCAGGGTTGATGTTGACATCTTTTACTTCTTTAAGGTATTCAGCATCAATAGCTTCACCGATGACTTCAATCAAGCCAGAAGCTTTTTCAGCTTCAACATCAGCAACTTCAACAGCAAATGGATTTTCAATCGAACGGATGTAAGTTGTCAAAGCGTCTGCATCGTGTGGAGGCATTTGACCGCCGTCTTCACCGTAAACCTTGTATCCATTGAACGGAGCTGGGTTGTGGCTAGCAGTAATCATGATACCCGCAAAACAGCTGAGGTGACGAACTGCAAATGACAGTTCTGGAGTTGGACGAAGGCTTTCAAATACGTAAGATTTGATACCATGTTTTGCAAGAACTGCCGCAGATTCAAAGGCAAACTCAGGTGAGAAGTGACGGCTATCGTAGGCAATTGCCACACCGCGTTCTTTTTCATTTCCACCTTTTGACTCAATCAAACGAGCCAAACCTTCAGTCGCTTGACGGACAACATAGATATTGATACGGTTAGTACCAGCTCCAATCAATCCACGCATACCAGCAGTACCAAATTCAAGATTGGTATAGAAGGCGTCTTCCTTTGTCTTTTCGTCCATGTTTTCCAAATCTTGACGAAGGTAGTCTGGAAGTTCAGCAAAATCAAGCCATTTTTGATAGTTTTCTTGGTAAGTCATTGAGCGTCTCCTTTTATTGTAAATTGTTTTAATCGGTTTCATTATACCATGATTTAGGATTTTAGTAAAACGTTAGCATAGTCGCTATTACTCGTATCGAGCTTTTTTCATTTCCTTAAAAAAGGATAAACAAGAGTTTATAACTAAACGGTTTCAAATTGAATTCCTAATAAATTTAGAAAAATATATAGAAAAAATTTTCAAAGAAAAAACGTGACTTCCTATTGATTCTCTAAGAAGAAGCTTCTATACTTAAAATAATTTTTTGGAAAAATTTAAGCTATTATTCTATAATTTTAAGTTTTTTTTAAAAGGTTCGGTTTCTATTTTGAATTTTATTATCGCTATGGTAGAATATAGTAAATAATAAAAGGAGATATTCTATTATGAAAAAAATTCTTAAGCATTCTGCTTTGCTGGTATCAGCTTTAGCACTTGTTGCTTGTGGATCAACAAAGAAGGCAAGCGACAACGGTACTGCCTCAAACTCCAACTTTGAAGTATCTGTTAAAGATGGTATGTTTGTATTGCCTAAAGATGAAGATTCATCTTCAAGCTACCTTGCTCTTCAGGTTGAAATCAAAAACAACCGTGATAAAAAGTTCAGTTTCACTAGCCGCGATATCACCCTTTACAATGAAAAAGATGAAAAAGTAGAACCAATTCAAATCTATGAGAGTGACAGTAAGACTAAATTCATGTCTTATGGAGATAGCATCTCTAAAGGTAAGAGTGTAGCTGGTTATGTTGTTTATGAAGTAGACAAAGATGCTAAATATGAGCTTCATTTTGCACCTAGCTTCTACGAAGATATCAAAGAGGACTCTAAAAAGAATAACGACGTAGCTATCAAAGTTGATCCAAGCAAATACGAGGATCACATTGATGAAGCTAAAGAAGTAATGAAAAAATATGTCGATGCCGTTTACCTTAATGGAGAAAGCTCTGGTGGCGGAACGAACTTAAGTACATCTGATAACAAGGCTCAAGTCGTATCCCTTGCAGATGATAAAAAATCTTCTGATGGTGATGCTGAATTTACAAATGATGTGAAGGCTGATAGAGAAGAGTTCATCAAGAAATTTGTAGAATCATTCGGAAAAGGTTTCTACAACTACAAACCATCAGACGCAGAGCTTCGTACATTTGCTGAGGCGTATATCAAAGCAAACTCTAAACGAGCAAAAATTGATTACAAAGTTAAAACATACTTGCCAGACTACGCAGTTATCTATGTAAGACCTGAAACGATTGACTTAGATAACTTGAATGTTTATGAATTAAGCCGTAAATTCTACGACGAAAACAAAGGTAAGTACAGCAACTATTCAGAAGCTATGAAAGCTGGTGAGAAGTATATTTTAGAAAATGCTCCAAGCCAATTTGAATCAACTCCTCTAGATACTAGTAATAGTATGAGAAAAGAGGGTTATGAAATCAAAATGACGAAGAAGGATGGTAAATGGACAATCGATACCTCTTCTAAGAACTATGATTTAAAAGATATGGCTCGCACATTCCGTGGAGGCATTGGATACTAAAATAAAAAGTTCGAGTTTATACTCGAACTTTTTTCATTGCAATTGTCTAAAATTGAAAAAGATAGTAAAATAGAATCATGATTATTTTACAAGCCAATAAAATTGAACGTTCTTTTGCAGGAGAGGTTCTTTTTGATAATATCAATCTGCAGGTAGATGAACGCGATCGGATTGCCCTTGTTGGAAGAAATGGGGCAGGAAAGTCGACTCTTTTGAAGATTTTAGTTGGAGAAGAGGAGCCAACTAGAGGGGAAATCAATAAGAAAAAAGACAACTCTCTTTCCTACCTAGCCCAAGACAGCCGATTTGAGTCTGAGAATACCATTTATGACGAAATGCTCCATGTTTTTGATGATTTACGGCGTACGGAAACACAACTGCGTCAGATGGAGTTGGAGATGGGTGAGAAAACTGGAGCTGAACTAGATAAACTCATGGCAGACTACGACCGTTTGTCAGAGAATTTTCGTCAAGCTGGCGGTTTTACCTACGAAGCAGACATTCGAGCGATTTTAAATGGTTTTAAGTTTGATGAGACTATGTGGCAGATGAAAATTGCTGAGCTTTCAGGTGGTCAAAATACTCGGCTTGCTCTTGCAAAAATGCTCCTCGAAAAACCAAATCTCTTGGTCTTGGATGAGCCAACCAACCACTTGGATATTGAAACCATTGCCTGGTTGGAAAATTACCTAGTCAACTACAGTGGCGCTCTCATCATTGTTAGTCACGACCGTTATTTCTTGGACAAGGTTGCAACAATTACGCTCGATTTGACCAAGCATTCTTTGGATCGCTATGTGGGGAATTACTCTCGATTTGTTGAGCAAAAAGAACAAAAAATGGCAACTGAGGCAAAAAACTATGAAAAACAGCAGAAGGAAATCGCTGCTCTGGAAGACTTTGTCAATCGCAATCTAGTAAGAGCTTCGACAACCAAACGTGCCCAATCGCGCCGTAAACAACTGGAAAAAATGGAGCGCTTGGATAAACCTGAAGCTGGTAAGAAATCAGCTAATATGACCTTCCAGTCTGAAAAAACATCTGGTAATGTTGTCTTGACAGTTGAAAATGCAGTCATTGGTTATGATGGGGAAATTTTGTCAGAACCGATAAATCTTGACCTTCGTAAAATGAATGCTGTTGCGATTGTCGGACCAAATGGGATTGGGAAATCAACCTTTATCAAGTCAATCGTTGATCAGATTCCTTTTATCAAGGGAGAGAAGCGATTTGGTGCTAACGTTGAGGTTGGTTACTATGATCAGACTCAAAGTAAGCTAACACCAAGTAATACTGTACTCGATGAACTTTGGAATGATTTTAAACTGACACCTGAAGTTGAAATCCGCAACCGCCTAGGTGCCTTCCTTTTCTCAGGAGATGATGTTAAAAAATCAGTTGGCATGCTGTCTGGTGGTGAACGTGCTCGTTTGTTGCTTGCTAAACTGTCTATGGAAAACAACAACTTCTTGATTCTTGATGAGCCGACCAACCACTTGGATATTGATAGCAAGGAAGTGCTAGAAAATGCCTTGATAGACTTTGATGGAACCCTTCTGTTTGTCAGCCACGACCGTTACTTTATCAATCGCGTAGCTACTCATGTTTTGGAATTGTCCGAAAATGGTTCGACACTCTATCTAGGAGACTATGACTACTATGTTGAAAAGAAGGCAGAAGTAGAAGTGAGTCAAGCTGAGGAACTTTCTACTAGCAATCAAGAAAAAGAAGCAAGTCCATTTAATGATTATCAAGCTCAGAAAGAAAGTCAGAAAGAAGCCCGCAAGCTCATGCGTCAAATCGAGAACTTGGAGGCAGAAATTGAAGAATTAGAAACCCAAAGTCAAGCCATCTCTGAACAAATGTTGGAAACCAATGACGCTGAACAACTCATGGAGTTGCAGGCTGAACTGGAAAAAATCAACCATCGTCAGGAAGCGGCTATGCTTGAATGGGAAGAATTATCGGAGCAGGTGTAAAGATGAAACATCTAGGAAAGGTATTTCGTGAATTTCGAACAAGTGGGAAGTACTCCTTGAAAGAGGCGGCAGGTGAATCATGTTCAACCTCTCAGTTATCTCGCTTCGAGCTTGGGGAGTCTGATCTAGCAGTTTCTCGGTTCTTTGAGATTTTGGACAATATTCATGTGACTATTGAAAATTTCATGGACAAGGCTAGGGATTTTCAAAATCATGAACATGTTGCCTTGATGGCACAGATTATTCCGCTTTACTACTCAAATAATATTGCAGGTTTTCAAAAGCTTCAAAGAGAACAACTTGAAAAGGGTAAGAGTTCGACCAATCCCCTCTATTTTGAGCTGAATTGGATTCTGCTACAAGGTCTGATTTGTCAAAGAGATGCTCATTACACGATGAGTCAGAGTGATTTGGAAAAGGTAGCAGATTATCTTTTTCAAACAGAAGAATGGACTATGTATGAGTTGATTCTTTTCGGGAATCTCTATACTTTCTACAATGTGGACTATGTGGCTCGGATTGGCAGAGAAGTCATGGAGAGGGAAGACTACTACAAGGAAATTGGTCGGCATCGAAAACTTGTTTTGATTTTAGCTCTTAACTGTTACCAGCATTGTTTGGAAAATCGGTCCTTTGCGGATGCGGACTATTTTGAGGGCTATGTGGAGAAGTTGATTGGAAATGGTATCAAGCTTTATGAGCGCAATATCTTCCATTATCTTAAAGGTTTTGCCCTCTACCAGAGAGACTTGAAAGAAGAAGGTTGTAGTCAGATGCAGGAGGCTATGCATATTTTTGATGTGCTTGGACTTCCAGAGCAAGTGGCTTACTATCAGGAACATTATGAAAAATTTGTAAATGCTTAAATTTCCCAAATAAGGGAAAAATAAAGAGACTCCTTTCAGTTTTGATACAATAGTTTCAAAATTTGAGAGGAGCTTTTTATATGAATCGACATGCAATCCAGTTGATTAGTCGTGGGGCTATTAATAAGATAGGAAATATGCTCTATGATTATGGAAACAGTGTTTGGTTGGCATCAATGGGGACGATAGGACAGACTGTTCTTGGTATTTATCAAATTTCTGAGTTGGTTACATCGATTCTGGTCAATCCCTTTGGTGGAGTGATTTCAGATCGCTTTTCGCGTCGCAAAATTTTGATGACGACAGACTTGATTTGTGGTATTCTCTGTTTAGCTATTTCTTTCATCAGAAATGATAGATTGATGATTGCTGCCTTGATTTTTGCCAATATTGTTCAGGCGGTTGCCTTTGCATTTTCTCGTACAGCCAATAAAGCCATTATAACTGAGGTTGTAGAGAAAGACGAGATTGTGACCTATAACGCTCGCTTAGAGCTCGTTTTGCAGGTTGTAGGAGTTAGCTCCCCTGTACTTTCTTTCCTCGTTTTACAATTTGCCAGTCTCCATATGACGCTCGTTTTAGATGCCATTAGTTTTTTCATTGCATTTGTTCTAGTGGCTCTCCTTCCTCGAAAAGAAATCCAAGTACATGAGAAAAAGAGTTTTAGTTGGAAAGACATCTTTGTTGATATGAAGGCTGGAATACACTATATTTGGCATCAGCAAGAGATCTTTTTCCTTTTGGTAGTAGCTTCCAGTGTTAATTTCTTTTTTGCAGCCTTTGAATTTCTCCTCCCTTTTTCAAATCGACTATACGGGGTTGAAGGAGCTTATGCAACTATTTTGACTATGGGCGCTATTGGTTCGATTATCGGAGCTCTTCTTGCTAGTAAGATAAAAGCAAGTGTTCATAGCCTTTTGATTTTACTAGCTTTGACTGGTACTGGAGTTTTTATGATGGGGTTACCACTGCCAACTTTTCTTTCCTTTTCTGGAAATTTAGTTTGTGAACTATTTATGACAATGTTTAATATTCATTTTTTTACTCAGGTTCAAACCAAGGTTGAAAGTGAATATTTGGGCAGAGTATTGAGTACTATTTTTACTTTAGCTATTCTCTTTATGCCAATTGCAAAAGGCCTTATGACAGTGTTGCCAAGTGTACATCTTTCTTCTTTCTTGATAATCGGAAGTGGAGTTGTCTTCTTGTCCTGTATATCTCTCATTTATGTTCGAAATCGTTTTAAAAAAAAGGTATAAATCTCCTTGCCTTAAAAAATATTTCACTATTAACTATTTTTTCAGCCCTTCTCCATTGTGAGGAGGGCTTGGTTTGTGGTAAAATGGTTTTATGAATAAAAGAATGAATGAGTTAGTTGCCTTACTCAACCGCTATGCGAGCGAGTACTATACGAGTGACAATCCTTCGGTTTCAGATAGCGAGTACGATCGCCTCTACCGAGAGTTGGTCGAGTTGGAAGCTGCCTATCCAGATCAAGTTTTAGCAGACAGTCCAACCCATCGTGTTGGTGGTAAGGTTTTAGATGGTTTTGAAAAATACAGTCATCAGTATCCTCTTTATAGTTTGCAGGATGCTTTTTCACGTGAAGAGTTAGAAGCTTTTGATGCGCGTGTTCGCAAAGAATTACCTCATCCTACTTATATCTGTGAGTTGAAAATCGATGGTTTGTCTATCTCTCTTACTTATGAAAAGGGGATTTTGGTCGCTGGGGCGACACGTGGAGATGGTTCTATTGGTGAGAATATCACTGAAAATCTCAAACGCGTTAAGGATATTCCTTTGACCTTGCCAGAAAAACTTGATATTACCGTTCGTGGGGAGTGTTACATGCCACGCGCTTCCTTTGATCTGGTCAACCAAGCTCGCCAAGAAAATGGAGAGCCTGAATTTGCCAATCCTCGTAATGCGGCGGCTGGAACTTTGCGTCAGCTTGATACAGCAGTAGTGGCCAAGCGTAATCTTGCGACTTTCCTCTATCAAGAAGCAAGTCCTTCTACTCGTGATAGCCAAGAAAAAGTCTTGAAGCATCTTGAACAGCTTGGTTTTGTAGTTAACCCTAAACGAATCTTGGCTGAAAGCATGGATGAGATATGGAATTTTATCCAAGAAGTAGGACAAGAACGGGAACATCTACCTTACGATATTGATGGAGTGGTTATCAAAGTCAATGACTTAGCAGGTCAAGAAGAACTCGGTTTTACAGTTAAAGCGCCTAAGTGGGCAGTGGCCTACAAGTTCCCTGCTGAGGAAAAAGAAGCCCAACTACTCTCAGTTGACTGGACAGTAGGTCGTACGGGTGTTGTGACCCCAACTGCCAATCTAACACCTGTTCAGCTTGCTGGTACGACCGTTAGTCGTGCGACCCTACACAACGTAGATTATATTGCTGAAAAAGATATTCGCAAAGACGATACGGTTATAGTCTATAAGGCTGGGGACATCATCCCTGCTGTCTTACGAGTGGTAGAGTCCAAGCGTGTTTCTGAAGAAAAACTAGATATTCCGACTAACTGTCCGAGCTGTGACAGTCAGTTACTTCATTTTGAAGATGAGGTTGCTCTACGTTGTATCAATCCTCGCTGTCCTGCCCAAATCATGGAAGGCTTGATTCACTTTGCCTCTCGTGATGCCATGAATATTACAGGACTTGGACCATCTATCGTTGAAAAGCTCTTTGCTGCTAATCTAGTCAAGGATGTAGCGGATATTTACCGTTTGAAAGAAGACGATTTCCTTCTTTTAGAAGGTGTTAAGGAAAAGTCTGCGTCAAAACTGTATCAGGCTATTCAAGCATCTAAGGAAAACTCAGCTGAGAAGCTTTTATTTGGCTTGGGAATTCGCCATGTCGGAAGTAAGGCTAGTCAGCTCTTGCTCCAACATTTCCATACGATTGAAAATCTGGCTCAGGCAGATCCAGAGGAAGTGGCAAGTATTGAAAGTCTGGGTAGCGTAATCGCCCAAGGCCTTCAGACCTATTTTGCTACCGAAGGATCAAAAATTCTCTTAGATGAGCTGAAAGAAGCAGAGGTCAATCTGGCCTACAAAGGTCAGACTGTAGTAGCAGATGCAGCCTTGTCAGGTTTGACAGTAGTTCTGACAGGAAAATTGGAACGTCTCACGCGCTCAGAAGCAAAAAGCAAACTCGAAAGTCTGGGAGCTAAGGTAACAGGCAGTGTATCCAAGAAAACAGATCTAGTCGTAGCAGGAACGGATGCAGGAAGCAAGCTCCAAAAAGCGCAAGAACTTGGTATCGAAGTTCGAGATGAAGCTTGGTTGGAAAGTTTGTAAAGAATAGCAGACAGCTAGGTCTTAGATAGTCAGAAACTACCTCTCCTGAAGAGTTTTTACATAGATTGAGTCTATTGTCAGTCAGAGATTAAATCGCTGAATCTATCAGCAACACATAAAAAAATTAAATTGAAATTAGAAATTAGGAAAAGAAATGTATAGATACCCAGTAGTCATCCATTTTCATCGAAAAAATGGGGATTATGCGACCTGTTCATATAGTAGAAAACAGGCGGACAATGTTGAAAAATTGTATTATGAGAATGACTTTTTTGGAGCAAAGTTCTCTTTCACAGTTACAAGTCAAGAAAAGTTAGAAAACCTAAAATTCTCAGTTGAGATTGATGGAAAAATTAAGGAATATCCAGTGCGTTATAACTACTATCCGCTTTTGACAGAAGTTTGGATTTTAGAGGGTGACGAGACGGTTTATTATTCTGAAAACCCAGCCATTGCTAGTCCTTACTACAAAGATCAAAATCCATTTGCTTTTGATAAAGCAATCCATAGCGCTAGCTACGATCACCACTGGGGCTATCAAGGAGAACTAGGTTACAGTCTTTCAGATTATCAGACAAGCTTTAAACTTTGGGCTCCTACAGCTACAGCTGTACAGGTAGTTGTTTATGAAAATACCAGCAACGATGCTCCGATTTGGAAAACCTATAATCTAGAGCGTGGGAATAGCTATTCATATAGTCATAAGTACAATACCATTGGTGTTTGGGGTCTGGATTTAGATGAGAATCTTGCTGGCAAGGCTTATCAGTATCAGATAGAATTCCCTCATCACAAGAGTTTGACAAGAGATCCTTATACAATTGCAACCAGTCCTGACGGAAAACGTTCTGTTATTCTCTCACACAAAGAGAGACAAGTAGATGGATTTGAAGTCAAACATGGGACAGAAGCTTCTTGGCGTTTGGAAAATCCATGTAAAGCCGTTATCTGTGAAATGCATATCCGAGATTTGACCAAATCTCCAACATCTGGAGTGGCAGAGCATCTCCGTGGAACCTTCCTTGGGGCTGCGCAGACAGGAACGACTAACCAATTCGGACAAGCAACCGCCTTTGACTATATCAAAGAACTTGGCTGCAACTATGTTCAACTTCAGCCTATCTTTGATCGCCATAAGGAATACGATGAGGATGGAAACGTAACCTATAACTGGGGTTATGACCCTCAAAACTACAATGCACCAGAACCAAGTTTCTCTAGCAATCCAGATGATCCAGGACAGGTAGTTCGTGATCTAAAAACCATGGTTCAGGCCTATCATGATGCAGGAATTGGTGTCATCATGGACGTGGTTTATAATCACACCTTCTCAACGGTTGATGCGCCTTTCCAGACAACTGTACCAGATTATTATTACCGCATGAACCGAGATGGAACCTTCCAAAATGGTACAGGTGTAGGAAATGAAACAGCCAGTGAACATGAAATGTTCCGTAAGTACATGATTGATTCTCTCCTATACTGGGTGAAAGAATACAATATTGATGGTTTCCGTTTTGACTTGATGGGTATTCATGATGTCAAAACCATGCAAGCAATTCGTTGGGCGCTAGATGAGGTTGATCCCCGTATTATCACCTATGGAGAAGGCTGGGATATGGGAACAGGTCTTGCACCTTATGACAAGGCCAAGAAGGACAATGCCTACCAGATGCCAAACATCGGATTCTTCAACGATGATCAGCGTGATGCGATCAAAGGAGGAGAAGTTTATGGTGCAATCAAGTCAGGATTTGTCAGTGGTGCAGCCACCGAACCAATCGTAGCCAAGGCTATTCTTGGTAGCCGAGAATTGGGCTCTTATCTGAGTCCAAACCAGGTTCTCAACTATGTTGAAGCCCATGACAATTACAATCTTCATGACCTGCTGGCGACGCTTCATCCTGATCAAAGTTCAGACCAGATTATGCGCAAGGTTGAGACTGCGACAGCAATGAACCTGCTCATGCAAGGAATGTCCTTTATGGAAATTGGCCAAGAATTTGGTCGAACCAAGTTAATTCCGACAGGTGAAGATGGACAACTCACTCCTGCAGACCGAGAACGTGCTATGAATAGTTACAACGCTCCTGACAGTGTCAACCAAATAAACTGGGATTTGATCAATGAAAGACAAGAGAGCATTGACTTTGTCCGTCAGATTATTCGACTGAAAACACAGACTAGCGCCTTTTCTTATCCTACATACGAAGAAGTTTACCGTCATGTCTTTGTCCACACGGCTGCAGAAAATAGCGGATGGATTGTTTACGAGATTCACGGGGGACCAGAACATCTATTGGTCGTATTTAATGCAAAGGGAACTTCCTTCTACTTTGAAAATGCAGGAAATCTAGAAATGCTTGTGACAAATAGTCGTTCAAAAGAGTCGAATGTAATCGACAATACTAGTGTCGCAGTGCTAAAAGTACTCTCTTAAATACATAAACTAAAAAGGGTTAGATTGTCTAATCCTTTTTGTTATGTATAAGTTTTCAATGAAGAGTAGAATTAAGTGTCAAACTATTTGAAGAATCAAGTTTGTGAAAAAAATCTCAAAATTTTCACAAAAAGGGTTGTAATTTTCTGAAAATTTGTTAAAATAAGTTTTAATCATTTTCAGGAGGAAGCGGATTTGACAAACTATCAGAATTTAGTAAACGGAAATTGGAAATCATCAGAGAATGAAATTACAATCTACTCTCCTATTAATCAGGAGAAGCTTGGTACTGTACCAGCTATGAGTCAGACAGAAGTTGATGAAGTGATGAAAGCTGGTCGAGCAGCGCTATCTGCTTGGCGTGATTTGGCACCCGTAGAACGTGCGGCCTATCTGCATAAGACAGCAGATATTTTAGAACGTGACAAGGAAGTAATTGGAACGATACTTGCCAAAGAGGTGGCAAAGGGAATTCAGGCAGCTATAGGAGAAGTAGTCCGTACAGCTGATTTGATTAGATATACCACTGAAGAAGGACTACGCATCACTGGTCAAGCCATGGAAGGTGGTGGCTTTGAAGCTGCCAGTAAAAATAAAATGTCCATTGTACGCCGGGAACCCGTTGGTATCGTACTTGCCATTGCTCCATTTAATTATCCTGTAAATTTATCTGCATCAAAGATTGCTCCAGCTTTGATTGCAGGAAATGTCGTTCTGTTTAAGCCACCAACACAAGGGTCTATCTCAGGTCTCTTATTGGCCAAGGCTTTTGATGAAGCAGGTATTCCAGCTGGAGTATTGAACACCATTACTGGACGTGGTTCTGAGATTGGAGATTACATTATTGAACACAAAGAAGTGAACTTTATCAACTTTACGGGTTCAACACCAATTGGTGAGCGAATCGGTCGCCTGGCCGGTATGCGGCCTATCATGCTTGAACTTGGTGGAAAAGACGCAGCTATTGTATTAGAAGATGCTGATTTGGAACATGCAGCCAAGCAAATCGTAGCTGGTGCCTTTAGTTATTCAGGGCAACGTTGTACAGCTATCAAGCGTGTATTGGTCGTTGATAGTGTAGCAGACAAATTAGCAGACTTACTCCAGACTGAAGTGGAAAAACTAACAGTTGGTAATCCTTTTGACAATGCTGATATCACTCCTGTTATTGATAATGCTTCAGCTGATTTCATCTGGGGATTGATTGAAGATGCTCAGGAAAAAGGAGCCAAAGCGCTTAGCCCAATCAAACGTGAGAATAATCTCATTTGGCCAGGACTTTTTGATTATGTCACAAGAGATATGAAATTAGCCTGGGAAGAACCATTTGGACCCGTTTTACCGATTATTCGTGTCGCAGATGTAGAAGAAGCGATTGCCATCGCAAATCAATCTGAGTTTGGACTTCAGTCATCTGTATTTACAAATGATTTTAAAAAAGCTTTTGAAATTGCTGAAAAACTTGAAGTGGGAACAGTTCACATCAATAATAAAACACAACGAGGACCAGATAACTTCCCATTTCTTGGTGTAAAAGGATCCGGCGCAGGGGTTCAAGGTATCAGATATAGTATAGAAGCCATGACAAATGTTAAATCTATTGTTTTTGATATGAAATAACCTTAAAAATCAGGACAAAATTCCTGATTTTATTTTCAATATAAATTTACTATAAAAAAGGAATACGAACAATAGTATATAAATTGAAAAGAATATATGTGAATAAACATTATTTTTTGCCAAATAGATGAAAGTACTTAAAATCTTAAGATAATTTTTTGAAGGTTTTCATAAAAATATAACATTAATTACGGAAATCTCTTGAAAGTTCCCTCAAAAGATAGTATAATAGAAACATAGAAAACGCTTACAAAAAGAAAGGGGATTGAATGAACAAATTTGAAGCTTTAAGAACCTTTACAACTGGAGAGAATATCCATCTTCAGCATTATCTCGGAGCACATAGAGAGGAGCTTAACGGAGAATTAGGGTATAGATTTAGAGTTTGGGCACCAAATGCTCAAGCAGTTCATTTAGTAGGTGACTTTACTAACTGGGTAGAAAATCAAATTCCTATGGTTCGAAATGAATTTGGGGTTTGGGAAGTTTTTACTAGCCTAGCTCAAGAAGGGCAAATCTATAAATACCATATCACTCGTGCAAATGGTCATCAGATTATGAAGGTTGATCCTTTGGCCCTCCGTTTTGAAGCACGCCCAGGTACAGGAGCTATTCTAACAAATATTCCTGACAAGAAATGGAAGGATGGTCTTTGGTTAGCTCGTAGAAAACGGCTAGGTTTTGCTGAACGACCAGTCAATATCTATGAAGCGCACGCTGGTTCTTGGAAGAGAAATCCAGATGGTAGTCCCTATAGCTTTGCACAACTAAAAGAAGAGTTGATTCCTTATCTTGTTGAGATGAACTATACTCACATTGAGTTCATG
The DNA here is from genome assembly GCF_000146585.1 of Streptococcus mitis ATCC 6249. GTDB lineage: Bacteria > Bacillota > Bacilli > Lactobacillales > Streptococcaceae > Streptococcus > Streptococcus mitis_AZ. Next base: position 1,153,513 of record NZ_GL397179.1, on the reverse strand, counting down.
CCTTTAATGGCGCATCCGCTTGGTTTGAGTTGGGGCTATCAGCTCATGGGGTATTTTGCTCTAGAACATTGCTATGGGCGACCAGAAGAATTTCAGGATTTTGTTGAGGAATGCCATTTAAATAACATCGGTGTAATTGTGGACTGGGTTCCAGGTCATTTCACTATCAATGATGATGCTCTTGCTTATTATGATGGAACTCCTACTTTTGAATACCAAGACCACAACAAGGCCCATAACTACGGTTGGGGAGCTCTTAACTTTGACCTTGGGAAGAATGAAGTTCAGTCTTTCTTGATTTCTAGTATCAAACATTGGATTGAGTTTTATCATTTAGACGGTATTCGAGTAGATGCGGTTAGCAACATCCTCTATCTCGACTACGATAATGCCCCATGGACTCCAAATAAAGATGGCGGGAACCTCAACTACGAAGGTTACTATTTCCTTCAACGTTTAAATGATGTAATCAAGTCAGAGCACCCAGATGTGATGATGATAGCGGAGGAAAGTTCGTCAGCTACCCAAATTACTGGTTCGAAAGAGTCAGGTGGACTTGGCTTTGACTATAAGTGGAACATGGGCTGGATGAATGATATTCTTCGTTTCTATGAGGAAGATCCTATTTATCGTAAGTATGATTTTAATCTACTGACTTTCAGCTTTATGTATGTTTTCAAAGAAAACTACCTCTTACCGTTTTCACACGATGAAGTCGTTCACGGCAAGAAGAGTATGATGCACAAGATGTGGGGCGATCGCTACAATCAATTTGCAGGCTTGCGCAATCTTTACACCTATCAAATTTGCCACCCTGGTAAGAAATTGCTCTTTATGGGAAGTGAATACGGTCAATTTTTAGAATGGAAATCTGAAGAGCAATTAGAATGGTCAAACTTAGAAGATAACATGAACTCTAAGATGAAACACTTTACTTCGCAGCTTAATCAATTTTACAAAGACCATCGTTGTCTTTGGGAGATTGATACTAGCTATGACGGTATTGAAATCATCGATGCAGATAATAGAGACCAAAGTGTCCTCTCCTTTATTCGCAAGAGTAAAAAAGATGAGATGTTAGTCTGCGTCTTTAATATGGCACCAGTTGAACGTCAAGACTTTACAATCGGACTTCCTGTCGCAGGTGTCTATGAAGAAGTTTGGAATACAGAATTAGAAGAATGGGGAGGAGTGTGGAAAGAGCACAATCAAACAGTTCAAACTCAAGAAGGTTTATGGAAGGATTACAAGCAGACCTTGACCTTTACCCTGCCTGCTATGGGAGCAAGCATCTGGAAGATTAAGCGTCGTTTGAAACCGACTAAGCAAAAAGAGTAGAATGCTATTGATTAGGTAATGATGTAAGATGTTACTAGTTGGTTTACTTGGATTGGACTTGAAACACAAGAAAAATGGACTTCCTATTATTTTTATAAAAAGTTTGACTTCCGACCTTCTTACGATTTTAACGTTCACATGTCTATAAAAAGGAGTAGAAAATGAAGAATGAAATGCTAGCTTTGATCCTTGCGGGTGGGCAAGGAACACGTCTCGGAAAACTCACTCAAAGCATTGCCAAACCAGCGGTGCAATTCGGTGGGCGCTACCGTATCATTGACTTTGCGCTTTCAAACTGTGCTAACTCTGGGATTCACAATGTCGGTGTTATTACTCAGTACCAGCCTCTCGCCTTGAACAACCATATCGGAAATGGGTCCAGCTGGGGCTTGGATGGTATTAGTTCAGGGGTCTCAATCCTGCAACCTTATTCCGCAAGTGAAGGAAACCGTTGGTTTGAAGGGACCAGTCACGCTATCTACCAAAATATCGACTATATTGATAGTGTTAATCCTGAATATGTTTTGATCCTTTCAGGTGACCATATCTACAAGATGGACTACGATGATATGCTCCAATCTCATAAGGATAACAATGCCAGTTTGACAGTAGCTGTCCTAGACGTCCCTCTCAAGGAAGCTAGCCGTTTTGGTATCATGAATACAGATGCCAATAACCGTATCGTTGAATTCGAAGAAAAACCTGCGCAACCTAAGTCTACAAAGGCTTCTATGGGGATTTATATCTTTGACTGGAAACGACTTCGCAATATGCTTGTTGCTGCTGAAAAGAGCAATGTGGATATGTCAGACTTTGGGAAGAACGTTATCCCTACCTATCTCGAGTCTGGTGAAAGTGTCTATGCCTATGAATTTAATGGCTACTGGAAAGACGTTGGTACCATCGAATCACTCTGGGAAGCCAATATGGAGTACATTTCGCCAGAAAACGCCTTGGATAGCCGTAATCGTCAATGGAAAATTTACTCAAGAAACTTGATCTCACCACCCAACTACTTTGGAGCGCATGCACACGTTGAGGATTCATTGGTCGTGGATGGCTGTTTTGTAGATGGAACGGTTAAACGTTCGATTCTTTCAACAGAAGCACAGGTTCGTGAAGGGGCAGAAGTCGTTGATTCTGTCATTATGAGTGGGGCTATTATTGGCCATGGAGCAAAGATTACTCGTGCTATTATTGGTGAGGGTGCCATTATTGCAGATGGCGTAGAGATTGACGGAACTGACGAAGTACAAGTAGTAGGATACAATGAAGTAGTGGGGGTAGCAACAGATGAAGATTGATAAATATTCAGCCATTTTAGGAAACACAGTTGGTTTTCATGATATGTCAACGTTAACAGAACACCGTCCGGTAGCTAGCTTGCCTTTCGGTGGGAAATACCGTTTGATTGACTTCCCCCTTTCCAGTCTTGCAAATGCACGTGTTCGTAGTATCTTTGGTATTTTCCAACAAGATAATATCAGTTCAGTATTCGACCATATCCGTTCAGGTCGTGAGTGGGGCTTGTCCACCCTTCTAAGTCACTACTATCTAGGAATTTACAATACTCGTGTTGAAAGCAGTACAGTTGGAAAAGAGTATTACCAACAGCTTCTTACCTACTTGAGACGTTCAGGTTCAAACCAGACCGTTTCGATTAACTGCGATGTGCTGGTGAATATTGACTTGAATCAAGTCTTCCACCTACACAATACAACGAAAGGGCCGATCACAGTTGTATATAAAAAACTTCCGAAGAAAGACATTTCAGATGTGAATGCTATCTTGGAAATTGATGAAACTGACCATGTTCGTTCGCACAAACTCTTTGATAACAAATCTACGGATGAGCTCTTCAACATGTCTACAGATATCTTTGTTGTGGATACTCCTTGGTTGATTGAACGACTTGAAGAAGAGGCTCAGAAAGAATATCCTGAAAAGTTGCGTTATGTTCTCCGCGATTTAGCTGCAAAAGAAGGAGCTTTTGCTTACGAATACACAGGCTACTTAGCGAACATTCATTCTGTTCAGTCCTATTATCAAGCAAATATCGATATGCTTGAATCTAAAAAATTCTACTCTCTTTTCTCACCAAATCAAAAGATTTATACCAAAGTTAAGAATGAAGAACCAACCTACTATGCGAATACTTCAAAAGTAAGTATTTCTCAGTTTGCTTCTGGTAGTATCATTGAGGGTGAAGTAGTTCAGTCAGTCCTATCTCGTAACATTTATGTTCACAAAGATAGTGTGGTGAAGGACAGCATTTTATTCCCTCGAGTTGTGATTGGTCAGGGTGCCCAAGTTGAATATGCTATCTTGGACAAGGGTGTTGAAGTTGCGGACGGTGTTGTCATTCGAGGAACAGCAGAACATCCAGTTGTAGTTAAGAAGGGTGAAACAGTAACAGAGGACATTTATTCATGAAAATTTTATTTGTAGCAGCAGAAGGAGCACCCTTTTCAAAAACAGGTGGTTTGGGCGATGTCATTGGCGCACTTCCTAAATCACTTGTAAAAGCGGGGCACGAAGTTGCAGTTTTCTTGCCTTATTATAATATGGTAGAAGCTAAGTTCGGAGACCAGATAGAGGATGTTCTCCACTTTGAAGTTAGTGTAGGGTGGCGTAGACAGTACTGTGGTATTAAGAAAACGGTCTTGAATGGAGTTACCTTCTACTTCATTGATAATCAATATTATTTCTTCCGCGGTCATGTGTACGGTGATTTTGACGATGGTGAACGCTTTGCCTTTTTCCAACTGGCTGCTCTTGAAGCCATGGAACGCATCGGCTTTATCCCTGACCTTCTCCATGTTCATGACTACCACACAGCCATGATTCCCTTCTTGTTGAAGGAGAAGTACCATTGGATTCAAGCATATCAAGGAATCAGAACAGTTTTAACTATTCATAATTTGGAATTTCAAGGTCAATTTTCTGAAGGAATGTTGTGGGATTTGTTCGGTGTTGGCTTTGAACGCTATGCTGATGGCACCCTTCGCTGGAATGATTGCCTTAACTGGATGAAGGCTGGTATCCTATACGCGGATCGTGTCTCAACCGTATCTCCTAGCTATGCACATGAGATTATGACTAGTCAGTTTGGTTGCGGTTTGGACCAGATTCTTCGCATGGAGTCAGGTAAGGTTTCGGGAATTGTTAATGGAATCGATACTGATCTCTATAATCCAGAGACAGATGCTCTTTTAGACTATCATTTTGATAAGGAAGATTTATCTGGAAAAGCTCAAAACAAAGCAAAATTGCAAGAGAGAGTTGGTCTACCTGTGAGAGCAGATGTTCCTCTAGTTGGGATTGTCTCTCGATTGACCCGCCAAAAAGGCTTTGATGTTGTGGTAGAAAGCTTGCATCGTTTCTTGCAAGAGGACGTTCAAATCGTTCTTTTAGGAACAGGGGATCCTGCTTTTGAACATTCCTTCTCATGGTTTGCTCAAGTCTATCCTGACAAACTATCAGCGAATATCACTTTTGACGTCAAGCTCGCTCAAGAAATTTACGCAGCTTGTGATCTCTTCCTCATGCCAAGTCGTTTTGAACCATGTGGTTTGTCTCAAATGATGGCGATGCGCTACGGAACTCTACCATTGGTTCATGAGGTTGGCGGACTAAGAGATACAGTTCAATCCTTCAATCAGATCGAGGGAACTGGTACTGGATTTAGCTTTGACAATTTAACACCATACTGGCTTAACTGGAGTTTCCAAACAGCCTTGGATGTTTATAAGTACCAGCCGGACGTTTGGAGAAATCTACAAAAACAAGCTATGGAATGTGATTTCTCATGGGATACAGCTTGCAAGTCTTATCTTGACTTGTACCATAGTCTAGTCAACTAATAGATAAAATCGTATGATTCTTTCATACGATTTTTGGGCTGTTTAGAAAAGAGGAGAAGTGATGACTCAAGTAATGGGGCTCTGTGTTATGGATGTTGATGGCACCCTGATAGAAGAGGAAGTGATTGATCTTCTAGGAAAAGAAGCAGGTTGTGAAGCAGAAATTTCAGAGATTACCAATCAAGCAATGAGGGGAGAACTGGACTTTGAAACAAGCTTACGAGAGAGAGTCGCTTTGTTAAAAGGTCTTCCGATTTCAGTTTTGGATACAGTTTTCAAATCTATTCATCTTACCCAAAATGCTCAGGAATTTATCTCTATTCTCCAAAGGAATGACATTCTAGTTGGTCTCGTTTCAGGTGGATTTACACCAATAGTTGAGAGATTAGCAAAATCCCTTGGTATCTCCTATTTCTCTGCTAACCAGTTGGAAGTCAAAGACGGCTTTTTAACTGGAAAATTAGTCGGTGAAATTGTGACAGGTCAAGTTAAAAAAGCTACTCTTGAGAGATGGAGAAAGGAATTAGGACTTTCCAAAGAAAGAACGATTGCCATCGGTGATGGTGCCAATGACCTCTTGATGTTAAAGTCAGCAGGTCACGGTATAGCCTTTTGTGCCAAGGAGGTCGTAAAAGTCGAGATAGCTTGTCATGTAGATACGAGGGATCTTTTAGAAGTTCTTCCTTTGATTGATTTCTTAGAATGAGAGGGGACTATGAAAATTGTAATTGCACCTGATTCTTTTAAAGAAAGTTTGACAGCAGAAGAGGTTGCCAAAGCTATAAAAAGGGGCTTCGAACAGTCAATAGTGGATGTAGAATGTCTGCTCTGTCCAGTTGGTGATGGCGGGGAAGGAACTGTAGACGCTATTCGCCATTCTCTTGAACTAGAAGAAAAATGGCAAGAGGTGACGGGACCTTTTGGTCATAAAGAAGCAATGCGCTACTTTCAAAAAGGTCAAATAGCGCTCTTTGAAGTTGCTGATTTGGTTGGTCTTGGGAAGATTCCGCGGGAGAAACGAAATCCCCTCCACATCCAAACTCAAGGTATTGGAGAGTTGATTCGCCATCTCATTGATCAAGGGATGAAAGAAATTTATATCGGAGTTGGCGGTACGGCTAGTAATGACGGTGGGATAGGCATTGCAGCTGCTTTGGGTTATCACTTTTATGATAAGAAGGGAAAAGAATTGCCTGCTTGCGGTCAGACTTTGCTTGAGTTCGAGTCAGTTTCAGACAGTGAGTTGTATAGGATTCCTGAAAATGTGAAAATCCGCATTCTAGCAGATGTTGAGAGTCCCTTATGTGGTCATCAAGGTGCAACCTACACATTTGGCAAACAAAAGGGCTTGGATCCTGCTTTGTTTGAGACAGTAGATTTGGCTATACAGAGGTTCTATGAAAAATTCTCACCTTCAACCCTGTCTTTGAAGGGAGCAGGAGCTGGCGGTGGCATTGCTGCAGGACTCTGTGCCTTTGCTGAGGCCAGTATTGTATCTGGGATTGACACTTGCTTAGATTTGATTGGCTTTGACAAGAAGGTTGCAGGGGCCGACTTGGTTATCGTTGGAGAAGGCAGACTGGATAGCCAAAGCTTTGTTGGGAAAGCTCCTATCGGTGTAGCAAAAAGAACCCCTAACGGAGTTCCTGTTATCGCTATTTGCGGTAGTCTTTCTGAGGATTTGCCTCCTCTACCATTCGAAAATATACAAGCAGCCTTTTCAATTTTAGAGAAAAGTGAACCTTTGGAAGAGAGTCTGAAAAATGCAAGTCTCTATTTGGAGCACACAGCCACTAATATCGGTCATTTATTAAATATGAGGAAGGATTAACCTAACCATTTTTTCCAGATGGATTTTTTAGGCGTTTCTGTCTTTTTCTCCTCCCAGAGATTCGAAAATGCAAGTCTAAGGTCCTTTTCGTCTACTTGAACAGGTTCGTTCGTGTGAATGACAAGACCAAAAGGAGAAGTGATATGATCGTCTGAAACAATAGTCGCCTGGCAGTTGCTTTCCTTTGCTTGTTTTAAGTAAAAGACTTGTTTGTCAAACTCTATATTTGGAGAGATCTTCACAAAAAGTGCCTCTACCTTTTCTTGAAAACTCTCTAAAATAGAGAAAAATCCATGTTCTAATTCAAGACTATTGGCAGTACTGATATCCGCGTAGCCAAGAACTCTTTCCTCGAAAGTGCCGAGATAGCGACGTTGTTCGTCAGGGTTTAATTTCGGCCCACCATGAGCTTTTTCTAGTAGTTGTTTTGATAAATCTGTCATAAAAATAGTATATCACAAAAATCGCGAGAAAACAGACAAAAAGAAAGCGATTACTTTATAAAGTTAAGGAAAATTTGCACAAAGATAACGTTTTTTCTTGAAAAACGCTTATTTTTAAGGTATCATAGAGGTGTAAAAAATTTAACTCAAAGGAGAGTAAAAAATGTCAATTATTACTGATGTTTACGCTCGCGAAGTCCTAGACTCACGCGGTAACCCAACACTTGAAGTAGAAGTTTATACTGAATCAGGTGCTTTCGGACGTGGTATGGTTCCATCAGGAGCTTCTACTGGTGAACACGAAGCAGTTGAACTTCGCGACGGTGACAAATCTCGTTACGGTGGTCTTGGTACACAAAAAGCTGTTGACAACGTAAACAACATCATCGCTGAAGCTATCATCGGCTACGATGTACGTGACCAACAAGCTATCGACCGTGCTATGATCGCACTTGACGGTACTCCTAACAAAGGTAAATTGGGTGCAAACGCAATCCTTGGTGTGTCTATTGCTGTAGCTCGTGCTGCTGCTGACTACCTTGAAATCCCACTTTACAGCTACCTTGGTGGATTCAACACTAAAGTTCTTCCAACTCCAATGATGAACATCATCAACGGTGGTTCTCACTCTGACGCTCCAATCGCTTTCCAAGAGTTCATGATCTTGCCAGTTGGTGCGCCAACATTTAAAGAAGCTCTTCGTTACGGTGCAGAAATCTTCCACGCTCTTAAGAAAATCCTTAAATCACGTGGTTTGGAAACTGCCGTAGGTGACGAAGGTGGATTTGCTCCTCGTTTCGAAGGAACTGAAGATGGTGTTGAAACTATCCTTGCTGCGATTGAAGCTGCTGGATACGTTCCAGGTAAAGATGTATTTATCGGATTTGACTGTGCATCATCAGAATTCTACGATAAAGAACGCAAAGTTTACGACTACACTAAATTTGAAGGTGAAGGCGCTGCTGTTCGTACATCTGCAGAACAAATCGACTACCTTGAAGAATTGGTTAACAAATACCCAATCATCACTATCGAAGATGGTATGGATGAAAACGACTGGGATGGATGGAAAGCTCTTACTGAACGTCTTGGTAAGAAAGTACAACTTGTTGGTGACGACTTCTTCGTAACAAACACTGACTACCTTGCACGCGGTATCCAAGAAGGCGCTGCAAACTCAATCCTTATCAAAGTTAACCAAATCGGTACTCTTACTGAAACTTTCGAAGCTATCGAAATGGCTAAAGAAGCTGGTTACACTGCAGTTGTATCACACCGTTCAGGTGAAACTGAAGATTCAACAATCGCTGACATCGCAGTTGCAACAAACGCAGGACAAATCAAGACTGGTTCACTTTCACGTACAGACCGTATCGCTAAGTACAACCAATTGCTTCGTATCGAAGACCAACTTGGTGAAGTAGCTGAATACCGTGGATTGAAATCATTCTACAACCTTAAAAAATAATCGTTGATTTAACAACGTTTTAAGCCCGTCGGATTTTATCCGAAGGGCTTTTTATGTACAATACTTAAAAATGAAAAATAACTTATGGTATAATAGACAAAAACACTTGTATTAGAAAGAAATTATGTCTAAAGAAATTGATATTGAGTATTACCACCAACTAGCCTTGCAAAAGCAAAAGGAGCACCGAAAAGTCTTAGCCAATCTAAAGAAAAAACCTCCTAAAAACTTAGATAAGATAGCCCAGCAAATTCACGAAGAAGTTTTTGCTGAGATCGATTGCACTGCATGTGCTAACTGTTGCAAGACATTGGGACCTGACTTCAAAGAAGCCGATATTACACGTATTGCCAAGTATTTCAAGATGAAATTACCAGCCTTTGAAGCAGAGTTTCTCCAGGTGGACGAAGACGGTGACAAGGTTTTTAAATCCATGCCCTGTCCCTTTCTAGGAGGAGACAATCTCTGCTCTATCTATGATGTTCGTCCAAAGGCTTGTCGTGAATTTCCCCATACAGATCGTAAAAAGATCCATCAAATCAACCATTTGACGATTAAGAATACCTTGACCTGCCCTGCAGCCTATCTCTTTGTTGAGAAATTAAAGGATAAGTTATAGAAATTTACACCTTTAAATCTTGTACAAAGATTCTGGGGCGAAAGTATCTGATATCTGATAGACTATAGATAGAATTGAACACGGCCTAAAAGCTGTTCGAAAAAGAGAAAATTTCTAGAACTAGAAGCTATAGCGTCAATTTTTCTGTTTTCACTTTGCTTTTAAGGACTTTTGTATCTTGTGGAGGTAAGAACAAACGAATATGATGCATCAATTCAATCAAACCATGGATTATTTGGAGCAGCAGCTGACTGGAGAAGTGGATATGAAAAGATTTCAGCAGTTATCGGGCTATTCGTACCCTCTCTTTAGCAGACTTTTTTCCATTCTGGCAGATATGACCTTGGCAGAATACTTACGCAATCGCAGGCTGTCAGAAGCAGTGACAGACTTACGGGAAAGCTCTGAGAAAGTCATTGACATAGCTCTGAAATACGGTTATGACTCTGCGGATGCTTTCAGCGCAGCCTTCAAGAAATTCCATGGGGCAACTCCCTCAGAAGTTCGAAATGGAAAACCTTATCGGGTCTTTCCTAGACTTCAATTATCCTTAAAGATTACAGGAGGAAAGAACATGGATATCAAGATTCAAAAGAAACCTGCTTTTACTGTGGCAGGCGTCCTATTGGAAGCTATTGACAATAGCCAGTGTCCGTCTGCATGGGAGCAGCTCTATGCCAATCACAGCTTAGAAAGCCTAGAAGGTTTTGGGAGTGGCCAATCCTTTGGCGTCTGCTCGGATGTCAAAGAAGGTGAAATTATCGACTATATGGCTGCTTACGATGTGACGGATAAAGTAAAAGCAGAAGAATTGGGTCTGTCAATCAAAGACATCTCTGAAGCTGAATATGCAATCGTACCAGTCAAAGGCCCTATACCAGCAAGCATTCACCATGCTTGGAAATATGTTCTAGAGATTTTTTTCCCAGAAACTGGCTATCGCCACTCAGGAGCGCCAGACTTTGAAGTCTATACCGGGGGAGACATGTCGTCCCCAGACTATCAAATGGAACTCTGGATACCAGTGATCAAGGAATAGATCATTTTCTGCTTTTTTTAAAGATGCAAATCTGACTCTGTAGAAAGAACCTCTACAGAGTCTTTTATTGTGGAAATTCATGTCTGTAAAGCAAATATGCCATACTTTTTGTTTGGAATTTATGGGGCTTGCGAATAGTTTTCTCGGTATAATAGTCCCATATAAGATAAGGAGGCATGAATATGCAGATGTATTTTGGAGATGTGTCACTTTGCTATAGCTATTCATTGGCAATGGCACTAGAAACCTATGGTTATGACTTTAAAGCAGAGTTTTTAGAGGCAATTATGGTGATGGGAAATGGAGCTAGTATCGTAAAGGAAGATGAGCAGCACCCTCTAGTATTTTTTGATAATGGAATGCCAGATCTTTCCATCTCTCATTCCTTAAAAATACTTGGATTTGACTATGAGGATTTCTATATAAAAGATAGAACGGAAGTAGATTTGGAAGAGATTAAAGCAAAGTTGGAAACCTTTCTGTCCAATGGACCTGTCGTACTGGGACCTCTTGATATGGGCCATTTGACTTACAATCCCAATCACACAATCCTTTATGGTGTGGATCACTTCGTAACCGTGTATGGCATTGATGATCAGTATCTCTATTTGCATGATCCAGCTGGTTTTGCCTGTATGAAGGTTGCTTTTAATGACATATTAGAAGCATGGAAGGCAGAGGCTATTGACTATAAGCGCGGAGCATACTCCATGTGGGGAAATTTTAGGAAGGTAAAGAGTCCTAGTCAAACTGAAATCTATCAGGAAACGGCAAGGATTATGAAAAACCGATATCTGAATGGCCAAAACGGTGTTTTGGAATGTTATGCAAAAGCAGTTGCTGAAAATGGCTTAAATATGGAGCAAAAGCAATTGCATCAGTATTTCAGCTTCAAACTTGCGGCTGTTCGAAATCTCTATCTCAGTAAGTTCTTAAAAGATCATGATCCCGAAGGGGCAAGATTAAAAGAAGAATTGGCTTCTTTATTTGGCCAAGCTCACCTTTCGTGTTTAAAAGAAGAATACCAAGAACTAGCCCACTTGCTCTATCAGATAGCTGAAGTGGATGGTCGCTTTAGAGATTTATATGTAAACAAGCAAGTCTAGGGGTGCTCCTAACTTTTATAAAATGGCAAGTAAAAGTAGTTGTTCGTAATAAAAGCAGTTCTTCGCAAAATGAAGAACTGCTTTTTGATTATGGTATAATGAAGTGAGGAAATAGAATATCCAACTTGAAAGTGAAGGGAGAACTCCTATGCCTAGACCAAAAACAAAAGAGGAGCTAGTGTTAGCCTCTAAGGAAAACTATGAAAAACTTAATCTCCTCATTTCTCAGTTGAGTGAAGAGGAGCTACAGACTCCTTTTGATTTTTCAAAAGACCAAAAGAAAAAAGAAGCTCACTGGAAAAGAGATAAAAATCTACGGGATGTTCTGATCCATCTCTATGAATGGCAGCAGTTACTTTTGACCTGGGTACATTCTAATCAAAAGGGACATGAAAGACCTTTTCTCCCTGAGCCTTATAATTGGAAAACTTATGGGGAAATGAATGTCGCTATTTGGAAGAAGCACCAGAAAAGGACTCTAGAAGAAGCGACTAGGCTACTAGAGCAATCGCATAAAGAGGTTTTAGAGTTGATGGAAGGTTTTAGCAATGACCAACTCTTTAACAAAGGTGTCTATAAGTGGACAGGAGGGACAAGTTTAGGTTCCTACTTTGTGAGTGCCACTTCCAGTCACTATGATTGGGCTCTGAAAAAACTCAAAGCTCATCAGAGAAATTGTAAGAATAGCTAGTTGAAGTGCTATTGAAATTCACCAAAGGTTCTTCTAAGCTTCGAATAGCTCCATTCTCGTGATTTTTGAACAATTCTAGCTTTAGAATCCTTCAAAAATTAAAATTTAAGGTTATCATAGACTTAGAATAGACCTAAAACATTTATTTTAATGTAATTCTAAGTTTAGAATTACAATGATATTAAAGTAATAGAGCTGTTCGATGCTTAGAATGTCTTGATTCTGAGAAATCTTGACTAGAAAATGCCTCGAATGGCTTTTTTCTGATATAGGTTGATAGATAGATGGGTGAGATGATGAACATACAAAAAGAGAAAGTTAGAAAAGAGTTGATGTCCCTCTGTTTGGGAGAGCTTACAGCCGTCCTATCCTTTTGGTTTTGTTTTTTCCTTTTGAAAAATCGGCTTGGTGATGTGAATAGTCTAGTAACCATTCTCTATCCTTTGTCTTTACTGACATTTATTTTGCTTCAAGGTTCAATCTATTGGGCGATTTTGATTAGAAGACTCTCGAAACCTCAGTTCGGAAGCGCTAGTGTCCCCAAACTATATGGTGGTTTCAGAATACTAGACCTTGTTTTACTTATTTCAGGCTTTCCTTTTATTGTCTGGAATACACAGAGTTTCCAAGTGGCTACTATAGCCACACTAATACAGCTTTTTGCCTTTATTGAATGGCTTAATTACTACCTCGTACGTCTATCTTATAGTTTGACCCCACTTGTTTTATGGAAACGAATTACTAAGGGAAAACTTGAAAAGAGCAGAATAGCCAAGGAGTTGGGGTAGGGGAAGTGAGATATTTGAAAGTATTTCAGTCCTTTAAATTAATTTAGATAAAGATAGTTACATATTTACAATAGGAAGATCTTTTAACAGAGTTTAATGAAAACTATGGCATCCATTCATAGAGTAAGTCGTCATCACGGTTGAAAAAAAGCAATCTTTACTTTAAAAAGTGGGTAAAAATAGCACTATGATTTCTTGCTCACTTTTTCTATTGTTTACGGATAAATAGGATATTAGTAAATATTTTTTATTATGGTATAATATGTCTAAATCTAATAAATTAATGAAGGGAAATTTATTAAAGTTAGAAGGATAAGTGAAGTAAATATGAACCATAATTTAAGTGCAAAATTAGGACTATTTTCCTTTGTAGAAGCTAACAATGTTATTATTCTAAAGCCTAGTGAATTAAAAGATGCTAAAATTCCAAGCGATCACCATCTCTACATGATAATTGGTATTACCAGAACTTTAATCTCAGGTTGCAGATATACTGATAGTCCTAATCCAGATCTGCTTGTAGAAGTAGAAACTAATAGTGGAAACAAAATTGAACTTACAATAAAAATACCGGAAGTTATTCGCAGTTTAGAAGTAAGTAGCGATAAGCGAAAATTATATATAAATGATGAGGAGTTTTTAATTTCAGATTTATTATTTAAAGTGAATAGACAAGTATTGGGTGAGATATTGTATATTGGGCAAGCAAAAGGTAATAAGGAATCTAGAAACACCGGAAAACGATTGATTAACCATGAAACTCTTCAAAAAATATTAGCTGATATAATTGATTCTAAGTTAGATTTCGACATACGCTTAATAAGTTTTTCTGTTAAGGAAGATTTGATGTGGACTAACCTTACTACGGAAAGCACCTCAAATGCTGAATTATCTGATATTTATGATATATCAGGTCATAGTTTTCAGATTAAAATACAAGAGTCTGATTTTATTAACTTAGTTGAAGCCAAACTTATTAATTATTTTAAACCTGCTTATAATGATAGATTTATACAGGGGAAAGTTCCTTCAAACAAACATACTTCTTATAGGCAATATTTAAAACGTTTCAATGATATGTCAATAAACTTATACGAGCTTTCTAAATTCGTATTTAAGAAAAATGGTCAATTCTTTTTTCCTCAAAAAGATATAATAAAATATGCTATCAATGAAACGGAGTATATAGATTTAATTGATAGATATATCGTATAATATTAAAAGAAATTTTAAAGATTAAAAAAAGTGCACCCCCAAGAAAGGAAATCTCTCAAATTGCCCTACAAATTTCTACTCTTCGACCTTGACCACACCTTGCTTGATTTTGATGCTGCTGAGGATGTGGCTTTGACGCAACTTCTAAAGGAAAAAGGAGTTGCGGACATTCAAGCCTATAAAGACTATTACGTTCCTATGAACAAGGCCCTCTGGAAGGACTTGGAGCAAAAGAAAATCAGTAAACAAGAACTGGTTAACACGCGCTTTTCTCGTTTATTTGCCCATTTTGGACAGGAAAAAGACGGTAGGTTACTTGCCCAGCGTTACCAATTTTATCTCGCTCAGCAGGGACAAACTCTTTCGGGCGCACATGAACTCTTGGACAGTCTCATCGAGCGTGATTATGAGCTGTACGCTGCGACAAATGGAATCACTGCCATTCAGACGGGTCGTTTGGCTCAATCAGGTCTGGCCCCCTATTTCAACCAAGTCTTTATCTCCGAACAATTACAAACACAAAAGCCTGACGCACTATTCTATGAAAAAATCGGTCAGCAGATTGCTGGCTTTAGCAAAGAAAAGACGCTGATGATTGGAGATTCCCTAACAGCTGATATTCAAGGTGGCAATAATGCTGGAATTGACACTATCTGGTACAATCCCCATCATCTGGAAAATAAGACACAAGCCCAGCCAACTTATGAAGTCCATTCTTATCAAGACTTGCTGGATTGTTTAGATGCTTTGTAGTGCTTTTCCTAAGAGGTATTGATATGGAAACTAAAGTCATTGAAGAGATCGACAACTTACTAAAGCTCATTGAGCAGTATCAGTTAGAAGGCGTGAATGCTCAAGTGAATTCGTTAAAAGAGTTAAAGTATATCATAAGCAATCATATAGAGTTAAGTACTCGAGAGAAGATGAATATCCACTATTCACTCTTTCTTCCTAGGGGTGGCTTATCTGAACTCTACTATATGGACGCTAATTTTGAACGGATGAAGTCTGTAAATAATCAACTTTCCAATGCTATTGATACAATCGAAAAGTTTCTAATAGCTGATTGATACTGTAAATACTAATGCCCAATACTAGGATAAATAGCAGTAGATATAAGAACTGTAAAAAGTGGTTTCCATAGCCACTTTTTGCTATAATAGAGGCAGTAAAAATGAAGGAGCAGGCTTTATGCAACACTCATCTTGGCATGCTTTGATTAAGGAGCAATTACCTGAAGGTTATTTTGGAAAAATCAATCAGTTTATGGAGCAGGTCTATACGCAAGGAACAGTTTATCCGCCTAAGGAAAAGGTTTTTCAGGCTCTATTGACAACACCTCTAGAGGAGGTTAAGGTGGTTATTCTGGGGCAGGATCCTTATCATGGACCAGGTCAGGCGCAAGGCTTGAGTTTTTCGGTTCCAGATGCTATTCCAGCTCCGCCATCCTTGCAAAATATATTGAAAGAATTAGCAGATGATATTGGAGTTAAAGCATCCCATGATTTGACCGCTTGGGCTGAGCAAGGAGTCTTACTTCTCAATGCTTGTTTGACCGTTCCTGCTGGCCAGGCCAATGGTCATGCTGGACATATATGGGAGCCCTTTACAGATGCTGTGATTCAGGTGGTCAATAATCTAGATAGACCAGTCGTTTTTGTACTTTGGGGAGCCTATGCACGTAAGAAGAAGGCCTTGGTTACAAATCCTCATCACTTGATTATCGAATCAGCCCATCCAAGTCCTTTATCTGTTTACAGAGGATTTTGGGGTTCCAAGCCTTTTTCCAAGGCCAATGCATTCTTAAGAGAGACAGGACAAGAGCCAATCAATTGGCTTAGATAAGGAGAAAATATGCCTCAGTTAGCGACGATTTGCTACATTGATAACGGAAAAGAACTGCTCATGCTCCATCGCAATAAAAAGCCCAATGATGTCCATGCTGGCAAATGGATTGGTGTGGGTGGTAAGCTAGAGCGAGGAGAGACGCCTCAGGAATGCGCGGCGCGTGAAATTCTCGAAGAAACAGGTCTAAAAGCCAAGCCTGTGCTAAAAGGCGTTATCACTTTTCCTGAATTTACGCCAGATTTAGACTGGTACACCTATGTGTTTAAGGTGACGGAGTTTGAGGGTGACTTGATTGACTGCAATGAGGGAACTTTAGAATGGGTTCCCTATGACGAGGTTTTGAGCAAGCCAACTTGGGAGGGTGATCACACTTTTGTTGAGTGGCTTTTAGAGGACAAACCTTTCTTTTCAGCCAAGTTTGTTTATGATGGGGATAAATTATTGGATACCCAAGTCGATTTCTATGAATAAAGGAGAAAGCAGATGCTACTAATCAAAAATGGTCGTGTAATGGATCCTAAGTCTGGTTTGGATCAAGTGTGTGATGTTTTGGTCCAAGATGGGAAAATTGTCAAAATTGCGTCTGAAATCAAGGAAGAAGGAGCTGAGGTGCTTGATGCTACTGGGCTTGTGGTTGCGCCTGGACTAGTGGATATTCATGTTCATTTCCGTGAACCTGGTCAGACCCACAAGGAGGACATCCATACCGGTGCTCTAGCTGCAGCAGCGGGTGGCTTTACAACAGTTGTCATGATGGCTAATACCAGTCCAACCATTTCGGATATAGAGACTCTTCAAGAAGTTCTCCAATCTGCTACCAAGGAAAAGATTAATGTCAAAACGGTTGCGACCATTACTAAGAATTTTAATGGGCAAGACCTGACAGACTTTAAGGCGCTTTTAGAAGCTGGAGCTGTTGGTTTTTCTGATGACGGTATTCCACTTGAAAGTAGTAAAGTTGTCAAGGAAGCCATGGAAAAAGCCAAAAAACTCAATACCTTTATCAGTCTTCACGAGGAAGATCCTGGTTTGAATGGAATTCTTGGATTTAACGAAAACATCGCTAAGGAACATTTCCATATTTGTGGTGCGACAGGGGTGGCAGAATACGCCATGATTGCGCGTGATGTTATGATTGCCTATGCAACCAAGGCCCATGTTCACATTCAGCATTTATCTAAGGAAGAAAGTGTCAAGGTAGTGGAGTTCGCTCAAGGTTTGGGAGCGCAAGTCACAGCAGAAGTAGCGCCACAGCATTTCTCTAAGACGGAAGCTCTCCTTTTGACACAAGGAAGCAATGCCAAAATGAATCCTCCGCTTCGTTTGGAGTCAGACCGTCGTGCCGTGATTGAAGGTCTTAAGTCGGGAGTCATCTCCGTAATCGCGACTGACCACGCGCCTCACCATGCAGATGAGAAAAATGTAGAAGATATCACCAAAGCGCCATCTGGTATGACTGGCTTAGAAACCTCTCTTTCTCTTGGTTTGACTTATTTGGTGGAAGCTGGTGAACTAAGCTTGATGGAATTACTAGAAAAAATGACTGTCAATCCGGCCAAACTTTACAACTTTGAAGCAGGCTACTTGGCTGAAAATGGTCCAGCGGACATCACTATCTTTGATGACAAGGCTGATCGTACTGTTGGTCCAAACTTCGCTTCAAAATCAGCCAATTCTCCATTTATCGGGGAAACTTTAAAAGGGCAGGTCAAATATACCATCTGCAAGGGACAAATTGTCTACCAAAACTAGATGGGACTCTGCTCTATAAACTATAAGAATAGAGAGCGTATATGTATCGAACCCATCAATTTAAAGATAAGTTTATTTTATTTCTTAAGATATTTTTTCCTATCCTGATTTATCAGTTTGCCAATTATTCTGCCTCTTTTGTCGATACAACCATGACGGGGCAGTACAATACCATGGACTTGGCTGGCGTTTCAACTGCAACGAGTCTATGGAATCCTTTCTTCACTTTTTTGACAGGGATTGTTTCGGCTATGGTTCCAATCATAGGCCATCATCTTGGACGAGGTAAAAAGGAAGAAGTAGCATCTGACTTCTACCAATTCATTTATTTAGCATTTGGATTGTCTTTGATTTTGCTCGGGATTGTGATTTTTTTCGCACCACCAGTCTTAAATCATATCGGCTTAGAAAATCAAGTGGCAGCTGTTTCGGTTTCTTATCTTTGGTACTTGTCTATCGGAATTATTCCCTTGCTGCTTTTCAGTGTTATCCGATCGTTACTTGATTCACTGGGCTTGACCAAGCTATCTATGTACCTCATGCTCTTATTACTACCTTTAAATTGTGGATTTAACTATTTGTTAATTTACGGTGCCTTTGGGTTTCCAGAGTTAGGGGGAGCAGGAGCAGGCTTAGGTACTTCCTTGGCTTACTGGTGTCTTCTCGGAATCTCTGTCATCATTCTTTTAAAGCAGAAAAAGTTAAAAGAGTTTCATTTGGCAAAACCACTTCCGCTTGATCTAGTGAAGATCAAAGAAGGGATTCGTTTGGGCTTACCAATCGGTGGTACAGTTTTTGCTGAGGTGATTATTTTTTCAGTCGTTGGTTTGATTATGGCAAAGTTTTCGTCTATGATTATTGCCAGCCACCAGTCAGCCATGAACTTCTCAACTCTCATGTATGCCTTTCCAGTAAGCATTTCTTCTGCTATGGCAATAGTGGTTTCTTATGAGGTTGGGGCAAAGCGTTTTGATGATGCCAAGACCTATATCAAAATTGGTCGTTGGATAGCGTTGATATTTGCAGGTTTTACCTTAAGCTTTCTCTATATCTTGAGAGATGCCGTAGCCAGTTTATATGGAAATAATCCAGACTTCATTAAACTAACATCTACCTTCCTAACCTATAGTCTATTTTTCCAGTTAGCTGACACTGTTGCAGCTCCTTTGCAAGGAATTCTCAGAGGTTACAAGGACACGGTTGTTCCCTTTTATCTTGGAGTAATTGCTTACTGGGCTGTGTCCATTCCATTAGGTTTATTCTTAGACCAAGTAACAACTTTGGGAGCCTATTCTTACTGGATTGGTTTAATAGCGAGTTTAGTCGTTAGTGCTATCCTCTATCAATGGCGCTTGCAAACGATCATGAAAAAAACAACTAATTTTTGGAAAATAAATTGAAAACAAGTTTGTGAAAAAAATATTCTAATTAAAGAAAACCCTGTTTCGTCGGGGATTTCTTTTTTGTGTTTTGTGAATTTTTCTTAACAAATACTTTGACAGCGTATACTAAAAAAGGTAAAATAGTAAGGTAAGAACAATGTTAGAAAGGCAAGATTATGTCAACTTTAGATAAAAATCTTTTGCTAGAGATGTTCCGTAAGATGGAAGAAATCCGTCGCATGGACTTAAAAATTGCTCAGTTAGTGAAGAAGGGAAAAGTCCCTGGTATGACTCACTTTTCTGTTGGAGAGGAAGCTGCTAACGTCGGAGCTATGCTGGCCCTCAATCCAGATGATCTGATCACCTCAAATCACCGTGGTCATGGTCAAGCTATCGCCAAAGGAATTGATCTCAACGGAATGATGGCTGAAATCCTTGGAAAGTACACTGGAACTTGTAAAGGAAAAGGTGGTTCCATGCACATTGCTGACCTTGATGCTGGTAACCTTGGTGCCAATGGTATCGTAGGTGGTGGTATGGGAATCGCTGTTGGTGCAGCCCTCAGTCAGCAAATGCAACATACTGGAAAAATTGTCGTTTGCTTCTTTGGGGATGGAGCGACTAACGAAGGTGTCTTCCACGAAGCAGTGAACATGGCTTCTATCTGGAACCTTCCAGTCATTTTCTATTGCATTAACAACGGTTACGGTATCTCTGCGGATATCAAGAAAATGACTAACGTGGAACATATCCATCACCGTAGCGCAGCTTATGGAATTCCTGGAATGTTTATTGAAGATGGAAACAACGTCATCGACGTTTATGAAGGATTTAAGAAAGCTGTAGACCACGTTCGTGGTGGCAATGGTCCAGTCTTGATTGAAAGTGTCACTTATCGCTGGCTTGGTCACTCATCATCTGACCCTGGTAAATATCGTACGCGCGAAGAAGTGGAATTGTGGAAACAAAAAGACCCAATTGAAAACCTCCGCAATTACCTTATTGAAAATAACATTGCTAGCGTTGAAGAATTGGAAGAAATCCAAGCACAAGTGAAAACAGCAGTAGAAGCTTCTGTTAAATTTGCTGAGGAAAGCCCATTCCCACCACTAGAATCAGCATTTGAAGATATTTACGCAGACTAAGGAGAAAGAGATAAAAATGGAAACAAAAACAATGTCCTTCCGTGACACCATTATCCTTGCTATGTCTGAGGAAATGCGTCGCGATGAAAATGTGTTCTTGATGGGAGAAGACGTCGGTGTCTTCGGAGGAGACTTCGGAACTTCTGTTGGAATGCTTGAAGAATTTGGTCCAGAACGTATCCGTGACTGTCCGATTTCTGAAGCTGCTATCTCTGGAGCAGCTGCTGGAGCAGCCATGACGGGACTTCGTCCAATCGTCGATATGACCTTTATGGATTTCTCAGTCATTGCCATGGACAATATCGTCAACCAAGCTGCTAAAACACGTTATATGTTTGGTGGTAAAGGCCAAGTTCCAATGACTGTCCGTTGTGCAGCTGGTAACGGAGTTGGTTCTGCCGCACAGCACTCGCAATCCCTAGAGTCTTGGTTCACTCACATTCCTGGACTTAAGGTTGTAGCACCAGGTACTCCTGCGGACATGAAAGGACTTCTCAAGTCTTCTATCCGTGATAATAACCCTGTTATCATTCTTGAATACAAGTCAGAATTTAACCAAAAAGGGGAAGTGCCAGTTGATCCAGACTATACAATCCCACTTGGAGTTGGGGAAATCAAACGCCAAGGTACGGATGTAACAGTTGTTACTTATGGAAAAATGCTTCGTCGTGTGGTTCAAGCTGCTGAGGAATTGGCAGAAGAAGGAATTTCGGTTGAAATTGTTGACCCACGTACCCTTGTACCGCTTGATAAGGATATCATCATTAACTCAGTTAAGAAGACTGGTAAGGTTGTTCTGGTTAACGATGCCCACAAAACAAGTGGCTATATCGGAGAGATTTCAGCTATCATTTCAGAATCAGAAGCATTTGACTATCTAGATGCGCCAATCCGCCGTTGCGCAGGAGAAGATGTACCAATGCCTTACGCACAAAACCTAGAAAATGCAATGATTCCAACAGTTGAAAGCATCAAAGATGCAATCCGTAAAACCTATAACAAAGAATAAAACTACATAAGATAAATTATGTAAACAATTGTTCTTTTTAACTTTAACAACATGAGATACATTTCGTATCCAACTTATTTGAAAAGTTGCGACAGACGGGAGTCGAATCGATTATATTCGACGAACGACTTAGTAAGTCTACTAGGTTGACCGCCTAATAGCGGCAACCGTAGTAACTTGAGACACGTTTCGTGTCCAAGTTACTTGTAGAGTTGAACACGGGCTAAAGTCTGTGTGAAAAAGATAAACTTTCCTAGAAACTAAAGTTTCTTCGTCAAGTTTCCTATTTTCACCTTGACTTTTTCGCCCTTGGTATCATGTAATTGAATTCGGACGGAGGTCTGTGAAAAAAAGATAGATTTCCTTGTGTTCATCGAACACATCGTCAATCTCCTATTTTTTCATTGTCCTCTTCGTCCTTAATATCTTAGTATAGAATTGGAGAGGTCATGGCTGATGACAAGCTAAGAGCGACTCCTGCGGCTAGAAAGTTAGCGGATGATCTAGGTATCAACCTCTACGACGTTTCTGGCTCAGGTGCAAACGGTCGTGTCCACAAAGAAGACGTGGAAACTTATAAAGACACAAATGTGGTTCGCATTTCGCCACTTGCAAAACGAATTGCCCTTGAACATAACATTGCTTGGCAGGAAATCCAAGGAACTGGTCATCGTGGTAAGATCATGAAGAAGGACGTTTTGGCCTTCCTTCCTGAAAATATCGAAAACGACACTATCAAGTCTCCTGCTCAAATCGAAAAAGTGGAAAAAGTTCCAGACAACATCACTCCTTATGGTGAGATTGAGCGTATTCCAATGACACCAATGCGTAAGGTAATCGCCCAACGTATGGTTGAATCCTACCTAACTGCGCCAACTTTCACGCTCAACTACGATGTCGATATGTCTGAAATGCTAGCTCTTCGTAAGAAGGTTCTTGAACCAATCATGGAAGCTACTGGTAAGAAAATCACGGTTACTGATCTTCTTTCACTGGCTGTTGTTAAGACATTAATGAAACATCCTTACATCAACGCTTCATTGACTGAAGATGCTAAGACCATTGTCACTCACAACTATGTCAACCTTGCTATGGCAGTTGGAATGGATAATGGATTGATGACACCTGTTGTTTACAATGCTGAAAAGATGAGCCTTTCAGAGTTGGTTGTAGCCTTCAAAGATGTCATTGGTCGTACCTTGGATGGTAAATTAGCTCCAAGTGAACTTCAAAATTCAACATTTACTATCAGTAACTTGGGAATGTTTGGCGTTCAATCTTTTGGTCCGATCATTAACCAACCCAACTCAGCTATTCTGGGTGTAAGTTCGACAATTGAGAAACCAGTTGTTGTTAATGGTGAGATTGTTATCCGACCAATCATGAGTTTAGGATTAACCATTGACCACCGTGTCGTAGATGGTATGGCTGGTGCTAAGTTTATGAAAGACTTGAAAGCCTTGATTGAGAATCCAATTTCAATGTTGGTTTAAGTCAGCTATTATTATTTTAGAGATTTAGAAGGAAGTAAGACATGGCCTTAGAAGTAATTATGCCAAAAGCCGGCGTAGATATGACAGAAGGACAAATCGTCCAATGGAATAAAAAAGTCGGAGAATTTGTAAAAGAAGGAGAAATCCTTTTGGAAATCATGACTGACAAAGTCAGTATGGAATTGGAAGCCGAAGAAGATGGATACTTGATTGCCATCCTTAAAGGAGATGGTGAAACTGTTCCAGTAACTGAAGTTATCGGTTATCTTGGCGAAGAAGGGGAAAACATCCCAACAGCTGGAGCTGCTGCACCAGAATCAAAACCTGCGCCTGCAGTTAGCGCCTCAAACGACGACGGTAAGAGCGATGATGCCTTTGATATCGTTGTGATTGGTGGAGGTCCTGCTGGATATGTAGCAGCCATTAAAGCTGCCCAACTCGGTGGGAAGGTTGCCCTTGTTGAGAAATCTGAACTCGGTGGAACGTGCTTGAACCGTGGATGTATCCCAACTAAGACCTACCTTCACAATGCTGAGATCATCGAAAACATCGGTCACGCAGCAAACCGTGGTATCGTCATCGAAAATCCAAACTTCACTGTAGATATGGACAAACTCCTTGAAACCAAGTCTAAGGTTGTTAATACTTTGGTTGGTGGAGTTGCAGGTCTTCTTCGTAGCTACGGAGTTACTGTTCATAAAGGAATTGGTACCATCACTAAAGACAAGAATGTCTTAGTTAATGGTTCAGAATTGCTTGAAACCAAGAAAATCATCCTTGCTGGTGGTTCAAAAGTCAGCAAGATCAATGTTCCTGGTATGGAATCTTCACTCGTGATGACAAGTGACGACATTCTTGAAATGAACGAAGTTCCAGAAAGCCTTGTTATCATCGGTGGTGGTGTTGTCGGTATCGAACTTGGTCAAGCCTTCATGACATTTGGCTCAAAAGTGACTGTTATCGAAATGATGGACCGTATCGTTCCAGCTATGGATGCGGAAGTTTCTAAGAACCTTCGCTTGATCCTTGAGCGTAAAGGAATGACCATCTTGACTGGTACTAAACTGCAAGAAATCGTCGAGGAAAATGGTCAACTTCGTATTAAAGTTGAAGGAAAAGATGATATCATCGCAAGCAAAGCGCTCCTTTCAATTGGTCGTGTGCCAGACCTCGAAGGAATTGGCGATGTTGAGTTTGAATTGGATCGTGGACGTATCAAGGTCAACGAATACATGGAAACTTCTGTTCCAGGTATCTATGCACCAGGTGATATCAATGGTACCAAGATGTTGGCTCACGCAGCCTTCCGTATGGGTGAAGTTGCCGCTGAAAATGCGCTTAAAGGAAATCACGTCGTAGCAAAACTCAACTTGACTCCTGCAGCCATCTACACTCTTCCTGAAGTAGCAGCAGTAGGTCTGACTGAAGAGCAGGCTCGTGAGAAATACGATGTTGCCATCGGTAAATTCAACTTTGCGGCTAATGGACGTGCTATTGCTTCTGATGCGGCTCAAGGTTTCGTAAAAGTCATTGCAGATAAGAAATACGGAGAAATCCTTGGTGTTCATATCATCGGTCCTGCAGCTGCAGAATTGATCAACGAAGCGTCAAGCATTATCGAAATGGAAATCACTGTTGAGGAAATGCTGAAGACCATCCACGGACATCCAACATACTCTGAAGTGATGTACGAAGCATTTGCAGATGTTCTAGGAATGGCTATCCATTCACCTAAGAAAAAATAAATAAGATTTTCAACTAAATTTTCTTAAAGTAGTACGGACGGCAGCGACCTCTATTAGAGTTCCATGCCTAAAAATTGAGCCTCTTGTCTCAATTTTTCCGAGAAATGTAACGATAACACGTTACATTTCTTTTTACCACTTTAGAAAATTGGATTGCTATGAACAGAATTTAAAAACTAAATTTTTGGAAATACTATGAAATATATTATCAATCATTCAAACGACACTGCCTTTAATATCGCCTTGGAAGAATATGCCTTTAAACACCTTTTGGATGAGGATCAAATCTTCCTACTTTGGATTAACAAGCCATCTATCATTGTTGGTCGTCACCAGAACACTATCGAAGAAATCAACCGTGATTATGTTCGCGAAAATGGCATTGAGGTAGTCCGCCGTATCAGTGGTGGTGGAGCTGTTTACCACGATTTAAATAATCTCAACTACACGATTATCTCAAAGGAAGATGAAAACAAGGCTTTTGACTTCAAGAGCTTCTCAACTCCGGTTATCAATACTTTGGCTCAACTTGGGGTTAAAGCTGAATTTACAGGTCGTAATGACCTTGAAATTGATGGTAAGAAGTTCTGTGGCAATGCCCAAGCCTATATCAACGGCCGTATCATGCACCACGGTTGCTTGCTCTTTGACGTTGATTTGTCAGTCCTCGCAAATGCCCTTAAGGTTTCAAAGGATAAATTTGAATCAAAAGGTGTGAAATCTGTTCGTGCTCGTGTAACCAATATTATCAATGAATTAACAGAAAAAATCACAGTCGAAGAATTCCGTGACTTACTCTTGGAATACATGAAAAAAGAGTATCCAGAGATGACAGAATACGTTTTTTCTGAGGAAGAATTGGCTGAAATCAATCGAATCAAGGATACTAAGTTCGGTACTTGGGACTGGAACTACGGTAAATCACCTGAATTTAACGTCCGTCGTGGAACAAAATTCACTAGTGGTAAGGTGGAAGTCTTTGCTAATGTTCTCGAATCAAAAATCCAAGACATCAAGATTTATGGGGATTTCTTTGGTATCGAAGATGTTGCAGCTGTAGAAGATGTCCTTCGTGGAGTGAAATACGAACGCGAAGATGTCCTTAAGGCGCTAGAAAGCATTGATATTACACGCTACTTTGCTGGTATCAGCCGTGAAGAAATTGCTGAAGCAGTGGTAGGATAAAAAGAAAAAAGAAGTTGCATATTTTAGCAACTTTTTTTAGATTTGTTTTACATAATTATTATTACGTATCAATCATAAGCTGTCCAAAGCATTCTTTTGTTCATCATTGACGATATGTGTATAGAGGTCAGTGACTTGTGTGCTGGCATGTCCTAATTGGTGGCTGACCAAAACTTGCGATTTAGTTGCATCATAGAGCCTAGTTGCTAGGGTATGGCGTAGTTTGTGGGGAGTTACACGGACTTTGAAGTCCTCAGAATACTTAGCAACCATTTTCTCAACGCTGGAAGCATCGATACGATTAGGAACTCCTCTGTAGAGAGTCAAAAAAAGGGCTGTATCTGTTTTTTCCGTCTTATAGCGTTGATTACGAATGGCGAGATAATTCTCTAGGTATGGCTTAGCAAAGGCTGCGACATTGACCGAGTCTCGTTTACCACCTTTTCGAGTGACATCGATAACCATCATTTTGAGATTGAGATCTCTTAGATCCAGATTAACAGCTTCAGATAAGCGGACACCTGAGGCCAAGAGAAGGGCAATAATGGCCAAATCTCGCTCCTTGTTCTTATTAAAGGAAGATAGAGCTCGGTTGGAGAGCTGTTGTGGGTACTCTTGGTCGATATAGGTTAGAAAACCTTCTGTTTCATCACCTAGAAAGAGTTTTTGCTTGATGTTTTCAGCTCTGGCAGCAAGAGTTTCTTTCTTTTTCTTTGTTGAAACTTTCTTCATTACATTACGATAGAAATAGGGCTCTCCTTGGTCGTTTTCAACTTCCTCAGTTAAATATTTGTAAAGACTGGAAAGTGCTGACAAGGTCCGATTGATAGTTGTCTGTGAAACGCCTTGTTTGGTTGTATTAGCATTCAGCAAAGGTCGTTCTCGTAGATAAAGAATAAAGGATTCCATGTCTTTCTTAGACATGTTTTCCAAGACCGATAAAGGAATATCAGCCATTTTATCAGCATTTGAAATCCCAGACTCTAAAACCCAGCTGAAAAATCGGTCATATTCCTTGAGGTATTCGTACAAGGTTGTAAAACTGTATGGAACAGCAAGCTTAGATTGGTAGTATTCCAGAACATACCAGGGCATGATTCGTTTTAGTTTGTCGATTCGTTCTAGCAAAATCTCACGTTTCATGATTTTCTCCATAAATTAGTCTACTAGTAGTATAGCATAGACTTATATATTTTTCAAGAAAATTATAGTTTTTCGGAAAGATGGTATAAGTGTTTGATGGATTCTAGAAAAAACAAAGACCTGGTTCCACAATCATAAGAAACAGGTCTTTTGTGTGTATCTAATCCGGCAATATGTTTATATTTTAATTTCTCTAAAATATTGCAATTGCCATTTTTGTGTTGCTTGAGCTGTTGTATTTAAATTTGAGCACCAAGGAGGATAAAATCGCATAGACATTTTTCCATTGCTATCTTTTGTCGACAGAATGTTTTTACGAATAGCCACCTCGTTTGGAATAATGAATAGTCCCCTCTTATCATTATCAATGATAACGATTATAAGTTCATTCCCTAAGTCCTCATTGGTATAAGGAATGTTCTTGTTGTTTTGGTCTTTTTTCCAAAAAACTGTAAAATATCCTTCTTTTTTTGGTGTTCTTTTTGCCAAGCGGCATCTTTTATACCCTTGCTCTTCCTTTATATTGATCAGAATACCTTCGTATTTTTCATTGTATTTTTCTTCAATGAAATCAAAATCACCATAAAAATTATATAAAACATCGAGTATTTTCATTATGATGTATGTCCTCCTTAGCAAATAACTTTTCCAAAGAATAATACTGTTTCCAACAAAATCAGCTACCGACTATGCACATCTTTTTTATGTACAACCATATAGCAGGATACCAAGATGACGAAGATTCTAATCAGGTAGGTTTCGTATTGATCAGTGTCTATGGTTAGCTGAGACAAGACGTTAATGATTGAATGTGTCATAACGCAAATCCAGAGATTCTTTGTTTTGATATAAAGAGCTGAGAGTATGAAAGAATTCGTCAGCAATCCAAATAAAAACGGTAGAATTTGCAGAGTTGCTAGGGAGCCATCTATGTAAAAGAACAACAGATGCCAAATCGCCCAGCTGAAAAAGGTTAGGATTGTTGAGTGAAAATACGGTAGCTTTTCTTGTAAAATTGGTTGAAAAGCATATCGCCATCCAATCTCTTCTATACCACCAAAGACAATAAATTTGAAGAACATCAAAAATGGGAGATACCAGCTAAATTCTATCATTTTCCCACCAAACATTAGAAAAGAAAAATCAAGGATAATAAGGAAAAAAGATAATAAATAGTGTTTATAACTGGTATGAATGTTCAAAAAATCGTTAACGATCCTCTTAAAAGGAATATGAAAATAGTGATTTGCAACAATTATTCCCCAAAGCGCTGAAGAAATCCCACCTAGAATGATTCCTAAAATAGTTAATAGATTGGACTGAACAGAAAAATGATTCAAGAGAAAGAAAAGGAGACAAACTGATACAATTTGGCTAAATGTGCCTAGCAAATATACCGCAATTGCCTTATTTCTTTTCATAGAGAATCCTTTCAATAATATTTTACGTAAAATAAATTATGTAAAAAACCTACAACAACAAATCTTTGACTTTTCCAATTTCACTTTTTGGGATCACTAGGTGAATCATATCACCCAGATACATTCTAGTTGAGCCGTTAACTGTTTGGCTCTTGCCATTATGGACTTGGGTGGTGATGAGTACGTTATGTGGCAGGTTAAGCTCGTGAACCTGTTTTCCTGCTATTTTATCTGATACAGGGATTTCAATGAGGGTGACTTCTCCTTCATCTGTCGCTTCTTCTGGTAGCATTTTTTCTAGCATGGCCTCATAGACTGGTGCTCCCTTGAGCAGATCCATGACGATGTAGGCGACCAAAGTCACTAAGCCCAGTGGCATGAGGTTACGAATATCTCCAACCATCTCAGTTACGAGGATCATGGCAGTTAAGGGAGCCTTGGAAATTGCCCCAAAGTAGCCACTCATTCCCAGAATGACAAATATAGGAAACTGCTCCTGACTGACAAGCCCAAGATTGACACAAATGACACCGACTAGGGCACCAAGTAAGGAACCAAGCGCCAAAATTGGTAGGAAAATTCCTCCTGGGAGGCCACTTCCATAACTAATCATGCTCCAAACAAAGCGAATAAAAAAGTAAGCTAATAGAACCTGAAAATTAAAATCTTGCTCAGTCAAAGAAAGAACGACCTGATTTCCACCACCAAGGATTTGTGGCAAGAAAATCCCGACTGGTATGATAAGGATAAAGGCCAGGATTGGATAATAAGCTTTATCCAAATGGATTTTTTGACCAATCCAGTCATAAATTCGACCTACATTGAGTACAGCCTTCTCATAGAGAAAACCAGAAAGCCCGAGAAAAACTCCCATAAGGAGGTAAATCCAATACTGGTCTAGGTTCATGAGAGGAATGTTGTCTGGCATATCCAGTACGGGTGTTAGACCAAATATGAGTAATGAGACAAAGTTTGCTACGATGCTGGCTGCTAGAGTCGAGACCCAGAAAAAGCGTGAAAAATGGTGATAGACTTCTTCTACAACAAAGAGGAGACCTGCAATCGGTGCATTAAATGCTGCTGCTAAACCTGCAGCAGCTCCACTGGCAATCAGGGAACGTTCCTCTACTGGGCTAGATTTGAGCCACTTGGCTATACCTTTACCACCGACCGCTCCAAGTTGAATACTTGGCCCTTCTCGACCTAGCATAAGGCCACTGGCAATAGCAAGAATACCTAATACATATTTCTTCCAGAGGACACTCCACCAGTTAAGAGTCATCAGTCCCTTTAGTTCGGCTTCGACTTGAGGAATTCCTGAACCCTTGATATCTTTTTCTGACCGAGTTAGTTTCGCACTGAGCCAGCAAACGATTACATAAAATAGACCAATGAGAAAAAGATTGCGCACTAGGTGCGCTTGATCTTGATAGAGCCCTTGTATCAGATGGAAACCCTTTTCGATTAAGAAACGAAAGGATCCGACGATTAGCCCGACGACGAGACCAACAATAATTCCTCGGCCAACTTGGGATAATATGGTGCTTGAGGCAAAGGCAAATTCTTTCTTGGAACTGAGTGTTTCTGACTGTTCCTCCATAATCATTTCCTCTTACTTGTCTTTCTTAGTTGAAACCAGTGTTTTGACTGGTTCAAAACTGGTTCGGTGAATTGGGGTGACACCTAGTTTTTCTAGTCCTTCTAGGTGTTTTGCTGTTCCATAACCTGCATTAGCCGTGAAATCATAGCCAGGATATTGCTGATCGTATTCCATCATCAATTCATCCCGTGTCACCTTGGCTACTATAGATGCAGCTGCGATAGAAAGGGAGTTAGCATCTCCCTTGATAATGGCTGTTTGGTAAATAGACAAATCCAGTTTCATGGCATCAATCAAGAGATGCTCAGGTTGTGGGGTTAACTGGGATATTGCTTCCTTCATGGCTAGTTTGGTTGCTTCATAGATATTGACTTGGTCAATGACTTGATTATCCATGATACCAATCCCGATTGCCAAGGCTTGGTCTTGAACAGCTTGATAAATTTCCAGATGTTTCTTTTTAGGGATTTTTTTGCTATCGTTGAGGCCTCTAATCTTACAATTTTTTGGCAAGATAACGGCTGCAGCGACTACAGGTCCAGCCAGAGGACCACGGCCAACCTCGTCAACACCTGCAATTAGAGTCAATCCTCGCTTATAAAGTTCTTTTTCATAGGAAAGCATGTTTTCTAGACGAAGATTTTCCTCAAGTTCAGCCTGAATGACTCTTTTCCGCTTGCTGATTTCCTTTTGAACTCCAGTTCGGCTATCTTTTTCCAGTTCAAGAAAAAGGGGATTGTCTAAGTCTTTGACCGTAGCAAGAAGTTCTTTGATTTCTTTAATAGTCGTCATCGATGTCGTCCAATGTATCTAAGGTGTAGTTACCGAGTTTTCCATCACGAACTTCCTTCACGAAGAGGCTGTAAAAACGGTCGTAGTCGTCTCGGAAACCGAGAGCACGTGTCATATCCATGATGATAACAGGAGCATCTTCTTCAATTTTCATTTGTTTGAAGCGTTCAGCTAGCTTATCTGGATAATGTTTTTTGAAATAATTGAGACCAAAAATGGTGACTTCATCCATTGGAAGCAACTGGTCTTTAATAGCTCCAGTTAGGGCTAGTTTCAGTGCGACAGCATCATCTTCAAACTTAGGCCAAAGAATCCCTGGTGTGTCTAGGATTTCAAGGTCTTTATTGGTTTTGAGCCATTGTTGCCCCTTGGTAACACCTGGTTTATTGCCGACCACCGCAATCTTTTTCCCAGCCAAACGGTTCATGAGGGTTGATTTGCCAGCATTTGGAATTCCGATAATCATGGTACGCAAAGTTTCAATTTTTATACCGCGTTCTTTTTGGCGCGCAATTTTATCAGCCATAAGCTTTTTCGCTGCATCTGTCACAACTTTTACGGTAACATGCTCTTTGGAGTTGATGGCCAGAGTTTGAATCCCTTGTGATTCAAAGTACTGACGCCATTCTTTTGTCATTACTGGATCAGCCAGATCAGCCTTATTTAAAATCAAGAGTTTGGGTTTATCACCCACAATCTTGTTTAACATAGGATTTTGACTAGATAAAGGTAGGCGAGCATCCACCAAAATCGTCACAAAATCAACAAATTTTAAATTCTCCTGAACTTGTCGCCGAGCCTTTGACATGTGGCCCGGAAACCATTGAATAGTAGCCATAATAATTCCCCTTCCGACTAAAAAAAACGTGATAAAAACGTTTTCTTTCTTACCATCTATTCTATCATAAATGTTCCCTCTTTGCATAGGCTTTTGTCTACAAAAATGAGTATATATAGTAAAAATGTTTGCATAAATAATGTATTGTTATATCAAAGTACGAGAAAAATACCTATCAAGTCATATTGACGATAGGTATTTTTCTTATAAGAGTATTCTTGAGAGAAAAGGGCTGATACAATTTGTGACAATAGTTTCACTCCAGAAAATTTGCGCTGGGGATAAATAATCAGCTCTTAAACATTTCTTTAAAAATTCAGCAGCTTGTTCCGGAGCAATCTCAAATTCAAAGGCTTTCATCTTGTAGAAAAAATCGATGAGATGCTCAGATAAGTAATCATCTGAAAAGGCTACTTCTCCACTTTTTCGAAATTCTAATAAGAGTCGAGCAAATCTGGCTTTTTCATCAGGCAAATCACGAAAATAAGAATTTATTAGCAAAATTTGTTTTTGCTTTCGTTCAATAGGATCTTGGTTCGTAATTCGTTGCTCTTTTTCAAGCTCTTTTTGATTTTGCTTTGCCTTGAGAGCTCGTTCTTCTCTATTCTTTCCAAAAAGAATTTTTTCCCATTTTCGTTCTTCTTGTGTGAGAGTTTCTGTAAAGCCAAAGTAATCTTGATAGGCGCGTTCAGCGGGTCCCATGGCGAGGATGAGATTATCTGCGTATTGCTTGGCGATTTTATCTCTTTTCTTACGTTCTTTCTCTGCCTGAATTCGTAAATGCTGCTCGTAGTCTATTTTCTCCTTACCTAGCTTGACAAGGTAGAGTTGGTCATCAGACTTTCCAAGTAGAAATGGTTTGATACACTTTTCCAGCACTTCTTCCATACGCGCCTTCTTTTTAGGTTCCGCCTTGGTCCAACTTCCACCTTGAAAAACTTCTAGGAAAAGCTGGTAATCTTTCTCAGGTGCAAATTGATTGCCACGATTGGCTTTGAAAACACCTTTTTCCCAAAACCATTTTAAAAGTCGTTCGTCAAAATCGCTTTTATTTACCTTGATTTTTCCCTTTTTCTGAGCCTTTCTGATTAGGTTTTCAACTTTTCTGAGTAGTTTTTCTTCCACTTCTAGTTGCTGGTCGAGGCTAATACGATGAAAATGGCGAACACAATCGCTGCCAATCGGAAAGAGGCGTTGGCCTGTAACAGTATTAAAGAGTTCGTAAGAGTATTTTATGGCATTTCCACAGATACAATTACTACGCCCAATACCATTAAAAATCAAGGAAACTTCATTCCATTCCTTGGTAGCTTGATCCCAAGTATCGGCTTTTGACGCCTGTAAAACCGCATCGTGCAGAGATTTTCTAACTGGAAGTGGCATGAGGTTTCCTTTCTAATACTCAATGAAAATCAAAGAGTAAACTAGGAAGCTAGCCGCAGGCTGTACTTGAGTACGGCAAGGTGAAGCTGACGTGGTTTGAAGAGATTTTCGAAGAGTATAAATTATACTTTTACAACTTGAACCTCGTCTTTACCGAGCAAAATCAAGTATTTTTCTATGTTTTCAATCGAATAGGCTCTAGATAAAGCCTCTCCATATAGGGCTAACTGACCGCGATAGCGGTCTATGAGTTGACTTGGTTCATCGTAACGGTCTGTCTTATAGTCGAAAAGAACGATACGATCCCCATAAAGCAGATAGCCATCCAAGATCCCACGAACAACGAAGTCTTCCTGACTCTTTTGGTCTCGTTTAAGCATGGAGAAAGGTTGCTCGCGGTAGAGATGGTCTGTATTGGCAAGAATTTCCTGACCAAGTGCTGTGTCAAAGAAAGCAAGTATTTTGGAAAGATTGATCTTGTCTCTGACTGCTGGGCTAGTCTGAACTTGTTTGAGAGTTTCTGTCAGGCTAGTAAGTGTTGGTTGCTGATTAAGGTCAATTCTCTGCATGAGTTCGTGAGTGGCACTACCAATTTCTGCTCCAGTTACCTTTTCTTTAGTTGAAAAATCTGGTAAATCAAAACTAATTGGCTTCTCTGGTGATTGAGTTTGGTTTGCAATTTCTACCCCTTCCATATCCATAACAGGTTCGTAGAATTTCTTGATTTGGCTTGGGGTTTGAACACTTGGCAGTTCAATGGCTGCGCGGTGAAGACTATTATAAACTTCCACCTCTTTCAGCATTTCAAGGGCTTCTTTAATCGTTTCAGACTGACGATTGTCTGCTTGAGAACTATCTTGTAGAGGACTCTTGTTTTCCAACTCTCCGATAGCTTCTCTAGTCAACTGGTCTTCACCAAGAAAACAATAGCTAAAGTTTAGATTGTCTTTGGAAAATACTTTAGGGATAGCCCAAACCCAATCCTGGAAATTCTTGGCTTGCAGTCTAGTATGTTTATCTAGTTTTCCGTTTTCAGCAGCTGGATATTCCTTGGCTTCCAGCTTTTCACGAGAACCCTTACCGACAAGATAGAGCTTTTTCTCAGCCCGTGTCATGGCAACATACAGCAAACGCATCTGCTCTGAATAGCTAGCCAGTTGCAGTTCTTTCTCATTCTGGATATAAGTTAGACTAGGAATGGAGAGTTTGATGGTTTTAGGATAGTGTGCTTCCACTGCTCCTGTTTCCACCTTGGCAATGTATTTGACACCAAGCCCATTTTGACGACTGAGAATAACGTCTGACATTGAGTCTTGCTTATTGAAGTCCTGATCCATATTGAGGATAAAGACATAAGGAAACTCCAGCCCTTTACTCTTGTGAATGGTCATAAGTTCTACCGCATCCTTAGGCGGAGCGACGGCTACGCTTGCGAGATCATGCTGTGCTTCCAAAACCTGATCAATCATACGAATAAAACGAGACAAGCCTTTGAAATTACTCTTTTCAAACTGGTCTGCACGAAGCGCTAAGGCATAGAGATTAGCTTGTCTGGCAGGACCGTTAGGAAAGGCTCCAACATAATCATAGTAAAAACGATCGTTGTAAATCTTCCAAATCAAGTCATAGAGAGAGTGGGTTTTGGCATATAAGCGCCAATAATTCAAAATATCCATGAATTGATTGAGTTTTTCAGCTAGAGCTGTATAAATCAAGTTTTTCTGACTTGTTGCCTGTTTTTGAGCATTGAGCAGTTTTTCATAGAGATTTTCTTGGATTTTATCTTCTGCTTTCTGAAGGGATAAACGTGCCAGCTCGTCTTCATCAAAATCAAACATTGGAGACTTCATAAGGGCAACCAAGGCATAGTCTTGGAGGGGATTGTGGATGACACGAAGAGTGTCTAGCATGACTTGCACTTCTAGGGATTGGAGGTAATTATTTTGTTCTCCGTCTGTTTTTACAGGAATTCCGTACTCAGACAAGGCTAGGAGAATCTGGTCGTTTCGACTACGACTGGAAGTCAAAAGGGCAATTTCTTTGAAGGCAACACCTTTTTCCTGATGGAGTTTCAAGATTTCCTTGATGACTAGGCGCATTTCTCCTGTGAGTTTTATTTCTGTTTGGCTCTCTTCCTCCTCTTGTCCACTGTCGTCCTTATCGTAGAGGAGAAATTCTGCCTTGTTCTCAAGATTAGGCGTTAGTTTGGTATTGGCAAAAACAAGCTGGTGCATGCTGTCATAGTTGATTTCGCCGAGCTCTTGGTCCATGAGTCGTTCAAAGACATCGTTGGTTGCAGATAGCACTTCCGAATTACTACGAAAATTTTCCTTGAGGAGAATCAACTTGCCTTCTTTAGGATTTTGTGCATAGCGTTGAAATTTTTCATTGAAAATCTGCGGATCTGCCTGACGGAAACGGTAGATGGACTGCTTGATATCTCCAACCATAAAGCGATTGTGATCATTCGACAGAAATTCCAACATTCGTTCTTGAATATGGTTGGTATCCTGATACTCATCGACCATGACTTCGTGGAAGCGCTCCTGATAAGCCTCACGAACTTGCGGAAAATTCTCTAAAATTTCAATGGTGAAATGGCTGATATCAGCAAATTCAAAGGCATTTTCCTGGCGTTTACGTTCTCGATAAGCCTCCACAAAATCACTCATAAAGTTTTTGAAGGTCTTAGCTAGATCCCAGGTGTCTCCATGATAACGCTCTTGATAGTCGAGAATGGTTATCTGGTCGGACAGTTGTCCTAGTTTAGCAAACTGGGCCTTTCTTTCTTCGTTGTAGGCATCAGACAGTGGCTTCAAATCAGCTTTACGACTAGAATTTGCTAGAGCGCGACCATTCTTTTCTTTCGAGATGGCGACAACACGCGTAAGCACTGCATGATAAGCCTTGCTATCGGACTCTTGGTTTAAGGAGGCAATTTGATCCAGAACATCTTGAACAGCTTCTAAATAGGTAGCTTTTGGAAACTCCTTTGCATCATTATCCAGATGATAACGGAGGAAACTTTCCAAATCCCAGAGCGCCTGTTTGATTTGCTCAGTTAATTTGTCTTTTTCAATTACAAAGTCAACTTCTTCAAACCCTTTGAGAAAAGACTCGTTCAACCATTTTTGTGGACTGCTGGTGGATTGGAGGAAATCATAGATTTTGTAGACTTGCTGACGCAGACCACGTTCATCCTTGCCACGCCCAGCAAAGTTCTTCACCAAACGACTAAAGTTCTCTTTATTTTCACCTTGGTAATGGACTTCAAACACCTGATGAAAAACTTCGTTTTTTAAGAGTAACTGTTCGCTTTCATTTTGCAAAATACGGAAGTTCGGTGCGATATCAATCAAATAGCCATGTTTGCCAAGGAATTTTTGTGTGAAGGAGTCCATGGTTCCGATGGCAGCGTTTGGCAGGTCTGCCAACTGGCGTCCCAAGTGTTGTTTGAGATCAACATCATCAGTTTCTTGGATTTGTTGGCCGATTTTTTTCTCCAAACGTTCCTTGAGTTCTGTAGCTGCTTTAACGGTAAAGGTTGAGATAAAGAGTTGACTGATTTCCACGCCACGTGCTAACTGGTCAAGAATACGCTCGGCCATGACGAAGGTCTTCCCTGAACCAGCAGACGCTGAAACTAGGATATTTTGCCCTGCCGTATAAATCGCTTCGATTTGCTCGGCAGTTTTCTTCTGTTCCTTGCTTGAACTCGCTTCTGCTTCTTGCAGTTTTTGAATTTCTTCCTCAGTTAAAAAGGAAATGGGCTTCATCGATTCAACTCCTCTCTCATTTTTTCAAACCAAGCTTGCTTGAGCTTTTCTCCGACTAGGCGCTTGCCATCAGCTACTTCTAACTTTTCTAGGAAACGGGCTTGTCCCAAGTGGTAATTGGCTTCAAAACCAGTGATGGCTTGGTGTTGCTGGACGTACGGCGCAATGTTTCTGCCGTTCTCTGTGTATGGATTGATGGCGAACTGGCCTTCAAGGATCTTTTCAGCTGCCTTCTTGTAAAGATGGGCATTATAGTCTAGTAAGAGCTGGAATTCCTCGTCTGTCAGCTGATTGGCCTTGTTTTTATTGTAAAAATCGCCTAAATAACTGCTTTCTTTTTCTAAAAAGAGTCCCTGGTATTTCATAGATTTGCTGGCTTCTGCTACTGCTCCTGCCAGACTTTTAACGGTCAAGAGAGATTGGACAGGTTCAGCCATTTCCAAGTACATAGCGCCGAAAAAGTTCTGCTCCTCTTCTCTTTTTAAGGCAGCTAGATAGGTTGGCAGTTGGGAATTTAAACCATTAAAGAAATTCGGAAACTGGAACTGAGTCAAACTAGACTTGTAGTCCACCACTCCTAGCGCTCCATTAGCTTTCAAACGGTCAATGCGGTCAACCTTGCCTCGCACAAAAACATTACGTCCATTATCCAACTGAATAAAGGACTGATCCTTGCCACCAAATGTTGCTTCCTCTTGGATGGTTTCAATGGCTGGATTATGACGAAGGATGTGGCCCGTAGTTCGCGCAACATCAAGAAGAACTTCCTTGGTAAATTGGGCTTCCAAACTTTCTTGATAAATAGCTTCAAATTCGCGTTCTTGGCTGGTTTCCTTGATAGCTTGCTCCAGACGTTGGTCAAACGGATTTTCAGCAGGTAGTTTCAAGGCACGTTCAAAAATACGATGCAAGAAATTCCCATGACTGCGAGCATCTGGACGCAGGCGCACTTCTTCCTGCAAACCTAAGACATAACGGAGGAAATAACTGTATTCATTGCGGTAAAACTCTGTCAAACCAGACGTAGACAGGTAAAACTCTTTGTCAGCAGGGTATAGAGCCTGCAAGGTCTCTTTCTCTAATGGCTTGCTGCTTGGGCTAGTTGGGAGTGCAGGATTTGTAAGACCTTTCTGATCAAGTTTTTTCCCCATGACACGCGCTAGAACCTTGACAAAGGTCACATCTTGCTCAGTATCACTCGTCTCATACTGCTGGTGATAGGCAACGAGACTAGACAAGAGACTGTGATAAGAACCCATATCATCCTTAGACAGACTTTTTTGATGAATCTTCTTCTCTATCCGGCTAAATCCAAAATGGACTAGCTCTTGAAGATAGGCCGATTCCTTGCTCTCATTTTCATTGAGGAGACTTGGAGCGGATAACACCAACTGCTTACGAGCAGCATTGACTAAAGAAAGCATGGTATAGCGATTTTTCTTGAGGTTTTCACTACTTGCAATCAGTAATTGCGCTCCCTCTTCAGTAGCTTGGTTTAGGCTTTGTCGTTCTTCATCTGTCAAAAGACTGGTATTTTGCGCGATTTTTGGTAAATGATCCTGAGTCAGCCCAATGGCGTAGACAAAGTTAGCGGTCATAGGGGCAATCAAATCATAACTCTGCACCAGAACGGTGTCCACTGTTGCTGGAATGGTGCGATACTGGGACAAACTCATCCCAGAATGGAGCAAGGCTAGGAAATCCTCTAAACTAACCTGTGAACCAGCAAAAACTGTCGCAAATTGTTCTAAAACATGGCAGAAAGCCTTCCAAACTTCGGCTTGTCTTTCCTGTTCAAGAGCTTCCATGGTAGCTGTCAAGTCTTGCATCTGCTTGCTTAAAGCAGCATTTTTTAGAAAAGTATTCCACTTTTGTAAGAGATTTTCAGTCTTTTGCTTCCGACTGGCAAATAAGGTTTCAAGTGGCGCCAAAACGCGCAGACGAAGAGAATTTAAACGCTCTAAATCAAATTTTCCATGGTGGGATTTGGTAAAGGTCTGCTGAAAAGATGGCAAGCCATTGATGCCAAGATAGCGGAGATATTGCTCAAAAGCATCAATATCAGCCTGACTAAGGTCAGTATACAGACCAGTTCTGAGAAGATTAATCAAATCCTCCTGACGGAAACGGTAACGTTTCAAACGCAAAATAGATTCGACATACTGAGTCAAAGGGTGGTGGGCCATGGATTCACTTCTACCTAGATAGAAAGGAATCTGGTACTGGTCAAAAATGGTTTTCAACGATAGCTGGTAAGAAGCCACATCACCCAAGAGAATACGGAAATTCTTGTAACTCAGTTCTGGATGGTCATGTAATTTCTGACGAATGCTACGCGCTACTAACTCCAACTCCTCTTTTTGCGTCAAGCAGGACCAGATTTGCAGGTTTTCTCGGTCCTTCTCATCGACATCTAAAGCGAGTTCTGAAAAATCATAAGAAGACTCCAGCAAACGAGAGGCCTTGTAAAAACTATCCATCTTCTCATGAGTCTGAGAACGATCCTGAGCAGGTGTTTGGTATTTTGCCCCCAAATGATGAAGAAATTCCACACTGGCTTGATAGAGATTCCCTTCAGTGAACGGACTGATATAGGCTTTCTTGCTTGCATAAGCCCCAATGACAATCTCGACACCTTTGCGATGGAGTAGATCCACTACACGCTCTTCCTCGGCAGAAAAACGGGTAAAGCCATCAATAACCAAGGCAATCTGACTAAAATCACTACTTACCTTGTCATTCTCAATAGCCTCAATCAATTGAGACAACTGACTCCCCTGAGTCAACTGACCTTGATTGAGATAGGCTGTTACTTTCTCAAAAATCAAGAGTAAGTCTGCTCGCTTATCCTCATCCGTCAAACTTTCCAAGTCCAAAAAGCTCATCTGAGCAGTCGTCATCTCATGATAAAGTTCAACCAACTGCTGGATAAATTGAGGATCCTGCTTAATCGCACCATAAACACGTAACTCTTTGGGATCAAGTTCCGCAAGGCACTTATAAAAAGCCATCCCAAGCCCGATGTCATCAAGACTGGTCTTAGCAGGCAAATCATTTAAAACCAGGTAACGAGCCATTTGAGCGAAACGCGTGACGGTAATCGCAAAAGAAGCCTGCTGGGACAAGCATTCCAGCACGGCGCGTTCCTTTTCAAATGAAAGAGAGTTGGGGGCGATGTAGAAAACCCGCTTGCCTGCAGCAACTAGCTCTTCTGCCTCTCTCGTTAAAATTTCAGTCAAAGAAGTCCGAATATCAGTATAAAGTAATTTCATCTCAGCCTCGTTTGCTTTATCAAAGTTTCTTACTCTATTATAGCAAAGTTCGCTTCACAGTCCAAATCCAAAATTCTAGTTGACAATCATTTAATTAGCAAATCAATCATGCTTCATCATCCACTTTCATATGCTGAAAGATATAGAGGAAAAAGTCTTTGGAAACTTCAAAATGTCCATAACGAAGTCGAGAAGTATAGTCTTTCCATTCAGGATGTCGTCTGGCTATTTCTATGGAACAATCTTTGACTGGTTGATAATACTCGACATTTCGTCTAAAGGGAAAAAATCCTTCAAACTGCTCTACTTGATAAGCTTTGTCATCTGTAATTTTACCTACGGCCACAAAAGCCTGTAACTTATCTTGACCGTTCATATCGTATTTTGGACTATAGTATAAAAGATAGTCACCTTTTTTCATACGGTTTAAGGGGCCACCCTTTCCATGACAGACCTGACAAAAATTCCCTTCAACTCCTCTTAAAACATGGTTCTTCGAAACAACTCCGACCCAATATCTAGGCATTTTTACCCTCCAACTCTACTAACATGCGATTAAAACTTTCTCTATCGTTAGAAAGTTTTTCAAAAAAATCTTCATCAACCCCTTCTACTAAAGGTAAAGCTAGATTGACCTTCTCCGCGCCAGACTTCGTCACTGAGACCAGTTTTGCCCGACTATCCTTTGGGTGTTGATCACGTTTAATGTAGTCTTTCTTCTCTAATAGTCTAACAATCTGGGAAACCGTCATAACATCCATACCGGTGAAGCGAGCAATATCAACTTGCGTTACATATTCCTCTCTATTAGACAGAAACAAAAGCGAAGTCAAAACGATAAATTGGGGCAAAGTGAGATCAACTGATTTCAAGACTCTTTTCAAATTGCTTTCCCACTTGTTGTAGACTTTGATGAAAAGAAGACCTGTAGACTCTGTTTCATCATTTTT
This sequence comes from Streptococcus mitis ATCC 6249, assembly GCF_000146585.1. Taxonomy (GTDB): domain Bacteria; phylum Bacillota; class Bacilli; order Lactobacillales; family Streptococcaceae; genus Streptococcus; species Streptococcus mitis_AZ. The sequence goes on along the minus strand of NZ_GL397179.1, from coordinate 1,112,378 downwards.
GTAAATTGAATTAAATTGATACTTTGACATTATTTCTCCTTGAATATTAAGTATACATATTATATAAGAATTTATTTTGTTTTTCAAGAAAAGGAAAGTCGAATGTTACAATTCTGTCAGACATTTTATAGTCTATATGCTATAATAAAAGCAAAACACCTAGAAAAGGAAGTCTTATGATTAAACTACTAGCCTTGGATATGGACGGAACCCTCCTCAATGAAGCCAAGGAAATCCCACAAGCTCACATTACTGCCATTCACCAAGCTATTGAAAAAGGTGTCAAACTGGTTCTCTGTACAGGTCGCCCGCTTTTCGGTGTCCTTCCCTACTATAAAAAACTAGGACTGGACCTTCAGAATGAGTACGTCATTGTCAATAATGGTTGTTCAACTCACCAGACCAGTGACTGGGCTCTAGTTGACTGGCAAGAACTTAGTCCAGCTGACATTGAATACCTCTATGACTTAGCAGAAAAAAGCGACGTCCAGTTAACTCTTTTTGATGAGAAACATTATTTTGTCCTCGGTGGCAAGCCTAATCAAATCGTTCAAAATGATGCTAAGCTAGTCTTTTCAGACCTGACTGAAATCTCCCTTGAGGAAGCGACCAGTGGAAAATATCGAATGTTCCAAGGTATGTTTTTAGGAACCAAAGAGCAAACAGATGATTTTGAGCAACGGTTTGCTGAGGAACTCTGCCAACGATTCAGTGGAGTTCGTTCGCAGCCTGTTATTTATGAAGCCATGCCACTTGGAACGACAAAGGCTACTGCTCTTTCTCGACTAGCAGAGATTTTGAAGATCGAGCCCTCAGAGATTATGGCCATGGGCGATGCCAATAACGATATTGAAATGCTTCAGTTTGCAGGGCTTGGCATTGCAATGGGAAATGCCAGTGACCATGTCAAATCCTTAGCCAATGACGTTACAACCAGCAATGAAGAAGACGGCGTTGCGCGTGCCATTGAGAAGTATATCTTATAGTAAAAAAGCCCAGTTCAATGTCAACTGGGTTTTGTTTTTTTAAGAATCACAAAACTTTAGAAACTCTTTAGAATTACTTGATATTTCTTTGATTTCTATACCTTATACTAAAGTTAGTAAAACAAATCAAAAGGAGAAAATCATGAAAACAGTACTCGAAATTCATGGACTGACCAAACAATTTGGTAACCAAGCTATTCTTCAAGATCTTAGTCTAACCATAAAAGAGGGAGATATTTATGGACTAATCGGAAAAAACGGAGCTGGTAAAACTACTCTTATTAAAATCATTACACAATTATTGTTTGCGGACAAAGGTACAGTTTCCCTCTTTTCTAGCCAAGAAGAAAATGAGTGGACCAAGGCTTTATCTCGAGTTGGTTCTGTTATCGAATCACCTGTAGCCCATAATCACTTAACAGCTTATCAAAATCTGAAATATTATTGTATGATTCGTCATATCCCAAATGCTGATAAGGTGATTCATGAGACCTTGGACTATGTTGGCTTGTCAGATACAGGGAAAAAAGTCTTTCGTGATTTCTCACTAGGAATGAAACAAAGACTTGGCATCGCCATTGCCCTCCTATCAAAACCCGACTTCCTGATTCTTGATGAACCTATTAATGGTCTCGATCCGATTGGAATCAAAGAATTTCGTCTCATGATCCAGCGGCTCAATCAAGAAAAAGGCATAACTATCCTCATCTCTAGCCATATCTTGTCAGAGCTCTATCTCCTAGCTAATCGCTTTGGTATTCTGGATCAAGGTAAGATTATCCGTGAAATCAGTAAAGCTGAGTTTGAAACACTGAGTGAGGATTATATTGTGCTTAAAACAAGCGACAAAGAAAGAGCTTGTCAGGTATTGAAAGAACAAATCCAACTCCAGTTTAAGGTTGTCAATCCTGACAATGAAATCCATATCTTTGGTAATGAACAAGATGTCAAACAGATTCTTAAGCAACTAACTTTGTCCGATGTTGCTATTGATGAGATTTACTTTGCCCGTCAAAACCTAGAAGAATACTTCACCCAATTGGTAGAATAGGAGAAAAATCATGATACATACTATTCAAGCAGATTTTTACCGTCTTTTCCGCTCCAAAGGATTCTGGATTACAGAATTCATTCTCTTTGTACTTATGTTACTGGGTGCTACTATTGGCGCTACAGGACATCTAATGTCAGTTCAAACAGCACCACCTGAGACTCCTACCCATGGTTGGAATGGGATAGAAGCTCTAATCAACGCGTCAAATAACGGCTCAAACCTCGTTTTCCTCTGTATTATTCTAGTATGTTTAGTTCTTGGGGTCGATCTAATCGGCAAGCTCTATAAAAATAGTTTGACAGTCGGCGTTTCTCGTACAGAATTTTTCCTTGCTAAATTCTTTGTACTAGCAAGTATCGCTCTCTTACAACTCATCACCAGTCTTGTGATTGCCTTTATTCCCGCGACTCTACTAAATGGACTTGGTACGATACCTGATGGTTTTGTTACTAATCTCCTCTTGACGATTTCCCTTCAATTTCTCTGCCTTCTAGCTTGGCTTTCGATTGTCTCCTTTATTCTCTACCTAACTCATTCTTATCTTGCCGTATTTATTGGTTATCTGATTAGCTCTATTGTCGTTTCTATTCCAATTCTTGTTTTCCCAGACATTGAAATTCTACGATATTTAATTCTAGATTTTGCCTATGCTATGACTACTAATAGTCAAGCTATTCTCTATACCATCACGGTTTGCGTAACAGTCATACTTTTCTTCTCTTTCAGTGGACTGATTATTTTCAAGAAGAAAAGCTTATAAAAAGGACCTCCTCTAGGATATAGAGGAGGTTTCTTCTGTTAAAGATAAATAAAGACTGAAAACCATTCTCCATCAGTGGCTAGCTTAATTTCCGCTCCAAGAAGATGAACTAATTCCTCGGTAATATAGAGACCTAAACCAGAGGATTCTTCAGTATCTGACATATTTTCAGAATAAAAACGATTGCTGAGATTGTCAATATTCTTGATAGATTTTTTGACAAGATTATCAATTTCCAAAACAAGCCTATTGTCTTCCTTCTTCAAAGAAAGTCGAGCCTTCTCCTTGCCGTGCTTGAGAACATTTCCAAGGAGGTTTTGTATAATTCGATCAAGCAAGTCCTCATCAGTCGTCGTTTTCAATCCTGGTTCAACATTAAAATCAAGAACAATCTGTGAAGATTGAAAAACGTCGTAATAAGCTAAAGTCTTTTTCGTTATAAAAGTTGATAAATCAAGTTCTTCCAGTTTCGGTTTGACTGCTCCTTCCATCAAATGACGGTATTCGAGGAGAGCCTCCAACCGTTTGGAAACCAAATCCTGATGATGGGCTATTTTATTTAAGGTTTCTGAACTATTATCGGGGTGTTTTATTAGTTGCTGAGTATATCCTGATGCGATTGTCAAAGGTGTCCGAATATCATGAGCAATGTTACTGATTGCCATATCTAGGGTGCGTTTTTCACGCTTCATGATTAGCTGGTTTTGCTCCACTTCTTGAAATAGATTCTCAATTTGGTTATGTAGATGCAAAATGGTCTTTGAAAAGAAATTTACCCCGATCCTCTTCATGCTACCAGAGCGAATCTTTTCTTCTATTTGTCTGCTTAAATCTCTAATTGCTATATGATAGCGAATCAAAGAAATCGCCAAAATGATGTTAATGAGGAGTAATATTGATATCAAAATGTAAATCATTACTTGTCTCCTTTTAATCGAACACCAACTCCCCAAATGGTTTCGATGTACTCATGATTTGGATCTAGTTGGTGCAGTTTTTTACGGAGATTGCTTAGATGAGTGTTGAGCGTATTGTCTCCAGGCAGGTAACTTTCTTCCCAAATCAATTCATAGAGTTCTTCTTTGGTGAAGATTTTTTTAGGATGCTGGAGCAACATTTGGAGAATCTGACACTCCTTCTTTGCAAGGCGAATGGTTTCAGTTGTGCTACTTATTTCAAAACTATCCGCATCGAACTGGATATTTTTAAAGTTTTGTACGAGGTTATCAATTTCTCTTCGATCTTCTGACTGATGTTCACCACTTTGGCGTAATTGCACGGTGACTCTGGCAAAGACTTCGTCCAAATCAAAAGGTTTTACTACATAATCATTGGCACCATCTAAGAGATATTGGCTGATGAGCTTTTTATCACCCAAAGCAGTAAGCATGATGACCGGAGTCTGACTAGTTTGTCGAATAGCTTGCAAGACTTGGTCGCCATTTTTCCCAGGGAGCATGATATCTAGCAAAACGAGATCGATGCCACCTTTATCAAATTGCATGATACCTTCTGTCCCAGAAAATGCTTGAATCACCTCGTGTTCCTCTGCAAGAAGGGTTCTTAAAATTTCCTGGATTTCATTATTATCTTCAACTACAAGTATGCTCGCCATAAACCTCGTCCTTTCTAAAACTATTATAACATGTTTTGTTGGGAATTCCAGATACAGAAAAGCTCCTCTCGCATTTTAAGCAAGAAGGAGCTAATGAATATTGAATCTACTTAACCAAATAAGCAATCAGGGTAATAATCCATAAATGAGCTGGGTAGAAAATATAAAAGAAAAATTTACTCCAACTAGTTTCTTTCCCTCGCTGTCCATTATACAAGGCCATAAAAGGAAATACGGTGATAAAGAGCCAGTCAGAATTGAAAAGCATCATTTCCAGTGTTTGGTACCATGTGTCGTATATTTGGATGGAAGTCACTAACAGAAAGGCCCAGAGAAAAGCATAAAGGAGATTTCGCAATCCCTTACAATTTCGGCAAGAGTAACTAATCAAGAGAAATGGCAGCATGGTGATACCACCCTCAGTAAAAAGACAACCGAAAATCAAGAGACCAGCAACCCCAATCCGACGCCACAACTTCTCCTTTTTATCCAGCGCTTTGCTGGGAAAACCAAGCCAAAGCATGGTGACACCGATGGCCAAAGTAAAGAAAATATTATTATTGACCATTACTCCTTTGGATGCAAATAGGGCGTTGAGTAGGCTATTTCCAGCAAACATGATAAGCGCCCAAGACCAGAGACGGATGAGGTAGTTTTTCAAATTTCGAGTATGGATGAAGCCTTCCATAGCCATATAGGCAAACCAAACTCCCACACAACGGGTCAAGGCGTGAAAGATACCTTCCCACAAAGGAGAAACGATTCCGGTAATATGCGGAATATGGTCTAGAACCATTACTGCCGCCATCAGATACTTCAACTGTGTCGCATTCCATTTTTTCATAATAAACCTCTTTCTTTTTGATCTACATAGAGTATAGCATACATTTCCGCGTATAATCGTACACCTATCTTACATTTAAAAAGCCTATCTTACATTTTTGTAAGACAGGCGTGAATATCAAAAGTTTATTATGAAAGTTACCTTCTAGTCCGTAATTCGTTGGTACATTTCTGGTCTTCTATCACGAAACAGTCCCCAGTTGAGGCGTTCACTTGCTCCCTTATCAAGGTCATAAGTTGCTAACAGAACAGCTTCTCCTTGTCTTTCAGCTCTCTCTAGAATAGCTCCTGTTTCATCCGTCATAAAGGAGGAACCGTAGAAGTCAAGACTGGAACTCTGTCCACCATTTTCCTCACTAGGAGTGACTTCTTCCAAACCGTAACGATTGGCTGCAATGACTGGGACAATATTTGCTGCTGCGTGCCCTTGCATGGTACGTTGCCAGTGACCACAACTGTCTGTATCCAAAATTGGCTCTGAACCGATAGCGGTTGGATAAAAGAGCAATTCAGCCCCATTCAGAGCAAGACAGCGCGCTGTTTCAGGGAACCATTGATCCCAACAGATACCGATCCCAATTTTAGCGTAGCGAGTATCCCAGACCTTGAAGCCAGTGTTACCGGGCGTAAAGTAAAACTTTTCTTGATAATAATGGTCATCTGGTATGTGGGTCTTCCGATAAACGCCAAGAACCTCACCATCTGCATCAATAACGGCAATAGAGTTATACAAGACATTGCCATCTTTTTCATAGAAACTGATTGGTAAAACAACCTGTAGTTCCTTAGCAATCGCTTTAAAATGCTGAATGGCTGTATTTTCTGTCACCGACTGGGCATACTGGTAGTAGTCATACTGACGCTCCTGACAGAAATAGGGACGTTCAAATAATTCAGGCAAGAGAATGATTTGTGCGCCTTGTTTTGCAGCTTGGCGAACTAAGCGTTCCGCTGTTTGGATATTTGTTGCCACATCCTTAGCACATTGCATCTGGATCGCTGCAACTCTTACATTTCTCATCTTTTTCTCCTATTCTGGGATTTGTTGGGTGATACAGTGGATATTGCCACCACCTAACAGAATATCTCTGGCTGGTATTCCGACAACTTTACGGTCTGGGAAACACTTGCTGAGAATATCTAGGGCCACTTGGTCGTTTACATCCTCAAATTGGGGCACTAAGACAGCCTTGTTGGCAATATAGAAATTGACATAGGAAGCTGCAAGACGTTCGCCTGCATAACGCTCCTCTTCGCCTTCTTCATAAGTATAGCCCGGCAAATCCTCCTCTGTAACTACTTGATGAATAGCTGGGATTGGAAGTTTATGGATGGTGAAACTCCGGCCTTTTGCATCCCTTTCCTTCTCTAAAAGAGCTAAATCAGCTGCAGACATGGCATACTGGGGATCGTCTTGGTCGTCTGTCCAAGCTAAAACAAGCTCTGCAGGACCAACAAAGGCAGCAACATTATCGACGTGTTCATTTGTCTCGTCTTGATAAATACCGTAAGGCAACCAAATGACTTTTTCGGCACCAAGGCTCTCTAGTAAGTTCTTTTCAATCTCCTCTTTAGTCAGGTGAGGATTACGACCAGGACTTAGTAAACAACTTTCAGTCACAAGAATAGTTCCTTGACCGTCACTGTGAATAGCTCCACCTTCCAGTACAAAAGGTTTGGCATCATAAACAGGCATTTCCAACGTCTCAGCAAAGCGACTGGCTACTTGGTTATCTGCTTCATAGTCTTGGTAAAGACCGTCAACAGCACCACCCCAGGCATTGAAAGACCAATCTACCGCCAACTTTTCCCTTTGATCGTTGAGGAGAATAGTTGGACCAGTATCACGTGCCCAGGCATCATTTGTCTGAATATCTAGATAAACAACATTGTCTCCAAGATAGGATCGTGCTTCAGATAGATAGTCCTCCTCAACCAAAAGGTAGACTGTTTCCCCTTGGGCAATGGTTTGGATAATCTGGCTAAATGCTTTTTTTGCAGCCTTTCCTTGAAAAGGCCAAGATCCGGGTCGAGTCGGCCATATCATGAGAGTTCCATGATGGGGTTCATACTCTGCAGGCATTCGATAGCCTAATTTCTTTGGACTGTCCATCATGATAATCTCTCCTTAAAGTCTTGATAGCCAAATGCTTTGACTAAGCTACAGTCCCCCTGCTCGTTCATAAGATAGAGACTTGGCAAGCCAATACCGTTAAAGGTATTATTTTTGACAAATGAGTAAATAGCCATATCTTCGAAATAGAGTCTATCTCCAATTTCAACTGGATTTTCAAAGCTATAATCTCCAATGACATCCCCTGTTAGACAGGTATTGGATGAAAGTCTATAAGTATGGGGTTTTTCCTGAGCCTCAAAGCCATTTCTCAAAGGTGGGCGATAAGGCATTTCAAGAACATCTGGCATGTGGCAAGTTGCCGAAGCATCTAAAACTAGAACCTCAATCTCATTTGCAACGATATCTAAGACTTCAGTCGCTAGATAGCCCGCATTGAGCGCAATGGCTTCACCCGGCTCGATGTAGACTTCAAGATTGTAAGTTTCTCGGATACGCTTGATTTCAGAAATCAGCAAATCCACATCGTAGTCCTCTCTTGTGATGTGGTGGCCACCACCCATATTAAGCCATTTAACTTGATGCAAATAGGGTCCAAACTGCGCTTCTACTGCTTTTAAAGTTGTCTCTAAATCATCTGAACCCTGCTCGCAAAGGGTGTGAAAATGAAGTCCGTCCACTAAATCCAACAAATCACTAGGGATTTTATCAAGTGTCACACCAAAACGAGAACCTGGTGCGCAAGGGTCATAGAGCGCGTGATCTCCTTGAGTTGAACACTGAGGATTGATACGCAAACCAACACTGATACCAGCCGCTCGACAACGAGGACCATGTTTACGCAACTGTCTCTCCGAATTAAAGACAATATGGTCTGTAATTTCAAGCAATTCCTCCAAGTCCGCATCCTTGAAAGCGGGCGCAAAGACATGAACTTCTCCCGAGAATTCTTCTCTAGCCAGCTTAGCTTCATAGAGACCACTTGCAGTTGTACCAGATAGGTACTGGCTAATCAAGGGATAGGTTTTGTAGAGGGAATATGCCTTCTGGGCTAGCAAAACCTTGCAACCGGCTTCTTCTTGTACATATTGCAAAATGCGGCAGTTGGCTTCTAACTTTGCCAAGTCTATGACATAGGCTGGTGTTGGTACTTGTTCTAGCTTCATTAGTCCACCATTTGTGGATTTTCAACCACAACCCAAGGCAAACCATACTCATTCAAAGCTTCCATGAATGGATCTGGATCTAACTCTTCAAGGTTGTAAACTCCAGGTTGTTTCCAAGTACCGTTCATAACTAATTTTGTCCCAATCATGGCTGGAACTCCTGTTGTGTAAGAAATAGCTTGTGAACCAACTTCTGCGTAACATTCCTGATGGTCGCAGACATTGTAGATGTAGATGGTCTTTTCAACACCGTCTTTGACACCTGTAAAGATACAACCGATATTGGTTTTACCAACAGTGCGCGGGCCAAGGCTGGCTGGATCTGGAAGCAAGGCTTTCAAGAATTGGATTGGAACGATTTCTTGGCCGTTAAAGTTAATAGCATCTGTACGAAGGAGACCAACGTTTTCCAAGCATTTCATATGTGTTAGATAAGATTGGCCAAAAGTCATAAAGAAACGAATGCGTTTAACTCCTGGAATGTTTTTGGCAAGTGATTCGATTTCTTCATGGTGTAGGAGATACATGTCTTTCTGTCCAACTTGTGGGAAATCGTACTCACGCTTGATAGACATAGCTTCGACTTCGACCCATTTTCCATCTTCCCAGTAAGAACCTGGCGCAGATACCTCACGTAGGTTTATTTCTGGGTTGAAGTTAGTCGCAAACGGATAACCGTGGTCACCACCATTACAGTCTAAAATATCGATGTAGTGAATCTCATCAAAGTAATGTTTGAGAGCATAGGCTGAAAAGACGCTGGTTACCCCTGGGTCAAAACCAGATCCAAGCAGAGCTGTCAAGCCTGCTTCTTTGAATTTTTCCTGATAAGCCCACTGCCATGAATAATCAAAGTAGGCTGTAAAACCAAGTTCCTTGCAGCGTTTTTCGTAGATGGCACGCCACTCAGGATCTTCTGTATCCTCTGCCTCGTAGTTAGCTGTGTCGATATAGTGAACTCCAGTCGCTAAACAAGCGTCCATAATGGTCAAGTCTTGGTAAGGTAAAGCTACGTTCAAAACGGCTTCTGGCTTGTAGCTTTCAATCAAAGCAATCACTTCTTCAACCTTGTCAGCGTCAAGGGCAGCTGTCTCAATCTTTGTACTTGTTTTGCCTTCTAATTTAGCCTTCAAGTCATCGCATTTTGACTTGGTACGGCTAGCAATCATAATCTCTGTAAAGGTTTCGCTATCTTGACAAATCTTGGAAATAGCAACTTGGGCAACGCCCCCACATCCAATAACTAGTAAACGACTCATTTTTTTCCTTCCTCTTCTTCTAAAATGTCCTCAACATACTTGGGCAACATAAAGGCCCCCACATGTAAGTTTGCGGTGTAGTATTCTGTGAAAAGCTGGCGTTTTTTCCAGCCTTCCTTGTCAAAGTCTTTGACAGGGTGGTATTTTTTCGATGCAAATCCAAACAACCAATAGCCAGCTGGGCTAGTTGGAATATGGGCCTGATAAACCCGACTGATTGGAAAGGCTTGATTGACCTTGCGGTGCATGCTTCGGCAAGCCGACTCATCCTCGTCAAAGAAGGGACTCCCATGCTGGTAAATCATGATACCGTCTTCTTTCAGGGCTCTGTAACTGTTTCCATAAAATTCCTTGGTAAAGAGCCCTTCCGTATGTCCAAATGGATCTGTCGCATCGTTGATGATAATATCGTAGTCATCTTCGCAGTTTCGCAAAAAGCGTAGCCCGTTTTGGTAGTAAATGGTAACACGGGGATCATCTAGCCCCGCAGCAAAATCTGGGAAATACTCACGACAGACTTCAACCAGCATCTCATCCGGTTCCACAATATCGATTTGTTCCAATTCTGGATACAGTGTCAAAACTTGGGCAACACCACCGTCACCACCCCCAATAACCAAGACTTTCTTGGGATTTGGGTGGACAGCCATGGGAACGTGTACGGTCATCTCATTGTAAACAAAATCATCCGCATCTGAAAACAAGACGTGCCCATTTAAAATCAGTATTTTCCCAAAAGCTGGCGTATCCAAGACTTCGATATCCTGCCATTCACTTTTTCCAGCATAGAGTTGCTTGGCAGTTCTCAAGGACAATTTCACATCTGGAGTATGGACTTCAGAAAACCATAAATCCATCTAGTTCTCCTTTCTCTTAATGACGTTAATGTGATTGACCTCAGGATCTTCCGTCCCTTGGAGGGAACAACCACGTTCCTTGGCAAATTGGATATAGTCTACAATTTCTCGTGTAATGCGTTCACCTGGAGCCAAGATAGGAATCCCTGGAGGATAGCACATGACAAATTCTCCGCAGACCTGTCCAACTGACTCGTCTAAGGTCAAACTTCTTCTCTCTGAATAGAAGGCTTCTTGCGGAGACAGAACCAACTCGGGCTGAATATATTCTCCAGCAATCAAATCTTTTCCATCTCTTGAGTAGAGTCTCTTGATATCCGCCAAAGCACCAACCAAGCGCTCGATATCTTGGATACGATCTCCAATGGAAATATAGGCCAAGATATTACCGATATCACCAAATTCAATTTGAATATCGTATTCGTCTCGTAGGAGGTCATAAACCTCAATACCTGTTAGCCCAATTCCCTGAGTGTAAACGGACAGCTTGGTCACGTCAAAATCACAGACGGACACTCCGTCTATTAACTCTTTTGAGTAGGCATAGTAACCACCGATAGCATTGATTTCACGACGAGCGTACTCGGATAGCTCAATGACTTTCTCAAACGACTCTTTCCCGCGAAGAGCTAGGTTGCGACGTGAAATATCCAAACTAGACATTAACAAGTAAGAGGCAGATGTAGACTGGGTCAGGTTGATGATCTGACGAACGTACTCAGGATTCATCTGATTCCCGATAAGTAAAATGGAGCTTTGGGTCAAACTCCCACCAGACTTATGCATAGAGACCGCCGCCATATCAGCCCCTGCATCCATAGCAGAAATTGGAAGCTTATCTGTAAAATGCAAATGCGCTCCATGGGCTTCATCTACTAAAACCATCATGCCAGCTTCGTGAGCCATTTCCGTTAAACCCTTGAGGTCTGAACAAATCCCATAGTAAGTTGGATTGTTGATGAGGATAGCCTTGGCATCTGGATGCTCCTTAATTGCCTGCGCAACACGGTCATTTTCAAGACCTAAAGCGATGCCAATTTTAGGATCTACACTCATCTCGATATAGATGGGAATGGCACCACATAGAACCAGCGCATTGATAGCAGATTTGTGGACATTACGTGGCAGAATAATCTTATCTCCCGCCTTGCAGGTGGAAAGAATCATGGTTTGAACAGATGAAGTTGTTCCACCGATCATGAGAAAGGCATGCGCTGCTCCAAAAGCATCAGCTGCCAAGTCCTCTGCATCTCGAATAATCGAAATAGGATGACCAAGATTATCCAAGGGTTTCATCGAATTGACATCAATGCCAACACATTTTTCTCCCAACAATTCAACCAGTTCTGGATTTCCCCGTCCGCGTTTGTGACCTGGTACATCGAAGGGAACAATCCGTTTCTTTCTTAGCTTTATCAGCCCTTCATAAATAGGGGCCTGATTTTGATCTAACTTTTTCAATACATACTCCTTTACCGTATTTTTAACTCCTCAAAATGATGAGGGCGACCAAAGGTTGACTTATGAAAAAAGAGCAGGTTTTCACCTGCTCTGCAATCTTCTGACGTGTTTATTTTGGTTTCTGTTGAGTATGTCTGTTCCCGATGTTTCCTAACTCTCTAGTAGCAAATATTACGTACTTTATTGATCGTTTCACAAGATGACGTGTGCTTTCACCACACTAAAATTTATGAATTAGGACAAGCGTCCTAACATCAACTTATAAAAGTAGGCTTTTAACCCTATCAATAATGTGGCTTTTCAACCACGCTTCGGCATTCAACCCTGCCTGTCCGTAGGCATTTTTTACTCGGGTTTATATTTGCTAGAAAACATCATCTCATTTTCTAAGCCTTATAACTATATCATGTTTACAAGAGCTTGTAAAGTGTTTTGTGAAAGTTTTTTAAAGAATTTCATTTTTTGTTCGCAAAATGGTATTTAACGATAAAAGGAAATCGTTTTAAAATGTTATAGGTATAAGAAAAATGAACTACAACCATTACATTTAGACTGTCGGTCTTCCTAATCCGATTTTCATCTTAATAAGCTATAAATTGCTATAAATAAGGTTTTCGGTTCCGCTTCATAAAAACCTCGGTTTAGGAAGTAGAAATCAACTGCTCTAATTCTAATCCTGAAAGATGTCCTTGATTGTATAGTTTTCTAAGTAAGTTCTCGTCTACAGTAATTGAATAATAGTCCGTCACAAACTCTTGAAACCGCTCAAAACTTTCAAAGAAATAGGATAATAACCATTCACCACCGTCCTGATCTTGGTAGGTATTTTGATGCTCTTGTCCGTCATACCAGATAAAGAGGGTTGTTTCATCTTTTTGCTCTTCTGAGTATAAGTTTTGATACTTTTCATCCAGTCCTTTATAAAATCCGTCTATGACGTCTTGATTCCACTCGTCCGCAGCAAACTGACTTAAATTGCTTTCATGATCAAAGCCTTTTACAAAAATCATTTTATCAGTAAATATCACATCTAGAGAATCACCAGAACCGTTGTCAATAAGGTAACGGATTCCATAGCTTTCCTCACTCTTAACGATCAATCGAAGCCAGTTCTTGTCTGGATCTGTTTGATACTCATCAATGACGAGCAAAGCGTCTAAGCGAGTCTTTACCTTGTCCCATTCAATTTTTTCCATCTCTTTAATCCTCCATCTTAAAGTTTAAAATCTATTATGGTTACAAATTCTATAACCAATTTCTATCTATTCCGTCTGGCTATACTGTGGAATATTTCCTTCACCAGACAAATCATCAGGTGTACGATTTTTATTGAATCTGAGTAGACTGTAATCTTATATTAATTATCATAGTTCAATCAATCGTTCGCTAAGAATAAGAGAGCCACTCATTAATCAAAGAAGCAATTTCTTTAGGTGCTTGAGTATAAAGCTCATGACCAAAGTTATCTAGAAAAATAGTATCAAAATAGTCTGGCAATTCTTTTAGAGCCTCCTTTCTCCATGCTACTTCATTAGGATATCGAGGACTAATAAACAAGGTATTTCCCACTTTTCTCTTAAACGCTTGTATTTTTCTCCGTAGCTGTAGTAACGTTTCTATATTTTCATAATTTATAGCTAACTCATATCTATTATACTGCACATTCCAATGATAGGAATGTCTTACAGCTTCTTCCATATTTTTTGACCAATGCTTTGCTTCAGATTTTTCTTTAGAAATAAGAATATCTATGTCAGAAAGGTTTTGAGACTTGATATAGTTTTTGGTTTCCTCTAACTCTGTATCTAAAGGTAAAATCTTATCTAAATCTAAATAGCCACCATCCAAAAGAATCAGTTTTTTCACTTCTTGAAATTCCGATGCGAAATAACGAGCCAAATCTCCTCCGAGAGAATGGCCTATCAGACAGATAGATTCTTCCCCAACTATCTCCTTTTTAAACCATGATTTCAACTCTATTTCATCTCTAAAATACTTTTCATATGGATTTATAAAACAAGCAATCGAGTCTAGCTCTTGAAGAAAATCCTTGCTATGACAGACATTACTTCCCAAACCGCCAATAAAATATATTTTCATTCTCTAATTAATACTATGCTTATTCATCTTTTGTTCAAAGATAGTCGTGATAATCTGACGCAATTCTTCACGTTCTTTTTCTGGGATTTCACCACTTGTTTGGGCTGCAGCGTAGAGTTCAGGGTGTTCAATTGAAATGCGTTTAATAGTACGTGTTGTAGCATGTTTTCTGACAAAAAAAGGGATGCGCTTAATCAAGTCTTGTGGGACAAGCGCAAGAATTTTCTCAGCAGTTTCCTTGTCACCAATCTTAGACGTAGTCAGCCCCTTCTTAATCATTTCCTGTTCTTTTTCTGTAAAATCTTTTAATTCCATCTGATTAATCCTCCTATTCTCTCTAAGTTAAATTATATATCAGTTGTAGCAAGACACCAAATAGTCTGTTTGTAAAATGCTTTCTATACTAGAATTTTCTTTTCACTTTTAATTTCTCCCGAGTAAAAAATCACAAAACCTTTAGGCAAAATCGCCAGTTGCTGCTCCAATTCTTGGCAATGACTGGCTAGCGCTACAGAATCACGGTCTACAAGATAGTTTTCACTTGATTGGTTAAAAATAGCTTGGATTTTTTGTCCATCATAATCCCATGCCAGAGATACCACATCTGGCTTGATTACTTTCAGTCTATAGGTCCCATGCTGGATTATATCTGAGACACTCTTGCGAAGCTGAATCAATTTCTTCATAAAAATCAACATCTCATTGGTATCGGAAACACGTTCCCAAGGCATGACACGACGACAATCTGGATCTGGTCCTCCACCTAACTCCAACTCCGTTCCATAGTAGAAACACGGTGTTCCCCTTTGCAAAAAGAGGCAAGCAAGGGCAGACTTCACAAGTTGGGTATCTCCCTTGGCAGTAGCCAAAATGCGTTCCGTATCGTGAGAATCTAGAAGATTAAACATCACTTCCGAAATCTGCTGTCTATAGTACATAGACTGGCTATTAATCTCATCTATAAATTGATGGGACTTCTTAACCTCACGCAAGAAATAATCCTTGATACTGTCAGAGAGAGGATAATTCATGACTGCGTGGAATTCATCGCCATTTAGCCAGGGCTGGGAAGTGTGCCAGACCTCTCCAAGAATATAAAGGTCAGGCTTTTTAGCCAGGACAGCCTTCCGGAAATCTCGCCAAAATTGGTGGTCCACTTCATTAGCCACATCCAAGCGCCAAGCATCGATATCAAACTCTTCAATCCAGTAGGTCGCAACACTCAACAAATAGTCCCTCACTTGAGGATTGGCCGTATTGAGCTTGGGCATATAGCTGGCAAAGGCAAAGGTATGGTAAGGGAGCTTTCTTGGATCTCCCAGCTTATCCTTGGTCACTGGGAACTCTTGAACATGGAACCAGTCTTTGTAAACAGAATCTTCACCATGTTTGAGAACATCCTGCCATTGTGGCGATTGGTCACCAATATGGTTGAAAACAGCGTCCAGCATGATCTTCATGCCTCTCTGATGGGCTTGGTCCACCAGTTGACGGAAGGTCTCCTTGTCTCCAAAATGACGGTCGATTTCGAAATAATCTGTCGTATTGTACTTGTGATTGCTTGGGGATTCAAAGATTGGACAGACATAAAGTCCTGTAATCCCCAAATCTTGCAAGTAATCCAGATGGTCAATAATACCTTGTAAATCACCGCCAAAGAAATCACTCGTCTTTGGTTTGATAGAGGAATCCCAAGCTAGCGCACCTTCAGGTGAAATCTCAGAATTGCTATTAGCAAAACGTTCTGGGAAAATCTGATACCAAACTGTATTTGCCACCCAGTCAGGAACATGGCAAGCATCAATCTCATGGATATAAGGAATTTTGAATCCATTTCCTTCGTAATGAAGATTTGCTAGCGTATTTTCAACACAGCCCTTATCTCCATACAAAATACTCTGAGCCTGCTTATCTTTAAGTTCAAAGAGATACTGGAGTCGGGCATAGCCAACCGTTACTTCCGCTTGCCAGTAATCAAACAAGGCATCAGAAGTTACTTTCCTCATCTCCTTACTATCTTCATAACGGTCCTCTATAAAAATAAAAGGATCTCCATAATGCAAGTTGATGTTTTCAATATCATCTTTCTTGGTTCGGAGGCGAATGTGCATTGTATTATCTTTATAAAGATAGGCGTACTCCGACTCTGGTCTGTGGTAAATGGCTGTTAATTCCATTGTTCTGTCTCCTAGTTTACTTTTATTCATCTCATTGCGCAAACGTTTTCATAATTGTGATTCTAGTATACTACTTTCGAATTTTATTTTCAAGGCTTGTCCGTAGTTTCGAGTGGTTTGTTGCTAGAAATAAAAAAGCAGCCAGTCTTACAACTTACTACTTTTCATATGATGATTTACAACTGACTTTCCAGCCACTCGATCTTTTTAAAATCCTTATTGTTATTGTGGTCATTTCTATAAGAATCTTGGGAAGAAGCCTTGTAAATACTTAAATACTGTTCTAAACTTGGAACTCGAAAAGTGGTGTTTTCGAGATGAATCAGCTCAATATCCGATTCCGATACCCCTGCAAAATCAGGTAAAGAATCGATACTTCCGAATTCAACGCTCACACCATCCTTTTGGAATTCATGCTCATGAATATCTATTAAGGCATAGCCTAAGTGTTTCATCACTTTCATTATCTTGTCCCACTCATAAATTCTGAGATGATCAGGTGCTTCCCAACCTCTAGGGTCACCAGGCACATGAATGTCAATGTCAGATGGCTGCCATTCTTCATTTGAACGGTATTCAAAACCCAAAGACCCCATGAGCGTCGGAGTGATTCCGACTTGGTTTAAATGAGAACAAATTGTTCGAAATTCATCAAATAGAGAGTTCATTCCTCCTCCAATCGTTGATATGAAACTTTACTTCGCAGTGAAAAATAAACTAATTATTAATTTCTACTCTTTCGGTTTTGAAAATACTTCTACTCGTTGAGCTAGGACTTTGATTTCTACAGGTAGGTTATCCGATTTATCGCCGTCAACATCTGACTCCAATTCACTATCTGAAGAGATCTTAATATTACGCGCTCTGATATACTCAATATTATCATTGCCGACAACATCTCCTTTTAGTAAATCAGGAATGACGGATAATTTAGAGAATATAGAAGCATCTTTTAGAATCAAGATGTTGGCATAGCCATCTTTGTCTTCTTCAAAGATTTTCTTATCAGCGAAGTAATTTATCAAGAGAACCAAAACATGACTAGCTTCACCAACATAATTTCCATTTTCAGTCTCAACCTTAATGTTAAAGACCTGATCCGTCATCACGGACTTCATGGTATTTACAGCATAGGCTAAAATACCGAATTTTGTCTTGTCCTCGATTTCAACATTGTGAATCGCCTCAGGCAGAGAACCGATACTAAAAATATAACCAAAATAGTTATCATTTGCTTTACCGATATCAATCTTGTTGGTTAAGTTAAAATCGAGTTCATCAATCGCACCATCGATGTCTTGATTGATTTCCAACAGTTTCGTAATGAGGTTACCAGTACCGCCAGGGATAATCCCTAACTTAGGAATGTAGTCTCTCTCAGCAATACCTGAAATAACTTCATTGACAGTCCCGTCCCCTCCAAACACAACCACTGCATCGTACTGCTCACGTGAAGCTTCCTCAGCAAAGTGTGTTGCATCCAGCGCTTTTTCGGTAATTTTGGTTTCCACGTGCTCAAAATAATCTTTTGCCTTATTCTCCAGCTTGACCTTATAATCCAAAGCCTTCTCCCCACCAGAGGTAGGGTTGATAATTAACATTGCTTTTTTCATTGATAATACTCCTTAATTTTTAAATAGAAATGTTAGTGTAACTACATCAGTCATTACATATAATGCTATTATATAATGAAACCTCAAAAAATAGAAATCAGACGTACTGGAGATTAATATAATTTTATTCTATTTTCCCATCACCTAATTACAACCTTTAAGGATTCATCCAAATCAGAATAAGCTTTATCCTTTATCCAATAAGGAATACCATAAGCTACCTCTGCCACCAAGTGAGATGGCGTTTCTACTTACAATACTCTTTTATTCTATCAGCATATTTAGTCAAAAGATTCTTTGAATATAATTTTTCATTTTTTGAATTTCTAACTTCTTTCCAAAGAATAGAAGCAACTTTTAACTTGTTTGAGTAGTTACGACTATTTTCGTCTGCACAGAAGTCCTTTAAAAATCGGTTCCATTGACAAACCGAATAGTCATACTTGGCATAATCTGAATGTCCATAATAAACTTTTATCATATCTTGGATTGTAAAACTCAAATCATTTTCTCTTTTTACTTTTCTCCAAGCAGTCGCCATATCAGCAGTAAATTTAAAGGGTGAAACATCTGTTAAAGTTGAGAAATATTCTCTAAAGTAAGTGTTAAAGGAGAATCCACATTCAAGTAAGGGCGTATCTAAGGCAATAGCTTCCACTCGTTTCTTATTTCTTTTTGTTGATGATTTTTTAATCAAATTCCCCTTAAAGTACTGCTCGATAATATGATTGAGTTCTTGTTTTGTACCTCTATATTCAAGTTCTAATAACTTGCATATTTGTGAAAGTTCATCACGATACCAGTAGTATTTATTAAATTCATCAAAGGATGCAATTTTATCAAACTCAGGTCTGCTTTCTATCAATATAATACCTCCTTAAAAACAGTTTAGGTTTTCATTTCTAAATAATGGAGTTTTAGTTTCTTTAGTTTGAGGATTAACTATGTTTCACTAACAAGCTTACAAACTCGACATTTGATGCTAGCAAAGTTATATATTATAGGGCGAAAGTAGAAAAAAACAATATGTAATAACACTTTAGAACGAAAGCATATACTGTCTTGTACCAAATGCCTATTTAAAATAAATGTGTAAAATGATTTATTACTACAATAGTTAATCATTTACTTCAATAACACTACACTCTGTAAAAAATATAAACACAGAGTTACCAATAGTACATTTTCTCATTTAGATATTGTTCTTTTTGTTCTCAAGAATTTACATTATCAAATACAGTTTCAACTACTGTTTTAGCTTTTACATGTACTAGAAGTTTAATCTGATGATACTCGTTTGAAATTAGACTACCTTGATATTATATATTTTTGAGGGAGGAACTGAAAGAAAAAGTATTGGTACTTTTTCTCCATAATCCTTATGTAAAAATGTCTTACACTCTATCATTCACTCTAGATGCACCTACGAATAACATACTGGGTAATTAGCATTAAGTTCCCTCATTTATTAATTACTAGACTATTCGATTAATCAACTATACACTACTGCTACCTTTTAATGTTTCAATTACCCCCTTAAGTGGGCTTTCCCTTAAATATGCACGATAAACTTCAGCTACATTCAACTTAATAATATAAACGGGACTCAATTCCAAAGGTTTACCTGTAAACATCTCCATGGTCACTGAACCAAAGTCGAGATCTGTTTCTGACTCAGTTGGCATCACAAAGAAATTTTTCACAACTAGATCTTTTTCTTGGGCAGAAACAAAATCTTTATAAGCTAATTGATACAAGAATTGCTTCGTGACATCCCCAATCCCTGGATTATTGTACAGCCCCTTTTCTTCAACTTTTAAGAGATAATACTTAGCATCGAAAATCATAAATAATGAATCTTGTATAGATATTGTATCGGGTTCAAGAGTTTTAGAACTATACTGAATTATTCCTTTAGATGTCCATTTTGGTTTTTCTAGAAACTCCTTCAAAGACTGTGTGCTATCGCCCAGCCCAAGAGACTTGAGTGAATGATCAAGGTGGTTTTCAAAAGCCACTGCACAAGCTTTCTCCCAAACTACATGGAATGAGTTTGTTCCAAAGAAACTGATATCACTTTTTTCTGATGATGTATCCTTCTTATCAACATAGATATACAGAGCTTTCAGTAACAATTGGTTTCTAGTATTAAACTCTACTGAAAGTTGCTGCTCGATCTGATAAAGAATATAGTCTTTTTCAGCTAAATCATCCAGCTCCTCCTCTGCCAAAAGAAGTTCTGGTAAGCCTAACAAATCATGTAAATTAGCATCCTGCAAAGTATTAGTCACTTTAGTCAAAATAATTTCATGAAGCTGTTTGATAAAGTGTGACTCATCATGAATCTTCCGTCGAGTAACCAACTCCGGATAATAAGGTCGATTATTCGAAATAATGGCAAAGGAGTCATTAATAGTTTTATCCCAGTTAATATCCCCATAGCCATTAATTTCTATAATTGAATCCTCAACATTATACAAACCATACTCAAAATAATCAGTTAAGAGATACATAATTAGGGCTAGTTCATTGAAAGAACTGCTTGAATCATACTCTGAATAAATCAGTATTTCTTGTTCCTTCTGATCAGCTTTCTCAATGACTTGGATAACCTCTTTGAGCTTGATATCGAGGTCTTCTTCCTTATCGATATACTTAGGATAACACTTAAGAACGAGGTTCTGAATCATCACAAGCCCAACAAAGGTAAAAACATAGAGCGACTCACTTCCACCAGAAGAAAGTTCCTCTAGTTCAGCATCTTCTTCAAACAAGTCAGATAGTTCCTGTTGTTCCTTACTATTTTTTACATTTTTTAAGATACCAAAAGATTTCAAGCGTTGGAGTAATTTTTGAAGTGGATCCTTATCCAGATTAAAACTAAATTGAAGTTCATGAAAGGTATATCTCTTTTGTTCACGAATAAACACTGATTTCATATAGTCTATTCCTTATCGTTTGAAACAAACAATTCATAATTCTTAGAGACTTTATGATCAAAAATTTGCAACCCATTCTGTTCAAACTCTTTACAGATAACTGAGTATCTATTGGAATTCTCTACTCCTTGGAAGAAATCTTTCCTCTTTTGCTTAGCTGCATCATCAAAGAGATACATCAAGACCTTGTTCTTGAAGGCATCAAGGAACTTGTCATTCAGGATATAATCATAAGATTTTTTATCTGACTCGGATGAATTACTATTATCTGCTTTAATCTCTATCTTATATGAATCAAGTTTAATGAAGAATGGCCCCATCAACTTATCTTCATTGATTTTGTAGACCTCAGATAAAACTTCATTAAGAGCCTTACGAAGTGCATTCCACTCATAAGTTTGACCCGCAACATTAAATCTATATCCTTCAATCTCAGCTTCTCCGCCATCCAGTTCTAGATACTCAAAATCCCAGCGTCTCTTAAAGGCAGTATCCATAGGGAAAACACCTTGGTCAGCACTATTCATTGTAGCCCATATATATAGGTTATCTGGCAAAGTCAATGTAGCTACTTGATCTTCTGATACTTTCAGTTCGTTTGCAAGATACTGTCTCAAATCCTCAGAAGTACGGATTGGATACTCACTGACACCATCTGTTCGGTCCAATAATTGAAAAATGTCACCAAAGACTGCTGCAATCTTAGCTCGGTTAATCTCCTCGATTAGCAAGAGATAAGGCTTAGGATTATCTGTTTGAGCACTCTTAAGTGCTTTTACATAAGAACGGATGAACGGCCCAGGGACATATTGATAAGAGATTTCTTCTTTTCCATCCTTATTTATAATTGGGACTGGTTTATAAGTACCGACAAACTGAGAGAAGGTATAATCTGGATGGAAAGTTACCCTTTCATAGTCTTTTTCAGCATTTTCAAGTAACTCGACCATATCTTTACCTAACTTATGACTCTTACCAGTACCAGGTGCACCAAAAAGAACACGGTTCAGTGAAAAAGCACTCTTATGAGTTGTTTCATATTCTAAATTTACATCGTTAATATTTTCATTTATTTCTGAGTCATCTTTAATCAAGACTCTCTTGAATTCAAAATCAAAATTCATATCAGTATTTTTTTCATCCATAATAATAGCTCCTATAATATTTAAATTAGGTGGAATAATTATTTCATTCGGTGACAATATAGATTTAGCTTCTTTTGAGTTCTTAACTAAATACTGGTATAAAGCCTCATCTTCAACAGGTGTTCTTGAATAACCATTATCATTATCGAGGAAATTATTAACCCTATTCATCAATTGAGCATATTTACCAAATGTTTTATAAAGTGTATCCTCATCAATTCCCTCAATAATAAGATAAATGTTGTTTTTACTATTATTAAAGGATTTTAATAGTGCTTTTTCAAATAGGAATGGCTGAAATTCTTCATCTGAATCATAAGCAAATAACAGTCTCTCATGATTGTCCGACTGATACCTGTACACAAATGTCTCATCACTTATTCTTCCTAATACTGTATCATTAATCCAATGCTTTATAGATTTAAGATTGTCATTTGAGTAAGCAAAAATCTGTAAGGGTTGGAAAGTAGCTGGTATAGCTTCAATTTGTTTTTTATGAACAGCTTCCAAGTTACCACTCAAAGAATAGTATATTTTTTTACTATTCTCATCTCTTACACTTGTTAATAAACCTATACTTGGATCAGTAAAAATATTAATAATTTTACAGTCATTGACAATGTTTTCAATTTTCCACTGTTCAATGAACTCACTATAGTCATCAATACTATTTGCTCTATTTGCTTTTATTGTTTCGATGGCCTCCTTGAAAGATGAAACAGGACTATCAGTCTTACCATCTGTCCCTCTATTCAAACCGTAAATTACAAAGCAAATCTCCTCTGCAGTAGCCGAGCCAAGCTCATATACAGTCTTAAAAACAAGTTTAGCTGGTTCAATATCTGTATTTGACTGTTCAGCACCACAGTTATTTTTTCCAAAAGTATCAAAAATTACACTTTCAAAGATTAGGTTAATAAATTCAGAACGGTTCTCTTCCTTAATCTTAAACCTTTTTTTAGATTCAATTTCAACACCAGAATCTTCAATATAGTTATTAAGAATTTCTCCTCTATGAGTTAATACTAGTAACTGTTCATTATTGGAATCCATTTTTACATCTACAAATCCAAAATAGCGAGGTAGTTTACTCTTATTAAATGGAGTTCGATTTTCTCCACCATTTGCGTTAACAGAAGGTTGACCTATAAACTCCCCCATCTGCATACCAAAATCCCTGCGACTTACACTACCGTTATTAGATGAAATAATTCTAATTGTATACAAAAAGTAACTTAAATTCATACTCGCTTTATCAATGGTAAGTTTACCTATCATAATATCCCTCCTTTATAAGAGAAATGACTGCTTTTTTAATAAGTAATGGAGGAATACCTTCTCCAATAACTTTGCGAATAAGAACTTCTTTTGCCCATTTAGGAATATTCCAATCTAGTGGTAATGAAGAAAGAATGATTAATTCATAAATAGATAGAGCTCGTGGATCTGAATATTCACGAAGTTCCTCATTAACACTATCTACAATACATCTTCCTGGATGCACAGTAGAAAATGCTGATATTACACCACTATTTTGCATTATTGTTGTTGCGGGCTTTTCCCAAAACATTCTCATGTATGTTCTAGGTGCTCCCTTAATTCTTCGCCCTTTTGTCATAGGGAAGAATTTATCATTTTTGAATGCTGAAGTTCCGCTAGGAGTGTGAATCATCCACTCAACTTGTCTCCAGCTATGAGTAGGAGGATAATGCCATTTTGACACTTTTAAACCCTCTAATTTCTTTTTTTCATAGTCAGGAAATCGCCACTGCTCATCCTTTTCTCTTATTTGTGGATCCAACGAAGGAAGTGAACCTATAGCATCTTGCAACGTTATAATTTTTTCTTCTTTTGGAGGAAATTCCCATTTAACTCCTTCAGATTTTAAGGTCATTAGATAGATATACCGCTGTCTTGATTGTGGGATTCCATAATCCATTGTATTAACAATACGATCTGTATTGATATTGTAAATTGCACCTAACTCTCGCTCTATATAGTCAGGAATAAAAATATACTCATCATTATATAATATCTGCGTATGTTGCTGCATTGTGACATTTTCAATAATGACAAATCTAGGTTTCAATTCTTTTATTGCTTCTACCGCATAGTGGACAAGAAAATTCCTAGAATCTTTAGGATCTTTTCTACCCGCATTTGACATCCCTTGACAAGGGGGAGTAGCAATAACCATTTCAACACCAGCTTCTTTTGCAGTCAACATCACTTTATCGAAAACTTCACTATCTGTTATATCACCTTGGATAATACTAACATCTGGATATAAATGTGAATAAAACCTACATCTTTCCTCTAAGAGTTCATTAGCAACACATACGTCCACACCTACATCCGATAAATAAGTCTCTGCTATACCAACATTTGAAAATAGGGAAAGTGCTTTGACTCTTTTTTTAAATTTTACATCACTCACTTAATAATTGCTCCAATCTTATTATTGCTTGCTCAATTAACTTCGGTGGAACTCCCTCACCAAGAATTTCACGTATTAGATTACTACTAGCATTATCAGGAATATTCCAATCATCAGGTAATGAAGACACTCTCATTAATTCGAAAATCGATAAAACCCTAGCATCGGACCAAATTCGTTCTTCTTCATTAGCAGAATCAACAATCACAAATCCAGGATGCCCATTTTCTTGAGAGCCAATCCTACTTGTATATTTAGTTACAGTATATGCCGGTTTATCCCACCACTGTCTTTTATAAGTATTTTTATATCCTTTAGATTTTGTCCCATCTGCCAAAGTAGGATAGTACTTTTCATTTTCCCAAGCTGAACACCCCTCTGGTGTGTGCATCATTGCAATAACATGTCTATACTTATGCTTTGGTGGAAAATGCCATTTCGATACAGCAAGTCCTCTTTCTTTTTTTATATAGTAATCTGGGAATAGTTTAACTCTTTCTTCCTCACTAATATCTGTGACATCAGGATCCAATGATGGTAAATCCCCAATGGCATCACGCATAGTCACAATTTTAGTTGATGGCTCTGGAAATTCCCACTGAATGTTAGTATCAATTCTCGACAAGAGATACACACAACGTTCTCTTGACTGAGCAACTCCGTAATTTTTAGCACTGACAACTTTATTCTCATTAAATCTATATTCCTCTCCCAACTCTGCTACAAGATAATCATTAATTAAAACCCACTCACCATTGATTTCAATCATCGTATTTAGCATCTCTGGGACGTTTTCAATAATTACGAATTTAGGTTTAAGTTGTTTGATTGCTTCAACTACAACCATGATTAATCTATTTCTAGGATCATCTTTAAGTTTCTTTCCAGCAGTACTCATCCCCTGACAAGGAGGAGTTGCTATTAAAAAATCACATTTTTCGTCAATAGCTGCTTTGATCACTTCATCATAAACTTCTTTATCAGTTAAGTCTCCTTGAAAAACATTTACATTAGGATAAAGATGTTTGTATATCCTCACTCGCTCAGGTAATAGCTCAGCAGCAACCTTCACATGAATACCATGCTTTTCAAAATAAGTTTCTGCTACTCCAGCACTCGCAAATAATGAAATACCTCTAAAATTTATTCTATCCTGCTCCAATTCTTCTTTTGTTCCTTCTAGGGTAAGTAAGTCTCCAATCTCACAATCAAATAACTTACACAATTTTTCAATAGTTTCAAAATCTATCCTAGTAGCTCTATCATGATAGAGTTGAGTAATAGTACTTCTAGCTAACTTAGTTTGTTTATGAACATCTTGTATGCATAATCTTGATTTCCCCATCAAAGTGGAAAGATGACATTTCATTAATTACTCCTCCAATAAATATATCTTTAGATATTATACCACAAATAAAGCGGATGCACTACAATTTAAATGGCTTTTAGTTAGTTGTCTTTTATTAAAGTACATAAAAAAGGTTTTTAGTTGAAAACATTATTTTCTTTTGATAAAACGAAAAACCACTGTTACCAGTGGTTTCAAAAAGCCTTTTGTTCAAAGGTTTCTAGGCTTTTACGAGCAAAGCAACACACTCAACGGTTCGGACTTACCGTATCATTTCGTCGGTTTCCCTCCTCATTCTACAAGTCCTATCGCATGGGAGATTATTTACTTCTACTTTGCTGATGCCTCAACTCGTACAAGCAGCGATACTGCCTCCACGTGTTGCGTCTGTGGACCTCAAAAGGTTCGGGGAACCTTTTGAGGTTTAACTGCGTTTCACTAACAAACTCACACACTCAACATGATGCGTCTGCGGAAACAAATCCACCGGCTGGACTTTCTTTAATTCATAACCCAATTCTTGGTAGAGTTTGATATCACGCGCCATGGTGGCGACATTACAAGAGATATAGGCAATACGATTAGCTCCTGTTTGAGCGCTTGCTTTGATAAAGCTTTCAGTGAGTCCTTTTCTCGGTGGGTCCACTAATATAACACTTGGTTGGATACCTTCCTTGAACCAATTCTTCATAGCATTTTCAGCTGTGTCGCAGACATAGTGGGCATTTGTGATATTGTTTAATGCAGCATTCTTCTGGCTATTCTCAACTGCTTCTGCAATCACTTCAACACCGTAGACTTCTTTGACATGCTTGGCAACGGATAATCCAATCGTTCCAATCCCAGAATATGCGTCAATCACCACATCATCTTCTCTTAACTCCGCAAAGTCAATAGCTGTTTGATAAAGTTTCTCTGCCATTTCTGTATTGACCTGGTAAAAGGCTGGCCCAGATATCTGAAAGTCATTTCCCAACATCTGGTCCGTAATATAGTCTTGACCATAAAGAGTCTTCCACTCCTTACCAAAAATCGCATTGGTATTTCGGTCGTTGATATTTTGCATGACAGACACAATCTCTGGGAACTGCTTGATAAGGTGTTCAATCAACTGTTCCACTCGGAAAACTTTAGGACGAGTGGTCACCATAATAACCATGATTTGTCCGGAATGATGTCCACGACGTACAACAAGATTCCGAATCAAGCCAGACTGTTCCTTTTCGTCATAAGGTTTCAAATCATAACGACGAAGCAAATCTCGAAGAGCTACTACGACTTGGTCAATGACAGGATCCTGGATAAAGAAATCTTCAAGGGGCATGAGGTAGTGCGAATTCTTACGGAAAAAGCCAGTTTCCAAGATGCCATTCACTCGACGAACGGGCACCTGAGCCTTATTTCGATACTTGACTGGATGGTCCATGCCGAGCGTTTCAGCGACCTCTATATCTCTAATACCAGCAATCTTGTAGAGACTGTCTTTGACTTGCTTGGTTTTAAACTTGAGTTGCTCTGAATAGGCAAGATGACCCAAATCAGCGATACCCGAGCGTAGATAAGATAGATCAAGGTCTTGGTTACGATGCGGTGACTGAACAAGGTATTCTTCAACCTTCCCATAGCCGATCCTTTTATTGACCTTAAGGACTCGCATGAGGATTTTCTCAGTTGGTAGAGCATTTTCTACAAAGAAAACCAAACCATCTACCTTAGCAACTCCTGCCCCTTCATGGGTCAAATCAACAATTTCAACTTCTACAATATCATTTTTCTTTAACATATTTTTCACTTTCTAGTAGCCGACAAAAAAAGACGGCAACATTTCTGTTACCATCTATTATATCATGAAATGACTTAAGCACCAAAACTCTTGAAGAAGTTGACAATGGCTTGCCAAAGGGAGCTAAAGAAATTGCCCCCGTCTTCTAGCGCTTTATTGGCATCAAAGTTGAGGTTGATATTTTTAAAGCTATCTCCAGCTTGGGAAACAATACTTTCCTTGAGGTCATTGAGGGTTTTAGTGAAATCAGCATTGTTCAAAATATCACTCTTTGAGAGGTTAAGGGCAAAATTGATGATAATATTGACCTGGTTTCCTGTTATAACCTGATCGAGTTTGTAGTTTTTTAGCGTGTCTTCAACGATTTTGCGGACATCTTCTTCTGTCAGATTTCCTTTGGCTTCTTTTGCCTTTGCGATTCCTGCCTTGATATCTGCCAAAGCTACATTGAGTTTATTGGCATCATAACCTGACTTGTCCTTGTTTTCAGCATTGATATCGGACAAGGCTTTTAACTCTTCTTGAGCCAAGTCTTTATTGGCTTGTGGTACTTTAGCTCCATTGGCCTCTAACGAGTAATAAATCCCTGCTAGGGCGCTCTCACCTGTAACTGGAATAGGAGCTGCAACTGTGATTTTAGCATGCTCAACTCCCAGCGTCACTGCTGCGTTACGGTACATATCCTGCGTCACCTTGGTGATATTTTCAGGCGTTTCAATCTTAACTTCTAGAGGCGACTTATCACCTAGCTTTTGAATCTTAGCTGACGAATAGAGCTGTAAGCTAGCATCATTAGCCACATTCATGATTTTCGAATAGATATCAGGGGTCATAGTTTTGATATCTTTGGTGTCTTTTGATGCGTCATAGCCAAGTTTGCTAAGAGTTTGGTTTTTCTGGTCTTCAGATAGAGAAGATCCTAGAACATATTCAGGTTGAACATAGGTTTCATCGATTACTTTTTGAACATCAGTTGCTGCGTGGACGCTTGTCATAGCTGTTGCGGCCCACAATATTGCAGCACTTGTTAGAAAGAATTTCTTTCTCATGGGATATTCCCTCCTTTACCTTTCTAGGGTAATAAAACAATCTTAAAGAAAACTTATAGTGAAAAACACCTGGTCAAACCAGATGTTTAGAAGAAATTAAAGAATTTCATGATATAGAGATTAAAGCGAACCTGTCTCGAGTAGTAATAATTTCCACCATTTTCATAGAGTTCGGCTCCGTGAAAGATAGAAATTGGGTTGATGTAGGTGTAGGTCTTCCCTGTAGTATTACCAAGAATTGGAGCGACCGTTTCTCGGGAGTAACGCTTGGCTAGTGCCAGAGTATTTTCCTTGCCATTCTGAGCGATAAAGTCGATATAGGCAGGTCCAAAATTATAGGCTTGAACGGCGGTCCAGACATCTACTCCTTTGCTCTGTGCCAAATAGAGATTATCTGTTAAAGTCTGTACCCCTTGGCGAATACTAGAGGCATCGTCTTTGATGGTATTGGTAGCGCCACTAGCAGACTCACTAGACTGCATGACATCTCGCTCTTTTCCCTTCGTTTCGGTATAAATCATGGCGAGAACTAACTCTTCATTGGCTGGAGTATCTCTTTCACTGAGGATTTCTCGCACCATGGGTTGGTAGGTCATGACTTGTTTAACATCCTGATGGATATGATAAGCTTTGTATCCTGCGAAAAGGAAGACTGCTAGCACAAGCACTCTTCTTATAAATTTAAACATTATTTACTTTGAATGTCCTCGATATTTTTGATTAAGATAGAATAGGTTCCATTGTCATTTTGGATAAACTCAACAGACTCCGCGTCTTGATAAACATTGTTGGGAACGATGAGTTCGATTCCGTTTGACAAAGAAAGTTTTTGGTTTTCAAATTTCTTGAGCTGACGACTGGCATCAATTTCATCAAACTGGACTGGTTCTGGTACGGCTTCCTTGACTTGGTCGATAAAGCTCAAACGAGCTGTCAGATTGTTGTCAAAAAGGTCGTTAGCCAATTTTTCAGGCGACAGCTCATTGCTTTCTTCAAGATTGTTGAAAATAGCTGACTTAACCTTGGATTGAAACTGAAAATCATCTGTGTTAAAGGACTCAGCAATTCTCTGGGCTGTTTTTTCCAATTCCTTGATGGATTTCTTGGGAGAAATCTTAGGAGCGACAGCTAGGAGATTTTCTGAAAAATAGTTCAAAAAAGTCCCATTGTACTTGATTCGTTTCTCAATCAGGTGGTACTTGCGACTTTGAAGATTGACGACCAAGGCCTCATCAGCCCCCGTTCCAAATCCCGGCAGGTTATTCTGAGTCAGCTTGATTGGATTATCAACTTCTCCACCGAGGTGGGTCAAGGTTTCCCGCAAGGCAATTCGCAAGAAAGCAAAATGTTCAACGCCTTCTTTAGAAAACTGAACAAAAACCAAGTCATTGGTCTTGAGATTTTCTGAAATGCTAAACTCCTCTTTCCAGAGGTTAGCCAGAGTTACTGATGTATCCAACAAATCGTCTGTGATGTGATTGAAGAAGGGATTTTCTTCCTCGAAAATCCCCGTCTTGGCTTCATCTGAATACACACGCTCGATTTTTTTGCGCAGGTATTCTTCGATTTTTGGCGTGATATTGAGAAATTTATCCGCTA
This sequence comes from Streptococcus mitis ATCC 6249, assembly GCF_000146585.1. Taxonomy (GTDB): domain Bacteria; phylum Bacillota; class Bacilli; order Lactobacillales; family Streptococcaceae; genus Streptococcus; species Streptococcus mitis_AZ. Next base: position 1,082,113 of record NZ_GL397179.1, on the reverse strand, counting down.
GAAACAGCTCGGTATCATCTGGGCTGAACTGATGGATAATAGCTTTCTTAATATAAATGTCCATAAAAGTATTAGTCCTCGTATAGTGGGAAGGCATCTGTCAACGCTTTGACTTCACTTCTCACTTCTTCTAAGACAGCTTCATTTTCTGCATTCTTAAGGGTTTTAATGATGAGTTCAGCAACTTTACGGCATTCTTCTTCACCAAATCCACGTGCAGTGATGGCTGCTGCTCCGATACGAATTCCACTTGTCTTGAATGGTGACAAGGTTTCGTATGGAATTGAGTTTTTATTTAGGGTAATATTGACTTCATCCAGCAAGTTTTGAGCCACTTTTCCGTTTTCTATAACCTTGGTTACATCCACTAGGAAGAGGTGATTTTCAGTACCACCAGAAATGATACGGAAATCAGGGTCTTGCAAGAAGACACTAGCCATAGCCTTGCTGTTCTTGATAACATTGGCAGCATATTCCTTAAAGGCTGGATCCAAAACTTCTTTGAAGGAAACCGCCTTAGCAGCCACAACATGCTCCAAAGGACCACCTTGAATACCAGGGAAAATAGCTGAGTTGATTTTCTTAGCTAGGTCCTCATCATTTGTCAGGATCAAGCCACCACGAGGTCCACGAAGGGTTTTGTGGGTCGTTGTTGTCGTGATATGAGCGTATGGAACTGGGCTTGGATGTAAACCGGCTGCAACTAAACCAGCGATATGGGCCATATCGACCATGAGCTTAGCACCAACGGCATCTGCAATTTCACGGAATTTTGAGAAATCGATAATTTGAGAATAGGCTGAAGCACCAGCTACAATTAGTTTTGGTTTTACTTCTTGGGCTTGTTTCAAGATTGCATCAAAGTCCAAGAGTTCCGTTTCAGGATCCACACTATAAGAAACAAAGTTGTAGGTTTGACCAGAGAAGCTAACTGGAGCTCCGTGGGTCAAGTGTCCACCTGCTGCCAAATCCATCCCCATAACGGTATCACCTGGCTCAATCAAGGCCATATAAGCAGCACAGTTGGCTTGGCTTCCTGAGTGAGGTTGAACATTGGCGAACTTAGCACCGAAAATTTCTTTTGCACGTTCAATAGCTAGAGTTTCTACCACGTCTACCACATCAGTTCCACCATAATAACGGCGTCCTGGGTAACCCTCGGCATATTTGTTTGTCAAGATAGACCCTTGAGCTGCCATAACAGCCTTGGAAACCACGTTTTCCGAAGCAATCAACTCGATATTGTTTTGTTGGCGTTCTTCTTCTTTGGCAATAGCATTCCAGAGATCAGCATCGTATGCTTTAAAATCGTCTTTATCAAAAATCATAGGTCTTCTCCTTTATAGTGTGACTGGTCCTTTAGTTTGTTTTTACAAGGAAGAAAATAAACTAAAGAATGCGAATAAACCGTTTCTGCATTTTATCACAAGTATAACCAACTTTTTCATAAAATGCATGAGCACCCAGACGATGATCAGCAGAGTTTAAGCGGATAAACTCATAACCCCGTCTTTTTGCTTCTTGATCCAACCCTTGCAGTAAGCTTTTACCGATACCTTGCCCTTGTGCTTGAGGCGAAACTGCTAAGCCTAAGATATTAAATCCTGCTTTGGAATAGAGGGATTCATAAACTTCAGCATGGACATATCCAAGTAGGACATGGCTGACCTCATCCTCATAGCCAAGTAGGAAATGATGAGAATCCTGAGACAGTCTAGCTAGTTGACTAGCTGTGTCCTCTGGACTAAAAGAATAGCCCAAAGCCTCTTGGTTAATCTCACATATAGCATTCACATCTGTTTCTTGCAAATCTCTTAGCATCTCACTCCTCCTCAAAAGAAATCTCTGGCAACTGTGCAAGAATATCTTCTCGCTTAATCGCCCCTTGGCGTAGGATTTTCACCTTGTCTCCAGACAAATCCAAAATCGTCGAATCCTGTCCAGTTAGAAAAGCATCGTCTTCCAGACCCAGAACCTCTTGATCAAAATCCTTTAGAATTTGAGCAAAGGTCACTCCACTCGCCTGACCCGAGATATTGGCAGACGGCCCAATCAAAGGACCTGTCTCTCGAATCAAATCCAGTGTAATGGGGTGACTCGGCATCCGAAATCCGACAGTTGCAAGACCAGAGTTGACCCAATAGGGAACTCGGTCATTGGCTTCGAGGATAATGGTCAAGGGACCCGGTAAAAAGGCCTCTACAAGCTTTTGTAGATAAGTTGGCTGATTCTTTGAAAAGTGCAAGATATCCTCTAGAGAAGCGACATTAAGATTGAGTGCCTTGTCTCTGGGACGACGTTTGAGTTGGTAAACATGGTCGACAGCTTTTTCGTCTAAGGCATTAGCAAAGAGACCATAAACTGTCTCTGTAGGCAAAACAACAGCTCCGCCTTTTTCCAACTCTTGTCTAATCCTGTCCATCATCAACTACAACCATCCTATCTTGACCAAATTGGTCCTTGAGTGTTCGTACCCGTTTTTCAGGAAGATGTTTCCTAAAAAGCGCAGGAACACTTTGACCTTGCTTGTATCCAATTTCAAGGTAAATCTTACCACCATCTGTGAGATAGTCTTTTGCATCTTCCGCAATTCTGCGGTAAATAGCCAAGCCATCCTCATCTGCAAAGAGAGCTAGATGAGGTTCTGAATGCAAAACATTCAAACCAACCTCTGACTCATCTTCACGAGAGATATAGGGTGGATTGGATACAATTATATCATATTTTTCAGAAATTTCTGCAAAACAATCAGATTTTTTAAAAAATATATTAAGATTTTGATTGCTAGCATTCTCTGATGCAAGCTCTAAGGCGACTTGAGAAATATCTGCTGCTGTCACTGACCAATCTGGTCTGTTTTTAGCTAATGCGAGAGCTATGGCGCCACTTCCAGTCCCGATATCTAGAATCTTAAGACTTTCCTCGGGATTTTCTGTGAGGATGAGATCCACCAACTCTTCTGTCTCTGGCCGAGGAATCAAAACTCGCTCATCCACTTTTAACTGCATTCCAAAGAAATCTGCCTGTCCGATGATATACTGTGCCGGTTTGTGGGCTGCTAACTGCTGATAAATTTCTTCTACAAAATTTTCTTCCTCTTTTGTCACTTCCTGCTGAAGGGTAAAAACAAAGTCCGTAAAAGAGAGATTTTTCAGGCTACGATAGACAAAAGAGAGGCTTTCAGCTTCCTCTCCTTGTCTAACCAACTCTTCTTCAAAATCTGAAAATAATTGAGCTAATTTCATTATTTGTTTAATTCTTCTAATTTCTGTGTTTGGTCATAAAGAACCAAGGCATCTACAACTTCATCCAGTTTACCAGACAAAATAGTATCTAGTTTTTGGAGAGTCAAGCCGATACGGTGGTCTGTGACACGGTTTTGTGGGAAGTTATAAGTACGAATCCGTTCTGAACGGTCACCAGTACCAATAGTAGACTTACGTTCAGCGTCTTGTTCGTCTTGTGCAATCTGAGCAAAATGGTCAGCAACACGCGCACGAATGATTTTCATAGCCTTCTCACGGTTCTTCTGCTGGGTACGTTCTTCCTGCATCTCAACCTTGATATTGGTTGGCAAGTGAACGATACGCACGGCAGTCGCAACCTTATTTACGTTCTGTCCACCAGCACCAGATGCGTGGTAAATGTCAACACGAAGGTCTTTTGGATCAATATCGTACTCTACTTCTTCCACTTCAGGCATGACTAGAACTGTCGCTGTTGAGGTATGAACACGGCCTTGACTTTCTGTCACAGGGACACGTTGAACACGGTGGGCTCCAGACTCATACTTGAGTTTAGAGTAAACGGATTGACCAGAAACCATAGCAACCACTTCCTTGAAACCACCGACACCGTTCATAGAAGCTTCCATGACTTCAAAGCGCCAGCCTTGGGCTTCCGCATACTTTTGGTACATAGTTAGCAAATCTCCAGCGAAGAGCGCTGCTTCGTCTCCACCAGCCGCCCCACGGATTTCAAGGATGATGTTCTTGTCATCGTTTGGATCCTTTGGAAGAAGCAAGATTTTCAGTTTTTCTTCGTACTCTTCTTTTTCAGCCTTTGCATCTTTGAGCTCTTGCTTGGCCATTTCTTCCAAGTCTGCATCTCCGCCTGATTCCTTAATCATCTCTTCAGCATCAACGATGTTTTGAAGGACTTGTTTGTACTCACGGTAGGCCGTTACTGTATCACGGGTTGAAGCCTCTTCTTTCGAAAGCTCCATGAAACGCTTGGTGTCTGAAACGACATCAGGGTCACTCAGTAATTCTCCTAATTCTTCATAACGGTCTTCTACAGCTTGTAGTTGATCATAGATGTTCATTTTTTCTCCTTATTTCTCAATTGATAAATCATAGATTGCTACTACATCGTTCTCAAATGTTTCACCAGTTTCTTTAAATCCATAACTGAGGTAACAAGATCTTGCATGTTCATTTTTTGGTTCATAAGACAACCAAAGTTTATTGCCAAAACCTGCTGGCGCTGTCCGAACATAGTCCAGCACTTTATCCATAATTGATTTAAAATATCCTTGATTTTGAAAATTCTTATCAATCATAAAACGAAATAGTAAATAATTTCCACAACTAATTCCGATCTTTTTATCATAAGCTATCATCACAAAACCTATAATTGCATCCTTATCATAAACTGCCAATGGAGCTACAAAATCTCCATTTTTAGTGTAGACATATGCTTCAGTCAAACTAATTGCGTTGGTTGCAATGAATTGTTTTTGATATTCCTTGACATCCAAATTCAAAACATCAAAATAATTTTCCATTGTAACATCTCTCAGTTCAATAGTCATAGTTGTTCTCTTGGTTAGATGTTATCATTGGCGCAAAATAATGTTTACGACAAACCGAGATATAGGTTTCATTACCTCCAATCTGAATTTGTTCACCTTCATAAGTAGGTTTACCGTCTAGGGTTCTGAGAACCATAGTCGCCTTTTTCTTACAATATTGGCAAATGGTCTTAATCTCGTCAATTTTATCCGCTAAGAGCAAGAGGTATTTTGAACCTTCGAACAACTCATTTCGAAAGTCATTCTTCAAACCAAAAGCCATGACAGGTATGTCTAACTCATCAACAACACGAGCTAGGTCGTAAACATGGTGACGCTTTAGAAACTGGGCCTCATCGATCAACACACAGTAAGGTTTTTCACGTAAGTCTCGAATATAACCAAAGATATCCGTCGTTTCCTCAATCGCAAGAGCTGGTCGTTTCATGCCGATTCGACTAGATACATAACCAACACCATCACGTGTATCCAGAGCAGAGGTCATGATGACAACACCTTTTCCTTGCTCCTCATAGTTATAGGCTACCTTGAGAATCTCAATCGTTTTACCTGAGTTCATAGTCCCATAACGATAATACAACTGTGCCATGCTTCTATTTCACGTCCATTTCTAAATTTTTGCTACATTCTAGTATACCATATTTTCCAAAAGCTTTAAATGGCAAAATGTGGTAAAATAGAAGAAATCAAAAACTAGTGGAGGAAGCTATTATGCCATTTGTTCGCATCGATTTGTTTGAAGGACGTACGCTCGAGCAAAAGAAAGCTCTTGCTAAGGAGGTTACTGAAGCAGTTGTCCGCAACACAGGAGCACCTCAGTCTGCTGTTCATGTCATTATCAACGACATGCCTGAAGGAACCTATTTTCCTCAAGGTGAAATGCGTACCAAATAAGCAAGCTTAAGCAAATTTGCTTAGGCTTTTTCAATCTTTAAGTAGCTTCCATTGAAGAAATGGTTTAAATTTGTTACAATTTGAAAAGAGCCTTGGAGATATTTCCAAGAAAAGTGTTTTAAAGGAAGAAATATGATTACACGTGAATTTGATACCATTGCTGCTATCTCTACCCCTCTTGGAGAAGGGGCCATTGGTATTGTCCGCTTGAGCGGAACAGATAGTTTTGCTATTGTGCAAAAGATTTTTAAAGGAAAAGACCTGAGTAAGGTTGCTAGCCACACGCTTAACTACGGTCACATCGTTGACCCTCAAACTGGTGAGATCATGGACGAGGTTATGGTTGGGGCTATGAAATCTCCAAAGACCTTCACTCGTGAGGATATTATTGAGATTAACACTCATGGTGGGATTGCGGTGACCAATGAAATTCTTCAACTCGTAATACGTGAAGGAGCTCGCATGGCAGAACCTGGTGAATTTACCAAACGGGCCTTTCTAAATGGTCGTGTGGACTTGACACAGGCTGAGGCGGTGATGGACATCATCCGTGCCAAAACAGACAAAGCTATGAATATTGCAGTCAAACAACTCGATGGTTCCCTTTCTGATCTTATCAATAATACCCGCCAAGAAATCCTCAATACACTTGCCCAAGTAGAAGTTAATATCGACTATCCAGAGTACGACGATGTTGAGGAAGCCACTACTGCTGTTGTCCGTGAGAAGACTATGGAGTTTGAGCAATTGCTAACCAATCTCCTTCGAACAGCCCGTCGCGGTAAAATCCTCCGTGAGGGAATTTCAACTGCCATCATCGGTCGTCCCAACGTGGGAAAATCCAGTCTTCTCAACAATCTCCTTCGTGAAGACAAGGCCATCGTAACAGACATCGCTGGTACAACCCGTGATGTCATCGAAGAATACGTCAACATTAACGGTGTTCCCCTAAAATTGATTGACACAGCTGGTATCCGTGAAACGGATGACATCGTGGAACAAATCGGTGTCGAGCGTTCGAGAAAAGCCCTCAAGGAAGCTGACTTGGTACTTCTTGTCTTAAACGCTAGCGAACCACTAACCGCTCAAGACCGCCAACTCTTAGAAATCAGTCAGGATACCAACCGCATTATTCTACTTAATAAAACTGACCTACCTGAAGCGATTGAAACTTCTGAACTTCCAGAAGATGTCATTCGTATTTCAGTTCTTAAAAATCAAAATATCGATAAGATTGAAGAGAGAATCAACAACCTCTTCTTTGAAAATGCTGGTTTGGTTGAGCAAGACGCCACTTACTTGTCAAATGCCCGCCACATTTCCTTGATTGAAAAAGCTGTTGAAAGCTTGCAAGCAGTTAATGAAGGCCTGGAACTGGGGATGCCAGTTGATTTGCTTCAAGTAGATTTGACCCGTACTTGGGAAATCCTAGGAGAAATCACTGGAGATGCAGCTCCTGATGAACTCATCACCCAACTCTTTAGCCAATTCTGTTTAGGAAAATAAGAAATCCATGATCGTTCTAGCGGTCATGGATTTTATTGTCTTTATTAGTAATCTGGTCTTAAGACACCTGTTACAGTTGCCTTTGTTGCTTCGTAGTCGCCATCTACAACAACCTTGATAATGCGTTTGGCATCTTCTTCTGGTGCTGGAACTAGAGGTAATCGAGTTGGTCCAGCTTCAAATCCCATATAGTTCAGAACCGCCTTAACTGGAGCAGGACTTGGATAAGAGAAGAGGGCATTGACCTTAGGAATGAATTTACGCTGAATAGCTGCGGCTTTCTTCATATCGCTTTCTGCAATGGCAGTAAACATTTCGTGCATTTCATCTCCATTTGTATGAGAGGCAACAGAAATAACTCCATCTGCACCAAGATTCATAGCATGAAAAGCATCTCCGTCCTCACCTGTATAAATCAAGAACTCTTCTGGCTTATGCTCAATCAAGTAAGCCATATTTGCCAAGCTGGTACATTCTTTAACACCGATGATATTTGGGTGGTCAGCCAAACGAAGCATAGTCTCAGGAGTCAATTCGACAACCACACGCCCTGGAATGTTATAAATGATAATCGGCAAATCTGAGGCATCAGCAATAGCCTTGAAATGCTGATACATCCCTTCTTGAGAAGGTTTGTTATAGTAAGGTACGATTGCAAGCCCAGCTGCAAAACCACCAAATTCTGCAACTTCTTTGACAAACTCGATCGAGTCACGTGTGTCATTGGTACCTACACCCGCAATCAAAGGAACACGTCCCTTGACAACCTTTTGTACAGCAGCAAAGAGTTCCAACTCTTCATCGTGGGTCAAGGTTGGACTCTCAGCAGTCGTCCCTGCAAGAAGAATTCCATCTGTATGGTGGGCCAATAAATGCTCTATAAGGGCTGGGATGGCATCAAAGTTGATGGAACCATCTTCATGGAAAGGAGTGATGAAGGCAGTAATGATTTTACATTCTTTTAGATTTTGGTAAGACATGAGAAACACCTCTCTATTTCAAAGAAGGAGTTCATTCGAACTCCTAAACCATTATTTCAATTCAAATTTCAGCTCAGCTGTTGGACGGACCAAACCACGCTCATGAAGCGTTTCTGCGATCTGTACAGAGTTCCAAGCAGCACCTTTAAGAAGGTTATCTGAAACAATCCACATGTGAATTCCTTTTTCAGCATCCAAGTCCTTACGGATACGACCTACATAGGTATCTCGTGAGCCAACAGCATTGATGGCTTGAGGATAGATTTGATTTGCTACGTCATCCTCCAGAACTGCACCAGGAAAGGCTGCAATCGCTGCTTTCACTTCTTCGATTGGAGCTACTTCTTTTGTTTCGATGTAAACAGACTCAGAGTGAGCTGACAAGACTGGAATACGCACACATGTTGCAGACACTGCGATGCTATCATCTTCCATAATTTTCTTAGTTTCTTTAGTCATCTTCATCTCTTCGTAAGTGTAATCATTATCAGTGAAGACATCGATTTGTGGAAGAGCGTTAAAAGCGATAGGATAGTGTTTCTTATCTCCACCTGAAGGCAAGATTTCCGCTTGCAAATCACGTGGATTCACACCGTCATTCAAGACTTCACGAAGTTCACGTTGTGTTTCAAGAATCGCTCCCATACCAGCACCTGAAACCGCTTGGTAAGTTGAAACGATGATGCGGTCCAAGCCCCATTTTTGACGAATAGGCTCAAGAGCCACCATCATTTGGATTGTTGAACAGTTCGGGCAGGCAATGATTCCGTTGTGGGCATCAAGTGCATGAGCATTTACTTCTGGGACAACCAATGGTACATCTGGGTTTTGACGGAAGTAAGATGTGTTATCAACCACTACAGCACCAGCCTTAACTGCGTAGGGAGCATACTTAGCAGATGTCGAACCACCAGCTGAGAAGAGTGCAATATCAACACCCTCAAAGGCTGTTTCAGTTGTTTCCTCAATCGTAATATCTTGATCTTTAAATTTCAAAGTCTTACCAGCTGAACGTGCAGATGTAAGGTAACGAATTTTATCAATAGGAAGTGATGATTCTTCCAACATTTTTATCATTTGAGCTCCGACAGCACCTGTCGCGCCGACTACAGCAACTGTATATCCCATAAATAACCTCTTTCGGAATTTTCTAAAAATTTCTATAATAGATGTATTATACTACTTTTTCTAAAAATTGAAAAGCATTTTTGGGTTATATTTTCTGAAAATAAAAAATCCCTAGTCATTGACTAGGGACTAAGAGGCATCTTCATGTGATGAGCAGGTTCACACAACTCATCAAGGTCCGCTCCTGCGTTATGACCTCCTTATGCTCAATAGTAGTCCGAAGACTACCTATCGACTCATCGCAAGTTTAATTCTACTATGCTTTGCTGACTTTGTCAAGGCTAATGCGGGGTAAATATAAAAAACTCTCGAATATCAAGAGTTTTCCTGTCTAAATAATGCTAATTGCCGGGATTGAACCGGCGACCTCATCCTTACCATGGATGCGCTCTGCCAACTGAGCTAAATCAGCTTACCTAAAAAGTATACTATAGTTCTATGTTTTTGTCAAGCGCTCTCTTTTAATTTTCTGGAATGAAAAAAGCTAGATTTATCAAGTATCTAGCTTATAAACTTCTTATTTTGTTAAATCGATTCGCTGTCCCAGTTTTCCGATTAGGATTGCACCAACGATAAGGGATGCAAACTCTCCAATCCCTGTAGAAAACCAAGTGAAAAAGAATGGAGCTTCAGCAACGATATGAAGTTCTGCTGCAATGGTAATCATTGAAATAGAGAAGAGGATTGAAAATAAGAAATGATCTTTTCGAATCAAACCATTGAACAAATAGTCTTTCTTATACTTGCTAAAGAGCCAAACACCTAGACTAAGAAAAACTAGGGTAGATCCGCCGCCGACAAAGACATCAATTAGGCCAAAGCTAAAGAAATTAGCAATCATACAACCAATCGTCACACCGATGATATATTTAGGGTTGTAAAAAGCCAAAAAATTCATCATCTCAGAGATACGAAACTGATAGGCACCGTAGCTAATAGCATTTAGTGGTGGGGTAATGGTTAAAACCACATAGATAGCAGCAACGATGGCAATATCTGCCATGTCACGAACAGTTAATTTTTTCATGTTTTCTCCTTTGGCGGTTTCCCGCGTAAAATATGCTTGGTGAAAGAAGCTAAGCACCAAGGGTTGAGTGAATCAACCTTACCAGTATAGCACATTATATGACTTTATGCTATACTAAAATCATGAAAAAACTAATAAAGGCTTTTTTTGATAGCGAAATCCTCTCCTATCTATTTTTTGGTGGTGCTACTACTTTAGTATCTATTTTATCACGTTTAGCTATCTATCATATCAGCCGTCAGGAAATCCTAGCAACTGCACTGGCAAATATTATCGGGATTCTCTTTGCCTTTATCACAAATGATACATTTGTTTTTAAACAAGAGAGGAAGAATTGGCCAATTCGACTAGTTAAATTTTTCTTAGCTCGTCTGTCTACAATTGGACTGGACGTACTTTTAACTTATATCTTTGTTACAACCTTTCCTGATGTTATTGGCCAGTTTGTTAAATATAATATAGATAAAGTTAATACTATCGAGACCATATTAGCACAGATATTGATCATTATTTTAAACTATATTCTCAGTAAAATCTATATTTTTAAAAAGGACAATTCATCTCAAAAGCATTAACCTTGCAATTCGTTCGGTTTTAAGTTATAATAAGAATGAAATTTTTGGAAAGGAATTTATGAAAATGTTAAAGGATCTTAAAGCATTTTTGCTTCGTGGTAATGTCGTTGACCTCGCTGTCGGTGTGATCATTGCCTCTGCATTTGGTGCTATCGTTACTTCATTTGTTAATGATATCATCACTCCACTTCTATTGAACCCAGCTTTGGAAGCTGCGAACGTACAAAACATCGCTGAGCTTGCATGGAATGGTGTTACATATGGTAAATTCTTGAGTGCTATTATCAACTTTCTCGTTGTAGGTACTGTTCTCTTCTTCGTTATTAAAGCTATGGAAAAAGCGCAAAACCTTCGCAAGAAAGAGGAAGTGGTTGAGGAAGCACCTGCTGCTCCAACTGAACTCGAAGTTCTTCAAGAAATCAAAGCTCTTCTTGAGAAAAAATAAGACAGATAAAGGATCTAGCTTAAAGCTAAATCCTTTTTTCTTTAGTCTTTTGGTAACTTCCCAGCCTTTTCGAGCATTTTCTTAATCAAGTAAGGCATCTTCACATTTTCACGACCTTTTTTCTCAATGAGCTTTTTGACAAATTCTGGCATCTGAAGATCGTCTGTCTCCTCCATGATGTCCTTGGTAGTTGCTGAAGGAGCTAACTCATCAAAAGTTTCTTCTTCTGGGAGAAAAGCTTTAAATTCTTTGTGTTCATTGGCTCTTACAGTAGCAACTAAAGCGTCAATTAAACGGCTATCCGTATTTGGCATAGGTGGGCGATGGTAGGTGACACCTAATTCTTGACACAACTCATAACATTCTACATCGTTGTCAAACAAGACTTCGATGTGCTCACTGATAAAACTAATCGGGATAAAAATATAATGCTCGGGATGTTGCTTTTGTTCTCGTAAATACTCTAAGACATCTGGCTTGATCCAAGGGATTCCAATATCGCTTTCACTCTGCCAAGTATTGGTATACTGGTCGGCTGTTAGGCCGAGTTGTTCAGCGATTAGCTTGCTATTATCGAAAATCTGATCGATATATGGATCTCCATAGTCCAAGGCAAAAATGGGAACACTGTGTGCTGAAAAGATTACCTTGAAAGACTCTTCTCCAACATGGTTTCGTAAAATTTTGCTAATCTCATCTGTCCAAAAGTCCAACAAAGGCTGTTGTTGATACCAGTCCTTAATTACTAAAAATCGGATCTGTTGGCTTTCCAGAAACTTTTCATACCCCATGACTGAGTAAAAAGAATAATGAGGTTCCAAAATCAAGCAGATACATTCTTCAACACCATCAGCCTCCATCTGTTGGATGACGTCTGGGATAAAGGGACGAGAAAATTTGTTGGCAAAGTAGATACCGTACTCCTCGCCTAAACATTCCTTGACTAAATCAACCTCCTCACGTGTAATCCGCTGCAAGGGCGTCCCACCGATAAGGACATAGTTGTCATAGAGAGTCTGAATCTCGTGATCCTGGGGTCTAACTCCACGACGAATGTTTGTAAAGAATTCTGCTACTCCTTCAAAACTAATCTCCTCTGGAGATCCAAAGGTCATCATTAATATTGCTCTTTTCATGTTATCATCCTTATGTTATTATTTTCACTATCTATTCTATCATGAAAGAAAGAAATAGTAAACGCTTCCGACGTCTACTATTTCTTTTTTTCTTTAGTCTTTTTATCTCGTCTCATGATTAGGATGATGAGGATAAGAAGTAAGAGGACGATAAGCAGGAGTAGAAAGGCTAGGATGTAAATCCAATGGCTGGGAATTCCGTGATCGAAATACCGAGTTACTACTGCTTCCCCACTCTTATCCTGTGCTGCTTTTACCGGTGCATCCGTTATTTTAGCTAAGAGGATATGTCGTCCGTTGGTAATATTAAGGAAACAGGTGCTTAATAAAACAATCTTGTCCGTTGAGGTCAAGGAGACATCCCGCTTGTACTTGGCTTTACTTAGCAGATATTGATAGTAGGCCTGGTGTTCCTCGTCATTGGAACTCAGGGTTCGATAAATCTCCGTGTCATAAGCATCCACTTCTAAAATCCCAAAAATCTCAAGCCCTCGTTCACGACCGTTATAATAGATAGAGCCATAACGGTGATTTTCAAAAAACTCTTGGTTAGCAAACTTTTGTATCTCACCAAACATAGCACCAGAGGCCATGGAGTGACCGTATATGATGGTGTTAAAGTCGGTAAAATTTGGATTAAAACGATAGTCTAGAAAAATAGACCCCGACACAGTATAATCACCAAAGGCATTTCGGTCAAGGTATTTAACATTATCCTGACTCTGCAAGAGGGGATAGTCTACCTTGGTCCCATCTAGGCTAATCCAACCACAAACATCCTTGTTGAGGTGCTGCAAGGTTTCAAAGCCCGTACTGCTGGCATCCTTTTCAATGGGATTATAGTGATCGTAGTCGCTCGCAAGGACCCTATCACCAGTAAAAAGACAGAAAAAAGCTAGAAAGAGGGATAGAATGACGTTTATGACTTTGCGACTTGTACTTGTTTTCATGTTTCCTTCTTTCTCCTTTCTAGCCTTGAAAATAAAAGAGCAAGAGAGTCTGTCCCTTTCTCTTTTATCAGTAGTTTAGTCAGTAATACTATCTGCTTCTTCTTTCGCTTCTTTTCTTCGTCGCAAGATCAAGTAGAGGATAATGAGCAAGAAGATCAATAGCAAGAGCAAGATAAATACGATGATGTACCATATCCACAAAGGAATCGATGAGAGAAATCGTCCGAGCGACGAATCATCAAAGACACTGTAAGGGAATGGTTTTGATTTTTTCGTATGGAAGGTGGTTTTTGGAATTGTATCCGTAATCTTGGCAACTACGATATGTCTCCCATTTGTTACGTCTAGGAAACAGGTACTGAGGAGGATGATATGGTCATTTGGCCCCAGTGTAATATCTCGTTTGTGGATGGCAACCGAGAGTAAGTGATCGATATATTCTTGGCGCCGATCATCTCCATTAATACCCGGATCGTAGATGTTAAAGTCATAGGCGTCCACCTCGAGCATCTCAAAGATCTCAAGACCTTTTTCAACGCCATTATAGTAAATACTGCCGTAGCGATGCTGGTCAAAGAATTCCTTATCAGAAAACTTTGCTACATCTCCAAACATAACCCCATTTTCTACATGATGTCCGTAGATGATGGTATTAAAGTCCTCGAACTTGGATTCATTTCGAGCCTCAAGGAAAATAGCTCCTGTAGCTGCAAATTCTCCTTTGGAGTCCTTGTTCAGGTACTTTTCATTATCTTTGGCTTGGACTAAGGGATAGTCGATATTGGTGCCATAGACATTGATCCAACCGAGAACCTCTGGATTGACTTGCTGTAGCTTGTGAAAGCCAGAAAAACTAGCAAGCTCATCTTTCTCAGTAGTACTCACTGGTCTATAGGCCTCATACTCACTGGATGAAGCCTGAGAATAAACCTGATTGGCATCCCAAAGGGCGTAGAAACCAAAGAGAAAGACTAAGGCCGCTAAGAGAAGCAAGATATGATTTATCAACGCATCTACAGCAAGTACCAGACGTCTAGAAAAACTCCTCTTTGGTTTCTCACGCTTGATTTTCATAAGTCAAACCACTTGCTTAAGCTTGTTTGCGTTTTTTAGACAAAACAACAAATCCAGCCAAACCAAGACCAATCATCAAGATGAAAGGAAGGTTGTCAATCAAGAGACCAGTAGGGGTAACGTCTGGTAAGCTATTTGTGATAGTGTTATCGTTTGGTTTTTCACCAACAAGAATACTATCTTGAGTGAAATTTGTAGAAACTGTACCAGCTTGATTTTTTGATGCTCCGTTCTCCTTATATGCAGCTGAAGCTGTGTAACCTTGAGATCCTGTTTCAACCAATTTATAACGAGTACCAGCAGGAATTGTGTCAAACACCAAAGATTGATCGTGGCGTAGTGTTATAGTTGTTTCTTGACCATAGACAAATGTTTTTGAGGTTTCACCGATTTTACCAGTGATGGATTGTGAAGTTTCTGTAGATGCTTTTGTGAAAGTAAGCTTGAAAGTGAAATCTTTTGATTTATCTGCAGTAGCACCTGACACAACTTTTTTAATTACTAAAGATTTAGCATTTGGGTCAACTTTTGAAACATTTGGTTTATTAGGGTTTGGTTCATTTGGATCTGTTATTTTACCAGCATTTTTACGATAGATGTTAGTGAAAAGATCATATTTGTAAGTAGTTCCACTTTCAGATGGTTTTACTTTTCCATTCACACTTGGGGATACTTGTTTAAAATACACAGAAGAAATATAAGTTCCTCCAGTAGTTTTGTTCTTAACAATAACGTGCATTTCATAGTTGCGATTATCATATGTCATAAAATCAATAGGTGAACCATTTTTTTGAATAACTTTCCAACCAACATTTTGTTTTTCAGCAACAGTATAGACATATTCACCAGCATGTGTATAGTTCACTTCTCTAAAAATATCGCCGGTATCTTTCTTAATGTTAGTTTGGCCAGTTGCTAAAACGTCTGTTCCAGAATAAGATACATTTTTATCTGTAATTTGACCATTAGAAGAATCAATCGTTTCATAAGGTGCACCATTTGATGATGTACCAGTTTTAGGGGTGAAAGTAAATGTAAAGGTTGCTTCAGGTGTTGTAATTCCTTCCGCAATATTCAATACCTTATTAATAGAAACTTTTGCACTTGTTTCACCATTTGCTTTGGCAGTTGCCACATCATTATCATCCGCAAATGTTGGCACTCCTCTAAAGACCGACAAGGCGGTTACAGCTGCAATACTTGCAGTAACTAATTTTTTCAAAAATGTTTTTTTCATGATTATTCCTTTTATTTTTAAATTTCTTTTTTCATAAATTGTCATCAAAAGCCCCGTCGCCTTAGGACTGTTACCACCTTACCATGGGTATCCTGTATAGGAATGGTTCCAAAAGCACGACTATCTACAGCCGTTGTTCGATTGTCTCCGAGGACAAAGAGTTGTCCTGCTGGGACTTTCATTGGGAAGGTAGCCCCTTCCTTATAGAGCAGCGTTTCTTTGTAGATATCCTGCTCTTGCTGAGGAGAACCGTTGATGATGAGACCATTTTCGTTTATATCGATCGTACTTCCTTCGGTTGCAATGACACGCGCCACTCTTTCCTTACCCTTATAACTATAGACGAGCAGATCACCAATCGAATAACGTTTATCCAACCTATAATAGACAACCAAGTCGCCATCTTTTAAGGCTGGCTTCATGCCATCGTCATTGTATCTCAATAGTCCAAAGACAAAAAAGTAAAGGGTGGCCAGTACAAACCCAACCATCAGAAGCTTACTGACTAAGTAGAGGATATCTCCCCATACACTCGGCGGAGACTTATCCCGATTGACTTGTGTTACTGTTTTCTTATATTTCTTTTTAAGTAGCATTATTTTCTCCTATGTACCACTAGATATCCGAGTAGGATTGTAAAGAAGATTCCTCCTAGAGGAAGGATTATTCCTAACACGAGTGTACTGCTGAGGAAATCAACTCCGGTTTCAGGTACACTATTCTTATTATTCGTGACTGTCGCAGACTTGTCCCCATCCAGTTTACCTTCTTGATTTTCATAAGAAACCTGATATCCAAGCGAAGAGCTTGATTCCTCTTCTACGGTATAGTGACTATCGAGTGGAAGTCCATCAATTTTTATGGTTTGATCTTTGTTGAGATCAATAGACGCTCGACCATTCGTAAATTGCAGAGGGGTTCTTTTATTATTCACCGTTGCATTATAAGTTCCATTCAATGGACTGTTCTGAGCATCCCTGATGTTAATGGTAATCTTGAAGGATTTTAATAGGTTGGCAAATACGCCTGTAACTTTTTTTGTGACTGATAAACTTGGAAGCCTGTGATTCGTGACAATACTGGTTTCATCTTTATTCAGATCACCCTCTTGATTCTCATATGTAACGTGGTAGCCGTTCGTTGATGCCGCTTCTTCTTTAACCTTATAATGGGTTCCATACGGGAGATATTTTAGAGATTTTTCGGCATTATGTGTTAATGGTATTTGAGCACGTCCATTAGTAACTTTGATATCACCAAAAGTACCATTTATAGGATTTCGTTCTTTATCAGTTAGCTCGATGTTAATATTAAAACTCTTATTCGATGTATCTTCAGGGACTAATATCTTCCTTAACGTCAAACTAGGTAATTGACGATAGAATACTTTAAAGGTTGGCGATTGGTCCGTTCCTTCTTTTTTTACTTCCTTAGTAAAACCTGGAACATCAGGGGCTGTAAGATCATATTGATAACCCTTAGCTACTTTTTCAAAATTGGAAGTTTCACTTAGCTCACCTGCTTTTACTCCAACACTAGTTTTCCTGTATTCATTCTTGTCAGTTCCACCACTCTTGCTCTTTTGAATTAATTTAAAATCTAAAGCCTTAGGTTGACTAGCTGTTACTGTGCTACTTCCATTAACACCTTCCCACTTCACTTCCACTGGAACCGTTAATGGATCCGAAGGCTTGAAGGTTGGTTTGTCAGAGTAATCTTTGGTCTTGGTTTGAGATGTGCCTATTCCATAGGAATATGTGACACTGGCACCTTTATTGGAATAGAGTTTATTGACATCAGACCCCTCAGCATCACCAGCCTCTATCTTCTTATCACCAGCAATAACATCTAAGGCTTCTTGGCTTGATGTAACAGTGAATTTGAGGACATATCTAGCGCCATCTTCCAAGGAATAATTAGGAGAAAAATTAGCCGTAACCTCCACTAAACCTTCTGAGCTTGTCTTGGTTTCAAAAGTTACTTGCTCTTTGCTTAATGTTTCACTGCTACCATCTTTCTCTTTAACGACACGAAAATCTGAAGATCCATTCGGTAATAACTGAACATACTTAGAAAGAACATCTTTGATGGTCACGTGGTGGATCCCCAGTGGCAGAATCTTATCAGTGATATCTTTGAAACTGTCTCGTAATTGGTCTTCATTGTTTGCGGATAGGATTTCATTAGGAATGGAAGAATTGTGGTACCTGATATAATACTGCAGACTAGTAATACTGTCGACATTGTTTGAATAACGAAATTTAATGGAATAAAAACCATCAAGTTTTGGAGCAAGACTATAGGCTAGATTATTGATAGATACATCTAAATTATTCCAGAACCATTCAGGCGCCGTTTCTGATCCATCTTGATTATTATAGTTATAAACAGTATAACCACTGTCGTTGTAATACATATTGGCAAAACCATCTGATAGAACAATAACAACCTTCTTTGCATTTGGTCTTGCACTATCTATCAATTGATTGGCAATACGAATACCCGCGCTAATATTGGTTCCTGTACCGATTCCTGATTCAGTCCCTATTGATTGACCACCAGCAATTCTCATTTTACTGACTGCAGTCTTTGAACCACTAGCATCGTTATTCCAATTTAAAATTGTATCTGCATCATCCCATGGGGATACACCATCATAAAATGCTGTTCTCTCTTCATACGGCCAATACCGATACCCCCACTCCCATTTTCTGTAGTAGGAATTCCATGATTGTTCCGCAAACTTATTATCGATTTTTCCACCAAAACCTACCATGGACAATCGATTATTTGAATTGGATAAAATGGTATCAATTAAGCCCTGACGATCTCGAGTTCCTTTAAGGGTATTTTTTAAAGCATCCAATCTTGTAATTGTTCTGCCAGTAGAAGAAGGAACATCTCTCTTATTCATACTTCCTGAGAGGTCGGCTACCAAAACAACATCTAGGGGTTCTGACTGGGTCTCCGTTCCAAGCTTGGAAGTAATATCCAAGGACAACTCATACTTGTCTTCTTGTCCTGATATCGGAGTAATTATTTTATGAAGAATTGTCTGGGGTTCTATGGTAGAATCAGCATTTAACAGACTCATCGGAGCACACAAAAAGAGAATAGCTAACAGTGTAACTAAACGGCGTACAATAATTTGAACTTTCTTAAACTCGAAGTGAATATTCATTTTATTCTCCTTAAGTAAGATACTTTAGACCTATTGTTATATCAATCTAGTTATTCGCAAGATTATTGTACAATAAACTTCACGCAGTGTCAACTAATATGATTTTAAATATATTATCATAATCGAAAAAAGAGTATGATTCTTCTTTGTCTTTCAAACTATTCTATGGTAAAATGAAAAAAGAATAAAAAAATCTCATAAAATATCGATGCATATATTTTAATCTAAAATATCCAAGATTTCATTTAAAAGTCTATTGAATTTGAATTATTATATTTTTTCAAAATTCGTGAAATTTTCAGAATGAGGATTTTTCCGAAGTTTGCATTCTATTTTATGATTGTTAAAGGAGTTTTTATGACTTATCCGAACCTTTTAGATCGTTTCTTAACCTACGTTAAGGTCAATACGCGATCTGACGAACACTCTACTACTACTCCAAGTACGCAAAGCCAGGTAGATTTTGCGACCAATGTTCTTATTCCTGAAATGAAACGTGTTGGTTTGCAAAACGTCTACTACCTTCCAAATGGTTTTGCTATTGGTACCTTACCAGCTAATGATCCAAAGCTCACTCGCAAAATTGGCTTCATCTCCCATATGGATACTGCTGATTTTAATGCTGAGGGAGTTAATCCGCAAGTCATCGAAAATTACGATGGGGGAGCTATCGACTTGGGTGATTCTGGATTTAAACTAGATCCCTCTGACTTCAAGAGTCTTGAAAAATATCATGGCCAAACGCTTATCACAACTGATGGCAGGACCTTGTTGGGTGCTGATGACAAGTCAGGGATTGCTGAGATTATGACTGCTATTGAATATCTGACTGCTCATCCCGAAATCAAACACTGTGAGATTCGTGTTGGTTTTGGTCCAGATGAAGAAATCGGTGTTGGAGCTAACAACTTTGATGCTGAAGACTTTGACGTTGACTTTGCCTATACTGTTGATGGTGGCCCACTAGGGGAGCTTCAGTACGAGACTTTCTCAGCAGCTGCTGCTGAGCTTCATTTCCAAGGGCGCAATGTCCATCCTGGTACTGCCAAAGGACAGATGATCAATGCCCTTCAGCTAGCGATTGATTTTCATAATCAACTTCCAGAGAACGATCGACCTGAACTGACAGATGGTTACCAAGGTTTCTATCATCTCATGGATGTGTCAGGTAGTGTCGAGGAGGCGCGTGCAAGCTACATCATCCGTGACTTTGAAAAGGATTCCTTTGAAGCTCGTAAAGCAGCTATGCAGTCTATTGCTGATAAGATGAATCAAGAGCTTGGGAATGATCGCGTTACACTCACTCTCACTGACCAGTATTACAATATGAAAGAAGTCATCGAGAAAGATATGACTCCTGTTACCATTGCCAAAGCCGTAATGGAAGATCTGGGAATCACGCCAATTATCGAACCAATCCGTGGTGGAACAGATGGTTCTAAGATTTCCTTTATGGGGATTCCAACTCCAAATATCTTTGCTGGTGGTGAAAACATGCACGGCCGTTTTGAATACGTCAGCCTTCAAACTATGGAGCGCGCAGTAGATACCATCATTGGTATTGTATCCTATAATGACTAAAAAAGACGAGGTAGCTCAGCTACTTCGCCTTTCTTTTTATTCGTTTGGTTGAGCACTTGGCTCAGACTCACTTTGCGCTTGCTTTTCTGTTGGTTGAGAAGCAGCTGTTTCACTGTCTTTCTCAGACTTAGATTGGTCTGCAGTTTCACTTGCTTTTGAACGGAGTTCCTGGTTCAAGCTAATGATTTCTTTAGCTAGAGTGAGGAGACCTTCTTTATCACTACTTTTAGCTGCGAGTTGATCAAATAGGGCATCAACACGTTCAAAGTCAGCATCAGATCCTTTGTTATCCTCTAAGTACTTGTGAAGAGAGAGCAAGATATTATAGAGTTTTTGGTAGATAATCACTGTTTGTGGATCTTGTTCTGCTTCTTTTTTCTCTCGTTGGATAGTCGCCGCAATACGATTTAATAGATCCTCAAGTTGTGTTTTGGCTTCATCAAAGTCTGCATTTTCCTTTTCAGTAGCTGCTTTGATATTAGCTACTTCTTCAGCTAGGGATTGTTTGACACCGTCTTCTTTGACACTCGCCAGAAGTTGAACAACTTTTGATAGGAGAGCATCCACTTCTTCCTTCTTGACATGGCTAACCCGCTCTTCTGGCATAAAATCACCGTAGAGTTCTTTTAGGAATTCATAGATAGCTGTCTTAGCAGTTTGACTATCTACTTTTTCCGTATCTAGAATAGTCTTACCAGCTTTTGTAGAAACGGGTTCTTCTTTGAGAGCTTCTTCTACTTCTAGCTTAGTTTGGTAAATAGTTGGGAATAACTTGTTCAAGTCGGTTGCTTTGAGAAAAGATTGTGACTGGTAAAGTTCCCAAGTCAACTTGGCAACACGGTTCCGAAGTTCTTCTCTCAAACGACCATCAGATACATGTTCATAGAAATACTTGATGTACTCTACTGTTGTGACTCCTGTACGATCGCGGAAATCTTGCAAGGCCTGCAATTTCGCTTCAATGGCAGCCAACTCTGTCTCATCCTGTGCTAGTTTTGCTTCCTGCAAATGTACCAAAAGATCTTTCTTAGGCAAGCCATAAGTATCTGTATCCAGTGTATTGATCTTATCTACAAGGGCTTGGTATTTCTTGTCCAAAGGTGATGTTTCAACTGGTGCCACACTTTGATCCACATGGATATATTGCTTATCAAAGAGATCCAAGGCCGCTAGGTAACCAGCGGTTGAGTTGGTCGCCAGTTTTTTCATGTTTTCAGTAAATTGCCCCAAAGCAAGTTCAACCCGTCTTTGCATGATTGGTTGGTCTTTGTAGAGACTTCTGCTATCCGCTAACAGTTGATCAACTTTAGAAAGAACAGTTTGTTCATCAAATGCACCAGGCTGATAGCTTGATTGTAAGGTAGGAATCTTGTTCTTTAAGGCTACTTCATAGCCCTTTGTCTGAACCTTAATGTAGTGATTGTGATCACCATGAGGAATCACAAAGCTACCATTCTCTACTTGCAAACTATAAGGAGATACATTGTCACGTAAAGCAGTTGTAAAAAGTTCATTTAAGAAATCAAGTTCAGGGTCACCTGTCTGCAGCGGAATACGAACACGTTCCTTACGAACAGCATACGGGTGAATATGAGTAGGATCATAGGCTTGATCCGGATTTCCAAATACAAAGAATCCATTTGAAATACGAATCGCTTCGAGCGGTACTCCGTATGTCTGTGAGATATACTTGATTTTTTCTTCATCGCTCGCATCTCTTGAGAAACTTTCCACAGTCTTGGCAAGTGGTTGAACAGGCTCAGACTGATGATTTTCTTTCAAGTGGTTTTGGGCAGCTTTGATTTGAGCTGCAGTCAAGTCCTTCTTAAAGAAATAATGAGCGTGATCTCCGTGAGAAACTACAAATCCTTGCTCATCCTCACTGATGACACGGTCAGCTGCAAAACCATGATCATGTTCTTCGTCATGATGATGGTCATGGTTCTCTCCATCGTGGTCATGATCTCCATGGTTGGTCCCCTGACTTCCGTGTTCACCGTCTTGGTCATGATGATGGTCTTGCTGCCCAGGATGTTCTACTGGTTTGCTTGGTTTTTCCAAAGGAGCTGGCTTCCCACTGTCGCTAGCAAGAGGAATCATACGCGCAATCTTTTCTTCCAAAGCAGAAAGCTTTGTATATGGAATGAAATGATAGTGATTTCCATGAGGAATCGCTACTCCACTTGGTGTTCTGCTTGAAATCTTAGCAGGGTCAAAAATCAAGCCATCTGATTCAGCATAACGTTGATTACTTGGAAGAGCATAAAGTTGCTGCAATAGACTCTGAAGGCTCTCTTCTGGTTTGCTTGGTGTTTCGGTTTGTTGACTAGGATTAGTGGTTTGACTAGTTCCATTTTGACTTGGACGATAGTCAGTCACACTCGGTTGTTTTCTACTTCCAGAGAGGTAGGCTTGAGCAGCTGCTAATTCGCTAGCAGACAAGGAACTCTTTGGAATATAGTGATAATGTCCTCCGTGAGGAACGATATAAGCATCACCAGTATCCTCTATAATATCAGATGGATTAAAGATGTAGCCATCATCGGTAGTATAGCGTCCTTGTGATCGTGCAAATGTCACTGCACTGTTAGAAGTTGGTGCATCGTGTGTATGACCTTGTTTTTGGCGTTCAATTTCGTCCTTCGTACGAACGTTATCTGCATGTGCCGCATCCTTAAGGTAAACATAATACTTCCCATCCACCTTGATAATGTAGCCACCTTTGATTTCATTGACAATATCAGCGTCTTTAAGTTGATAATTGGCATCTCTCATCAAAAGTTCTTCACTGAAAATCGCATCAAAAGGAACTTTACCATTGTAATAATGGAAATGATCACCATGTGAAGTCACATAACCTTGATCGGTGATTTTCACGACAATTTGCTCAGCCTGAATATCTTCTTTTTTGCTAACTTGATCTGGTGTCTGAGTCTCTGTTTTTTGAGAGTCTTGTTTCCCATCAACATAAGACACACGGTTATTATCTTTGTTTCCTTCTACCTGGTGTTGGTTCAATGCATAGATGCAAAGACTTAGGGAAAGGACTAAAGCCGATCCCGCCGCAAGATACTTTTTCTTAATTTTCATAATCTCCTCATTTTAATTCTTCTGCAAGAACATTTATATTTTCTTCTAAATTTTCTAAGTAAGTTTTGTCATTTTCGGGGTCTGCTTCCAAAGGATTCAGTGTTTTCAGACTAACTCCTGTTGATTTGACCAAGGTTTCAGCAACTTTAGAAGAAGCATTGCTCTCAGTAAAGATGGTTTTAACCTTGTAGGTTTTGACAAATTCTTGGATTTCTGTCAACTGTCTCGGACTCGGCTCTTGTTCAGGGGAAATTCCTGCTATACCAAGTTGTTTCAAACCAAAGCGTTTAGCCAGGTAAGAAAAGGCTGTGTGTTGCGTAACAAAAGTCTTTTGACTTGCTTTTTCAAAAATAGGTTGGTATTTCTTGCTTAATTCTTGAGCTTTAGCGATAAAGTCTTTGGCATTCTTTTGATAAGTTTCCTTATTGGCACTATCAAGCTCCGAAAGTTTGTCCGCAATAATCTGTGCCTCTTCACCTGCTTTTTCTGGATCTAACCAAGTGTGAGGGTCGTAGAGTGTTTTTTCATCAATACCATCACCAGCTTCTACATCTTCTAAGCCCGGTACACGCTCCAAGGTCATTCCTTCAGAAGCTTCTAAAACCTTAACTTTTGAATTTTTCAAGTTAGGATCTAGACTTCCAGCCCAAGACTCCAGTGTATGCGAGTGGTAGACAAATACATCCGCGTCATAAATAGCAGCAATGTCATTCGCTGAAGGTTCATATGAGTGAATTCCACTACTTGACTGAATCATCCGAACATCATTCAAGTCACCTGATACCTCTTTGACCATGGCGTAGATTGGGTAAAAACTTGTGACAATCTTCATCCCTTTTGCTTCTTGTTTTTCTTTTTGACTACATGCTCCTAAGACAAGAGCCAACAAACTGGCCATCAATAATAGGATCGTTCTTTTTTTCATCATTACTCCTTAACTAGTATTTAACCATTTAATTAACTAGTAAATAGTTTATCTTTATTTACATTATATGTCAAGTTATTTTGCACATTTTCATGAAAAAAATGAGAACTAGAACTCACATTCTGCTCTCATTTTTCGATTTTATCTTTTCTAGCTCTCCTATCCTGTTTTTAGGAGTTAGAAAATGTTGCTACGACTACTTACTCTCCCTTAACAAAGCCAATAATTTTTCAGCTTCAGCCATAATAGTATTGTTGTCTTGGGCGCCAAATAGCAAGTTATTCTTTAATCCCGTGAGAGTTTCTTTGGCATTAGACTTGATAATTGGATCCTGGATTTTTCCAAGTAAATCTTCAGCCTCTCTCAACTTCGCTTCAACCTTTTCAGTCTCGACCTGAGGTTCTTCTGGTTCCTCTGGTGATTCTTCTTCCGGTTCCTCAGTTGGTTTTGGAGATTCTGGTTTCTCACTTTGAGGCTTCTCTTCGCGAGGCTTTTCTTCCTCAGGTTTGTCTGTCCGAGGTTTCTCCTCTGATGGTTTTTCCGTTTGATTGGTATCAGCTTGACCATTTTGGTTTCTTTGAACATGGTCACTTGCATTGCCCCAACCACTATCTGAATGCGGACGTTCGTTTGGATGTTCAACATAGTACTTCACAGTCGCAAAGAGATCTTCTAGACTATACCCCTTAGGTGCCTCATAAAGACCTTCGTCAAACCACTCAAATTTGATGTTATGGTAATGGTCATAATGAGGAATAATCAAGCTTCCGTTTTTGACTTCCACAGTATGTTGAAGATTGTAAGGCATACGATCAAGCGGTACCTTCTTAGCTGCTTTCACGCGCTTGTAGATAGCTTCTGCTCCCTTAGCCTCAGTATTTCCTGAATTCTGATGGTCTGTCGAAGGAGGCGTTAAACCTTTCTCTTTAGCATAAGCCTGGGCTGCCGCTCTTTCAGCTTCAGACAAACTATCTTTCTTAATCCAATGACTGTGGGTCATATGAGGAGTTACATAAGCATCCCCCTCATCTCTTGTGATATCACGAGGATCAAAGATATAACCGTCTTCTGTTGTATACTTACCTGCCAACTTGGCTACTTGAATCTCATCATCAGTGTAGGCAATTTGCGCATTTGGTTTTCCTAAACGTTCTGGATGACGAATCGGTGCTAGAAAGGCCAGGATATCATCCACCAACTTGACTTTATCACTTGAAGCATCATTGAGACGTTCCAACAGTTTATCCAAAGCGTCAAAATCAGCTTGGCGTCCTTTATTATCAAGTAAGTCTTGATGAACTCTTGCTAGTAAATCATAAGCCTTATTGTAAAATCCTCGATCACCAGATGGGAGGTTGGTTTTCTTAGCTCCGAGTTTATGAGTTAAACTTTCTTGCTTGGCCAGTTTACTATCAATGGCTGCTGCTGTTTCTGCTGAAAGTTCCTTTGCAGGAGTATAACGTGAGATTCCATTCTCCTCAAATACATAGCCATCAGCTACTTTTCGAATCGCCTGTTTAACCAATTTTTCGTCAATTGGATTGCTTGGAGCTGGTTGAGGATTTGGTGCAGGCTGCGGGCTTGGACTAGGTTCCGGAGTCGGTTGTGGACTTGGTTCTTCTGGTCTTGAATCCGGCACCCTATGGTTCGAACTGTACTGTAGAGGAATAATACGAGCGATTCGTTCTTCCAATTCAGACATCTGTGAATAAGGGATGAAATGGTAATGGTTCCCATGAGGCATAGCAACTCCTCTAGCTGTTCGACTTGTAATCTGTGCTGGGTCGAAGACAAGGCCATCAGATTCTACGTGTCGTTGGCTGAGCGGCAAGGCGTAAAGTTGTTTCAGAAGGCTATCAATATCCTCATCACTCTGACTTGCTTGGTTATCGTCGCTACTGTTGTTAGCTGTGTTCCTGTTCGTATAGCTGTTGCTTTGGTTATTATAGGATGGGGTCCATCTATCTACATCGCTGCTAGCACTGTTGTTATTGCTACGGCGATAAGTAGGCGTATTTGATTGGCCACTTCTACCAGATAGAAAGGCTTCTGCTGCAGCCAATTCGCTAGCTGATAACTCGCTCTTAGGAATGTAATGGTAATGGTCACCATGAGGAACGATATAGGCATCACCTGTATCTTCTATGATATCAGAGGCATTAAAGATATAACCATCATCTGTGGTGTAGCGTCCCTGTGAACGCGCCAAGGCTACCGCACCATCGTTTGCTGAAGTTCCTCCTTCACGATGCTGACTATGCTCTTGTTTTTGTCGATTGATTTCTTCTTTTGTACGGACATTATCCGCGTGGGCAGCATCCTTAAGGTAAACATAGTATTTTCCATCTACCTTGATAACATATCCACCCTTAACCTCATTGACAATATCCTCATCTTTTAGCTTATAGTTTGAATCTTTCATGAGTAATTCTTCACTAAAAATCGCATCATAAGGAACCTTACCATTGTAATAATGATAGTGGTCGCCATGTGAAGTGACATAGCCTTGGTCTGTTATCTTGATGACGATTTGCTCCGCATTGATGCCTTCTTTCTTGCTAACCTCATCAGGAGTCAGATTCTCTGTTTTTTGCGCAGCCTGTTTTCCATCTATATAGGAAACACGATTATTTTCTTTGACTGTTCTGGCTTGATACAGTCCCAACTCGTAAGAACAAACACTTAAAATTAAAGCTGCCGCAGAACCAGCTAGGTATTTTTTATTAATTTTCATCGAAACTCTCTTTCTTTTTTAATATTTCTATTTGCAATTCATTTCTAAATTGCAGAAACTCCTCTCTATTAATTAACTGGTTAATAGTTTACTCCTAAATTTGCAACTTGTCAAGAATTTTATGAACCAGTTAAGTATTTTTTATTCTTCACCGCTACTTTCTCTAGAATGGACTTTATATAAAAAAGATTTTCTTGAAAATTATTTAAAAAAATCCCTGCAACTGGGTTGCAAGGACTTTTTGATTAATCAAAATTAACGTATTCTTTTTGAAGTTCAAGAACTTCTTCCATTGTTGAGCATTCTGTAAGTGCACGGTTTGCATACTCTTCCATCTTAGCTGTATCGAGTTTCTTCATCAAGCTACGTGTACGAAGTACAGATGTTGCTGACATAGAGAACTCATCCAAGCCCATTCCGACAAGAAGTGGAACAGCTTGTTGGTCACCAGCCATCTCACCACACATACCAGCCCATTTACCTTCAGCGTGAGCTGCTTTGATCACATTGTTGATCAAGCGTAGGATTGATGGGTTGTATGGTTGGTAAAGGTATGAAACTTGCTCGTTCATACGGTCTGCTGCCATTGTGTATTGGATCAAGTCGTTTGTACCAATTGAGAAGAAGTCAACTTCTTTGGCAAATTGGTCTGCAAGCATAGCTGCTGCAGGAATCTCGATCATGATACCAACTTGGATATTATCTGCAACTGCAACACCTTCAGCAAGAAGGTTTGCCTTTTCTTCGTCAAAGACTGCTTTCGCTGCACGGAATTCTTTCAAGAGCGCAACCATTGGGAACATGATACGCAATTGACCGTGAACAGACGCACGAAGAAGGGCACGGATTTGTGTGCGGAACATAGCATCTCCAGTCTCAGAGATAGAGATACGAAGAGCACGGAATCCAAGGAATGGGTTCATTTCGTGAGGCATATCGAAGTAAGGAAGTTCCTTATCTCCACCGATATCCATTGTACGAACGACAACAGGTTTACCGTTCATTCCTTCAAGTACAGCCTTGTATGCTTCGTACTGCTCGTCTTCTGTTGGGAAGTCTTGAGAATCCATGTACAAGAACTCTGTACGGTAAAGACCAACAGCTTCAGCACCGTTGTCATTGACACCTTCAACGTCTTTTGGAGTACCAATATTGGCAGCCAATTCAAAGTGTTTACCATCAGCAGTTACTGTTTTAGCGTCTTTCAAGAGCGCCCATTCAGCTTTTTGCTTCGCATAAGCTTCACCAGCAGCCTTGAATTCAGCCGCTTGCTCATCAGTTGGGTTGATAATAACCTCACCTGTGATACCGTTAACAGCGAGAATGTCACCGTCTTTAACGATTTCAGTGATGTTGTTTGTACCCAATACTGCTGCAATTTCAAGCGTACGCGCCATGATAGCTGAGTGGCTTGTACGTCCACCAATGTTGGTTACAAAAGCTTTTACAAAGTTTTTGTCCAATTGAGCTGTATCAGAAGGAGTCAAGTCATGTGCAATCACGATTACTTCTTCATTGATAGAAGCTGGGTTTGGCAATTTTTTACCAAGGAGGTTTGCCAATACACGTTTTGTCACGTCGCGGATATCCGCAGCGCGTTCTTGCATGTATGGGTTGTCTTCCATGCCTTCAAAGATAGTGATAAACATGTCTGTTACTTCTTTCAGACCCGCTTCTGCATTCACTTTCTTGGCACGGATTGTTTCCTTGATTTGGCTGATCATTTCTGGGTCAGCAAGAACCATTAAGTGAGCGTCAAAAACTTGAGCTGCTTCTTCACCGAGCGTACCTACTGCTTTCTCGCGAATAACAGAAAGCTCGTCTTGTGATGCCTGTAGAGCGGCATCAAGGCGAGCTTCTTCTGCGTTTGTATCTTCGACTGTAATAGTCTCAAATGACAAATCCGGTTGAACGAGTAGATATGCTTTTGCAACTGCAACACCGTCAGATGCTGCGATTCCTTTAAGCATTTCTGTCATTTTCCTTATGCCAATCCTTCTTTTTCCATAGTTTCAGTGATAGCAGCAATTGCGTCGTCAGCATCTGCACCTTCAGCTGAAATTGTAACGTCAGCACCTTGGCCAACACCAAGACTCATAACACCCATGATAGATTTAAGGTTTACTGATTTACCTTTGTATTCAAGAGTGATATCTGAAGCAAATTTGCTAGCTGTTTGAACCAACAATGTTGCTGGACGTGCGTGAATACCTGTTTCTGCCACTACGTGGAAATCTTTAGAAGCCATAGTTTGACTCTCCTTTAGTTATTTCTTTTTTGGATTATATGTGATAACCCTTACAAGACTGTATTATATCACCTTCTAGATTATTTTTCAAGTGTTTTATGGACTTTCTTCTATTTCCTTTCAGATAACTTGCTGAAAATCTTCTATTTATCTTACCAATATACAGTATATAGTTTTTTTGTTTTGATAAACTTTGATAGTTCAATGAAAACCCAATTTTACACTATGACAAAACACTATATATTGTGCTTTGTTTTTGAAACTGTAACTTTTTAGCACAAGATTTAGTTTAAAAAGTTTGACAAAGTTTTTTTTTCTGATATACTAAGAAAGTAATCTATTTTGAAAGAGGAGTTACGAAAATGGTAACCGTTTATTCTAAAAACAACTGTGTCCAATGTAAGATGACCAAACGTTTCTTGGACAGCAACAATGTCGCTTATCGTGAGATCAATCTCGACGAGCAACCAGAGTACATCGATCAAGTTAAAGAGCTCGGTTTCAGCGCTGCTCCTGTTATCCAAACACCAACTGAAGTCTTTTCAGGCTTCCAACCAGGAAAACTGAAACAATTAGCATAATCTTAGTACATCATCCAGAAGAGATTGCTTCTAGGGCTAACTTAGAGGCCTTTCTTTTGTAATTAGATAAAGGAAATTTTATGGGATTAAAACATCTTGAGGACGTAACATACTTCCGTCTCAATAACGAAATCAACCGTCCTGTCAATGGACAAATCATGCTTCATAAAGATAAGGAAGCCTTGGATGCTTTCTTTAAAGAAAATGTGGTTCCAAATACCATGGTTTTTGATTCAATTACTGATAAAATCGACTACCTCATTGAACACAACTACATTGAAACAGCATTTATCAAAAAATACCGCCCAGAATTCTTGGAAGAATTGTCTCAATTTATTAAAGACCAAAACTTCCAATTCAAGTCTTTCATGGCTGCCTATAAGTTTTACAATCAATATGCCTTGAAGACTAACGATGGGGAATACTATCTTGAAAGCATGGAAGACCGCGTCTTCTTTAACGCACTCTATTTCGCAGACGGTAATGAAGCCGTTGCGATTGATATTGCCAATGAAATCATCCACCAACGCTACCAACCTGCTACTCCTTCCTTCTTGAATGCTGGACGTGCTCGTCGTGGAGAATTGGTATCTTGCTTCTTGATCCAAGTGACGGATGATATGAACTCTATCGGACGTTCTATCAACTCTGCCCTTCAACTTTCTCGTATCGGGGGTGGTGTGGGAATTACCCTCAGCAACCTTCGTGAAGCGGGTGCACCTATCAAAGGTTATGAAGGAGCCGCTTCTGGTGTCGTTCCAGTTATGAAACTCTTCGAAGACAGTTTCTCTTACTCTAACCAATTGGGGCAACGTCAAGGGGCTGGTGTAGTATATCTCAACGTCTTTCACCCAGATATCATCGCCTTCCTTTCCACTAAGAAAGAAAATGCCGATGAAAAAGTTCGTGTGAAGACCCTCTCACTTGGAGTTGTGGTACCAGATAAATTCTACGAATTGGCTCGTAAAAATGAAGAAATGTACCTCTTCAGCCCTTACTCTGTAGAGCTTGAGTACGGTGTGCCATTCAACTATATCGACATCACTGAAAAATATGATGAATTAGTAGCAAATCCAAATATCCGCAAGACAAAAATCAAGGCGCGTGATTTGGAAACGGAAATCTCTAAATTGCAACAAGAATCTGGATACCCTTATGTAGTCAACATTGATACAGCTAACCGTGCAAATCCTGTTGATGGAAAGATTATCATGAGTAACTTGTGTTCTGAGATCCTTCAAGTTCAAGAACCAAGCTTGATCAACGATGCTCAAGAATTCCTTCAAATGGGAACAGACGTATCATGTAACCTTGGTTCAACCAACGTGGTCAACATGATGACTTCACCTGACTTTGGTCGTTCTATTCGCGCTATGGTTCGTGCTTTGACTTTCGTTACGGATAGTTCGCACATCGTAGCTGTTCCTACTATCGACCACGGAAACAGTTTGGCTCACACCTTTGGTCTTGGTGCCATGGGACTTCACAGCTACCTTGCCCAACAACTGATCGAATATGGATCAGCTGAGTCAGTTGAATTTACAAGCATCTACTTTATGCTTATGAATTACTGGACCTTGGTAGAATCTAATAACATCGCGCGTGAACGTGGTATCACCTTCCACAACTTTGAAAAATCAGACTATGCTAACGGAAGCTACTTCGACAAGTATGTGACAGGCGAATTTGTTCCAAAATCAGACCGTGTTAAAGAACTCTTTAGAGATGTCTTTATCCCAACTGCAGCTGACTGGGCTGAACTTCGAGAAAAGGTTCAAGCAAATGGTCTTTATCACCAAAACCGTCTAGCTGTTGCTCCAAATGGTTCGATCAGCTACATCAACGATGTTTCTGCTTCTATCCACCCGATTACACAACGTATTGAAGAACGCCAAGAGAAGAAAATCGGTAAGATCTACTATCCAGCTGCTGGTTTGTCAACAGATACTATCCCTTACTACACTTCTGCTTATGATATGGATATGCGTAAGGTGATTGATGTTTACGCTGCTGCGACAGAGCACGTGGACCAAGGGCTTTCACTCACTCTCTTCATGCGTAGCGACATTCCAAAAGGTCTTTACGAATGGAAGAAGGAAAATAAACAAACGACACGTGACCTATCTATCCTTCGTAACTATGCCTTTAACAAGGGCATCAAGTCTATCTACTACGTCCGTACCTTTACTGATGATGGTGGAGAAGTTGGTGCTAACCAATGTGAAAGCTGTGTGATTTAATTTTTATCTGAGGCAACCACATTTTCTCAGACTACTGATTAAGTTACCCACCAGAAAAAAACTTGACAAGTATCTAAAATACTAGGAAAAATGAAAAGTCGGTCTTCCGACTTTTTGTGCGATACTCTTCTCAGACTATGATAAAATAGAGAAGATTCGACAATCGCATTATTACATACAGAAAGAGATTTCAAATGGAAACTTACTACAAAGCCATTAACTGGAATGCCATCGAAGATGTCATCGACAAATCAACTTGGGAAAAGCTGACGGAGCAATTCTGGCTCGACACTCGTATCCCCTTGTCAAATGACCTTGACGACTGGAGAAAACTATCAAACAAGGAAAAAGACTTGGTAGGAAAAGTCTTTGGTGGTTTAACGCTTCTTGATACCATGCAATCAGAAACAGGGGTTCAGGCTCTTCGTTCTGACATCCGTACACCGCATGAGGAAGCTGTTTTCAACAACATCCAGTTTATGGAATCTGTCCACGCAAAATCTTACTCTTCTATCTTTTCAACCTTGAACACCAAGGCTGAAATTGAAGAAATCTTTGAATGGACCAACACCAACCCTTACCTTCAAAGAAAAGCTGAAATTATCAACGAAATCTACCTCAATGGTACGCCTCTTGAAAAGAAGGTTGCCAGCGTTTTCCTTGAAACCTTCCTCTTCTACTCTGGTTTCTTTACACCCCTCTACTATCTCGGTAACAACAAACTGGCCAATGTTGCGGAAATTATCAAGTTGATTATCCGTGATGAGTCTGTTCACGGAACCTACATCGGTTACAAATTCCAACTTGGTTTCAATGAATTACCTGAAGAAGAGCAAGAAAAACTCAAAGAATGGATGTACGACCTGCTCTACACTCTCTACGAAAACGAAGAGGGCTATACAGAAAGTCTCTATGACGGTGTTGGTTGGACTGAGGAAGTCAAAACCTTCCTTCGTTACAATGCCAATAAGGCCCTTATGAACCTAGGACAAGATCCACTCTTCCCAGACTCAGCAGATGATGTCAACCCAATCGTCATGAACGGTATTTCAACAGGAACTTCCAACCACGACTTCTTCTCTCAAGTCGGAAATGGTTACCTCCTTGGTGAAGTTGAAGCCATGCAAGACGAGGATTACAACTACGGTTTGGACTAATTTGGCCAATCATTCAAAATATCATGGTTTGTTTAAAACAACCATGATATTTTTGTTTTATTGTTTTATTTTGTTTTTTTCTATTTGATATATTGAGCGTTTTATGGTAAGATAATAATAGTAGAAACCGAGGTGATAAGGATGCTAAAGCAAGAGAAACTAGATAATATTCTAGAAACGGTAAATACAAAGGGAACTATTACTGTAAAAGAAATCATGACGCGTCTGGATGTATCAGATATGACAGCTCGTCGCTACTTACAAGAATTGGCAGATAAAGATTTACTGGTCCGTGTGCATGGTGGTGCTGAAAAACTTCGTACAGGTTCTCTCTTAAACAACGAACGGTCAAACGTTGAAAAACAAGGCTTACAGATTGCTGAAAAACAAGAAATTAGTCGTTTTGCAGGTCGTTTGATTGACGAAGGAGAAACCATTTTTATCGGTCCAGGAACAACCTTGGAGTGTTTTGCTCGTGAGCTCCCTATCGATAATATTCGTGTTGTAACAAACAGTCTTCCAGTTTTTCTCATCCTAAACGAACGAAAACTAACAGATTTGATCTTGATTGGTGGGAATTATCGCTCTATCACTGGGGCTTTTGTAGGGACACTCACCTTGCAGGATTTGACCAATCTTCAGTTCTCTAAGGCTTTTGTTAGTTGTAATGGTATCAAGGATAAGGCTATTGCCACCTTCAGTGAGGAAGAGGGCGAAGTACAACGAATCGCTTTGAATAATGCCAATAAAAAATATCTACTGGCAGACCACAGTAAGTTTAATAAGTTTGATTTTTACACTTTCTACAATATCTCAGAGATTGATACCATCGTTTCAGATTCCAAACTGAACAAAGAAACCTTCGACCAACTTTCGAAACAAACAAAAATCATTCTTTCTAAACCATAAAACTATCCCCACCGATTGGTGGGGATTTTTGTAAGTATTAAAATTTCAGTCTTTAATGGTTTTATTACACGCGTTCTTTCCATGAAGTCGCTGTGGTTTGGAGAACCTTGTTGAGTTCATCAATGTTCTCGAAACCTGTTGTACGCAACCATTCACGAGCTGCTACCTCACCGTCTTTGATGTAGGCTTCAACTGATCCAGCCCATGTCGCACGGCCGCAAAGAACTCCGTTGAAGTTTGCGCCTGATTCGTGGGCAAAGACAAGTGTTTCTTGGAAGAGTTTTGCTGATACACCCGCACTCAAGTAAATGTATGGCAAGTTAGTCGCTTCATCTTGTGCTTTGAAGAAGGCTGCTGCTTCTTCTCGAGTATGGACGATTTCTCCATCACCAAAGCCTTCAACGTATTTGACGTTGACTGGAACTTCCACTTTCAAGACATCGATGTTGAAGCGTGGGTCTGAGAAGACCTTCATGGCACCGATAACCTTGTGTGGTTTTACTTTTGCGTATTCTGCAGAGCCTGCGTCAGCGATTTTTTCATCGTAAGCAAGGATTTCAAGGAAGAATGGAATATCTTCCGCCACACACTCAGAACCGATGCGTTCGATGTAGGCTTGTTTTTCTTGGTTGAGTTCGTCAGCGCTGTCTACGTCATAGTAAAGCAAGAACTTCACAGCATCCGCGCCTTGTTCCTTGATGCGTTTTGCAGACCAAACATCCAAGCAGTCAGGCAAGCGTTTGGTGCTTGTTGTATCGTAACCAGTTTTTTCATAAGCAAGGAGAAGACCAGCATTGGCATCAAGCGCTTTTGTAGCTGGAAGACCATACTCAGGGTCAAGGAGCATAGATGATGCGTATTTTGTCAATTCATCTGCAACCAATACTTTAAGTTCTTCCATTTGAGCAACTGTTGGCTCTTCTGTTTGGTATTGAGCCATAAGGCGTTTCAAAGCGCCACGTTGGTCAAAGGCAAGAGCTGAGATAATGCCGTTCTCATCAGAGAGTTTTTGCAAGCAAGCACGTTTATTTTCTGTTAAAACCATTTTATACCTCTTTTACTATTAATTGATCATATAAAGCTTGATAGTTGGCCATATTGACATGACCTGTCATCTTTTCTTGGGCATTGAGCATACCAAGGACATTGGCCTTGATGAGGAGTTCTGCATCCGATTCCTTATGAAGAAGTCCTGATGAAATACCTGCAACAGTAGAATCTCCAGATCCGACAGGATTGACTACCTGAATTCTTGGAATATCTATCTTGTAGAAAGTGTCCCCATGTTTTGCAAAAGCACCATTTGCACCAAGTGACACGATAATCCACTCAATCCCTGCAAATAAAGGTTCTTGAAGAACTTCTTTTAATTCATCCAAATCTTCTGAAACTTCTTTTCCAAGAAGCTGAGACAATTCTTCGTTATTTGGTTTGATAACTGTTGGTTTGTGTGGTGATTCAAGAACCGCCTGAAGAGCTGCACCTGAGCAATCCAGAACAACTGGTTTCTCTGCTTTATTAGTAAGCTCTACCAAGTTTGCATAGTAGTCAACTGGAAGGCCAGCTGGAAGACTACCTGAAATGGCTACGACTTCTACAGTGTCAAGAAGATTCTCAAAATGAGCCAAGAAATCTTGCCCTTCTTGTTCCAGAACTTCGGGTCCTTTCTCAAGAATTTCTGTTTGGTTGTCTCCGTGGAGAATAGCAATACAGTTACGAGTTTCACCTTGAATAGAGAAGAAACGTTTCGTTACTTTATCATCGATATGCCCTACTAAAAACTCACCAAGTTTACCACCGACCAAACCAGTAGCAAGGACAGAATCACCAAATTCTGAAAGAACTCGCGTAACATTAAGACCTTTCCCACCAGCCGTTTTGGTTACATCCACCACACGATTGACAGTATCAATCTTCAACTCATCCAAGGGATAGGAAATATCAATGGACGGATTCATTGTGACTGTTAAAATCATAGGTCACCTCTTAGTCGTGGTATTCACCGCGATCCCATTTTTCAAGGAATTCTGTAAAGAAGTTTGCATCTGCTTGATGAGCATTGTGAGTTTCAACATGCTCAATTTTAGCGATCAATTTTTTGTTTTCTTCAGATGGCTTGTATTCAGCATTGATGAAAGCTTCAATGATATCACACATGAGCAATTCACCAGTAATCTTACCACCAAAACCGATAACGTTGGCATTAAGTTCTTCTTTAGCATAGAGTGCTGTTGTCATATCACGAACCAAGGCAGAGCGTACACCTGGAACTTTGTTAACAGCGTTATTGATACCAACACCTGTACCACAGATACATACCCCAAGATCAGCTTGTCCGCTAACAACTGCTTCCCCTACTTTTTTACCAAAAATTGGGTAGTGTGTTCGCGCATGATCGTAAGTACCAAAGTCAATGACTTCATGTCCTTTTGATTTCAAGAATTCAGAAACCGCCATTTTTTCATTTGTTACGATGTGGTCACATCCGATTGCAATTCTCATTTTTAACTTACCTCTCTTACTGTAATCTAATTAACACATTTTGTTCAACATGTCGACACGAATTTGGTGACGTCCACCGTCGTATTTACCATTAACAAAACCTTTAGCGATGTTTTTCGCCAATTCGTCACCAACAAGTTGTGCACCCATAGTGATCATACGTGAGTTGTTGTGTCCACGAGTCATATAAGCTGAACGTTCATCTGAAACTTCTGCAGCAACCATTCCTTTGATTTTAGTTGCGACCATGAAAGGACCAGCACCATAAGCATCAATCACGATACCAAGATTTTGTTCTTCTTTGTTTACTTCTGCAGCAACAGCAAGAGTCACATCGACAAAGTCTTGGCCTTCTGCTGTAACATCCACTACGTGGAAGTTTTCTTTTTCTAGGAAGTCTTTCACAACTTCTTTCAATCTCAAACCTGCAGCATCTGCACCGATAACAATAGACATATTGTATACTCCTTTTTATTTTTCTAGGCTAGTAAAGACTTTTATAGTTAGCAGTTTACCTACAAAAGACTTTCTAGCAGTTTAGTGACAAATTTGATTGAACGAGATGAATAACACCTTATCCAAGTCCAGGAAATCAAGTTCCTAGAAACAAACTTTCTCCTCGAAAGAGAATATAACAAGTGATTATTTGTTTGTTACAAACATCATTTGTTGCTCACAAACATAATATACTCCTATTTTACGTAAAAGTCAACAGAAAATGTTTGTTTTTGTGTTATATTTTTTAAAATTATAAGATTTCGATCTCAAAACCAATCTGATCAACTTGACCTGGTTCCAAGAGACGAACATTCTTCTTGTCTTCTAAAAAATTTCCTTCTTCAAGTGAAGTTGATAAGCCTGACCAGGGTTCAAAAGCGATGAAAGGCCCTTTATTTAGGGTAGACCAAATAATGAGATTTGAAAACTCTTGGAAGTGTACTTTTAATCCCTTCTCATGCTTACGAGAACGAAGAGCAATTGTTCTAGATTGCAACTCATCGAGTGTCACTGCATCAACACTGAACAAATCGTAGCTGAGATTCACTTCCTTTTGAGAATCCAACCATGGACTTCTATCTTGGAAGTCTAAGAGTCCAGTTTCTGGGAAAGGACGTGGAACAGAGCAAGTCTCTTCTTGCTCAAACTCTAAATAGTAATCTTCATAAGTTTCGCCTTCTAGCAGAGGACAGTTAAATCCTGGATGACCACCAATAAAGAATGGCATTACTTTATTCGTTTCTTTGTTAAAAACTTTGTATTGAGTACGAACAGTCTTGCCAGTCACTAGATATGTGATTTCAAGGCGGAAATGATAAGGATAATTTTGATAAGTATTCTCATCATCTTCGATAGCAAAGGTTACACTATTTTCTGTTTGATCAACTAATTCAAATTCATTTTTACGGACCAAACCATGACGCGGAATGCTTCCTTTAGTTTCCGTTCCATCTGCATGACTGTAGATTGCTGTATCCTCTCTCAAAGAACCACAGATTGGAAAAAGTACTGGAGCCTGTCCACTCCAGTAAGTGGCATCTCCTTGCCACAAATACTCAATGCCTTCTCGGTCCTTGATTGACGACAGAGCACCACCTAAGGTTTTAAACTTGACCGTTAACTGGTCTGATTTTACTTCAATTACCATTATATTCTCCAACTATTTTTAGATTTTTATATGAAAAACTAGGTTGCCACTCCCAACATTGGAAATAAACAACCTAGTTTTCACAATTTACATTTTATAGGAGCGAATTATTTAGCATTTGCTGCGTATTCTTCGTTACGTTTGATCATTTGTTTTCTATACCAAGCAAAGATACCTACATAGAATACAAGGAAGGCTGCTGCACCAAGGATCGCTTTAATATCACCTGTTGTAGCATTACCGATTGCCCAACCAAATAGTTTTTCGATTGGTCCTTCAAGAGTTGAGTGAGTGATCAATTGAGTTTGGCTCACACCTTCTGGGAAGGCACCTACACCTTTAGCAAGTTCAGTTGCGAATGGAGCGATAAGAGTACCTGAAAGAAGGAAGAGTGGCAACAAGAGTGTTCCGAAGATGATCATACGGAGCAATTTACCACGAGTAACAACCAAGAGAGCTGGAGTTACACCCATGGCGATGATACCTGCAAGAGGCAAGATACCATTTCCTACGTTTGAAAGAAGCACTGCTTCAATCAACATGATTGGTGCAAGTACGTTGGCACAAGCCCAGATTTCAGCACGACCAGCGATGAAAGGCCAGTCAAGACCGATGTTGAATTTACGTCCTTGAAGACGTTTGGTAGCAACGTTTGTGATACCTTGTGAAAGTGGTTCTACGGCTGCGATGAACCAAGATCCGATAAGTGAGAAGAGCTCCAAGCAGACACCGGCAGTCAAACCAAGGCTCAACCAACCTTTAATAACAAGTTCCCATGAAGATGCATCTTCTACACCAGCAACTGGATGTGGAGTTCCCATCAAACCAATAACAATACCAAGAATGAAACCGATGAAGAATTTAGATCCCCAGAAACCGATTTTCTTGTTCAATTTTGCAGCGTCAAAGTCATATTTATCAAGACCTGGCAAAACTTTATCAAAGATCTTATCCAAGACCATGATAACTGGGTTCATCATGTAGTTCATGTGTGTTGAAGTCATTGGTGATGAACTTGGTGCGTTAAGAAGGTCGTCGAAAGTTGGTTTCATCAAGTCAGAGTTGATGATCTTCAAAATACCTACAAGTACTACTGCTGCTGTCGCGATGAAGAGTGAAACCCCTTGGCTTACACCGTTGTTGTCAGCATACCATTTGATCAGAAGACCAGTGATTGACAAGTGCCAGATATCGAAGATATCGACGTCAAGTGTGTCCGTTTTCTTCATTGCAAGCATCACAACGTTGACAATCAACATTACAAGCAAGAAGTAAAGTGTCCAAGCAGATCCCCAAGTGATCGTAGCAAGTGGTGCCCAACCAACGTCAGTGATGTTCAATTGAATACCAGTGTTTTCAACGAATTTCGCAAGAGAAGCCGAGAAAGCTCCGTTGAGCATACCGATAATGGCACCGATACCTGTAAGGGCGATGGCAAGCTTGATACCACCTTCAAGCGCTTTGGAGAATTTAACTCCAAAAAGTAGGGCCAATACTGTCAAAATGATCAGCATGATGATAGGGCCACCCATAGCCAAGATAGGTTTAAAGATATCGTTGGCCAGATTGATAATGACATCCATAATAGTTCCTCCCGTTTTTCTAAGTTATATGAATGTTAACAAGATAAAGAATAAATTAGCTTAGTCCGTGTTCTTTAATAGCTGCTTCAATATTGTCAAATACTGGAGCGCTCATTGCAGGAATACGGAACAAGATTGGTCCAGCTTCGATTACTGGAATACCTGGTTCAAAACCAAGATCTGTTGCAGCGATTGGAGTAAAGATATCGTAACCTTTCATAAGGTCTTCGTTCACATCTTTAACCATGACTGCATCACAGTGAACGTCATACCCACGGCTTGAAAGTTCTTCTTCTAGAGCACTTTTAATTTGGTGACTTGAGTTAACACCTGCAC
The DNA here is from genome assembly GCF_000146585.1 of Streptococcus mitis ATCC 6249. GTDB lineage: Bacteria > Bacillota > Bacilli > Lactobacillales > Streptococcaceae > Streptococcus > Streptococcus mitis_AZ. The sequence goes on along the minus strand of NZ_GL397179.1, from coordinate 1,041,636 downwards.
CGCAGGCAGCAAGAATTTTAATCATTAGGATTTCCTCCGATTTAATAATTTTAATGTACGATTTAAGCTGTTGCTTCAGAAATGTAAGTGTAGAGAGCTTCTGGTTCAGAAATTTTTGCCAGATCTTCTAAGTGACCATTTCCAGTAAAGAAGTCCATCAACTGAGCAAGAATATTGGTTTGACTCGAACTTGAATTGTTAATGATAAAGAAGAGTAGGGATACTGCTACTTCCTTATCAGGAGCAATCATATTGTGAAAAGTTACTGGTTTTTCTAGTCGAACAACCACCACTTTCTCAGCTAGATTATGAACAATATCTGTATGAGGAATCGCTACATTTGGCAAATCCTTACCCAGAAATTCCATATCTAAGCCAGTTGGAAATGACTTTTCACGCGTGATCAAGGCTTCACGATAAGTTGGAGTTACAATTTCTCGTTCTTCCAACAGGGTTGCTACCTGATCAAAGAGTTGTTCTTGATTATCCGCTTCTAAGCAAAACACGAGGTCTTTGTCAAAGAAATGATCTAATCCCATAACATTTTCCCTTCTTTCAATTAACTTTTATGCTATAAGTATAACACTATATGAAATCGTTGTCAATAATTTTTTGTTTTATTTTGTTCATTTTTTTGTAATTTTTGTTTCATTTAAAGAATACAATCAATATCAAACATTCTTGTTATGAAATACACAAAAAAAAAGAAGGCCCAAGCCTTCTTCTCTTTCCTTACTTAATAGTAGATAAAATCTCTTCTAACTTATGGTAATCTTTTACACTATCAATTTCATAGATGCTATTTCCCTCTAATTCTTCGACATAGACATCTAATTCTTTGATATTATCCTTAACCATGTTGTCCCAGTAGAGATCAACAAATTCACCACTTTCGTAAGCTTTGTCAATAAAGCCAACAATCTTCTCAGCAGTTGGTGCATCCCAGAATGAAACTCCGCTCAAAATGCGACCAGCCTTGCTGTCAACAATAATGTCTTGAACCTTGTAGTCATCACCGTAAACCAAGAACCACTCGTTGGTACAGTCTTCACGATAAACGCTAAAATAGGTAGAACGTTTAAGATCGTTTCGAAACATATTTTTGAAAAGATAGTTATCTGCATCGATAACATAGCTGTTAGCCAAATCTTCTTTTACTAAATAAAGTGAGTAAAAGTTATTGTAATCAGCATACTTGTCGTTAAAGACCAAACGGACACCATATTTTCCTTTTAGGTAGTCAAATTGTTCTTTGAGATAGCCGACAACAATGATAATCTCATCAATTCCTCGCTCTTTCAAAAATTCAATTTGGTATTCTACCAAAGGTTTTTGGTTGACCTTAACCAAGGCTTTAGGGGTATTTTCAGTCATAGGGCGCAGACGAGTTCCCAACCCCGCTGCCAAGATAATTGCTTTCACGCTATTCTCCTTTATTCTTTAATAATAATATAAACACCAGCCATGACAACAAGCGATGTAATAATGGTCACCATATCGAGTGGTGTACCTAAAAGCATTGCTGAGAACAATACTGTCCATACGACATAGCTTACGTTCAATCCAGTTGCTTTTGCAGGTTGTAAACGGTTGATAGCAATATAGTAAGCTAAGTATGAAATCATATTACATGCTGCAAAGACTAACATCAAGCCGAGCAATTGCCCATCTGCTACTTCTGCAAATGAATGATGAGAAAAGAGGACAATGATAAGGTAGGACAAGAATGAGGTTACTTGGCGGATTAATAAGGCTTCAATTTCACTTAAATCACTTTCCATAGCATAGGAGCTGAGAACACTTTCACTCCCCCAGGCAATGGCACAAACTAATGCACAGAGAATTCCAATATAAAATGAATTAACCTGCTCAACTTTGTAAGTCTGGGCAATAATACCAGCAATAATCAACAAAATACCAAACACAGTATTCTTAGACACCTTGTGTTTCAAAATGAAGAAGGCTAGCAAAACTGAAACTGCTGGGTAAATAGCTGATACAGATGAAGCTAGAGAACTACCGATATATTTAACCGCATAAAGATTGGCCTGCATACCTATAGGTCCAGCTAGCAAGGCTCCGATAATAACACTGACATTTCGAATATTTAGAAAGATTGACAAGCGAACCTTCCCTTCTCTAATCAAGAGAAAAGCTAATAAAATAAAGATACTCAAAAAGTCATGTGCTGCTGCCACCACAAAGGGTGATAGATTGGTAAAAATTGAAAAGATATAAGCACTGATTGTTAGGCCTAATCCCCAGAAGATACCTGAGAGAAGACCGAAAGAAACACCATTTTTATTCTTCATCCTAACCTCCATAATAAGTCAAACCGTCAACAGCTCTTTGGTAACGACTCACACCATAATCTCCAAAGTCAGCACCTTGAGCCTCTTTGTACACTGTCCACAAACTCCAGATGGTATCTTGCAAAATTTTATAGATTCGAATCTTTTCACGAGATACTGGAGTTTTATCACTCTCATAATAAGCAAGGAAATCTTCTTCTTCCTGATTTGTAAAGTCAGACTCCAAAAAGAGAGCTGCCAAGTCCCACATTGGATCATTCATAGAAGAGTATTCCCAGTCAATCAAATACAAGCGACCTTGAGGTGACTCGATAAAGTTTTCTGGAACCAAATCGATATGACAAGACTTTCTGTCAACACCCAAATCAGCCAATCTTTTCTCTAGCAAGAATACTTCTTTTCTCACAACTTCATAGTTGGCGTAAGGGATATTTCCCTCAATCAGGGCTTCATATTTTTTGATTTCTTCAAAAGGTGCAAATTCCCCTCTTAGTTCTTTGCCTGATGCATGAATGGTCTGTAGAATCGGTGCAATCTTTTCAAATTTGGTCTTAATTGAAGTGGAATCAAGCGTTGTTGCAGAATCAATGTACTCATTTACCTTGATTCCTGACTCAATATCAAAAAGATAATTCTTGACATCGAGATTCAAATCTTTCAACAATTCAAGATTGTATTTTTCATCTTGACGATTGATGAGTTTTTCAGTCCCTTTACCAAAAAATTTCACAATATACTGTTTGTTGGTTGTTTTAACCAAATAGTTTTGGTTGGTCATGCCTCCCAACTGTTCAACGCTGAGGACTTCCTCTTCATCAGATAGTAAAGAAGAAATTTTTTCTTTGATGAGTTTCTCCACAATTAACCTCCATCTTCTACACTTCCCACTTAAATACTGTTTTAAAAGCAGTATTAAGGTCTGTAGCAAAGACACGGTGAATGTCCTTGATTTCTCTCACGGGTTCTTCAACATAAAGGATATTCTTCAGACGATTCGCAAACTTTTTGACTTCCATCATTTGAATAGCCTTCTCAAAATCGACGCGTCCTGAACGAGATGAGCCTACTAATAACAATCCTTTTTCCAAAGCATCTCGCGTATTGATATTAACCTTGTACTCGCTCACTCCCATCATGAGAATGGTTCCCTGAGGTCGAATGTAACGAATCAAATCATTGATAGCTGGGCCTGTACCATCACCACCACAACACTCAAATCCATGATCAAAGGTCAAATCTTCTGGAATATTATCAGTAATGTAGCACTCTTTTGCAAAAGAGAAGAGCTCCAATTTTTCCCAATGGCGACCAATTACGATAATCTCTGCTTCTGGTAGAGTGTAATTGATAATATTGGCAACCACAAAAGCCAAACTACCATCTCCAATAACAGTGATTCGCTCCCGTTTGCTGTGGGCAAGATTTAAGAAACGATCCATGGCATGCATACCCACACTCACAAACTCGGTAATGGCAGCAACTGTGTCCTCAATGTCATTATAAGACACAACACGATCTTTTGGTAGAGAGACAAATTCTCTCATAAAGCCATCATAACCACTAGATAGAAAGTAGGTTCCAGTCATGTAGTTTTCGTAGAACTCTTTGTCGCTCTGCATCGGCGGTTGATTTGGAATCATAACTACCTTTTGACCGACTTCATAAGTCCCAGTTGGATCTGAAATAACAGTTCCACAAGACTCGTGAATCATAGCCATAGGAAGTTTTTTAGCCAATATCTTTGGATCACGCTTCCCTTGATAGTAACGTTGATCCGCATGACAAACCGCCATATAATTTGGACGAATCAGGATATGATTCTCCTGATCAATGTCCTCTTCTTGGTATTTTACATTGATAAATTTTGATTTGGTCAGTTGATAAATTTGATTAATCATAGCCTTAGTCTTTCTCAATCATGCTTTTCGCGATTTTCAAGTCCGTCACAGTTGTGATTTTAAGGTTTGAATATTCCCCTTTAGCTAGGGCAACGTCTTTCCCTTTGATAACAAAAATCTTACATGCATCCGTCAGGATTTCCTTTTCTTGATCAGATAGGGAACCATACAAATCCATGAAATCCTTGCAGCGGAAGGTTTGAGGTGTTTGACCTTGATAAAGGTGAGCACGATTTGGAATATCCGTGATAAACTGACCATTGGTACTTTCAACAATGGTATCAACCGCTTCTACTACTGTGTCAACCGCATCATGATTTTGGGCGAGTTTGATATTGTCCTGAATCATGCGAAGCGTGATGAAGGGACGAACTGAGTCGTGGGTAATCACAATATCTTCTGGAGTAATTGGACGGTAGGCATCAATGGCTTCTATAATCTTCTCGATACTAGCATTGCGATCAGCACCACCCTTGGTAATGATGATGCGGTCCTTGTGGAGAGAAAGATACTTTTCAACCAAGTCCTCAGCATGAGACACCCAATCTCCATGAACTCCAACCACAACTTTTTCAATACTTGGTTCTAAGACAAATTTTTCAATTGTGTGGATCAAAATAGGTCGATCACCCAACTCCAAGAATTGTTTTGGTAAATTACTGATTCCCATGCGTGTGCCAGTTCCTCCGGCTAGGATTCCTGCATAGATCATTTATATTCTCCTTTGTTTATTCTAAAAAACTCATTACTATCTATTATATCACAATCTATCTTTATCATGAAGAAAAGATAGAGCGCCATTTAGCCGAGTTAACTCACTATTTTGACCAAAAAGTGAACAATAGCAGCTAAATCTGAAAAGTTCATAACAAATTAAGAAAGAAAAATAGATTATCCTCTATATTCTCCGTTTAACGTTCGGTTAATATACAGTTCTTTAGAATATAATACAAACCTTAAAGAAAACTTAAACACATTTTTCAGAGTACAAAAATAAGCTAGGAAACTGTTCAAATTTGTCTCGATAGCTACAGTTCCTAACTTTCTTGTTTTTATGTATGATGACGGAATAGTTTACTTTTCCTGATCTTGGTCACCAGCTCCTTTAACTGCCTTTTTAAATTCAGACAGCATTTTACCAATTGATTCACCCAATTCTGGTAAACGTTTTGGTCCAAATATTAAGAGTGCACCTAGAACAATGATAATCAATCCTGGAGCACCGATATCACGTAAGATTCCCATTCTTTTCTCCTTTCATTTTTTTCTTTATTATCCTCTTGCTAATTACAATGCTAAGCTCATAGAGCGAGATTAAAGGGATTGTCATGGCTAGATCGCTAATAAAATCAGCTGGTGTCAAAATAACAGCGAGTACCAATAAAATAAAGTAGGCATAACGTCTATAGGTAACTAAGAGCCCTGGTCCAATCAAGCCGATCGATGTTAAAAAAGCGATGATGACTGGCAATTCAAAGATGAATGCCAAAGGGATAGTTGTTTGAAAAACAAAGTCTAAGTAGTTCTGCGCTGTTAATTGAGTTTCAAATAGTCCTTCCCCAAGTCCTAAAAGCACTTGAAGTAAGGCAGGCGTTACAAAGTAGAATCCAAAGGCTAGTCCAAGTAGAAAGCAAATAAAACTAGCTGGAATATAGGTAAAGATTGCTCTTGCTTCTTCGATTTTCAACCCTGGTTTGACAAAACTCCATATCTGATAAACTGTAAAAGGAAGCGTAATAGTAAAGGACATTAGGCTCGCTAAGCGAAAATAAATCCACAAAATATCATTTGGACCTAATACAATCAACTTTTGATTAAAGGACTGAGTTAGATAGTAGTAAAGCTGATCTGCAAACAATAAAGCTCCACAGAAAACTATAAAAAAGCAGGCTATAACAACAATGAATCTCTTTCTAAATTCTACCAGATGTTCAATAATTGTCAATTCTTTTGTATCCATCTACTTTTCACCCTGTCTCAATGTGACAGCCAAAACAATTATCAAAAAGACTAGCTGACTTCCTAAACCTTCCCAACTTGGATAGATACCCAATAGGTCGATAGTAGGGAAACCTGGCAATAAGTGGTTAGGTGCCATATTGGTCAGCTGGAGAGCATGTAGGCTAACACCTAGCATCTTGAAGGCAAGAGCATAAATCATCCACGTCAGTAGGAAGAAGACCTTATGAGGTAGGAAGAATTGACTGGCCTTGTTCATCAGAAATGCAATAATCAGCAAGACTAACAAAGCTAGAGAAATTCCTAGGATAAACTCAAAACGAGATATTCTCGGTAAAATTCCTACGTAAAAAAGAATGGTCTCTGCCCCTTCACGAAAAACAGCTAGAAAACTTAGAGCAAACATGGAAATGAATGAACCTGTCTTGGTCACCGTTTTCATCTGGGAATCCATAAAATCATTCCATTTTTTGACCGAGGATTTACTGTGAAGCCAGATTCCGATCAAAATCATCATCACTACCGCAAAAATCCCAACAACTCCTTCGATGATTTCACGATTAGCCCCCGATGTTACAGCAGGAAAGGCAATTTGGAGTATAAATGCAATCACTAGACTCGCAGCTATTCCTGATAGTGCTCCACCATATACCCACTTGAGTCCTTTGCGCATCTTGGCTGCTTTTAGAGTTGTGACCAAGGCCATGACGATTAAGAGAGCCTCTACCCCTTCTCTCAGGAGAATGAGCATAGCATCAAAGGCATTGTAACGTGCGCTGGTATTAATTTGTGATAAATCTGCAATCAGTTTTTCTAATTTTTCTTGATATTCCTTCTCACTTCCCTTGACCATAATCACAGGGCTTTCACTTTCAACTCGTGTATAGAGGGAAGGATTGGTAGTGCTAACAGAACCCTCAATCGTTGGCCAGATAGTGATGAATTCCTTCATACTAACTGCTCCTGATGCTTGGTCACCAGCTTGGAATTGTTCCAAAGCCTTCTTCAAAAGGGCAATACCGTCTTTGAGACTTAAATCAGAAGATGCTTCTGCGACTTCTTTTCCAGTTACAAAATCATCAATAGCCTTTTTTAAGTCCTCAAAGGAAGTCTGGATGGAGTTAAAATCAGTAGGCTCAGTTTCTATGCTACTACGCAAGAAGGAGATAGCTGTTTCAACACGTCCATAATGGGCCGTACTATTGTCACGAACAACACTTTCATTGATGGTCCAAGTGGAATTCATCTTTTTATAGGCTTCTCGAATTTGCTCTATGTCTTTGGAAGAAATTGCTTTATCCAAAGTCTCAAAACGTGGTTTTAGTCGACTGACAAGTTTTTCTTTCTCCTCATTCAGATCTATTGGATTTTGTTCTTTTTCAAAAGCTAGAAGGGCAGAAGAGATTTGTGTCAGATTTTCTTCACTAATCTCTCCTGACAGAGCAAGTTTCTCTTTGACAACCTTTCCAGCATCCGAATCAGCATGTTCTACTGTTTCAAAATCCGTCGCCATTTCTCTAACTAGAGCCTTAGCTTGTTCCTGATTTCCATTTTTTATAGCCTGAGAGGCATCCGTAATCTTTACAAAATAAGAACTTAAACTTTCCTTAGCACTAACAGGAAAGATAGCTAACAAGAGAAAAGACAAAGTCAAGAAACAAATACTAGTCTTCCAATAATTTCTGACCAATATAGCCTCCTTTCTCTACTCCACCAAAGCAGGCAAAAAGACCACTACCGATGTGGGTTACATACTCATTCATCTTGTCTGTAGCTCCGAGGTTGGTTTGAACCTTGACAAAATGATCTGGATCCTTTTGGAAAGAAATAAAGAGTAAACCTGTGTCAAATTGTCCAGTCTTTTCATCAATGCCATCTGAGTATGAATAGGATCGTCGTAAGAGTGGCTTCTCTACCTCTTTGGCTAATCGAACATGCGAATCATCTGGTAAAAGACTTAAATCTACTTCATCAAATTCATTCTTCTTACCAAAGGGAGCCCCACTTTCCTTGTAGCGACCAAAGGTATTTTCTTGCTCTTCAAGATTGGTTCGATCCCAAGTATCGAGAAACATCTGGATGCGGCGAACGGCCATATAGGATCCATTTTCCATCCAGTCCTTGCTATCAGCCCAGACAACTCGGTCAAAATCCTTCTCTTTAGTTACATTAGCAGTTCCATCCTTGAAACCAAAAAGGTTACGCGGTGTCTCAAGACGATCTCCGATAGCAGCGAAACCAGATTGGCTCCAACGGAGGGTCACCGCATTTCTCCCTTTACGGATAAGGTTACGAATAGCATGAAAAGCAACTTGCTCGTCATCTGCACAGGCTTGGATAACAATATCTCCCCCAGTATATTTTTCACGTAGTTGCTCTTTTGGGAAGGGAGGTAAATCCTTAAAAAGTTGAGGACGTTTTTGCTCTAATTTCATCTTTTTCAGGAAACTAGCAGATACACCAAAAGTCAGCGTTAAACGATGAGGATTTAGCCCCACGGTTTCTCCAGTGTCACTAGGTGGCAAGAGGGCATTCTGACCATCTTTTTTAACCAATTCCCCCTCGACCAACTTGGCACTATAATCCGTCCAATCCTTGAACAACTGGATAATCTTATCCTTATCTGTCGTATGCAAGTCCAAAACGACAAAATAGATATTTTTTTGCATGGGCGTACTAATCCCAGCTTGATGCTTTCCATAAAAAGCAATTTTTTCATTTCCGTACGAGATTTTTTCTTGCTTGTCTAACCTAGGTGCTAAAAAAGCGGAGGCACCGGAGAGACCTAGTGCTAGTCCAGCACCTCCAATACCCGCTTTTTTTAGAAATTCTCGACGGTCCATTTTTTTCTCAAAAAAATTTTCGTCTTTCTTTGTCATACTACTTATTCTCCATCAAGAAACTTGCCCATTTGTGATAGAGGTTCACCAAGTTTTGTCACGGCTTCAGCCAATTCCTTGGTGTCTTCTTTTGTTAAGTCTGTATAAAGTTTGTAGTGCTCCTTGTCTGTCATATGTTTGTCCAACAAGCTATTAACAGATTTGAAATCTGCTTCCAATTCTTTAACTAAATCAGCATCTGATTTTTCTAGTAAAGGTTTAAAGAGTTGGAAAATCTTCTCAGCACCTTCAATATTGGCACGGAAGTCATACAAGTCTGTATGAGAATAAATTTCTTCTTCACCTGTAATCTTGCTTGTCGCTACTTCATTAAGCAAGTCAACTGCTCCAGTCAACATAACCTTGTAGTCCACATCCACAGTTGCAATCTTAGCCTTCAATTCTTTGATATCATTGACTAGTTGATCGCCATAACTTTCAGTTCCTTTAGTTGTATTTTCTTCCCAAAGGATACGCTCGATACGGTGGAAACCTGACCAACCTTCCTCTGTCTTGTTTTCGTCCATATAGTCTGCTAAACGGAAATCAATCTTGACATCTGACTCACCAAAACTTTCGGCAATCGGTTCTGAACGCTCATAAGACATACGAATCAGTGGATAAACCTTCTTAGCCTCTTCTAATTTGCCTTCTTTCAACAGTTTGACAAAGCCTTCCGTATCTGTCAAAAGTTTATCAATTTGCTCTTGTACAAAAGTCTTATAGTCAGCAGTAGCCTTATCAAGCATTTTTTGCTTGTCTTCAGACAAGGCTGTTACCTTAGAGGAATCACTTGTGTTGCTTGGCTTAGATTGATTATTAGCACAAGCAGTCAATAGCAAGGCTGAAGATAAAAGAACGAAACCTAGTTTTTTCATTGTATACTCCTATTGGTTCAGAAGACCTGAATTTATTTTACGTTTCATTATATCATGTCTTCTCTCATTTTTCAATAAATTGTCAGAAAATTTAATGATTCAAAAATTAACTATTATTAGACTTTTAATCCTAAAATTGTTAAAATAAAAAGGAAAATAATTATAAAAGGAAACTGTAAACCGCTATGATGAATATGCAAAAATTGAACATACTGTTTTTAATTTTTGTAAACATCAAAAAGGTTGATTTAAAAGGATTTTAAGTCCTTAGGATTTTTTATCCAACACTACTATTCACGCAAACAAGACAAAATCTTGGCAAAAAAATACAGTAGCAAAGAGTACAACAAACTACCACTCATTCTGGGCGGTAGTTTTCTTTTCGTCTAAAATAGAGATAAAAAGATAGGTGGTAGCCTTATGCGTTATGGTTATGTACGAGTATCCACTAAGGAGCAAAATATCGATAGACAAATGTCTGCTTTGGCATTAGAAAATATCCCCCAAAATCAAATTTTTATAGATAGGGCCTCTGGAAAAAATTTTGACAGGACGGAATACCAAAAATTGCTAACAGTCCTACAAGCAGATGATGAGATAGTTATTAAATCAATTGATAGACTCGGACGGAACTACGATGACATTTTAGAACAATGGCAGTTACTCACCAAGACAAAAAAGGTACATATCAGCGTTTTAGATTTTCCACTCTTAAATACTAAAAATACCAGCGATACAATCACTGGTAAACTAATTTCTGATTTGGTTTTACAAGTTCTATCCTATGTGTCGCAAATAGAAAGAGAGCAAATCAAGCAAAGACAACTAGAAGGAATTCGAGAAGCTCAAAAAAGAGGGAAGCAGTTCGGAAGACCGAAGATAAATGTTCCACCAAATTTTTATGATTTAGCAAAAAAATACAGACAAAAAGAAATAACTATTCGTGAAGGAGCAGAAATCTTAGGAGTTTCAAAAAGTACTTTTCATAATTGGCTAAAAAACTATAGTTTTTGTCAAAAAATGTAGGAAATTTTGGACAACTAGTATCTCACCATTTTTAATTCAAAATAATGAAAAATTTAGTATTTTGATGGGTTATATCTTCTTTATTCATTCTATCAATTTTGTCCATAAAAGTCTACATTATTGGACAAGGGATTTCTTCAAAAATAATAGGAGGTCTCTTTTAATGAAGACAAAATCTGCAATTAACCTTTTTGCAACTGCCATTCTTGCAATTGCAACGATTGGTTCTAACACCATTTACGCGGACGCTCAAATCAATCGAGATACTGCAAATGATTCAGTCGAGATTATTTCAGATCCATACAAAACTTATGAAGAAGCTGATAAAGCGCTCAATGACGTCAAGGATAAATATCTTGAAGAGTACGGAAGTTATCGTGCTGGAGTAGTACCAACAGAAGACTTGAAAAATTACGAAGTCTATGCAATCATCAGAAAAGTTTCATTGGATGAGACTGCTGAGAAGACGGTTCAAAACGTAGCTAAAGCCCTATCTAATTCTAAATCTACTGAACCTGTAAAGCCAGTGGAAGAGGAAAAACCTGTTACTCCTACTAAACCTGCGGAAGAGGTCAAACCTGAAACTCCTGCTAAACCTGTGGAAGAGGTCAAACCTGAAACTCCTGCTAAGCCTGTAGAAGATATTAAACCTGAAACTCCTACTAAACCTGCAGAAGAGGTAAAACCTGTTACCCCAGCTAAACCTGCGGAAGATACCAAACCTGTTACTCCTACTAAACCTGTAGAAGATATTAAACCTGAAACTCCTACTAAACCTGTAGAAGATATTAAGCCTGAAACTCCTACTAAACCTGCGGAAGATACCAAACCTGTAACACCTACTAACCCAGCAGATGAAGGAAAAACTTCTAATGACATCCAAGAAATTAAAGGTAAATTTACTGAGATAAAAACAACCTCTACAGGGTTAACATTTAAAGCGAAATTACCTGAAGCGGCTCCCCATGCTGGCCCGGTTCTTCCAAATATTCAAGCAACTTTAACAGATAAAGCAACAGGAAAAGAAGTTGCTAAAACTAGTGTCGTATTAGAAGGCTTGTCAGAAGAATTTAAAAAATCGGATGCTTTGTTATATTCTAACCTACTTGAAGGGACTATTTTTGAGCCATCACTTACCTCAGGAAACTACATTCTAACAGTTGAAGGGACTACAGGACCAACTTACGGACAAAATACTGATAAAAGAAAACGCCATTTTGTCTTTAGCACAGAGGTTACATTAACAGGAGAGGGTAATGCAACAACAACTACTCAACCTGAAAAACCAAAAGACAGTACTACAAAACCTAAGTCAGACCATACAACAAACAACGTTAATAACAATCAACAGCCAAACAATGACAAAAATAAACAAAGTACTAACAATAACACTGGCAAGCAAGATAAAAATGAATTAAGCACTAATAAAAATAGTGATACGAAGGCAGACAAACAAAATTCTGATAATACGCTATCACAAGAAAAACAACAAGCTACCAGCACTTCTACAACTAAACCAGAAAACAATAAAAACAACGATAAAAAGACTTTACCAAACACAGGTGAATCAAGATCTACTCTTGGAATTATCGGTACTGTCCTTTCAATTACTGTATTAGGATTTATCGTAAAACGTAAACGTGGGTAAGGAGGTACAAACTTTATGAAACGTAAACTCACTTTGGCAATACTTTTACTCTCAGGAATAGTTCTTGCTTCTTGCAGTTCTACAACTACTTCTTCACAAGCTAGTAATAGTACAACGAAAACAAACGTTACTAATAAAAATCCTGAGTTTGCTGATTATCTATCGAAGAACGAAACTATCATTTATGATTTAGAAAACTCTAAATCAATCTCAAAAGATAGTAAAATTAAATACCTTTTTGTAGTCAAAGACGATAAAATTACAACATACGATTTATATGGACCTGACGATAGTGAACGCTTAACTTTGGGAGGAGCTAGCAAACTAAGTGATAAAGAAGTTATTGAAAAGGCTACAGAGTTACACAAACAAAACATATCAGGATATTATAAAAAAATTATCGAAGAAATACAAACTCGAATAGATATTGACCAAAATGAAATTGATAAATATAATGAAAATGTAGCAAAATATTCAAAAAGTGCAACAGGGATAGCAAACGGAACTGTCGAAGAACACGAAAAAAGAATAGAAGATTATAAAAAAATAATCACAACCTTGAAAAACTCCACTAATCTAGATGATGTATCGCAACCAACTTCTAGTGTGTATTCTATTAATTTGAAAACTGATGATAGTGGTAATCAGACTGCTATTGAATACTTCACCTTTTCTTCTAAATTGTATAACAAAAATCCTAAAAATATTTCATTTTCAAATCCCCTACAAAGTTTTTTCCCTACAATAGATAAGAATGGATTTGGCATCATTCGCTTCTATTCTATGGACATTTATGATTCTACATTTAATATTGGTGTTAACAAAGACAATCAAAATACAATCGCAGTTAGAACGGATAAAAATACCATCTATAAATTAGATAGCCCAAAAACTAAAGTGAAGAATGTTATAGTAGAATAATATCAAATTATAAAATCAACTACAAAAACGCTTGTTTACGATTCTCTTAAATATGGAGGAAATCATGGATTTTACTAAATATCTATACGTCATGATAGGGTCACGTCTTGAGAAAAAAATTGATGAATTATACAAAACTAAAACAGAATTCTTGAAAAAATTAGATGACGATGACAAAAAGAAGAATAAAAGAGAGTATTCAGATTTACCTATAACCAATTCCGCATTATCTAATATCATTAGAGGAAAGACTGTAAATAGCCCTTACCTCATGTCTCAAAAACAATTTAATTTATTTTCAAAAGAGTTCAATCTGACATCTCAAGAATTAATTTTTGGTTCAGATAGCGAAATTATTAATTTCATCAAATTTTCATTTCTTTTAATTTTGTTCAACGACTCAGACATTAATCCTTACATGGATAATTTCTCTAGTGATGATTTTTTTAGTAATGAACTCAACAGAAAACTTTTTAAAGATTCATTAAACAATGATGAAATTCTGAGGCGTGCCTCCAATAAGCTACTTCTAAATATCATACTAGCTATAAATGATGAAAAGAAAATAGATTTTTACTTAGAGGTATTTAAACATCACTATAATGATTCTCTAGAATTTTCAATTGACTTTGCTAGATTCTTCTTTTCAAATAAATTAGATACAAATTTCTTATTCGATTATTTGTCCAGTAGTAAGTATAATTACCAAATTTTTGTAGAATCTTTCAATACTTTTATCGATACTAATAGAACTGCTCTCCTTGAATTTTATAATAAGAATATCGATAAAAAAATTAATGAGGAATGTAAAGGTAGTACACTCTCTAAAATCGACAATAACTACTTTATCAACTTATTTTCATCTTCGTTATTTTTAGACTTTCTAGATCAAACATTAAATGATGAGCAGTTCATCTTATTTCTGCAGAAAGCAACACAAGAGGGAAAGAAAATCTCCTTTTATAATAACAATCATAATCTTGGCTATTATGATAAGGAAAAATTGGAGGAAGATATAAAACAGCTTCAAATGTTCTATGGAGATAACCGAGATAACAACATTCATACTCCTGTTGAGTTAAATCTGCATATATTACACTTTCTTAATTTCAGAAAGATTCTAGAAAACCAACTTATTGAAGTAGATAAAGAAAATGATAGTAATTCTCAAAAATAATCTAAGACAGTCCAATTTTGTGACTGTCTTTTTATATTTTCAAAAATATAAAAATATACTTTCTAAATATATAAATACATTTTGATTGCGAGAGTATAAAATGATGATATAAACGTTAAGGCCTTACGTTTATGAAAATTTAAAAGGAAAAATCAGCAATATTCTAGATAGCTGATGAGGAATTAAAACATGAGTTTTAAATTTAAAAACAAATCTGGCTATTCTAGCCAACTATTTCAAGAAATTTTCGGAAACGAAAAAACTGCAATAGTATTATCACCCAAACCGAATATTCGAATGAAATACGTTGATAATAAACCGACAGACGAAATTGATTCGTATCGTTATTGGTTCGTCATTAAAGGAGAACAGCCTTTTGAGGTTAAATTCTCAGATCAACAAACAATCGAACAATTTGACGAGGTCGAATTGCATGGTGCAGAGGCCTGCAATGTCAAAGGGAACATCTATTTCCGAGCCAACTCAGTAACAGTATTAAATAAAGGAGGTAAATAACCAATGGCATTTCCGTTTATTCAATCAGAAAATAAACGGGAATTCGTAGTTGATACTGAATATCTAGCTCAGTGTGTAGAAATAGGGTTGAGAAACAGCTCTATTTCTTCAACTACAAATTCCTTCCAATTCATCTATGGTGACAATTATCTAGACTTTGTTCCTCGTTTTCCTTGTGCGTACATTTTGGATAATACTCTATACCAACAGATTTTTCAAATTTTATCCACAAGTGCCTATCCTATGTTGACATTTCTTAAACAGCCATCGGTCTATATAGTCAAACGTGATAGTGCAAGCATTAATACTAGTCGTGCTTTTAGGTTTCCATTCTTTAAGGGAATACCTGAAAGACTGATGTATCAAAAGCTATCTGATGTCTCTGTTCAAAACGAGAGTTTTGAACTCATGAAAAATTATCGAATTGATTTTAATCGCATCGTTCATTGTTTGATTGCTGGTTCTTCTGGTTCTGGAAAGAGTTACGCTTTGACCTATCTAATCTCTGTTATTAATCAATTTGCTCATGTAACAGTTGTAGACCCTAAATGCGATTCTATCTCTCGTTACTGCTTAAAACAGAACATACAAGTTCTTTATCAAGAGAAAGACTTCTCAGCTGATGAATTTGTTTCTAAGGTGAATACCCTGCTAAAAGTAGAACTAGACACTATCTATCAAAGACAATCAGAGCTTCTTGAAAATCCTTCTAAAAAATTTCAACATCGTTGTCTTGTGATTGATGAATTGCTTGCTTTAACATCTTTAACATCTAAAAATGTCAAAGATACATTTTTTGCACTATTATCTAATATTGCACTACTTGGACGAGCAACATCTGTCCATCTAATCCTAGTGAGTCAGCGGATGGATACAAACGCTTTACCGATTGCCGTTAGAGAACAGTGTAATTTCTTGATACAACTTGGGTTAATCAACAGAAAAACAACAACGTTTTTATTCCCAGACTTGGATTCAGAGACTGGAATTGTCATTCCTAACGGAAAAGGAACTGGTATTGTTCAAGTTATTGATGGTGTAACAGCACCTAATGTTATGCCATTGCTCGTACCAACATTTAAAGGAGAAAATATATGAAAAACATTAAAAATAGAATTATACGAAATAGCACTGTCATTACCGACAAACTCTACTACTTACTGCCTTTAGAGTTACTTTTGAGCTTTCTATGGAGTTTATCTCTAGCAGGTATATGGTTTATCAACCAAGTTAGCACCATTATCTCTTGGAACGTTTGGAGCCAAATTTTAGATAATTTTCAAATAGCACAATCTATACTACTTAAAGCAATGACTATCGTTCTTATCATCTATCTTTTAGCGCATATCCTTCTTTGCATCGTATGGATAAAAGAAGATAAGTTTTTGAACTTTTTCCAAACAGTAGATCTATTAAGGATAGTACGAAAACAAATGCTAAGTGAAACTAAAATGATTGATAGTGATGTTTTAAAAAAGTATAAGTCTGTCATTTACTCTATCAGATGTATTTTAACGAGTGACTATATTTATGTTTTTATACCACACGCACAAAGTCTTATGGTTGACGAAATTTTAAAAGATAAAGCAAAATTTTTGCGTAAAAATCTGATTAGTAAATATTCAGATTTATATAAATTCTCTAATCAACATGATTATTCGTATGATATAGAGGGAGAGAATCTCTAATGATTAAAATACCAGCGGAGCTTGCCGTTAGGCAAGAGCTCCGAGCTGGTTATGTTTCAATTCATTTGAGAGCTTTATTATACTGCTTCAGGGCTTGTTATTGAAGCAGTATAGTTTTGTTCCATTGTTCCAAAAAAAGAAAGGAGTTGAAAATGGCAAAAGCCAGAAATATTATGTTTGTTCAACAGATTGAGTATTTCCAATCTTCAAATTTACAAGATATCATCGAGTATATGACGAACATTCTAAAACCGATTCGTTTTGCGGGAATATTGCATGATAAGGATATTGGGCAAGATGGACACCTTGTCGCACCACATATACACCTTGTTTTACAGTTTGAAAGTGCTAGAAGTTTGAACAATCTTGCTAAGTTGACTAAACAACCAATACAGTGTTTTGAGCAATGGAGGGGTTCAGTAAACAATGCTTATTCATATCTCGTTCATCACACGGAGTCTAATCAAGATAAATACCAATATCCTCCTAAAGAAGTTATTGCGAATTTTGACTATTTACTCCTATTAGACACTATCGAAAAAAATGTAACCAAACGATATGAAATAAATGACACTATGATTATAGATAATCTACTGGATCTACTTTATACTGGTGATATTACAAAATCAGAAATTGAACAACGACTTACTGGTTCACAATATGCCAAAGCAAGGCAAAAAATAGAAACCGTCTATTTAAAACGACTAGAAACACAAGCTGAACTATGGAGACAGGAAATGATTGACAAGAATGAAATTGTTACAATTATTTGGCTTTTTGGAAAAGCGGGAACAGGGAAGACTCGTCTAGCACTTCAATACGCAGAACAGTATGACCCTAACTATTTTATTACGGGCTCAATCCGTGACCCTTTTCAACAATACAATTTAGAACACGTGATTATTTTAGACGAATTACGCCCCCATCAATTTGACTACTCAGACTTACTCAAAATGTTTGACCCTTACAATGTTAAAGCGATGGCAAGTAGTCGTTATTTTGATAAACCGTTACTAGCCAATATTTATATCATCACTAGCCCCTACTCCCCCTACGATTTCTTTTTAGAATTAACTAAGAAAAGAAAAACAAGTCATATAGATTCTTGGGGCCAGCTAATGCGAAGATTATCCTTGGTAGTCGAAGTCAAAGAAGAACATCTGCAATTTTACAAGTACGAACCAATAGACCAGATGTTTTATATAGACCATGGCAATAAATTACCAAATCCATTTAAAAATCAAACTGATACAGAAGAAACTATTCAAGATAAGTCGTACCAGTTATTTTTAGAATTGAATAAGAAAAAGGAAAGGAATGAATAAATGCAAGAAGTTCAGACAGTTACCTACATAGATATCGCTAATCAAGGATATCCAGAAGGCACGGCTAGACGTGTTATACGAGAGGGTAAAAAATTACTTGTCGAAAGAGGTTTCAAACTTTATAAAAACAAAAGGATTGGAAGAATACCAAAGACTATTGCCGAAGAAATTCTTGGATTCAAAATCATCTCAAAACATGATATAATAGATACTGTACTCTTCGCTACTGACATAGAAAGAGGAAAATGATATGTCAGTTCTAAAAGGATACAAGGGAAAATGGAAAGTAGATATCACCGATGGAATAGACCCATTGACTGGTGAAATCAAACGACATAGAAAGTCAGGATTTACCACTCGTAAAGAAGCTGTTCAATATGAGGCAGATTATCGCTTAAACAAACTTCACCAAGTTCAGATTAAAGATAAAATATCTGTCTCTCACCTTTACTCTTTAGTTCAACAAGAAGATGAACTCCGTGGGAATAAACGTGGCACCATTGATACACAGATATCCTACTATAACCAATATGTCTCTAAGTTTTTTGAGCATGCAGATATGTCTGCCATTACTATCCATGAAGTAAAAAAATTTAGAGATTGGTTGGTAAAACAACCAAGTGTTAAAGGTGGAACACTATCAAGTACGACTGTTAATCAGCAAATGATTTTTCTGCATAAAATGTTTGATGTTGCTGTTGCTAATCGTCTTAGACAAGATAATCCATGCAATGGACTAAGAAAACTTCCTGATAAACATAAGGAGATGTCTTATTTCACTCCTGAAGAATTCAAGCAATTTGATTCTCTGTTCACAAAAGATGAATACATGTTTCAGCTATTTTATCGAGTGCTAATGTTTACAGGTGTTCGAGTCGGCGAAGCATTAGCCTTAACTTGGAAACAGATTAATTTATCAGAGGGTTATATCGATATTAAGTATTCTGCTTACTTTCGTAATAACAAGGTCCATATCGGAACAGTAAAAACTACCCAATCTAATCGTCGAATTTACATTCATAAGGCATTCGTTCAAGAACTAACGGAATGGAAAGAAAAACAAGCTCACCTATTAGCAGAGTTTACGGACAATACAGAAGACTTACAAATCTTTCAAGACAGTCCTTTACAACTTACTGCTCCAATGGTTTCTAATCAAAAGATTAAATTGAAAAAAAGAATGCCTGCATCATTAAAAATGATTCGTAATCACGATTTCCGACATTCACATGCAGCGTTTCTAGTTTCAAAAGGACTCAGAAACGGTGAGGGAAAAGATTATATATTTTTTACACTTATGAAACGACTCGGACATAGTAGCATTAATACAACTATCAACATCTACTCGCATTTATTCCCAACTCAACAAAAAGAAGTCGCCAATGCTTTTGACAACTTCTAGGGCAAAAAATGGCAAAAAAATTTATTAAACAAGGCTCAAAGCCTTGATACGAAAGGAATCTTAAAAATCTTATGATGAATATGCAAAACATGATGCGTCAAGCACAAAAACTTCAAAAGCAAATGGAACAAAGTCAAGCAGAACTTGCTGCTATGGAATTTATTGGAAAATCTGCTCAAGACCTTGTCCAAGCAACCTTAACTGGTGATAAGAAAGTTGTAAGCATCAACTTTAACCCAGCCGTTGTTGACCCAGAAGACCTCGAAACTCTATCTGACATGACTGTTCAAGCTATCAATGCTGCGCTAGACCAAATCGACGAAACGACTAAGAAGAAACTTGGTGCTTTCGCTGGAAAATTGCCTTTCTAATCCATAAGAAAAGAGAAACGAATGTTTCTCTTTTTTCTTAGAAGTCAAAAAATCCCATGGCTTTCTTTAGAATCAAATCAGTATATTCAGGGTCATCCTGAGCCATCAATACCTGTGACTGTACCATTTCTAGGTCATCTGTTATCATACCGTTGGCTCCTAGACGAATAGCTTTATCGAAAGCGTCAGAACCATTTACGGTCCAAACGTAGAGACTCTGATCAGTAGTCCAGAGTTTATTGACAAAGTATTCATCCAAGGTTGAATATTCCATGGTATAACCAGTTGCCTTGGTTCTTGGGAAAATACTGTTATAGGGGAGAATGAAGTAAACTGGAATTTCAGAATCATAAGTCAACACTTTATCAATCACATGATAGTCTAGTGATTGCATCTGATGTCCATATTTCTTGATAGTCGCTCCATACTTTTCGAGGAAATGATCCATCATTTGCGGACTATCTTTTTTACTGGTTTTAATCTCAATCAGCAATTTTTGGTTTAATGCATTGGCGCGTTCCAGATAAGCATCGAAACTGGAAATCTTTGTCTGATAACCATTCTCGTAAATATCTGTATTTGTTAATTCATCTAGAGTCAAATCTTGCGGCGTAGCATTAATACCTGTTAAATTTTTGAGGTTGGCATCGTGCATCATTACAAACTGACCATCTTTGGTTTCCTGGACATCCATTTCAATCAAATCTGGTTTTAGTTGAGCTGTTTTCTCTAACGACTCGACTGTATTCTGAACTCCGTTTTTATTGGAAACTCCTCTGTGAGAAATAACCAAAGGGGTACTCGTGTCAGGAGACTCAAGATAGATATAACCCTCTAAAGCAAAAACGATACTAGCGTAGCCTATTACTCCCCATCTCATCAAATGGTCTTTCTTCCTTCTTGGCATGATTTCAAGTTCTTCACCAGTTAAAAATGAAACGAATTTAACGAGAAAATAAGTCAAGGTCATATAATGGAAGTTCTTTATCAAAACATAATTGATTACCCCTAGGACTAGGGATTCTTTATGAGTTAATTCATCCATTACAACTTGAGCAAACAATATGGGAATCAAGAGTAGAAAGAAAAAGAGGTAGGTTTTAATGATAATGAGAAGCAAGTTCCAAGCATAAAAGATAACGTGTTTTTTTGTCTTTTGCAGACTATATTTCACTCCCTCTCTCACTGTTTTCTTTTCAAAGAGAATCTTGGGAAGAGCAAACATGAAACGAACTGAAATATAGAGTAAAATCCAAGCAGAGGACAGAATCAGCAGACCAACTAGCCAATACTTATCTTCAAGGTAGGTAACGATAAAATCTGGAATAATAATCTTATTAAGGTAGTAGATTTTTAAAATTTTCCTGATGAAAGGAAAAAGCATAGCGACGTAAAAGAAGACAAAGGCCATTTTACAGATACTGAATCGTTTCATAAATAGAAAACTCTGTTGAAAGACTTTTCGACTATACTCGATCAAGGTTCTCTTTTCATGGTAGAGAAGGTGACGCGCCCCAATGAATAAAAGACAAATCTGAAAATAAGCGACCAAGAGATTGATTGCAATTAAGATGAGAAAGGCTAAACTGACAAAAGGTGAGCCTTGAATAATAGCAAGAAAGTTATTGTAAGAAATAAACAAATAACCTGTTTGTCTGAGCAACATCCCTGCAATCCAAGAATTCAATGGCAACCAGACAAACTCAACCATCATAAATATCAAGAAAAATAGAAATAAAATCTTATCTAGGTTATAGTATATCTTCCTAAAACCTAGCTTCTTAGGTTTTTCAGGTTTCATAGGCACTCCTAGTCTAAAAATTGGGATAAATCTAAGCTACCGAAAGGATTATTCATAGAAAAACTACTCTGGTCTTCTATTAATAGCTTTCCTTCATCCGATTCCAAAAAGGCTTCGTAGACACGCGCTGTCATACGCGCATCTTCTAAACTATTATGCGATTGTCCTTTAAACCCTAAAAAATTCGCCACAGTTTGCAATTTGAGATTGGCTATGCCGTGTAGATCAGAACTACGGCGTTCAAAAGCCTCATCATATAGGTCGACCTTATACTGGTCACGATAGTCCAAACCGTGCTCCAAGAGAATTGGTAAATCACTCTTAGCTGCATTGTAGCCAACGATTGGTGATTTGCCAACAAACGCCTGAAAATCTTTTAAAACTTGCTCTACTTTCGGCGCATCTTTCAAGGTTTCAGCTGTGATCCCAGTCAAACCATTGATAAAACTCTTCAATGGGGCTGTAGTATAAACATAAGAATCAAAAGCAGCACTTTCTTGTCCATCTTGAAAGCGGACTGCTGACACTTGAATTAAATGGGTAACCCCATCGTGTTGATTAAACTCTAAATCAAAGGCAATATAATCTCTTAATTTTTCCATTTTTCCCTCAATTTCGACTTGATTTTAACTATAAATAATAAAAGAAGCCATTAGGTTAGTGAATAACCCAAACAGCTTCTTTATTTTCCTCCAAACAGGCGAGCAAAAAAGCCTTTTTTAGTTGCTTGGACTTCTTCTTTTGCTTGGTCCAACTCTAGTTTCAAGGTTTCTTGATCCTTCATGGCTTGAAGAGTTAACTGTTGCTGTTGATCCAACTGTTTGTCCTTCTCTGCAATCTGACGGTCTTTGATGCGCATCTGCTCATCTTTTTCTGCCAACTGCTGGTCCTTGGCCTTGAGTTGCTCGTACAATCGAAGAATTTCAGCATTCTTCTCATCGACCAAGATTTCCATCAGTTCACGTTGTTTTACATCGTCACTGACTGGCTCATCTTCAAAAATCGTTTTTTTGTAGATTTCTTCTAGCTTGATCAAGCCACTTCGAGTAACTACAGTTACACCTTTGTCATTTTTTTTCGTGTCCTCTTCTGGAAGTTCTTTGACACGATTGTTGATTGCTTGACGAGATAGACCTAAGACCTCTGCAATCTCACTGACGGTCATTTCAATACTCATAATATCCTCTGAAACATTTTCTAGCTTTTCTTTATTTAAATCTTATCATAAGCTAGATAAACTGTCAAATTTCCGCTTAATCCAAAGCCTTTAAAAAGGCTAGTAAGACTTGGGCAGAACGACGTCCAGCTTCAATGATAAACTCATCAAATGAGATAGAGGCCTCGCGATTGGCATTGTCACTCATAGCTCGAATGACTAGGAAAGGTAAGCCAAGAGCCTGAGCTGCCTGAGCAATGGCCGCCCCTTCCATTTCAACTGCTAAAACATCTGGAAAGTGGGACTTGATACTAGCAATCTTATCTTCCCCAGCTATAAAACTGTCTCCTGTAGCAATCAAGCCTAGGTGCCATGTCTGCTCTAATTGAGATAAAATTGTTTGAATCCTAGTGATAAAGTTCTTATCGGATTCAAAGTAAAGAGGCTGACCAGCCATCTGACCATAAGCATAGCCAAAAGCAGTCACATCCACATCATGATAAGCTAGTTTATCCGCAATCACGACATCACCAACGGCAATCCCTTCGGCAAGAGCACCTGCTGATCCTGTATTGATGATGGCTTCTACTTGAAAATGGTCATCTAGAACAGCTACACTCATAGCCGACATGACCTTCCCAATCCCACTCTGAACTAGGACAACTTCTGTCTTGCCAATAGTGCCAGTATAGTAGGTATTTCCTAAGACTTGTACTTCTTGAGTTTTGTCCAAATTCTGAGTCAGATATACGAGCTCTTCCGGCATGGCAGCAATGATTCCAATTTTCATTTCATGTCCTTTCAATTACAAGAGTTTCATCGCCAAAATTAATAAAATCAAGAGTAGGATGACTGCAAATAAGATGCGATTGAGTTTCGAATTAAAAACATTTCTCTTCGTGTTCTCAATACGACGGCTCTTATGAATCGTTGGTTCTACTTCGATTGTAAGTGTATCTTGACTAAAACCGTGGTCTCTAGAACGTGAATAACCAAAATGTTGTGATGCAGTAGGCAGGATTTTGGTTTCCTCATCATCTTGAAGAGGTGGTCCTGAGATTTTCTCACCACGATTGGCACGTTCAATCATTTCATCTGTTAATAAAGGTTTTCCCATAGGTTGCTCCTCTATTTCTTTTGTAGTTCCCAGTACTGGATTGCCATGATAGTCTTAGCATCACAGATATGACCTGACTGGATCAGGTTCTTGGCCTCCTCTAGACTCACTTCTAGAACCTCCAAGGTTTCATCATCGTCTTGCGGACGAGGATTATCTACTTTAGTCAAATCACTTGCTAGGTAGAGTTTCAATTTTTCATTACAAAAACCAATCGCAGAATAGAAATCGTACAACAGTTCTAACTTAGCCGTGTAGGCAACTTCTTCTTCCAATTCACGAAGTGCAGCTGCCATTGGATCTGCATTTTCACCAGTTTCCAGTTTTCCTGCGGGAATCTCATAAGAAACAGCCTCGATGGCCTTCCTATATTGCTTAACGAGTACAATTTTATCCTCAGCTGTCACAGCTAGAACACAAACAGCTCCATTGTGAAAAATTAAATCACGTTGGGCAGTACCTTTGCCTTCTGGCAGTTCTACCTGATCTTGCACCAGTTTAAAGATAGGGCCATGATAGATTTCCTTCCGACTAATCGTTTTTTCTTCAAATTCCATGACAAACTCCTACTGGTTCTTTGGATGATGAGGTAGGCGAGTCGCATATTCATCTTTGTTGACCTGACGTCCACGGCCGATAGCAATGGCATCAGCAGGAACATTCTTGGTAATGGTTGAACCCGCTCCAACCAGAGAATTATCCCCAAGTTCTACAGGAGCAATAATAGTTGAGTTTGAGCCAACAAAGACATTATTGCCAATGACAGTTTTGTATTTATTTTTGCCATCGTAGTTGACTGTAATAGTTCCTGCACCGAAATTAACGTTGCTACCTACTTCACAGTTTCCAATATAAGTCAAATGACCCGCCTTGGTATTTTCACCGATTGAAGATCCTTTTACTTCAACAAAATTTCCAATGTGAACTTGAGCAGCCAGACTTGAACCTGGACGAATATGGGCATAAGGGCCAACAGTCACGCCGTCTGCAACTGTACTTTCCTCAATCATAGAGTTGGTAATCACAGCTCCAGCTCCGATAGTGCTATCCACTACATAAGTACCGTTTGTCAAAACAGTCTCAGCACCAATCTTCGTTTGACCTTTCAAAGTAACATTGGCTTCGATTTGGACTTCGGGAGCAATCTCAACATCAATGTCGATGTAAGTTGCTTCAGGATTGACAAAGCTAACACCATTAACCATATGCTTTTGGTTGATACGGCGACGCATCACTGATTCCGCAGTCGCAAGAGCTACACGGTCATTTACACCAAGGCTTTCATCAAAATCCTTGAGAGTATAGGCCCCAACCTTTTCACCAGCATTACGGAAAATACCAATCACGTCAGTAATATAGTACTCACCTTGGGCATTGTTGGTGTTGATGTTTTTAAGGGCTTCAAAAAGACGTTCATTGTCAAATACATAAGTTCCTGTATTGATTTCCTTAATTTGCTTTTCAAAGTCTGTAGCATCTTTCTGCTCCACAATGCGAAGAACTTCAGCATTATCATTGCGGACGATACGACCATATCCAAAAGGATCAGCTGCTTCAGCTGTTAAAATCGTCGCCACATTTTTGTGATTGATATGGAAATCCAAGAGGTTCTTCAAGCTTTCACCTGTGATCAGAGGAGTATCTCCAGCGATAACCAAGGTGTGGCCTGTACGATTTTGGAGAATAGGCTCTGCCATCATGACAGCATGCCCAGTTCCTAGTTGTTCTGATTGGGTAACAAAGTCTGTCTGACCGGCTAATACTTGCTCAACTAGCTCTGCCTTGTGACCAACTACAGTAACTGTTTTTTCAGGTTGAATAGCACCAACACTACGAAAAACATGTTCCAACATCGAAATTCCAGCTACTTTATGAAGTACCTTTGGAAGATCTGATTTCATGCGAGTACCTTTACCCGCTGCTAAAATAATGGCATAATTTGACATAATCTTCTCTTTTCTCTAGAAATTCCCTTATATTATACCATAATTTAGTTTCTTAGGAGTAAACAAACAGAGAAATAGGGAAAAGACGCCCATATATTCACTTTTTCCGATGTTTTCTTTGATTTTTTTATCTATTTACGTTAAACTATTTAAATATGAGAAAAAAGATTCATCCAGCTATTATTTTTACTTTATTTACTATATTTATAGCTATTTTGATCCTCAATAAACCAACTTATGAAGACCATCCTATCAAGTCAAAACCCAATGCAGTCCAGGTTGAAAATCAGGCCTTGCATAATCTTGACAAACCTATTATTGATGTCTCTGGTTGGCAAAGACCTGAGGAAATCAACTACGATACCTTGTCTCAAAATATTTCAGGTGTTATTGTTCGCGTCCATAATGGTGCACAACATACTGAAAAAAATGATGCTGCTTATGCTAATGGTATTGATAAAGCCTATAAAAGTCATATTACAGAATTTCAAAAGCGTAATGTCCCAGTTGGAGTCTATGCCTATCTAGCTAGCCCCAGCAAGGAAGAAATGGAAAAAGCTGCTGAAGTTTTCTATAATGCTGCTTCTCCTTACAACCCTAGTTACTATTGGTTGGACGTGGAAGAAAAAACAATGTCTGATATGAACGAAGGGGTTGAAGCCTTTCGTGCTAAACTGGAATCTTTAGGTGCTAAAAACATCGGCATCTATATTGGAGTTTACTTCATGCAAGAACACAGTATCAATACAGATAAATTCACTGCTATTTGGATTCCTTCTTACGGGACAGACTCTGGTTACTTTGAAACAACACCCAATACCAGTTTAGACTACGACCTCCATCAATACACTTCAAAAGGAAGAATTGCTGGATTTGAACATCATTTAGATATTAATCTGATTTCTACTTTGAAGGAAAAAGAAGAAACCTTCAGAAAGCTATTTTTAAGACCATAAAACAAGTGAAAATCGTAACTTTTTCACTTGTTTTTTCATTTTTTTGCCGTCTGTGTTATAATTGTTAGAATAGAGAAGAATTTTATGAAATTGAGGATTTTATTATGTTTTCATGGATTACACGAGTTATTAAAGGAATTGTCATTGCCCTTGGATTTATCTTGCCCGGAATTTCTGGAGGAGTTCTGGCCGCAATTTTGGGTATCTACGAGCGAATGATTTCTTTTCTGGCTCATCCCTTTAAGGATTTTAAAGAGAATGTCCTTTACTTTATCCCAGTAGCTATCGGGATGTTGCTCGGAATTGGGCTATTTTCATATCCAATCGAGTATCTGCTAGAAAATTACCAAGTCTATGTTTTATGGAGCTTTGCTGGGGCTATCATCGGTACAGTACCTAGCCTCCTTAAAGAATCTACTCGAGAATCTGATCGGGATAAGATTGACCTAGTCTGGTTCTGGACCACCTTTATCCTTTCAGGACTAGGGCTCTACGCGCTAAACTTTGTTGTTGGTTCTCTCAGTGCTAGTTTTGCTAGTTTCATCTTAGCGGGAGCTCTGTTGGCACTTGGTGTCTTGGTGCCTGGTTTAAGTCCGTCAAATCTACTCTTGATTTTAGGACTGTACGCTCCAATGCTAACTGGTTTTAAGACCTTTGATTTATTCGGTACCTTCCTTCCTATCGGCATTGGTGCAGGAGCAACTCTTATTATCTTTTCAAAATTGATGGACCATGCATTGAACAACTATCACTCCCGTGTTTATCACTTTATCATTGGGATTGTTCTTTCAAGTACTCTCTTAATTTTGATTCCAAATGCTGGAAATGCTGAAAGTATCCAATACACTGGACTTTCCATTGTGAGCTATGTTCTCGTTGCCTTCTTCTTTGCGCTTGGTATCTGGCTTGGTATCTGGATGAGTCAATTGGAGGATAAGTATAAATAATGGCAAAAAAAGTCAAGATTAAAAAAACCTTGGTCGAACAAATCTTGACCAAGGCAGGTATTGACCATACTGGTATTCAAATCAATGCGCTTGAAGGAGAACTTCCTCCTGAATATGACCGAAACCAAATCTTTAAAACCTTGGCTCTTTTGGGAGACAAGACAGGACCGATTATTGGAATTGTTCCCATAACAGAACATCTCGCCGAGAAAAAACTAGCAAAAGTTTCTGGCAATAAAAAAGTGAGCATGATTCCTCAAAAAGATCTGGAAAAAACGACAGGCTATATTCATGGGGCTAATAACCCCGTCGGCATTCGCCAAAAACACAATTATCCAATCTTTATTGATCAGACTGCCTTGGATTTAGACCAAATGATCGTCTCTTCTGGGGAAGTCGGACACAGTATTATCATCCGACCTCAAGACTTAGCCAGCTTTGTAAAAGCGGATTTTGCTGATATCTTGGAGGAAAATAAGTCGTGAAACTCTATTTTGTTCGTCATGGTCGCACCCTCTGGAATCTTGAAGGACGTTTTCAAGGTGCTAGTGGCGATTCGCCCCTTCTTCCGGAATCCATTGACATCCTAAAACAACTGGGGCAGTATCTTAAGGAAATTCATTTTGATACGATTTATTCTAGTGATTTACCCAGAGCAGTCAAATCTGCTGAAATTATCCAAAGTCAACTCCAGACCCCTTGTCCTTTAGAAAGTATTCCTGACCTGCGTGAATGGCAACTGGGCAAACTAGAGGGATTAAAAATCGCTACGCTCAATGCCATCTACCCACAACAAATCAAGGCCTTTCGCTCTAATCTAGCTCAGTTTGATACGAAGATGTTTGAAGCCGAATCTCTCTACTCTACGACTCAGCGAACCATTCAATTTATCAAATCTCTGAAGGGAAGTCCTGCTAAAAGAGTTCTGATAGTCGGGCATGGGGCAAATCTCACTGCTAGCCTTCGTACTCTCTTAGGCTATAAAGAGCCTCACCTCCGCAAAGATGGAGGCTTGGCCAATGCTAGTCTGACAGTTTTAGAAACTAATGATTTTGAAACCTTCACTCTGGAAAGATGGAATGACACTTCCTATCAAAGAAAATAATGGAACTTGATCTTAATAGTCAAGTTCTTTTTAGTTTTCAAAGAATATCCGTGAATTTCTCTGCTATTTATGATAAAATGGGAGTATCGCAAAAAATGACTCATCGTATCAAATTTTGAGTAAAATTAGGAGGAACCCATGTCTACAGAACATATGGAAGAACTAAATGACCAGCAGATCGTTCGCCGTGAAAAAATGGCTGCGCTCCGTGAACAAGGAATCGATCCCTTCGGAAAACGTTTTGAACGTACTGCTAACTCACAAGAGCTTAAAGATAAATTTGCAGAACTTGATAAAGAACAATTACATGAATTAAATGAAACTGCTACTATCGCTGGACGCTTAGTAACCAAACGTGGAAAAGGGAAAGTTGGCTTTGCCCATCTTCAAGACCGAGAAGGTCAAATCCAAATCTACGTTCGTAAAGACGAAGTTGGTGAACAAAATTACGAAATCTTCAAAAAGGCTGACCTCGGTGACTTCCTCGGTGTCGAAGGTGAAGTCATGCGTACAGATATGGGAGAACTTTCTATCAAGGCAACTCACATTACACACTTGTCTAAAGCACTTCGCCCACTTCCAGAGAAATTCCACGGTTTGACTGACGTTGAAACAATTTATCGTAAACGTTACCTGGACTTGATTTCGAATCGTGAAAGCTTTGATCGCTTTGTCACTCGCTCAAAAATCATCTCTGAAATCCGTCGTTACCTTGACCAAAAAGGATTCCTTGAAGTGGAAACACCTGTTCTCCACAACGAAGCTGGGGGCGCTGCTGCTCGTCCATTTATCACACACCACAATGCACAGAACATTGACATGGTGCTTCGTATCGCTACTGAGCTTCACTTAAAACGCCTTATCGTTGGGGGTATGGAACGTGTCTATGAAATTGGCCGTATCTTCCGTAACGAAGGAATGGACGCCACTCACAACCCTGAGTTCACTTCCATTGAAGTCTACCAAGCTTATGCGGACTTCCAAGATATCATGGACTTGACGGAAGATATTATCCAACACGCTGCTAAATCAGTTAAGGGTGATGGTCCAGTAAACTATCAAGGAACTGAAATCAAAATTAACGAACCTTTCAAACGTGTTCACATGGTGGATGCTATCAAAGAAATTACCGGTGTTGATTTCTGGCAAGACATGACTTTCGAAGAAGCTAAAGCTATCGCTGCTGAGAAAAAAGTTCCAGTTGAGAAACACTACACTGAGGTTGGTCACATTATCAATGCTTTCTTTGAAGAGTTTGTTGAAGAAACCTTGATCCAACCAACCTTTGTCTATGGACATCCAGTAGCTGTATCTCCACTTGCGAAGAAAAATCCTGAAGACGAACGCTTTACTGACCGCTTTGAGCTTTTCATCATGACTAAGGAGTACGGTAATGCCTTTACCGAGTTGAACGATCCAATCGATCAGCTTAGCCGTTTTGAAGCTCAAGCTAAAGCTAAAGAGCTTGGGGACGATGAAGCAACGGGTATCGACTACGACTACATTGAGGCTCTTGAATACGGTATGCCACCAACAGGTGGTTTGGGTATCGGTATCGACCGTCTCTGCATGCTCCTCACTGATACAACCACTATCCGTGATGTCTTGCTTTTCCCAACAATGAAATAAACTCTTATCCTCTGGCCCTTGTCAGAGGATTTTTAATACTAAAAGAGACTGAGATAAACTCAATCTCTTTTTCTTATTCTTGATTTTTAACTTGACTGGTGGCTACATCTTCCCCAAACCATTATTGGCTGATCTCTTGGAACTTTCCTTCTTTGTATAGTGCAACAAAGGCTTTGTTCAAGGCAACTAGCAACGTTTTATCAGCAGGTCTAACACCAACTGAAAAAGACTCACTTTCAAATCCTGCTGAAAAGACATTATAGTTATTTAAAATTCCTTCAGACTGAAGGTAGTAATTGGCATAGACACGGTCAATCAACAAGGCATCAATACGATCATTTTTCAAATCAATTAAGGCTTCATTGAAACTTTGGTATTGATTGGCCTTCTGGTCTTTCACTCGATTCTTGAGTGGTTCTGGTTGTCGTTCAAAATTCAAATAGCCAGAAGATCCTGCCTGGGCCCCTAAAGTTTTGTCAGTCATATCCTGAATTGAGTGGATATTTTGAGACTTTTTAGAGACCAAAACTTGTTGATTTTCCATGTAAGGGATGGTAAAAGAAACCTTCTCTTTCCGTTCATCTGTTGCAGAATAACCATTCCAGATGGCATCAATGGTACCGTTTTGTAGTTCGGTTTCTTTCATATCCCAGTCGATGGGTTGAAATTTAATCTGAATTCCTAGCTTCTCAGAAACAGCTTGGGCTAGGTCAATATCAAAGCCCGCATATTGGCCGTTCTTTTCCTCAAATCCCATGGGAACAAAGGTATTGTCAAAGCCAATAGTAATGCTACCCTGCTTTTGATATTTGGCCCAATTATCCTGCTTCGGATCACTTGCCTTCTGAGTACAAGCCGTCAGGAAGAAGCTAAAGAACAGAGCAAGTACAAGAGCAATTTTCTTTCTCTTCATAGGCACCTCCTAGTCCTACTTTGGATCAACCTTAAGGATCTGATCAGCAATGTTTTCCGCAAACTGAAGATCGTGGGTTACAACAATCTGGGTCATGCCACGCTCTTTATTTTGAAGGATAAGTTTTTCCACTTCTAATCGTAGCTCAGGATCTAAAGCTGATGTCGGCTCATCATATCCGATAATTTCAGGTTCAATCATCATGGCACGCGCTAAAGCAACACGCTGTTTTTGCCCACCTGAAAGTGAGAATGGGATGGCATCTGCATGTCTTGCTAAACCAAGTTGTTCTAACAAACCGCGCGCCTTCTTCTCAGCAGCTTCCTTATTCATGCCCAACGTTTTTATGGGCGACAAGGTTAAGTTTTCGAGAACTGACAAATGCGGAAAGAGTTGAAAGTCTTGGAAAACAAATCCTAGTAGATTACGCTTTTCTAGTTCGTCTATAGCTAGCGATTCGCCATTATAGTAAATCTCTCCAGAATCGATGGTTTCCAATCCAGCTAGCATACGTAATAAAGTAGTCTTTCCACCACCTGATGGACCTACGATTGCGAGGATTTGTTTTTCGGGAATTGTTAGGCTGAAATTGGTTAAGATTTGTTTACCAGCAAAGGCTTTATTGATGTTTCGTAATTCTAACATAGCAGTCCTCCTATCTGTAATAACTGTACTTCTTCTCAAGTTTTTTCGCTACAATGGTTACGAGACCAATCATAATCAAATAAATCGCTCCAGCTAAAAACATAGGAACAAGATTGGCATCTCGATTGGCTGCTGTCCGACTAGCCAAGATCAAATCTGAGATTCCAAGGGCATAAACCAAAGAGGTATCCTTGACTAAACTCATAATCTCATTAAAGACACTCGGTAAGACGATCTTTGTCACCTGAGGAAGTATGATATACCGAACTGTCGCAACTGGACTAAACTTCAACACTTTTGCAGCCTCATACTGTCCTTTCGGAATAGTCTCAATACCTCCACGAAAGATTTCTGCAAAGTAGGCTGCATAGTTTAATACAAAAGCGATCACGGCAGCAGGAAGACGATCCAAACGTATCCCAATGCTAGGGAGAACATAGTAAATAAAGATTAATTGCAAGAGCAAGGGAGTTCCTCGCATCACCCAAATATAAAGGTCAATCAGATAATGGAGGGGTTTCCAATGGATTTGCAAGGCAAAAGCGATGATAATCCCTAAAGGAATTGAAAAGATCAAGACTAGAGCAAAGACTTGAATTGTCATACTTGCACCGTTCAATAAACTTGGTAAAATCTCGAATATATAAGACATACTACACCTCCTAAAAATAATTATTCCTATTATAGCATAAATAAACAGTTTAGCAAGCGAAAATATGTGAAAATTTCTATTGTTTTCAGAAAATAAAAAACTGTATCTATCCAAAGTGATGAGATACAGTTTTATATTATAGGGAATTTTTAAAGCGTTTCTATGAGTTCTTGCATCTGAACATCATCTGGAATCAGTTTTAAATATGCTTTTGCTTGCATCTTAGCTTCTTCGAAATACCCCAATTCACGTAAGAGATAAGTATATTGCTCTAAAAACTCTGGATTGTCCTTGAGGTCAGATGACAATTCTTGATAGAGCTCATAGGCCTTATCTAAATCCTCGATTTCCTGGTAAGAACGGGCAATCATCCACTTAGTAAGGAGATTTTCAGGTTCTTGACTTTGAAGAGCAATAATATCCTCAAATCGCTCTTGTTCCATATAAATGGTTGCGAGTCGGAGGAAAATCTCCTCAAGATCTTCTGCATCTTCTTTTGCAGTAAGGAGAAAGTCCTCCGCTGCCTTAGCATCATGCAATTCATAAGAAAACTGAGAAGCCGCTAGCAAGAGCCGAGTTTCAAACGGATTTTTCTCCAAACCCTGTTTAGCGATACGAAGGGCTTCTTCCACCTGATGTTCCTTGTGCAAGGCTTGACTATAACCATACTCATATCCTTCAAAATCAGGTGAAATGGTATCAATCTGCTTAAAGTAAAGAACAGATTTTTGATACTCTTCTTGGTCAAAGTAAAGACTAGCCAGTTCAAAAGCAGTTTGATCATCGTATTCTAGTTCTAAGGCTTTTTTTAGGAATTCAGTTGCAGCTTCAAACTTGCCTAACTGAGCATATGCGTAGCCGATTCGTTGGTAGGTTGATACGCCCGTTTGTTCGTAAATATAGCGGTTGTCCAACTGAGCGTAGCCTTGAATGGCTTCCTGATAGTTTCCTAACTCACTATCCAACTCAGCCAAACCAAAAACTAATAAGGCATCATCTGAGTAATTTAAGGCTTCCAGTAACTTTTCGCGTGCTACATCCGTCAAACCTTCCAGCTGATAGAGGTCTGCTTTCAAGGCCAAGGCCGATACATACCAATCACTATCTGGTGTGATTTCTTCCAGATAGGCAAAGGCTTCCTCAACATTGCCATCCTCGCTAGCAATGGTTGCCAGGTTCAGATTCACTTCTGGAAATTCTGTCACAATTTTTAGATAGATTTCCTTGGCTTGGGGATAAAAGCCAATTCCCTCAAGATAATTTGCTAATTCATAGAGAACTTCGGTCGGATCAGTTTCAAGCGCTTTACGAAAATACTGATCTGCTTTACTTAAATCCTGTTCATCCAAAGCCTGGAGCATGCGTTGACTATTGTTCACTCTTGATTTCCTCCCCTTCTTCTTCATACAAACCGCTGACCTTTTTGTACCAGTTAAAGATAGCAGAGATAACCACCTTAGCAGAGGCATAGACAGGGATTCCCAGCAAGACTCCCCAAATACCAAACATAGAACCTGAAGTTAGGAGAACAAAGAGAACATTGATAGGATGAATATTGAGTTGACTACCTAGAATAAGAGGTGAAACGAAGCGACCTTCAATCGTTTGCTCTACTATAAAGACTATCACAACTTTCAATAGCATGACAGGTCCTGCTATTAAACCTAAAACAAGGGCAGGCAGCATGGCAAGGAAACTACCTAGATAAGGGACTAGATTTAGAATACCAGCCGTTACACCTAGAGTGACAGCGTAGCGTAGACCGATAATCTTAAAGAAGATAATAAACATAATAGCTACAATAATAGCTACTGTAACCTGTCCTCTAACATAGTTTGACAGTTGTTTATTGACATCTGATAGGACTTCACCCACAGGTTCTTTTAACTTGTTTGGGATGAATTTAGTTAGGTAATCTCGCAAGCCTTTCCCATCTCTCAAAAGATAAAAGAGCATGAAGGGTACGATAATAACCGCTACAATAACCTGAGAAGCTCCGCTGATAAAAGAACTGACCCAGTTAACAGCTTGAGAAGAGATTTTGCTAGCCCACATCGTCGCTTCTGTAGAAACATTTGCAAGTACTTGCTCTAACTGCGGTCTAAAATCATCTGGCAAGCGTTTGGTTACAAGATCATTGATAACACGGTCAGCATCTTCGAGGTAGCTAGGCACATTCTTTGCAAAATTTAAGACTTGACGTTGCAGATTAGGAATAGCGACTGCCAGCCCCCAAATGATAAAAATTCCAATAATGACAAAAACAATACTGATAGCAAGCACACGATTGATTTTGTGCTTCTCCATCCAGTCCACAATCGGATTGAGGAGGTAATAAAGTAAACCAGATAAAATAACTGGTAACATGACAATCCCTAAAAAGTCTAAAACGGGTAAAAAAATAAAACTAATCTTACTTAAAATGAAAATGTTTAACCCCAGTAACAAGGTTACTAAAAATACAGTGATAGCTTTGTTATCTAAAAACCACTTGAAGAACCAAGATAGGCTAAAATGTTTCTCTTTATGTTCCATAAATACATCCTTTCTGTCATTCTCTCATTATACCATTTTTAATCTAAAATAACTCTTTTTTAAAGTGCTTACATAAAGAAGACTGATGCATCATGGCAGTTATTTTGTGGTATAATGAACTTATCATTATTAAGAGGTATGGACATGAAAGAAACTGTTTATTTTGGAACTTACACTCGTCGCTTATCTAAAGGGATTTACAAGGCAGATTTTGATACAGAAACAGGCCAGCTTGCAAACCTTGAACTTTTTGCTGCTGAACCCAGTCCGACCTACCTTGCCTTTGACCAGAAACAACACTTATACACCGTAGGAAGTCAGGATGGCTTAGGTGGCATCGCTGCTTACAAAACCGATGGCACTTTGTTAAATCATGTAGTTGAAGAAGGCGCTCCTCATTGTTATGTGGCAGTGGATGAAAAGCGTAGCCTCGTATACGGTGCCAACTATCATAAAGGTCAAGTTCTAGTTTATAAACGTCAAGCGGATGGTAGCCTCATCCAAACGGATCTAGATCAGCATAGCGGACAAGGTCCTCATGAAAACCAAACTTCCCCACATGTACACTATACAGACCTAACACCTGATCAGTATCTCGTGACATGTGACCTTGGTACGGATGAAGTAACGACCTACGATGTTACTCTAGAAGGCAAACTAAGTAAACTCAATACTTATCAAAGCCAGCCTGGAGCAGGCGCTCGTCACATCGTTTTTCATCACCACTATAAGATTGCCTATCTCATCTGCGAACTGAATAGCACTATTGAGGTCTTGATTTATGATGGTGTTGGTGAGTTTGAACGCATGCAAGTTATTTCGACCGTGCCGGACGGGTATAGGGGCTTTAACGGCACTGCTGCTATACGTCTTTCAAAAGATGGTAAATACCTCTATGCTTCCAACCGAGGCCATGATTCCATTGCAGTCTATACAATCCTCGCTGATGGTAGTCTGGAATTATTAGAAATCGTTCCAAGTCACGGTAAAACACCACGTGATTTTGATATCACACCTGATCAGGAATTTTTGATTGCTGTTCACCAAGATTCTGATAATGCAACGGTCTTTAAGCGCAACCCTGAAACTGGTCGTCTTGCAGAGCTTTCTAACGACTTCCATGTCCCAGAAGCAGTTTGCATCAGTTTTTCTAACTAAGATAAAAAAATGAACTTGAGTTTCAAGTTCATTTTTTATAGTTTATTTCTAACATTAATACGGTTAATGGCACGTTGAAGAGCAATCTTAGCACGTCGTTCTTGGTCTATTAAGTGCTTTTCATGGGCTTCTTCGATTTCTCGTTCGGCGCGAAGTTTGGCACGTTCCGCACGACTGATATCGATATCACGAGCACGCTCTGCTGAGTCGGCTACAATGGTAATGATGTCATTGGCAATCTCGATAATCCCTCCGTTCACTGCAATCCAGTTTACATGAGTATCATCATCGATTCGCTTTACCTTTACTTCATCAACCGCTAAAACCGCAATCATATTTTCATGTCGTGGCAAGATCCCCATCTCACCATCCAGAGTTCGAACCGATACAAAGCTGGCATGGTGATCATAGACGAGGCCATCTGGTGTCACGATCTGGACAGTTAACTGAGCCATAGGTCACCTCTTAAAATCCCATTTTCTCTGCCTTAGCAATGACGTCTTCGATTGAACCGACACCACGGAAGGCATCTTCTGGTAGATGGTCATGTTTCCCTTCAAGGATTTCCTTAAAGCCGCGAACTGTTTCCGCTACTGGTACATACGAACCAGGTTGGCCAGTAAATTGCTCCGCAACATTGAAGTTTTGTGACAAGAAGAACTGGATACGACGGGCACGAGCAACCAAGGTTTTTTCTTCATCAGAGAGTTCATCCATACCAAGGATAGCAATGATATCTTGCAATTCATGGTAACGTTGAAGAACACGTTTGACTTCCGCAGCAACAGCATAGTGCTCCTCACCAACAATCTCAGGTGCCAAGGCACGAGAGCTTGAAGCAAGTGGGTCAACGGCTGGGTAAATCCCCAATTGAACCAATTTACGTTCCAAGTTAGTTGTTGAGTCCAAGTGAGCGAAGGCTGTTGCTGGCGCTGGGTCAGTATAGTCATCCGCTGGCACATAGATGGCCTGGATAGAGGTTACAGACCCCTTCTTGGTTGAAGTGATACGTTCTTGCAATTGACCCATTTCTGTTGCGAGGGTTGGCTGATAACCAACGGCTGATGGCATACGACCCAAAAGGGCAGATACTTCTGAACCAGCTTGTGTGAAACGGAAAATGTTATCAATGAAGAGAAGAACGTCTTGACCTTCTACATCACGGAAGTATTCAGCGATTGTCAAACCAGTAAGGGCAACACGCATACGTGCTCCTGGTGGTTCATTCATCTGACCAAATACCATGGCTGTTTTCTCGATAACGCCTGATTCTTTCATTTCCCAGTAGAGGTCGTTCCCCTCACGGGTACGTTCCCCAACACCAGTAAATACGGAAATCCCACCGTGTTCTTGGGCAATATTGTGAATCAATTCTTGGATCAATACGGTTTTACCAACTCCGGCACCACCGAAGAGTCCGACTTTCCCCCCTTTAAGGTATGGGGCAAGAAGGTCGATAACCTTAATCCCAGTTTCAAGAATTTCAGAAGAGGTAGACAACTCATCAAAAGTCGGAGCTTTTTTATGAATTGGCTGACGCTCAGCGTCTTCAGCAAAAGGAGCATCCAAGTCAATGGTATCTCCCAAAACATTGAAGACACGTCCCAAAGTTTCTTTACCTACTGGAACAGAGATTGGACGGCCTGTGTCCAAAACTTCCATTCCACGAGTCAAACCATCAGTTGATTCCATGGCGATCGTACGGACCATACCATCTCCCAACTCCAAGGCTACTTCAAGGACGATTTTTGTTTTTCTTTCGTCATTTTTGTAGACGACAAGTGCATTGTTAATCTCAGGAAGTGTTTCCCCTGCTGCAAACAAGACGTCTACAACGGGTCCGATAACCTGAGCAATTTTACCTGAACTCATCTCCTTCTCCTATTCTATATAAGATACTGTCGGTTCCTAGCTCAACTAGGTCCTAATACTCTTTGAAAATCAAATTCAAACCACGTCAGCGTCGCCTTACCGTACTCAAGTACAGCCTACAGCTAGCTTCCTAGTTTGCCCTTTGATTTTCATTGAGTATAAGTTCATTTTCATACGAGCTGGACTAAAGCCTTATTCTAAGGCGCTAGCACCTGCTACAATTTCTGTAATTTCTTGTGTAATCGCCGCCTGTCTGGCACGGTTATACTGGATTGTCAAATCATTGATGACTTTCTTGGCATTATCAGTCGCTGTCTGCATAGCTGTCATACCTGCGGCATTTTCAGCTGTCTTGGCATCGATAATAGCCCCGTAAATCATACTTTCTGCAAACTGTGGCAACAACTGCTCTAGAATCTCATCACGACTCGTTTCCAACTCAAAGGTCAAGCTATACTCTTCATCCGCTTCATTTGGATCTAAGTCAACGATTGGAAGCATTTGTTCTACACGCATTTGGCTGGTGAGCGTATTAACGTGGTGATTGTAGCAGACATAGAGTTCGTCAAAAAGTTCATTTTGATACATTTCAATCGTTTTTGAAATAATTTTACGAACTTCATCAAAACTAGGTTGGTCAGCTAAGCCTCGTAATTCATAGATTGGTTGAATGCCACGAGCCTTGAAAAAGTCAGCTCCCATACCACCAATACAGATGACTTCAAAGTCATCTCCATTTGGATGATATTCTTCTTTCAACTCCATAACAGTTTTAAGGATGGAAGCATTGTAGCCTCCAACCAAACCACGATCCGAAGTGATGACAATATAGCCTGTCTTTTTTACTGGACGACTAATCAACATAGGATTGTTCGAACCACCAGCTCCATTTCCGTGAAGGATATCTGTCAAGAGTTTACGAACCTTTTGAGAGTATATTTGAAAGTTTCGAGCTGCTTCTTCAGAGCGACCTAACTTAGCAGCTGATACCATTTGCATGGCATTGGTGATTTGACTAGTATTCTTGGTTGAGGCGATTTTTGTT
Source organism: Streptococcus mitis ATCC 6249 (assembly GCF_000146585.1). Classification (GTDB taxonomy): domain Bacteria; phylum Bacillota; class Bacilli; order Lactobacillales; family Streptococcaceae; genus Streptococcus; species Streptococcus mitis_AZ. Next base: position 1,002,159 of record NZ_GL397179.1, on the reverse strand, counting down.
TTAATATCATTTAGAGATACTGCCATCTGACACCTCTATTCTTATTGGAAGCTGGATTGATTGAGAAACTCGGTAATCGCAGCATCCAAGACTGCTTCTTCTGGCAAGTCTTTTGTTTCACGAATGGTTTCCAAAATCTCTGGATGTTGTGCATCAAAGAAGGCATGGAACTCTTCCTCAAAGCGAACAATGTCATTTACAGGAACTGTATCCAAGAATCCGTGTGTCAAAGCATACAGGATTGTCACTTGTTTCTCAACAGGCAAAGGCTTGTGAACAGGTTGTTTCAATACTTCTACCGTACGACGACCACGATTCAACTTAGCTTGAGTAGCCGCATCCAAGTCAGAACCAAACTTAGTGAAGGCTTCCAACTCACGGTATGAAGCAAGGTCGATACGAAGAGTACCAGCAACCTTCTTCATGGCTTTAATCTGAGCGGAACCACCTACACGTGATACAGATGAACCCGCATCAATAGCTGGGCGAATACCTGCGTTAAAGAGTCCATCTCCAAGGAAGATTTGTCCATCTGTGATTGAAATCACGTTGGTTGCGATATAGGCAGAGATATCTCCTGCTTGCGTCTCAATAAATGGTAGGGCTGTGATTGATCCACCACCAAGCTCGTCAGAAACTTTAGCTGAGCGCTCAAGCAAACGGCTGTGGAGGTAGAAAACATCCCCTGGGAAGGCTTCACGGCCTGGTGGACGACGAAGCAAGAGAGAAAGTTCACGGTAAGCTACCGCTTGTTTTGAAAGATCATCATATACAATCAAAACATGCTTGCCTTGGTACATAAACTCTTCAGCCATAGCAACACCAGCATAAGGAGCTAGGAAGAGTAATGGAGAAGGTTGTGAAGCAGAGGCTGTCACAACGATTGTGTAGTCCAAGGCACCGTACTGACGAAGTGTTTCAACTTGCGTACGAACAGTTGACTCTTTTTGTCCAATCGCTACATAGATACAGATCATATCTTGACCTTTTTGGTTCAAGATGGTATCGATTGCAATGGTTGTTTTCCCTGTCTGACGGTCACCGATAATCAACTCACGTTGACCACGACCAATCGGAACAAGGGCATCAATAGCTTTCAAACCTGTTTGCAATGGTTCTGATACAGACTTACGTTGCATAACGCCAGGAGCCGGCGCTTCTACCGGACGAGACTTATCAGTATGGATTTCTCCAAGACCGTCAACTGGACGACCAAGCGGGTCGACAACACGTCCAATAAGGCCCTCACCAACAGGAACTTCCATGATTTTACCTGTACGACGAATAGTATCGCCTTCACGGATATCTGTAAAGTCACCTAAGATGATAATCCCAACGTCTGTAGACTCCAAGTTTTGCGCCATCCCATAAGAGCCATTTTCAAAAATCAACAGCTCTCCACTCATGGCATTTTCAAGGCCGTGAGCACGCGCAATTCCGTCCCCGATATAGGTTACAACACCTGTTTCCGATACATCAAAATTGGGTTTGAAATTTTCAATTTGTTGCTTAATTAAAGCGCTGATTTCTTGTGCGTTAATTGCCAAAAGAACACCACTTTCTATTTCAAATTTTCTTTAACAACTCGAAGTTGTTGTTTAATACTCACATCAATTGTCTTGTGATTAGCAAAAATGACAAAACCACCAATGAGTCCTTCATCAATTTGTTCTTTGACGCTCCGCACTTTCAGAGACATTTTTTTCTCTATCAATGGGAGCAGACGTTCCTTCTGTTCATCTGTTAAAGGATGGGCTGAAGAAATCGTGACTACAAAACGATTGGTCTCTTTTTCAAGGCGATTCAAACAATCAACAATGATATCATAAAAAAGATTTGCTCTGTGATTGTAAATCAGAACCTGAAAAAAGTTTTGCATTAAAGGTGACACAGAGTCTTGAAAGAAACCAACTGTTTTTTCCTTATCAGACTCATCAACTGCCACCTGAGCTAAAAAAGAAGGTAAGCCCGTTTCTTCTGCGACTTGCTTGATTTGATCCAAGTCTGAAAAAATCCGATCTTCTTCTCCTTTTTCAATCACTAATTGGACAAAAGGTATGCTGTACTTTTCAATTACCTTTGCTGTTTTCTTGTCCATTAGGCTTCTCCTAGCTGATCGATATACTGATCAATGAGTTCCTTATGAGCATGACTGTCAAGGTTTTTTGAGATGATTTTACCAGCGAGACTAATCGTCAAATCTGCCACCTCGCCCTTAACACTTTGCAAAGCTTCAGCTTTATTCTGAGCAATTTCTTGATTCGCCTTCTCTTTTAAGCGACCTGCTTCTACTTTAGCATCTGCCAGAATATCTGCTTTACTCTTCTCAGCAGTCTCTTTAGCATTCTCAATGATTGTTTTGGCTTCGTTGCGACTACCAGCCAATTCATCTTCTCGTTTTTGGGCAAGAGTTTCTGCTTTTTGACGAGCCTGTTCAGCTCCATCAATATCAGCAGCAATTTTATTTGCCCTTTCTTCGAAGACACTTGTCAGGTTTGACCACGCATATTTCTTAACTAAGACAATCAAAAGGATAAAAGAGCCAGCGATTAAAATAAAGTTACCAATTAATTCACCTACTGTTACGTGCATCTGTTACTCCTTTCTACTCTCCATCATTAATTTTATTTCCTAGATACATAGAAGACAAGACTGTGAATACATAAGCCTGAACACAGGAAATAAACACAGAAAACGCCGTCCAGACTAGATTGGTAACAAATGCGACTGGATACCAATAAAGAGCCTGATGAGAAAGTGTGATCAGCAAACTAGCCATCACTTCTCCGGCAAAGATATTTCCGAATACCCGCAAAGCAAGTGATAGGAAATTCGTGACTTCTTCAAGGAGATTCATCGGTGTCATAAAACCTGGGGTAACAAAGCCTTTCAGATACTTTTTAACACCACGACGACGAATTCCTTCTATATGGGTCATCAGGATAATTCCAAATGACAAGGCCAAGTCAAACTGAAGATTGGCAGTTGGCGATGTCCAAAGGTTTGTCCCATCTGTAGTTTGAAGTTTAGCCATCAAACCAAGATTGTTTGCGATAACCATAAAAAGAAATAAACACAAGTAAAAGAGTGAGTAATCTTTCATGTACCGTGAGCCTACATTAGGTTCAGTAAATCCGACTACGAAGTCATAGAGATACTCCAGTACATTTTGCTTTCCTTTGGGTTTCACTGTCATATTCCGACTTGCCCAATAGATAAAGCCAAAAATAACGACTACTGACAGCAAGGTCAATACTGTCAAGGTCAAATCAAAGGTAACAGGACCAATATTGATGGTTGGATTGATACTTTCTTCCATCTAAAATCCTCCCTTTTCCATTTTATACTTCTCTTTATTTGATGATAAATGAAAATACGAGAGTTACAAAGAATGTTCCTTCAATAAAGGCAATCCCCATGATCATTAAGCTACGCAATTGTGGAATGATGTCTGGTTGGCGAGCAGCTGATTTGAACAAACCGTTCATCAACATACCTTCTGCAAGGGATACACCCATACAGGCAAGACAAAGACCGAAAAATGTTAAATTCATGATGAATTCTCCTTTTATTTAAAATTTACTTACTTAGTTTAGTCCTAAAATTTTGATTTGTCAACTTTTTACTTACGTTGAAAGCGTTTCAGATAATATATTTCTATTTTTGCTATTTTTACACTGTTTTATAGAAAGTTTTTCCATTTTAGATTGCGAGTTTTTCTTGATTTTACTATATTTTCTGAAACAAACTGAAAAATCCAAGTTTAGAACTTGAATAGATTCAGTTTATTTAAAATAGTAGGAATAGTGTTGTTTACAACCTGGATTAAATGGAGCACTGCAGTAAGGACAAGCTATCTGTTTTTGGTATTCTTGGAAAGTCATAGTCCTCTTACAAACCCCACATAAGATTGGTCGATCCTCAGAAAGCGCCAAGGGGTAGGGTGAAAAAACATGTGTCTCCATAGCATTGTGACACTGATAGCATGCGTAGTATTTTTTGCATTCATAACACTGGAGTGAAACAATATCCTTTTCACTATGATAATGAACACATCTGCTTTCATCATCTACCAATAAACCTTGAGCTTGTATCATTCCCTTTTCCTTATCTAGGCACGAACTGTAACACTTGTCCCGTCTTCCTTATAGAGGTTGATGAGCCCTTCTTTTAGAGCACGAACCATGTCACCTGCTTGAACAGGTTGTGGAACCTTGATTGTCAAGAGTTCCATTGGATTTGGAGCACGATCGATTTTATTTCCCTTTGCATCGTGAAGATCCTCAATATAGGTTTCAAAATGTCGGAAACCTGGTCCGTAAAACTCCACTTGGTCGCCTTCATTGATTACGTTGCGTTGACGAATAGTTGCTGTCTGGGTTGCTTCATCATAAGAAACGACTTCTGCGACAAACTTGTACTCAGGAATCTTACGACGAGCGCCAAATAACTGTTCGTTTTCTGTAGGTGTACCATAGTAGAAACCTGTTGCCAATTCACGTTGAGCAACCTTCCACATCTCGTCCACCAAGTCTTGTTTGATGGCTTCAAATTTCTCAGGACTTTCGAGATAAGCATCTACAGCCGCCTTGTAGCAGTTGGTTACAGTTGAAACATAGTGGATAGACTTCATACGACCTTCAATCTTGAGACTGTCTACACCGTTTTCGATCATATCTGGAATATGATCAATCATGGACATGTCAACGGCTGACATTGAAAATTCTTCTGGAATTTCACCTTTAAGACTCTTGCGTTCTTGACCAAATGGCATGTCGTAAAGATCGTATTTCCAACGGCAAGACTGTGAACAACCACCACGGTTGGCATCACGCATACTCATGTGGTTTGATAGCGTACAGCGACCTGAGTAAGAAATACACATGGCTCCGTGGACAAAGGCCTCAATCTCAACGTCTGTACGTTTGCGAATTTCTGCCAATTCTTCCATTGAAACTTCACGAGCCAAAACCACGCGAGTTAGACCAAGTTCTTTCCAGAACTCTAGAGTTTCATAGTTAGTGGCACTTGCTTGGGTAGAGAGGTGGATTTCTAAACCTGGTGCTTCTGTTGCTGCAATCATAATCAAGGCTGGATCTGACACGATAACTGCGGCAATCCCGATGTCACGCAACTTACGGAACCATTCTCCAGCACCAGCTTCGTTTCCTTCGTGCATTACCATGTTAGCAGCCACATAGACCTTGGCACCGTACTTTGCAGCAAACTGGACACCTTCTTCCATCTGTTCAAAGGTAAAGTTTCCTGCACGGCTACGAAGACCATAGGCCTGTCCACCGATGAAGACTGCGTCCGCACCATATTGAACAGCTACTTTCAGCTTCTCTAAAGTCCCTGCAGGTGATAAAACCTCAGGACGTTTTAATGTTTTTGTCATTTTTTCTCCTATTTGCAATATAAAAGTTTGACGTTTTTCCTTCTCATTTTATAGTAAATAATGAATAAAATCAAGCCTAGACAGATTGTTTTGACAATTCTAATCTTCTTAGAAACTAAAAACTAGTCTTTTAAGACTAGTTGTTTTCAAGATAAAATTCAAAACGTTCACCCACATACTGACTCTTGACATATTCAAAAGCCGTACCATCATCGAGATAGGAAACCTGAGTCAAGGCTAAAATGGCATGCCCTTTTTCGACTTCTAAGTAATGGGCAATCTTTTCCTTAGCCAATCTCGCATAAATAGTCTGTTGGGATTTTCCAATTCGGTAACCATGTTCTTGCAAGGTCTGAAAGAAATGACTGGTTACTTCTTCTTTTTTAAAATTCTTAATAAACTTTTCAGGGATAGAAGCTACTTCATAGACCAGTGGAACTTGATCGGCGTAACGCACCCGTTCCATACGGATGATATTTTCAGTTGGTGAAATACCTAGCTTTGCCACTTCCTGCTCATTGGGAATGGTTCTCCTGTAAGAAATGAGCTGACTAGAGGGAACTTTCCCTTGGGATTTGACAATCTCCGTAAAACTAGTGGTGCCCCGCATTTTTTCTTGAACCCGAGTGCTAGAAACAAAGGTTCCGCTTCCAACACGACGCTCCAAAACCCCCTCCTCAACCAAGAGAGAGATGGCTTGTCGCAAGGTCATTCGACTGACTTGAAACTGGTCTGCAAGATCCCGTTCACTTGGCAGTCTTTCTCCTATCATCCAACGATGCTCGTCGATATCTTTTTTTATCTGATCGTGGATTTTCATATAAGCTGGTAACATGCTTTTCACTTCTTTTCTTTGTTTTCTCTATTGTACCGTATTTAATTAGAAAAAGTCAAACTTTGCCTTGTTTAGTTGGTAATTCACCCCTATTTGTGATAAAATATTGAAAAAGATATTTCTTTTGAGAAAGGAAAAAGATGAGCAAGATTTCAACTGATTTGCAAGATGTCGAAAAAATCATCGTACTGGACTATGGTAGCCAATACAACCAGCTAATTTCACGCCGTATCCGTGAAATTGGTGTTTTTTCAGAGCTAAAAAGCCATAAGATTTCAGCAGCAGAGGTTCGTGCCATTAACCCTGTAGGAATCATTCTCTCAGGTGGACCAAATTCTGTTTATGAAGAGGGATCATTTGATATTGACCCAGAAATTTTTGAACTTGGTATTCCAATTTTGGGAATCTGCTATGGTATGCAACTTCTTACCCACAAACTTGGAGGTAAGGTTGTCCCAGCAGGTGATGCTGGAAACCGCGAGTATGGTCAATCCCCACTTACTCACACTCCTTCTGCCCTCTTTGAAGGGACTCCTGAAGAACAGATAGTTTTGATGAGCCATGGCGATGCTGTTACAGAGATTCCAGCTAATTTTGTTCGTACTGGAACTTCTGCTGACTGTCCTTATGCAGCTATTGAAAATCCTGACAAACATATCTACGGTATCCAATTCCATCCAGAGGTTCGCCATTCTGTCTATGGAAATGATATCCTTCGCAACTTTGCCCTTCATATCTGTAAGGCTAAAGGCGACTGGTCAATGGACAACTTCATCGAGATGCAGATTCAAAAAATCCGTGAAACTGTTGGAGACAAACGTGTCCTTCTCGGTCTATCTGGTGGTGTTGACTCTTCTGTCGTTGGCGTTCTTCTCCAGAAAGCAATCGGCGATCAATTGATCTGTATCTTTGTAGACCACGGTCTTCTTCGTAAAGGGGAAGCAGACCAAGTTATGGACATGCTTGGTGGTAAGTTTGGTTTGAATATCGTCAAAGCAGACGCTGCAAAACGCTTCCTTGACAAACTTGCTGGCATTTCTGACCCTGAACAAAAACGGAAGATCATCGGTAACGAATTTGTTTATGTCTTTGATGACGAAGCAAGCAAGCTCAAAGATGTGAAATTCCTTGCTCAGGGAACGCTTTACACTGACGTGATTGAGTCTGGAACTGATACAGCCCAAACCATCAAATCACACCACAACGTTGGTGGTCTTCCAGAAGACATGCAGTTTGAACTGATTGAACCATTGAACACTCTTTATAAAGACGAAGTCCGTGCCCTCGGTACAGAGCTTGGTATGCCAGACCACATCGTATGGCGCCAACCATTCCCAGGACCAGGACTTGCGATCCGTGTCATGGGTGAAATCACTGAAGAAAAACTTGAAACAGTCCGTGAATCAGACGCAATCCTTCGTGAAGAAATTGCCAAAGCTGGTCTTGACCGCGATATCTGGCAATATTTCACTGTCAACACAGGCGTTCGTTCAGTAGGTGTTATGGGTGATGGTCGTACTTATGATTACACAATCGCCATTCGTGCAATCACTTCTATCGATGGTATGACAGCTGACTTTGCCAAAATTCCTTGGGATGTCCTTCAAAAGATTTCTGTACGTATCGTAAACGAAGTGGATCACGTCAACCGTATCGTCTACGACATCACAAGTAAACCACCTGCAACTGTTGAGTGGGAGTAAAATATAAGAGTAACTTTGGCTACGAAACCTTAATTTAACAGCATTTGAATTGTTTTAATTGGTCTTAAAAATGGGGTGAATTCATTTGAATTGTCTCCAAAGTGTCTCCAAAAGAAGTTCGATTTATGAACTTCTTTTTTATTTCATTTTGATAGAGGTATACAAAAGGCAGGTATTTACACCCGCCTCGTTTTTTTATATAGCTTTAACATTAGTATTTATTCCCCGAGATAATTTCAAAAATATCTAATCCTTGTTCGATTTGCTCGTTTAATTTTTTTACTTTTTGTGTCGCAATTTGCTTATAGTCATCTAAAGGAATTTTTTCAAATGAAAAATCGTTATAAAAATAGTTGTCTAATTTTTCTTTTTGTTTATTGCTTAACTCTCTAGAAAATGTGATGTGAATCAAACAATCACCTTCTAGTCCAATTCTTTCCACTACACTATGTTTAATGTATTCTCCAGACTTAGAAATGTAAAAGTTATCAATTTCCTTCATTTCAATTTTTCTTATAGAACTACCAAATGCTGGGGCATCTTTTTTATAGTGAAAAATGTATATTGGTTGTGTAGGCATAGATTCCCAAGCTCTATTACTAGGCAGAGAAAGTAACTTTTTTTCTGATTTTTCAATAAGCTGTTTATAATAAACTATATCACTTTCACGCTCCTCAGCTTTTAGTATTATGCTGTTTCGAGGAAGAATTTGGCTAACATTTTTTTTTTGCTTCATTACTGAGTAATAGATGTCAATTCCTGCATTATACGCTTCTCTTGCATCACGTTCTCGATATATACTGAGTTTAATATCGTAATGTTTGTAATTGTCACAGCATAATGCCATTAAAATGTATGATGAAAGTGTATAAGTTGCTCCTCCATAGTGGTCTTGTTCATAAAAATATCCTAAATTCAAATCCTTAAGGAATACATCTATTTTCCCAAGATCTAATTCGTAAAGATTTTTTCCTTTATATTCAATGGGTACAAATTTATGAGAAGAAATTTTTATGTCTCTATCAGCTATAAGATAGTTGAGACTACCGCCATTTTTTAATAAATAAGTAATACTCTCATACGTTTGATAATCGTAACCTATGTTTTCTTTTCCATTGTCAACAAACAATATTGGAGAATCTGACATTTTAGTTAATGCAAGTTCCTTTACATTTGTATATGAAACGGATTCTAGTTTTTCTTTTTTCTGATTCAGTCTATCTTTAATCCAGTTGATTATGTACATTGTCCACCTCGCTACACTCCTTACCCCTAACCAGTAACCAGTATGTCCAGTCTTAGGGAAATTATTTTTCTTTAATAATTTCTTCATATTTGCTCAATCAAGACTTTAGTCTTTTCAATATAGCCATCAATGAAACTGGTATGGTCAAGCATAACCTTATATTCAAAAGTGATATACTCAGTTGGCTTTTCAATGCCATAAACTGACTGCAAAAGGTCAAGCCAAAAAGGCTGTGAATCTTGTCGTTCATTCCCTCTATCTTTCCAACGTGCAACAAACTCATTTGCTTGATTCTTCTGTTCCTTTAGTGTCATCACAGTCTTGTTAGACTGATCACTGTTCCCCTTATCTAACATCACATACCTCACATATTTCATCAGCAAAAGGGATTTAATAGTTATTTAGTATATTGTGTGAGCAATGCACTAAAGGGTACTCCTTTACCAATTTTTCATATTCACTCTATTATACCATTTAAGGATAAAAATTCAGTCTTCAATAATTTTTTAGACATATCCAAAAAACTTTGAGACATAAAACTCAAAGTTTTTTATTTCTCCTATCTCTAAACCATTCCATTTGCTCTCGTTCTTCTTTTGCTAAATAGCTATTAGGATGCTTTTTGATGTATAATCTCCTTCTAAGATGTTCGTTCCATCGGTCTGCTTGTTTTTCACTGTCTAGTATCAATGGCTTTAATTCAGCGGAGTCACCAGAGGAAAAATAAGCTAATATTTCATTCCCTTTTTGATATTTTTTGATATACCCAAGATAGTTACCACCCCAGTGATTACTGTCTTCATGTTTACTCTGTAAAACAGTCATTTCCTCAAAAACTCTGTCAATCAATTTGGATATCCTAGTAACATGGAGCAAATCCGAATATTCATCTGTTAGTTCTTCTTTTGCATTGAGAGCCTCAAGCTCGTCTAAAAAATTATCATCCCAAGAAGAGCTATAAATTCCTAATAATTTCGAAGATTCAAATTCAATAATTCTCTTCTTATATCCCTGAGCTTCTTTTTGAATAGCAACCATAGATTCAATACTATGATATTCAAATCCTTCTCTCTCATTTATAAATTGCTCAAACTTGTCTTTCAACACCTCCTCATAAAACAAAGATAAAACTCTTTCAATCTTTGCCAATCTATTCTCCCCCTCCTGCCTACTCGGGAAGGATGAATTATAAAAACTTACAAAGTATTCTATATCCAATGTAAAGATATCTTCAAAAGAATTCTCATGTGTACCAAATCTTTCACTGGCTCTAAAAATACCTGTCATAAGTAATTCCCAGTTATCCTTAACAAGAAGGCTATACACCTTTTTAGTATCTTTGACATTTTGCTTTATTTTCTCAAACACAATATTTAATGGGACATAACCTAAAACAATTCTCCATAAGTTTTCATCATATTTTTCATACAAAATATCTAGCATCAATGCTGTTGGAAAAAACGTCTCCATTGTACGCTGTTCCGACTCACTTCCGAAAAAAATTTCGTCATATGATTTGAACATCATATTTCGTTTTCTAAAATTGATTTGTTCTTCTTCATTTAATCCAAAGCCGGTATCGGTTGGACTAATTTTACAATTATTGTAAATTGCCCTAACTGCTGAATTGGTAAATAAATGAGGATTTTTTTTATTTATTTTTCCTCCTCGAATTTGTCCAATTAAAGGGGCATTTTTTGAATATATTTCTTCATTTGACAACTTGCTATATTTTGGATTCTGTTTTTTCTTTTTACCATGTTCCCAATAGTATTCCCGAGAAGATACTTCTTTACGTTCTCTATTTATCTCTCTCACTTTACAATCTAACCGAAGGGAAGCAATATCGAGCAAGTATTTCTTAGTATTCTTGAACTTCATACAAAACCTGGTATTTCTTTCATTAAAATAAATTATTTATGCCTAAATTATACCACGTTTTTTGACTTTATAATAATATCAGGGATATTTATATCTCAAAAAATAAAAAGTTCAAAAGCTGGCCAGCAAAGGACGGATCGAAACAATATGATTACTATGCGGTAAAGGTTTAGTTTTGCATATTACCGTTTCACCGTTTCTTTTTTGTGCCATTCTTGCATCTACTCGGTAACTGTAATAGCTCATTTGTTTCTTTCCGTCTGAGGACAGGAAAGGACAACTTATGCTAAAAGCTAAAGTTAAAACTCTCTATTGTGAATTACTTGGTCAAGCTATCAAACAAGAATTGATTGAGCAAGGTAAAGCTCAGAACAGTATCTTTTATTATAATTTTGATGAACCTATAGAAATCTCTGCTCCTGCCGTTAGTCAAATCCTAAGAGGTAAACGAAATATTACCTTAGACACTGTAGATGCCTTGCAAGAAACACTAAATCTTCCTAATGTAAAGAGTGTTTTCTTCCCTAGTATTGACTTTTGCAAGTTTCTCATTACTCAATTGACAGAACTTATTCTTTCTGAAGGACACGATTCCACAAAGCATCTTTTCAAATCAAAAAAGAAAGGTATTCAACAAAATCTCTCAACCTTGGCAACTGACTTATATGATTTCTTCCCTGATTTTCCAAAGGAAGAAACATCTTACCAAATTGCTGATAGCCTAGTTGAATGGTTAATCGAATTCGTCTCACTCGTAGCACAACTTTGAGTGCTACACTTTCAAAAATCTTGAAATCAAGAAAAGTCTAAAACGTCTATCATAGATATGTACTTAGCTAAGACAGTCCAGCTCACGACTCAAACTGAGCACGTCCCCCTAACAAAACAATTAAGCCATAAAGGAGGATAAAACCCATGGCAATTAAAACCAAACACAAGAAAGATGGCTACTCAGCCACAACTGCAACGGAATATGTCATTCCTACTAAACCGATTCACAGTTTAAGCACTGAGCTTGAACCCCAACAACTCTTTGAAGATGGAAAGCCAACCGGTGAGATTATCGCCTACAAGGCAACCTTTGTTCAAGAAGGGCTTGAACCTTTCCAAGTAAAATTTGAAGACAAGGTCAAACTTCCTGAATTTCTAAGCTTGATTGAATTTGAAAATCTCCAAGCCGTTGAGGTTCGCTACAATGTCTACTTCAAAGCTGACGGTATCAAGGAGGTCAAATAATGGCAACTAAAGCAGATACTGTCCTGCAATCTTACTTGCTCCAGAGCCTCAACATGGCTCTTGGGGCTCTGATGCAGGGGGAAACAAGCTACACCAATAGCTTCAATATTGTCATTCAAGAGGGTGGCTTCATCTTCATCCCTAGGCTTCCTTGTGCCTACATCCTAGATGATGAACTCTATAACAAAATCTTCTTGATTGCTAACGCTTCCTTGTACCCTCACTATACACTTCTGAAACAGAATGCCACTTACTTTATCCCTCTCAAGACAGATGACATTCATGTTCAGCGTGGACTCTTCTTCCCTTGGAAGGTGGGTATCTCAAAACGTTTGATCATCCCTGACCTTGACAAGTACACATCCAACCTACCAAAGAATCAGATTCCAATTATGGAAAATTTTACTCTCAATCTTGATAAGGTGAACCACATGGCTATCTGTGGAAACTCGGGCTCAGGGAAAAGTTATGCCCTTACCTACCTGCTCTCCGTTCTCAAAAATCAGAGCGACCTCATCATCGTAGACCCTAAGTTTGATTCCCCAAGTCGTTGGGCTCGCGAACACAAAATAGCAGTCATTCATCCCGTGGAGAACCGTTCTAAGTCTGATTTCGTTTCAGAGGTCAATGAGCGTTTAAGTCAATGCCTAAATCTGATTCAACAACGTCAAGCAATTCTATATGACAATCCCCGTCATGAATTCGCACATCTCACAATTGTCATAGACGAGGTACTGGCTCTTTCAGAGGGAGTCAATAAGGCAATCAAGGAATCTTTTTTCTCTCTTTTGTCACAAATTGCTCTACTTGGACGGGCTACAAAAATTCACTTGCTCTTAGTAAGCCAGCGATTTGACCACACCACGATTCCAGTATCAGTACGGGAACAGCTTAATGTTCTAATTCAGATTGGAAATATAAATAGCAAATCTGTTCAATTTTTGTTCCCTGACCTAAATCCTGAAGGTATTGTTATTCCGACTGGACACGGCACTGGCTTGATACAGGTCATTGACAATGAGCATCCCTATCAGGTACTCCCACTACTTTGTCCTACATACTACACAACGGAAGGTATTCTCTAATGATAAAAAAATCATTCTTCATGAGGACTTACAACCTCAACATCTACTTGATTCTCTTTTCACTTATAACAGGATTTCTTGGATGGTCATTAGACTTTCTAGCGAGCACTATTGCCCTAACGCTTCCTATCGCCCTTGACCTTTCGCAAGTCAGTAGCTATCTAACAATGGGAAGCCAATACTCTTATACGGTTATGAGCTACTTACTAGGTGCATTGTTTGCATCCGTTACGCTTGAAATCATGAATCGTGTTCGATTTGATAATCTTTTCAACTATTTCAAATCCATCTACCACACTTTCAAGCTCCGTAATTTCCTGACACAACGTGAAAAATCAGAGAAAGTCACAAAAATAGATAACCAAACCATTACAACCCACAACCCAATCAACGGCAGCTTCAATCGTTGTGCTCGTAAGAGTGTTGTAGACATCCAAAAAGATGAAGTCAGAGTATTCATTAAAGTCCCAAGAGACCAGCAGGGGCAAAAAGTCTTGAGTGATATGACTTCCCAACTAAAAGAGGAAGTATCTAGTCAGCATCCTGACTACTACTTCTCTGCACCTAATCGGGGTCGCAATAACCTTTGGTTAGTTGGTAAAAAACGGTAAAAGAGGGGGCTATGGCTTGCGTTTAGCAGTAGCCAAATAGCTCCCTTCTTTTCTATTGACCAAGATAAATGGGGGTTACTACGACCCCCCATTTATCCAATAATCAGTAATCACAGAAATGAGGTGAAAAATGGCAAAAGAACAACGTTCTAGCAAGTGGACATTCTTATTCTACAAAGAGAGCGCCCCTGCAGACTATCTTGTAATTCTTGAAGAATTGCATATTCCCTTTATCTTGAGCCCGTGGCACGATAAAGACATCAATCGCCAAACAGGAGAATTGAAAAAGGCTCACAAACACGGAGCATTCTTCTTCGATTCACTCAAGAGCTACAAACAAGTATCTGAACTAATCAAAGATAAGCTGAACGGCCCTTCTCACGTGGAAGTTGTCCAATCTCCAAAAGGACTCTTTGACTACTTTACCCACGCTGAGAATAAGGATAAAACGCAATATGATCTGAATGATATTGAGGTAGGCTGTGGATTTAACCTTGATAAGTTCCTTGTAGAGATGATCTCAGATGACTTCATGCAAGAGGTGGTGGATATCATTGAACAGAATGACTTCACTGAGTTTGAAGAGCTAGTATGGTATGCACATGCGAATCATACTCCCCTTCTTGGGCTCATCATTGAACGTACCTACTTCTTTGCTAAGTATCTTGATTCTCGGTGTTGCAATCCTCAGCGTAACAATATCAAGAAGGAGGAAGAAAATGAATAGTAAAAATCTGTTGACTATTACTTCTGATGATTTGGTTAAACTAGGCTACGCAAAAGCTACAGCTCAACAAATTATTAGACAAACTAAGTTGAATATGGTACAACAAGGGTATACCATTTACAACAATAGACGATTAGGAACTGTTCCAATCGAAGCTGTTGAGGAGATTCTTGGCTTTAAGTTACTGAACGAATAGAAAGTAGGTAATTTATGGCTAAAACAAACTTCCAAGATGTGTATATTGATGATAAAGGTCAATTCTACTATGAAGTTAGCCTAGGTAACGATAAAATCACTGGTAAACGTATCAAGAAAAAGTCTCGTAAAGACTCAAATGGTAAAAAATTCACTACTGCAAAAGAAGCCTATACAGAAGCGATTAGGGTCAAAAATGACTATCTTTAGTCAGATGGATACTCTAATTACGATATGACTTATGAGCAGTTCATGAATACAGTTTATTTACCTTACTATCAGTCAGAAGTAAGCGAACATACTTATGCAACACGTCAGCCGTCCTTAAAAATTGTTTTCAATCGATTTGGGAAGAAAAAACTCAAAGACATAACTGTTCGTGAAGTTCAGAACTTTAGAACATGGCTATTAGCTAAAAATTGTGGTAATTATTCGCAAGCCTATGCAGGTCTTACTTTTGGAACTTTTAGAAAGTCATTGGATTTCGCTGTTGATATGCAATATCTACAGAAGAATGTTTCAATGAAAGTAAAATCTATTCCAAAAGGGAAAAGTATCGCTGAGTATTGGACAAAAAACGACTTTGAAGAAGTTATTAGCAATATCTGCATTTCTGATTTCTATGAGCATTTATGCTTTGTTATGCTGTGGCTCTACTTCTGTACCGGGGTGCGTGTGAACGAAGGAACAGCAATCTGGTGGAACGATATTGATTTTGAGAAAAAAGAGCTCAGAGTGGCTCATATGCTGATTATGACTAATAAGAATAATTGGCAAAGACAGAACCACACTAAAACAGATGCTGGTCTCCGTATCGTTACTTTAGATGATGATACCATCCAAATCTTGAAAGCATGGAAAGAACGTCAATCTGAACTTGGAAAAGTAAATTTTGTTTTAAGTTACGATGGTAACCCTATGCTTAAATCAACCATTTCAAGAATCATTAAGCGTTATGCCAAATTAGCAAATGTCCCATTGATTCAAGCAAAAGGTTTACGACATTCTCACGCATCCTACCTTATTAACGAGCTTAACGCATCGGTGCTGATCGTTTCAAAACGACTAGGACACTCAAGTCCAGAGATCACTTTGAAGCACTATGCTCATATGTGGTCAGGAGTTGATAAGGAACTGGCTAATGAAATGACTGGATTAATCAATATACAACACGCTAAAAATACAAAAGTTAATTTCAATGGAAATCAAGCAATACTGAGAGAGTCTCCAAAACTGTCTTCAAAATCATAACCACACGCTAAAAACACTGTTATATAAACGATTTGACGACCTTATTTAGTCGTTGAGTGGGAATAAAACAATCAAACACAAAAGAACTCTGAATCGGATTCAGAGTTCTTTTTATTAATAAGGAAAGCACTTCTGCTTTCCTTTTTTATTTGCGTTTTTTCTTCGCTTTTTTCATTTTGTTGGCCATGCGTTTCATAGACTGTTTCATGGCGAATTCGCCAATTTTACCTTTAAGTCCGCCACCAAACATCTGGCTCATATCTGGCATTCCAGCTCCTCCAAGAGCTGACATATCTGGCATGCCGCCTTGTCCCATCATGCCTTCAAGGGCAGACATATCCATTCCTCCCATATTTGGCATATTTTTAGGAAGGTTATTGGAATTGATTCCCATTTGCTTCATCATCTTGTTCATATCACCAGACATGACCCCTTGCATGAGCTGTTTGGCCTGATTAAAGTCCTTGATGAATTTATTGACTTCGACAAAGGTATTTCCAGAACCTGCAGCGATACGACGGCGACGACTTGGATTTAACAAATCAGGATTTTCACGCTCTTCAGGAGTCATAGAAGACACGATGGCACGTTTACGCGCAATCTGGCGCTCATCCACCTTCATATTTTGAAGGGCAGGATTGTTAGCCATACCTGGAATCATCTTGAGTAAGTCTTCCATTGGCCCCATATTTTGCACTTGATCCAACTGATCGATGAAATCATTGAAATCAAAGGTGTTTTCACGCATCTTCTCAGCCATTTCAAGAGCTTTTTGCTCATCGTATTCCTGAGAAGCCTTCTCAATCAAGGTCAGCATATCTCCCATACCAAGGATACGGCTTGACATACGATCTGGGTGGAAGGTTTCGATATCTGTAATCTTTTCACCCGTACCAGTGAACTTGATTGGTTTTCCAGTGATGTGACGAACAGATAGGGCCGCACCACCACGAGTATCCCCATCAATCTTGGTAAGAATAACCCCAGTCACTTCTAACTGAGCATTAAACTCACGGGCAACATTGGCCGCTTCCTGACCGATCATGGCATCAATGACGAGCAGGATTTCATTTGGTTGAGCCAGTGCTTTAACATCACGAAGCTCATTCATCAAGAGCTCATCAATCTGCAAACGCCCTGCCGTATCAATCAAAACATAGTCGTTGTGGTTGGCCTGCGCTTGCTCCAAACCTTGGCGAACAATCTCAACAGCTGGTACTTCTGTTCCAAGAGCGAAAACAGGAACATCAATCTGTTGTCCAAGTGTCTTCAACTGGTCAATGGCAGCTGGGCGGTAAATATCCGCTGCAATCATCAAAGGACGGGCATTTTCTTCCTTCTTGAGTTTGTTAGCCAGCTTACCAGCAAATGTTGTTTTACCAGCCCCTTGCAAACCAACCATCATGATAATCGTAGGAATCTTTGGTGACTTGATAATTTCAGCTGTATCAGATCCTAAAATGGCTGTCAATTCCTCATCAACGATTTTGATAATCTGTTGTGCTGGATTAAGGGTATCAATAACCTCGTGTCCGACTGCGCGTTCACGAACCTTCTTGATAAAGTCCTTTACAACTGGCAAAGCAACGTCGGCTTCCAGCAAAGCCAAACGAATTTCTTTGGTTGCTTCTTGGACATCAGCCTCAGAGATTTTTCCTTTTTTACGTAGATTTTTAAAGACGTTCTGCAAACGTTCTGTTAAACTTTCAAATGCCATTTTTTTCTCCTATTTACTCAATTCAGTGGAAATCGTCCGAAATGTTGCAAACACTCAAGTTCTTCGGGTGTGATTTCTTTCATGATTTCATTTGGATATCCCCAACAGCTAAAACCTATTTGCATAGCTTTGGAGATATCATTGGGCGAGATAATCTGTAGTCGAGTAGGAAATGGTTCCTCTGCGGCTAATAGTTTACAAGGTAATCCTTGATAAATAACTACACTGCCCATGATTAATCCCGATTATCAATGCTTGTTAAAATTTCTATCTGCTCCTGAAGAAACTCATCCTTAGGATAGCGCTCCAAGATCTGGTCAAAAATCTGACTACGGACAATGTAGTCTGAATACATATGTAATTTCATCTCATAGTCTTCCAGAATCTTTTCTGTCCGCTTGATATTGTCATAAACAGCTTGGCGACTAACACCGAACTCTTCAGCAATCTCCGCAAGACTGTAATCATCTGCATAGTAGAGTTCAATATAATTCATCTGCTTATCTGTCAAAAGCGCAGCATAAAATTCAAAAAGCGCATTCATGCGATTGGTTTTTTCGATTTCCATAACTTTTATTATACCAAAAAATCTATCATATCGCTATACTAGAAGGCCTTCTTACAAAAATAGAACTAAAAAAGAACCTTGCAAAGCAAGATTCTTTTAGTGTCTGACTTAAATAATTGTTCTTCTGGGAACTAAATCGAATTAAGCTTCGATTTCTGTAACCATACCTGAACCAACAGTACGTCCACCCTCACGGATAGAGAATGTAGTACCTTGTTCTACGGCGATTGGGTGGATCAACTCAACGTCGATAGTCACGTTATCACCAGGCATTACCATTTCAGTACCTGCTGGAAGTTCGATTGAACCTGTAACGTCAGTAGTACGGAAGTAGAATTGTGGGCGGTAGTTGTTGAAGAATGGAGTGTGACGTCCACCTTCTTCTTTAGTAAGGATGTAGACTTCACCTTTGAATTTAGTGTGTGGGTTGATTGAACCTGGTTTAGCGATAACTTGTCCACGTTCGATTTCGTCACGTTGAACACCACGAAGAAGGACACCTACGTTATCTCCAGCAAGACCTTCGTCAAGTTGTTTACGGAACATTTCAACACCAGTAACAACTGCTTTTGAAGTTTCTTCTTTGATACCAACGATTTCGATTTCATCGTTGACACGAACAGTACCACGGTCGATACGTCCTGAAGCAACTGTACCACGTCCAGTGATTGAGAATACGTCCTCGACTGGAAGAAGCAATGGTTTGTCAGTGTCACGTTCTGGTTCTGGAATGTACTCGTCAACAGTGTTCATCAATTCCATGATGATGTCTTCGTATTTAGAGTCACCTTCAAGAGCTTTAAGAGCTGAACCTTGGATAACTGGAAGATCGTCACCTGGGAAGTCGTATTCTGACAAGAGGTCACGGATTTCCATTTCAACCAATTCAAGCAATTCTTCGTCGTCAACCAAGTCGATCTTGTTCATGAAGACGATAAGGTGTTTAACACCAACCTGACGTGAAAGAAGGATGTGCTCACGAGTTTGTGGCATTGGTCCGTCAGTTGAAGCTACTACAAGGATAGCTCCGTCCATTTGAGCGGCACCAGTGATCATGTTTTTAACGTAGTCCGCGTGTCCTGGAGCGTCGATGTGAGCGTAGTGACGTTTTTCAGTTTCGTACTCAACGTGCGCAGTGTTGATGGTGATACCGCGTTCGCGTTCTTCTGGAGCAGCATCGATAGACGCATAGTCTTTAGGTTGGTTAACTGATGAAGGCAAGCGACGTGCCAAAACAGTTGTGATAGCTGCAGTTAGGGTAGTTTTACCGTGGTCAACGTGTCCGATAGTACCAATGTTAACGTGTGGTTTACTACGATCGTATTTTTCTTTTGCCATTTGAGTAAAAGCCTCCAATAAAATATATTTTATAGATAGACAGTAGGCAATACAGTCTAACTTTCCTTACTATTTTATCAAATTTCAGCTAAATTGCAAGTGTTTTACACATATTTTGTTAATTAATCTAAATCTTATGGGATCCCTTTCTTCCGCTTCTTATCAAGATCCTCTTTTCTATGATATTTTAGTTTTAAAGCTTATTTATATAAGTAAAAAACCAGGTTTTCCTGATTTTTAAACTGATTCTGTTTTTTCTTGTTCTTTGGCTTCCTTATGATTTTCATACAATTTCGCAAAGAACTTAGTAATTTCTTTTAAGATAGAATAGCTAGGTACTGCTACTACCATGCCAATCACACCGTAGATATTACTTGATAGTAAGAGAAGGACTAAAATGGTGATTGGATGAACTTTCATAACCCCTCCAACGATACGAGGGTAGAGAATATTGCCATCAACCTGTTGAATAATCAGCATATAGACAACTGCAATTAACATTCGTTGAGGATCGGTGAATACATTTGCAATAATCATCGGAATCAAACCAATACTTGGACCAACATATGGAATCAGATTGGCAATGCCAGAAAAAATAGCAAAGACTAAGGCATACTTCAAACCAATAACACTGTAACCCACATAGGCCAAACATCCGATTATGACAGCATCAATCGCAATTCCACTGATATATCTTGCTACAGTTGCGTTCAAGTTTTTCAAGAGACTGGTTAGGTTCAGCTTGTCATGTTTGAGAACTGTTCGTTCCAACATCGGTAAAAATTTGTTGCCATCTAGTAGGAAATAGATCAAGAAGACCGGAGTCATAATTAGAATGAGGATTGTACTAAATAAAGCAGAAAGGACACTTCCTAAGCTATTGCTAACGCTATTAAGGATATTTTGGAGAATATCGACATAGGATAGATTTAACTGTTGAATGGTTTTTTGGATATCAATATTTTGGAAAATAGGATTCATTGATAAATCAATAACCAAATCCTGCAGTCTGCTGTAGATATTTTGGCTAGAGATAATCAAACTTGTCAGCTGGTTGATCAAAATAGGTAAGAGATAAACTACACCAACCACGATGGCTCCAATCAAGGCGCAAAGAGTGACCAAGACACCAATCAAACGATTGATCTTACATCTTTTCTCCAAGAAGGTTACGATTGGATTTGTCAGGTAGTAGAAAAATCCCCCCAATAAGAATGGAATCATAATCGTATTGATAACTGTGACAAAGGGAGTAATGATGGACCCCATCTCTCTCCAAAGATAAAAAATAATGGTTAATAGTAAGATTTCGGCTGTCCAAAAAAATAATTTGTTTCTACGGAACATAACTATCCTCCTTCTATCTATTTTACCATATTTCTAAAAAAAGATACGAAGGCTTCAGCATAAAAGCGAGAATATTTTTTCCCTTTATGATAAAATAAAGCTAATATGAAAAAAATAATTATATCCTTACTAACACTTCTTACTTTTGGTACAATCTCTACTATTTCAGCTCAAAGTTTTGATATAGCCGCTAAACACGCTATCGCAGTTGAAGCAACAACAGGAAAAGTTCTTTATGAAAAAGATGCGAGTCAGCCTGTCGAGATTGCTTCTATTACAAAACTTGTTACTGTCTATTTGGTCTATGAGGCCTTGGAACAAGGAACCATCAGCCTATCAACCCCTGTTGATATTTCAGACTATCCATACCATCTCACCACCAATTCAGAAGCAAGTAACGTCCCTATGGAAGCTCGAAATTATACTGTTGAACAACTATTAGAGGCTACAATGGTATCCAGTGCAAACAGTGCTGCAATTGCGCTAGCAGAAAAAATTGCCGGTTCTGAGAAAGACTTCGTTGACAAAATGAGGGCGAAACTTTTGGAATGGGGAATCCAGGATGCAACTATTGTAAACACAACTGGATTAAACAACGAGACTCTTGGAGATAACATCTATCCAGGTTCTAAGAAAGACGAAGAAAATAAACTTAGTGCTTACGATGTTGCCATCGTTGCTCGTAACCTCATCCGAGATTATCCGCAGGTTTTAGAAATTACCAAAAAAGCATCTTCTACTTTTGCTGGGCTTGAAATCCACTCAACTAACTCTATGTTGGAGGGGATGCCAGCCTACCGAGGAGGAATTGACGGTTTAAAGACAGGAACAACTGATAAGGCAGGAGCTTCTTTCGTTGGAACCACTGTCGAAAAAGGAATGCGTATCATTACAGTTGTTTTAAATGCCGATCAACAAGACGGCAATCCTTATGCACGATTTACAGCTACTTCTTCTCTTTTAGACTATATCTCTGCAAACTTTACCCTACAAACTGTTGTTAAAAAAGGTGAAACTTACAAAGATAGTAAGGTTACTGTCCTTGATGGAAAAGAAGACAGCGTGCCTGCAGTTGCTAAATCAGATATTGCTGTTGTCCAACGAGTTGGAAGCGGAACTACATCAGCTCTTCAATTCACACCAAAATCAACATCAGAAACTGCTCCTTTGGAAGAAGGAAAGGTTGTCGGTACCCTAACCTATGATGACCAGGATTTGATTGGTCAAGGCTACCTCACTTCTAAAAAACCATCTTTTGAAATGGTTTCTGAAAAAAAAGTTGAAAAAGCCTTCTTCTTAAAAGTTTGGTGGAACCAATTCATCCGCTTTATCAATGAAAAACTATAAAAAAATCGCGAACAATCGCGATTTTTTCGTATTCTTTAATTTATTTCATCTCTTTAAAAGCTGCTTCAGCATCTGCATTGCTAATAGCACCAAATTGGATTTTTCCAATTTTTCCTTGACTATCAATCAGGTATTCTGTTGGAATACTACGAATTTGGTAGGCTTGGAAGGTAGCTGCCTTGGTATCATATAGAACTGGTATATCCTTGTAGCCTTGTTCTTGGTACCATTTTGGAAACTCTTCAACTGTTTTTTCACCTTGTAGTCCTGGTGCAACGACACTTAGTATTTCAAAGTCCCGATCTTGTTTTGCAGCTAATTCCATCAACTCTGGCATACTCTTTCGACAAGGACCACACCAAGAGGCCCAGAATTTTAAATAGACTTTTTTACCCTTATAGTCTGATAACTTGACTTCTTTGCCATCCATAGACTGCAAGGTGAAGTCTGGGGCATCCTTTCCTACTGCGATTTGTTGTACAGCAGGCTGTTTGGGACTTTCTGATTGTTTGGTTTCTTTTTCGCCACAGGCAATCAACAAGAATAGAGACATGAGGCTCAATCCAGCAAAAATAACTTTTTTCATCTTTTTCTCCTTTTATCCAAGAATTCCTGACAAGGCATTTAACTGCCCTAGCATTAATAACAATCCCATCAAAATAATCAAAGCTCCCCCAATTTTCTTTAGTAGAATCATATGGGGTTTTAATTTACTAAAGTAGGGCATAATCCAACCCGAAGCCAAGGCCAAAACGATGAAAGGTAGGGCCATTCCCAATGTGTACACTAAGGTTAGTACAGCTCCTTGCCAAGCACCATTCCCTCCTGAAGCTGCAAGAGCCAAGACCGAACTTAAAACCGGTCCGATACAAGGGGTCCAACCAAAACTAAAGGTTATCCCAAGCAAAAATGCTGACAAATAGTGATTCGACTGTGATTTTTTGAAGGTGACTGTTTTTTGCACTTCCAGTTTATTGAAATGCAAAATTTCCATCTGGTGAAGGCCCAAGAGGATAATGACTGCTCCCATAAGATAACGAAACCAGTCAGCATAGAGCATATTTCCCAGGAAACCAGCTCCAAATCCCAAAATAAAGAAAATGAGGGAGATCCCAGCAATAAAGCACAAGGTCCGAATTAAGCCTGACCATGCAACGTCTCTTCCGAAAAATCGAAAGCTTTTCGAGTTCCTCTGATCATCCAGTAAAATACCAGCATAGACCGGTAGCAAAGGGAAGATGCAGGGTGAAAAGAAAGACAGAATGCCGGCTAAGAAAACCGATACTAAAAATATAATAGATTCCAACGAATTACCTACTTTCACAAAATTCTAATCCTATTTTACTACAAAAGAAAAAATTTGTGACAACTTTGCTACGCTTGTCTATTTTATCTAAACTGAATATAAAAAAGGAGCTATGCTCCTTTCGTTTTAATACGTTCCTTCTTCACCTTGACTTGTCAAGATAACAGGACCGTCTTTTGTAATCACAAACTGGTGTTCATATTGACAAGATAGGCCACCATCGATGGTTTTATGAGCCCAGCCAGTTTTCATATCTGTATCAATTTCCCAATCCCCAGTATTGATCATGGGTTCGATGGTCAACACCATTCCTTCACGGAGGCGGAGTCCACGGCCTGCAATACCGTAGTTAGGGACCATTGGTTCCTCGTGCATAGTTGGACCAACTCCATGACCAACCAAATCACGTACGACACCATAACCGCGACTTTCAGCGTATTCTTGAATGGCCGCACCGATATCACCGATACGATTGCCGACAACTGCTTGCTTAATCCCTATATACATAGCTTCCTTGGTCACGTCCATCAGGTTTTTCACTTCTTCAGACGGTGTACCAACCGCATAAGCCCAACATGAGTCTGCTAAACCACCAGTATAGCTTTGGGTGTATTTTTTCATTTGCTCAACATTGTTAAAGTTGAGTTTAGATACATTGAGGTCTGATTTGGAAATCGGACCACCAAGTACCATGTCTACCTTGAGCAAATCGCCATCTTTCAAGATGTAATGACGTGGAAAAGCATGAGCTACTTCGTCGTTGAGAGAGCAACAGGTGGCATAGGGGTAATCCATGACTGCCCCATCCACGCCAATCTGTAAAGGAAGGAAATTCTCCTCTTTACAACGACGACGAACATACTCTTCTACTTCCCACATATCCACGCCTGGCTTAATCAAATCACGTAAGCCGATATGGATACTAGCTAGGAAATCACCAGCCTTGTCCATGGCTTCGATTTCACGTGCTGATTTTAAAGTTATCATTTTTTCTCCTAGATTCTAATTGATTTTTACTGTAACATTTGCTTTTGAAACAATCTGATGACCATGATAAATATCATAATCAATAATAGCTGAGCGTCTCGTGTGGTGAATAATCCGAGCCTGAATCCGCAAAGTATCATCTATCTGCACAGCCTGCAAGAAATAAATCAACATCTGCTCTATGATGAGATTGCGCCCACTATTGACAACAAGGTCTTGGGTCATATGGTTGAGGATTTCAGCCAAGACTCCATTAGCAAGGACACCATTTTTCTCCAACATGAAGGGCTCAACAGTAATGATGACTTCATCATGATGATAAGAAAGTTTTTGCCCGATTTGCTCTGAAAAAGTCGGCAAAGCTGAAACCTGAGAACGGCTCATTTTTTCCATGACATCTCTTCGAGTTACGACCCCAAGTAGAGTCTGGTTACTTCGAACAACGGGAACCATCTCAAAGTCTTCAGCTATCATTCGTTGGCTGACATTGGCAATATTAGTTGCCAAACCCGTTACGAAGATACTTCGCGTCATCACCTTGTCAATCGTCGTACTAGGTGACTTATCTCCCGCGTCACGCATGGTAACAACTCCAACAACCACTTGGTGTTGGTTAATGACTGGGAAACGGCTACTTCTATTCTTACGTACCAAATCTAGATAGTCTTTGACTGTATCCGTTTCTCTCAAAAAGCCATACTCATGACTCGGACGATAGAGTTTTTCGACTGTTAAAATGTCAGTTTTAATCTGAACATTTGAGAGAGCTTTGTTAATCATGGTTGCAACTGTAAAGGTATCATGCTTACTTCTCAGAACAGGGATACCTTTTTTATTGGCAAGAGTCAATACATCATCTTGGACATGGAAACCTCCAGTCACAAGGACTGCATTTTCATTTTCCAGCGCTAAAAGTTGAATGCGAGTACGGTCACCTACAATCAAAAGGCCTCCATCATGGAGATAAGAGAGGATATTCTGCTCAGTCATGGCGCCAATAGAAAATTTACTAAATTCTCTCTCTAACCCTTCCTGACCTGCTAAAACCTCAGAGCTAGTCACTTCTGCGATTTCTGCATAGGTTAGCCGCTCAATAGCCACTTTTTGGGACTTGACCCGTATGGTTCCACTTCGTGGCCGAGTTTCAACGATGCCACGATTTTCAGCTTCTTTGATAGCCCGATAGGCTGTTCCATCACTAACACCTAGGTGATTTGAAATACTACGAACACTAACTCTCTTCCCAATTGGTAACTCTTCCAGATAAGACAAAATTTCCTGGTGTTTACTCATTGAATTCTCCTTTTATGTATCGAAATTCAAGATAGTCCCTCATTTTTCGTGTATAGCGATCGCTCCCCTTAAACTGTCGGAAGAGACTAAAGCCCGATTTTAAGGCTACTTTTTGGCTAGCTTGATTCTCCAGATGAGTGATGATGGATAATTGTTTTAAACCAAATTCTTCAAAGGAAAGTTGACAGAGTTTGCTAACAGCCTCTGTCATAAAACCTTGCGACCAAGCATCTTTTTTTAAGAAATAACCGATTTCTGCTTCTTTCTTGATTTCGTCGATTTTTTCAAATTTGATGGAACCAATCATTTCCTGATTGTCTTGATTACAAATTGCCCAGACACCTAGAGGAGCCTTCATAAAATAGTTGGCAAGAGCATATTGACTCTCCTCTAAACTTGCTTGGCTGGGAAAAATAAATTGCAGATTTTCTGGATCAGAAGCAATCTCATAAAAGGCTTTACTGTCACTAAAAAAGAAAGGACGCAAATACAAGCGCTCCGTTTCAAAGAAAGAAAACATTGCTAATTTGGTCCAAATATTCATAATCACCTCAATGGTTTAGTCTTCGACGAGTGTAATATCTGCTCCAAGACTACGTAATTTTTCAATGATATCTGAGTAGCCACGAAGGATAAACTCAATATTTGTAATTTCGGTCTGGCCTTGAGCCATCAATCCAGCAATCACAAGAGCGGCACCTGCTCGCAAATCTGTAGCTTTAACACTTGCTCCATGCAAGGTACGACCACCTTTATAGATAATGTGATCATTCGTAGTCGTAATATCCGCATCCATTTTTGCTAACTCAAAGACATGGTTGACACGTTTTTCATAAATGGTATCAATAATCGTTCCACGGCCTTGAGTTGTTAATAAAAGTGGCGTGATAGGCTGTTGCAAATCAGTTGCAAAACCAGGATAAGGAGCAGTTTTAATGCTGATTGCCTTCAGGTCTGACTGCTCTTCAACAAAGATACTATCCTCAGAGACCGTCATACGAACGCCCATTTCCTCTAGTTTGGCGATAAAGCCTTCAAGATGCTCATAAAGAACGTTGTTAATACGAATTCCTTTACCAACCGCAGCAGCAAGTGAAATATAAGTTCCAGCTTCAATACGGTCTGGAATGACTTGGTGACGAGTCCCATGAAGCGTCTCAACACCATCAATAATGATAATATCAGTCCCGGCACCACGAATGTGTGCCCCCATGTTGTTCAAAAGGGTAGCCACATCAATGATTTCTGGTTCACGGGCCGCATTTTCAATGACAGTACGTCCCTTTGCTTTAACCGCGGCAATCATGGTGTTAATCGTTGCACCAACGCTAACGGTGTCCATGTAAATACTTGCTCCATGAAGACCCTTAGCTTGGGCAGATAAATTCATATTATCTCCCTCGTAGCTGACCTTAGCCCCCATAGCTTCAAAGGCTTTTAAGTGAAGGTCAATCGGGCGAGGACCCAAATCACATCCACCAGGAAGTCCTACCGTAGCTTCGCCAAAGCGCCCTAAAAGACTTCCGTAAAAATAATAAGAAGCACGCAAGCTATTAATCTTGCCATACGGCATTGGAATGTTTTGAACGCCTCTTGGATCAATCTCCAAAACATCGTCATAACGCTTAACAGACGCCCCCATGATCTCCATGATTTCGACAAGACTAGCAACGTCTGAAATATCTGGAACACAATCTAAAGTGACAATATCATCTGCTAAGATAATAGCTGGAATAAGCGCAACGACACTATTTTTTGCACCACTAATGGTGATCTCACCTTGCAATGGACGTCCACCATTGATGACAATTTTTCTCATGTTATACTCTTTCAAAATTTACTAAAAAGGTCTTTTCATTCTATTATACCATAATTTTCAATTTTTTCCCATTACTCTTGATTATTTCCTGCCTCTTTTTTGTTTTTGTTCACAAAAAAAGACCCATCACACAAGCTTTGGAGCTTGATATGATAGGCTTTAAAAGTTAGATTAACGTACTGTACGGATACGCATTGTGTTTGTACGAGCAGCTTCTCCAAGTGGCACACCAGCAACGATAACGATATCGTCGCCAGATTCAACCAAGCCTTGTTCAACTGCAATCTTTTCAGCAAGATCAAACATATCGTCAGTATTTGAAGGACGTTCAGTTGTTACTGGAATAACACCCCAGTTCAACATCAATCCACGTTCAGTCAATTCATCGAAAGTGATTGCCAAAATGTCAGCATTTGGACGGTATTTAGAAATCAAACGTGCTGTGTGACCAGTCTTAGTAAGTGTAACAACCAATTTGATGTTCATTGAGTTAGTGGCATCTTTAACAGCTGAAGCCATAACTTCTGTCTTAGAGTTACGCTCGAATGCATCTGAGTTCAAACGACCATATTCATTAAGAAGAGTTTGAGCGTTCTTGTCGATTGTAGCCATTGTTGTTACTGATTCAAGTGGGTATTTACCGTTTGCAGACTCACCTGAAAGCATTGTTGCGTCAGTTCCGTCGATAACAGCGTTGAATACGTCTGATACTTCTGAACGAGTCGCACGTGGTTTTTCAGTCATTGTTTCAAGCATGTTTGTTGCAGTGATAACAACTTTACCAGCAGCATTCACTTTAGTAATGATCATTTTTTGGTAAACTGGAACCATTTCGAATGGTACTTCGATACCCATGTCACCACGAGCGATCATGATACCATCAGCTGCTTCGATGATCTCATCCAAGTTATCGATACCTTGTTGGTTTTCGATTTTCGCGAACAATTGAACATGTCCGTTTCCAGTTTCTTCACAGATTGCACGAACTTCATTCACGTCTTTAGCAGTACGTACGAATGAGATCGCGATGAAGTTGATACCTTGCTCAAGACCGAAGCGGATGTCGTCGTTATCACGTTCTGCAAGAGCTGGGAAAGGAATTTTAGTGTTAGGGATGTTTACACCTTTTTGTTTTGCAACAACGCCATCATTTTCAACTTCTACTTCAAATTCACGAGTTGCATCGTCTTTAGCGATAACACGAAGACCAAGTTTACCATCGTCAACCAAAACTTGATGACCAACTTCAACGTCATCATAGATGTCAAGAGCGCCAGCAACGTTCAAAGCAATCACTTCACGAGTTGATTTGATACCTTGTTTGGTTGCAACACGGATTTTTTCACCAGTTTTATAAGAGTACTCTTTTGCATCGCCTTCGAACAATTCAGTACGGATTTCAGGACCTTTTGTATCCAGAAGGAAACCAACTTTTTTACCTGCAAGTTTTTCAGCAAGTTTAACAGTTGCCATACGGTCACCTTGTTCTTGGTGGTCACCGTGTGAGAAGTTGAAACGGAAAGTGTTTGCTCCAGCTTCAATCAATTTCGCAATATTTTTTGCTGATGATTCAACGTCAAGTTTTTCTCCCCAGTATCCGTCATCACCGAATTTTTTACCACCACGGATTTCTACCGCAGGACCCAAGGTTGCAACGATTTTTACACGTTTGTTCATGATTTTTTGTGACTCCTTTATATAATTCGACCTTTTTGGTCATTTTACTAGATTAATAAAAGTTGATTAGGACAAGCTCTTGTTCAAGTCAGAGAGTTCAAGATCAGCTTTGTGTGGGTTGTTAACAACAATCTTACCATCTTCAGTCAAGCTAAACAAAGCTCCCTCTTCTGCTGTTCCAAGAATTGGGTTTTCAACCATTTTCTCGTTACGGATACCAACAGCGACACCACCGATTCCTTGTTTAAGAAGTTTAACAGCGTGTGCACCCATGCGTGATGCTAATACACGGTCACGAGCGGTTGGTGATCCACCACGTTGGATGTGCCCAAGTTCAGTTACACGAAGGTCACTAGTGTCTCCAGCTTCCTTGAGTTTTTTACCAAACTCATCGGCAGACATAACTCCCTCAGCCAAAACAATGATGTTGTGTTTCTTACCACATTCATAACCAGCTTTGATGCTTGCAACGATATCTTCCATCTTGAAGTCTTCTTCAGGGATGATGATTTCGTCAGCACCAGTTGCGATACCTGCCCAAAGAGCGATATCACCAGCGTTACGTCCCATTACCTCAATAACAAAGGTACGACGGTGACTTGATGAAGTATCGCGAATCTTGTCAATCGCGTCCATAGCAGTTGTAACTGCTGTATCAAATCCGATTGTGAAGTCCGTACCAACGATATCATTATCAATTGTTCCTGGAAGACCAATAGCAGGGAATCCATGCTCAGTCAAGCGCATAGCTCCGTGATAAGAACCGTCACCACCGATAACTACGACACCTTCAATACCGTGTTTTTTCAATTGCTCAATCCCTTTAAGTTGACCTTCGAGTTGTGCAAACTCAGGGTAACGAGCAGAGTGAAGGAAAGTACCACCACGTGAAATGATGTCTCCTACTGAAGCAGCATCAAGTGGATAGATTTCACCGGCAACCATACCTGCGTATCCATCATAGATACCAAATACTTCCATTCCTTCTGAGATTGCTTGACGAACTACCGCACGGATGGCAGCATTCATACCAGGGGCGTCTCCACCACTGGTCAAAACAGCAATACGTTTCATTTGGTTATGCTCCTTTTTCTTTTAACATTCTTACTGATTATACCACATTTAATTGGAAAATTCTTCTATTTTCCGTATTTTTAGCGATAAATCGTTTTCATAACAATTCCATCTAATTTTTCCTGTAAAACTGGGTCTTTTTTTACAAAATGTTGGGAGGAAACAATTGTCTTTTCTTCCTCAACATACCTGATAATAACAGGAATAGAGCCTTTATGTTGTTCTAAGATAGTTGAAATTTCTTTATCGTTGTCGTGGTTTTTAACTTGAATCCAGAATCGTTCCGCCACTGCTTCTTTCAAATCTTGTGCAATCATTTGCAGACGACCATCTCGGGATTGAACTTTGCCATTGATGTAGTAGAATTTTCCTTCAGATAAGATGGAAGCGAATTTTCGATACTGATCTGAAAATACAGTCACATCCAGTTTAGACTTACTGTCGTGAACCTGTAGAAAAGCCATATTCTCGCCTTTCTTAGTTCGAATGACTTTTATTTTTTGCACTTCAACTAGAAGGGTTACATGACTCCCTTCAGTGAGAGTAGCAATGGGCGTTGTCGAATAAAGGGCCTGTTTGGCAAGTGTTTGCAAAGGATGAGCGCTGATACCAACCCCGATCAGTTCCTGCTCCTTGTAAAATTTCTCTGCTTCCGTAAAATCATCCGCCTCAGTCCAGCTATAGCTTGCATCTGCAAAGAGACCACCCAACTCCTCAACAAAAACAAATAGGTTTGGTAGGTTGACTAGGATTTTCTGGCGGTTCTTGTCAAAGTCATCAAAGAGCCCCAGTTCAACCAAAGGAGACAAAAGCGATAGTTTCTTGTAATTCTTAGGAAGACGTGTGACGAAATCTTCAACACTTGAAAAAGGACGGTTTTCAATAATCCAATAAGAAAAATCTCTCGGCATCCCCTTAATGGTTTTCAAACCAAGATAGATTTTCTTCTGAGCAATTTTATCATGATAGGGAATGCTGTTGATGGCTAAAGGCGCTACATCAAATCCCATCTGAAGAGCATCTACAATATAATCACTGCTCGAATAATTCAACATGACTTGAAAGAAAATAGCAGGATAATGGGTTTTAAAATAAGCAAGTTGGAAAGCCAGGGATGAGTAGGCATAGGCGTGGGATCTGTTAAATCCATAGCCAGCAAACTTTTCCATCACTGCAAAAACTTGATTGGCTTTCTCTTCTGAATGACCGAGTTTTACTGCACCAGCGATAAAATCTTCCTTCATCAAATGCATTTCTTTAGCATTTTTCTTACCCATGGCACGTCTGAGAATGTCGGCTTTACCAAGACTGAATCCTCCAAAGCGCTGAGCTACCTGCATGACTTGCTCTTGATAGAGCATAATACCGTAGGTTGATGACAGGATGTCTTCCAATGTAGGATCCAGCACCGTCACCTTTTCTTTGCCATGCTTTCGAGCTACAAAGTTATCGATATAATCACTTGCACCTGGTCTGTTAAGGGATGTCGTTGCTACCACTTCTTCGAAGACTTGTGGTTTCACCCGTTTCAAGAGTCGGATGGCTCCTGGTTGTTCAAATTGGAAAATCCCCTTGGTATTTCCAGCTGAAAATAGGGCTAAAGTTTCACTGTCTTCCAGGTCAATCTCTTCAATTTTTAGATGAACACCCTCTGACTCCGCAAGCAATTCCTGCATTTTTTGTACGAAAGTCAGGTTACGTAAACCGAGGAAATCCATTTTTAGAAGTCCATTGGCTTCAACACCATGAGCATCATACTGGGTGATCAGCATATCCTCACCATATTTTAGAGGAATATAGTCCGTCAAGTCTTGGTCACTCATAACGACTCCGGCCGCATGGATAGAGGTCTGACGAGGATACCCTTCAATCTTTCGAGCAATCTCAAAAGCTTTTTGATATTCAATCTTGCTATTGATGACCTGTCTAAATTGCAAATTCTTTTCATAGGCCGTCGTTAGTGTATCTCGGAAACTGATTTTTTTCGTAATATTTGTTAATTCGTACTCTGGAACACCATAGCGTTTGAAAACATCACGAATTGCCTGTTTTGCTCCAAAGGTCGAATAAGTGACAATCTGCGCCACATGTTGACTGCCATACCGATCACGAACATAACGAATGAACTCTGGTCTATATAGGTCAGGAATGTCGATATCGATATCGGGCATGGTGTACCGCTCACGATTTAAAAAGCGCTCGAAAATCAAGTTTTTCTCAACTGGATCAATCCCTGTGATGTCAAGTGAGTAGGCGACCAAACTACCCACAGCAGAACCGCGCCCCATTCCCATATAGTAGCCTTGGGAACGTCCAAAACGCAACAAATCCCAAACAACTAGGAAATAGTCATCAAAGCCCATATCATGAATAACAGCCAACTCTTCATTTAGCCGCTCTTGATAGAGAACTGAGGTTAACTCCTTGGCTATCAAGCCTTGTTCAGCCCTCTCTCTAAGTTCTTCTACTGCCGGCCTTTCAGGGTTAAAGCGAGGGAGTTTTAAACTTGGATCAAGTTGGTAGCTAACATTCTCTATCAAATCTTGAAGATTGGCAAGTGACTGTGGAAAGCGATTTTTAAATCTTGCTTCTAAGTCTGAGGCTGGTAGAAAGATCCCTTGCTGTGAATGCACATCCACTTCTCTCAGACTGACATTATCCTTGACCGCCGATAAGATTTGCAAAACC
Organism: Streptococcus mitis ATCC 6249; assembly: GCF_000146585.1. Lineage (GTDB taxonomy): Bacteria > Bacillota > Bacilli > Lactobacillales > Streptococcaceae > Streptococcus > Streptococcus mitis_AZ. The sequence continues at coordinate 968,830 of NZ_GL397179.1, read as the reverse complement.
TGTATGTCTTCTTTCTCAAAGGAGTTGACCTGATACAGTGGAAGAATAGGTTTGGTAAAGACTTCTTGGTGAGTATCGGGACTAACCCCAATAAAATAATCATGACCTAAATCCAGCTGATCGATTCCATCATAATAAGGAACAATAACAGCAACATCCTCAAGGTGACTGGTAAAGTCAGACCAATTTTTTCGTCCAGTCATTTTTAAAGTGGATAACTTCATCAACTCTTGGTAACCTTTAGTAGATAGAGCTAGAAAACGGAAAGAGATCGCCTTCTCGTCTATAATCAAGGTTATTTCGAGACCAATTAAAGGTTGGATTCCATATTTTCGAGTCACCTCTAAAAAGTGATAGGCTCCATAAAGATTATCCACATCCATGATAGCAAGGTGAGAATAGCCATAATCTTTAGCTGTATGTACATATTTTTCAATCGAAACCACACTTTCCATAAAACTGTAAACAGTCTTGGTATCGAGCTGTGCAATCATTCCATCTCCTCCTTGCTTTAAATATAGTACTATTATACCATTTTAAGTTCCATAATGAACTGGCTCAGACTCTTTCTTTCAAAACCTCTTTGAATTTTTTTTTAACTGTTCATCCTTTATGTTTCTTGAAAATGAAAATTAAGAAGAATAAAATATCTATATCTTATAATAGTTTTAATGGTAATTTTGGACATTTTTATGCTAAGTGACGAATATTGAAATAAAATCCCTTATGCAAATTAACATATAAATATCTTTAAGGTGGCTTTTAATTAGAAGATTTATTCAATATTTTATAATAACTTGCTTAAAGTTCATTCCTATTTTTTAAATTTATTTCATTTGAGTTTATTTATTCCATTTTTCCTCTTTTTTTGATATAATAAATTTATCACTTCAAAGGAGAGCGCCATGCGTTTTAATCAATTCAGCTACTTGCCCACTCCTCGTTCTCAACTATTAGATGAATTAGAGAGTCTTGGCTTGAAGCTATCATCTAAACTGCCTATAAAAAGACAGTTTGAAGACTTCATTCGTTGGAGTTTCTTCACCTATACTAATACCGATTACGCTCTATCTACCCTAGCTGCAGATAGAGAAACGGATCTACTGACCTTCTTTCAGTCTGATAAAGAGCAGACAGCTGATATTTTCTATACCGTAGTTTTTCAACTTTTAGGCTTCAATTATCTTATTGACTTTGAGGATGCTGAACAATTCCGTAAAGAAACTGGATTTCCTATTATTTATGGAGATTTGATTGAAAATCTCTACCATTTGCTCAATACTCGAACCAAAAAGGGAAATATGCTCATCGACCAACTTGTTAGTGATGGACTTATTGCAGAAGACAATCACTACCACTACTTTAACGGTAAGAGCTTGGCAACCTTTTCTAGTCACGATATCATTCGTGAAGTTGTCTATGTAGAGAGTCGTGTGGATACTGATAAAGACGGTCTACCTGATTTAGTCAAGGTTAGCATTATTCGTCCTCGCTATGATGGACAAATCCCTGCAGTTATGACAGCAAGTCCTTATCACCAAGGGACCAACGACAAAGCCAGCGACAAGGCTCTCTACAAGATGGAAGGAGACTTGGAGGTCAAACCTGCCCATATTATTGAACTTGAGAAGCCTGAGGTTGATTTTGTCGAGCCTCTTGGTCAAGCCGAACTCGTCTCTGAGTCTGAAGAAAAGCTAACTCACATCAATAGTTCTTACACTCTCAACGATTACTTCCTCCCTCGAGGATTTGCCAATCTTTATGTGTCTGGTGTTGGCACCAAAGATTCCCAAGGTCTCATGACTAACGGTGACTACCAGCAGATTGAGGCCTATAAAAATGTCATTGATTGGCTTAACGGTCGTTGTCGTGCCTTTACTGATCACACGCGCAAGCGTGAGGTCAAGGCTGATTGGTCCAATGGAAAAGTTGCCACAACTGGCCTTTCTTATCTAGGTACCATGTCCAATGGTCTTGCGACAACAGGTGTTGATGGCTTAGAAGTGATTATCGCTGAAGCAGGTATTTCCTCTTGGTACAACTACTATCGTGAAAATGGCCTGGTGACCAGTCCTGGAGGTTATCCAGGTGAGGATTTTGACTCACTTGCTGAATTGACCTACTCCCGCAATCTCTTAGCCGGTGACTATATCCGTGCTAATGAAGCCCACAAAGCAGATTTAGAAAAGGTAAAAGAACAATTAGATCGCAAGACTGGTGACTACAATCAGTTTTGGCATGACCGCAACTATCTGCTCAATGCTCATAAGGTTCAAGCTGAGGTCGTCTTTACACATGGTTCCCAGGATTGGAATGTCAAACCACTTCATGTTTATCAAATGTTTCATGCTCTTCCAGATCATATCAACAAGCACCTCTTTTTTCATCATGGTGCCCATGTTTATATGAATAACTGGCAGTCGATTGACTTCCGCGAGTCCATGAATGCCTTGTTAAGTAAGAAATTGTTAGGACTTGCAACAGACTATCAGCTTCCTACTGTCATCTGGCAGGACAATTCCGCACCGCAAACATGGCAGAGTCTTGATGACTTTGGCAAGCAAGATAAATTACATACTTTCTCACTTGGAACTGAAGAAAAAGTGATTCAGAACCACTATGAACAAGAAGATTTTGAGCGTTATGGCAAGACTTACCAGACTTTCAACACAGAACTTTACCAAGGAAAAGCCAATCAGATCACCATTGACCTTCCAGTAAGTCAAGACATTCATTTAAATGGTCGAGTTGAGCTGAAACTTCGTCTCAAATCAAGTACAAACAAGGGGCTCTTATCAGCCCAACTGCTCGAACTTGGGCAAAAGAAATATCTACAGCCTTATCCAGCGGTTTTAAGTGCTAGAACCATTGACAACGGTCGCTACCACATGTTAGAAAATCTCTGTGAACTACCATTCAATCCAAGTGCCCAACGTGTCCTCACCAAAGGCTACCTCAATCTTCAAAATCGAACCAATCTTTTGACGGTTGAAGAAATCCAACCCAATAAATGGATGGACTTCAAGCTAGAGCTTCAACCAACTATCTACAAACTTAAAGAAGGAAATACTCTCCGTTTGGTTCTCTACACGACTGACTTTGAGATTACAATTCGAGATAATACAGACTATCACCTGACTGTCGATCTTGAACACTCTACTCTCATTCTACCTTGTCAAAAGGTATAACATCCCAGACTTTCAATATGGAAATCCTTGGTTATAGGAAGTCAAATTGCCCATTTAACTTCCTATAACCAAGGATTTCCACTTGAACAGTCCAACTAAACATAAACTTCGTATCAAATCCAGTTCAAATAAGAGATTTTAATAAGCCTCTAGATAAACCTTGGACAAAAGATACTCCCCCCAATCAACATGTGTCACCATTTATCATACACGCTACTAGACCACATGTTGGAAAATCTCTGTGAATTGACATTTAGAGGAAATTCACAACAAGCCGTGACAAAATGCTAACCTAATTGGATGATTCACTGTCATTAAAGAACATCAATGGTGATGGACGGATCGATATATCATTCATCTGCCCTCTACTAGTGACAAGTTAAAAGAAGGAGATTCTCTCCGTCTAGTTCTTTATACTACTGACTTTGACATCATCATACGTGACAATACCGCCTACCACCCGACTGACATTTTCGTTCAGTCCACGCTGTACCTTTTAAAAGGAGTACTTACTTTATGAACAAATCAGAACATCGACACCAACTTATCCGCGCCCTCGTTTCAAAAAATAAAATTCATACCCAAGCAGAATTACAAGCCTTGCTAGCCGAGAATGATATCCAAGTCACACAAGCAACTTTATCTCGTGATATCAAGACTATGAACCTTTCGAAAGTTCGGGAAGAAGATCAGTCCTACTATGTACTAAATACTGGTTCTATTTCTAAATGGGAGAAACGTTTGGAAAACTATATGGAAGATGCTCTTGTCATGTTACGTCCTGTCCAGCACCAAGTCATTCTAAAGACTCTTCCAGGTTTGGCCCAGTCATTTGGAGCTGTCATTGATGCCCTTGATTTCAAAGATGTTGTTGCTACACTATGCGGAGACGATGTCTGCATGATCATCTGTGAAGATGCTACAAAAGCACAAGCATGTTTTGAAAATCTTAAAAAATATGCCCCACCATTTTTCTTTAGTGAATAAACAAATCCCGTGATTAAAAATCACGGGATTTGTTTATTCATTTGAAAGTGTTTCTTCTTTCTTCATACGTGCCAATCTAAGAGCACGTTTGGGATTGAGACGATTAAACAATTCTTCTAGTTTCTTTTCATTCCATACGTCTGCTGCAGAAACAAAATTTCCATCTGCATCTCGGAATGATATCGGTTTATCTCCCATATCAATCTCCTAGTCTACAAATTCAAATTCAAATTTACCGATGCGGACCAAGTCGCCATCTTTGGCACCACGTGCACGAAGGGCTTCGTCAACCCCCATACCACGAAGCTGACGGGCAAACTTCATGACTGATTCGTCACGGTCAAAGTTGGTCATGTTAAAGAGTTTCATGAGTTTTTCACCAGAAAGTACCCATGTCGCATCATCATCACGACTAATCTCAAAGGCTTTTTCTTCCTCGTCAAAGCCATAGTAAGCCTCTTCTTCCATATCGGATTCATCATAGATTGGGAATTCTGGAGTCTTGTCCAACAATTCAGCTGTCGCATCCAAAAGGGTAGCCAACCCTTGCTTGGTTAAACCAGAAATCGGGAAGATGGCTGGTAGTTCTTCAAACTCGTCGTAGTTAGCTGCCAATTTCTTCTTGAAGGTTTCAAGATTTTCCTGACTTTCGGGCATGTCCATCTTGTTAGCCACGATGATCTGCGGACGTTCCATCAGACGAAGGTTGTATGATTCCAATTCTTTATTGATAGCAAGGTAGTCCTCATAAGGATCACGCCCTTCGCTGGCCGACATATCGATGATATGAAGGATAACTCGAGTGCGTTCAATATGTCGAAGGAACTGAGTTCCCAAGCCAACACCTTGACTAGCTCCCTCAATCAAACCTGGAAGATCTGCAACAGCAAAGGATTCACCTGACTGCGTACGAACCATACCCAAATTAGGAACAATTGTCGTAAAGTGGTAGGCACCGATTTTTGGCTTAGCTGAAGTGATGACACTAAGCAAAGTTGACTTTCCGACAGATGGGAAACCAACTAAGCCAACATCCGCCAAGATTTTTAATTCCAGTTGCAACTCACGTTCCTGACCCGGCTCTCCATTCTCAGAGATTTCAGGTGCAGGATTTTTTGGTGTTGCAAAGCGGATATTTCCACGACCACCTCGACCGCCATGTGCCACGATAAACTCTTGACCGTGCTCAATCAAGTCTGTAATGACTTTCCCTGTCTCAGCATCACGTACAGTCGTTCCTTGGGGTACGCGAACACGAAGGTCTTCTGCACCACGCCCATGCATTCCTTTTGTCATCCCTTTTTCACCAGATTCGGCCTTGAAATGACGGTTATAGCGAAAATCCATCAAGGTACGTAAGCCTTCGTCTACTACGAAAACGACGTTCCCTCCACGTCCACCATCACCGCCCCATGGTCCACCATTAGGGACATATTTTTCACGGCGAAAGGCAACCATGCCATCACCACCATTACCAGCCTTGACTTTGATCTTGGCTGTATCTAAAAACATACTCATATTTTTTCTCACTTTAAAAAGGCTGGGAAATCCCAGTCATTAGTTATTGTTTCTGTCTAAACAACTTGCTTAGAATCTGCTAAAAGCTCCAAGCGCTGTTGCAAAGATACCAGCAAGGGTTACAAACAACATGATAAGCACAACAACAAGTGTCACCTTTTCAAACATTGTTTTTTTACGGTTACCGTTATCTCCAAAAGCCATAGTTTCTCCTTTTCACTCTATAATTTTAATTTAGTATTCTGTAGAAACAGGTGCAATTGCCCACAAAATCAAGTAAGCAAGAACCCCTGCTCCATAACAAAAGGCTAGAACTCCCCAAATCACACGGATAATCGTCGGATCAATATCAAAATAGTGGGCAACACCTGCGCAAACGCCTCCAATTTTTTGATCTTTCCCACTTCTCATAAATTTTTTCGCCATCTTTTATTCCTCCTTTTTTACTTTATGTCAATCTTTCCAGTAGTCTCGCATACTGGACAACTGTTTTTTAGACGCTTTCAGAATGCGTTTAGATTCTTTTACCGGGACGCTGACTGCTTGTTGAGGGAGATATAAAATAGTTTTTAGAAAACGTTGACTCATAGGTTCTCCATCGAGAAATTCTTGTTCAAAATTATTTGAAATAATGGCATCAAGGTAAAACTCATGAACTCGTTTCCCAAAATTCTCAGCCGAAATCTCATACAACTTGTCAGCCAACTTTTGCTCATCCATATCTGGAGTGGCAATCAAAGCCTCCAAGATGCCACCTGCAAGGTCCTGTTCTCCATAGTAGAGGGTTCCAAACATCCTATCACTGATCAGATTATCCAGATAAGGATTGCCATGAGCGATGACAGGCGTTCCACTAGCTAGACTCTCTAGATAAGTCAACCCTTGGGTTTCACTAGTGGATGCAGAGATAAAGAAGTCTGCCGTCTTATAGTACAAGGCTGTTTCACTTGGAGCGATCATACCAGTAAAAATCACCTGATTTTGAATTTGCAACTGGACGGCTTGTTCTTTCAGACTGTCCAGATAAGGACCATCACCAGCAACAACCAGTTTCACCTTGTCTTCTTCTTTCAAAACCTGCGCAAAAGCGGCTAGAACCGCTTGGATATTCTTCTCATAGGAGATACGAGAAAGACTCAGTAACATTTTCTCGTCTTTTTTAATCCCAAGTTTAGATCGAAGGGCAGCTAAATTCTCTTCCTTAATCTCAGGCCGTTCAAATTTAGCTAACTCAATACCAGTTGGAATGACCCGCTTTTCAACCTTGACCTTGTACTTAGAGAGAAGGTCCCGAACAATCTCACTAGGACAAATCACTCCATCAACATCGTGAAGAAAGCCCCGTACCAGATATTTTACCATACTTGGACGAATCAGCATACCCTTCGCAATATAATGCACATAATCTTCGTACTGGGTATGGTAGGTATGGATAACAGGAATTTTTAACTCTCTTGCAATCCAAATCCCTAACAAACCTAGTGAAAACTCTGTTTGAGTATGAATGATATCTAGCTGATACTGTTTAGCAATTTCAAGCGCCTTTGTAAAGCCACGATAAGCAAAACGTCGATCCTTAAATGCAAAGAAGGGAACACTCGGTATTCGGATAATTTGCCAATCTTCGTATCGGTTCACGTCTTTATCAGTCGTTGTAAAGATAAAAACTGCATGTCCTTGCTTCTCAAGCTCTGTCTTTAAGGTTCGAATACTGGTCGCAACCCCAGAAACCTGAGGAAAATAAGTGTCTGTAAATAAACCAATTCGCATAAATTACCTCACTTTTTGCCCAAAGACGCCTGCTCCCGATAGAACTTCAACCAGATTTCCAGTAAATGTTCCTCGGAATACTCTTTAGAAATCTCTCTAGCTTTTTCTTTCAAGTCTTTCAACTTTTCAGGATGATTTTTGTATTCGAGAATAGCTTCTCTCATCTCTGAAACATCACTTGTTGCACGATAATTCCCTTCGAGAATGACCTTGTATAGATCTAAATCCCTTAGCATAATCGGTGCTTCACAACTAGCTGCCTCTAAGATGGTCATAGGGAATAATTCATTGTAACTTGGTAGCAAGAAGAGATCCGCTACAGCATAGAGCTCTCGCATTCGCTCTGGAGGAACAATACCTGGAAAAATTAGATTTTTAGGTGGATTGTCCATGATTTTTTTATAGCGTTCATAACCATCTGTCATCCCACCAAATGAAAAACCACCAGCCCAAATAAAAGTAATTTCTGGCAATTCCTCAGCAAGACGGATAAAGTCATCAATCCCTTTACGTTTCTGAACCTGACCTGCACCTACAACAACAAACTGATCCTCAGCTAAATCCATTTCTTGACGAAGTTTTGCTACTTGGTCAGCTGGCAGTGGATGCCATTTTTCCTTATTTACAAAGTTTGGAATATAAGTTACTTTTTCACGTGGAATACCAGCTGCCACCAAATCCTCGATAAACATGGGATTAACCACCACCAAGTGTTCCATTCGGTTGTAAAATGAAAAAACATAACGTTTGATAATTCCCTTTAAGAAAAATGGAATTTTCAAACTCCCCTCAAGCGTATCAGGCAAAAAATGCACATAGCCAATTTTTCTCCCAGATCGCTTCTTTTGAAATGTAGATAAATAATAAGGGAAATCAATGGTATGAAAGTGAGTTACATCTGCCTCAACAGGAAGATTCTCCGTAACAATTAACTGATCTTGGGCATCGCGATGTAGGAGACGTACCAACTCACGGTAGGCTCCTGATACTCCTTGACCAGCCACTTTTTCACTTGAACTTAGCATATTAATACGCAATTTTTCGTTTTCCATACCTTTCATTATACCATTTTATTTCTAGAAAATCAGCAAAAGAAAGAGAGACCAGAGGAAAAAGGAGGAATTTATCCTATTTTCCAATCGTCTCTCATATTTTTCTACTGTTTATTTAATTCCTAGGGCGATACGTGCATAGCGACTCATTTTCTCAACAGTCCAAGCTGGATACCAGACCAATTTAACTTCGGTATTGGTTACCTCAGGAACATCTGTCATCGCATCGTGAATCTGGTCCGTCAAGAGATCTGCCAATGGGCAGCCCATAGTTGTCAAGGTCATATCAATTTCAGTGTGACCAGTTTCACCATCAAAACGAATTTCATAAATCAAACCTAGGTTGACAATATCAATTCCCAATTCAGGGTCAATTACTTCTTCTAGGGCATTTAAAATGCGGGTTTTGATAACCTCAATTTGCTCTTCTGTATAAGCCATGTTCATCCTCACTCTTAATCTTCAATAAAATCACGAAGCGGTTTGCTGCGACTTGGTTGACGTAGTTTTCTCAAAGCCTTGGCCTCGATCTGACGGATACGTTCACGAGTTACGTTAAAGACTTTACCAACATCTTCAAGGGTACGCATTTTCCCATCGTCCAGCCCGAAACGAAGGCGCAGAACGTTTTCTTCACGGTCTGTGAGAGTATCCAAGACTTCATCCAACTGCTCACGTAAAACGATACGAGTTGTGTAGTCCACTGGATTTTCAATCACTTCGTCTTCGATAAAGTCCCCAAGATGGCTATCGTCCTCTTCACCAATCGGTGTTTCAAGTGACACTGGCTCTTGGGCGATTTTCAAGATTTCACGCACCTTGTCAGGTGTCATATCCATACGTTCAGCGATTTGTTCAGGAGTTGGATCTTGACCCAGTTCTTGAAGGAGATTCCGCTGTTCACGGACAAGCTTGTTAATGGTTTCAACCATGTGAACTGGGATACGAATGGTACGAGCCTGATCAGCAATGGCACGAGTAATCGCCTGACGAATCCACCAAGTTGCATAAGTAGAAAACTTAAAACCTTTTGAATAGTCAAACTTGTCAACAGCTTTCATCAAGCCCATGTTTCCTTCTTGGATCAAGTCAAGAAACTGCATGCCACGCCCTACGTAGCGCTTAGCAATCGAAACCACCAAACGAAGGTTGGCTTCTGCAAGACGCTGTTTGGCTTCGATATCACCAGCTTCAACAGCTAGGGCCAATTCTTTTTCTTCTTCATTGGTCAAGAGAGGAACAACCCCAATTTCCTTCAAATACATACGGACAGGGTCATTAACCTTAGCAGAGGTTGAGCCAATCAAGTCCTCATCACTAAGTTCAGGCTCTTCCTCTGTACTAAGGACACGTGCACTTGGATTCCCTTCGTTATCCGTGATAGAAATTCCAGCATCCTGAATCCGTTGCAAAAGGTCTTCAATGCCATCTGCATCAAGGGTAAAAGGAATAACCAGACTTGAATTGATCTCGTCGTCTGTTGCTGTTCCTGTTTTTTTGTGGTTACGGATAAAGTCTGCTACTTGCACATCAAATGTGGTTACTTCTTTTTGTTTTGTTGCCATTATTACTCCATTCTTCTCTTTTGGGAAATCAATCGTTGCAATTCTTCCAAGGCTGTGTCTGTATCTCCTAGATGACTAGCTTCCTGCACTTTCTTTTTAATTCGTAAGTTGTCCTTGCTGAGGAGAGCACGGTTTCGAGTCGCCTCGACTTCCATTAGCTCTTGAGGCGACATCTCAGCTGGCAAATCTAGACCAAGAACATGGTACCAGGCATTTTCAACCTCAGGAGTCTGATGAGACAGTTCCTCTGATCTGATTTCTCCCTCTACACTTAATAATTCGTAAAGAATCTGAAATTCTGGGGTATCAAAGAAAAAATCTTCTCTTAATCGATAGTCATTTAACACAACTGGATTCTCAGCCATCCTATAAAGGAGATGAGCCTCTGCTCTCATAACTGCTGTCAGTTGCCGCGTCACAGGCAAACTAATCGCTACTGGCCTAGGATGCTCCTTGACCCTCTCCTGTCTTTGAACAATCCGACTTTCATTTACAATCTGTTCTACTTGCTGGTAATCAAAGGAAGGTAGGTTATCCGCCAGAATGTGGATGTAAGAATTCTGGGCAGTAATAGACTTTTCTTTGGCGATTAAGGGCGCAATCTTTTCAATGAACTCGATTTGCGCTTGCAAGTTATCACTATTCTCAGGTTTGAGTTGGTGAATATAGAACTCTATGGGACTGATACGAGTCTTGGTTAAGAGGTAGGCCAAATCTTCTGGAGAATTCTTTTGTAAATACTCATCTGGGTCCATGGCATCAGGTACTCGGACAACTTCCACTGAGAAATCTTTTAATTCTTCCAGAGCTTTGGCTGTCGCTGCCTGTCCTGCCTTGTCACCATCATAGCTGAGAACTATCTTTTTGGTGAAGCGTTTGAGGTGGTCAACATGCTCCTTGCTCAGCGCTGTCCCCATAGAAGCGACAGCATTTTCTATACCAGCACGGTAAGCCGCGATCACATCCATGAAACCTTCCATCAGATAGAGTTCTGTAATCTTACCTGTTCCCTTTTTTGCCTTATCCAAATGATACAATTCGTAACTCTTGTTAAAAATTGCAGTCGAGCGACTATTTTTATATTTGGCAGTCTGTCCATCAGTTTCTTGCCAGATACGACCTGAAAAGGCAATAACCTGCCCCTTGTCATTGGTCAAAGGAAAGACAATACGTCCGAAAAAGGTATCAAAGAACTGATTGTCATCTGACAAATAAAACAAGCCCGAATCCAATAAATCCTTTTCTTCAAACTTACCAGATAAACGTTGGTAAAGATAGTTTCTCTCGACTGGAGCTAGTCCAATTTGGAAATGCTTCAGAACATCATCCGTCAATCCACGCTTGTAGAGATAAGCCCTTGCTGCTTCTCCCATCTTGGTCGTCATGAGAATTGCATGGTAAAAGCGTGCAGCTTCTTCATGCATATCATATAGAGCTTGATGAGGAGAAAGCTGTTGAGGACGAGACTGGATAGGCATGGCTAGTTGAATACCGACACGCTCACCTAAGAGCTGAACGGCTTCCATAAAGGACACACCTTGGTATTCTTCGATGAACTTAAAAACATCTCCTGAACGCCCACATCCAAAACAGTGGTAAAACTGCTTGTCTTCAACAACGTTGAAAGAGGGGGTCTTTTCACCATGAAAAGGACAGAGCCCTAAATAGTTCCGTCCAGCCTTTTGTAAAGAAATCACGTCACCTATGACTTCCACAATGTTGGCATTGTTTTTGATTTCTTCAATGACTTGTTTGTCAACCATACGCAATACCTCCATCTTATCATAGTTTCACGTTATCTAGTATAGCTTATTTCTGAAAAAAAGTAAACCATTTCATACACTTTCCGTAATTCTCTTTGCCTTATTTTTCTTGATAGAATGGGAAGATAAAAAACTCAGAAACACTTCCATGTTTCTAAGTTTTACTTCTCTATTTTTTGACGAAAAAATCTCTACTTTATTCAAATAATTGATAGTAGTCTGAAATCTTCATTTTTGCTTTTTCTTCTTTGTTCAAATCTTGGATGATACGACCTTCTTTCATGACAATCAGACGATTTCCATACTTCAACGCATCCTCCATATGGTGGGTAATCATGAGGGCAGTCAGCTTATCTTTTGTGACAAAGTCATCTGTTAACTCCATCAAAGCAACACTGGTCTTTGGGTCGAGAGCTGCTGTGTGTTCATCCAACAAGAGCAACTCTGGTCGCTTCAAGGTTGCCATCAAGAGACTCAAGGCCTGACGTTGACCACCTGATAGAAATTCAATCGGAGTGTCGAGATGTTTTTCAAGACCATTTCCAACCTTTTCAATGGTAGTCTGGAACTCTTCTCTGTGACTTGAAAGTCTCCTAGGAAGGAGTCCTCTCTTCTCACCACGAAACTTGGCAATCAAGAGATTTTCCGCCACCGTCATACGAGGAGCCGTACCCATCTTAGGATCCTGAAAGACACGAGACAAATACTTAGCCCGCTTTTCAGGTGAAAAATGCGTCACGTCCTCGCCCATGATACGGATACTTCCACTTGTTAAAGGTAAGGTACCTGCAATCGTGTTAAAAAGCGTTGACTTCCCAGCTCCATTTCCCCCTAGGATGGTAATGAAATCATGTTCGAAAATTTCAAGAGAAACATCATTCAGAATGATTTTTTCCTCATCAAAGCCATTCGTGATGACTTTGGTAGCATTTTTTAATTCTACAATTGCTGTCATTTGCTAAACTTGACTCCTTTCAGGTATTTGCTTTTGAAGGTTGGAATCATGAGACAAACTGCCAAAATCAAGGCGCTGTACAAACGAAGATAACTTGTATTAAACCCAAGAGCAATCACTCCCCAGACGAGGAACTGATAAGCAATAGACCCCACGACAATGGTCATGAGTCGCTCCGCTAGGGTCAAACTCTTGAACAAAACCTCACCAATAATCAAGCTAGCAAGCCCTACGACAATCACTCCAATTCCTCGAGAAACATCTGCATATCCTTCTTGTTGAGCAATCAAGGCCCCTGCAAGCGCGATAATTCCATTTGAAAGAACCAAGCCCATGAGTTCCATACGATCCGTATGAATTCCAAAACTACGAGCCATATCAGGATTATCACCAGTAGCGATGTAAGCCTGACCTAGTTTGGTATCTAGGAAAAAGAGCATGAGACCAATAACAAGGGCAACAAAGATAAAACCAGTCAGGAGTTGGTTAAGGTCTGAATCGAAAGGCAAGACATCCTGAATTTGCTTGGTTCCAAGAAGACCCAGATTGGCACGCCCCATAATCATGAGCATGATGGAATGGCAAGAAGTCATAACCAAAATCCCTGATAAGAGAGTTGGTATTTTACCTTTGGTGTATAAAAGACCCGTTGCCATACCAGCTAGGCAGCCCGCTCCTACTGCAGCCAAGGTCGCTAAAAATGGATTAACCCCTTGTGTTATCAAGGTTACAGCTACTGCTCCCCCTAGAGGAAAAGAGCCCTCAGTCGTCATATCCGGGAAATTCAAAATTCGAAAGGTCATAAAGATTCCCAAACCTAAAATCGCCCACACCATTCCCTGAGAAATAATGGATACTATCATAATCTTTCACTCATTTCTTTCTTTAGTAAAAATGGGAGGAGATGTCCCCAACTCCTCCTTTATCTTTATTCAATCACTTGTCCTGCTTCTTTTAGAACAGACTCAGGGATTGTGATACCAAGTTCTTGCGCTAGTTTTTTATTGATAACCGACTTACCAGTTGAAAAGACATTAACTGGCGTATCAGCTGGTTTTTCACCCTTCAAAACTTTAGCAATCATTTTACCAGTAGCCACTCCAAGATCGTGTTGGTCAACTACTACAGATGCTAATCCACCTGCTTCTACCATGGCAGTAGCACTTGGATAGATTGGCTTTTTAGCTGTTTGGTTGCTTGAAACAACTGTTGAGAATGCTGATGCGATGGTGTTGTCAATTGGAACCCAGATAGCGTCGACCTTGCTGGTCATGACATTAACTGTTGAAGCAATTTCATTTGTTGATGGAACAGCAAAGGTTTCGACTGTCAAACCTGCTTTTTCAGCATAAGCCTTGAATTCTTCTACTTGTGATTTTGAGTTATCCTCGCTACTTGAGTAGAGAGCGCCGATTGTTTTGACATTTGGTGTCAAAGTTTTAATCAATTCCACTTGTTGTTCAGCGGGGTTGTGGTCTGATACTCCTGTGATGTTGCCACCTGGTTTTTTCAAATCTTTGACCAAGTTAGCACCGATTGGGTCTGTAATAGCAGCCATGATAACAGGTAGGTCTTTTGTAGCACTAGCAAGTCCTTGAGCAGCTGGTGTTGCAATCCCAACAACAACGTCATTTCCATTTGCTACCAATTGTTTACTCATGGTTGCAACCTTGCTCTGATCACCTTCAGAGTTCATAAAGTCGATTTTTACTTGGTCGTCCTTATAGCCTTCTTCAGCTAGTCCATCTTGAATTCCTTGGTAAATCAAGTCCAAGGATGGATGACTAACAAATTGAAGGACACCAACCTTAGCGACCTTTTGCTCTTCCTTAGCTGCTGGCTTGTTCATTGATGAATAAATCAAGCTAGCCACTACCAATACTGCTAATCCAGCGATAATTCCAATCAAACGTTTATTTTTCATTTTTCTTTCTCCTTAATCCTTTTACCTTAACTTTTTAAATCACATCATCAAGCGATGCCATCGTTTAAATTCCATCATCATCCTCCTAATAGAAAAAGTCCTCACACAAAAAACTTGTGTGAGGACGTCGATGCGCGGTGCCACCTCAATTATAGGGACTATCCCTATCGCTCTTTCTCGCATTCACGAGTTGCACTGTAAGGTGTGCTCACCGAATTCTTATGATTTCAAATTCTTTATAACATTCAGCCCAATTTTCATCACTTTCATCTATCTGTTTCCACCAAGCACAGACTCTCTAAAAAATGAGCATGATTACTTTCTGAATGTTTAAATTATATCATTTTTCAAATACTTGTCAAGACTATTTTTAGAATTTTTTAAACAATTCAAAAACTTCCCCTAGAAAAAGAGGAAGTTTAGAAAATATCAACCTGAATTACGCAAACCTGTTGCAATTCCGTTAATGGTTGTATGAATCAATCTTTCTTCGTCTGCTGACAATTCACCACGACGTTGACGTTTAATCAACTCCAACTGGATATAGTTGAGGATATTAAAGTAAGGCATACGATAGTTTAGACTGTCTTTTAGGTAAGAGTTTTCTGCCAAGAGTTCGTCATAACCTTCAATAGCTAAAATAACATCCTTGGTCAATTGCCATTCATCTAAAATAGTGTAGTAGATAGCTTGCACTTCTTCGTCTTCACAGAGCTTAGCATATTCAAAAGCAATGTTCATGTTAGACTTAGATAAGACCATGTCCACATTGGAAAGAAGAGATTGGAAGAAAGGCCAGTTCTGGTACATATCACGAAGGAACTCGATATTCTTTGGATTTTGATCTATAAACTCTTTAAAGCTTGATCCCACACCATACCATCCAGGGAACATGACACGACTTTGTGACCATGAGAAGACCCAAGGAATGGCACGCAAACCGCCGATTTCAGTGATGGTCTTACGAGCTGCTGGACGCGAACCGATATTGAAGCTTGAAATAGCCTTGATTGGACTGGATTCAAAGAAGTAGTCATAGAAATGTTCATTTCCAAAGACCAAGTCACGGTAGATATCGTAGCTACGATCCACTACTTGGTCCATGATGGCTTCGTAACGGTTTGATGTGTTGGTATCACTCTTCTTCTTGGTAATCATACGGTTAATGGCTGCAGAAACCAACATCTCAAGGTTGTAATAAGCAGCGTCTTTGTTACCGTATTTGTTTCCAATCACTTCTCCTTGCTCAGTCAGACGGATACGGTCCTTGATAGACTTGAGTGGTTGGGATGTAATAGCTTCATAAGTTGGTCCACCACCACGACCTACAGTACCACCACGACCATGGAAGAAAGTGACCTTAACGCCAAATTCATCCCCAATAGCAGTTAGTTGTTGTTGCGCCTTGTACAGGGTCCAACATGAGGACAGGTAACCACCATCCTTGTTGCTATCAGAGTAACCGAGCATGATTTCCTGATAGTTATCTTTTGAAGCAATCCATTTTTTAGCCAAAGGAAGAGAGAAATATCTTCTCATGGTTTCTTCCGAATGGTCTAAGTCCTCGATAGTTTCAAACAGGGGAACAATCTGAACTCGTGCTTTTTGGGCATCAACCAAGCCTACTTCCTTGAGCATAATTGCTAGCTCTAGCATATCGGATACACTTGTTGCATGTGAGATAATGGTTTGACGAATGACATTTTCACCCAGTTTATCCTTCAACTTGCGGGCAGCTTTAAAGATAGATAGTTCCTTCTCAAGAAGTTCTGACTTTTCAGCATGAGTGGCTGAGAGGATACGAGGGTCTTCTTCCAACTCTTTTAAGAGAAGGGCGCATTTTTCGTCTTCAGAAAGGTCGCTATAGTGATCATTGATACCAGCAGATTCAAGCAATTCTGCTACACAGGCTTCATGAACACTAGAATCTTGGCGCATATCAATAGAAGCAAGGTAGAAACCAAAAATTTCGACAGCTTGCATCAACTCGACAAATTCTCCTGAAATCAGGTATTCCCCTTTGTTTTCAAGGAGAGAATCGCGAATGGCCAACAAATCTTGATAAAATTCATCTGCAGTGGCATATCTTGGCTGAAGATCCTTGTCTTCAATGAGATAAGCCTTGGTAGCCTGCATCTTAGCTTGGATGTCAAAAAGAGCACGACGATAGAGTTCTTTTTCACGATAAATCGAGTTGTCTTGTGACTTCAGCGCCATCTCACGAACCTTGTCGCTGACATTCACAATACTGGTTGAGAGTGAGAATTCACGATAGAGGTTATAAATCTTCTCATCGTAGTAATTCATAATGACTTCACACTGAGTCAAGGCTGATTTGTTGAGGGTTTCAGCAGTTACGAAAGGATTGCCATCACGGTCCCCTCCGATCCACATCCCCATGGTAATCGGTTTTGGATGTTGGAGTTCGATACCTTGTGACTTAGCTAGTTTCTTATACTCAGCCGTCAAACGTGGAACAGCATTCAAGAAAGAACTTTGATAGTACTCCATCACGTTGGTGATTTCGTTGGTTACTTTCAATTTCTTCTCACGAATCATGTCCGTTTGCATGATAATCTCAATATAACGACGGAGATCCGTGTGCCATTTTTCTTTGTTAATCAAACCTAGTTTGACATCACGGTACTTACGCAAAAGATTATGGATGTGATTTGTCAAATCCAACATACTCTTGCGTTGTACTTGCGTTGGATGGGCGGTCAAGACAGGAACGACATTTAACTTTTCTAAAATATCGGCTGCATTTTCTTTTTCAGCTACCATCTTAATCGTTGTAGATAGTTTCCCTAGATAGTCTTGGTCCACATTGTTTTGGTGATTGATTTCATAGGCCAAATCCACATCCTCAGAGATATTAATCAAAAGTGGAAGGATAGAGAAATAGCGTGAAATGTAAATCATTTCTTCATTCGAAAGACTGGTCACTAGATCATTGAGCCCTTGATAATTCTCACTAGTTGATAATTCCTTCAACTGGATAATCTTTTCAAAGGTTTCTGGCGCCAGCATATTTTTTGTGATATCTTCTAATAGCTCCGTCAAAATCAAGACTTCTTCTTGGACGACTGCTTTATTACTATAGTTTTCTAATTTTTGAAGAGACATATACTTTCCTTTCCATTCAATCCTTACAGATTTTCATCGGTTTGATTCTCGTATTCTCTGATAAGTTTGGCACGTTTTTCGCTTGCATCAATGTTCAGTACAAGCGCGATGGCTACTGATAATACCAGGAGACTGTTCCCACCTTGTGAAAGGAAGGGGAAGGTTACCCCTGTAGAAGGAATCAACCCTGAAATCCCACCGATATTGACAAAGACCTGAACAAGGATCATGCCTCCGACACCGATAGCAACCATAGAATTAAAAGGATCTTTAGCTCGAATTCCGACTAAGATAATTCGCAAAATCAAGAAGAAGAGTAAAGCCAAAATCATACTGGCTCCTACGAATCCAAACTCTTCGATGACAATCGAAAAGACAAAATCCGTATGGGCTTCTGGCAGATAACCACGCTTCTCGATAGAATTCCCCAGTCCCAGTCCGAACCAGCCTCCATTTACCATGGCATAGTAGGAATTTGCGAGCTGGTGTCCTGCACCTGCTAGGTCGTTAAAGGGATTAAAGAAGGCACTAAAACGTTTAGCAACGTAACCAAATACAGGAATTTGAGAGAACTTTTCAACCCCAACAAAGCGAATGACAGACAAGACTAACATTGAACTTCCTGCCAAGAGAGCTAGAATGGTCGAGAACCAACGATAGGCAATCCCACTAACCGTATACATGATGAGCGCCACTAAGACCAAGATGGTCGCATTTCCCAAGTCTGGGAAAATTCCCAAACTACCAATCAGAACTAGCAGAACAAAACGCCAGTCGTTAAAAGCTCGAGGCAGCCACTGATTCTGTGTCAAAACCTGGAAGTCATAAACCGCAATCTCATCTTGTTGTTTTGAAAATCGATGTGCCAGGTACCAGATGATGATAATCTTAAGGTATTCAGCTGGCTGAATCGTTACAGGTCCTACAGAAATCCATCCGTAAGCTCCATTGACAGGTGTACCAACCAAACGCGCCAGAGCTAAGAGAACCATCTCAACAATCATTACGATAAAAATGAGACGTCCGTTTCTCAGGAAACCTAATTTTAATTTGTAGATTAAGGCAATCAGAATCAAACTAGCTATCCAGAAGATCCCCTGGTTTCGCACCAATTGAAAGGCACTTTTCCCTTCCTCAATCAAGGTTGCACTCGTTGTCGAGTAAACTACAATCAACCCCAAAATCGACAAAAGGAAGTAAGGAATCAAAATGGAATAGTTTAGTAGGTGCCTTTTACTAATTTTCATATTTCACCACTCTAATAGGAACAGACGCTTCTGTTCCCAATTCCGTTTTATTTTCTAGTTTTGATTGCTATTATACCATTTTTTCAGAAAGAAAAAAACTCTTATCCTTTAATCCTTCGAATTTTACTCATTTTCTAGTTCAAGCAAAAAATACAAACCTCTCTTGAGATTTGTATTTTAAGTTCTTAGTTAGATGAAGAGCTGCTACTTGAGCTTGAGTCACCACCACCGATGTATTGGGTGAAGATGTTTTGGAAGGCTTGGTCTTTGACTTTGATGTTTGCAGCTTGCAATTCTTTACCAATTACTCCTTGAACAAAGGCTGAATCATTTTGTTTTTGAGTCAAGATGATGGTCTTCAATTTTTCTTTATAATCCTCTATATTAGAAGATTTTTCTGTTTTCTTCGTTACTTTGATGATGTAGAACTGATTGCTGTATGCTTGTGTTCCAGTAGCTGTAATCACATCAGAAATACCATTCACATCCAAGGCAAAGGCTGCTTTTTTGACTTGTTCTGGAAGTTCTGTAGAAGCAGAGTCAAAAGTGATTTCGCCTCCATTTTCTTTTGTTTTATCGTCGTTAGAGTATTCTTTAGCAAGCTGGGCAAAATCCGCTCCTTCTGCTTTAGCTTTCTCAAGCACTTCTTTTGCCTTGTCTTCATTATCCAATCGGATGATTTGAGCCGTTACATCTGGTGTGTAAGACTCAAAAGCTTTTTGGTAAGCTTCGTCTGTCAATTCGCTCTCAGCAGCCTTCTTAACTGCCAATTCAACCAATTTGCTGGTGCGAATTTGAGCTTTACGAGTTTCAGGAGTCATACCTGCACGTTGAAGGACGCTGTTGTAGCTATCACCGTATTTCTTTTGTTCTTCAGCAACGGCGTCATCCACATCTTTATCCGTTACCTCTGATCCATATTGTTGTTCAAATACTTTTTGGATGGTCATATTTAGCAAGACTTGTTGAGCAGTTGGATTGTTCTTTACTTCGTCAAAGAATTGATGTTCTGTAATCACATCGCCCTTCATGCTGATCAAATCTTTTCCTTCAGAACTGTTTGAACAAGCTGCAAGTGTTGCTACTGATAAAAGTGTGATGGCTCCTGCCATAAGTTTTTTCTTCATGTTTACTCCTTTTACGGTAAGTATTACCTTATCTATTTTACTATAATTTCTTAAATTTTTCTGAAAATCATTCGCTCTCAGGAAGCTCTACTTCTGCTACATTCTTTCGTAGCATGAGAATGCCGTCTCCAAGTGGAACTAAAGTTGCTGTTAGACCTGGATTGTCCAAAGTTGCGTCGAACAGTCTTTGCAAACCACGGTAAATGGTTCGTTGACCACGGCGGACTTCCATGATGTCCTTAGCAACATCGCCTCCTTGGAAAATATCATCCAAGACCACTACTCCACCGACTTCCAAGTGTTTGAGGATTTCTGGTAAAAAGACGATGTACTTGGACTTGGCCGAGTCCATAAAGACAAAATCATAAGTTTCTGTCAGACTAGATAAAACATCGACTGCATCTCCCTCTAAGAGGGTGATTTGCTTGCGGCTATCAAACTGAGAAAAGTTTTCCTTGGCAAAGCCGATCATCTCAGGATTACGGTCAATGGTTGTAATCTTAGCATCTGGCGCATGCTCCGCCATCAGGAGGGCAGAAAAGCCAATTGCCGTCCCAATCTCTAGAATGTTCTTGGGCTGTATGGTCTCCATGAGAAATCGAAAATACGCGACCGTTTCATGGGGAATAATGGGAATGTTTTCCTTGCGAGCGAAGGTCTCCAATTCTTTCAAAGAACCTGTCACCTGTTTTTGACGCTGGCGCATGAGTTCTACGATTTCTTCCTTGACGACAGGCCGGCGCATATTGTGATTGGCATTTTTACTATAAGACTCTACCATCTTAAGCTAGTCCCAATTTTTCAACAAGGGCTTCAAACTCGTTCAAGCGACGTTCAAAGACTGCAAAGGCATCGTTGAGATAGTCTTCTTTTTCCATATCAACACCCGCTTTTCTCATAACATTGAGTGGATAGTCTGACTTACCTGCCTTGAGGTAGTCGATATAGCGGTCACGGTCTTCTTGACTACCATGGACAATCTTCTCAGCCAAGGCTGAAGCAGCTGCAAAACCAGTTGAATACTGATAAACATAGTAGTTATAGTAGAAGTGTGGAATGCGTGCCCACTCGTATTGGATTTGAGGATTGTCTTCCTTGCTGAGTCCATAGTACTCTTGGTTCAAGTCAGCGTAGAGTTTATTGAGGAAATCACTTGTCAAGACTTCTCCATTTTGATCTGCTTGGTGGATGGCGTGTTCAAACTCAGCGAATTGAGTTTGACGAAAGACCGTTCCACGGAAACCGTCCAAGAAGTTATTGAGGATAGCAAAGCGTGTTGCATCGTCTTCCACTTCTTCCAGTAATTTCTCCGTCAAGATATTTTCATTGGTCGTTGAGGCAATCTCAGCCAAGAAAATGGAGTAATCTCCGTAAACATAAGGTTGGGTTTCACGAGTATAGCTTGAGTGCATACTGTGACCTGTTTCATGGACAAGGGTAAAGAGATTGTCTAAATTGTCCTGCCAGTTGAGAAGCATGAAGGCATTGGTGTCATAGGAACCACCAGAATAGGCACCTGAACGCTTGCCTTGATTTTCATAGACATCAATCCAACGCTCGCTAAAGGCACGTTTGACACGACTCAAGTAATCGTCACCCAAGACCGCCAAGGCCTCTTCTGCCTTTTTCAAGGCTTCTTCGTAGGTAAAGCTGTATTCTACTGAAGATAGCGGTGTGTAGACATCGTACATCTTCAGATTAGAAATACCCAAGATTTTTGAACGAAGCTCGAGGTAACGATGCAAGAGTGGCAAGTGCTTGCGAACTGCTGCTACTAGATTGTCATAGACACTCTCTGGGACAAAGTTTGCTGCGAGGGCTGCATGGCGAGCACTCTTATAGTTGCGAACTTTTGCGCGGTAGTTTTGCACCTTAACATTTGTCTGCAAGGTCTTAGCGTAAGTGTGTTGGAATTGCTCGTAAGTCGCATAAAGGGCTTCATAGGCACCACGACGCACTTCACGGTTTTTAGACTCCATCAAACGGATGTAAGTACCGTGTGAGAGTTGCACTTCATTGCCTTCATCATCATGGACGTATGGGAAGCTAATATCCGCATTGTCCAAAATAGCGAAGGTTTCGCTAGCAGCGCCAAAGATTTCTCCTGCTCCAGCAAGCAATTCTTCCTCACGTTGCGAAAGAACATGGTCTTTCTTTTGCAAGAGCTTGTCAAAAAAGTGCTTATAAACTTGGAGTTTTGGTTGAGCTTCTAGGAAGGCCGCATACTGCTCCTCACTAATCTCCATAAACTCAGGTTCATAGAATGAAAAGGCTTGTTCTAACTGACTGTAAAGGGTCATTGCCTTAGCATAGTACTCCTGATACTTGGCTTCGCGCGTGTCTTGGTCATTTTTCATGTGAGCATAGACATAAAGCTTTTCAACTTGGCGTTCCAAGTCAAGTGAGAATTCTGTGATCTCAAGCAAACTGTCTGCGCTATCCAAGAGATGCCCCTCATACCGAGATGCTGTTTGTACTTTTTCAGTTAAATCTTTCAAGGCTTCTTCCCAAGCCTGGTCTGTTGGGTAGATTGTTGAAAGATCCCATGTATCTTTTTCATTTATTTCATGTCGTTGTAATACCATAAGATTCCTCCATCCTTTCTATTTTACCACATTTTTTGAGAAATATAAGTGATAAAAGGCTGGTGGATAGAGCTTTTGGCAATTATTTTTCGGTTTTTTTTGATAGTAAGCCTGAAAATTTCTATAATAGCTAGTCAAATCCGTTTCAATCTGCAAAAAATCACCTGATTCTATCGGTCTGACCTGAGGATACCAGTCGTCCAGTTGACGGTTTAATAGATTGTCTCCTTGTTGATAAGCCCCCTCCTGTTTTTTCATCCAGTAAGGCGTTTGGTAGTACAACTGCTGGCGAATGTAGTGACAGATAGTGGAATCTTGCACAACTGCAAAACGAGGCAGTTTTTGTTTTTGATAAGGAAATCGTAGAATTTCCAAGAGATTTCCTTGTCCATAGCCAAATTCCTTGACCTGAAAATGAAGCTTGCCACGTAGGTCCTGATGCAAAAGGTATTTGAGTCTCAAAACTTGCTTTTTGAAATCTAGTTCCCAAGCATAGAAACCCATATTTTGACTATAATAGAGAAATCCCCTTTGCAGTTGTGTTAATCGCTCCTTTAACCAGAGTTTTTCTCCCAGTAGCCAGATAACTTGGCAGCCCTGACTGCGGTATCCTTGGCTTCTATCTCCTAAAAGCTTTTGAGACAAGGGGCTGCACTGAACCTCCAGAGCTAGTTTCTCATTGACAAGAACATCCGCTATCTGCTGGATCTCGGGCAGACTGTATTCTAAGGCGACTTGATTGTCCTTCTTGGCCCAGTGATAAAGGGCCTCTTTGTTGCCCAAGTGTTCTGGACTTTCATTTTCAAAAATGGCCATACAATCTCTTAAAGATTCATGGGCAAAGTGCGTTCGAATGCTCTGTCCTTGGCGTAACCGTAGTCTGCCTCCACAGGCTGGACAAGTATAAGCTTGCCTGGTAACATCTTTTTCGAGGGCATTCACCAAACTCCCCTTAGCATCTCTGGCTACAAACATGGTCTACCTCCTTTTCTCATTTATTCGAAAAAGAAGTAAAAAAGACTGGATTTCCAGCCTTTCATGATATTATTTCTTATCTTTTTTGTCTCTTAGAATACTTTTTTAGCATGGGAATGAGATTGGGAATCTGCTCACTTCTAATGACCAGCACCCCGTATTCCTGGCAGCGATTGGCATAAGCTGGATTGATTTTTCCAGTACAAACAATCAACTTGAGGCAACTCTCCCCAGCAAAATGATTGGCATAGACTTCTAGCTCATTGATGGCTTCAACTGATAAATCTGTCATTTTGCAAGAGATAAAGGTAATCGAGCGCCCCTTTCTCAGAATGACATCAATCTCATTTTGAACATTGTCTGCCTCTGGAAAGATACCATTCCAATCAATCTCACCACCTATCATGCATTCATCAAATAGTTGAGATTCGAGCGCTAAGAGATAGAGATATACCTCTAAAATATGCCCCTTGTTGCGGCAAAAGACTTGAGCTTCTTGACTTGGAAAGCTGTAGCTTACTCGCTCCTTGTCCTCGCTTTCAATACGAAGCATTCCCGCTTCCACAAGTAAAGGAATAAGGGATTCTGGATAGTAATAATACTTGCCGTTGTTTTCCAGTATTTTTTCGGTTTCCGCATGGAGGTCATTGGTCTTAGCTAGAGAGAAAAATTGGGTTACTTGGTACCAATGGGCGGGATTGGCAATGGCAGAGCTGGCTAGCTTTTTGATGGCTGCAATTTGCTGGGCTGAGTGGATAGGGTGTTTTGATTTGAGCATTTTTCCACCACGCAAGGCTATCAGCTGTTGGATGCTTAGGGTTGGAATGTCCAAATCTTCTTTTTCCAGCTGACCAGCTACCCACTTGTATTGTTTTCCTCGTTCAACATCCATGGCAACGATGGGGAGGTGGCGATCCAAGCCATATTGATAGAGAGATAAGGCTAGTAGTGAATCTCCGCCAAAAACATCGAGAAGGACTTGGTCATAGCCTGCAAGGCAATAATCTAACTGATCAGACAGTTGTTCTAAAGATAACTGACGATAGGTCACACGGTGGATATGGGGGACCTCTTCCATGATAAACTGACGGAGAGAAACTTTCTCTTCATTGCTTATTTTCGTCAAAGAAAGGAAGAGAATCTCGTCACAATCACTGACGAAGGCTTGGTAGACATTTTTTTCCAATACATGCCGATCATACAATTCCACCAAAAGACTCGTCATTCGACCACCTCCATCATAAAGACTTTCTTTCGCTGAGAGTGTCATCAATACAGTTCTACTGCTCTGATTTCCTACTTCTAGTATAGCATAAAACCTGCTCGTCCCAATCAACCAACGCAAACAAAAACGAATAGAAACCTTGCAAAGTGGTTTCTATTCGCTGAGTTAAGTTTGATTTACTTGATTTTCTTGGCTAGCATGGTCGCAAATCGGAGTTGAATGCGATTGCCATTTTCATCACGACGGTGCAGGTGTCCTGGATTTTCATTGTACTTGACCAACTCCCAATCCTTGTAGTAGTCAGCCAATTCCCCTTCTTTAAAGGTGAATGGGAAGTTAACCGAGCAAGGATAATCCTCTGTGTCCATAGCACAGACGATGAGGTTGTAGCCCCCAACACTAGTTTGCTCCTGCATATTATGGATAATAGCTGGAATACGGTCTGCTTGTAGAAACATGAGAACAACTGTCGATACGATAAAATCATAGACTTGGCTAATGCTGGCTGAATTGATATCATAAAGTCCAACAGGCATATCTAGATCCTCTTGCTCTACGATGCTTTGCAAGATTTCCAGAGATAGTTCATTTTGATCCACAGCTGTCACATCAAAACCTTGTTGTGCTAAGAAGAGAGAGTTACGTCCTTGACCACAACCCAAATCCAAGGCTCTTCCAGGTTTTACCGTCTGCATGGCCTCTAGGACCTCTGAATGGACTGGATTGGTCTGGTATTTCTTAGGGAAATAATCCTCAGGTTTACAATAAAATTCTAAGTACCATTCTACATCGTCTGTTGCCGCCTCTACTCGGTGCCAGGCTTGCGGTTGCGCCATAGGGTTGTCTGCACCTACCTCAAAGAGGTGCTCAGCTAGAACCTCACCATCTTCAGTCAACTCAATAAACTTGAGTGCCCCCTTCAAGACAGTAATTTTTCCCCAAGTACCGACTTTAGTATTGTGCTTTTGCTGAACAGCATCAGGCATGGTCTGTTTATTCCACAAGGGCATCCGTTTATAGGCAATTAATTTTTCCATTTTACTTCCTCTTCTTAACGCTGGTTGACAGCTTTCATCACACGCGCGATGTCGCGGTTTTGTTCACGTCGCTTGATCGACTCCCGTTTGTCATAGTCATGCTTCCCTTTGGCAAGTCCTAAAAGAAGCTTGGCGTAACCATCTTTGATATAGACTTTGAGGGGTACAAGGGTCATTCCTGTCCCTTTGGTCTCTTGTTCCAATTTTTGAATTTGCTTCTTATGGAGCAAGAGTTTGCGACGGCGTTCAGGTTCTTGGTTCCAGATATTGCCCTCTTCGTAAGGGGCGATATGAACATTGCTCAGCCAGACTTCCCCATTTTTTACTTGAGCAAAGCCGTCCTTAAGATTGATTCGAGCCGCTCGTACACTCTTTATCTCCGTTCCTGTCAGGACCATTCCTGCTTCAAGCGTATCTACGATTGTATAGTCATGGTGCGCCTTTTTATTTTGTGCGACGACCTTTCCCTCGCCCTTTGCCATGCTTGGCTCCTTTCTTAGCTACTTCCTTATAAAAAGGTTTCTTGCCTTTTTTCTTTTTATCTTTTTGTGAATGCTTGTGCTTATCATTTGAGCGTCCTGATTTTCTCTTGTCTTCCTTCTTATCCGAACGACGACTTGAACCACGACCCCTGTCTCTGCGACCAGCTTGTTTCAAGCCCTTTTCGATGACATCAAACTCACTTGGGATATAAGAGAAATCAATCTCACCTGTCATTTTATCCGCTCTTTCTACGCGAATACGAATCTGTTGTCCCACACGGAAAGTTATGCCCGATTTCTCTCCACGGAGTGTCAAATCACGCTCGTTAAAATGATAAAACTCAGGCAGATTGGTGATGTGAATCAAGCCTTCAACTGTATTTGGCAATTCGACAAAAAGACCAAACTTGACGATGCTGGATACAACTGCATCGTACTCTTCGCCCACGTATTCTTCCATATATTCAGCTTTTTTCATGGCTTCGACTTCACGCTCCGCCTCGATGGCACGACGCTCACGGTTGGAAGACTGGGTCGCAATCTCTGGAATCACTTGTTCAAAATGCTCGGCTATTTCCTTAGAACGCCCATAGTCTCGAATCATGCGGTGAACAAGGAGGTCTGGATAACGGCGAATGGGGCTGGTAAAGTGAGTATAATAGTTAGCAGCAAGACCATAGTGACCGTGATTATGCTCTGAATAACGAGCCTGTTGCATCGAACGGAGAAGCATCATGGACAATACATCCGCATAGGGTTCTCCCTCAACCGCACGCATGATGTCTTGAAGGGCCTCCTGGCTAATCTCACTAGCAGTCCCATAAATTCGCAAGCCAAAGCTCGAAGCGTAATCAATAAACTTCTGAACTTTTTCAGCCTTGGGCTCCTCGTGAATCCGATAGATAAAAGGTAGGTCCAGCTTGCTGAAGTGCTCGGCAACTGTTTCGTTGGCTATCAACATGAAGGACTCGATCATCCGCTCAGCAACGCCGCGTTGACGGAGGACAATATCCACAGGCTTGCCTTTTTTATCCACCAAAATCTTAGCTTCGCTGGTATCAAAATTAAGGGCACCACGTTTCTCACGCATGTTTTCTAGCCTTTCATGAAGCTTGGCCATGAGTTCGATACTTGGAACAATTTTCTTAAACTCTTGTCTCTTTTCCTCATCGCCAGCTAGGATGTCATTGACAGCGCTATAGGTCATACGGAAGCTCGTCTTGATAACTGTTTGGGTAATGGTGTAATGAGCCACACGACCATGTTTATCAATTTCCATAATAGCAGACTGGGTCAAGCGATCTACTTGAGGATTGAGCGAGCAGATACCATTTGACAGACGCTCTGGAAGCATTGGAACCACTCGGTCTGTTACATAGACAGAAGTCGCGCGGTTAAGGGCTTCCTTGTCAAGGGCAGAACCCTCAGTCACGTAGTAGGAAACATCCGCGATGTGAACTCCGAGTTCGATATTGCCATTTTTCAAAGGCTTAATGTGAACTGCATCGTCCAAGTCCTTGGCATCCGCGCCGTCAATGGTAAAGGTAAGCTCATCTCTTAAATCAAGACGCCCTTCCATATCCTTTTGAGACGGAGCATCTGGTACACTTTCTGCCTCCTTGAGAACAGCTTCTGGAAATTCTGAAACAATATCCATGGATTCCAAGACTTCAAGAACGTCAATCCCAGCATCAGTCGAGTGCCCCACCACGTCTAGCACACTAGCGACAAAGAAATCATGTTTCTTACTTGGGTATTTGTCGATAAAGACCTTGAGAACCTCTGTCCCTTCAAGTTTGAGGGCTGGTTTCTTAACATAGATTGGTTGGCTGATTTTCTGATTTTTTGAACGGATGTAGCCCGCATACTTGGGCTTTTCCTGATCCAAAACGATTTGCCCAACAACTGTCGTCAGGCTATGCTCTAAGATATCGATAATTTTTGCTTCTGCAGCAGTTCCCTTGTTACGGTCAGCGACTTTCTTAATCACGACCTCAACGGTATCACCATCAATGGCATAGTTGACATCGTTTTTTCCTACAAAAAGATCGTCCTCTTCGCCTTCTAGACTGACAAAGCCAAAGCCGTTTTTATGGGCATGAAAAATCCCTTTGAGGGTAATTTCATGTTTCTTCTTTTGGTCCAGACATAAACTACCATCATCTTCAAAACGAATCTGGTGCTTTCTTTCCATCAGAGACAGGGTTTTAATCAACTCACGGAAATCCTTGGACCCATCCTTTCCGAGAGCCTGAGCAAGGTCATTTACCGTCACTCGCCCCTTCTCTTGCAAATATTCTTTAATTTTATCTTTCATGTTTTCTTTCTAGATTTTTAAAATTTTTATGAGTGATAACTTTAGTAAACATCATTCAAAATAAAAATAGGCTAAGACCTAGTCTCGCCCATTTCTTATCTACTTGATAATACCGTCAATGCTAAGGCAATGGCTAGCCAGAAAAAGACTAAAATACCTGTCAAACGTTGCATCACAGCTTCAAAACCTCGAGCTTTACTACGTTCAAACAAATCGCCTGCGCTGGCATCAAATACATTGCTGGATTGGTTCTTGGTTGGTTGCATGAAAATCGCAATCACAATCACAACAGATAATACTAATAAAATGGTTAATAATAGGTTATACATATCAAACTCCTTAAAATCCCTATTATTTTACCATAAATTCTACTTAGATTCAAGATGTAAAGTTACTTTTCTTTCCTTTGGACAATATTTTAGAACTTCAATCTTGTCTGGATGGGTTTTTGAGTTCTTACTAGTTAGATAATTCATGCTACCACAAGAGGAGCATTTGAGATTAATTTTTACTCGCACGAGATTTCCTTTACTTTTAATAATGATCTAAATTGAACTAAGTTACATAAACAGCTGAAAGCAACACATACAGCCGTCGCATAAAAAACCGAGTGGTAGCCATATTGCCCCGCGACTGCTGAACCAGTCATAGGGCCAACAACACCTCCAAGGTAGAAAAAGACTTGGTTAAAGGCAAAAATCCTTGAAATGCCAGCTTTGGGAGTCATTTTGCTAAGCAAGGCATTGATACCTGGTATCAGAGCGCCCGTTCCTAAACCAAAGATAAAACGATACAAACCGAGTTCAAGAGGACTGGTCGCACTGGCACACAGAATGTAGATGATGACTGAATACATCTGAGCCAGAATAAGAAGTCGATGATTCCCTAGCTTATCACCAAGCTTTCCCATCACTCCAGCGCTCATCATACTAGAAAATCCCATACTAGATACAATCAAGCCTGAGACGAAGAGGAGATTTTCGTTCTGCCCTAAGTCCCGCACATAGAGAGCCAGAATGGGACCAATGGATTGAGCTGAAAATTGTATGACAAAGGTAGTCAAAAATAAACTAATCAAAAGATGAGAGTGCTTGATTGAACCGAGCAATTCTTTTGTTGGTATTGCTTTCTCCTTAGCTATTGGCTGAAAATCCTCCTTGATAAAGAAAATGGTTAAGAGTGCAGCTAAAAACAAGAAGGCACCAATCAACAGAAAAACATTTCGAATACCAAAAATTTCAGCAACCAGGCCCCCAACAAAGGGGCCCGTTAGGGTTCCAGCTACTACTCCCGTTGATAAAGTCCCCAAAGCATAGCCAGACTTATCCTTAGGAACTTGACTGGCTATTAAAGCCGTCGCATTTGGAACGAAACCTGTAAATACACCATTTAGTAATCTAAGAAAGATTAGCCAATAGATATTCGGCACGAAGGCCAAACCTCCCATAGTAATGGTCATGGCAAGGCCTGCTCGAATCATCATGGGTTTTCGACCGTACTTGTCAGCAAGAATGCCCCAGATGGGAGAAACTAAAGCTGCGGAAACAGCCGAAACTGAGATGGCTAATCCAGCATAAAAAGCAACTTGGTCTCCTTCAATTCCCAACTGCTCCACAAAGATAGGCATGAAAGGAACGACCAAGGAAATGCTGGCGCCCGTTAGAAAACTACCGAACCAGGCGACACGAAGATTCTCTTTCCAACTAATCTCTTGCACAGCTATCGCCTCCTTCAAGTAACTTCACTACTTGAGCCACAAGCTGATCACGACTGCCATTATTGTCTAATATATGGCTCGCCAATTTTTTCTTTTCTTCTAAAGACCATTGGGCGGCCAAACGGGACTCTGCTACTTCCTTAGAAAGATGATCCCGTTTCATGAAACGTTCCACCTGAACATCACGGTCTACATAGACCAGCCACGTTTCATCAAACCAGGTGGCATAGTCCTGTTCAAAAAGCAGGGGAATATCCATGAAAAAAATCGCTTCTGTCTGAATCAACTGGTCTCGCAATGCAGCCAATTCCTCACGAATAATCTCCCCTTGGGTTTGCTTAGACCATTCTTGCTCCTCAGGATTTGAAAAGATGAGACTAGCCAGAAGAAGGCGATTAAGTTCTCCATTTTCAAGTATGATTTTCTGTCCAAAATGCTGGACTAAAACCTGATAAAGACGAGCCCCGGGTTTTTGTAGATCATGGACGACTGCGTCAGCATCGACCACTTGGAAGCCTTTTTGTCTTAGAAAATTTGTCACAGTTGACTTACCAGAGGCAATTCCTCCTGTGATTCCGATGATTTTTCCCATCAGCCCCTCCTTTGACACTGAGGACAAAAATGAGTTCCCCGTCCACCGAGCTGGAATTTCTCAATCACTGTCCCACAGCGCGAACATGCCTGACCAGTCTTATCATAGACCTGATGAAAATCCTGCATGGTTCCGTCTTCCCCAAAGGCATTGGTATAGGTTCGAATAGTTGAGCCGCCTTTTTCAACAGCCTGACCCAAAACAGCAATAGTCTGGTCATGAATAGCTGACGCTTCTTCTGCCGTCAAAGTCTGGGAAGGTCTTGCTGGATGAACCTGAGCTCGCCAGAGAACCTCATCCACATAGATATTGCCAAGACCAGCTACCAAGGTCTGATCTAGAAGGTGGGATTTGATAGGCTTTTTAGATTTGGCTAGGGCAGCTTGGAAGGACTGCAAATCAAAGTCCTGTTCTCTTGGCTCAGGACCTAGTTTCTTAGAAATAAAGTAGGCATCCAATAGGTCGGGTGCCAGCAGTTCCATAGTACCAAACTTGCGTACGTCCTCATATACAAGAGTGCCACCATCCTCAAAATGAAAGAAAACATGGGCGTGCTTGCGTTCAGGAACCTGGTCCGAATAGTAAAAATACTTGCCCTCCATCCGCAGATGGGAAATCAAGACCTTGTCTGTCAAGTAGTAAAGCAGATATTTTCCACGGCGTCCCATGGACTCAATTACTTGACCAGCTAGTTCTTTTTGAAACTCTTCCAAATCTGTCTTGATCATCTTGGGATAACGAATGTCTACACTCGAAATTTTCTTTCCCAAAATTAATTTCTCTAAGCCACGACGAACGGTTTCAACCTCAGGTAATTCAGGCATAAATCCTCCTTCTGTAAAAACAAGAAGCAGGCATGAGCCCACCTCTACTTAGTATTCTTTTTCATTATAGCCAAAGTCAGCCAAATCTAGCTTTTTATCACGCCAGTTTTTCTTGACCTTGACCCAAGTTTCTAGGAAAACCTTGTCCCCTAGCATGAGTTCGATATCACGACGGGCCATGGTCCCAATTTTCTTAAGCATGGCGCCACCTTTACCGATGATAATACCTTTTTGACTATCACGCTCGACCATGATGGTTGCCCGGATATGAACCTTGTCGGTCTCCTCATCACGCTTCATAGAGTCCACTACAACTGCAACTGAGTGAGGAATCTCTTCTCTAGTTAGGTGTAGGACTTTCTCACGGATCATTTCAGAAACCAAGAAACGCTCTGGGTGGTCTGTGATTTGATCAGCTGGGAAATACTGGAAACCTTCCTCAAGATTTTCACTGAGGATGTCAATTAGACGAGAAACGTTATTTCCCTGAAGGGCTGAGATCGGAACAATCTCCTTAAAGTCCATTTGATTACGGAAGTCATCAATCTGAGCCAAAAGCTGATCTGGGTGGACCTTGTCAATCTTATTGACCACCAAAATAACTGGAACCTTGGCAGCCTTCAGACGCTCGATAATCATATCGTCACCCTTGCCACGTGGCTCATCAGCTGGCACCATGAAAAGAACGGTATCCACTTCACGAAGGGTGCTGTAGGCAGATTCTACCATGAAATCTCCAAGAGCCGTCTTAGGCTTATGAATCCCCGGCGTGTCGATAAAGACGATTTGTTCCTTATCCGTGGTGTAAATCCCCATGATTTTATTGCGCGTTGTTTGCGCCTTATCACTCATGATAGCAATCTTTTGCCCCATGACGTGATTCAAAAACGTTGACTTCCCAACATTGGGACGTCCTAAAATGGCTACAAAGCCTGATTTAAATGTCATAATTTCCTCTTAATCTTTAAAATAATAAATCCCAAATGCGTGGGAGAAAGATAAGTGCACCAATCACCGCGGCAAGAAGGGAAACCACAAGCACGGCACCTGCTGCCATGTCCTTGGCTTTCTTTGCCAACATAGAAAAGTGATAGTGACTGGCTAGATCCACCACATTTTCGATAGCGGAGTTAATAATTTCAAATGCTACTACCAAAAAAATGCTCATTAGGAGAAAGAGCCATTCGATCCGTGACACCTGAAAAATAAAACCTGCAAGGATGACCACTAGAGCCGTCACTGCATGTTTTCGCATATTGCGTTCTTCCTTGATGGCAGTCAGAATTCCTGTCAGGGCAAATTCTAAACTGGATACAAGGTCACGATTTTTCCATTTTCGTTTATTGTCTTGTGAGTCCATAGGCTGTCAAAATTTCTTCTTGTAAACCGAACATCTCCGCTTCTTCTTCCGGAGTGTAGTGATCGTAGCCGTTGATATGTAAAAAGCCGTGTACTGCCAAGAAGCCCATCTCACGCTCAAAGCTGTGGCCATATTCCTCAGCCTGCTCATGCGCTTTATCGATAGAGATGAAAAGTTCCCCAATATAGGCATCAAACTCGGACATCATTTCTGCTAATTCAGGGTTTTCAAGCAGATCTTCCTCATCAAAGGAAATGTCCAATTCCGGTTTATATTCAAGGCTGATGACATCTGTCGGACGATCTGTACCACGGTACTCGAGGTTGAGTTCGTGGCTACGCTCATTGGTCACAAAAGTAACTGCCATCTCCTTGTCTTCTTTTCCTATTTTTTGGGCAGCAAATTCCAAAATCTCTTGGGTTTGTTGCAAGATTTCTTGTGAAACTTGACCAGTTTCATCTACCATTTCAATATACATGTACTTCTCGATTCTCTTTACTTGGCTTTATTATACCATATTTCCATGATTTTATTCTACCTTTTTGATATAATACTATGGAATACAATCACAAGGAGAGAACGATGTCATTTGACGGATTTTTTTTACACCACATGATTGAGGAATTGCGAAGAGAGTTAGTCAATGGTCGCATTCAGAAAATCAATCAACCTTTTGAACAAGAGTTGGTCTTGCAAATCCGCAGCAATCGCCAAAGCCATCGCCTGCTCCTCTCTGCTCATCCCGTTTTTGGACGCATTCAGCTGACCCAAACGACTTTTGAAAATCCAGCCCAACCTTCTACCTTTATCATGGTGTTGAGGAAGTATTTACAAGGTGCCGTGATTGAGTCCATCGAGCAAATCGAAAATGACCGCATTGTGGAGATCACGGTTTCCAATAAAAACGAGATTGGAGATCATATCCAGGCGACTCTGATTATCGAGATCATGGGCAAACACAGCAATATTCTCCTGGTGGATAAAAGTAGCCATAAAATCCTCGAAGTCATCAAACATGTCGGCTTTTCACAAAATAGCTACCGCACCTTGCTCCCCGGATCGACCTATATCGCTCCACCAAGTACTGAGTCTCTCAATCCTTTTACAGTCAAGGATGAGAAACTCTTTGAAATCTTGCAAACCCAAGAACTAACTGCAAAAAATCTTCAAAGTATCTTTCAAGGGCTAGGACGCGATACGGCAAATGAATTGGAAAGTCTGTTGGTTAGTGATAAACTATCCACTTTCCGTAACTTTTTCAGTCAAGAAACCAAGCCATGCTTAACAGAGACTTCCTTCAGTCCAGTTCCTTTTGCCAATCGTATAGGAGAGCCTTTTGCCAGTCTTTCGGATCTCTTAGATACCTATTATAAGGATAAAGCCGAGCGCGACCGCGTCAAACAGCAAGCTAGCGAACTCATTCGCCGTGTTGAAAATGAACTTCAGAAAAATCGCCATAAACTCAAAAAGCAAGAAAAAGAATTGCTGGCGACAGACAATGCTGAGGAGTTTCGCCAAAAAGGAGAATTGTTGACAACCTTCCTTCATCAAGTACCTAATGACCAAGATCAGGTTACCTTGGACAACTACTACACCAATCAGCCTATCACCATCACACTTGATAAGGCTTTGACTCCCAGCCAGAATGCCCAGCGCTACTTTAAACGCTATCAGAAACTCAAAGAAGCTGTCAAATACCTTACTGAGCTAATTGAGGAAACCAAGGCAACCATTCTCTATCTTGAAAGCGTCGAAACGGTTCTCAACCAAGCTGGACTGGAGGAAATCGCTGAAATCCGTGAAGAATTAATCCAAACAGGCTTTATCCGTAGAAGACAGCGGGAGAAAATCCAGAAACGCAAAAAACCAGAACAGTATCTGGCGAGCGATTGCAAGACCATCATCTATGTCGGACGAAACAACCTGCAAAATGAGGAATTGACCTTTAAAATGGCCCGCAAGGAGGAACTTTGGTTCCATGCCAAGGACATTCCTGGAAGCCACGTCGTCATCTCAGGAAATCTTGACCCTTCTGATGAAGTTAAGACAGATGCGGCCGAACTAGCTGCCTACTTCTCCAAGGGACGTCTGTCAAATCTGGTGCAGGTTGACATGATAGAAGTCAAAAAACTCAACAAACCAACAGGTGGCAAACCCGGCTTTGTGACCTATACTGGACAAAAGACCCTCCGTGTTACACCAGACCCAGAAAAAATCGCATCCATGAAAAAATCCTGATTTCAAATGAAATCAGGATTTTCTATTACAAATTTACTCTGTAATCAAGGTTTCCAAACCAACCTTCATCATATTTATGAAGGTGTTTTGATTTTCTCAGCCAGTTTTTAATAACTCTCAAAGAGCGATATAGTGGTCAGTAAATGAGATAGTTTTCTCTTTCAAGTAACAAGATTTTGTTGCTATCTTCTAAAATCCTTCTATTGTCTCAATTTCGAAAAGACTTCCCCAATCTTGCCTTCAATGACCAATGTAGCTTGGCTGTCTTGTGGAATACTGGTTTTATTGATAAGGACCAGATTTGTCCCAGAAAAATAGTTTACTAGGCTAGCTGCAGGATAAACAACCAAGGAAGTCCCACCAATAATCAGCAAGTCTGCTTGCCGAATAGCTTGTGCAGCTTGGCTAAAGACATCCATATCAAGTGATTCTTCATACAAAGTCACGTCAGGCTTGACCACCTTACCACAGTCTAAGCAGTGGGGAACAGGTCCCTCGAGGGCCAGAAAGGCAGTTAAGTCATAGAAACGATGACAACCTAGGCAGTAATTTCGGTCCGCACTCCCATGCAATTTAAAGACCTTCTGGGAGCCAGCCATTTCATGAAGACTATCGATGTTTTGTGTCACAACAGCCTTTAGCTTACCTGTCTTTTCCAAAGCAGCTAGATAAGTATGAGCAGCATTAGGCTTGGCTTCTGGATAAATCAGGTATTTCTTATAAAAGTCAAAAAAATCTTCTGGATAGCGCTCAAACATGGTCCGAGAAACGAGTTGCTCTGCCGTAAAATGACGGCCTAACTGATAACTATAGACACCATCTGAACTACGAAAATCTGGGATATTGGACTCGGTTGACACTCCTGCTCCTCCGAAGAAAACAATCCGTTGGCTTTGATCTATCAAGTCTTGTAATTGTTCAATTTTATCCATCACATTTCTCCTTAAGCTGGGTTCTAAAAAAGTTGAAAACCAATAGCTCCAGCAATCTGATTTTCAACTCTTTCTTTATTATTACTGATATATTTGAGATTAAAGCATTTGAATCAATCTTAGAAATAACCTTATCTCAAAGTAATACGATGTTTACTCTGCAATCAAGGTTTCCAAGCCGACCTTCATCATATCGGTGAAAGTGTTTTGGCGTTCTTCAGCTGTTGTGTCTTCATCTGGATTAACCAAGCTA
Source organism: Streptococcus mitis ATCC 6249 (assembly GCF_000146585.1). GTDB lineage: Bacteria > Bacillota > Bacilli > Lactobacillales > Streptococcaceae > Streptococcus > Streptococcus mitis_AZ. The sequence goes on along the minus strand of NZ_GL397179.1, from coordinate 932,071 downwards.
TCAGAAATGGTCATGATAGCAAGTGCATCAACGTGGTGTTGGGCAGCAAGATAATAAAGAGCTGCTGCTTCCATTTCCACAGCTTTAACTCCCCATTTACCAAGCTCGATGTTCTTTTCAAAATAGTTTGAGTAAAAGACATCTGACGACAAAACGTTCCCAACGTGGGTTGTCATACCGTGTTCTTTTGCAATATGGTAGGCCTTATCTAGCAAATCAAAGCTAGCAATTTGTGGGAAATCGTACTGTGGCCAGTCGTTGCGGATGATGTTTGAGTTAGTCGCAGCTGCTTGTGCCAAGACCAATTCACGGACGTGAACATCTTGATTCAAAGAACCAGCAGTTCCCACACGAATCAATTTCTTCACACCGTAATCCACAATCAACTCACGGGCATAGATCGAAATGGATGGCATTCCCATCCCAGTTCCCATGACAGATACACGGTGACCCTTGTAAGTACCAGTGTAGCCAAACATGTTACGCACTTCGTTAAAACAAACAGCATCTTCAAGGAAGTTCTCCGCAATAAATTTCGCACGAAGAGGATCCCCCGGAAGAAGAATTTTATCAGCAATTTCACCCTGCTGAGCAGCAATATGGATAGACATAATTTATGATACAAAGAGCGACAAGAAAACGACTGAAAATTAGGAATCTGACGAGAAATCCTGATTTCTCAATCAGATTATCTATTTTCCGAGTTTTCCGCTCGTGTTCAAATTAGAACACCTTGCTCTACCTTTCTTTATTGTATATTTAGGATAGCGACAGAGAACAAAGTAAAAATAGGAAACTGACGAAGCATCGCAGATGTTAGACAGTTTATCTTTTTTACACAGTTCTCCGCCCGTATTCAGTTCAGCAAATACGGTTTACCCATCCTTTCTTTAATTTATATTTGATATTTAGAAAGATACCAAACCCGTCAAAAAGCAAAGGGAAAATAGGAGTTGGGTGCAGTGAGCGATGCTCGCTAGACCAACTGTCTTTTTCTCACTGCTTTTAGGGTGGGTTCAATTCCTTTCTTTCTTAATTTTTATGATATAGAAGAGAACAGCTCAGGTTCAATGCAAATCCGAACTCCCCTTCCTTTCTGAGTCTCTAGAAAAGCTTTCCGCTCGTGTTCAAATCAGAACACTTCACCCTACCTTTCTATGGTAAGTATTCATTACAATTCAGCAAGAATCGCTTTAAGCAAGCCTTTGAAGTCACCTTTGACACGTTCAGTCACTTCTACAACTTCTTCGTGATTGAGTTCTTCTTGGAAACCAGCAGCATGGTTAGTAATACATGAAATACCGAGAACTTTCAAGCCTGAGTGTGCTGCAACAATAACTTCAGGAACAGTAGACATACCAACTGCATCTGCTCCCAATGTCTTATAGGCACGAATTTCTGCTGGGGTTTCATAAGTCGGACCTGTTACACCAATATAGACACCTTCATCTAGCTTGATACCAAGTTTTTTGGCCACTTCATGGGCAGTAGCACGATATTCTGGAGTGTAGGCTTTAGACATATCCGGGAAACGTGGACCAAAATCATCCAAATTTTCACCCATCAATGGGTTTTGCCCCGTCATATTGATATGGTCTGAGATAGCCATCAAAGTACCAGGACCGTAGCCGATACCTCCTGCAGCATTGGTTACAATGACACCTTCACATCCGAGAACTTTCATCACACGCACTGGGAAAGTCACGACTTCAAGAGGATTTCCTTCGTAGAAATGGAAACGACCTTGAAGAGCCAAGACCTTGCGACCTGCAAGTTCTCCATATACCAATTTACCAGCGTGTCCGACTACTGTCGAACGGCCCCAGTTTGGAATATCTGCATAGTCTACTACAACTGGATTTTCGATTTCTTCTGCCAATTCTCCCAGACCTGATCCAAGGATTAGACCGAACTCAGGTGCTTGGATTCCCTTGTATTTCAGGAAGGCAGCTGTTTCCTTGATCTTATTTAAAAACGTCATTGTGTCTCCTTTATTAATTTTTTAGCATTTGACCGATTTTGTCAAAAGTTTTAGCATTGCGAATGGTGATGTTGCGATAAAAAGGCATCTTGAGCAAGTACTTATGATAGGCAGTTGCATAGTAGGATTCTTCAGAGAATTTCCCCCAGAAAATCCCAAGTCTTCCAAAATGAACGACTTCATCTTCCAGTTCCAAACTGTTCACTTTCTCGATCACTTGAGCCACATCCAAGCCCTCTGTGTAAAAGAGGACATCCTTTCGTGCCAAATCTTTGGTCCACCAATCAGGAAGATTATTCAGCTCTTCTTCATAATCATCCTGACTCAGTAAAGAAAAGCTCTGAATAAATGGATAATGGACTTCAAAGAAAGCCTTTAACTTTTCAACCAATTGGGCTTTGGGAGCTGTAGAAGTAAAGAAAATATTGCCACTGTTGATGTAGGTCTCAACCTTTTCCAGTCCCAACTCTGTCAGTTCTTGACGAAGTTGCGCCATGACAACTTTATTTTTCCCACCGACATTAATGCCCCGAACAAGTAAAGCATATCGCGTCATCTTACACCAATTTATCTAAGAAACTTTCCCCAATCATGGCAGTTTCAACACCAAAGTTATCCGCAACTGTCGCTGAGATATCTGCAAAATGTCCAACTGGAATGACACCGTTTCCTTTAAAGGCAGGACTGTAAGCCAAAAGTGGAATGTATTCACGAGTGTGGTCTGTTCCTGCATAGGTTGGGTCATTTCCATGGTCCGCAGTAATCAAAAGAAGATCATTCTCTCTCATGGCAGCGATAATTTCGGGCAAGCGTTCATCAAACTCATGCAAGCAATCACGGTAACCATGAGCATTGCGGCGGTGGCCGTAAAGGGCATCAAAGTCAACTAAGTTTGTGAAGGAGAATCCTTTTTCAAACTCAGCAAGTCCAATGGTCTTCAATAATGTATCAATTCCGTGGCTGTTTGACTTGTTGTGCCCCATGTCATGATTGATACCAGCTCCGTTAAAGATATCGTTGATTTTACCAACAGCGTAAGTATCGATACCAGCTTCATTGAGTTTATCGAGAACAGTCGGTGCAAATGGAGAAACGGCCAAGTCACGACGATTTGCTGTACGAGTGAAGTTACCTGGTTCACCCACATAAGGACGAGCAATGATACGACCTAGAAGAGCAGGACGCTCAAGGGTAATCGAACGAGCGTATTCACAAATACGATACAATTCATCCAAAGGAATGATATCTTCATGGGCAGCAATTTGCAAAACAGGGTCAGCTGAAGTATAGATAATCAACTCCCCAGTTTCCATTTGACGTGGTCCAAAGTCATCTATAACAGCTGTTCCTGAATACGGTTTGTTAGCTTCACGAATGACCTTGCGTCCTGAGAATTCTTCAATTTTCGTCAAAATTTCTTCTGGGAATCCGTTCCAGAAAGTATCGAAAGGCTCGGTAATGTTGAGTCCCATGATTTCCCAGTGTCCAGTCATAGTATCCTTACCAAGAGATACTTCTTCCAATTTTGTTACATAACCTGTTGGATTGCTTTCAGCTGGTACAGTCTTCAGCGGTGTTTCGCGAGGAATATTTCCTAGACCGATTTTAGCCATGTTTGGCACATTCAAACCAACAGCTTTTGAGATATGCCCCAGTGTGTCAGAAGCACCATCTGGAACCCCTGCATTGACAAAGTTATTAGCATCTGGTGCTGCACCGATTCCCACGGAATCCAGTACCACCAAGTGAATCCGATTAAATTTTGACATAGTGTATCTCCTTATTATGTTGATTAGTTTGCTTTTGTTGAAGTTAAAATCTGAACTCCGTCTCGTCCAGCAACGATGACCTTATCCACCATTTGGTTGAACAAGCCATGCTCTACGACACCAACGATATGGTCCAATTCTTGTCCGAAGGCAATTGGATCTTCAATGACATCCAAGGCTAGGTCAATGATAAAGTTCTGCATATCGGTCACAAAATGTTGGCCATCTTTTTCACGGAAACTTGGTTTATAGCCAGCTCGCTCAAACCGACGAAAGACCTGTTCTGCACCATACTGAACCACTTCTACAGGCAATTTAAAAGCACCTAGTTTCTCTACCAGTTTGCTTTCGTCAACCACCCAAATGTATTCTTTTGAGGGCGTTGCGACAACCTTCTCCATCAGAAGGGCACCACCACCACCTTTGATCCCGTTGAACTGGCTATCTACTTCATCCGCCCCGTCAACCGTCACATCGACAAAGTCCACTTGATCAATCGACTTGAGCGGGATATTAAGACCTTCGGCCTGTTTACTAGTAACACTGGAAGTCGTTACAGCAGTAATCTGCAAACCTTCTTCCTTAATCCGACGACCGATTTCTTCTACGAAATAGTAGGCAGTAGAACCAGTTCCCAGACCGACTACCATGCCATCCTTGACAAACTCAGCAGCCTTGATACCTGCCATTTTCTTCAGATTTTCCACTCAAACACCTCCATTAAAGAGCTATTTTTATTATAACATGTATCCGTTTTTATTTCATGGATACACTGGAAAAACCCGAACATTTTTATTTCGGGTTTTTATGTCCTATTTAACCATATCAGGATCGTAATCATAGAATCCTGTGTCGAGGAAACGGTTTTTAGGGTGTAACTTGCGCACTTCCTCATCTAACAAGAAGGCTTGGTCATGACTGAAATTCCCCTCTTGAATCAAGCTGCGTGCTTGGACAAAGAGTTTAGCAATTTCTACAAAATTCTGACCAGGTGTATAGAGCCCCTCTAGCTTCCAGTGAGTGAAACCATGCTCAACCAACTCAGTCAATTTGGTCATCAAATCAAGGTCATTGTTAGCAAAGATATGGGTACCATGATTATCTTCAAAGATGGAATAATGGCTTTCTGGGTCACTTGGTTCTGCCAAGAAGAGGTCACGTTTACGCGTCTTTTCATCATCGATATGCGTAAAATTATAGTAGTTTTGTAAGAGCGGACGCTTAGAATGGTGAATGACACTAGCACCATAAACCAATACTTCAGCAGGAATTTCCAAAATCTCTGGCATCTTAAAGAGTTCGGCAGATGGAATTTCACGCGCCAAAACCGCCTCAGAAGCACCCGCCTTTTGACCCCAGAAGTTAATCTGACGACTGCTAGTCACCATAGTTGAAGCATCGTAAATAGTCTTGAAGGAATAGCCATCACGGTTGACTACGTAAAAGACACCTGCATCTCCTACTGTAATATAGTCTGTCTTGATTTCTTCCAAGAAGTCTAGGAAGGGCTTGATACGGTCCATCATATCTTGATGCATGAGGGCATTAACCGCGACAATCAATTCCTTGCCTGCTTCATGAACCAACTTAGCAATCTCACGCAATTGGTCATGACTAAAAGTCGTTGGCAGACGAAGGCCAAAATCTTTCTCACCAACATAGATACGATCTACGCCAACTTCGAGTAACTGTTCAACTTGTTCAATACTTTCAGCAGTTGCTGTAATGATAATCTTTTCCATAAGGAAAATTATACCACAATTCTCAAAAATCAGCTATGAATACAAGGAGTTTTATAAAAAGTCAAAGTCATTTTTAAAGCTTTCAATAAAAAGATGAACAGTAACTAGTACCGTCCACTTTCTTTTTTATACATGTGTTTTTTCAACTAGGTGGCCATCATTCATAACATAAATACGGTCAACCTTATCAAGAAGGCGTGTATCATGTGTAATCATGACAACTCCTCTACCTTGTTCGTGGGCAATGGCAGCCAACATCTCCGTTACTTGGTAGGCACGCTGGGTATCCAGACTGGCTGTCGGCTCATCTGCAAGTACGATGCTTGGATTGTTATAGAGCGCTCTAGCTATTGCCGCACGCTGACGTTCGCCACCCGATAGGGCCTTGGGATAATGATCTTTTACTTTTTCCAAATCCAACAGGTCAAAGAGCTCTTTTCGGTCACTTTTACTATTTTTTCCCTTATCCAGTCTGTCTATCAAGTCCAGCTGTTCCTTGACTGTTAGAAAAGGAATTAGGTTTGAAGCCTGGAGAATGAAACCAAACTCTCTAAAACGGAGATCTGTTTTCTCCTTCTCCGTCAAACTGCCTGTTTCCTTCCCCTTTACTAGAATCTTTCCACTCGATGCTTCCTGAAGTTGTCCTAGAGTTGTTAAAAAGGTTGTCTTGCCAGAGCCAGAAGGCCCGACGATAGCCACGAACTCTCCCGCATTTAGCTGAAAATTCGTCTCATGCAGAGCTACGACTTTCATCTTTCCTTCCCCGTATGTTTTTGTCACTTGAGTCATTTCAATCAATGCTGTCATACTATTCTCCTTATCACTCTGCAATTGCAGTAATCGGGTCCACCTTTAGCAAGCGTGGAAGTGAAATGACACCACCTAGAAGGGCCATCAAGGAAATTACCAAGCTTAGGACAGAGTAAGCTATCCAGCTTGGGTAGAAAAAGAAGGTAGCTGGTAAGACTAAAATCACTCCACCAATAGCCAGCAAGGCTAATCCAATCCCCATACCAGCTAGGAGGAAGATTTGACAGAATAAAGACCATACAATGGTTTTGATCTGTATCCCTTGGGCTCGCATTATTCCATAAAGACCTAGTTTTTGGATGGTAATGATATAAACAAAAATACCCACAATCAAGCCTGTGATGACAATCATAGCAAGAATCATTCCTGAAAATACATTCACCTGAGGTGTGTAACCAGGAATTTTCGAAATCATTTTTGGAATAGAAATCTGTTTCAGTCCGTCCCCAGCCACTTCTATGTCATTTTTCAATACCAAGGCAGAGATAGAACGATTGGCTTTCACCGTTCCTTGTAAGGTCCAATAAGTTGTCAGACTCGTAAAGACAACAGGCTCAGTGAAAAATTTATTTCCTTGAGTCAAGCCTACGATCTTGTAACTTGAATCGCTTCCATTGAGCTGAATGGCATCGCCTAGCTTCATCCCATAGTTCTCAAAGGACTGATCCACGACAACCTCATCATCTCCTTCAGGATAACGACCCTCCGTCAAACTCGGAGAGATAAAAGAATTCCACTCTTGAGCAAAGATGGAAACATTGACCTTTTCACTACCATCGACTAGATTGGTTACAGCAAACATATAGCCCAATGGAGCAGTCTCTTCAGAACTCTTATCCTTGTAGTCCTTTTCAGGAATAAAAGATGCCGTCAAATTATCATTTGCGTAGTCAGATAAAACCACCCCCGTCGCTTGCCAGTTATCAATAGCGGCTCGGTTGTTCCGCACAAGACCAAGAGCCAAACTAGTCATAAAAAAGACCATGAAAGCGATAAGAAAAATGGTAGTTAAAATCAAACTATATCGAAGTTTGTTTCGTACTATTTCTTTGATAGCAAGATACATGCTTATCTCCTTTAACATTTCCCAGAGGTAGTTTAAAAGCCACCCAGACCAATAGACAGAATCGCTGTCCTTCCATCCATTCAAAACAACTCCTACCAATACTCTTCAAAAGTATCCAGGTAGCAACTCAACAAATCATCTTAGGAAAAAGCCTCAGCTTGCTATCAATTTATATAAGTTATCCTTACCTTTCTCAGTATATTTATAAAAGAGAAAGTCAGGTCATCTGTTTTAAGTGTAACATCCATGCTACCATTTTCCCTTGTAGGTGTCAAGAGAGCGACTTAGAAGTTGATAAGAGACTTTAGTAGTTTTGTAACAATTCTGTAATAATTCTCTGCATAAAAAATGATAAAATAGTTATGTACTGTTAAGGAGAGAATCATGTCCGCAAGAAAACTAGAAGCTTATGAGTTTGAACAAGCTCCCGAATCGAAACAAACTCCGCTTTATCAAGATTACACACCTGAAGCCCCAGTCGGCCCTAACCTAAAAGAGATTTTATTTTTTGTAAATATTGCTTGTTTTTGTATTTTTATGGTGCTTTTTAGCTTTATCTTTTTAGCCTTAAAATTAAATACAGCTTTATCATTTATCGCTGCTATTGCAACAAGCTTCGCACTTTTACAACTTCAAAGAAAGATAATGAAACGAAAATTTTCAAAATAAAGGTTGGTAGTGGTACCAACCTCTTTTCTAGTTATCTAAAAAGACAGTTATCTAACTGTCTTTTTTATTTATTCTTTCGTTTTGAAGGAGATTGAATAGCAATCTTAACTTCAAAAATTGTTCCTCTAGGTTTGTTATCTTTTACGCTAATCGTTCCTCGTAAGGCATCAACAATCTGCTTAGCCAAAGAAAGTCCCAAACCAAAGCCACCTTTCTGACGAGTTCTTGCCTTGTCTACACGGTAAAAGCGGTCAAAGATTTTCTTCTTGTCAGCAGCTGAAATTCCAATTCCGTTATCCGTTACTGTAAGATAGAGGTGGCGATCTGTAGCATAGACTACAAACTCAATTTTCCCATCTTCTTCGGTATACTTGATGGCATTGTCAAATAAAATGGTCATGAGTTGTTTTAGGAGCAACTGATCGGTCAAGAAGGGACGATAAATTCGATTTTCATAGTTGAAAACACGATCATTTTCAGAAGCAATCAACTCATAGTTGGCAAAAGTTGTTTTAAAGAATTGTGGAGAAACTTCTGCTATTTCTGGTTTGATTCCATCATCTCGACGTGCAAGGTTGAGAAGATTGGTCGTGAGGAAGCGCATGTTGCGAACTTCTTCAAGACTGGAAGCGATACTTTCGCTGGATTCCATGATTGTTGCCTCTGGTTTTCGAAAGAGATTCTCTAAGCGATTTTGTAAAACGGCTAAAGGCGTTCTCAGTTCGTGACTGGCATTTTCAACAAAGGATTTCTGCTTTTGCATACTTTCCAATAGCGGTTTGACACTGACACGTGCCAGGTAAACACTGGCAATTAAAGACAGGAGCCAGAAACTAGCCATGACTACAACAATTAAATGCTCGTGTTTTTGGCTGATTTGCTCAAGCTGGCTGGTATTGATTAGAACCGCCGCATATTTGACATTACTTGATACGGTGGAAGAGTTGGTTTCCATCAAGACCATTCGATAGGTTTCTTCCAGACCATAGCTGTTGACAACTTGGATTTGGCGAATATGATTTAACTCTTTCTTGTCCAGCTTGATCTTGTCCAAGCCTAAAAAGCGATTACCCAGTAAGAGTTGGTTAAAATCCTTGTCAAAAAGCAAAACTTCTGTATTGGAGCTAACATTGGGCTTGATTTCAGCCTTGCTGGCATCCGCAGTTGCGGGTTGAATATCCTTGACTTCCTCAGTTGCCCGATTCAGGGCTAACTGAATGACCGCTTGAGGACTACTACTAAGGGCTTGTAGTTTTTCATCTACAGAAGTATAGAGACTGGAGTGCATGACCTGTAGGATAATCAAGGTCATAGCAGAGAAGATTAGGGTGAACACTCCAAAGTTTCGAATGAAATAGCTGAAATCATCCGCATACCATGTTTTTTTTAGTTTATTGAACATCTTTTAAAATATACCCGACACTACGCAAGGTTTGAAGATTTTCAGCAAAGGCTGTTCCCTTCAGTTTCTTACGAACTTTTGAAACATAGACTTCTACAACGGAAATAGTCGTATCGCTATCAAATCCCCATAGACGGTCAAAAATCTGTGTCTTGGGAAGAATCACATTTTGATTTTGAAGGAAGTAAACCAATAACTCAAACTCTTTTCCGAGCAGTTCCACAGGAGTATCTTCCACTTTTACTTCATTCGTTGAAAGGTTCACGACAACATCCCCATAGGTCAAGGTATTTTCGTTAAACTTGCCTGAACGTTTGAGAAGGGCTTGGATCCGCATTTTGAGTTCTTCTAGGTAGAAAGGTTTGGTGAGGTAGTCATCCGCTCCCAACTCAAAACCATGTCCCTTGTCATCTAAACTTTCCTTAGCAGTCATGATAAGAACTGGTGTCGTAATTCCCTTTTCGCGCAATTCTTTCAAGACTTGGAAACCATTTTTTTCAGGCAACATCAGGTCAAGCAGAATCAAGTCATAAACGCCACTTTCTGCTTCGTAGAGACCTTCTTCTCCATCAAAGACCTGCATGACATCTGCAAAATCATCTAAAAAGTCAAATACTGAGTTTGACAGACCTAGGTCATCTTCTACTAATAAGATTTTTATCATCAGAAACTCCTCCTTGTCATGATTATTATACCAAAATTGCCTTAAAAAAAACTCAACTCTCTCTTGTTTTTAGAGAGAAAGTTGAGTTTTTTATTTACATTTCGAATGAATTAAGCTTTAGCATATTGGGCTACAACAGCTTCTACTGCTGCTTTCTCACGTTTAATCAAGTCAACACGCGCTGCGATATCCTTGATCCCCATACGAATGTTGCGGCTAAGCGCAAGGTCAGAGAGTTGTGGTTCAAAGAAGGCCTTGTACTCTGCCAAGCGTTGCTCTGTTTTAAAGATATGCGATGGGAAGATAACAAAGCTATCAAAGCTCATATCCCCACCAAGAGCTGCCTTAATCCAATCCCAATTTTCACGCGCCCATACCCAAACAGTTTCTTGGGTAGCTTGGTGTCCGAGGAATTGGAGGTACCATGAAGAAAGGTCTTGTGGTTTCACTACAAATTTATCCTTCCATGAGCCAATCAGGGTTTGGATATTGTCGGCATCTGTACTATATGCAATAGCTCCTGCCAACTGGCGTTTAAAGACCGCATCCGTCGCATGAGTATATAGGTCCAGATAAGTTGCGACCAAATCCTTGGTCTCATGGTCTTTCATTTCATTGATGAGAACTTGAGCACGGATTGCTGCTGGAAGTCCTGCAAGATTTTCCTTGTGAGCTGCAAAGATTTGGCTAGCAACTTGACTAGCTTCTGCATCATTGGAACGAATCATCATAGAAACAGCCAACTGACGAACCAATTCATCCTCATCTGATTCTCCATCTTTGGCTTCAAAACCAAGACGGTCATAGTTGTGACGAGCCAATTTAGCAACGAGTGTATTAAAGGCTTTCTCAGTTGCTGTTCCTTCATCGATAAAGCGCTCAAGGGCAGCAATCACTTGAGATACAGCTGAAACTACCAAGTAAGACTCTTCCTTAGCTAGTTTATCAAGGACTGGGAGCAAATCAGCATAAGAAATATGACCTGCCTCAGCCAACAAACGACGTTCTTGAACAATTTGCAGTTTGCTTGTGTTATCAAGTGTCTCTAGCTCAGCAAGAACAGCTTCTAACAAGTCTCCTTGATAGTCGGTAATGTAGTGGGCTGTATTTTCAGTGTTGAGACGAAGAGCTCCTTCATTTTCAGCAAGAAGAGCGGCGTAGCCAGAGATTTCGATACTTTCAGTTTCGAGTGTATCTGGCAAGCCTTTCCAGTTGCTATTCAGTGGTACAACCCAGAGACGGTTCTTGTCTTCGTGCTCACCGATGAAGAATTGTTTTTGTGAAATCTTTAAGACATCATTTTCAACTTTGACAGTGAGAACTGGATAACCAGGTTGTTCCAACCAAGAATCCATGAAGGCTGCGACATCACGCCCTGATGCTTGTCCAAGGGCATTCCATAAGTCACGACCAATGGTATTTCCATATTGGTGCTTTTCAAAGTAAGCATGCAAACCTTTAGCAAAATCAGCATCACCTAGCCAACGACGAAGCATGTGCATGAGACGGCTTCCTTTGGCATAGACGATAGCTCCGTCAAAGAGGGTATTGATTTCGTCTGGGTGTTTAACTTCGACGTGGACAGACTGAACGCCATCAGTCGCATCACGTTTAAGTGCTCCCGGCACACCACCTGTTTGGAAGTCTTCAAAGATATTCCAACTTGGCTCGATGGCGTCGACACAGACGTATTCCATCATGTTGGCGAAGCTTTCATTAAGCCAAAGGTCATCCCACCATTTCATAGTCACGAGGTTTCCAAACCATTGGTGAGCAAGCTCGTGGGCGATGACAAGGGCAACTTGTTGACGGCTAGCAAAGGTTGAGTTCTCATCCACAACCAAGTAAACTTCACGGTAGGTCACCAGACCCCAGTTTTCCATTGCACCTGCTGAGAAGTCAGGAAGAGCGATATGAAGAGATTGAGGGATTGGGTACTTGACTCCGTAGTAATCTTCGTAAAACTCGATTGAGCGAACGGCGATGTCCAATGAGAAATCAAGATTAGATAATGGGTGAGCTTTGGTTGAATAGACACCTACGAGGGTACCATTCTTGGTTTTAGCAGTCACCCCTTGCAAGTCACCAGCAACAAAAGCCAACAAGTAAGATGACATGCGAGGTGTTGTCGCAAACTTCCAGATACCTGTTTCCTTGCGGTTATCCACATCAATCTCAGGCATGTTTGACAAGGCCAACTCACCTGCTGCTTGGTCAAAGCGAAGAGCGAGATCAAAGGTTGCTTTGGCTTCTGGCTCATCTACACATGGGAAGGCTTCACGCGCAAAGTGGCTTTCAAACTGTGTAGACAAGACTTCCTTCTTGACACCATCCACTGTATAGTACGAAGGGTAAATCCCTGTCATGTTGTCTGTGATTTTTCCTGAAAATGCGACAACCAATTCAGCTTGACCTGGCTCAGCCAGCTCGATATGAAGGGCTTCATTGTCATGGTCAACTGTAAATGGACGAGTTTGACCCGCAACTTCTACAGAAGCAATTTCCAAGTCCTTTTGGTGAAGGGAAATACGGTCACTCTTGGCTTGACCAGTGATGGTCACCTTCCCAGAAAAGGTCTTGGTCTCACGACTCAAGTCTAAGAATAAATCATAATGTTCAGGAACAAATTGCGTAATAAAATGTTCAACTGCTTGCATAGTTTTCTCCTATTCTAAGTTTAAGAGTTTTACTCTTATTCAAACAAACTTATTATATCATGTTTTGCTTAAGAAAAAAGGATTGGACGGTGATTTCCAAAACTTTCTTCCTCCTAGCGTTCTATAGAGGGTAGACTTTACGAAATTCTTCTAATACAACTTTGCTGTCAGGTGTAAAAGTTAGTCCTGCCTCTCTCAGCCACTCGGCGAAACAGTCCTCATGAACCTGACGCCAATAGGCGAGGGATTTGTCACCTTCCCCTTCCTTAAAGGCATGTTCAGCAGAAACTTGATTAAAGGATTCGACAGAAACCTTTGTAATTTCGACAATGCAGACAGCCTGATTTTGACTGTCTAAAATGACATCGAAGGTCCCTTCTCGCGGAAGGGGTTCGTTATCGACTGCATAAAGATCATAGGCTGATGCAGTTGCCGTCTTTTCACCTTTTAAAACCAAATCTGCCAAGAGATCAGCTTCCACTCCAAAAGCCCAGGCGTCTATCTCATCACCGATAAAGGGGTTGATTCGCTTATAGGCATTCCACATTTCTTGCGGTGTCATGGGTTGCTCCTTTGTAATTTTTTACTTCTTCTTTTACACGTTTGAGGTGGTCTGGATGGTTAATTTCTAAATCAAAAATCTCTGGAATAGAACTGTAGTGGATAATGCACTTGATACCCAACTGATTCATTTTTTCTATGAAAGAAACATTCAGATAGCCTGCTACAGCAAAGTCAATCTTTTTTATCCTTGCTTTATCCTGCATCTGTCTTAGCATATCTAACATTATTGGACTTTCCATATCATGCCATTGACTGTTTCTCACAGTCGCAAAAACAAAAGAAGTCAAATCATTCATTCCAACTATAATCTTTGAAATACCCGTTTCCAGTATCCTGTCCAAGTCAAAATAAGCTGAAGGTAATTCAATCATTGTGCCGACTTTTCCAGTAAAACCATGCTGACGTAATACCCTTATAGCTTGCTTTAACTGCTTAGCATCATTGACAAAAGGAAAGATAACAGACAGATTGGGATTGGTTTGATAAACTTCTGTAACGACATGTGCTTCAGCCTGAAATTCATCAGGACACGCCAGCAAGCGCCTAGTTCCTCTATAACCAAACAAGGGATGATTTTCATCAAAATGCTCTTTAGTCCCCTCTAAACAATTAGCTTCTGTATTTGTTAACTCTGAAAAACGATACCAAACCTCTTCATCTGAGTACAAGGAGCAAATGGTGTCTAGATAATCTTTTACAAATTGCTGACAACTTGATAAGAGAATATTTTGATTGAGCTCTCTCAGTAAGTATTCTCCACGAATTATGCCAACATGATGCAATAGTTGTGGGTAAACTTTTGCAACAATTTGTTCGCCACTAAGGGCAAGTTGGTTTCTCATTATTCACCTTCCAATTCATGTAAGAAGTCTTGTCCAGTTCCGGAAATCCTAATAATTCAGACTTAACCTTCAAGACTAATGGCGATGCATTTTCTTCTGTGATTTTTTGAATATCCATCCAAACATATCCAAGTGAATCATTCGCACCATCAGACACAGCTTCCGAAATCGTAACTTGAGCTTCCTTCTTGTTTATCTCAATATCATAAAATGCCATGATATGGTGAACAGTAAAATTTGTTAACTCTTCCCTGACGAAAACATTGTAGATTCGAGGATTGGAATAGCTTCTAACAGTAAATCCTGTCTCTTCCATAACTTCTCTAATCAGCGTTTCCGTCAATCCTTCACCAAGTTGCTGACTGCCTCCGGGCAAATCATAACGATGTTGATAAGGGCCCCTCGTTTTTTCAATGCAGAGTAACTTCCCATTTTCAAAGCAAACAGCATAGACTCCAAAGTGTTTTTTGATTTCCATATCCTAATCCCATTTAATTCGTGATGAAACAATACTAATTGTTCTACTTAGAAATATCTACATTTAACTGCAATAAAATCTTTTCCAGATCATGATAATTGACGCTCTGTATAAAATTTATCGAAGCTATAAAATCATTTTCCACGATAATCAAATACTTTATTTTCTTCATACTAGAATCATTATAAATAGTAAATCTAGTTAAGCTCCCTAAAGTTTTTTTGCTATAACATACTCCTTCATCTTCAAAATTCTTTATTATATCATCGATATCTGAGGTAATTTGAATATGGGTGTATATAAAACTATTATTAAAACCATTAAGTTTAAATTTAACAAAAAACACATCTTTTAAACTACCATAAAAAATTGGATCAATTAAATCTTGATTTATAAAAATTTTATCATTCGAAATTCCTGATACTTTTAAAGCCCCATATAAATTACTACAACGATCAACATATAAATAGGAGGTATCATTAAAATTTAATATTTTTTTATCACTGTAATAAGTTATTTTATCTTTGTACGAATCTTTATATATATTAAAATCATACGGTATACTATGATCTTGATTAACATACAATCTATCATTTTTTATCATTATTTGATCATTTTCAAAAGAAAATGTAGATTCTTTCATCTTATAATAGTATCCTTCAACATATGACTTTTCAACAATCGAATTAAGATGTAAGAAACCTGAAACTAAAACAACTATCAACATTAAATATATGAAAATACCCATCATCAAATCTTTTAAATTATTATTTTTCCCCTTTTTAACATCGAAATATTTTGACGAGTTATACTTTACTAAGCTTTTTAGATAGTTATTCAAAGAAATTTTATAACTATCCAATACATCTTGTTTAGAAAATAATTTAGCCTGCTTTCCTTTGACAAAGTAAATATTATTCCCAATAACTATAATAGTAGGATGACTGGCAATTTTTCCTTTACTAATTCCATAATAATAGCCGCTGTTCCTAATATATTTCAAACTTTTAAATTTTTTAGATAGGACGAAAGTAAGTAATTTCTGAGCTATATATTCTGCAAAAACAAATATAAGAATAAAAGACACAAACTTTAATATGAATTGAATAGAATATTGATTTCTTAATGGCGAAGCTGGTGAATTAAAAATTTTATGTTGTTCAACTTTTTCTATAAAAGACAAAAATATGTAAATTAATGGTAAAAACAATAAAAATATTGTATAGTTTTTTAATTTTTTGTATTCTTTCCAACTAAACTTATCATAGTTTAAAAATTCGGTAATAGTTTTGATTTCTCTCCTATCAAAAATAAAAAGTCCAAAACTTGAAAGTGTGGTAATAGCAACCCATGAAATCATTGAGTTTTGTGATATCCCAGTATTCGCTATAAGATAAATAATAGGGATTTCAGGAAGTATTATAGTAAATATATTTGTTTCATCTCTTCTATCAAAATACCTATTTGCAGCTAACGATATTAGAGTTACTATATATAAAGAGAGTATCAGAATATAAATATTTTGAAAATCCGCTCTGATATCCTCTGAATTTAGCATATAATCTCCCACTATTATGGCATAGAATATAAGACTTATAATATATATTACGACAAATAAATAATTTTTATTCTTTTTAGAATACTGGTTTTTTTTATAATCTATCCATGTCCTTCTGAATAATTCCAGAAATAATTGATTACTATTTAAAATTTCTTTTTTTCTACCAGCTAAAAAATATGACTGTAAAATCGTGTAAAATAATATCCCTGCTAAATATATAATGTTATAGCTACTCAAATAACTCCTTGTTGGGAAAAAATTTATTATCAATAATAAAGAAAAATTAATCTCATATAATATTTCTATTATGGTAGCAGTCCAACTATAATATTTTTTACAAAGAAATATATTTATAATAAAAATCACAAGAAATAAAATGATTCCTATGGTAATATTAAAAAAAACACACATTCCACATATTGTAAATAATATTATAAATGAAAAATAAAACTTGTTTTTAGCTAGATAAGAGGTAAGGGACTTTAATCTAGTTATAAAATCTATCTTTTTCAATAAATCTCCTCCTACTTCAAAGACCAGCCACCATCCACTGTCAGGATTTGTCCTTGCATGGCGTTTGCTTTTCCGCTTGCTAGAAAAAGTGTAAGATCTGCTATTTCCTCTGGCTCAATCCAGCGCTTGATAGGCGTTTCACTAGCCACCCAGTCCGCTAAGCCACCTGGTTCAAAGTCGGCAGCAGTCATGCTCGTCTTGACAGCACCTGGAGCAATCCCAAAGACCTGAATTCCAGCTTCAGCATAGTCTAGAGCCAACTGCTTGGTAAATCCAGCCAAGGCATGCTTAGAGGAAGTATAGGCGTGTCCACCACCTCCTGCTAGGTTTGAAGCAATAGAACACATATTGATAATGATTCCCTTTTTTCTTTCCAGCATTTGCGTCAAATAATGTCGTGTCATCTCAACTGGAGTCACATAGTTGATTTCAAAAATCTCTTGAATTTCCTGTGCTGATTGTTCCAAAAGCGGTTTATAATCATCCAAAACTCCAGCAGTATTGCACAAAACATCCACCTGAGGGCACCAGTCAAAAACAGGTTTCAAGTCTAATGTCAAATCCCTCTGTAAAAAGTGGAAATCGCCCTGAAAAAGTGGATTTTCACCTTGGTCAACTCCATAAACTTGATAGCCATTCTCTAAAAAGTGGCGAGCTTGAGCCAGTCCAATACCTGAACTCACTCCTGTAATCAATACACGTCTAGTCATGCACTTCTACCCAATCCGTCGCCAAAACATCACAAGGTGTCGGACTCCACATGGAAAAACCTTCCCCTTCTCCTGACACGTTGATGAGGAAATAAGGCGTCACTTCAAGTGCAACCCCGTTTTGCTCGATAGTGTCAAAGAGTTGCACATAGTTTTCAGCCCCTCCCCAACCAATTCGTACATATTTTTTCTTGGCCTTTAATCCAGGCAGGATTTCTTCAAAAGTCATGATGTTCTCCTTTAATTCTAAATTCTTAGTTTAATTATAACAAAAAACCGTTTTCCAACGGCTTTTTGACTGTATCTTACTTCAATAAAACAAATAGCTATCCAATTATTTAATTATTCAGTTCAATTAGTTTATTGTAGATTTTCTCGGTCAGTTCTTTCTGTTGCGTTCCTGTTAAATGGTGAGAAGTGCGAATTAATACAGTTCCATAAACATAGTGTGATCCGGGATTTAAAGCAGTTCCATCAAAAGCACTGATATAAGTATTGCGTTTTTCTGCATCTTCTTTTGTCTTATAAACCTCTATATTTCCTCCAACATCATTGCCTTTTTGAACAATATCTGAACCTTCTACAGATTCAGTCACTTGCTTGTCAACAAAATATACAGACGCTGTATACCCACCTTGTTTATTTAATTTTTTATTAGGGTCATTATCCTCCGTAACAGATTGTACTCCAGTAATTGAATCAATTTCTTTGAGCCTTTCTTCAATAAAAGAACTTGAAGGATTTGTAATTTGTTTTAATTGAAGAATGCTATTTTGATAATGAGTCTGTTTGTCAGATAAATTCTTTTTTGTTTCACTATAATCTAATGGTTGACTTAATTCTTCAATTTGTTTTTCAATTTGCTCAGTTTGTTTTTCAATATCTGGTATTTTACGAAGTGAATCTTTGCTATCCTTTATAGTTGATTTCAATTCTTCCAATGTCTTAGAATCAAGAGGTTCTTCATCATTATCAATAATCTTTTCAGCCTCAGCTATTTGATCTTCAACTTCTTTATTCTTTTCATTTAAATCCTTTACTACATCTTCAAACTTAGTTACAGCAGCTTGATGAGGCGCATAAGATAAGAAATAGTATCCTGTTGCCAAACCTAAAGCAATAAAAATGATAAGCCCGACTATCATTGATTTCTTCATTTTAAACTCCTTGAATTATAAATAATTTATTTTATATTTTAATATATTGTTTGATAAATTTCAAGTTTGTAAAGCTATTCAATCAACTCATTGTCTATTAAAAAAACGATAACCACTTTGCAGCAGTTATCGTTGATTTCTTTTGATTAGTCTTTCCCACCAAGTTTGCTATTGATGGTCATCATGATGCTAGCTATCTTCTCACCCCAGTATGGATCGGAAGCATAGCGAACATTCATTCCAGTTGCTTTATTTCCAAGGTGGTCTCTGCCATAGTCGATGTAGTTCTCACGAATCCACTTGGCCGCTCCAAGGATTCCTTTATCCACATTATCAAAGCTCTTGGCTGAGAGATATGGGCTCGTATCATAAGCGGCAATACCAAAGAAGTTGTTCTTATCTCTGGCAATTTGACTGCGTCCCCAAGCACTTTCAAGGGCACTATGTGCCATCAAGTAAAGGGCATTGACACCGTAGCGTTCCTCAGCTTCTTTGAAAGTCGCTCCTTTACCTGCGAGAGGACTATCCTGCAAGTTCATCATCGAATACAGTTTATCCAACTCAGCTGCACTATAATTACTTGGTTCTCTCAAGTTTTTATAGAGGAAAGGATTTTTAATGGTAAAGCCATCAAAATGCTCCCCGTCAGTTGAGTAGTACTTCTTACCAATAACCATAGCAGAAGTGTGTGGAGCTACTTTGATACTCGTATAAGGAGAGAGTTCATGGTAGAGGAATTTCCCATCACTAGTATAATGTGGGATAAACTCGCTTCCTTCATCTACTGCTGTCAAATCACTTTGATTCATATAGCCAGACAAGCCAGAAATCGAAACTGCAAGTCTGCCTCCTTTACGGGTCGAGCTGTCCAGTGAAACGATGCTTCCTTGGTTAATGTAACTCAAAATTTCTCCAGATGCACTATAGACATAAGCTGTGATAGGTTTTACCTTATAATACTTGGTTTTATCCGCAACATGCCATTTACCTGAGGCATCCAAGGTATGACCATCTACAGTTTCATTTTGTGCCATATAGCCACCTGATTTGAGATAGTACCAAGCTTGGTTAACTGAATCATAAATCAGCTCTTTTTCTGCCATCTTCCCATTCGACTTGAGGTAGAACCAATTATTCTTGTACCAAACCCACTCACTTGTGGCCATGTAGCCGCCTGATTTTAGATAATAGTAGCCATTATCCCAGAGCCATTCTTTATTGGCGTAATTTCCATCAGCCTTAATATAGAACCAAGAGTTATATTTCTTATCAAAGAGCCAGCCCTTTCCTGCTTTTGCTCCGCTGGTCGTCACATAACTGCGGTCAATCCAAGTTTCTGTAGAAAGGTAGCCGCCTGATTTGAAATGGTAATCCTTGCCTTTAATGGTTTTCCAACCTTTTTCAGCATAGGTTCCGTCCTCTTTCAGGTAGAACCAAGACTGGTAATTCTTATCAAAAAACCACTCTGATTTTAGTTTGGCACCACTCTTAGCAACATAGAAGCGGTCAATCCAACTTTCTGTAGAAAGATAGCCACCTGATTTGAAATGGTAATCTTTTCCATCAATTGTTTGCCAGCCTTTTTCTACATAGTCGCCTTCGGCATTGAGATAGAACCATGATTCGTAATTTTTATCAAAAATCCAGCTTGTTTTCGCCTTATGGCCACTTGAAGTTACATAAGATTTTCCAAGCCAGGTATTTGTAGCCAGATAACCACCCTGTTTGAAGTAATAATCTTTCCCTTTAACTGTTTGCCAACCGTTTTCTGCGTAGTTGCCATCCGCTTTCAGGTAGAACCAACTGCTATAATTAGCATCATAGATCCAAGCCTGTTTTACCTTATTTCCTTTATCAGATAGGTAGTGAGAGCCAAGCCAGGTATTTTTTAAGATTTTCCCTTGAGAATTGACATAGTACTGGTCTTCACCTTGAGTGATCCACTCATCTTTGGCCATTTTCCCATCTTCTTTAAGGTAATATTTTTCCTGACCTTGTTGAATCCACTCATTTTGAGCTTTCTGACCATCAGACTTGAGATAATACCATGATTCTTGTTCCTGATTAAATACCCACTGTTCCTTGGCTTTAGCACCACTTTCAGTCACATAGTACTGGCCAACCCACGTTTTCGTAGCTAATTTTCCAGCTTCATTAAAATAGTAATCCTTATCACCAACTGTCAACCAACCGTTTTCTGCACGTTGACCATCTTCTTTAAGATAAAACCACTTCTGATGCGTTTGGTCAAAAAGCCATTGCTTGGTTGCTGGTTTCCCGTCTGCTTTGAGATATGTCTTTCCTTGCCAAGTACCTTCTTCGGCTTTTGCTGTCTCCACTACAGTAAAAAAACACCCCAATAAGCTAGCACTTACTAGGGCCACTTTCCATCGTTTCATTTAAATGCTCCAATAACGTTTTCTAAACCCTATTGTAACATAGTTAATAGACGGAAATATTACAAATTGATGAAGATTCTATGTCTTGTTGACGATAAGGAAGACCTAGCTTATCTCAGACTGCCTTTGACTTCCTGACGGAGATCTTCCAAACTGCTAATGCCATATTTATCCATGACTTTTGGTAGATGTTCGATGATATCAGGACAGGCATAAGGATTGGTAAAGTTGGCTGTTCCAACTCCGATGGCAGAGGCACCAGCCAGATACATTTCTAGCGCAGCTTCAGCAGAATCCACTCCCCCCATTCCAATGATGGGGAGGTCTGTGGTTTGGGCGACTTGACGAATGAGTTTGAGGGCGACCGGAAAAACTGCTGGGCCTGACATTCCACCTGTACCATTGGCTAGGATTGGTTTTCTAGTTTTGAGGTCAAAGCGCATACCGACAAGGGTATTGATCATGGTTAACCCACTTGCTCCTGCATCTTCTGCGGCTTTAGCAATGGTTACAACATCTGTTACACTAGGGGTTAACTTAACATAAACTGGTACATCAGAGGCTTCCACAGCTGCTTTTACCACTTCATAAGCTAGATCCGGATCTTGCCCAATCAAAAGTCCGTGATTGCCGTGATCCACATTAGGACAAGAGATATTGAGCTCGATAGCTTTTACATTTGCAGCCTTAGAAATTCCTCGAGAAACGGCAGCGTACTCTTGTTTTGAAAAGCCTGCTACATTGGCGATGATGGGAAGCGTAGGATACTCTCTTTCCAGCCAAGGCAACTTTTCAGCTAAAACAGCTTCTAAACCTGGATTTTGCAAGCCGATTGCATTGAGCATACCAGCAGGCGTCTCTGCTACTCTAGGAGTTGGATTGCCAAAACGGGGTTCAAGTGTTGTCGCCTTGATCATAATAGAGCCTAAAAGGTCTAAATCATAGTACTTGGCATACTCTTGGCCAAAACCAAAACAGCCTGATGCTGGTATGATGGGGTTTTTCAAGTCCAAGCCCGGTAGAGAAACTTGTAAACGTTTGTTAGTCATGACTTTCTCCTTATAATACAACTGTTCCTGTACGGAAAACAGGGCCATCTTCACAGACGCGTTGACTGACAGTCTCACTATCTGGCACTTTTAGAACGCAGGCATAGCAGGCCCCCATCCCGCAAGCCATACGAGATTCTAGAGATAGATAGGCTCTTGGGTGGTCATAAAACCTTTGATTGATGTACTTCATCATTCCTGGAGCTCCACATGAGTAAACAGCATCAAATTGACTGTCTAAGTCATTAATGACGACTGACACATTTCCCTTGATACCATAAGAACCATCATCTGTCGTAACAAAGACCTGACCATATTGGGCCAATTCCTTTTCGAGTATGACAGCATCCTTATTAGCAAAACCAAGAACTGTTACTAGTTTCACCCCCCGCGCATGCAATTCCTTGGCTACCTCGAGCAAGGGTGGAACACCAATCCCACCACCAACGAGGAGAACTTGACTCTGATTGTCTAAATCAGACAAGTCAAAACCATTTCCCTGAGGTCCCATTACATCAAGAGTATCTCCCTGACTTAATGTTGAAAAAATAGCGGTCCCAGCACCTTCAATCCGATAAATGAGGCGACACTGCTTCTTAGCCTTGTCAATAGACGAAATTGAAATCGGACGGCGCAAGAGATGGGCATCATCAGGCACGCGTAGATGGAGAAATTGGCCTGCTCGCATGGCTTCAACCATTTCCCCTTCTAGGACTAATTCAAAGATTGCTGGCGCGATTTCCTCCTGTGCAACCACCTTCATGGTTTCCAAACGAATGGCACCCATACGCTTCTTACATGTGGGATTCATGATTTTCCTCCTTAAATTTTAAGGGGACCAGATAAAGAAAAGACCTTGCTATTGCAAGGTCTCAGTCGAGATAGGATAGAACTCATGCGCACACCTAAAAAGTCTCCCCAGAGAGTTCTCTATCCCTTTTATCTGACACCTTGTGAGTCTCTCTGGACTCCCCTTAAAGGTTAAATTTGTATTAGTATACTCTTTCAAAGTAAAAAAGTCAAGTAGAAAACGAACATTCTACTTGACTGTACTTGATTATTTTTCACGAATCACTTCGACCTTGTAACCATCAGGATCCTTGACAAAGTAATAGTTTGGTGGGTTTCCAGGTAGGCCTTTTGGCTCTGTAACCTCATAGCCTTTGTTACTGTGTTCTTGGTAAAGTGCCTCAAGGTCTGGTGTACTGAGGGCGATATGAGCAAAGCCGTCTCCTACCACATAAGGTCCGTGGTCATAGTTATAGGTCAATTCCAACTCGTAGTCATCACCATCAAGTCCTAGATAGACAATCGTGAAAGCATAATCTGGAAAATCCTTACGACGCAACTCTTTAAAACCAAAAGCATCTTGATAGAATGCGATTGATTTTTCAAGATTTTCTACTCGCAAGCAAGTGTGTAGCATTTTTGAAGCCATTTTCATTACCTCTTTCATTTGAATAGTTCCATTATACCTTTATTCAGAAAAATTTACTAGGAACTTGAACTAGAGTCCTCTTCTCTAGGATTTCATTCTATGCAGAACTTTTGCGATTTTCCTTGCGTATATTGCGAATAAGGAAAAGCATGATAAGGACAAAGAGTCCCTCGAGGAAGTAGAAAGCAAATTCGCTATTCAAGATTAACAGGTCTTTTTCAAAATAAACTTTGCTAAAATCAGGTATAAGTTTGAATAGGATTCGCAACAGTCTTCTTAGGAAAATAAAGATTTGCAATCCATAAATCATAAAGACCTTCTTCACACCAATCATGAAACCTTGTTCCTTTGTAAAATAAGACAAGGCAATTCCATTTAACAAGAGGACAACCGTTATGGTCAGAGTCTCATTTCGTAGAATATACGGATTAAAGATGTCTAAACGGTTATGAATGTAAGGCAACATTTGAAAGAGTAGAATTCCCAAGATTGCTGGAAGGAGAATTTTTTTCAGAGATGTTGGAAATCCGGGACTAAATCGTGTAAAAGACAAGCAAATCACAAGGATTGCAAAAATATGGAAGTACATCATTGCAACTCCGGAAATGATCTGGCTTCGATTTACCAAAGCAGATAAGAAGCCAGCAGAAAGAAAGATACCGATAGGAATCAGCTTATCCAAAGAATAATCCCACTTCAGCCCTTGACTCACCTGGAAGCCATCGATAAGACAGAAAAATGTAATGAACATAAGGGCCCCAATGAGACCAAACGGTAAGAATGGAAGGACGAGGAGCAATAGCAAGATGAATAGGAACCATGGATGGGGACTATGGTAGAATTTTCGTTTTGAACCCCTAGCTGTCACTCCTTCCTCAATCGGTGTTTGCCTTAGTTTTAGCATATAGACGTAAAAGAGAGACAACATACCAGCATGAACCCATGAATTATAACCAGGTTCCTCTAGAACACTGAGTATCAGACTCACAATCGTAAAGAGGTTAAAGAATATCTGAAGAAACTTATTTTTAAAGACCTGTCTTTTTTTCCAATCCGAATAAGATAACTTGACCTTTGGATGACAAAGTTCATAGGCATAGGCTGTCATCTCTTCTAGTTTCTGGTCTGTCTCTTCCGTCATCATTTGGCTAGCCATTTTAGAGGTCGGAAAAGGAGTTAAAACATATCTCAAGAGCTCTCCGTCTGTAAACCGATGGTACTCCTTATAGATCTGTTGAAGCAAAACCGTTAGAATGCGTGGTCTTCCTTTAAAGTAGCTTTTCCACTTCTCCCAATCATTGATATCTTCATCACTCTTGGCAAGCTTATCAATATAGAGATAACCTTCATTGTACCAGTAGTCAAAATTTTCTTTTTTATCTAGTGCGTACTCCTCCACCACTGAAGGATAAGACTGGACACTCTTCCAGAAGTGAAGCTTTTTCAGATATGGATTTGATTCCTCATCACTGTAACGCTCTACAAATTGGAGAACGAGGGCTAACACTTTCGCATTGGTTAAAGGATAGACGTCCACTTTTTCTAACAAATAAAGTAGGAGAGTATGATCTTTGACTGATTCAAAAAGATATTGCCAATCACGTAAAAGCTTGTATTCGTCTTGATAGCGAGCATGGAGCAGTTCATAAAAGGCCGCCTCAACTTCATCTGGATTATCTAGAGAGTAGTGACTAAAGTCAACATTTTCCCCGAATTCTTCTTTTAGTTGCTCTAAGTAATGAGCCAAGTCATCCAAGAGTGGATAATCCTCTTCATACATGACTTGTCGGTTTTTTTCAAGAATATAGGTTAAAACAGGAACACTCTTGATTATTTGACGATTCTGATTTACTTGATCTAAGACCATAAAGCTCAGATAGGGGTGCTTGAAAAACTCTATCCAAGAGCTCAATTGATTTGCTTGGTTAGAATCTTGGAGAATTTTTTGGCAAAGTTGATAAGAATAATAGAATTCTTCAGTGGCTTCATGTGCGCTTTCAAGCGAACTGCCTTCCTCTTCTGCTATATCTCTTTTAACTTTCCAATACTTCAGTTTATAGTAATAGCCCCAGTACTTAAAGTCAGGTATATAGTCTTCCAGCAAGGGAATAAGGATAGAGAATTGCTCCGGTTTGTTAAAAATATAAACATCCATTTCCTCTAAAACGGATTGAACAATGTCCATATCATATTGATACTGATGAAAGAACTGACGCCATAGATGCTCTTGTTCTTCTGGACTGTAATCATCATTTTTAACAATACTTTCAATCGCATTTCGGATCAGATAAGTTTCTTCATTATAACCGCTAAAGTCAAGAGTAGACCTTGTTAATCCTTCTTGCCCACGGTTCTCTTCGTCACCAAACGTTTCAAAGTTGAGGGTATTCTTAGCTCTTTCTTCAGAATCTCCATTTAGCTGAACTTCCTCATCATAGTCACTAAAGTCAAGGGTGGACTTTTGCTCATCCTCTTCCGCTTTAAAGGTTTCAAAGTTAAAGGAATCGCTGGTTTTATCAGTTGATTGCTGATAATCACTGAAATCAAGACTAGATCTTTCGGACTCTTCGTTCTCAGTCTTCGTTTCTTCAGTCAAGTTTTCAAAGTTGAGACTAGAGTTAGGTTTTTCATCTTCCTCTTCTTCAAGTTCAGTAGCTTCTTGAGAGTCACTCGCTTTTCTTAGACTATTTTCTGGTCTTGTGTTTCTAGACCTCGCATAAGTCAAGGCTTTTTGGTAAGCTTCAACAATTTCTTGGTAAATTTCTGGTTGGTCTTCTGGGTGATAGAGCCGAACCAATTCAGCATAACGCCTTCTAATAAGCTTGACGTCAGTCGTTGGCTCTATCCCTAAAGTTTCCCATATATTCATAAGGTCTCCTCTTTTACAGTCCTCGCTCTAGGAAGTCTAGATAGTTTGAAAATGATTGATAGAGTTTTGGCAAATGATACACAGATGCTTGGCTAACCTCTTCTTCAAATCGTCTAGTTTCAGCCATTAGCTCATCTCTTCTTCTCCCCAAGAGCATACTGTATACACGATTCGCTTTTTCAATCAAGAAACGATAAACCTCTGTTTCTTGAGCATTGATCTTATAGCGAGACAATTCTGCTTGCTTAACCTTGATTTCCTTTTCTGTCAGGGTAATGCTATCTTGGAGAATAACATGACTAAAGACTTCCTGCGTGGAATCAATTTTTACTTCTACATCCAAAATTCCATTTAAATCATAGGTAAACCGAACTGTGAAACTTTCATTTACTCGAGTATTAACAGGGACGGGAACTTCTAATTCTCCTAGGAACAGGTTTTGTGATGCTTTCATCATCTCACCTTGATAGACCTTTATCTTGACTTGACTCTGTCCCAATTCAGCCGTATAGTACTGCTCGATGCGTGAAGCAGGTAGGGTAGAATTTCGCTCAATAATCGGCGAAAAACGGTCTCCAACTATCTCAATCCCTAGTGTAAAAGGACAAATATCAGACAGCAGCAAATCTCGTATCTCACCCTTCCGTTCTTTTATTCCTGCTAAAAGAGCACAACCTCTCGCAATCATCCGATCAGGATCATCCGATACCTGAACCATTTGATTGATACAGTAGGATAAAAAGTCCTGAACCAAGCGGAGTTTCGAAGTCCCCCCAACAAGAACAAAGTTATCAGATGATACATAGCTATAACGTGCATCCATTAAGGCACGGTCCAAAACGGCCTTAACACGGGCTAGCAGAGGTTGACAAAGCTCATAAAAGCGCTGGTAACTCAAGTCTAAAAAGTATTCCTGATCTTGGTCCATCACTGTCATCTTCACTTCTTCTTTATCATTCAGTTCCAGCTTTGTCTTTTCAGCCTGTACCAGAATTTTGCTATAAAATTCTCGGGAAATCGTATCCTTGGTTAATTGATTGGAGACTAAAAATTCCTCAGCTATAGCCGCAGTAAAATCTTCTCCTCCCAAACGATTGTCCCCTGCAATCGACACAATTTCGACTATGTTATCAAAAAGCTCCACAACTGAAATATCAAGAGTACCACCACCAAAATCGACCACAATAAAAGATTGGTCTTCTTGGTTTACCATAGATCTTTTAGCAAGAGCTGCTGCGGAAGGTTCATTGATAATCCGATCAATCTGAACTCCAGCAAATTTTCCTGCTAGTTTGGTCGCATAGCGTTGAGCATCGTTGAAATAGGCTGGAACACTGACAATCACTTCCTCGACCTTTTCTCCAAGATAGGTCTCTGCATCGTCTACCAACTTTCGAATGATAAAAGAGCTCAATTCTTCAGCCTTATATGCTCGATTTCCTAGCGTCAACTCATGTTTGGTCCCCATAAAACGCTTGAACTGTGAAACTGTCTTATCTGGGTGGGTCACCAAGCGTTCCTTGGCAATTTTTCCAACTATAATCTCATCATTGTCATCCAAAGCCACAACAGAAGGCGTCAAATACTCACCAAAAGCATTGGGAATCAGCTTAACCTGGCCATCTTGGTATACCCCTACTAAAGAATTAGTCGTTCCTAAATCAATACCAACTATCATCTTCTTCTAACTCCAAATCTTTTTAGATATTCCTATTATACAAGAAATATCCTATTTTCTTTGAAAAAATCTGTGATTTGCTCTCTAAAATAGAAAATCATTTAAAGAAAACAAAAAAGTTTCACCTTACTCCTGCGGTAAAAACCACAAGAGTAAGAATGAAACAGTTTGTTATTATTTACCAAGTTTTGCTTTCGCTGCATCTGCAAGAGCTGTGAAAGCTGCTGCATCGTTAACAGCCAAGTCAGCAAGCATTTTACGGTTTACTTCAATCTCAGCCAATTTCAAACCATGCATCAATTGTGAGTATGAAAGTCCGTTCATACGAGCTGCCGCATTGATACGAGTGATCCACAATTTGCGGAAGTCACGTTTCTTTTGACGACGGTCACGGTATGCATAGTAGTAAGAGTTCATTACTTGTTCTTTTGCAGTACGGAACAAGATGTGTTTAGCTCCATAGTAACCTTTTGCTAATTTAAGAATACGTTTACGACGTTTGCGTGATACAACGCCACCTTTAACACGTGCCATGTTTTATTTCCTCCAAATATTTCCTAGAATTGTTTACTTACTGTTAGGCTATTATTTCAAGCGAGTAAGCATTGCTTTGATACGTTTGAAATCTCCTGAATGCACCATAGATGCTTTACGAAGATGACGACGTTGTTTCTTAGTTTTTCCGTGGAAACGGTGAGAAGTGTAAGCACGGAAACGTTTAAGTCCACCAGAACCTGTACGTTTGAAACGTTTAGCTGATGCGCGGTGTGTTTTTTGTTTTGGCATGATTTTTTCTCCTTTGTTTAACTTACTGACACTTATTTTTTGTCAGTTGCTGGCGCCAACTGCATGAACATTTGGCGTCCATCCATCTTAGCTCGTTGTTCGATGATCGCAATATCTTGTGTTGCTTCAGCAAACTCGGCTAAAACTTTTGCACCAATCTCTTTATGGGTGATCATACGCCCTTTAAAGCGAATGGATACCTTAACTTTATTTCCTTTTTCAAGGAACTTGCGTGCATTGCGAAGTTTTGTGTCAAAGTCACCCTTGTCAATAGTTGGACTCAGACGAACCTCTTTCACAGTAACAACACTTTGTTTTTTACGTTGTTCTTTTTGCTTTTTCTGATACTCAAATTTGAACTTACCGTAGTCCATAATTTTAGCAACAGGCGGTTTTGCTTGGGGTTGAATCAATACTAAGTCAACATTTGCACTATCAGCCAATGCTTGCGCTTCGCTGAGTGGCTTGATGCCTAGCTGTTCTCCCTCAAGACCGATCAAGCGAACTTCACGTACACGAATTTCATCATTGATGAATAAGTCTTGCTTTGCTATGGTTTTCACCTCTTTTTTATTATTAGAGAAAAACAAGAGCGGGCCCGTAATAATACAAGCCCGCACGTTATGATAGCGTTTCTTAGAAACTTTTCATCCGTAGGGCCAGGCAACTTGATGTCACAAGGCGAGAAGCTCTCACTTCTGCTTTTCTCAACTTTTATATGATACCAAGTTTTCTATCCCTTGTCAAGATAAAAAGTCATTTTTTCGAAAAAGTTTATCTATTTTATCGCACTGTTTCCATTCTCCAACTATTCCATCCTTTAAAGCGAATGGCTCCTTGCTGGTCTGTTCGGTAAATCTTACTCTTAATAGTTTCTAGTCGTGTCAAGGTTTCCTGATGGGGAAGTTTGGCACGATTGCTCTTTCCAACTGAAATGAGAGTAATGTGCGGTTTGAGCTTCTCTAAAAAAGCTGGACTAGATGAAATCTTTGAACCATGTTGGCTTGCTTTCAAGACATCCACCTCTAGGTCAGGATAATGCTTCAGCAAGTCCTTCTCTCCCTTCTCTTTCAAATTTCCTGTGAAGAGAAAGTGCTTATCCAAAAGTTTCCCATAAAGAATCAGGGAAGCATCACGATCCTCATCTTCAATCTTCCTTGGAGATAGGACTTCTAAGTAACTGCCAAAAATCGGTAAATTCTCCCCTGCTGTCACACTGCGTACCTTGGTTTGACTTGCTTCTAGTTCTGCCACAAATTCCTTCTGTGTCAGACTTCCTTTTGATACTAAAATTTCTCCGACATGGAAAGCCTTGGTCACCTCTAGTAAATCTCCAACATGCTCTTTCTCTGTGTTAGTCAAAATCAGCTGATCAATCTTATCTACTCCTCGACTTTTCAGATAGGGAATCAAGGTTCGCTGGGCATTGCTAGCCGTCGACTTTTCTTGCCAATCCTCTATTTTCTTATCAGATTCTGCCTTTCCGCCCACATCTATAAGAATGGTTTTACCAGTTACATCCCGTAGAAAAATACTTTCTCCCTGCCCTACATCCAGCATGGTAATTTCATTTTCCAGAGGATGCTTGGTTAAGAAAAAGAGCCCTACGATAAAGAGACTGAATCCTGCTAGTCTTTTGACATTTTTCCTCAAATCATACAATATTGCCAAGGAAATTAACAATAAGATTAAAAGCCATGCGTTGGGTTGTCCAAAGATCAAGGGCCTACTTGCCATCTGCGATACCAAGTGAATGATGCTCTCCAACCATTCAAAGGCAAGATTAAGCTGAGTGACTGGGTAAACAAAAGACAGAATGAATAAGATAGACAAAAGTGGTAAGAAAACCAAGTCAAAAAGAAAGGAAAAGACAAATGTTAAAAGAATTGACCAAGGCTGAAATTCTGCAAAATAAAAGGACAAAATGGGCAATATTCCCAAGGAAATGATCAGACTTTCTCTGGCAACAGCCTTGAGCCCCTCCCCTTCTTTGCTTGTCATAGTCAAGATAAAAGCGTAGGCACAGGACAAGACACCTCCTGCTGTCAGGAAAAAGTTGGGCATGATGATAAAGAGGACAAGAACCGTTAAGGCAAAATTATCCAATCCCTTGTAGCCATGTTGGGCTAGTAATTTTTGTAAGAGACTACGAATGACCGAAGCTGAGAATCCTGTCAGACCTGCATAGATAAGGGAAAAAGGGTAGATCAGCCACTTCAACTTTTCTTGAGTCAAGCCTAATCGTAAGAGGAGTTTCTTAAAACCATCCATAAAGAAGCCAACCTGCATACCCGACAGGGCAAAAAGATGGATAATTCCTAGACTGGAATAAAGCTCATTCATCTCCTCAAAGTCTGTGTCCAAATGTCCTAGCAAGAGCCCCGTCATATAGTTGCGCATAGGATTTGGAAAGTGCGTCTTGATCCAAACTACAGCCTTTCGACGTAAACAGGACAGATTTTCTCCTATATCCCAACTGCTTACCTTTTTAACTGACTGGATGCTCTTGATAGTCAAAGTCTGGTAAATCCCTTGAGTCTTTAGATAGGCTTGGTAGTCAAAGCCACCAAAATTCCTCTGGCCTTCTGGTTCCGAAAGTTTTCCTTCTAGTTCTATCTCATAGAGCTCTGGTAAGGCTTGAAATTGCTCTTTCTCCTCCTCGGACTGGAGTTTATAGTAAACTTGGAAGGTGCGACCGTCAGTCTTACCCCGAAAAGATAGACTATCTCCATTAACCTTAATAGTATCTGGTAAAATTCTCACCTTCTCTACAGACGCAACTAAGTCTTGACTAGCTTGTGTCTGTTGCCAGTTTTGAAACAGAAACCAAGTCCCAAATACGCTACAAATCGCTAAAGCTTTACCAGCCGATTTCCAAGGAAATTGAAGAAAGAGACAGATGAGTAGAAAAACAAAGCCTAGTAAAGCAAGATAGGACGCTCCAAAAATGGCGTAGTAAAGCCAAAGCAACAGAAAACTCAGATAGATTAGGGGAATAGGGAAGTTCTTAATCCACCGTAACATAGTCTTTTAGCTTTTCTATGGTCTTAGCCCCAATGCCAGAGACTTTCTTGAGTTCATCTACCGACTTGAATTTGCCATTTGCCTCACGATGGTCAATAATATCCTGGGCTCGTTTCCCTCCCAAGCCTTTGACCTGCTTGAGTTCTTCCAGACTAGCTTTATTGAGATTGACCTTCTTTTCTTTACTTGACGAAGGAGTCGTTCCAGAGGCAGTCTGCTGACTAGTTGCTTCTTCTCCCTTACTCGGGACGTAGACCAGAGCCTCGTCGCTGACTTTCTGAGCGAGATTGAGCGACTTGCTATCTGCTTCTTCTGTTAATCCACCCGCCTTCTGAACCGCATCATGGACCCGACTACCGACTGGCAAGTCATAAATTCCTGGTGATTTGACAGCACCTTTGACATCTACTGTAATCAAATCTTGTCCAGGGGACTCTTCCTTTTCTTCCTCCTTCTTCACTTCTTTTTCAGACGATGAATCCTTTGAAATAGCAGCAACCTCAGCCGGTAAATTTGTTTCTTTCACAGATGTTTGTGAACTTGGCTTTAGCAGGAAAAAACCGCCTAAGGCCAAACCCAAACAAGCACAGATGACAATGATTTTATACTCTTTGATTTTCTCGATAATTGCTTCCATATTTTCTCCTCTCTTAAGTTATTCGTAAGAGGAAGAAAAAAACAGCTGAAAAATCTTTTCAACTGCTTATTTATTTGCCAAATAGTCTTCCTTAGTCAAGACATAATGAACTCTTGTGACGATTCTACCTGGTTCTTTATTATCCATTCTGGCATAGGGTTCTTCGTGGGAAAAACGCATGCCTGATTTCTCCATGACCTTGCCAGATGCAGGATTTTCCTTATCGTGAAGAGAGGTCAACTTATTCATTCCAATCTTTTCAAAAGCCAGTTCAATCACGGCTCGATTGGCTTCTGTTGTCAATCCTTGATTCCAATACTTTTTATTGATAATGTAACCAATAGCTGCCTTCTTAAGAACAGTATCAATCTTGTGCAAATCAATGGTACCGATAAACTGACCATTGCTTTTTAGTTCTATTCCCCACCGTCCTAAGGGATTGGCCAAGTAAAACTGAGCAATGTTATTCTTGGTTTCTTCCAAGCTTTGATTGGTTGGAAAAGTGTAGCGCGTATTTTCTCTGTCCGAGGCATACTCAAACATAGCTTCTGCATCGTCCAAGGTTACAGGTCGGAGCAATAAACGCTCCGTTTCTATAGTTGGATACTTGGAAAATTTCACAAATATTGATTCCATACTTTTCCCTCCATTAGAACTTGATTCTCACTAGTCTAGCATAAATAAATTTGAATGACAAGTTTTTCTTGATTTTTGAAGCGGTTTCATATACAATAAAACCATCACATTTTTGATTTATGAACTGGAATGTGACAACCAAAACAAGACCGTCAATTGAAAGGTAGGTTATCTCTATGTTAATCGGAATTCCAAAAGAAATTAAAAATAACGAAAACCGTGTCGCCCTCACACCTGCTGGTGTCCATAGCTTAGTTTCTCGTGGACATCGCGTCCTCATCGAAACAAATGCTGGTCTTGGTTCAGGATTTACTGATGCTGACTATCAAAAGCAAGGAGCTGAGATTGTCGCTACTGCTGGTGAAGCCTGGGCAGCAGAGTTAGTCGTGAAAGTAAAAGAACCTCTAGCTTCTGAATACGGATACTTGCGCGATGATCTTCTCCTCTTCACTTACTTGCACATGGCCGCTGCTCCAGAATTAGCAGATGCTATGTTAGCAGCAAAAACAACAGGAATTGCCTATGAAACTGTTCGTGATAATCA
Organism: Streptococcus mitis ATCC 6249; assembly: GCF_000146585.1. Lineage (GTDB taxonomy): Bacteria > Bacillota > Bacilli > Lactobacillales > Streptococcaceae > Streptococcus > Streptococcus mitis_AZ. The sequence goes on along the minus strand of NZ_GL397179.1, from coordinate 898,426 downwards.
AGGACAACTACCACTCCTCGTTCCTATGAGTGAGGTTGCTGGTCGTATGGCGGTTCAAATCGGAGCTCACTTCCTTACCAAACAAGCTGGTGGCTCTGGTGTACTACTTGGTGGTGTACCAGGTGTTCCAAAAGGAAAAGTAACCATTATCGGTGGTGGTGTCGTCGGGACACATGCTGCCCGCATCGCCCTTGGACTTGGTGCTCAAGTGACTATTTTAGATATCAGTGCCAAACGTCTCTCAGTTCTAGAAGAAGTCTTTGGAAACCAAATTCAAACTCTTATGTCTAATTCATTCAACATCAAAGCAAGTGTGAGAGATGCTGATGTGGTGATTGGTGCAGTTCTCATCCCTGGTGCCAAAGCACCGAAATTGGTGACAGATGAGATGGTCAAACAAATGCGTCCAGGCTCTGTCATCGTTGACGTAGCCGTTGACCAAGGTGGCGTTATCGAGACAGCTGACCGTGTGACCACGCACGATGAGCCTGTTTATGAAAAACACGGTGTTCTCCACTATGCCGTTGCCAATATCCCTGGTGCGGTTGCTCGCACTTCAACCATCGCCCTAACCAATGTCACTCTTCCTTATATCGAAGCTTTGGCTGGCAAAGGATTCGCACAAGCAATTGCTGAAGATGAGGGCTTGCGTCAAGGTGTGACCACTTATCAAGGTTACTTGACCAGCCTCCCAGTTGCTCAAGGGCTCGATAAAGATCATACGTCTATCGACGAACTTCTTTAAAGCTAGACACTCATTAAAAAAAGCAGTTCACATCTGAACTGCTTTTTTGCTATTCTGTTTCTTGGTTCTTTTCTTCAACCTTAACTGGAGCTGGTTCATAAGCTCGGATAATCTGAGCGACAACTGGATGGCGAACCACATCCTTGGCTGAAAAATGAACAAAGTCGATTTGGTGAATGTTCTTAAGCTTTTCTTGGGCATCAATCAAACCAGACTTGACATTACGCGGAAGGTCAATCTGGCTAATATCTCCATTAACAATCATCTTAGAATTAAAACCTAAACGCGTCAAGAACATCTTCATCTGCATGATAGTCGTATTTTGTGCCTCATCGAGAATGACAAAAGCATCGTCCAAGGTCCGACCACGCATGTAAGCAAGGGGCGCAATTTCGATAATCTCACGCTCCATAAGACGAGTCGTTTGGTCTTTGCCGAGAATCTGATACAAGGCATCATAAACTGGTCGAAGGTAAGGATCCACCTTTTCCTTGAGATCACCCGGAAGAAATCCAAGACTCTCACCAGCTTCCACTGCTGGACGAGTCAGGATAATCCGCTTGACCTGCCCACGTTTAAGGGCTGTCACTGCCAAGGTCACTGCAAGAAAGGTCTTCCCAGTCCCTGCAGGTCCGATTCCAAAGGTCACATCATGCTGTTTGACACTGTCCACATAAAGCTTTTGACCCAGTGTTTTGACACGGATAGGCTTCCCTGTATTGTCCTTGATGATTTCTTCTTCGTAAAGGGCAACAAACTTATCAATTTCATCGTTTTTGACCATGCTAATAGCCGTCACCACATCTGGCGTCCCAACTGTCATTCCACGATTCACCAAAACCATCAAAGCTTGGATAACCTGACGAGCTTCCTCACAGGCAGACTCTTCTCCGATAACCTGGACAATTTCCGTACGAGCATGAATGACCACATCAAGCTCTTCTTCCATCAAACGAAGATGGCGCTCATTGGAACCAAAAAGATGAAACAGGTCATCTGGATGACTCAGTTGAATGTCTATTGAATGTTCCTTCAAATAAAGAACCTCTCTAATCCTTTTATTTCTTTTTATTATAGCAAAGAGAACAATAAAATACTAGCCTCATCTCATTGTCTCTAGTGTTCTAAGTATTCTTGCCAGATGGCGTCAAAGTCTCCTAGGTTAAAAGAGAAACTGGCATGTTCTTCCAAAAAGCGACTCACCTCATCAAAATCATCCGTGTGTTTTGGAAAAGCTGACTCCTCAAAAGCGAGGTCTGCCAAGATGGCTTTGGGGCTATTACTTTTAGGATTGCGCTCGGTCATGAGCCAAGTGTAAAATGATTTTCTCAATTCTTTCTCCTATCAAGAGTTTTTTAATGACACTTTTCTGATTCTTGAAAATTACTGGACTTAGCCTTTGATACGTAGTGGTTTATAAAATCCGTTTTCGCATCTGTATAGGCGTCTCGGTTGTGTTCAAATTTTTTCCACAAACTTAGTTTTAATTCCTGATACGCTTGGGCAATATCTGGATGCTGGCAGAGATAATCTCTAAAATAAATCTCGTCATGATCTCCCGCCATTCGCAAATGTAAATGAAAAACTTTCTCAGCAAATCCCTGCTCTGTGTATCCTTTATTTAGCGAAATCCTGTTAGGACTCTCCGACATCACTAGCCAACCATTCTTCACCAATAAATCCCTAACTCTTGCTAAATCCTCTATTCTACCTACTTCTAGCAGAATATCAACGATATTTTTGGCCCAAATATTAGGAATAGCAGTGCTACCGATATGTTCTATTCTTTTAATAACATTTGCATCTAATATTTTTTCCAAATTTGTTTTTTCCAATTCATACCAGTCTTTCCACTCTGACTTATGCTCTACTAGAAAAATAGGAAAAAGTTGCCAGAGTTCCTCTAAACTCATTTCTTCAAGTTTCTTTTTCATGTCTATAAGACCTAAATCAACTCTGTCCCAAAATGGTCTTGCTTGATTTTGCCAGCCTTCATCAAGCCACCGAGCGCTTTCTTGAACTGACCTTTAGAAATGCCAAAGGTTGCCTTGATGTCATCAGGAGATGACTTATCATTTAAGGTCATGAAACCGCCATTGCTTTCCAAGTAGGTCAAAATCATCTGAGCATCATTTTCCAACATTTCAAAGGAACGTGGTTTGAGGGATAGGTTCAAGGTACGGTCCACTTCACGGAAACCGATGACACGCGCATCTAACACTTGCCCCAAACGTGGCTCTGCGTAACGTTCGCTGGGATGGATAAAACCAAGCATGTTATTCTCTGGTAGGTATACAAAAGTTCCTGATAGCTTGAGGCGGTAAACAATGGCTGGCCAGTTTTGGTTCTGCATGTTGTTGTAGGCAGGACGAGCCAGACGTTGGAAGTCTTCTTGATAAGCCAAGAGTCCCCATATTCGGTCTTTCTTGTCCACTTCAAGGCGGATGTAGAGTTTGTCACCCTTCTTAGGCCAAAGTTCTTTGAGCTCAGGGAGGATATCGAGTGACACAACGATTTCCTTATCAGGTAGACCGGTATCAACAAAAACACCCAAGTCCTTACGAACTTCCGTTACGGTTCCCCAGCCAAATTGGTCCTGAGTGGCAGTCACTTCTAGAGTGGTCAAGCGGAGTTTTTGCTTCATATCTGTATAGGCAAAACCTTTGACCGTATCCCCTACTGTATGTTGACCTTCTTCCTTGGCAAGAGCATAGGTCTGACCATCCTTTTGCACAAAGTAAAAACGGTCATTTTCATCGATGATGAGTCCAACGATAAAACTTGCAAGATTTGTATTCATATTTCCTTCTTTCGAATAAAACTCAGCCAGCAATGCCAACTGAGTTTTTCTGTTTATTTTTAGACTTCCAAGATTTCTTTTTCTTTATTGGCAGTCATGTCGTCGATGTGTTTCACAGCGTCGTCTGTTACTTTTTGAATATCTTTTTCAAGAGTTTTCAATTCGTCTTCAGTGATTTCTTTTGCTTTTTCTTGTTTCTTTGCTTCATCCATAGCGTCGCGGCGGATGTTGCGAACAGCCACTTTAGCATTTTCACCGACCTTCTTCACTTCTTTAGCAAGGTCACGACGAGTCTCTTCTGTAAGAGCAGGGATAACCAAGCGGATCACAGAGCCGTCATTAGCTGGTGTAATACCAAGATCAGAAGCGTTCAAGGCACGTTCGATGTCTTTCAATGAAGACTTGTCAAATGGCGTTACCAACAAGACACGCGCTTCTGGAATGGTAATTGAAGCGATTTGGTTAAGAGGAGTTTCGACTCCATAGTATTCTACGTGGATACGGTCTAGTAAGCTTGCGTTGGCACGACCGGCGCGGATACCACCGAATTCACGAGCAAGTGATTGGTGAGACTGGGTCATTCTCTCTTTAGCTTTTTCTACAATTGCATTAGCCATAATTTTCTTATTCCTTTTCTTCGATATTGTTTGAAACTGTTGTTCCGATATTTTCACCAAATACGACACGTTTGATGTTGCCTGGTTGGTTCATGTTAAAGACAACCAAGTCAATGTCGTTGTCCATAGAGAGGGTTGAAGCAGTTGAGTCCATGATACGAAGACCTTTATTGATAACATCACGGTGGGTCAATTCTTCAAACTTAACAGCAGTCTTGTCTTTCTTAGGATCGGCATTGTAAACACCATCTACGCCATTTTTAGCCATAAGGATGGCATCTGCTTCGATTTCAGCTGCACGAAGGGCCGCTGTTGTATCGGTTGAGAAGTAAGGTGAACCAATCCCAGCACCAAAGATAACAATACGGCCTTTTTCAAGGTGGCGAAGGGCACGTCCACGTACATAAGGTTCTGCAACTTGTTGCATAGCAATGGCAGTTTGCACACGCGTATCGACGCCAACTTGTTGCAATGAATCTGCCATTACAAGAGCATTCATAACAGTCCCAAGCATTCCAGTGTAATCTGCCTGAACACGGTCCATTCCTGCTTCTGCAGCAGGTTCTCCACGCCAGAGATTTCCTCCACCAATAACAAGGGCAATTTCGATCCCTAGACTATGAACTTCTTGAATCTCTTTTGCAATTTTTTGAACTGTTTGGATATCAATCCCTACGCCACGTTCACCAGCAAGGGCTTCACCTGATAACTTGATTAAAATACGTTTATACTTAGGGTTCGCCATTTTTACTCTCCTTTTTTTATCCTACCTATTTTATCACAATTTCTAAGATTTTTATAGTATCATGAGCAATTCTTTGAAAAAAATTAGACAGTTAAAAATTCCTCTAAGTCGGTAAGAGCACGCTCTGCAATTTTTTCATAACGAGCCTTCTTATCACGGATACGCTCGCCATCCAATTCCTTGATAATCCCAAAATTGACATTCATCGGTTGGAAATGTTTGCTATCAGCGTGAGTGATGTAATGAGCAAGACTTCCGATCGCTGTGGTCTCTGGGAAGATAGCTTCACTTTCACCCTTGAAGAGACGAGCAGCATTTATCCCAGCAACCAATCCTGAAGCTGCTGACTCAACATAGCCTTCCACACCCGTCATCTGACCAGCAAAGAAGAGGTTGGGCTGTTTCTTAGAACGGTAAGTCTGTTCAAGGAGATTAGGTGAATCCATGTAAGAATTGCGGTGCATAACACCATAACGAACAAACTCCGCATTTTCAAGACCTGGAATCATTTGGAAGACACGTTTTTGTTCTCCCCATTTGAGGTGGGTCTGGAAACCAACGATATTGTAGAGACTACCCGCAGCATTGTCTTGACGAAGCTGGACAACAGCATACGGTGTTTTGAACTCCCCATCACGAGGTCCTGTGTAGTCATCTGGATACTTCAGACCGACTGGTTTCATAGGACCATAAAGCATGGTTTTAATGCCACGTTTTGCCATGGCTTCGATAGGCATACAACCTTCAAAGTACTTTTCTTTTTCAAAAGAATTGAGCGGAGCTTCCTCCGCATTGACCAAGGCTTCATGGAAATCCATAAATTCTTGCTTGGTCATGGGAGCGTTGAGATAGGCTGCTTCTCCCTTATCGTATCGAGACTTGAGATAGACCTTGCTCATATCAATGGTGTTGACATCGATGATAGGTGCTGCAGCATCATAGAAATAAAAACCGTCTCCGCCATTAAGAGCATGAATCTTTTCAGCTAGGGTATCACTAGTCAAAGGACCAGTAGCGACAACCGTAATAACATCTGACGGCAATTCTGTAATTTCATCACGGACTACTTCAATCAGAGGGTGGTTGGCTACTTTTTCGGTCACCATTTGGGAGAAACCGTCACGGTCCACTGCAAGAGCTCCACCAGCAGGAACTCGTGTTGCCTCAGCAGATTCCAAGATAACAGAACCCAAACGACGCATTTCTTCCTTGAGAAGCCCAACAGCATTGGTCAGAGCATCTCCACGCAAGGAATTGGAACAAACCAACTCAGCAAAATTGTCTGTTTTGTGCTGGGGCGTTGATTTGACCCCACGCATTTCATAGAGTTTAACTGGAATACCACGTTCTGCGATTTGGTAGGCAGCTTCAGACCCCGCTAAACCTGCTCCGATAACATTGATATAAGATTGAGACACGACACTAATACCTCTTTGGGTGGAACCTCAGTCCATATCCAAACAAGCCCCTGGATTGTTTGACACCCACAAATCTTTCTAATTTTTCTTTTACTAGTATAACAAAAAAAGGGAAGAAGGCAAACTTCCCTGTTTAGTCATTTTCTAGATTGTCTTCCCAATCGTGGTAGGCAGCGTAGAGCTGGCTTTTATTCCACTGGTAGTGTTTCGCAACTTCCTTAATGGCTTGATTTTTCTTCATTCCTTGCTGGATACGTGCTTTGATTTCTAAGAACAAGTCCTCCTCGTCCTTTTCCTCCACATCCTGACTGGCACCTTCAACGATGAGAAGGCACTCGCCCTTGAGCGGCGTTTCAGCTATGCTTTCTAATAACTCAGAAATGGTGCCTCGTTGGTATTCTTCATAGATTTTAGTCAATTCTCTGACCAAGACTACCGAGCGATTTCCGTAAACTGCTAGCATATTTTCCAGGGTATCTGCTACACGGTGGGGCGATTCATAGAAAATCTGAGTTTCTGGATAATCTTTTTTCAAGTCGAAAAATTGCTTTTGCTGGCCTGATTTTCTTGGTAAAAAGCCATAAAAGATATGTGGCTGTGGCGCCAATCCGCTAGCAATCAAGGCAGAAATACCTGCAGAGGCGCCTGGAACTGTGACAACTACAATCTCTTCTTCGATGGCTGCCTTGACTAAATCGTGACCAGGATCCGAGATGCTAGGCAAACCTGCATCAGAAACCTGAGCAATACTTTGTCCCGCCTTCAGAAAATCAATCAAATCAGGAATTTTTTCCTTGGCATTGTGCTCGTGAAAACTGATCTGCTTGGTCGAAATGTCAAAATGCTTGAGCAAAAGTCCTGTATTGCGCGTGTCCTCAGCTGCAATCCAGTCCACTTCTTTCAAGGTCTGAATGGCACGAAAGGTCATGTCATCTAGATTGCCAATCGGCGTTGCTACTAGGTAAAGCTTGCCATAGGGAGATTGTCCCTTAAAACTTTTTTGAATCTGCATGCCTACTCCCTGTACAACAACTCGTCACAGAACATACATTCCTCGTCCTGCTCTCGGCGTTGTCCGTAAAAATCATTACATACGTGAAACCCGTCCTTATAGATTCGACGGACGCTTTCACGAACATGCTTGGCCTTGACGGGAGCATCTGCTTCCACCTCACCTAAGCGTTCGCGCAACTTACTATTTTCTAAACGAAGAGCTGTATTTTCTTCTACCAAGCTCTTGAGATTTTTCTTGATGGCTTCCACATCGGCCAAGGTCACCAATAACTGTTGGGAAAAATCGTCCAGCGCATCAAATAATTCTTTCTTGTCCATAAACCAGCCCTTTCCTTTCTTTATCCTTCATTTAGTTTATATTTCTTTCAAGACCAGATATTCCATGGCATTTTGAAAGCTGACATTAGCTAGCCACATTTTTCTAGCTTCTAGCAAATTTTGTAAAATCTGTCGTATTCTTGCTTGCAAGAGATCCTGACCACAGAGGACTTCGAGGATTCGCAAGACCTGATCTTGTTTTTCCTTGTCATCTGCCAAGCTGGCTAATTTCGCAACTTGCAAATAACTCTCTTTTTTCTTGGCTACTAACCAAGTCAGCAGTCGTTCGCTCTCATCAACCAAGGTCCAAAAACTTGCCTGATTGACCAACTTTTCAGCTTCAGCTCGTGATTGACAGAACTGGGCTAAGAGAGTCGCTTTTTTCTTGACCAGACCTGCTTGTTCTAATTGATGGATGAGCTTTTCTTCTTGCTTTTTAAAGTTGAAAATCTGGGTCCGACTACGGATTGTCGGCAAGATTTTTTCCTCATCGCTGGTCAAGAAGAAAATGTAAACTTCACTCTGGGGTTCTTCGATGACCTTGAGCAGAGAGTTGGCTGCGTTGGGATGCATTTTTTCCGCCTGCTCGATAATAAAGACCTGTTGCTGGCTTTCAATCCCTGCTTGGGAAAACTGAGCCACCAATTCCCGAATCCGTTCTGTCTTGATGACCTGATTGACTGGCTTGATTAAAGTAACATCGGGAAATTCTTCCTGTTCAATCAGCTTGCAGTTTCGGCATTTCTCACATGGTAAAACGCCTACTTTATCCGTACAAAAGAGGCTCTTAGCCAAAAACTGCGCCATTTCCAAGCTTCCAAAGAATCCTGAAAAAAGATAGGCATGATTGAGCTGATCTTGTTCTAGGATACGGACAAAGCGGTCAAACTGGTCTGGCTGCCAAGCTTTTAGTTGTTCTTGTTTCATTTAGCCAAGCCCATTCTGTCAAATAAGACAGCCTTGGTCGTTTCCACAACTTGCTCCAAAGGAAGACTCGCATCAATCTTGACCATGCGATTTCCTTCTTTGTCCAGAAGAGAAAGGTAGCCTTGACGGACTTTCTTGTGCAAATCCAAGCCTTCCAAGTCCAAACGATTGACCTCCCGATCACTATTAGCAGCAATGCGAGCCAGTCCTTCTTCCACCTCAATGTCAAAATAGAGTGTCAAGTCGGGTTTGAGGCCATCTGTCGCAAAGTGATTGAGCCAATCAATGGCATCAATATCCAATCCACGGCCAAATCCCTGATAAGCAACGGAACTATCGATGAAGCGGTCCATAATGACCAACTTACCAGCTTCAAGAGCAGGGAGAACTTTTTCCACCAAGTGCTGTCTGCGACTTGCGATATAGAGAAGGAGCTCTGTTTTAGGATCCATCTGTGTATGACTTGGGTCCAAAATCACTTGACGAATCTTCTCCCCAATCAAGACTCCACCTGGCTCACGGGTCGTCAGCACCTCTACTCCTTTTTCCTCTAAAATTGGGAGCAGAGCCTCTAAAACGCTGGTCTTTCCTGCTCCCTCTGGTCCCTCAAGAGAGACTAAAAATCCTTTTGACATGTCTAACTCATTTCTTTTTTTCTACCTTCTATTCTATCAAAAAAATAGGTTTTTGTGACAATCTTTTTGTTTCTTCTCTATTCAATCGACCATAAAAGAGGTTGGGAGTTATCCAACCTCTTAATTACCTAGTTCTTGTGTTCGTTTATAAGCTTGATGAACTGCGTCCATGACTGTACCTCTAAAGGCATGTTCTTCCAGACTTGCTACACCCGCGATAGTCGAACCTCCTGGACTGCAAACTTGGTCTTTCAATACTCCAGGATGTTGTTGACTTTCGAGGACCATTTGCCCAGCGCCGACTACTGTTTGGGCTGCCATTTTCAAGGCCATTTCTCTTGGCAATCCTGTCTGTACACCCGCATCTGCCAAAGCCTCGATAAAAAGATAGACAAAGGCCGGCCCACAACCTGCAAGACCTGTCGCAGCGTCGATTAAGCCATCAGCCAGTTCAACCAAGAGACCAGCCTTGGCCAATAACTGACAAAAGAGTTCACCGTCCTCAGCAAGACAGTTTGCTGACATGGCATAACTAATCACTCCTTGGCCGATAGCTACTGGAGTATTGGGCATGATGCGAATGATTCGGTGGTGACTTGGCAGAAGACTCGCTAGTTTTTCCAAGGTCAATCCAGCCGCCATGGAAATCAAAAGAAGACTCTCCCGCTTTTCAAGGATGGTCTGATATTGAGCAAGCAGTTCAGAAAACTGAGCAGGCTTAACTCCTAGAAAAATCACATCTGCTTCTGCAAAAATTTCCTCATTGCTGGAAGCCTGACCGCCAAAATTGGCGATGAAAGCATCTACTTTTGCTTGACTGCGATTGGCAAGGAGAATCTGAGCACCCGTCTTAGCCTGGAAAACAGCCTTAGCCAAGCTAGCTCCCATATTTCCCAAACCGATAAATCCAATCTTCATCTCTTACTCCCTTATCTGTCCGTCACCAGTAACCACATACTTGTAGCTGGTCAACTCTTTCAAGCCCATAGGCCCACGCGCATGCAGTTTCTGAGTAGAAATTCCCATCTCACATCCAAGACCAAACTGCCCACCATCAGTGAAACGCGTTGAGGCATTGACATAAACCGCGGCAGAGTCCACTTGCTCTGTAAAGAAAGCTGCAACTTCAGCATTTTCCGTCACAATGGCATCCGAATGATGGGTACTGTGAGCTTCAATATGCGCAACCGCTTCTTCTAAACTGCTCACAACCTTAACCGCTAGGATATAATCTAAAAATTCGGTATCAAAGTCTTGGACCTCGGCTACTCGACCTGAAACAAACTGACTTGCTTTGCTATCCAGACGGAATTGAATTGGTTCCAGTCCAGCTTCTTTTCGATCTGCAACCAGCACTTGCTCCAAGCGAGGAAGGAAGCTTGCTGCCTTGTCTTCATGAACCAGCAAAACCTCCATAGCATTGCAGACAGAAGGACGACTAGTTTTAGCATTGTTGATGATCGATAGAGCCTTGTCTTCGTCTGCATCCTTATCTACATAGACATGGACAATTCCAGTTCCTGTCTCGATAACGGGTACGATAGCATTTTCAACCACAGCATTGATCAAACCAGCACCTCCACGAGGAATAAGAAGGTCTAGATAACCCTTAGCCTTCATCATGGCATAGCTACTTTCTCGACTGGTATCTTCTACTAGTTGAATCACATCTGGGTGAATAGTAGTCGTCTCCAAGCCCTTCTTCAAGGCTGTGACAATAGCATGGGCTGTTTGGTAGGCGTCCTTGCCACTACGAAGAACAACCGCATTGCCACTCTTGAGAGCCAAGGCAGCCGCATCAGACGTCACATTTGGACGGCTTTCATAGATAATACCGATAACCCCCATAGCCACACGTTTCTTGGTAATAAGCAAGCCATTATCAAGATGACTTGTCTCTAGGACTTCACCAATGGGATCTGGTAATGTAACCACTTCACGAATACCAGCTGCCATCGCTTCTATACGTCCCGCATCCAAATAAAGACGATCCAGCATGACATCTGAAATTTTCCCCTTGGCTGCTGCCATATCAAGGGCATTGGCCGCTAGAATCTCCTCAGTAGCTGCCAATAAGTGATCAGCCATAGCTAGCAAGGCCTGGTTTTTCACTGTTTCACTAGCAGTGTTGATTGACTTTTTAACAGCCTGTACTTGTTCAAATTGTTCTTGTGTCCTTACCATTTTTCACCTCTAAAATTCTGTAAAGAGCAGCTGGATTTCAGGAGTGATGGAAATCCAGTCATCACGGTGAATCAAGACTCCCTTAGCTTTTTGAGAACGGAGCATATCTTCTAGGGCTGAGACACCAAATTGAACACGTCCCTTTCCAAGAGATTGACCTGTTTCTTTATCTGCTACTGTGACAATATCATGGTAAGAGAAGTTCCCTTCCACTTCTACCACACCTGATAAAAGGAGACTTTTTCTGTTTTTTGAAAGTGCTTCTGCAGCTCCACCATCTACCCAAATCGTTCCTTGACTTTGAGCATAAAAAGCCAACCATTGTTTCTGGGTACGAAGGCCTTTCTCTTGCGCAACAAAGAAAGAACCATCCTTGGTCTCGTCCGCTGCCTCAATCAGGGCATCTGATTTCAGGGACGAGCAAATATAGACTGGTACCCCTGACTCCGTTGCGATCGTAGCCGCCTTGATCTTAGTCAACATCCCACCTGTCCCATTAGACGAACCTGCTCCACCAGCCATATCAATAATCTCACGATTGATGGTCTCGATTTTCTCAAGACGTTTAGCTCTTGGATCTGAGTTGGGATTTCCAGTATAGAGACCGTCTACATCCGTCAAGAGAACCAAAAGGTCTGCTTGCACCATAGCCGCTACCTGAGCACTCAGGGTATCATTGTCCCCCACCTTGAGCTCATCAATAACGACACTGTCATTCTCGTTGATGATAGGAATGGCACCCCGATGAAGCAATACAGACAAGGCCTGATGGGCGTTCTTATAACGACGTTTATCTACAAAATCATCCTGAGTCAGCAAGATTTGCGCAGAGACGATTTGACGCATGAGGAGGTTGATTGTGTATTCTTCTAGGAGCAAACCTTGTCCTACTGCAGCCGAAGCCTGCTTATCTGCAATCTTGGTCGGCCGTTTTTTAAAGCCCAAAGCTCCAAACCCTGCCGCTACTGCCCCAGATGACACCAAAATCAACTCATGTCCAGCTTCATGCAACATAGCCAATTGCTGGGTAATTACCTTTACTTTACTTCTTGATAAACTCCCGTCTTCATTTGTTAAGGAAGATGTCCCTACCTTAAAGACGATTCGTTTGTACTTCATATTCTCACTCCGATTCTTCATATTTATCCATTATAACATGAATGCTTTAAAATAGAAAAGACTTGAAATAAAAAGGTTGAGACAGTCATCTCAACTCTTTTATCTATTCTCAGCTTTCCGCAATCTTTCCAGCGTTTCCTTAAAAATCTCTGGAATATCTGCTGTAAATTCCAAGGTTTCACCTGTTCTCGGATGGGTAAAGCCTAGAGTCTTGGCATGGAGAAATTGTCCATGTCCTTTCAAAGTCTTACGAGGACCATAGACTTCATCACCAGCGACTGGATGGCCAATATAAGCCATATGAACACGGATTTGGTGGGTACGCCCTGTTTCCAGTTGCAACTCTAGCAAACTATAATCTCCAAAGCGTTCCAAGACTTGAAAACGAGTCACTGCTGGCTTCCCTTTAGCAGTCACTGCCTGTTTCTTACGATCTTTTTCACTACGACCAATCGGCGCTTCAATGACACCACGATCATTGGGAAGATTGCCGTGAACAATTGCCCAGTATTTGCGGAGAGACTTCTTGTCCTTGAGTTCTTGGGCAAGTGCTAAGTGGGCCTCATCATTTTTCGCAATCATGAGGAGACCAGACGTGTCCTTGTCAATGCGGTGAACGATTCCTGGGCGGAGAACCCCATTGATACCTGACAAGTCTTTTATATGGTACATGAGGGCATTGACCAAGGTTCCACTGGTATGACCGGCGCTGGGATGAACCACCATACCCTGTGGTTTGTTGACAACGGCGACGTCCTCATCTTGGTAGATAATTTCCAGAGGAAGGTCCTCGGCAACATACTCCAAAACTTCTGGTTCTGGCACATGGTAGGTGACGATATCCCCCTCTTGGACAGTGTATTTTGCTTTCTTGGCTTGCCCATTAACCAAAACTTGTCCTACTTTGATTTGTTCATTAGCGAGACTGCGTGACAATTCTGTCAAATCTGACAGAGCCTTGTCTAAGCGGAGTCCGCCTCTTTCAATTTTAATTTCCATTTACTTCCTCTTTCAGCATTGCAATCAATAAAACGATGACACCAACTGTCAAATAGCTGTCAGCCACGTTGAAAATCGCAAAGTTGATAAAGTCTAGGTGAAACATATCCACGACAAAACCTTGACTCATTCTGTCAATAAAGTTGCCTAGACCTCCCGCGATAATCAGAGTCAGTCCAAAAACCATCCAGAGAGAGTCCTCCATGTGCTTATGTAGATACCATAGGGCACCTGCCATGACAACCAAGGTAATGATAGCAAAAAACCACTGCTGGTCTTGTAACATAGAGAAGGCTGCTCCTCTATTCTGCAGGTAGGTCAAGCTAACAAGATTGGGTATCCAAGACCGGACCTCTCCCAAAGGTATCTGTTGGATGACATAGGCTTTAACCCACTGATCCAGTGCAATTAAGAGCAGTACAATCACTGCCACTATTCCTCTTTTTTTCATGATTTCCTCTTCTGATCAAAATATTCTTGCATAACCTCAACGAAAAGTGTCCCAGCTTGGCTAAGCTCCACTTCTTCCCGTTTGACATAGACCATGCGGTTATCTAGATTGTCCTTGAGACGAATGACTGTAATCCCATTAACACTGTCACTATCTAAAAATCCAGATCCAGTCGCATAGGCATCTGTCCGCTCCAAAATACCATTCAAAGTAGCACGGTCGGTCACATTGAACATCTGGGAGCTAGCGCTGGTATCGACAAAGTTCTCTGAATAGTAAAGATACTCGTCCTTTTCTTGAGTGAAACGAACTGTTGGTAAGTCAGCTAAATCCTCCATGACCAGTTCTTCTTTTTCCGCCAAAGGATGCCCTTCACGCAGATAGATGTGGGTATGAAAAGGAATCAGATCAATGACTTCGAGACCTAACTTTTCAACTCGTTGTAGAATTCCCTTTTGATTTTGATTGTTGAGGTAGATAATCCCAATCTCACTGTGCCCCTGAGCTACTTCATCTAAGATTTGAACTGTAGTAGACTCAAAAATACGGAAATTCTTGTAGTCAGGATAGCGCTCTGAAAAAGCCGTAATGGTTGGTGGCAAGAAGTCATAGTGCTGGCTAGCAATAGAGAATTCATCTTTTTCTTCTTCAGGATTGGCATATTGATTTTGAAAAACATCAAATCCTTTGACCAATTCCTGCGCTTTCTCATAAAATTCCATACCACGACGGGTCAAGAAAGTCCCCGAACTCGTCCGACGGAAAATCTTAAACCCCAGCTCTTTTTCCAAATCGCGTACAGAAATTGACAGACTGGGCTGACTGACATACATCTTTTCAGCAGCTTCACGGAAAGTACCACTGTTGGCAATAGCCACAACATAGCGTAATTGTTGAATATTCATCTTCTACCCCCAACTTCTCTATCTGTTCATTATACCATAATTCAGAAGTTTTCCACAAAGGAAAAAGAATATCCATGATAAAATCCAACTACACAAGACTTAAAAAATATGGGTATCAGCGTGGGTACCAAAACAAAAAATAGGCTCTCCGAAAACTCGGAAAGCCTTATTTTATGCTACTTCTAGCTTCCTCGCCTTTTCATTTCAAGGCTCGGGATAAAAAGGTTCACTGGACCTTTTTATTTAGCGATTGGGTAAACAGAAACTTGTTTTTTATCGCGACCTTTACGTTCAAAGCGTACTACGCCTTCAACTTTAGCGAACAAAGTATCGTCTCCACCACGTCCAACGTTTACACCTGGATAGATGTGTGTACCACGTTGACGGTAAAGGATTGATCCACCTGTTACAGTTTGTCCGTCAGCTGCTTTAGCTCCAAGACGTTTCGCTTGTGAATCACGTCCGTTTGATGTAGAACCTCCACCTTTTTTGTGGGCGAAAAGTTGCAAGTTGTTAAGAGTCATTTTTAACATAATGTTTTCCTCCGTGTTAGTTTTCTGTGATAACTCTGGTTTGGACGAACTCAGATGAGTCCTCCGATAAGTTTGCCATACCCAAGAAAAATGATTCGAAGAATAACTGCGTCATTTCTCTCTGGTGAGAAGGAAGATCTTTTGGTATTTCCACCATCAGATAGCCACCTTCATCTTCGTTTAATTCTAGGATTGGTTCATAGCCTGCAAATTTCTCAATAGAATTGATAAAGTTAATGGCAAGCGTAGAAACCGATGCACACACGACATCTAAGCCGTATTCGCCACTCTCGGCGTGTCCAGTAATTTCCGCACTCCTCAGCTCGCCATCTTCGGCTCTCTCAAAGACTGCCTGTATCATGTGTTCTCCTTAAAATTAAGCGTTGATTGCGTTGATGACAACTTTTGTATATGGTTGACGGTGACCTTGTTTACGGTGGCTACCTTTTTTAGGTTTGTACTTGTAAGTAACAACTTTCTTTTGTTTTCCTTGTTTTTCAACAGTTCCAACTACAGTAGCTCCAGCAACAAGTGGAGTTCCGACAACAGTGTTTTCACCACCAACAAGAACAACTTCGTTAAAAGTAACTTCTTGACCAGCTTCAACGTTCAATTTTTCAACGTAAACTGCTTGACCAACTTCAACTTTAACTTGTTTTCCGCCAGTTTTGATAATTGCGTATGTGCTCATTATGCACCTCCTATGATTTTTTGGGTTTCCCCGTATTTTGTGAAGACTCGCCTAGCATCGTGGGACGAACCACTTAGTATATGAGCTCTAAGTATAACAAAGAGTAAACTAGGAATTACGCCGATTACATAACTTGTGTTAGGCAAGGCGATAATGACGAAGTTTAAATTTGTTATACGACGAGCAACGATGTTCGTGCGGTTGCACAGGACTGTGCATAGTCAACTCTTCAAGTATAGCATATCTTCTTTTTTCTTACAAGCGAAATCAATCAAAATTAAGCTTTTTCTTTCCCTTTTTTCCTCCAAGAAGCAAAAAGCATACTAAGGTAAAAGATACACATCATAATAGGAATACCTAGAATGGTCTTCTCCTGATAGTAAATCGTCAAATAAGCTGAAAAGACAACTCCAAAGACAAAACTACTAAGTAAGCTAACAAAAATCAAGCCCTCTCGTAGAAATGGCGTATGCTTGGTCCGGAAATAATCCCCAAAAGCCAACATGGTTCGTTTAATATTCCCTGTCATAAAGGCATTGTTATAGGCAATTCCTGACACTTCTCCAAAGGCTGTTGTCACCAAGCCCATACAAAAGGCTAAAGGTGGAACTAGATAGATATTATCAACTGTTTGCGGTACAAAGCCAATAATTAGGGACAGGACTGCAAGTGGTATCAGGGACAAAATTGGCTTTTTCACAATTCTCAATTTTTCCTTATAAACTGTTAGTAAAAAGACCCCCATCATGAAAGCTAGTAAAGTGAGGACCTTGTCCCTAACATCTGAAACATTGTCTTGGATTAATTCAACTGATAGAAAAACCACATTCCCTGTTTGGCCTGCTACTAGGGTATTCCCTCGCACGATGAAGGTATAGGCATCGACATATCCTGCACAAAAGGTCAAAAAAAGCGCTAGTCTTTTAGACTGACGAGATATTTTTCTTATTGGTAATAATCTCATTTTCTCTCCCATTTCAGTTTCATTTAGTCATTTCAATATTGTACCACTTTCTTTAAGAAAAGCGTAGTCCATTTGAAAATTTTTACCATCTGTTGGATAGTCCTTCTTTTCTATGTTATAATGAAGGAAAGATTTAAAGTCGGAAAAGGAGTATCTATGCTGAAATTAGGTGTTATCGGAACAGGCGCTATCAGCCATCATTTCATAGAAGCAGCCCATACCAGTGGCCAATACCAGCTGGTTGCTGTCTACTCTAGAAAGTTAGAAACTGCCGCAACCTTTGCTTCTCGTTATCAAGATATCCAACTCTTTGATCAATTAGAAGACTTCTTTAAGTCTTCCTTTGATGTGATTTATATCGCCAGTCCAAACTCCTTGCATTTTGTTCAAGCCAAGACTGCCTTGTCTTTTGGCAAGCATGTCATTCTTGAAAAGCCAGCTGTCACCCAGCCACAAGAATGGCTAGATTTGAAACAAACAGCTGAGAAAAACCACTGTTTTATCTTTGAGGCAGCTCGTAATTACCACGAGGAATCTTTTACTACTATCAAAAACTTTTTAGCAGACAAGCAAGTATTGGGAGCTGATTTCAACTATGCCAAGTATTCTTCCAAGATGCCGGACTTGTTGGCTGGGCAGACGCCAAATGTCTTTTCAGATCGTTTTGCTGGTGGAGCACTTATGGATTTGGGGATTTATCCTCTCTATGCTGCTATTCGCCTCTTTGGAAAGGCTCAGGACGCGACTTATCAGGCTCAACAGCTTGACAATAGCATTGACCTAAATGGCGATGGTATCCTCTTCTACCCTGACTTTCAAGTTCATATCAAGGCTGGAAAAAACATCACTTCCAATCTTCCTTGCGAGATTTATACAGCAGATGGTACCTTGACCCTTAACACGATTGAGCATGTCCGCTCAGCTATTTTTACCGACCACCGAGGAAATCAAGTTCAACTCCCTATCCAACAGGCTCCTCATACGATGACTGAGGAAGTTGCAGCATTTGCACACATGATCCAGCAACCAGACCAGACACTTTACCAGAACTGGCTGGATGATGCAGGCTCTGTTCATGATTTACTCTATACCATTCGCCAGACTGCTGGCATTAGATTTGAGGCAGAAAAATGAAAACCAAACTACCGACTGAATGGCAGAAATTGAGCGACCAGCTCGGTTTCCAAGAATTTACCCCCATTCAAACTCAACTATTTGAACCCATCCTTGCTGGAGAAAACCTACTGGGAGTGAGCCCAACAGGAACTGGTAAGACGCTAGCTTACCTCCTGCCAAGTCTTCTCAGACTACAAAAGAAAAAAGCCCAACAACTCTTGATTCTAGCGCCAAATACAGAACTAGCTGGACAGATTTTTGACGTATGTAAAACGTGGGCTGAAGCTATCGGCTTGACTGCTCAGCTCTTCCTATCAGGCTCAAGTCAGAAACGCCAGATTGAACGCCTCAAAAAAGGACCAGAAATTCTCATCGGAACTCCTGGCCGTATCTTTGAGTTGATTAAATTGAAAAAAATCAAGATGATGAATGTGGAAACCATCATTCTGGATGAATTTGACCAATTGCTCGATCATTCTCAGATTCACTTTGTCGAGAAAATCACTCACTACGCACCTCGTGACCACCAACTCATCTACATGAGTGCGACGACTAAGTTTGACCAAGAGAAGATTGCTCCAAACACGCGCACCATCGACCTTTCTGACCAAAAGTTGGACAACATCCAACACTTCTACATGCAGGTGGACCAACGCCATCGTGTGGATATGCTACGAAAACTGGCTCATGTAGAGGATTTTCGTGGTCTGGTCTTCTTTAATAGTTTGTCAGACCTTGGAGGTGCAGAAGAAAAGCTACAGTATCGGGATATCTTGGCTGTTTCCCTCGCTAGCGATGTCAATGTTAAATTTCGAAAAGTCATCTTAGAAAAGTTCAAAGACAAGCAGCTAACCCTGCTCCTTGCAACTGACCTTTTGGCACGTGGGATTGATATTGATAGCCTAGAATGTGTTGTCAACTTCGACGTCCCTAGAGACATGGAAACCTATACCCACCGTGCTGGCCGTACAGGTCGCATGGGCAAAGAGGGCTATGTTATCACTCTCGTAACCCATCCAGAAGACCTTAAAAAACTCAAGAAATTCGCAAGTGTTCGTGAAATTGTCCTAAAAAATCAAGAACTCTATATCAAATAAGGTTGGCTTCCGCCAACCTTTTTCTTATCCCCAAGTAATTTCTAATTGATAGCTTGCAAAGTGGTGTCCCTCTTGGTTTTGCAGTTGATAGGCGAGCTCAATCTTTTGCCCATCCAGTTTGTAGTGACTTGTTTGAATGATAAACTCCTGCATCCCCATCGGAGTCGGAATATAGGCTAAACTATCACTATCCTTTAGAAAACGCATGATGGTTTTGGGACTCGAGAAACGGGTCATCACTAGTTCTTCTTCATGAAACTTGAGAACCACTTTTTCCTTTTCCTCATTATAGAAAAGCAAATAACGATAATCTCCCTTTTCATGCACCTCCACGTCATAGAGTTGGTCAATGACTTCCAATTGTTCATCAAACTGAATCCTATTTCGCATCCGAATCTTCACATCAAATCCTCTTTCTTGTCTCTTGTCCTACTATTTTACCAAAAAGAGCAGGATTTTGCTATAATGGTCATATGAACGAAAAAGTATTCCGTGACCCAGTTCACAACTACATCCATGTAAACAATCAGGTCATATACGACTTGATCAATACAAAAGAATTTCAACGTCTGCGTCGTATCAAACAGCTAGGGACTTCCAGCTATACCTTCCATGGTGGGGAGCACAGTCGCTTTTCCCACTGTTTGGGAGTCTATGAGATCGCTCGTCGTATCACGGAGATTTTTGAAGAAAAATATCCTGAAGAATGGGATCCTACTGAGTCTCTCTTGACCATGACTGCTGCGCTCCTTCATGACCTCGGGCATGGTGCCTACTCCCATACTTTCGAAAATCTCTTTGATACAGATCATGAGGCCATTACTCAGGAAATCATCCAAAGTCCTGAGACAGAGATTCACCAAGTCCTGCTTCAAGTAGCACCCGATTTTCCGGAAAAGGTAGCCAGTGTCATCGACCATACCTATCCTAACAAGCAGGTCGTACAGCTCATTTCCAGTCAGATTGATGCAGACCGTATGGACTATCTCTTGCGCGACTCCTATTTTACAGGAGCATCTTATGGGGAATTTGACCTGACTCGAATTCTCCGGGTCATTCGACCTATCGAAAATGGCATCGCCTTTCAGCGCAACGGTATGCACGCCATCGAAGACTATGTTCTCAGTCGCTACCAGATGTATATGCAGGTTTATTTCCACCCAGCAACACGCGCCATGGAAGTTCTCCTACAGAATCTTCTCAAGCGCGCCAAAGAACTCTATCCTGAGGACAAGGACTTCTTTTCACGAACTTCTCCACATCTCCTTCCTTTCTTTGAAAAAAATGTGACCTTGTCTGACTATCTGGCTCTGGATGATGGCGTGATGAATACCTACTTCCAGCTTTGGATGACCAGTCCTGATAAGATTCTCGCAGACTTGTCGCAACGTTTTGTCAACCGCAAGGTCTTTAAATCCATTACCTTTTCACAAGAAGACCAAGACCAACTCGCAACCATGAGACAACTGGTTGAAGAAATCGGTTTTGATCCAGACTACTACACAGCTATTCATAAGAACTTTGACCTCCCTTATGATATCTATCGTCCCGAATCTGAAAATCCACGGACTCAGATTGAAATTTTACAAAAAAATGGTGAACTGGCGGAACTCTCTAGCCTGTCTCCTATCGTCCAATCCCTTGCTGGCAGTCGCCACGGAGATAATCGTTTCTATTTCCCAAAAGAAATGTTGGACCAAAACAGCATCTTCGCAAGCATTACCCAGCAATTTTTACACTTGATTGAGAACGATCATTTTACCCCAAATAAGAACGAATAGAGGAAATATATGAGTATTAAACTAATCGCCGTCGATATCGATGGTACCCTGGTTAACAGTAAAAAGGAAATCACTCCTCAAGTCTTTTCTGCCATCCAAGATGCCAAACAAGCTGGCGTCAAGGTCGTCATTGCAACGGGCCGACCTATCGCAGGCGTTGCCAAACTTCTGGACGACTTACAGTTGAGAGACGAGGGTGACTATGTTGTGACCTTCAACGGTGCCCTTGTCCAAGAGACTGCTACTGGCCATGAGATTATCAGCGAATCCTTGACCTATGAGGATTATCTGGATATGGAATTCCTCAGTCGCAAGCTCGGTGTCCACATGCACGCCATTACCAAGGACGGTATCTATACTGCCAATCGCAATATCGGAAAATACACGGTGCACGAATCAACCCTCGTCAGCATGCCTATTTTCTACCGCACACCTGAAGAAATGGCTGGCAAGGAAATCGTCAAGTGTATGTTTATCGATGAACCTGAGATTCTCGATGCTGCGATTGAAAAAATTCCAGCAGAATTTTACGAGCGCTACTCTATCAACAAATCAGCTCCCTTCTACCTCGAACTCCTTAAAAAGAATGTAGACAAGGGTTCAGCTATTACCCATCTAGCTGAAAAACTAGGATTGACCACAGATGAAACCATGGCGATCGGGGACGAAGAAAATGACCGTGCCATGCTGGAAGTCGTTGGAAATCCTGTAGTCATGGAAAATGGAAATCCAGAACTCAAAAAAATCGCCAAATACATCACCAAAACAAATGATGAATCCGGCGTCGCCCATGCTATCCGTACGTGGGTATTGTAGCAAAAGGTAAGAATAGACGAAAACCGCTCAGCAGAGCGGTTTTTTACACTGTTTATATGCCCCCTGCAAACATAATAATATATATCAGTCTTTCTGGTTTGTTGTTATTCATGGTTTTTAAAAAAAGAAAAACTATTAAAAAATATAAAAAAATAAGTTTTTGGGGGCAAGTTTGGGGCGAAAATATTTAGAAATAATTTATCAAAACGCTTGACATCTCGGTTCTCCGTTATATAATATGATTAAGATAAAAATTGAGGTAAAGAAAAATATGAGAAAAGTTATTCAAGAATTACTTAATAGTTCTATTTCTACATCTGATATTTCACAAGGTGCCGGTGTGCCATGGACTACCGTTTCTGACCTCAGAAAAGGAAAAACAAGCATGGACAAAATGGCACTTCTCACAGCAGAAAAACTTTATGAATTTGCTACAGCTGATAAGCAGTGATTTCCGTCACTGCTTTTATTGTTGCAAACAAAAAAGCCCGCAAGCCTGAGCCTGCGGTTACAATTCGAACAATATTTTAGAAAATTTCCTTTCTATTTTTAAAAAATTATTTTGTAGTGATCAATCCGTCAGGCTCGATGTTGAAACTTTCTTTTTCAGCCAATCGGCCATCTTCAAGCATGAGGTGTTGTACAGTTACTTAAATCTTGAGAGTACAAAAACAGGCAAGAGTACAGACATCGGAATGAGAATGTTGTACAGTTACTTAAATCTTGAGAGTACAAAAACCAAAACAAGAAAGCCATACTTCTGTCTCTTGTTGTACAGTTACTTAAATCTTGAGAGTACAAAAACATTTTCATGGTAAAAAGAAAGAGATTACTAGTTGTACAGTTACTTAAATCTTGAGAGTACAAAAACACGGACCAGCAATCAGCATCTTGTGACCTTGTTGTACAGTTACTTAAATCTTGAGAGTACAAAAACCGATACCTACTCAGGGAACACAAAGACAGGGTTGTACAGTTACTTAAATCTTGAGAGTACAAAAACGTATCCATGCGCGCTCAAAAGTACGCTCATGTTGTACAGTTACTTAAATCTTGAGAGTACAAAAACATTTAATGAATTGGTTTGAAACCATTTCACGTTGTACAGTTACTTAAATCTTGAGAGTACAAAAACCAATGGTTCGTACTATGATTTTGTCATTCGTTGTACAGTTACTTAAATCTTGAGAGTACAAAAACAGGATTGGATTTCTTGTCTGAGCTGGTTGTGTTGTACAGTTACTTAAATCTTGAGAGTACAAAAACACTTGGCTTTCGTTGCAGAATAAGAATCAGGTTGTACAGTTACTTAAATCTTGAGAGTACAAAAACCTTTGGCAGCGTTAAGACCATCTGTGAATTGTTGTACAGTTACTTAAATCTTGAGAGTACAAAAACTATCATCTGGTTCTAGACTTTCAAGCAACGGTTGTACAGTTACTTAAATCTTGAGAGTACAAAAACCGTCCAGATAGGCTAGTTTCTTAACAGATAGTTGTACAGTTACTTAAATCTTGAGAGTACAAAAACAACAAAATTCTTGCCGTTGATTTGGAAGATGTTGTACAGTTACTTAAATCTTGAGAGTACAAAAACCAACTCGATTAAATCGATTGATGGGCTAAAGTTGTACAGTTACTTAAATCTTGAGAGTACAAAAACGAGACGCTTCAGCAGCTTTCTTTCCGATTTGTTGTACAGTTACTTAAATCTTGAGAGTACAAAAACAATCTATTCTTGGTAATGACGTAAAAGGCGGTTGTACAGTTACTTAAATCTTGAGAGTACAAAAACTCTCAGCTAAGAAGTTGAATGCATCATCTGGTTGTACAGTTACTTAAATCTTGAGAGTACAAAAACTGTAGGAACCTGTTACATCACTAAATTCCTGTTGTACAGTTACTTAAATCTTGAGAGTACAAAAACTGAATTAAAGAATTTAAAGAAAGAATTAGAGTTGTACAGTTACTTAAATCTTGAGAGTACAAAAACTCGCTAGATTAGATGTTGCTTTTGTAGCTGGTTGTACAGTTACTTAAATCTTGAGAGTACAAAAACAAACAATCTGACCCATGAACTGAATTATAAGTTGTACAGTTACTTAAATCTTGAGAGTACAAAAACTATATCCGTTGCTGTCAAAGCAATACCAAAGTTGTACAGTTACTTAAATCTTGAGAGTACAAAAACTATAACGAAGAGCTGGTTTAACTTTATCAAGTTGTACAGTTACTTAAATCTTGAGAGTACAAAAACCTTACAATATAATTAGGATCTTCTTTTACCGTTGTACAGTTACTTAAATCTTGAGAGTACAAAAACCGCTGCGTTGTTCATAATATTCCTTTCTAGGTTGTACAGTTACTTAAATCTTGAGAGTACAAAAACCTTTCTGTTTGTTTAGGTAGACAACTGGCTGTTGTACAGTTACTTAAATCTTGAGAGTACAAAAACCCAGTCGCTTATCAATTTGTCTAAACGTTTGTTGTACAGTTACTTAAATCTTGAGAGTACAAAAACTGGATATTGCAGTCGGTAATGTATTAGGTAGTTGTACAGTTACTTAAATCTTGAGAGTACAAAAACGACCATCATTACCAGCAAACGCACCATGTCGTTGTACAGTTACTTAAATCTTGAGAGTACAAAAACTAAAACCATCCAAATTGGACGTTTTAGAGAGTTGTACAGTTACTTAAATCTTGAGAGTACAAAAACATCCGTTCAATCAATTCCTGCTTATTCATCGTTGTACAGTTACTTAAATCTTGAGAGTACAAAAACCTATATCTATATCTCCGTTGCAAGTTGTTGGTTGTACAGTTACTTAAATCTTGAGAGTACAAAAACATTTGGCGATGCTAAAGACTTGGTTGTTAAGTTGTACAGTTACTTAAATCTTGAGAGTACAAAAACCTTAAAAGGAGTACTACTTTAAGGTCTATTGTTGTACAGTTACTTAAATCTTGAGAGTACAAAAACTTTTCGGACGAATAATCCGAAGACCATGGAGTTGTACAGTTACTTAAATCTTGAGAGTACAAAAACAGTTACGCCCAGCGCTGTCCTTGAAACCTTCGTTGTACAGTTACTTAAATCTTGAGAGTACAAAAACCATCTTCGAACGACATTCATTTCTAAATCGGTTGTACAGTTACTTAAATCTTGAGAGTACAAAAACTCTTCCGTGAAGATTTCATAGTAGGTACATGTTGTACAGTTACTTAAATCTTGAGAGTACAAAAACAACAAGGCGCAAGTGACTTGGCTTGTTTAGGTTGTACAGTTACTTAAATCTTGAGAGTACAAAAACGAACATTTTCAACGACGTTCGACCTATAATGTTGTACAGTTACTTAAATCTTGAGAGTACAAAAACTTGTACCTATTTTATCAAAAAAGGGGTACAAGTTGTACAGTTACTTAAATCTTGAGAGTACAAAAACTTTATCATCATTCGATATCTTATCAAGACTGTTGTACAGTTACTTAAATCTTGAGAGTACAAAAACTTTTTTCTTCTGCTTGTGATATTCGCTATCGTTGTACAGTTACTTAAATCTTGAGAGTACAAAAACAACACTCAGATCAATATTGTTAAGAAATGTGTTGTACAGTTACTTAAATCTTGAGAGTACAAAAACAAAAAATGCGCAGTACATTTTCCAGGAAGAGTTGTACAGTTACTTAAATCTTGAGAGTACAAAAACTCCTAATACGTCCTTAATTTGCGCATCATTGTTGTACAGTTACTTAAATCTTGAGAGTACAAAAACCTCAAATTCGTCAATTTTGATTTTTGCTCCCCTCAAAAATATTATAAATTCTTAAATTCCACTCGTCAATACTATTCTTCCAAATATTTCAATAACATTGGATTGATTGATTCAATACGGAATTTTGTTTTCATTTCATACTGATACAAATTATTCAAAATTTTTAATGCCACTTGATCTTCTACAGATAGACTCATGTGGAGAATGTCCGAGCTAAATAAATAGGATCCAATTTTTCTTAAAGACGTTAAAAATTCTTGTTCATCAGGTATTTGATTTATTGGATACTGATTGGTAAAGCGATTATACATGAATTCTAGCGAATAAAAATGATCAACATAATCGGAAACAATATTGATTTCCTCTAAAACTTCTTTCGTGACATGAAGATAACCCTCATTTGAAGGAAACAAAACAATATATAACGAATCATTATGATTAGTAAGAAATTCCATTTTCTCACAACATTCAACAAAATCACTATAGGATAGAAAATCATCCAAATTTCGTAAGACAAGTAAAAATTTTTCAGAACTGTTCGTCGCCATGACTTCTAACATGGAAAGAAATAATAAAAACTTTGTCTTATTGTCTACAAATTCAAAGGATATATTTTTATCATTTTCCCCAAAGTATGGTAAAAAATTTTTTTGAATTAATTGATCCGTATTAAAATATTTTGCTTCAGTATGATAGACAATATCATCTATTTGAAGATTCAACTTCTGATTCAATAGAAGTGAAATCCTATCTAGATTGTCATTGATATTTTCAATTTGCTCCATTATCTCTATAGAATTAATCTTTTTCTTTATATAATCATAGGCTACTGTTCCTTTTTTATATTCCATTTGTTCAATTAAATCATTGATATTGGACACTTGAATAACACTGAATTCTGACCGGGAAACCATTATATCGTCTATTAGTATTTTAGGCTCATTTTGTTCAAATAGAACTAAATCTTCCTCACTATATTTTTTTCCTCCAAAATACCATAATAGTATCTGCCAAATATAATATTTTAATTGCTGATCTTGACCTACAATTTGAGTAAATTGGCCAAAACTTAATGAAATTTTATCCTTGTATGGATGACTAATGTTCATTTTCATATAACTACCAACTTATTATCACTGACTACTTCTTCTTGCTTTGTTTTTCCACCAATTATTAAAACCATTTCAGAAAATTGTTTCTCTGTTACTGCAAGTAAACGGACATTCCCACTTGGTAAATTACTCTGACTTAATTTTTTATAGAATTTACTTGCAAAACTTCGATTAGGACAGGTTCGATAATAAACAGAAAACTGCAACATTTCAAAACCATTGGCAATTAAATCTTTCCGAAAGTTACGATAGACCCTTTTTTCTTGATTAGTTTCCATTGGTAAATCAAAAAAACACAATAATCTCAATGCTTCATACCTCATTTCTTTAACTCCATTCTACACTCGAAACCACCGGACAGTAAAATTTACTAGTATCCTTATCAGAGATACATTTTAGAAAACCTTTGACATATTTATCCATTGCTACCGTTACAGAACACGTTTCTTTCCCATAACGAATCTTCGCATTTAGTGTATCCGTCAACGCAAGACGAAATTCATATTTCAAATACTCTTCATCTCGTAAATTTTGATAGACCCAGACATCGATAATCTGCCGAAAAGGTTCCATTAGATCATCAACCAGGTTAAATTGGTTATATTCATTCTTATGAAAAATTCCTATTAAGGGATTTAACCCATATCCAGAAATAATACGTGCCATCTGCGCTCTCATGATTGCATAACCATAATTTAGGCCAGCATTGATGACATCCGTTTCCTGTTGTGTAAGACGTACGAATTTTTTTCCAAAGAGTTCGTTAAAATAGACTTTTGCAGCATGGCCTTCACGATTGGTTTTATCTCCATATTCAATATGATCTTTATAGTCTGCTAATAATTGAATGCAATCAATATTTTTCTCAAACATTGCAAGAACATCTTGCTGATTGTTTATTTTGAAATAGGTTACTATTTGCCATAATTTATCTTTTTGCTCCTGCGTCCACAATAATTGCTCCTGTAATTTTTTATAGGCCCTAAAATGGCCATTTTGAGAATGATAAATTCCAGTAGGCAAGTGCTCATTATCACAGACAATCAAGGCAATATTGTACTTACTTAAAGCACTTAATAACCTTAAAGTTACAACAGTCTCCCCTCCTTCTGCTACAATTATCGAAATATCACTCAGTGGAATAACATAGTCTTGACCCATTTTCTTAATTAAAAGGTTATCCAACTTCAATTGCATTTTTTCACTCTGACAGACATGCACAATTCTCCAAGTCATCGTATTTCCCTCTTTCACAAAACGAAAACACCCCGCCATAAATGACAGGGTGTTGAATTCGGCATGAAGCCTTATCTTTGTAGCTTCTGCAAGATTTAAGTAACTGTGCAAGGCGTCCCTTACAGTTACTATTATAATACATTGTACAAGCGTTTGCAACTCTTTTTTAAAAATATTTTAAAATTTGAGTTTTGGTTTGTCACCCTCTTTTTTGATAAAATGTTTATTACCCAAAACATCTGTTTTTACTTTGTAAATAGAAAGATTTTCTATCTGCATATTTTTTTGTAATTGATTAGAGGAAGGTGGCACCTTTCCTAATACCTCCAGTTCTTCACCTTTCTCAAATCTTGCTTTTTCATAAGGTTTCAATTCTATTTTATGTTTTTCAAAACTTTTTGGATTATCTTTCCCAGTACGAGACCAAAATCTAAAAATTTGTTGACAATTCGTTTCAGTATCTTTGATTAAAATTAAATCATTTTTATATAGAGTAAACTTAAATTCAGAATTTTTACCAATTCCCTCTTTCTCTCTTAATTCATTATACGTCTCTGTAGAAATACCATAAGCACCACCTTCTTCAAAAGGCAAATCTGCATACTTTAATCCTAAAAATTCATATTTTTTAGTTTCCATATTGTAATACACATCTGTTCTCCAAGGATTTAAAGATAACAAAGCTACAGTATTTCGACTCCCTTCAGGAGTTATATTTTTGTGTTTACCTAATAAAATATCGTAATATTTCAGACTTTTAATTTCTGGACCATTGCCTTTTTTACTGTACTTACGGATTGGTTCATTTTCTTGTCTATATTTCTCAAATGGATTAAAATCGACTAATTTTCCAGTTTTATCGTATTCTTTAAATGGTCGATATTGTTCCATTATCTTCTCGATTACTTCATCCCAAGTTTTTCTATCTTTCTGAAACATTAAGAATTGGGATTTATCCTTATTGTATAAATCTAAAAACTTATAGAACCCAGTTTTAGAAGGGGTTTTAGTCCCTAAAGAATAGATATCTTTAATTTTTCCCAAAGTATAAGTGTATTCTTTTTTCTCTTTATCCAACTTTGCTTTTCTTGTTGCATAAATTGTAGCATCTGAAATTTTTCGATTAAATTTTGAATCTACTTGATAAGAAAATAGAATACTATCCTCAAATGTCTTGCTACTTAATGTATCAACAAAATGGTCATAAGGCGCTTTAAACACTAACTCTTTATATTCATCATCAGTTAACGAAATAATTTCTCCAGTCTGTGAATCAACAAACTGTCCTTCTTTATAAGTAATCAGAGGATTATTCTGTTTTTTCCATAATCTTAATTGACTAGAAGCGGCAATAATTAAGGCATCCACAGCATGATGATGGTAGGTTTCACGAGACTTTTCAAGCCCCCACTTTCTTCTTAGCTGAGAAGTAAATTGTCCACGTACCACCGAAATAGTTGTATCAAATTGATGGCTCTTATAAAAATCTTGTAAGGCATTTAAAACAACGCGAGAGGAATATCGAGTGTCAACCAAGTTTCGTTCGATAAATTTCTGTTTTACTTCAATTTTACTAATGTCTTCTTCTGTCAAAAGATAATCTTTCTTTTTATTACTTAGCGATTTTAAATCTTTTACATATGATTTAAACTCACGGTAGGACCAGGCATCATCCATACTGTCTAAAGCCTGAAACGGTGTTCGCTGGCCCTTCTCCTGGTTTGCTGTAGCTAGAGCCAATACCTTATTAGATAGACTATCATCAAACGATAAAGAAAGAGGTAAAATATGGTCAATTTCGTACTTGTACTGATTGTAAATTAAATCTGAAATTGGAATGGTCTTCCCAGTATAGAGACACTTTTCTCCCTGTTGATGCCATAAACGAATCTTAGTAGCTAATTCCTTATGCCCATGAAAAATGTTATCCGGCAGCTCTTTTTTCCCATTGTATTGAAACGCCGCTTTTTCCATAGCTGCATTTTTCTCATCTTGGTTTGCCTTTTGACGTTTTATATAATCTTTCTTAGCGTCTTCTTCGTTATTTTCACGCGCCATTTCGATAACGATATTATCAAAGATACCATGTTTTTTAGTTGCTTCGTTGATTATTTTTATAGCTTGTCTG
Organism: Streptococcus mitis ATCC 6249; assembly: GCF_000146585.1. Taxonomy (GTDB): domain Bacteria; phylum Bacillota; class Bacilli; order Lactobacillales; family Streptococcaceae; genus Streptococcus; species Streptococcus mitis_AZ. The sequence continues at coordinate 868,299 of NZ_GL397179.1, read as the reverse complement.
ACAGATTTTGCTACTACAGGGTTATAAATTTCTTCTGTTAATTCTTTTTCATCAATATACTTGGTTCTTTTTGATGTTTCTTTAGATTTTTGTTTCCCCAATCGTGTTAGAATTGTCATTTGCTCTTCTGAAGTTTCATAGAGTTCTGGTATCAATTCCATCATGAGTTTAAGAGAAAAATTATGCCATCCCTTACTAAATAGACTGCTATTATTTTTTCTAAATTGAACCAATTCAAGTACTTGATCTTGACTAAAAGAATCCTTTAACTTTGTGTTAATCGCTTCTTCCATACCTTCTCGTTCAGTATTTAGAGTTAAAATATGGGCAAGCTCATCTAGAACATTTCTAGACAATTCCCCAACTGAAATTGTTTCTAACGATTGCATTTTTCGATATACTTCAAAAGTATGCATTTCAGGTTTATTGTTTACATCAACTCGATAACCACGTATCTGATCTACTGAAGCATCAATCATTTTAGCAATGTACTTCAATAAGGTTGAGGCTCCTAAGGTTTTAGCTTCCTTAGCATATTCAACAATAACTTTCTTTTGTTCCTCACTAAGTTTCTTCGTTTCTGTAGGAACTGTTAAATTATTTAAATCATTTAGTAAGTTAAACTCTTGAGCAGTATAGGAAGCTTTAGAGGCTCTGTATTCCTCAGGATAAAATGTACATTTACCGATTAAAATACCAAAAATATTATCTAAGGTAGTACCATCTGTTCGAAAACGTCCATAATCCGTCCGTGATTTTTCATTACCTGGTCCATGATAGTATTTTCTTTTACCTGTAAGGATTTTTAGATAATCCTCTATAAATTCATCCGTAATCTGATTATTAAATTCTTGCTGTTTTCTTAAAATTCTTTCAGCTTCTTTTTTATATGCAGATGTTGAAAAAACATTGATCAATCGGAGTTTTTCACCATTTTCCACAACAGTAAAATCTCCTCTTACCTGACCATATTTTTCAAAACGCTCTAGTTGGATTTGACCTGGTGTTTGTTCAGCAAGTAATTTTCTATTTTCCTCAACGGCCTTGCCATAATCTGAAGATACTGCACCCCCATCCTCAGAAGCATCATCTAAATAGCTAATACCACGTCTCTTAACAATGTTCTTTAAAGCTATGAACAGCTCTTCATTCGTTAGTTGCTGATTCAAGCCATCTACACGAAGTCGATATGGATTAAGATTAATGGATACCTTAGAAAAATCAGTTAACAAACCATAGTCTTCAAATAAATCTTGAAAGCGAACACCACGGTGTTTTTTCCGACGATTTAATCGTCTAGCCTGTCTATTTTTTCTTCTCTCAACATTATTATCAGCTGTTGCAGCTGGAAAAAGTCGTGAATTCGCATGAATAATCTTTCCAGAATTTTTTTCTAGAATTCCCACTCCTTCAGATGCAATACCAATATCCAATCCTAAAACTAAACCGTTCATAGTCAATCTCCTAACTAGTTATCATATCAACTAAATTTTACTCTTTCCTTCCTAAAAAATCAAATAATTATAAGCAATTACTTAAAATCTTTTACTATATATAATTATATTCAAATTCTCCCACTTCCATCATTCATCACAAACAAAAAAGCGTGGTCTCACGCTTTTAGATTTCTATTTTAACTTGAGTGATTTCTACATAAAAAATCAATAGTTTATATGCCCCCTGCAGGAATCGAACCTGCAACTACTCCTTAGGAGGGAGTTGTTATATCCATTGAACTAAGGGAGCTAGAGAAAAACCCTGCTGGGTAAGCAGAGTTTTTTAGTCGAATTAACGACGGATTTCTTTGATACGAGCTGCCTTACCTTGAAGTGCACGCAAGTAGTACAATTTCGCACGACGTACTTTACCGTAACGAACAACTTCGATCTTTTCAACACGTGGAGTGTGGATTGGGAAGATACGCTCAACACCTACACCGTTAGAGATTTTACGAACTGTGTAGTTTTCTGAGATGCCAGCACCTTTACGTGCGATAACAACACCTTCAAAGATCTGAACACGTTCACGGTTACCTTCGACAACTTTCGCGTGTACACGAACAGTGTCACCAGGACGGAATGATGGGATATCTGTACGAAGTTGACCTTCAGTCAAGCTTTGGATTAATGGATTCATTTTATTCTCCTATCTTTGTCAATCTTGAGGAACTTTCCTCAGCGGATAAACTGTATTTTTGTGCGTCCATTACACACAAGATACAGTTTACCAAATTTCCACCTAAAAGTAAAGAAATTTATAGCAGAATTCCTAAAAAAATCGCTAGAAAACCGCCTATATAAGTTAAGAGAAAATAGCTATAAAATACCTTCTTGTCGCTTAACAGCCTTTGCAGCTCGTCATTCAAGGTTGAAAAGGTCGTCAACCCACCACAAAAACCTGTCGCGAGGATAGCATAGACTTCCTTGGACTCCACATGATTGTAGAGTAGACCAATTAAAAAACATCCTAGAAGATTGGCTATGAGAGTTCCTAGGGGCAATTTTGAAGCTTGATTATAGCGAGAAAAGAAATACCGCACTAGGGCTCCGAAGCCACAGGCGATTGCAAGATAAACGACTACCATTTCTTCCTCCCTAGAATATAAGCCAAGAGCAGACCTCCACCAATGCTCAAAAATAAGTAGATGCCTAAACTAAGATAATGCCCGGTATCGAGCAGTTTTACTGCATCAAGCATTAGGCTAGAAAAAGTTGTCAAGCCACCACAAAATCCTGTCCCCAGTGCTAAAACCAAGCCTTTACTAGTTCCCTTATAGACCAGATAGCCTTTCACCAGATAGACCAGGCAGATAATGCCCAGATAGTTAACAAGGAGGGTGCCCCAAGGAAATTCTGGACTAGCTGGTAACCAAGTGGAAACTAGATAGCGGACAAGTCCACCCACCATTGCAGCTAGAAAAATCCCTAGCGGATAAAATTGTTCTTTTTTCATTTGATGTTTTGATCCTGATAATCACGCGAACGTTTGAGAATATCTGAAAAAGTCGCAACAATGGTCTCCTGATAGCGCTTATCTTCTACTCGATTTCTGACTTTATCAAAAATAACTTCTTCTCTCTTAGTATCTAAGATTGGCTTACCAGATGCTTTCTTATAGGCAACTACACCCTCAACCAAATGCATTCGTTCTTCCAAGAGATTAACGATTTGGTCGTCGATTTGATCAATTTCTTGCCGAATACTAGCTAAATCCATAGTGTCTCCTCCTTTATTTGAATTATTGTATCAAAAAGCCACCAAATAGGCTAGTAAAATCTAGTTTAACTACTAAAAACTGCACTGACTCCTTCCAGTCAGCGCAGTTTGTTTCTTATCCTACTTTTGCAGCCAATTCTTCTGCGAATTGTTCCAAGCGTTCAATATCTTCTTCTTCGGCAGAAAGGTCTACTTTAACGCACTCTGAACCTTTTTCAGCTCCTGTCGCTACAAAAACACGATCAAAGTCATCGACAGCCTTACAGAATTCGTCGTAGAAGGTGTCACCTGAACCAACAACTCCGTAGATTTTACCATTCAAGTTGAGATCAGCTAGGTCTTCGTAGAAGTCCATCATCTCATCCGGCAATTCTCCATCGCCATAAGTATAGGTCGCAACGATTGCGATATCCGCTTCCAAGAAGTCTGAAGCGTCAACAGTCGTACATTCATCAACATCGACATCCAAGCCCAAGTCACGCAATTTATCTGCTACAATATCTGCAATCTCTTCGGTATTACCGGTCATACTGGCAAATACAATTTTTGCTAATGCCATATCGTCCTCCTCAATTTATCTTTCTCCATTATATCATATCTTTTTCATTTTAAAAATAAAAATTCTTGTGCTACAATGAAATGAGAAAGAATTGAGGTTATTTATGGAAATTTGCCAGCAAATTTTAGAGAAAATCAAAGAATACGATACCATTATCATTCATCGTCATATGAAACCAGACCCTGATGCCTTAGGGAGTCAAGTGGGCTTGAAAGCTCTTCTCATACACCATTTTCCAGAAAAGACCATTAAAGCAGTCGGTTATAACGAACCAACTCTAACCTGGATGGCAGAAATGGATACTGTTCAAGATAGTGACTACCAAGGAGCTCTTGTCATTGTCTGCGATACAGCCAATACTGCTCGTATCGATGATAAACGCTACGAACAAGCTGCTTTCACCATCAAAATCGATCACCATCCAAATGATGATATCTATGGTGACCTATCTTGGGTGGATACAAGTTCAAGCAGCGCGAGTGAGATGATCGCTATTTTTGCCGAAGAAAACAATCTTGAACTATCAGATAACGCAGCTTATCTTTTAACTGCCGGAATCATTGGTGATACTGGTCGCTTCCTCTATCCTTCAACTTCTGCGCGTACGCTTCGTATCGCTTCTTCCTTGAGAGAGTATAACTTTGACTTTGCTAGTTTGACACGCAAGATGGATACCATGAGCTTCAAGATTGCAAAATTGCAAGGGTATGTTTATGATCACTTAGAAGTTGATGAAAACGGAGCTGCTCGCGTTCTTCTCAGTCAAGAAATCTTGAAAGAGTATAATGTTACTGACGCTGAAACCGCAGCGATTGTCGGTGCACCAGGAAGAATCGACAGCGTCAGTCTCTGGGGGATTTTTGTCGAGCAAGCTGACGGACATTACCGCGTTCGTTTACGTAGTAAAATCCATCCAATCAATCAGGTCGCCAAAGAACATGACGGTGGCGGCCATCCGTTAGCAAGTGGAGCCAATTCTTATAGTTTAGAGGAAAATGAACAAATATACGGGAAGCTTCAAGAAGTCGCAAGAACAAATCAAGGCTAAGATTCATTCTTAGCCTTTTCCCATTCTTTTTTCTTGAAAATATACGGTTTCTTTGTCACTCACTTTATGGTATAATAAACCAAAGAAAAGGAGATTTATTATGGAAAAAAATCGTTTGTTTATTCTTATTTCTGCTGGAGTAGCCATTCTAGGTTCACTCTTACCCTGGGCTAGTTTAAATGCAGGTGCTTTTGGCTCCTATAGTGTGCACGGTTTTAACGGAGATGGCTGGTTTGTTATCATCGCGGCTATCGTCTCTATTGTTCTGACATGCTTGAATAATGTCAATAAACCAATGCCTAAAGGTTTTGCCATTGGTGTCATTGTTGCAGGTGCAATTTCTACCCTCGTCACTCTTGTTAATTTATTCAGCATAAACAAGTATGTAACTCATATTGGTGGATACGGCGTTTCAATCGGTTTTGGTTTGATTCTTTCCCTTCTTGCTAGTATTGCCCTTGTAGTGACTGGTCTCTTGGCAATGTCAGGTGGTAAAATCACAAAAGACTCATTAGCTGAATTAGCTGAATCAGGAAAAGATTTTGCTCAAACAGTCGGACGCGTAACAAGTACTACCGTAAAAACTGCAGTTGAGGAAATCAAAAAAGAATCTCAAGAACATAAAAAAGAAGAAGCTACAGCTGAAAAAACAGAGACAGTTAAAGAGGAAACCGAGCAAAAAGAAGAAGCTACAGAACCAGCTCATGTCAAAGCTGAAACTGAAAATGAAGAACCTGTTAAAGAAGAACCAGTTGAAACTGAACTAGCTGAAGAAGAAACTACTGAAAATAAGACTGTTGAAGAAAGTGAAACAGTAAAAGAAACAGCTGAAGAAGAATCAACTGAATTTAAAAATGAAGAGAAAGAAGAACAAAAAGATCCAAGTCAGGCGGACCAATAATTCTTCTCCCTATCACCTCAGTAAAAACTGGGGTGATTTTTATCGATATTTTTAATAAAATCAGGGAAAAGACTTGCCAAACTTACCAGAATCTGATAGACTAGTAAGGTAACAATCTATGGCTCGCAAAGAGACCATGGCAGAAAGGAAATATTGAAAATGAAAAAAGATATCCATCCAGAATATCGCCCAGTTGTCTTCATGGACACAACTACTGGTTACAAATTCCTTAGCGGTTCAACAAAACGCTCTAACGAAACTGTTGAGTTCGAAGGCGAAACCTACCCATTGATCCGTGTGGAAATTTCATCAGACTCACACCCATTCTACACTGGACGTCAAAAGTTCACTCAAGCAGATGGACGCGTGGATCGTTTCAACAAAAAATACGGTCTCAAATAAGAATAAAAAGAACAGTTTCATCTGTTCTTTTTTCTTTCTTCAAATCAGGGCTCAAGCACCACTGCTGTTCCGCTACAGGTAACCATCAGCATACCATTCTCAGCACCTAAGGTTTCATAGTCCATCTTAACCCCAATGATAGCATTTGCGCCACGTTCACTTGCACGCGCCATCATTTCTGCTAGAGCTTCTTCTCTCGCTTGGGTTAATTCGCCTTCATAACTACTAGCACGACCGCCAAAAATATTACGGAAACCAGCCGCCATATCTTTGAACATATTAACCCCAGCAACCACTTCGCCAAAGACTATTCCTTTGTATTCTAGGATTTTCTTTCCTTCAATCCCCGTAGTTGAAATAATCATCTTTAGGTCCTCCTTGCTTCTTTTAGAACATTGTAAACCCCTTTATTGTCTTTGTCAAGAAATTCCTTATTATTTTTATGCTCCCATCAAAAAAGAGAAGACTTGGAGTCTTCTCTTTTTTCTTAGTTAAATTGCTTCTGTGACAAAACTACGACTTTCTAGCACCTTGAGCATGGCATTTGCTGTGTCTAGTGCTGTAAAGAGTGGCACACCGTGTTCAATGGCTGAACGGCGGATTTGCTCACCATCTTCGTCAGCAGTTCGCTTGGTTCCGACAGTATTGATGATCGCTTGGATTTTCCCTTTGCGGACAAAGCTTGGGATATCCTGTTCATCATCACCAATCTTACCAACAGGTTGGGCTTCGAGTCCATAACTGGCAAAGAAGGCTGCTGTCCCTTCTGTCGCGAGGATACCGTAGCCGATATTTTGGAAACGACGAGCCAAGTCCAAGGCTTCATCTTTGGAATCATCAGCAATGGTAAAGACCACATTCCCAAAGGTTGGCAAATGGAGGTAAGAAGCTTCAAAGGCTTTATAGAGAGCTTTTTCTAGAGTAGCATCAGAGCCCATGACTTCCCCTGTTGACTTCATTTCAGGACCAAGTAAGCTATCTACCTTAGCTAACTTGGTGAAGGAGAAGACTGGAGCCTTGATATGAACACGAGTGCTTTCAGGGTAAAGACCATCTTGATAACCAAGTTCTCCAAGGTTTTGACCAAGAATGAGCTTGGTCGCTACTTGAGCCATAGGGATATTGGTTACTTTTGAAAGGAATGGAACCGTACGGCTGGCACGTGGATTAACCTCAATAACGTAGACTTTTTCATCCTTGATAACAAACTGGATGTTCATCATACCAAGACAGTTAAGACCAATTGCTAGACGTTTTGTATAGTCTGCGATGGTTTCCTGCACCTTTTGAGACAAGGTTTGTGGTGGGTAAACGGCCATGGAGTCACCTGAGTGGACACCGGCACGTTCGATATGCTCCATGATACCAGGGATGAGGACATTTTCCCCGTCTGAGATGGCATCAACTTCACACTCCTGACCAACGATGTAAGAGTCAACAAGAACAGGGTGATCTGGACTAGCCTTAACAGCGGTACGCATGTAAGAACGGAGGTCTTCCTCATTTTCCACGATTTCCATAGCGCGTCCACCCAAGACATAAGAAGGACGAACGAGAACTGGGAAACCAATTTTGCGAGCTGCAAGCACAGCTTCTTCTTCATTAGTTGCTGTTTGACCAGGTGGCTGTGGAATATCCAAGTCTTTAAGGGCTTGCTCGAAGAGGTCACGGTCTTCGGCACGGTCTAGGTCAGCGACTTGCGTACCAAGGATGGTCACACCTGCTTTTGCCAATGGCTCCGCAAGGTTGATAGCTGTTTGACCACCAAACTGAACGATAACGCCTTTTGGTTGCTCCAAGTCGATAACATTCATCACATCTTCGAAAGTTAATGGTTCAAAGTAGAGCTTGTCAGATACCGAGAAGTCTGTAGAAACGGTCTCTGGGTTTGAGTTCATGATAATAGCTTCATAGCCAGCAGCCTGAATAGCCTTAACAGAGTGAACAGTTGCGTAGTCAAACTCAACCCCTTGCCCGATACGGATTGGACCTGAACCTAGGACTAGGACGGATTCCTTATCAGACTTGATAGATTCATTTTCCCATCCATAGGTTGAATAAAAATATGGGGTTTCAGAGTCGAACTCTGCCGCACAAGTATCGACCATCTTGTAGACTGGGACAATCTTGTTTTCCAAGCGAAGTTGACGAACTTGGTCAGCTGTTGTTTTCCAGAGTTCAGCAATCTTACGGTCTGAGAAACCATTGAGTTTAGCTGTTTTCAAGACTTCTAGATCTTGTGGATGAGCACCCAATTCCTGCTCGATTTCAAAGATATGCAAGAGTTTGTCAAGGTAGAAGATATCAATCTTGGTCAACTCAGCAATTTCTTCTGGTGTGTAACCACGGCGAATGGCTTCTGAAACGTAGAAGAGACGGTCATCTTGGGCTTTGACAACCTTTTCAATCAAGGCATCATCTGAAACCGTTGCAAGCTCAGGCATTTCATTGTGATGGACACCAATTTCTAGAGAGCGACAAGCTTTAAGGAGAGATTCCTCGATGTTTCGACCGATGGCCATAACTTCTCCAGTTGCCTTCATCTGGGTACCAAGACGACGTTCCCCTTTTTCAAACTTGTCGAATGGGAAACGAGGAATCTTAGCAACCACATAGTCGAGGGCTGGCTCAAACATGGCATAGGTTGATCCTGTAACTGGGTTGATGACCTCATCCAAGGTCAAACCGACGGCAATCTTAGCTGCCAATTTAGCAATCGGATAACCTGTCGCCTTAGAAGCAAGGGCTGACGAACGCGATACACGAGGGTTTACTTCGATAACATAGTACTTGAAGCTATGGGGATCAAGGGCTAGCTGAACATTACATCCACCTTCAATCTTGAGGGCACGAATGATGCTCAAGCTGGCATCTCGAAGCATTTGGTTTTCATAGTCTGACATGGTTTGCGCAGGGGCAAATACAATGGAGTCCCCTGTGTGAATCCCAACTGGGTCAAAGTTTTCCATGTTACAAACAACTAGGGCATTGTCAGCCGAGTCACGCATAACTTCGTACTCGATTTCCTTGAAACCTGCAATGGAACGCTCAATCAAACATTGGGTAACAGGTGACAGTTTCAAACCATTTTCAGCGATTTCACGCAATTCTTCCTCGTTGGCACACATACCACCACCAGTACCACCTAGGGTAAAGGCTGGACGAACGATGACTGGGTAGCCAATTGTCGCTGCAAAGGTAACTGCTTCTTCTACTGTGTTGACAATTTCAGATTCAGGGATGGGTTGCTCAAGCTCTTCCATCAATTGTTTAAAGAGGTCACGGTCCTCAGCTTGGTCAATAGCAGATAGTTTAGTACCCAGAAGTTCAACACCAAGTTCATCTAAAATACCATTTTTAGACAATTCCATGGCCATATTGAGACCTGTCTGACCACCGAGAGTTGGGAGCAAGGCATCTGGAAGTTCCTTACGGAGAATACGCGTCACAAACTCAAGTGTAATCGGTTCGATGTAGACTTTGTCTGCAATTTCTTTATCCGTCATGATGGTTGCAGGGTTCGAGTTTACCAAGACAACCTCATACCCTTCTTCTTTCAAAGACAAGCAGGCCTGGGTTCCAGCATAGTCAAACTCAGCAGCCTGACCAATAATAATCGGACCAGAACCAATCACCATAATTTTTTGAATATCAGTACGTTTAGGCATTTATAAGATATTAAGGGCGTCAAGCGGACAAAGCTAAAATAGGAGTTATGACGAAGAACTGTCAGTTCTAGGAATAACTATCTTTTTAGCAATGTCCGTAGCCCGTATTCAGTTCAGCAAATACGGATTGCCCTTCTCCTTTCTATTCGTCGCCTCACAGAGCGACATTAAATAAATTCTCCGACGATTTTTTAGAGAAACGATTATTTTCGATAAAAAAACTAGTGCAGGGAGTTTTTAGTTCGCCCAATAGCGACTAAAAGAAACGACCTGCCTTTCTATTCGCCGCCTCACAGAGCGACATTAAATAAGATACAAAGGACGATAAGAAAGTGACTGAATTTTGGAAACCAAGGATAGAAATTCTTCCTTGGTTTCTCTAAATTCCGAGCTTTCCGTCCGTGTTCAATTCCATAAATTCTCCGACGAGTCTTACTTGTTCTTAGTTGGCTTGTTTAAAAGCTTCCATCATCTCGATAAACTCGTCAAAGAGGTAGCTAGCGTCGTGTGGCCCAGGAGCTGCGTCTGGGTGGAATTGTACAGAGAAACCTGGTTGGTATCTGTGACGCACACCTTCAACTGACTTGTCATTGATTTCTTCGTGGGTAATAATCAAATGCTCTGGCAAGTCCTCACGGCTAACTGCATAACCATGGTTCTGGCTAGTAAAGTCTACTCGTCCTGTTGCGATTTCACGGACCGCGTGGTTAAATCCACGGTGACCAAATTTCATCTTATAGGTCTTGGCACCATTTGCCATGGCAAAAAGTTGGTGACCCATACAGATACCAAAGATTGGAATCTTCCCTTGCACACCACGAATCATATCGATGGCCTGGGGAACATCTTCTGGGTTTCCTGGACCGTTTGACAACATGACGCCGTCAGGGTTGAGATGGAGAATTTCTTCTGCTGTAGTTGTGTATGGAACCACGGTCACGTTACAGTTCCGTTTCGAAAGTTCGCGTAAAATGGAATGTTTGAGACCAAAGTCTACCAGAACGACACTCAATCCAACTCCAGGAGCAGGATAAGCTGTCTTAGTAGAGACTTGCTTGATATTATCTGTCGGCAAGACTGTTGCTTGGAGCTGGTCTGCGATATGGTCCATGGTATCACCAACATGCGTAAGGGTTGCCCTCATAGTACCATGCTTACGGATAATCTTTGTAAGCGCACGAGTATCAATTCCTGAGATACCAGGGATTTTCTTAGCTTTCAAGAATTCGTCCAAGGTCATTTGATTGCGCCAGTTGCTGGCTCTACGCGCTTCTTCAAAAACTACTACTCCCTTACAGGTAGGACTGATGGATTCGTAGTCATCACGGTTAATCCCATAGTTTCCTACCAACGGGTATGTGAAAGTCAAGATTTGTCCATTATAAGACTGGTCTGTAATGGATTCTTGATAGCCGGTCATCCCTGTATTAAAGACGATTTCACCTGTTACATCAATATCTGCTCCGAAGGCCTTGCCTTCAAAAACTGTGCCATCTTCTAATACTAGAAGTCGTTTTGTCATATAGTCACCTCTCGTGGACGCTCTCAGGCGTCTTTTAACGTCTTGTGTTTATTTTGCTTTTCTGTATGCCAGAACAGATTCTAAGATTGCCATTCTGACAAATACACCATTGGTCATTTGTTGGACAATGCGTGATTTTGGCGCTTCAACTAAATGGTCTGCGATTTCGACATCACGGTTGACTGGGGCAGGGTGCATGAGAATTGCTTTTTCTTTCAAGCGATCATAACGCTCTTGCGTCAAACCATGTTGCGCATGGTAGCCTTCTTTTGAAAAGACCACTCCACTATCATGACGTTCATGCTGGACGCGAAGGAACATCATGACATCCACCTGATCAATAATCTCGTCAATGCTTACAAACTGACCATAGTCTGCGAATTCCTGACTTCTCCATTCCTCAGGACCTGCAAAGTAAAGCTCTGCGCCTAAACGTTTCAAAATTTGCATATTTGATTTGGCTACACGTGAGTGGTCCAGATCCCCAGCGATAGCGACCTTAAGCCCCTCAAAATGGCCAAATTCTTCATATATTGTCATCAAATCAAGCAAGCTCTGACTTGGATGTTGCCCTGAACCATCTCCGCCATTGATAATGGAAGTCGTAATGGTTGGACTGGCAATCAACTCTCTGTAGTAGTCGACTTCTGGGTGACGGATAACACAGGCATCCACTCCAAGTGCAGACAGTGTCAAGATTGTGTCATAGAGTGTTTCACCCTTGTTAACTGAACTTGTCTTCACATCGAAATCGAGTAGATTCAGTCCCAGCTTAATCTCTGCTACTTCAAAGGACTTATGTGTACGAGTCGAACTTTCAAAGAAAAGGTTGGAAACGATATGCTGGTCCTCATAGGAAGCCTGCTCTCCATTCTTAAATTCGATTCCTCGTTTGATCAATTTCATGACCTGATCTACAGTAAGGTCTTCCATAGAGACCACATGTTGCAAAGCTTGTTGATTTTCTGACATGGTTAACTCCTTTTTGCTATCTAGGCTTCTTCGGTAATAAGAACTCTATCTTGTCCATCTAGTTCTGCCATCTCTACGATGATCTCTTCAGAGCGACTAGTTGGAATATTTTTCCCAACATAGTCTGGACGGATTGGAAGTTCTCTATGTCCGCGATCCACTAGAACTGCTAAACTCACACGAGCAGGGCGACCATGGCTGACGACGTTGTCAATAGCTGCACGAATGGTACGACCTGTATAGAGCACATCGTCCACCAAGATGACTTCCCGGTCTGTCACATCAACAGAGATTAAAGAAGTATCTTCACCACTTTTAACATCGTCACGGAAAGGTTTGGTGTCCAGCTCTACTACTGGAACTGAAAGAGATTCTAACTGTTCCAAGCGTTCTTGGATACGGCGAGCAATAAAGACACCTCGCGTTTTAATACCAGCCAAAACGATTTTGTTCAAATCTTTGTTTCGCTCAATAATCTCGTAAGTGATTCGAGTAATCGCGCGTTTGACGGTCAATTCGTCTACAACTTCTTTTGCCTTCATGACAAACCTCCAAAAAGAAAAGTCTCCTTCTACAAGGAGACTTGAAATGTATAGTCAAGCGAGCCCAACTGTAAACAGTATAGACTTCACCCTTCTACTTTATCGCGCTCCTTGCCTGCCTCACGGGACAGGTTTAAAGGACTATTTAGTTATCATTTACTATAGCACAAAGCACCCTTAAAATCAAGCAAAAACTTTTTCAGAGTCCCCTTAAACATTACTAAAATCATATAATTGGGGATAGTGGTCACATTCTGGATTTTTGGGATGGCAGATAGCTCGTCCAAAGTAAATCATGGCCTGGTGGGCTGCTAACCATTCTTCTGGTGGCAGAACGTCCATGACACGTTTTTCTACTTCAAGTGGCGTAGCTGATTTTTTAACGATATCGTGATGCTTACAGATACGCTCCACATGGGTGTCCACTGCAAAAGCTGGAATTCCAAAGCCCACGCTCATGACGACATTTGCTGTCTTGCGACCAACACCAGCTAGACTTTCTAATTCCTCTCGAGTCTGAGGCACTTGACCATCAAAATCATCTAGTAATTGTTGAGCACATTTTTTAAGGAATTTAGCCTTATTTCGATACAGTCCCAGACGAGAAATGTGTGAAGCAATTTCACTTTCAGTCGCGACAGACATGGCTTGTGGTGTCGGAAAGGCAGCGAAGAGACCTGGTGTGGCCTTATTTACCGCTGCATCTGTCGTCTGAGCTGACAACATCACCGCAACCAAGAGTTCAAAATGATTGGTAAAATCAAGACTAGGCTTAGCATCTGGAAAAAGGGCAATAATTTCCTCTATGACATGACGGGCACGTTTCTTGGATAAAACCATCTACTCGTCTCCATTAAATAGTCCTTGTAAACCTGCAAAAGGACTATTTTCTTCTTTCTTGACTGCTTGTTGGGCCTGGTATTCTTCCTCAGTCATGATTTGCCAGTCATTCCCTGACACAAAACCTTGGCCCGCCTCTTCTTCTGCCGTCAAGACCTTGATTGGAATATTGAGCAAGATATTATCTGCTACGCTCTCAGCAAGGTCGATTTCACCATTTTCGATAGGCAGGACCAAGTCATCGTCTAAAACTTCTTGGTCCAATTGGTTGGTTGCGCCTTCCATGAAAACCTCTGTCACTGGATAAGACTCTGCCAACTCAACTGGCTCCATACTGCGACTTGAAGCTAGAACAATAGTATAAGACAACTGATAGTCTAAGAAATACAGACGGTCTTCGTACTGCACCTTCCCAACAGCAAGGATATCTTTGACATCTAAAATCTCTTGATTTCGTTTACGCAAGTCTGCGGCAAGGTCTAAAGCTTGTTCAAAATGCAGGCCTTCAGGTTGCTTACGAATTTCTTGAATATTTAACTTCATATTTCCTCCATAAAGATGTACTCACTTGATTATACCATGAAAAGGCTATAAGTCAGCCTCCCAAACTTTGATATTAAAACCTCATTTTTTAACATATTTACTATGACATATTTTCTATTTAGTGCTATACTATAGGCAAGAATACACCAGAGCAGGGAGGATGCTCATATGGAAGACAAAGCACTCATCACTGAAGCTTACCAACTACTTTCCGAGTTAAATAAAAGCTACCAAAGCTGTAAACAAGGTACAACCGATGATTTCCGTCTACAAGAACTGCTAAACACCACTCTTAAGGAACTTAAAAAAGCGGAAAAGATTGACAACAGTATCTTAATCGACCTCGAGAAATTTTACCAACGTACCAGTCTATTGATTGGACTTGGTAGTCTAAAACTAAACGATCAAGCACGCACCGCTTGGCGCAACTATGACAAGTTCCATTACCAGCATGTCAAACACGTACTGGCTCTCTATGGACCTGTTTTCGGATTCTGATACTCTTCGAAAATCTCTTCAAACCACGTCAGCTTCGCCTTGCCGTACCCAAGTATAGCCTTCGGATCGCTTCCTAGTTTGCCCTTTGATTTTCATTGAGTATAAAAACTAGAATTTCCTGTTTTCTATTGACAAAATTTCCTGAAAAGTATAGGATAGAGGTACTAATACTCGGAGGTAAGGGAGACATGAACAACTAATCTATCAAATAAAGAACCTTTATTTAGTAGATCTTGTTTTTGTCTCTTTTTGTGTGCTCTTTTTATACTAGGTTTTCTAGTATCTTGTCCTCATTGAAAATCGAAAAACTAGAAAGCTATGCTCCTCTTGGGTTAGGTTAGGCAGCTCCAAGCTAGTTTGACAAGTTTTTCAACGAGGATAATAGAGTTTTGGACAGTGACTTTGGGCTCTGCTAGATAAAGTAGAGCTTTTTGTTATGCACTATCGACATTCTAGAAAGGGCAACAATATGATAAAAATCAATCATCTGACCATCACGCAAAACAAAGATCTACGAGATCTTGTATCTGACCTAACCATGACTATCCAAGACGGGGAAAAGGTTGCTATTATTGGTGAAGAAGGAAATGGCAAATCAACCTTGCTACGAGCTTTAATGGGGGAAGCATTACCTGATTTTACTATCAAGGGCGACATCCAGTCTGACCTTCAATCACTGGCCTACATTCCTCAAAAGTTACCTGAGGAGTTAAAAAATAGGACTCTACACGATTACTTCTTTTTAGATCCCGCTGATTTAGACTACAGCATTCTTTATCGTTTGGCGGAGGAGTTGCACTTTGATAGCGACCGTTTTGCTAGCGACCAAGAAATTGGCAGTCTATCAGGTGGCGAAGCTTTGAAAATTCAGCTCATCCATGAGTTAGCAAAACCTCTTGAGATTCTTTTTTTAGACGAACCTTCAAATGATCTGGATCTTGAGACAGTTGATTGGCTAAAAAGTCAGATACAAAAGATGAGGCAAACCGTTATTTTCATTTCCCATGATGAAGACTTTCTTTCTCGTACGGCTGATACTATTGTCCACCTGCGACTGGTCAAGCACCGGAAAGAAGCGGAAACACTAGTAGAGCATTTAGACTACGATAGCTATAGTGAGCAGAGAAAGGCTAGTTTTGCCAGACAAAGTCAGCAAGCTGCTAACGACCAGAGAGCCTATGACAAAACCATGGAAAAGCATCGCCGCGTCAAGCAAAATGTAGAAACTGCCTTGCGTAACACTAAAAACGATGTTGCTGGGCGCTTACTGGCTAAAAAGATGAAAAATGTTCTCTCTCAAGAAAAACGCTTTGAAAAGGTAGCTCAGTCTATGACTCAAAAACCACTTGAAGAAGAACAAATTCAACTATTCTTCTCAGACATCCAACCATTACCGGCTTCTAAAGTCTTAATCCAACTGGAAAAAGAAAATTTATCCATTGGCAAGCGCATTTTAGCTCAGGAGTTACGACTAACGGTCCGTGGCCAAGATAAAATCGGTATCATCGGGCCAAATGGTACTGGGAAATCAACTCTGTTAGCCAAGTTGCAACAACTGCTCAGTGCCAAAAGAGAGATTTCGCTTGGTTTTATGCCACAAGATTACCATAAAAAACTGCAATTGGATTTATCTCCAGTAGCCTACCTCAGCCACACTGGACAAAAAGAAGAACTACAGAAAATCCAATCTCACCTAGCCAGTCTCAATTTCAGCTATCCAGAGATGCACCACCAAATCCGCTCCCTATCTGGTGGGCAACAAGGTAAACTCCTACTTTTGGATTTAGTGTTGCGCAAACCAAACTTTCTCCTTCTGGATGAGCCTACACGTAATTTTTCTCCCACTTCTCAACCCGAAATCAGAAAACTCTTTGCCTCCTATCCAGGCGGTCTAATCACTGTTTCGCATGACAGACGCTTCTTAAAAGAGGTCTGTACGAGTATCTATCGTTTGACAGAAAATGGTTTGGAAGTCGTTGATTTACAAGATTTATAAATGTTGAACATAGCAAAAATCCAGAGACGATCTCTGGATTTTGTTTACACACGTCTTTCTTAGAATCATTGGTGCACAGAGCGCTGCTGGCATCATCTACGTGACAGATTATGGTCTGGCTTTTGTTTAAATTGTATAAGCTAGAAATCATTTTTTACTATCTTACAGCTCAAAGCATTCTAATGTAGCATTATCTCATATACAAAAAGCAAAATGCAACCAGATTATTGAAGACATGCAAAAGAATGGAATTCCATAGGTTGTCAGAAGTCTTATACCTTATCCCAAATGCAAATCCCATACCTAAATAGGTAATAAAGCTAGGAATAGTATAGGGACCATGCAGATAAGCAAAAAGAAGCGACGTGGCAAACAAGCCAAAATAGGTATTCTTAAATACTATCCCCTGTAACATACCTCGCATAAAGATTTCTTCCGTGACAGGTGCCAAAACACAGAGATCCACAAAAAGTACAGACCATGAAAGTGATAAACTTTGCACAGTTTGAGTTGTGTCTGATTGGGTAGGGCCTAAAAAATTGACCAAAATATAAAACAGGAAAAGAAAGGCGTATGAAAGAAAACATTTAAGAATATCTTTTAGGCAGATTTTCCCAATGTGAAACAAGTCATACTTTTTTCCTACATATAAAAATATTGCAAGTTCAACAAGGGTAAAAAGGATGGATAGCGTTAATGAATTTATTCGCATGATTTTCTCTGCTATACTCAAATGAATTGGCATAAAAATCAAAATCAAGAAAAATGTCATCCAGCGCTTATACATCATTCACCTCAATTATATAGAATTACATATATTATACTATTTTTTGGTAAGATAACAAGTTAAAAGCGAGATACTAAAAGCAAAAATCCAGAGAGATTTCTCTGGATTTTGTTTACATTTGTTTCAAGCGTTCGATTCGTTCTGAGATAGGTGGGTGGGTATAAAAGAGTTTTTGAAGTCCGCCACTTTTCTTAGGATCATTGATATAAAGAGCGCTGCTGGCATCATCGACATGGTGATGCATCGGCTCGCTATCCTCCAACTTACGCAAGGCATTGATCATCCCTTGAGGATTGCGAGTCAGCTCCACACTGGATGCATCCGCTAGAAATTCTCGCTGACGAGAGATAGCTAGTTGTACCAAGGTTGCTGCAAGAGGTGCTAGAACAATGGCTAAGAGAGAGATAACAAGCATGATAATCTCTAGACCATTTCCATCGCGATCATTATCACTCCGTCTGCGGCCTGCGCCACCCCACCACATCATCCGACCAGCCATACTAGATAGCAGTGTAATAGCACTAGCAAGTGCAACAGCAATGGTCGAAATGCGGATATCGTAGTTCCGAATGTGACTGACTTCATGACCCATGACCGCTTCTAGCTCCTCACGATTCATGATGGCTAGGAGACCCGAAGTGGCTGCAACTGCCGCATTCTGCGGATTCGAACCTGTTGCAAAGGCATTTAAAGAAGAATCCTCAATGATGAAAACACGTGGCATGGGGATCTGAGCGACCATGGCCATATCTTCCACAACATGGTAGAGGTCTGGCGCCGTTTGCTCATCAACCTCACGCGCCCCATTCATAGACATGACAATCTCTGTTGATTGAAAGATCATGGTCAAAGCATAGACAAAACCGATGATTAGGGCTATGATCATACCCCCAAGACCTGAGCGCATGAAGAGATAACCAACCGCATAACCAACCAAGGTCAAGAGTAGGAAGAAAACCAGCAATAAAATCCAAGTTTTTCGTTTATTACTCGCAATTTGATCAAACAACATCTTAGTCACCTAAACCGCTAAAGTCAACTTTAGGAACTGCCTTTTCCTCTTCAGGTGTTTGAAGGAAGTCTGCAGCTTTAAAGCCAAATAGTCCTGCGATGATGTTACTTGGGAAGCTTTCAAGTTTTACATTGTAGTTGCTGACAACACTGTTGTAGAGTTGGCGTGAGTAGGAAATTTTATTTTCTGTATTGGTCAACTCTTCTTGCAATTTGATAAAGTTAGCACTAGCTTTCAAGTCTGGGTAATTCTCTGCTACTGCAAAGATACCAGAAATCTGGCGTGTAAGGGCATCACTGGCCTTCATCGCTTCAGCTGGTGAGGTTGCTGCAGCTACTTGTCTACGAAGTTCTGTCACTTTTTCCAAGGTAGAACCTTCATATTTGGCATAGCCTTTGACTGTTTCAATCAAGTTAGGGAGGAGATCATTACGACGCTTCAACTGAACATCGATCTGGCTCCAAGCCTCCTTTGTTTGCATACGATTTTTCACCAAACCGTTATAGCTAACAATCACAAAAATAACAATCAGAGCCAATACTCCAAGAATAATCCAAGTCATAATCTTATTCCTTTCTGCTTTTAGATTAATACCAGTATATCAAAATTTTAATGAATATGGTAAAATAAGATGATACTAGAGAAGGAAACGACTATGAAACCAGAAACATTTTACAGCTTGCTCGTCGAGCAAAATCTCCCCCTTTCTGACCAGCAAAAGAACCAATTTGAACGCTATTTTGAACTCTTGGTCGAGTGGAATGAAAAGATTAACCTGACCGCTATTACAGACAAAGAAGAAGTCTACCTCAAACACTTTTATGATTCGATTGCACCAATCCTACAAGGCTTGATTTCAAATGAAACTATCAAACTTCTTGATATCGGGGCTGGGGCAGGATTTCCTAGTCTTCCTATGAAAATCCTCTATCCTCAGTTAGATGTAACCATCATTGATTCGCTAAATAAACGCATCAACTTCCTCCAACTATTGGCCCAAGAGCTGAATTTGGACGGAGTTCACTTCTATCATGGACGGGCAGAAGACTTTGCTCAAGACAAGAACTTCCGTGCTCAGTTTGATATGGTGACAGCTCGTGCTGTTGCCCGTATGCAAGTCTTATCTGAATTGACCATTCCCTATCTTAAAGTTGGTGGAAAACTCTTGGCACTCAAGGCCAGCAATGCCCCCGAAGAGTTGCTAGAAGCCAAGAATGCCCTCAACCTCCTCTTTAGCAAGGTTGAGGATAATCTCAGCTACGCCCTACCAAATGGAGATCCACGATACATCACTGTGGTAGAAAAGAAAAAAGAAACCCCAAACAAATATCCACGTAAGGCTGGCATGCCCAATAAACGCCCGCTTTAATTTTTTTAGTAAAAAAATGTTTACAAAGTTCGCCTCGCTTTTTTATTTCTTGGCTCGGGAAAAAATGATTTACAAAATCAAACCTCGCTCTCACATTTCTGGGCTCGGGAAAAATTCGTTTACAAAACGAATTTTTTCTGCTATACTATCCTAAGCAAAGGTTTTTAATGTCATCCTGTGAGGTGACGAAGACACAGAAATATATGAAATTCTTTAATGAGATACTCCTCTCTTTAAAGAAGTCTTACTCTGAGAGCCTGTTGCTGTAAAATAATGGGCTCTTTTTTGATGCCCAAAAGTGAGGTTTATATGAAACAAGAATCAACTGTTGATTTGTTACTAGACGTTGATCAACGTCCTTCAGCTGGGAAAGGTATCCTCCTCAGCTTCCAGCACGTTTTTGCTATGTTTGGAGCGACCATCCTAGTTCCTTTGATTTTGGGAATGCCTGTATCCGTTGCCCTCTTTGCATCTGGTATCGGAACCCTGATTTATATGGTTTCAACTGGCTTTAAAGTTCCAGTCTATCTCGGATCATCCTTCGCCTTTATCACAGCCATGTCCCTTGCTATGAAAGAAATGGGTGGCGACGTCTCTGCTGCTCAAACAGGGGTTATCCTAACTGGTTTGATTTATGTCATTGTCGCAACAAGTGTTCGCTTTGCTGGTACGAAATGGATTGACAAACTCTTGCCTCCTATCGTTATCGGACCTATGATTATCGTTATCGGTCTTGGTCTTGCAGGCTCAGCCGTGACCAATGCTGGTCTTGTAGCTGATGGAAACTGGAAAAATGCCCTTGTTGCTGTCGTAACCTTCCTCATTGCTGCCTTCATCAATACAAAAGGAAAAGGGTTCCTTCGTATCATTCCTTTCCTCTTTGCCATCATCGGTGGGTACATTTTCGCAATGCTTCTTGGTTTGGTTGACTTTACCCCAGTCCTTCAAGCCAACTGGTTTGAAATTCCTGGTTTCTACTTGCCATTTAGTACAGGTGGAGCCTTTAAAGAGTATAACTTATACTTCGGTCCTGAAACAATCGCAATCTTGCCAATCGCAATCGTAACAATTTCAGAACACATCGGAGACCACACAGTTTTGAGCCAAATCTGTGGCCGTCAATTCCTGAAAGAACCAGGACTTCACCGTACGCTTCTCGGTGATGGTATCGCGACATCTGTATCTGCCTTCCTAGGTGGACCAGCTAATACGACTTACGGCGAAAATACTGGGGTTATCGGGATGACTCGTATCGCTTCTGTCTCTGTTATCCGTAACGCAGCCTTTATCGCCATTGCTCTTAGCTTCCTAGGTAAATTCACTGCCTTGATTTCAACCATTCCAAATGCTGTGCTTGGTGGCATGTCCATCCTTCTCTACGGAGTTATTGCAAGTAATGGTTTGAAAGTCTTAATCAAAGAACGTGTAGACTTCGGTCAAATGCGTAACCTCATCATCGCAAGTGCTATGCTGGTACTTGGACTTGGTGGAGCCATCCTTAAACTCGGTCCAGTAACCCTTTCAGGTACTGCCCTATCAGCGATGACAGGTATCATTTTGAATCTGATCTTGCCATACGAAAACAAAGACTAATCTTATAGATAGCAAAAATCCACTCAGTTGAGTGGATTTTTTATTTATGCTTACTTTCCAGCAGTAAATCTTTCAAAGAAATGATAGTCACTGCAAGCAGAATCATGGCCATACCAACAAAATCAATCGCATAGAATTGCTCCTTCATAATTAAAAAGGCAAAGAAAACAGCTGAAATGGGCTCTATGGAAGCCAATAAACTGGATTTAACTGGTCCTATTAGACTAGCTCCTTTTAGAAAAGCTGTGTAGGCAAATACTGTTCCAATGATGATAATGCCAGCAAATGCAAAGAGAAAATCCAAGCTAGTCGGTATACTGGCCTGCAAAACTCCTGTGAAGGGAATAGCCCCGACACCAGAAATAACCATTCCTACACCAATCACCAACATACTTCCCCACTTCTTAATCAAACCGATAGGAAGGATAATATAGAGGGCGTAGGTCAAGGCAGAAAAGAGTCCCCAGAAAAGACCCGCAGGTGTGACCGACAGCTGGTCAAGTTCCCCATGCGTAGCAATAAGAAAAGTTCCTCCAATTGCTAGACAAATTGAAATAATCTCAGCCAGAGTCGGTGCTACCTTGTCCTTGATACAAGTATAAATCAAGATCCCAACAGGACAAACATACTGGAGAACCGTCGCCGTTCCAGCATTGGTTTCCTGAATGGCAGAAAGATAGGCAAACTGGTTTAAGAAAAGTCCAAATAAGGCAAATAACAAGAGAGAAAAAAGGCTTTTCCTGTCTTTTAAAAAAGCAAGGAGTTTATCCTTTGCGGTAGCATAAGTTAAAAATACTAGAGCTAATCCAGCAATAATGAGCCGCAGATTGGTCAAGACTAGAGCGGAAATCCCATGTGCCATCAGGTATTGGCCACTGGTTCCAGACAAGCCCCAAGCAATCCCTGCAACTACTGTAAATAGAGTTCCTTTTACGGTCTTTGACATTCTTCCCCCTACTCTTCTTGGCGAATCATTTCCATGACTTGGTTTCGATCGATTATCCACTGGGCACGTTCATCCTTCTCATACGTTCGATTGGATAAAAAGATGGCGGCTTCCTGTTTCTTTCGATTCCACATGATGAAGGTACCTGTATAGCCCGTATGATCAAGCCAGTCTCCTTCCAGGTTCCAAGCTAGCGAACGCTCTTTATCCTCTATGGGAGAGTAATTTCGACTTAAGTTTTCAGCAAAATCATCTTTCAAGTAATGTTCCAGAAAGATTTGCAAATCCTTAACAGTTGAAAATAAACCAGCACTCCCAGCATGTTTGCCCAAAAGACGAGCTTTGGGATCGTGGATACTACCTGCCGCTACTCCTCTAACTGTTGGTACAGCAAACTCAACGGGACCAAACATTGTTTCCTTCATCCCCCATGGGTTCAAAACTTGTTCTTCTAAAATCTGATCCAAGTCTTGGTTAAAGATTTTCTCCAAAAGAAAGCCCAAGAGTAAAAAGTGAACATCTGAGTATAGAAAAGCAGGCTGATTTCGTCTATTGAGGTGAAACATGGCTTCTCTTAATTCCTCATAACCTAACTGGTCCCTATTGGGAATAAAGGGATCCAGATCTGTAGCATGGGTCAGAAGCTGCCGTATAGTGATATCAGGATAATCACACTCCGATAAAAAATCCGCCACTGGTCGATCAATGTCTAGTTTCTCCTGTTGCCACAAGAAGGTCAAGACTGTCCCGACTCCCACAACCTTACTCACACTGGCTAAGTCATAGACTAGCCCTGACTCTGTTTTCAAACCTTTCTCAGGATCACTCAAGCCTAGGTAGAATTCTCTCCATTCTCCATCCTTAAAATACGCAAAAGAGGCCCCGGGATAGACCCCTGCCTCGATTTGATCTTCTATTTTTTTTAGAATTTTTGTCCACTTCA
The DNA here is from genome assembly GCF_000146585.1 of Streptococcus mitis ATCC 6249. Lineage (GTDB taxonomy): Bacteria > Bacillota > Bacilli > Lactobacillales > Streptococcaceae > Streptococcus > Streptococcus mitis_AZ. The sequence goes on along the minus strand of NZ_GL397179.1, from coordinate 844,943 downwards.
TGCTTCTTCAAACCATAATTCGATGTTATTGGTATCTTTACCAAGGAAGAATTTCTCAGACTTTGGAATAAAATAGTCTGTGCCCTCAAATTTCTGACGAAGACTAGTCAACTCTAGATTCTTTACCAAAAATTTCAGCATAGACAAATCCCAGGTAACATTGTTTTCAACAGCCAAATCTGGACCTTTCTCTTGAGTAAAGGTAATGGCATTAGTCGCCAATTCTGAAGCAAGTAAACTCTCCCTGTCCTCAGGGAGACGGAGCTCGACGGAAACCTCAAATTGACTCAAGTATTTTATACTTTTATTTGAATAAAATTCCGTAATCGTATCTAGCGGAACTAAGTCTTCAATATGATTTTCTGCATGAACAAGGATCACATCCTGTTCAGGAGAAACAATCTCAAAAGCATAACCACAGCTTCCTTTAAATAGACGAGGAAGGGACTTCATCTGTGAAAGGATGCCTTCGATTTCAGAAGGATTCTCAACTTTTACCACGAGTCTAGCAAGTTTCTTAAGCCCTTCAACTCTGCGTGTTCTCATGCTCGGAGCTTCTTCTAAAATCAATCTTTCAGTACCTGTCTGATCTCCCAAGGAGAGAAAGGCAGACTCTTCTAACAAGGGTTTCATCCCTAAGGTTTCAATGTAAAATTTTTCATTTAATTTTCGGTTATTAACTTTCACAGTCGGAATGATCCGAACTATCTCATTCACACTCATAAATTCCTCCAACTCTTCTATTTTAAAGGATTTTCGAATATTTTACAAGCCATATCTGTTTTATTTAAAAATTTTATAGCAAAAAAACTGGGTTCCCCCAGTTTCTTTTATTATAGATAAAGTAGTTTGAATACTGCTACTGCTGCAATAGCCGCTGCAATTGGAGCTACAACTGGTACCCATGCATACCACCATTTTGAATCACCCTTGTGTTGACCAAGAACTGATTTTGGAAGGAGTTCGTGAAGAAGACGTGGTCCAAAGTCACGAGCTGGGTTCAAGCCAGGTCCAGAAGGTCCACCAAGTGAAGTTACCAAAGCCATAACTAGGAAACCAAGGGCCAAGTGCGCAACTGAAAGTCCAGCCGCTGTGTGAGGTGCTACTTGAGCTTTCACTGCCATTTCACTTAAATCAACAGTTTGTCCAGCTTGAGTAGCCATTTGTTTCATGTATTGAAGAACCTCAGCACCGAAGAAGTTTTTAGTCAAACCAAGTGCTGCAAAGAAAAGAACAAATGAACCTACAAACTCATTTAGGAAACCATTAACAGTAGCTGCAAAACGTGATTCTTTTGTTCCATGGTCCAAACTTGAGATAGTTGAGAAAGTTCCCAAGATGTTGTTTGGATTTTCTGTTTTCAAATAGTAAGGACGGTGAGTCGCTACAACCATAGCTTGACCAAAGATTGCTCCCAAAACTTGTGCTAGGATGTAAAATGGTACTTGATCCCAAGAGAAAAGACCACTAACTGCAAGTCCAAGAGTAAAAGCTGGGTTGATGTGGTTTCCTGATACGTTACCGAACATCAAGGCTGGGATCATAACCCCCATACCATAACCAACCGCGATAACGAGCCAGCCACTTTGGTGACCTTTCGTACCTTTAAGTTCAACGTTAGCAACTGCACCATTACCAAGAATGATCAAAATAGCAGTTCCCAAGAATTCTGTGGCATATTTAATAGCCCATGTAAAATCCATTTGATAGATTCTCCTTCAATTTTTTTAGACAATCCTTATTCTATCAATTTTTAGGCCTTTTAGCAACAGATTTTCTAAAAGAATCTCTGGAAAACGCTTTATTTAACTTATCTTTAAGAAAAGGACAAAAGGAGTCAAACTCCTTTCATCCTTTTTATTAGTCTTGACGTTGACCAAAGTCTGCAATCATCTGCTCCATCTCTTGACGACTTGGAGTTGTCAGCATATAAAGGTAATCCCCTTGTAGTTCTGCAAAAGCTGCTGGCATGATTTTTTTGACCTTGAATTGTTGGCTATACTTGGCAAGCAAGTCTTCTTCTGAATACACATAGTTGACATTGGCACGACGTGAAGTTGCCAAGCAATACTGGGGCTCAAACTCTGAACTTGGAAACTCTTCTCCTGCGACAATAGCTGCGTAGCCTCTATAAAGGTCCAAGGAATGAGCAAAGTTATAAACATCTATGGTAAAACCACCTGCAGGACGGTTATTGTACTCGATGGCAATGTAGTCGTCCCCGTCACGGAAGAACTCGATATGGAAAAAGCGTTCTCTCATTCCAAATTCCTTGACAATGGCCTCACCATACTTGCGCAGTTTGGGATCCATATCCTTGAGGACATAGTAGGAATTGTCCATCTTATAAATCATGAGATCAAGTGGTGTATGAGCATAATCGAAAGTCGTTGAAAAGACGATATTGCCATCCTTGTCCACAAGCCCGTCAAAGGTACAGATTTCGCTTGAAGTGACAAATTTCTCAAAGAAATAAGCGGTTGAATGATCCCATGCTTGCTTGAAGTGATTGATATCGTCTTCTGTCTCAAGCTTAAAGGTTGCTGCCGCTCCCACTCCATTATCAGGTTTGGCAATCATTGGTAGGCCAATCGTCTCGACTGCTTGGTCTACATCTGCTTCTGTCTGGATAACAGCGCCTGGTACAACAGGTACGCCTGCCTTCTGGAAGAGTTTCTTCATCTCAGACTTAAACTTGGTCTTTTTGAGATCCTCCGATTTGGCACCAAAAACATTGAATTGTTCTCTGAGTATTGCGTCCAGCTCAAGCCAGTATTCATTGTGGGACTCAATGCGGTCGATAGGACCATGCTTGTAGAAAAGAAAGGCAACCGCACGCTTGACTTCATCTATATTTTCAAGATTATCCACACGGAAATACTCGGTTAGGCTATTACGCAAAGGCTCATCCAGTTGCTCGTAGGGTTCTTGACCAATTCCCAAGACTGTAATGCCTTTACTAGCTAGTTCGATAGAAAACTGTTGAAAATTTTGTGGATAGTAGGGAGAAATAACAAGGTAATTCATAGGCAACTCCTTTTATAGATACAGGTGTCCAAGAAAATAGGGCATTTGTTTACGCCACCATTCCCAGTCGTGGGCAACATCGTGCCCCCATTCAGCAAACCAGGCTGGAATTTGTTTCTGGTCAAAGGCTTCTTTGAGCTTGTAGAAAGATGGTAGACCGTCTTGTTCCCAAGCACCGAGACCTGTACAGACGACAATCTCAGCCTGACGGTAACGATCGATAAACCATCCGTCATTCTGATTCCAGATATAATCTACAGGTGAGTTTTGGTAAATGGCATCGTCATTGTAGTAATCACCAACGAAGAAACGTGCGTCATAAACACCGCTGAGAGCAATCACCTTGGTAAAGACATCTGGATGCTGGAGAAAGAAATTGAGTGCATGGTAGGCTCCCATGGAGCAACCAGTTGTCAGCATGCCATCAAACCAACCTGTCTTATGCTTGATAAAAGGAATGGCCTCCTCAATCACATAACGTTCGTAAGCTCGATGCATCTCCGCTTGGTCATGACTATTTTTCCAAGTGGCCAACCAGCTTTCACTGTCAACACTAGATAGGGTAAAGAATTGAACACGACCTTCTTCGATAAAGGAAGAACAGGCATCAATCATGCCAAAATCATAGTATTCATTGTGACTGCCACCAGATGAAGCAAAAACCACAACTGGAATCCCAGCATGTCCATAACGGTTGAGGTACATTTCACGGTTGAGGTGGCCACTCCAGTGGCTAAGGTTTTCAATATGCATTGGCTTTCTCCTTTCCTAACTTACCATTTCTCTGCAAAAAAACGGAGACAGTCTGGCAAATTTTCCGACCAAGGGATTTCACTATGGATGGCACCAGACTGAACTTTCAAAACAAGATTATCCAAGTGTATTCCACCTGCAATCAAATCATGATAATAGCGAAGAGATGAGTCGATATAGGCTTGCTTGATATTGCCAGCCATCAGAGTCTTGTCCGTATCATCCGCTTCTTCCGTTCCAACATAGATAAAAATGCGCTGTTCAGGCGACAATTTCTTGCGCTCAATATAGCGGTTAAAGGCTTCTTGGTGAAGCCAGTTAGCAGATGAGAAGACACCTAGACAACCAATTCGGTCTTGGTACTCTAGTCCGATAAACTGGGTAATATTGCCTCCTAGCGATGAACCAATCATAGCCGTGTGCTGGCGATCAGCTTTGGTACGATAGGTCTCATCGATAAAAGGCTTGACCACCTCCATGACAAACTCGGCATACTCCACACCCTTACCGCCAAACTGCTGGCCTGGGATAGGAGATTCTTGAAACTTCCAAGCCGCATACTCATGCATCCGCCCCAAACCATCATTGTCGATGGCTACAACAATCATGCGACTGATATCAGGGTTTCGCTTAATGGCTGGAATAATTTTCCAAGAGTGTCCGATATAGGACTCCTTGCTGTAAAAGACATTTTGCCCGTCATGAAAGTAAACAACAGGGTAAAAACGGTCTGTGTCTTTCTCATAATCCTTTGGCAGGAGCACACGCACACGACGCTCTTTTCCTGTATAAGGAACCTTGAGTTTGTGTTCTTTCATTTTTAAGTAAAAGTAGGAATGATTCATTGTCAGAAAACTCTCTATATTCAAAATTTTATCTCATTATACCATAAAAATAGAAAAAAAAGTCAGTAATTGTCCATTTTAAGGATAAATAACTAACTTTTTTCATTTAATATTCTAAATTCTTCTGGATTTTCTGATTAGAGGAGATTATCAATTAACTCATCGACAGCGTCTTTTTCAGCTTGAGGTGTGATCTTAGTGATCATAATACCTGCCACTGCTCGCTCAACCAAACCTTCAACATCCATCCGTTTTTCATACTGCTCAGCATTCTCTATCTTAGGATTGGTCTTAGGACGATCAGGCGCAAAAATAGTACAGCAGTCTTCAAAAGGTTGGATTGAAATTTCAAAGGTATCGATTTCCTGAGCAATATCAATGATTTCCAACTTGTCCATGGTAACCACGGGACGAATGATAGGAGTGCTGGTCACAGCGTTGATAGTCTGCATGCTTTCCAAAGTTTGGCTAGCTACTTGGCCAAGACTTTCCCCATTGATGATAACTAAACCATTTCGTACCTCACGGATACGGTCGGTAATGCGCATCATAAAACGACGCGTCAAGGTCATGAGGTAGGCTTCTGGCGCCTTAGCCTTGATTTCTTCTTGAATCTCTGTGAAAGGTACTTCGATAAACTGGATATTTCCACCAAACTTGGTCAATTTTCGAGTCAAATCGTGGGCTTTCTTGAGGGCACCAGGACTTGTGTATGGCGGGCTAGCAAAGTGGACGGCTTCAATATCTACCCCACGTTTAAGAGCTAGATAACCTGCTACAGGTGAGTCAATCCCTCCTGACAACATGAGCATGCCTTTACCAGAACTTCCCACAGGTAATCCTCCTGCTCCACGAAAGGTTTCATAGGAAAGATAGGCAGCCTCCTCACGAATCTCAACCTGAAGATTAATATCTGGATTTTTCATCTGAGCTTGCACGTTTGGAATAGCCTCGAAAACAGCACCACCAAGAGTTTGATTGAGTTCACGACTATCCAATTCGAAGTTGTGGTCGCTTCGCTTGCTAGTGAGTTTAAAGGTCATCCCTTCCTTATAGATTTCCTTCATAATCTCTTGGACAGCAGACTTCAGAACTTCCACTGACTTTTCAACCTTATAAACGGGAGAAAAGTTTTGGATCCCAAAGACTTGTTTGAGCGATTCTACTACTGCTGTATAATCAGCTCCATTGAGGTAAGCGTGGGCACGGTCGCGATCTGCGGTTACCTTAACTTGAGGATAGATGGACAAAACGTCCGAAATATTATTACGAAGTTTATTGATGAAACGCATACGATTTTTGTGTTTGGTTGACAATTCTCCATAGCGAATCATAATTTCTGAATACTGCATAAATGCTCCTATCTTACTTTTCTAGTTTGATTGTAAATTAATTTTAGCTTGGTCAAGAACTGCTCGACCTGACTCATGTCATTTTCCAAGTCTAGGCTTAGACGCACAGCTGACTGGGCCTTATCTTTGTCCACTCCCATGGCAATCAAGGTCCCCGCAGGTTTTCCTGCCTTGGACGAACAAGCAGAGGTTGTGGAAATGAAAATGTCATAGTCTTCAAAAGCGTGAACAATGACTTCACCACGAACACCTTTAATCCCAAAAGTCAGGATATGAGGGGCAAAGTCTTCATCATCTGAAAAGACAAAAATATCCGGATAATCCAGAAGGGCTTGGCGAATGACTGCCTTCATCTGCCCTGTCTTACTAGCAAAGATAGCTAACTTTTCCATAGCCAAACGGAGAGCCTTGGCTGTCGCTGCAATTCCTGCTACATTTTCAGTTGTCGAACGATAGTCTCCCTCTTGACCGCCACCTGTTAAAAGAGGCATGATCCTCTTACCAGACTTGATATAGACAAAGCCAACACCTCGGACACCATGAAACTTATGACTCGAAAAGGTTGCGAAATCCACTCGATCTGTCAGATAGTTTTCAGTCGGAATCTTAGCGAGTGCCTGAACCGCATCAACATGGAAGGAAATGGTCGGCTTATCTGCCAAGAGTTTCGAAATAGCCTCAATAGGTTGGATAGAGCCAATTTCGTTGTTAACTGCCATGATGGAGACGAGAGTCGTATCAGGTCGTATCAAATTCGCTAGAGCCTCAACATCCACAAATCCTCTGCTATCAACTGGGGCAATATCCACCTCAAAACCTTGACTTTTAAGCCAAAGGGCTGATTCCTTGACTGCTGGATGTTCAATAGCTGACACAATAATGTGCTTGCCAAACTGGGCTTTTTCAAAGGCCACACCCTTGATGACCCAGTTATCTCCTTCTGTTCCACCTGAGGTAAAGAAGATTTCATCACTTTTCTTCCCAATCAAATCTGCAATTTGCTGCCGGGAAGCATCTAAAATTCGTGTTGCCTGATCTCCCAAACGATGGAGACTAGACGGATTTCCTACAATTTTTGAAGCGACCTGCATGTAAGTTTCAAGTGCTTCAGGATAAGGCTTGGTCGTTGCCGAATTATCAAAGTAGATCATGTTTTCTCACGCTTTCTAAAATCACTCCTTCTATTGTATCACGAAAAGAGACCTGCGACAAGAAAGGGAGGTTTCTCTTTTTTTAAGATTTTTTTAAAGAAATGAGGTATAATAAATCATAATTAAAGGAGAGTATCATGTCTAACTATCGTAGAACTTCAAAACCAAAAACAGAACACATCAAAAAGGGATTTACTGTCTTTCAAAAAACGATTGCTACCATCGGTAGTATCCTTGGCCTAATCACCGCTACTATCACCATTATGAACGCCATGGATAATAACAAAAACAACAAAAAAGAACCGACGACAACCCAAACAACTGTTGTCAAGGAGATTCAAAAGGAATCCCCTCAGGAAAATACTACACCTAACAGGGACAACACTTCCACTAAAGAAAATACCACGCAAGAAGAAACTTCTCAATCCAATAAAAAAGAGGAGAAAAAAGAAGAGCAGAAAACAACAACTCAGGACTCTTCTACACCAGATACAAATAAAGAAACAAGCGATAATGGAACACAGTCAAATACGACGAGTTCTGAAACTAAAACGAACCAGTAATCACCAAAATAGCTTCTTTCCAAATTTGGAAAGAAGCTATTTTTTTATTGTTGCAATACTTTTCGTGGTTTGGTTCCCTCAGCTGGACCGATGACACCTGCCATTTCGAGTTCTTCCATAAGGCGGGTCGCACGATTAAATCCAACCGACAAACGACGCTGAATCATCGAAGCGCTAGCTTTCTGGGTTTCGATAACCAAAGCCTTAGCTTCTTCAAAAAGCGGATCGCCACCAGCTTCACCATCAGAGACATCTCCTTCATTTTCAGGAACATCTCCTGGGTCAAAGCTGTCATCGTAGTCCGCATCAGCCTGAGCCTTGATGAAGTTTACGATACGTTCAACATCATCATCCGAGATAAAGGAGCCTTGCAGACGGACTGGGTGATTTTCATCAATTGGTTTAAAGAGCATATCTCCTCGACCAAGCAATTTTTCAGCTCCATTTTCATCCAAGATGGTTCGTGAATCTGTACCTGATGAAACTGCAAAAGCCACACGAGATGGGACATTGGCCTTGATAAGGCCAGAGATGACATCAACCGATGGGCGCTGTGTTGCGAGAATCATGTGAATCCCTGCGGCACGCGCCTTCTGTCCGAGACGAATGATGGCATCTTCTACTTCCTTGCTAGCCACCATCATGAGGTCTGCCAACTCATCTACAATGACAACAATCAAAGGCAGCGGTACTTGTTTGTACTCAGATTGGCTATTAAATTCCTCAACCTTGGCATTGTAACCAGCGATATTTCGTACTCCAACCTTAGCAAAGAGTTCGTAACGATTTTCCATCTCATCCACAACCTTTTGCAGAGCCTTGCTGGCCTTGCGTGGATTTGTCACAACTGGAATCAAAAGGTGAGGAATGTCATTGTAAACGGATAACTCAACCATCTTTGGATCCACCATCATAAACTTGACCTGATCTGGTCTTGCTTTCATGAGAATGCTGGCGATAATACCGTTAACTGCAACTGATTTCCCTGATCCCGTCGAACCTGCAACAAGTAGGTGGGGCATCTTGGAAAGGTCAAAGGTGCGAGCAGTTCCATTGACAGCCTTACCTAGAGGAATTTCGAGGAGATTTTCTGGTTTAGTCTGAGACTGTTCCCAGAGTTCACGGAAGGAAACGGTCGCAATCTCAGAGTTAGGGACCTCAATTCCGACTAAGGATTTACCAGGGATCGGAGCCTCAATCCGAACATCCTTGGCCGCCAGAGCCAGCGCTAAGTCGTCTGCCAGATTGGAAATGCGGTTAACCCGTACACCAACTGCTGGCTTGACTTCATACTTGGTAACTGATGGCCCAATTTCAGCCCGTTCCACCGTCACCTTGATACCAAAGCTAGCAAAGGTTTCTTCTAGGATTTTGATATTTTCTCGAACAATCTTCTTTTCCTTGGACTGATCTTTGGGTTTATCTGGCGCAAAGAGTTGCAAGCTTGGCAGTTTGTATTCAAGGGCTTCTTTGGCAGAAAAATCAACCTGCACCTCTTCATCCTCAAAGTCTTCTTCCACATCTGGAACTTCAAAGTCAGCTTGAGGAAGGATAATCTCCGGTTCAATCCATTCTTCCTCAGGAATTGAGGGGAGATCGTAGACTGGTACTTCTGATAAGATTTCTCCAGTTTCAGGATCTACAGGAGGAAGCGGTAGTGCATCCTGCTCTTCTTGTTCTCTCTGAATTCTGGCTGCTTCTTCAGCTTCTTGACGAGCCTTCTCTTCTTCTCTCTTGATGAAGCGTTCCTGTTTTCTCTGTTCCTGTTTTTCCATGAAGGATCTGAACAGCGCTCCAATAAAGGCTGCAACATCATAAATAGACCAAGGACTAATCAGGAGAATCCCAACTAAAATCAAGAGAACCCCAATAAAGTACGATCCGATATTTGAAAAAAGAAAGGCAATGGGGATATAAAGTCCGACACCAAGCAGGCCTCCACCAGCAAAACTAGTCACCCGCATGCCAGTCAGGTCCGTCATAACTTGAGACAAGGTCCCTTTTAGAACTGCCTGCTCCAAACCAAATTTCCAGACAAGATAAGCCTCAAAAATTAAGAGTAAGCCAGCGAAGATACAGAGAAATCCTGACAGAAGTCCTTCTTGCTTACGGATCCATTTAAATAGAAAAAGATAAATGAGGAGGGCACCAATGGCCACATAGGCCAAACTTCCGACCACCAGTCGAATGAGATTGTAAAGAGTGATACCCGCCGCACCAAGCTTGAGGGCTGCAATAATCAATAATAAGGCAATCCCTAAGGAAATCAACATCCTCTGAATAGCCTGTTTTCTTTCGAGTTCTGCTTTAGACTGTCTCCGTCTTGTTTTTGTAGTATTCTTGTTTGCCATTCTTCTATTATACCATATTTCACAGCCATTTCGAACAGAGAAAAAGATTGCACCAAATGGTAACAATCTTTCTATTCTAATACTTTTTATGCTTGTGGTTTGCGTAGGGAACCATAAACCACACCACTTACAATTGCACCAACCAAAACAAAGGCAAGATAAAGAAGAGCATTTGAAGTTAGAGCGATGACGAAGATTCCTCCGTGTGGTGCCATGAGTTTGATACCTGCAAGACCAACGAGTCCTCCTGCTACTGCTGAACCAAGGATAAAGCTTGGGATCGCACGAGCTGGGTCAGCTGCACCAAATGGAATTGCTCCCTCAGTGATAAATGACAAGCCCATGATGATGTTTGTCAAACCAGAGTTACGTTCTTCTTTGGTAAATTTATCTTTGAAAAGAAGGGTTGCGACAAAGATAGCAAGTGGTGGAACCATTCCTCCCGCCATAACTGCTGCCATAGCTACAGAACCACCTGAAGAAACAGTCGCTGCAAGCGTACCTGTACCAAAGACATAGGCTGCTTTATTGACAGGTCCACCCATATCGACAGCCATCATACCACCAAGAACGATACCAAGAAGGACAGCTGATCCTCCCCCAAGACCGCCTAGGAAGTCATTCATAGCAGTGTTGATTGCTGCCATCGGGATGTTAACAGCCAACATAACAAATCCCGTTAAGATTGTTCCAAGAAGTGGCAAGAGAAGAATTGACTTAGCACCTTCAAGAGAACGAGGAACTTTAACGTATTTCTTAATAGCAAGAACTAAGGCACCTGCGATAAATCCACCAACAAGGGCACCGAGGAAACCAGATGAGACACCTGCAAGAGTTGAAGTTGCTTCACCACCTGCTGCATAAGGGATTTTACCAAAGGCAAAACCTTCTTTGGCTATTGCACCAGCAACAAAACCTGCTACCAAACCTGGTTTTTCAGCGATAGAGTAGGCAACGTATCCTGCAAAGACAGGGAGCATCAAGCCAAAGGCAGCGCCACCGATTTTCATGAACATTGAAGCTAGCTCATGGTAGGATCCGAGATTGCCAAGGCTATCTTGTGGCACACCAAAAGCTCCGTCGATTAAGAAAGCAAGGGCAATCATGATACCACCACCGATAACGAATGGCAACATTTGAGATACACCACTCATCAAGTGTTTGTAGAAAGCACCACCGATACTTTGTTTTTCATTAGATGCTGCTGTAGCTTTTGCTCCATTAGCAGCACGATAAACTTCAGCATCTCCAGAAAGAGCCAAGTTGATCAGCTCTTCTGTCTTACGGATACCGTCTGCAACTGGACGGTTAACCAAAGGTTTGCCATCGAAACGATCCATTTCAACGGCCTTGTCTGCTGCGATGATAACAGCTTTAGCCTTGAGAATGTCTTCTGCAGTCAATTGATTCCCAACACCGCTAGCACCGTTGGTTTCAACCTTGATCCCAACACCCATTTCAGCAGCCACTTTTTGAAGAGCTTCTTGGGCCATGTAAGTATGAGCAATCCCTGTCGTACAAGCTGTAACAGCTACGATAAAGTCGCCAGAGTCATTAGCAGGTACTGGGATAGGCTCCTCAGCTTTTTCTGAAGCTTGGTCAAAAAGTTCGATAACTTGATCAGCTGATGTTACTTGACGAAGTTTGTCAGCAAAACCGTCTTTCATCAAGTATTGAGATAATTCTGCCAAGGCTGCCAAGTGGGTATCATTGGCACCTTCTGGAGCCGCAATCATAAAGAAAAGGTCGGTAGGTTGCCCATCCAAGCTTTCATAGTCAACACCCTTGTTTGACTTAGCAAAGAGAACGGTTGCTTCTTTGACAGCAGAGTTCTTACTGTGAGGCATAGCAATTCCGTCACCCAAACCAGTGGAAGTGAGAGCTTCACGCGCCAAAATTCCTTCTTTAAAGGTTTCAAAATCCGCCACATAACCGTGATCTACCAAACTTTTAATCATCTCTTCAATGACAGCAGTTTTTTCAGTTGCCTGCAAATCCAGCATCATAACGTCTTTTCTCAATAGGTCTTGAATTTTCATCGTTTTTCTACCTCAACTTTTTCATATGTTTCTTTAATAAATTCTGCCGTTGCCAAGTCATCTGAGAAAGTAGTTGCTGTACCACAAGCAACTCCCCATTTGAAGGCTTCTATTGCGTCTTTTGATTTGACAAATTCACCTGTAAATCCAGCCACCATAGAGTCACCAGCTCCCACTGAATTTTTCACTGTTCCCTTGATGGGTTTAGCAAAGTAAGCTCCCTCAGATGTGACAAGAAGTGCACCGTCCCCAGCCATGGAGATAATAACGTTTTGAGCTCCTTTGACCAGTAACTGACGAGCATAGTTCTCGATTTCATCTAAACTGTCGAGTTTCACTCCAAAGATAGCTCCCAGTTCGTGATTGTTTGGTTTAACCAATAGTGGCTGGTAGTCCAAACTATCAATCAAGGTCTGTCCTTCAAAGTCACAAACGACTTGCGCACCAGTCTGACGGGTCAAGGCAATCAAATCCTTGTAGATAACATTTCCTAGATTTTTAGCACTTGAACCCGCAAACACCACCGTATCATCTGCTGTCAGACTAGAAAGAATGGCTTTTAACTCTTCAAGTTGTTCGGGCTCAACATTTGGACCTGTCCCATTGATTTCAGTTTCTTGGTCGGCTTTAATCTTAACATTGATACGAGTATCTTCAGCTACTTGGACAAAACGAGTTTCGATTTCTTCCTCTGTAAGGGTATCTGTAATAAATTTACCAGTAAAGCCTCCAATAAATCCGGTCGCTGTATTGGGAATACCCAAACGTTTCAAGACACGACTGACATTGATTCCTTTCCCACCAGCAAACTTATCATCACTGTCCATTCGATTGACACTGCCGACTTCTACTTTGTCTAAGCGAACGATATAGTCAATGGATGGATTGAGTGTGACTGTATAAATCATACTTCAATTACCTCCGTTTTCTCCTTAATAGCCTGTAAGAGCTCATGCCCTTGACTTGTGATAACGATAGCGCGTTTGAGTGGTGCTACCTTGGCAAAACAAGTTTGACCAATCTTTGACGAATCGACCAAGACGTAGGTCTGTTTGGCATTCTCTAAAATAGCACGCTTAACAGCTCCCTCCTCCATATCAGGAGTCGAATAATAACCATCGTCTACACCATTCATTCCGATAAAGGCACGGTCAAAGTGCAATTGGTTAATCTGGTTAAGAGCAACGCCCCCGATGCTAGCATCTGTCGTCATCTTGACGCCACCTCCAACCATGACAGTTGGAATCTGCTTTTCAACCAGCTGAACTGCATGGTGAATGGAGTTGGTCACAACGGTGATCTCCTTATTAACCAATTCCTTGATCAAAAAAGCAGTTGTTGTTCCAGCATCGATAAAGATAACATCTTTTTCCTTGATAAAAGATGCTGCTTTCTGAGCAAGCAATCTCTTTTCTTGAAGGTTTTTGATAGATTTTTCTTGAATGGTTTCTTCTTCCTGCAAGGAGTGGGGCAATTCTGCTCCACCATGCACACGACGAAGCTTATTCTCTGCTTCTAACTCATCTAAATCCCTTCGAACCGTTGATTCTGAAGTCTCTAACAAACTAACTAACTTTTCTAAAGAAACCACTTGATGCTGATTAAGTTCCTCTAAAATCAGTTGTTTTCTCTCTGTTTTTAACACCAAAACACCTCCTGTTATCGTTTACACTATTTATTCTAGCACAATTTCTGGCAAAGTCAAGCAATTTTTGTCATTTTCTTTCAAATTCTATCATTTTTCTTATTTCCAACATTTTTATTGCAAGATAAGTGGCTTTATGGTAGACTATTTGAGTAAGTATTGGAAGATTACTCAAGAGGCTTAAGAGGCCGTGTTGGAAACGCGGTAGGCGTGTAACAGCGTGCGTGGGTTCGAATCCCATGTCTTCCGTTTATTTTAAAAAAGATACCCAAGAAATCTTGGGTATCTTTTTTCTTATATGCTTGTTTTATAACTCGGGTGAATTTCTTAGAAAATATCAAATAACAATTTCACATTGAGAATTGTTAAGATAATGGAAACGATATAGCCAAGGATGGTATTCCATTTGGCATTGGTAAATTCTCCCATCAGTGATTTCTTAGAAGTTAGATAAATCAGTGGGAAGATTGAAAATGGAAGAGCAATCGAAAGAAAGACTTGTGAATAAACCAATAACTGATCTAATGTTTTTTCCTGATGACCAAACAGAACCGCTACAATCATGACAGGCAACAAGGCAAAGAGACGAGTTGCCAAACGAATGAACCATTGAGGTAATCTCATATGCAAGAAACCTTCCATAACGATTTGTCCAGTCAAGGTACCCGTAATTGTCGAATTTTGACCACTGGCTAATAAAGCCAAGGCAAACAAGGTTGATAAGGTCGAGCTAGCTATAGCTCCTGCAATAGTAGAATCCTGCAAGGCATTATACATTTGAGAGAAGGCAGAAATCTCAGATGCATGGCCGAAAAAGAGAGCCGCCCCGAGAATTAATAGAAGGGAGTTAACCACAAAGGCCAAGGATAATTGGAGATTTGAATCCCAGGTCATAAAGCGCACGGCTTTTCGAACATCATTCTTGTCCTTGTGATTGATTTTCCGAGTTTGTGACAAGGAAGAATGCAAATAGAGGTTATGGGGCATAACCGTTGCTCCCACGATCCCTAGTGCCAAGGTTAATTGACTTTCATGCCCTGGCAAGGGACTTTCAAATAAGGTTGCATTCGGTAGATAACCCTCAACGATTCCTTGGAAGCTTGGATGTGACAAAGCTACCAGATAGGTAAAAATTGCTAGAATGGTTAAAATCAGTGTTGTCACAATAGCTTCAATCTTCTTAAAGCCAAATTTCATCAGAAGCAATAAGAGAAAAACATCCAACACGGTCAAGAGAATTGCTATCATAATCGGAATCTTAAAGAGAAGATTGAGAGCAATCGCTGAACCTAGAACTTCTGCCAGATCTGTCGCCATCAAGGCTAATTCTAAAATCACCCATAGACTATAACGAAGCCATTTAGGTGAATGATGAGCCGTTGCTTGAGCCAGGTCCATCTGGGTTACAATACCAAGCTTTCCTGCCATCTGCTGAAGTTGCATGGCAATGAGAGATGAAATCAAGATAACAAACAAGAGACTATACTTATAGGAAGCACCACCGACTACACTGGTAATCCAGTTTCCTGGATCCATATAACCAACTGCGACAAGAGCACCCGGACCTAAAAAGGCATTTAAATTTTGCCAGAAATGATTGTTATTTGGAGTATCGATAGATTGATTAATCTCAGAGAGTGACACTTTTTTTATGAGAAGACATAGATACTTACCTCTTTCTAAACCTACTTTTTCATTATTTTCTATTAGAGAAAAATAAGATTGACTTTAAACTATTAAAACAATGAAAACTATATGAAAAACATTTAGTTTTTTCATTATTTTTCTTAAGGCACCTTAATTATAACAGAAAATATGATAAAAACTTAAGAAAATTCAGGACTTGATTTAATATTTAGGATACAACAAAATGTTGTATTCTTTTTTTGCAAAAGAATACCAAAGAATAAAATAAAAAACGTTGTAAAAACAACGTTTTAGAAAGATTTACAAAACAATGTAAATTATCAATGGAGCCGGTGGGAGTCGAACCCACGTCCAAACACCTGCCAACATATTTGTCTACAACCATAGGTTATGTATTGTTTTAACAGCTCCTCGACACATAACTCAAGCCTAGGAACTGCGAGTCTATCAATCTCCTATCAAACCACTAGACAAGGCTTGATCGTATCTCGCTAATCATAAGACCTGTCATTGAACACGAGCAATCCAAATCGGGTCACGCCTGCTGGTTTTTAGGCAGCTAGAGCGTAAGAAGTGTTATTTTTTGCAGTTATATTTAACTGAGCGTTTACGTCGCCACACGGGTTGCAAAATATGCCTCATAATGCCTGTCGAATCCGTAACGACCCCAGGATGTTAGAACTATTATAACCTATCTTCATAAAAAATGCAAAATCAAGCCAATTCTTTAGAAAAGATACGTTTTCAAAGCATGCGATAAAGCTTGATAACCTGCTACACTCAGATGGAGACCATCCGTTGTATAGGCTGATTGAAGTTGTCCTTCTGAATCTGTCAAACTATCATAAATTGGTAGAAAATCTACTTGCATATAGGCGGAGGCTAGAGCCTCATAGGCTTGATTCCATTCTCTGATTTTTTCATTGGTACGAATATATACTGTCTGCTTGTATTCTTCTCCTTCATTGACTGGCAGAATAGAAACAAGCTTTATTTGTGACAGCGGATAATCTCGGTTGAGCGATTGAATCACACCTTCAAGATTATCCAAGGCTTCATTCATGGGAATATCTTTTCCGATATCGTTTGTCCCAATTAAGAGAACAATTTGATCGACAGCATCACCATAAAGATGGGCATCCAGATTGTCTAGTAGAAGCCCCGTCTGGTAACCTCGGATGCCTCGATTAACAATCGTCTTGGCAGTTCCGAGTAACTCTTGCAAAGGGTAGTATTCTACAATCGAATCGCCGATAAAAATCATATCGGGTTCTAAAAGAGAAATCTGATTGAGTTCACGATACTTGGTTTGAATTTTTGCTTGCTCTTTTAGGAGCCAATTTTCTAATAACTGTACTGCCACCTTATCCCTCTTTCTCTAACCAATTTTCTAGGACCTGATAAACGCCCCCTTGGCTGTTAGCTGGAGCTAGGGCAGTTGCAACTGCCTTGGCCTCATCATCAGCATTTTCCATAGCATAGGCAATTCCAGCCATCTCCAACATCTCAACATCATTTTCGCTATCACCAAAAGCCATGATTTGTTCCGATGTCAAATCCCAGCGCTTGAGTAATTCTTCCAATCCCCAAGCCTTGTGAACCCCAGCTTGCAGGATATCGATACAGCCATAACCGCTAGAAACAGCTCTTACACGACCATCAAAGAGGTCATTGATTTCCTGCAAAACTGAACTAGAGCGTTCCTCACCAACGACCATGCTCATCTTTAGGACTCCTCCAAAGAGGTCTGAGTTTAGCTCATCCACAAAATTGGTCCTTTGGTAAAGTTTTTCAATCATCTCTGGAGTCATAAATTTTTCCAGGTCTGTAAAAACCGTTCCTTCCTTGACAAAACTCCCGTTCATACTAGTGACGACGAACTGATCACGACACTCTCTCCCTTTAAAATGAAGGAGAGCCTTGTCAACCATAGCATCATCCCAAGTCTGAGCCTGAAGTAATGTATCATACTCAAATATCCGAGCACCGTTAGCAACAACCAGGACTACTCGACTCGCCAAGTGTTCTAATAATTGCCTCATTCGATGGACTTCATTCCCCGTTGCAATGACAAAACGGATACCTCGTTCATCTAATTTGTCTAAAATCTTTTCTAAACGTGGCAAGTCCAGTTGCCCTCTTGGATCCAGCAAGGTTCCATCCATATCTGTTGCAATTAATTTAATCGTCATCTCGTCTCCTTTAGGGCGAGTACCTACCACTTCAACCCTACATGTTCATTCATTTCTTTATAGGCTGTGTCAATTCGTTCCTTGGTCGTCTCATCCAACCGCTCTCGGTAACGTCCCCCTTCAATGAAGTCCTCCAAGATATAGGTCTGATAGAGGAAGAGAGGATATCCTTCTGAGGAGTAAGTCCCTTTGGGTGTCCGATTGACCCAAGTAGGATGCGCTTGGGCGGTTTCAATCCTTGTCTTTCCATCTTTTTTCTTAATGGTCACATCCATAAGAACACCACGCTCTGTCCACTTGGCATTTCCCTCGTCTTGCATGGTTTCAATGCGCTGGTTTGAAAGGAAATTTCCCATGGAATAGATAATCAGTTTTTTGTCACCATCTTTTTCAATCGTTTCGGCAGGTTCAACGACGTGAGGATGCCCTCCAAAGATAATATCGGCTCCCCAGTCAATCATCTTGTGGTACAGTGTCTTTTGTTCTTCCGTTGGTTCCAACTGGTACTCAATTCCCATCTGAGGCATAACAACAGTGATATCCGCTTCTTTCTCGGCACGCTCGATTTCCGCCTTCATCTTTTCTTCGTCTAAGTCAGAAAGATAGCGATTATAATCCTCTTGAGAGATATACTGCTCAATGCCATTAAAGCCATAGGAATAAGCCAAGAGAGCTACCTTGATACCATTGACTTCCTTAATAACAAGGGGAGACTTATCCCTTGGTTCCTTTGTGTAAACTCCGATGGGCGTCATTCCTGCCTTTTCAATAGCTTGAGCTGTTGAGATCACTCCCTCTATCTGAGAATCTAGGATGTGATTGTGGGCCAAGTCTAGAACTTGGTAGCCTGCATCCTTGATCGCGTCCATGACTTCTCCAGGTGCATTAAAAAGAGGATAACCTGCCAAATAGTGGTCCTTGTTCACAGTTCCTTCAAAGTCACCAATTACCAAGTCCGCTTGTTTGAGCCAGGGCTTTACATACTCAAAATTTTCATGAAAATCATAGGTCCCATCTTCTTTAAGAGCTGTTCGGTAAATAGGGATATGATAGAGGAGGTCACCATTTGCCATGATACGTGCCGTCGTTTCACCAGATTGATTTTCCTTGGATTGACTGGAAGTACTTGCAGAATCAAGAGTTTGACTACTAGGACTCGTTCCCTTACTACCTTGTACTGCTCGAACTAATAAGTTCCCCCCCATGGACAAGGCAACTGCAAGCAATAACACAATAATAAACTGGGCATTGGTCCAGGACTTATAATTCCGAAAGAAACCAATACTTCTCTCCAACAATCCATCAATAGGTCCATGAGACCGTCTATTTTGTCGCTTTTCCATCTGTATTCTCCCTTGCTCTCTTTTGCAAGTCTTTTCTTTTATTATACCACAGCCAAAAGAGGAATACCGTTTATTATATTATTTTTTAGCAACTTCTGTGACTTTCTTTCTGATCTATTTTGTGTTATCATGTAGAGGTAATGAAAGGAGAGAAAATGTCTGCTATAGAACGTATTACAAAAGCTGCTCATTTGATTGATATGAATGATATTATCCGTGAGGGAAATCCAACTCTACGTGCGGTTGCTGAGGAAGTGACTTTTCCATTGAGTGATCAAGATATCATCCTTGGCGAAAAAATGATGCAATTCCTCAAACATTCTCAGGATCCTGTTATGGCTGAGAAAATGGGACTTCGTGGTGGTGTTGGCCTTGCTGCTCCCCAGCTGGATATCTCAAAACGCATTATCGCTGTTTTAGTGCCAAATATTGTGGAAGAAGGTGAAACTCCAGAGGAAGCCTACGATTTGCAAGCCATTATGTACAATCCGAAAATCGTATCCCACTCTGTTCAGAATGCTGCCCTTGGCGAAGGAGAAGGTTGCCTATCTGTTGACCGTAACGTACCAGGCTATGTTGTCCGCCATGCCCGTGTCACTGTTGATTACTTTGACAAGGACGGCGAAAAACACCGCATCAAGCTCAAAGGTTACAACTCCATCGTTGTCCAACATGAAATTGATCATATAAATGGAATCATGTTTTACGATCGTATCAATGAAAAAGACCCATTTGCAGTTAAAGATGGTTTACTGATTCTGGAATAAAGAAAATCCCGTTGCAAGACGGGGTTTTGTGTTATAATAGAGGCATGAAAACAAATGATATTGTCTATGGCGTCCATGCCGTTACTGAAGCCCTACTTGCAAACACTGGAAACAAACTCTACCTCCAAGAAGATATAAGAGGTAAGAATGTTGAGAAAGTCAAGGAGCTAGCTGCTGAGAAAAAAGTCTCCATCTCTTGGACCTCAAAAAAATCCCTCTCTGAAATGACCGAAGGCGCTGTCCATCAAGGATTTGTCCTTCGAGTTTCTGAATTTGCCTATAGCGAGCTAGATCACATTCTTGCCAAAACGCGTCAAGAAGAAAATCCTTTGCTATTGATTCTGGACGGGTTAACTGACCCTCACAACTTAGGTTCTATCTTGAGAACTGCTGACGCGACCAATGTTTCAGGCGTCATCATTCCCAAGCACCGTGCTGTCGGAGTGACTCCTGTCGTTGCCAAAACGGCTACAGGAGCTATTGAGCATGTACCGATTGCTCGAGTGACCAACCTCAGTCAAACCTTAGATAAACTCAAGGATGAAGGGTTCTGGACCTTCGGAACGGATATGAACGGTACTCCTTGCCACAAGTGGAATACAAAAGGGAAAATCGCCCTCATCATCGGAAATGAAGGAAAAGGCATCTCTAGCAACATCAAAAAGCAGGTTGATGAGATGATTACCATTCCCATGAATGGACATGTTCAGAGTCTCAATGCCAGTGTGGCTGCAGCCATTCTCATGTACGAAGTTTTCCGAAACCGACTATAAAAAAGTTTCCAATCAAAAGATTGGAAACTTTTTTTCTTAACTATGTTCAGTGATAAACTTGTAAGCTTCTTGACCAGCAATCGCCCCATCTCCAACTGCTGTTGTGACTTGGCGAAGGTCTTTTTGGCGAACATCCCCAACCGCAAAGATGCCATCAACGCTAGTTTTCATGTGATTGTCTGTCACGATCCAGCCTGCCTGGTCTTGGATATTCAAATCCTTAACAAAATCACTAACAGGATCCAAACCAACATAGATAAAGACACCTCCAAAGGCTTGCTCTGTCACTTGACCAGTTTTTACATTTTCAAATACAACTGACTCTACTCTGTTATCACCTTTGATTTCCTTAACTACAGAGTCCCAGATAAAGTTGACTTTTTCATTTGCAAAGGCACGGTCTTGCAAAACCTTTTGGGCACGAAGTTCATCTCGACGGTGAACAATGGTAACAGTCTTGGCAAAGCGAGTCAAAAATAGAGCTTCTTCTACCGCTGAATCTCCACCACCTACTACAAGCAAGTCTTGGTCACGGAAGAAAGCTCCATCACAGACCGCACAATAGGAAACGCCTCGGCTATTTAGTTCTTCTTCTCCAGGAACTCCCAAGAGACGGTGTTTTGACCCAGTTGCCACGATGACAGTACGGGTTTCATAAACTTGGTCATCAGTGATGACCTTCTTATAGTCAGCATGATCTTCAATCTTTTCAACAAATCCATAAAGGTGCTCTACCCCAAGATTTTCAAGAGGTTCAAACATCTTCTCTGCCAATTCAGGTCCACTAATATTGGCATATCCAGGATAGTTTTCGATGTCGGATGTGTTGTTCATTTGCCCACCTGGCAGACCACCTTCAATCAAAGCCACTTTCAGATTGCTTCGAGCTGCATATAAGGCAGCTGTCATTCCCCCAGGTCCAGCACCAATAATAATTGTATCGTACATTTCGATTCCTTCTTTCTTGTTGTAACTATCTTTATTCTAACTGTTTGAAGTTTATTTAGCAAGCATTATGCTCTGAAAACTAAAATGAGACTCATGACGGCAAAGGATAATACTGGAATCACCAAAACCCCAATCATAATCATATCATAGAGATGGGCTTGACGGGCCTTAGCTGTCTTGTCCACACCAGACATAGCTCGCAATCCAATCCAAATCCCTAAAGAAATCACGACGAGAATGGTCGTTAAGATCAAACTCTCGAAATATAAAGAAAATAGTTGCAGCAGCATGATCTCTCTCGTTTCTATCTTTTTTAAAGAGTAAACTCAGCTAGTCCAACTAACTGAGTTTTCCTTTTACTATTATATCAAATATAAGTCCGTTTGTAACTAGCGAAGAATTCTTTTGTCCGTTCTTCTTTCGGATGATTGATGATGTCATCCGGTGTGCCTGACTCGATGATTTTCCCCTTATCTAGGAACAAAATCTTATCTGCCACTTGGGCTACAAAAGACATATCGTGACTAACCAAAATCATGGTCTGACCAGACTTAGCGGCATCTGCAATAGATTTTTCCACTTCTCCGACCAATTCTGGATCAAGAGCTGATGTTGGTTCGTCCAAGAGCAAGACGTCTGGTTTCATAGCGAGGGCACGCGCTAGGGCAACCCGTTGCTTTTGCCCACCTGACAAATGGCGAGGGTAATGTTGCTCCTTATCAGAAAGACCGACCTTAGCCAACTCTTCCTTGGCGATTTTGGTTGCTTCCTCATCTGATAATTTCTTAACAACAACCAAGCCTTCCTTGACATTGTCAAGGGCTGTTCGGCGTTCAAATAAGTTGAACTGTTGGAAAACCATGGACAACTTGCGACGAAGGGTTAGAATCTCCTCTTGGCTAATCCGAGAAAAATCAACTGTAAAATTGTCAATCTGGATGGATCCGCTCTCTGGTGTTTCAAGATAGTTGAGGCTACGCAAGAAAGTTGATTTCCCTGCTCCAGATGAACCAATCAAGGCTACAACTTCTCCCTTTTGGATATCCAAGTCCAGATGATCCAGGACAGTCTGACCTGAAAAGGATTTGCTTAAATTCGAAATCTTAATCATTAACGTAGGTCTCCTTTCACATCTGTAGTTACTGTATCCGGCGCTGAAATTTGCATTTTCTTCTCGATAAAACGACCGAGGCTTTCAATTCCGATATTGACTACCCAGTAAACAAGGGCTACAGAGATGAATCGCTCAAAGTAACGATAATCGGCTCCACCCAAAATCTGAGCTTGGGCAAAAACTTCGACTACACCCGCACTAAAGGCTAGAGAAGTTCCCTTGGTCAAACCGATGAGGGAATTGATCAAGGTTGGAGTAGCTACCACCGCTGCATTAGGAATAATGACACGACGATAAACTTGCGCACGGGTCATTCCCAGACTGCGTGCCGCTTCAATCTCACCAGGATTGACAGAAAGGATGGCTGCACGAATGGTTTCGCTGGCATAAGCCGCCTCATTAAAGGCAAATGCTACGATAGCAAAGGTTGCTGCTGGAATCGCATTGATATTAAAGCTGGTTCCCCATTGTTGATTGAGGGCTTTCAGAGCAAGTGGAATCCCGTAGTAGGTCAACATAAGCTGAACCAAAATCGGTGTCCCTTTTAAAAAGCTGACAAAAAAGGCCTGTAAGGGATATAAAATCTTAACACGGTTGATTTTAACAATGGCAAAAACTAAGGCTAGCACCAAACCAAAAATCGCACCACTAAGCGTCAACATGATAGTTGTGGGAAGTTGTTGGACAATTCTTGGAATCCCATCAAAAACCGAACGCAAGCTAAAGAGCTTACCGTCTGGAATCAGCTGCATCAAGCTCTGGTACCAATCTGATGCTAAAAGTGTTGTAACAATCATAAAAACATCCTCTCCTGATAATGATTCATTCTACCATACTTCTGCTCACAAGCAAATTATTTGCTACGGGTAAAGCAGACTTTGTCTACCTTCTAGTTTATCACACTTTAAAACAGGGAAGCTATATATTTTACCTATCAAGGAGATAGATAAAAACTATTTTAAGCCCAGTTCCCCGTAAGATTTTCTATAGCCGATTTGCTTAACAGCACCATTTTCCACTAAGATTGGGCGTTTTAACAACATGCCCTCACTAGCCAGAAGCTTGGCTGCTTCTTGCTTTGACAAGCTTCCCACCTTATCTTTCAGGCCCAGTTCACGATATTTGATCCCGCTGGTATTGAAAAATTGTTTCACTTCAAAACCGGAAGTTTCCAACCAGTTCAAAATCACGTCTTCACTTGGGGTTTCTTCTACGATGTGAACATCTTGGTATTCCAGTCCAAGTTGATCCAATTCATTTTTTGCTTTCTTACAAGTTGAACATTTTGGGTATTCGATAAATTCTAACATCTTTTTTCTTTCTATTCTTTATTTTCTTGAAAAACCGCACCTTCACGCTGCAAGAGCCAGGCTTTCTTTTCGACTCCAGAAGCATAGCCTGTCAGACGATTGCCTGCACCCAGCACTCGATGACAGGGGACGAGGATGGACCAGGGATTACGCCCCACTGCTCCGCCAATAGCTTGGGCAGAATTCACCTGCAAGTCTTGAGCTATTTGACCGTAAGTCACTGTTTGACCATAAGGAATGCTCTGTAAGTAGGCCCAGATCCGCTTTTCAAAATCCGTCCCAATTGGAGCCAAGGGTAGTTTTGACAAATCCTGGGCTTGCCCATCAAAGTAAACATCTAAATGGGAAACAATTTGATCCAATATCGGATGTCTGGCAACCTCTTCTATATGTTCAGCTACCAAACCTCTCTCAAAATGAGTTTGGTCCTGCACCCAAATTCCATACAGATATTGCTCGTCAGCAACCAGGGACAAGGTTCCAATTGGCGATGGGTGCAGCATTTTTGCGTATTTTTTTTGTATCATTTTTTTAATTTTTGATAGGCCAAACGTTCTCCATCAACTGGAACTTTTCCGACCTGACTGAATCCAAGTTTTTCAAAGATATGCTGCATGGCCTTGTTTTCTGCATGCGTATCTGAACGAAAATCTAGGTAATCAAATCCTTCAATCAAGCCTTCTAGGAAAGTTTGAGCAACTCCCTGCCCTTGTACATCTGCTGCCACAGCGATACGGTGAAAGACCAGATATTCTGACTCTCCCCCCTGCCAACTTCCTTCATAAATGGCTTCATAGGCTTCCTCTGGGCTCTTGGTCACAGCAGCATAGGCTAACAGTTCTCCCTCTTCCAAGGCCACATAGGCTTGACCTGAGATGATATCATCAATAATGATGTCGGCATTTGGATAGTCATTTTGCCACTGGTCACTACCAGACTTGGCTAAACACTTTTTGGCATCCTCCATCACCTGCATAATCGCATCTACTTCGTTTGGAAAAGCTAAACGAATCTCCATCTCTTCCCCTCATTTCTAACTAGTTTCTCTCATCATAGCATAATTTAAAGCTTTCTACAAGCAGTTGAAACTTGACTTTTATTTTTTATTATTTTATAATCTAGTTATTGAAACTAGATAAAAAGGAGTTGGAAATGAATTCTATCTTTTCCTACCCAAAATGGGAAGACATTCCAAACATTGACCTCTATCTGGATCAGGTTTTGCTTTATGTCAATCAAGTCTGTGCCCCTATCTCTCCGGATAAAGAAAAGGGCTTGACCGCATCCATGGTCAATAACTATGTCAAACATGGTTACCTGACAAAGCCTGACAAGAAGAAATACCAACGCAAACAGATTGCCCGTTTGATTGCCATCACCACTCTCAAATCTGTCTTTTCAATCCAAGAAATCGCTCAGACACTGAATAGTCTACAAACTCAAGCGAGCTCAGACCAGCTCTACGACGCTTTTGTAGATTACATGAACCATGGGATTGATCCAGAAAATCCTATTATCCAAACCAGCTGCCAGACGGTTAAACTCTACCATCAAACTCTAGACTTAATCCTTAGCAAAGAAGAGGAGGAAATCCAATGAATACCAGTCTAAAACTCAGTAAAAAACTCAGTTTTGGAGAAGAAATCGCCAATAGCGTGACCCATGCTGTGGGTGCGGTTATTATGCTCATCTTACTCCCCATTTCATCCACCTATAGTTATGAAGCACACGGATTTTTATCATCTTTTGGTGTTTCTATCTTTGTTATCAGTCTGTTTCTCATGTTCCTCTCGTCAACCATTTACCACTCTATGGCCTATGGTTCGACCCACAAATACGTCTTGCGAATCATCGACCATTCTATGATTTATGTGGCTATCGCAGGCTCTTATACGCCAGTCGTATTAACTTTGATGAATAACTGGTTTGGGTATCTGATCATTGCCATTCAATGGGGAACGACCATCTTTGGCATTCTCTATAAAATCTTTGCTAAAAAGGTTAATGAGAAATTCAGCCTTGCCCTTTACCTGATTATGGGCTGGTTGGTTCTAGCTATCATTCCTGCCATTATCAGTCAAACAACGCCAATTTTCTGGAGTCTCATGGTAACTGGCGGACTCTGTTATACAGTTGGAGCTGGATTTTACGCTAAGAAAAAACCTTATTTTCACATGATTTGGCATCTCTTTATCCTAGCAGCATCTGCACTCCAATACATCGCGATTGTTTATTACATGTAAAAAAGTTGAGAATCTTTTCTCAACTTTTTTCTTTACACATATTAATAAAATACTGGTGCAAGCGAACATCATCTGTTAACTCAGGATGAAAAGAGGTCACCAGCATATTTTTTTCTTGAGCTGCAACGATTTGGTCGTCTAGGGTTGCTAGGATTTCAACACCCTCTCCAAGACTACTGATAATTGGTCCGCGGATAAAGGTCATTGGAATCTTGCCAACTCCCTTACATTCTGCCTCTGTATAGAAGCTTCCTAGTTGGCGCCCATAAGCATTGCGCTCAACCACTATATCCATGGTTCCAAGATGACTTTCTTCCTGAGAAGTGATTTCCTTAGCCAGCAAAATCAAGCCCGCGCAAGTACCAAAAACTGGAAGTCCAGATAAAATAGCTTCTCGGATTGGAATCAACATCTGCTGGTCACGCAAGAGTTTGCCCATGGTTGTAGATTCCCCACCAGGCAATATCAAACCGGACAAGTCACACTGATGCTGTTGAAAATCATCTAAATTTCTGATTTCAACACTAACAACACCTAAGTTTTCTAACACTTTTGCATGTTCTTCAAAAGCACCTTGCAAGGCTAATATTCCGATTTCCATCTATTTTCCTCGCTCAGCCATGAGAATTTGGATTTCATTCTCATTGATACCAACCATGGCTTCCCCTAGATCTTCAGAGATTTGAGCCAGAATTTGAGGATTTTGATAGTTGGTTACGGCTTTAACAATAGCACTTGCTCGTTTAACAGGATCACCTGATTTGAAAATCCCTGAGCCAACAAAGACGCCTTCTGCACCAAGCTGCATCATAAGAGCAGCATCTGCTGGCGTTGCAACGCCTCCAGCTGCAAAGTTTACAACTGGCAATTTTCCATGTTCATGGACATACTGAACCAATTCAACAGGGACTTGCAAGTCTTTGGCAGCAACATAGAGCTCATCCTCACGTAGGTTTTGAATGCGGCGAATTTCCTGATTCATTATACGCATATGGCGAACAGCTTGAACAATATCGCCTGTCCCTGGTTCTCCTTTAGTACGAATCATGGAAGCCCCTTCCGCGATACGACGCAAGGCTTCTCCCAAGTCCTTAGCTCCACAGACAAAAGGAACTTGGAATTCTTTCTTATCCACATGGAAACGGTCGTCAGCTGGAGAAAGCACTTCACTCTCATCGATATAGTCGATCTCAATGGCCTCTAAAATCTGAGCTTCTACAAAATGTCCAATTCTAACCTTGGCCATCACTGGAATGCTGACTGCTTCTTGGATTTCCTTAATCATCTTTGGATCACTCATGCGGGAAACTCCACCAGCTGCACGAATATCAGCTGGAATTCGCTCCAAGGCCATGACAGCTGCCGCACCAGCAGCCTCTGCGATACGAGCCTGTTCAGGGTTCTGCACATCCATGATAACACCGCCCTTGAGCATCTGCGCCAAGTTTTTATTTAGTTCATAACGATTTTCAGTCATTTCTTAATCCTCATCATTTGTATTGGTAGCTACCATTTTATTTTATGTCAGATTAGAATGAAGTACAAGATAGAAAAACAACAACTGTCTGGGGACAAAAACAAGAAAAAAACTATCTGACCTTCAATTAAGGCCAGATAGTTCATCAATTTTTATTTTTCAGCTGTAAGTGCAGCCATTGTGATGTAGTTGTAAGGTTTGTTAAAGTGTGGCAAGAAGAATAGATCTGTCAAGGCCAACTTGTCAATTGTCACATGTTCTTGGATAGCAAGTGAGAACATATGAATTCCCATGCTGATAGCAGAATCACGTGATACCATTTGAGCGCCAAGAATTTCGCGACTGTCTTTATCAAAGACAATCTTGATGGCAACTTCATGGTTGTCATGCTTCATAAATTCTGGTTTTTGAAGATCGTTAAAGCCTGTTTCAGTTGCGTTGTAACCAGCAGCTTTAGCTTTTTCAAGAGTCAAACCAGTTGAAACCATGTGAAGACCATAGATTGAGATACCGTTTGATCCTTGTACACCGATTCCTTCAAGTTCGTGTCCACAAGCGTTATAAGCACCAACGATACCAGTACGAACAGCGTTTGAAGCAAGCGCGATGTAGCTAGTGTCTTTACGAGCGTTGTCATAAACAGTCGCACAGTCACCTACTGCATAAACACCTGGAATTGATGTTTCTTGTTTCTTGTCTACAAGAAAGGCACCGTTACGGAAGAGTTCAATCTTACCATCAGCAAGAGCTGTGTTTGGACGGAAACCAACTGCAAGAACAACCATATCCACATCAAATGTTTCTTTGTCTGTTACCAAGCGTTCAACTTTACCATCACCTTGGATAGCTTTTACTGTTTGACCAAGTGCCAAGCGGATGTTGTTGTCTTCCAAGTTCTTCGCCATCATTTGAGTGAAGTCTTTGTCGTAGTAGCCGTTCAAAACAGTGTCTACGATATCAACAAGAACAACTTCTTTTCCAAGACGTTCGAAAGCTTCAGCAAGTTCAACACCGATATAACCACCACCAACAACTGCGATGCGTTCAAGGTGTCTGCTCTTGTCAGCAAGTTTTTCGATAACTTCTTCTGCGTTTTGGTACAACTTAACAAATTGAACATTTTCAAGTGTTGCTTTGAATTCGCGGTTGCCCTTAACGATTTCAACACCTTCGATTGGAGGCAAGATTGGAGTTGAACCAGTCGCAAAGATCAATTTGTCATAAGACTCTTTATGTTCTTGACCTTCAACTTCTGCTGTCACAACTTTATTGTCATAGTCGATTGAAAGAACAGGTGAGTTCATGTAAACTTTTGCACCCTTAGCTTCCAATTTTTCTTTATCAGAGTAGAACAAGCCTTCAGCTCCGTCGATTTGCTCCCCGATCCAAAGCGCCATTCCACAACCAAGGAATGAAATATTTGAGTTTTGGTCAAATACAACGATTTCATTTTCATGTCCAAAATTGTCCAACATAGTATTGATACATGCTGTACCAGCGTGGTTAGCACCAACTACAACGATTTTACTCATAGAAAATTTCCTACCTTTAATTTAAAATTTACCTTTCTAGTATAACATTTACTGTTAGCGTTTACAAGGTATTTGCTTAGAATTCTCTTATTTTAAGCAATTATAAGTTTTATTATATTATTTTTTATGAGTTCCTATCCTTTTTTTATATTTTTTGAGCATATTCCTTGACTTTTTGTCAAAATTCATTTGTGAAAACGCTGACTTTATGATATGCTAGATACATGGAAAGAAAATGTAAGGGGTTTAATTTTTGTTTAACGACCTTATATTGAATGATTTCCTATAAAGAGAAAGGAGTTGGTAGCTTGCCTCTTCGTTCACGTTCTGAACGACTCATGGGAACAACTATCACTATTTCATTAGTAGATGAACAGGCAGATTGCCTGCTTCAAGGAGCCTTTGATTTACTCAGAGAGCTCGAGTACCGCTTCAACGCCAACAGTCAAGAATCCGAATTGATGGAGATCAATCACCAGGCTGGAATTGCTCCGGTCAAGGTCCATCCTGACTTATTTGAACTGATTGCTCTTGGGTTAGAACACAGTCTAGCTCCATCTAGCCATCTAAACATCAGCATTGGCCCCTTGATTCAAACCTGGCGAATCGGTTTTTCAGATGCTCGACTCCCCGAGCTAAACGAAATCGAAGCTGTCTTGCCTCTAGTTGACCCGCATTTTATCAAGTTAGATCCCGCTAGCTCTACTGTATTTTTAGAGAAAAAGGGAATGAAACTTGATTTAGGTTGCTTAGCTAAAGGCTATAGTGCAGATAAAGTTGCTCAGTATTTAAAAGTACACGGAGTCACTTCTTCCTTGATCAATCTCGGAGGAAATATCCTCACCATCGGGAACAATCAAGCCAAAGAAGGGAAAGACTGGCAGATTGGTATTCAGGATCCGCGAAATCCTCGTGGCAATCATCTCCTAACCATTCCTGTTTCTAATAAATCCGTCGTCACTTCTGGTATCTATGAACGCCACCTGACAATAGACGGAAAAGACTATCACCATATTTTCGATAGTGAGACAGGCTTCCCTGTCGAAACAGACCTCGCTAGCCTAACGATTATCTCAGATAAATCCGTCGATGGTGAGATTTGGACAACCCGCCTATTCGGAGAACGTATCGCTTCTATCCTCTGGCAAGTCGAAAGTTTAGATGGTATCGAAGCCATTCTCATCGACAAAGAGGGGAACCTTACATGTTCTTCAGGCCTTTAAATTTGTATTATGTAAAAAGAGAAAGGAAATCTCATGCTAAAACTTATTGCCATTGTTGGAACGAACTCTAAACGTTCTACAAACCGCCAATTGCTCCAATACATGCAAAAACACTTCGCCGACAAGGCTGAGATTGAACTTGTTGAAATCAAGGACATTCCTGTTTTCAACAAACCAGCAGATAAACTTCTTCCTGCTGAAATTCTTGAAATTGCGGCTAAAATTGAAGCATCTGATGGTGTCATCATCGGTACCCCTGAGTACGACCACTCAATCCCTGCAGTTTTGATGAGCGCTCTTGCTTGGCTATCTTATGGTATCTACCCACTTTTGAACAAACCAATCATGATCACTGGTGCTTCTTACGGAACTCTTGGTTCATCTCGTGCCCAATTGCAACTTCGTCAAATCTTGAACGCTCCTGAAATTAAGGCAAATGTTCTACCAGATGAATTCTTGCTTTCTCACTCTCTTCAAGCATTTAACCCAAGTGGTGACTTGGTTGACCTTGATGTCATCAAGAAATTAGATGCCATCTTTGATGACTTCCGTATCTTTGTGAAAATTACTGAGAAATTGCGCAATGCGCAAGAATTGCTTCGCAAAGATGCAGAAGAATTTGACTGGGAAAATTTGTAAGATAGGAGACCGAAAGAATGAAATTTGTTGGACTTGTTGGATCAAACTACGATCAATCATATAACCGCAAACTCTTGGAATTTATCCGTCGCAATTTCAAATTCAAATTTGAATTAGAAGTCCTTGAAATCGACGAAGTTCCAATGTTTAACCAAGACGAAAAATGGGACGAAAGCTTCCAATTGCGCTTCTTGTATAACAAGATTACACGTGCTGATGGTGTCATAATTGCGACTCCTGAGCACAACCACACTATCTCAGCTTCTCTCAAATCTGTACTTGAATGGCTTTCATACGAAGTTCATCCATTTGAAAACAAACCTGTTATGATTGTGGGAGCATCATACTACGACCAAGGGACTTCACGTGCCCAAGTTC
This sequence comes from Streptococcus mitis ATCC 6249, assembly GCF_000146585.1. Taxonomy (GTDB): domain Bacteria; phylum Bacillota; class Bacilli; order Lactobacillales; family Streptococcaceae; genus Streptococcus; species Streptococcus mitis_AZ. The sequence continues at coordinate 813,631 of NZ_GL397179.1, read as the reverse complement.
ACCTTCGTAAGATTCTTGACGCTCCTGGTGTCAATGCCTACACACTTCCAGGTAATGAATTCCTTCTTGGTAAAGCCAAAGAAGCTTTTGATAACAATGGAAACATCACCAACGAAGGAACTGTTAAATTCCTTGAAACTTGCTTAGATAACTTTGTGAAATACGTAGGAGTCGTTTCGAAATTGAAAAAACCAAAACCAATCGAACCAGAAGACTTGGATTGTGGAAAACCAATTGCTACAACCATTACAGAAGTTGATCCTGATGATCCAGAATGGGTAGAAAAAGTTGCAGCAATCACTGGGGCTGTTTCTGGTGATACCTATGTCAAATTGGACCACGGTATCCTGACAGTTAACCAAATCGATATGTTCTTGAAAGCTATGCCATTTGAATTGACATACGCTGACGACAACAACCAATTCCTCTACTACAACAACGCTCACCAAGATCCAGACACCATGTTTGCTAAACGTGTACCACCTCAATCAGGTAGCCGTATGTCAACTGTGCATGGTTCTCTTCCGCCAGCACGCATGAAGAATGTAGAGTGGGTTATCGGAACACTTCGCAACGGAAACCAAGAATACGTTCGTACGATCGTTCCAGGTTCTCCTGCAGGTGTCATCAACACCCACAACTACCAAGCAATGTATTATCCTGATGGATCATACGCTGGTATCAATGAAATTGTCTTTAACTTCCAACCATGGCTTGACTGGTACCTAAAAGAGACTGGGCAACGTTTGGTGGGTGGTAGCGGACCATTTGCTCCTGCAGCTGGAGGTCATGGAGACGCCGATGCTACTTCTGGCGCTTCTGATTCAGGTGATGCTGGAGGCCACGGTGGTGACGCAGACGCTACTTCTGGTGCAAGCAACTAAGAAACCAAAAAGGAGCCATTTGGCTCCTTCTTTTTTATTACAACAAAAAAGGGGCTTGTAAATCATCTACAAGCCCCTTTCATTTTATGAGTTAGGATCATCTAAACTACGGCCATGCAAACCTTTTTCACGTTGTACCTGACGTAATTTTTCTGGTGTGACGTCATTGCCTTCCTCGTCCACAACTTTAATTCCCTCGATGTGGTGACGAACAGAACGACGATAGCCTTCAATATACTCCTCACGAAGTTTAGCTTGTTCTACTTTTTCAGCAGAAGTTAAGCCTTCTGTTTTTTTCTTTTTGGCAAGCTCGTTAATGCGATCAATTTTTTTAGGATCCATGTTTCTCTCCTTTATGATAAGATTTAATCCGTTTACCAGATTTTATTTGGTATTGATTTGGTTGAAACGTGCAAGTTTAGCTGCTTTCTTGGTTAATTGTGACAAGATTGCCAAACGATTTTGACGGATAGACTGATCTTCAGCCATTACCATGGTATTCTCAAAGAAAGCATCAATAACTGGACTAAGCGCAAAGAGTTGTTCTAATTGCTGGCTTGCAGTTCCTGATAAAACTAATGATTCTACTGCCTCCGCCAAAGCTTTCTCTTCTTCATTCTCAAAGAGAGCAGGATCAACCGTGTCAGAACCTTCTGCCTTCTCAGCCAAGTTGAAGGCACGGGAGAGGGATTCAACAGACGATTTGAAATCTTCTTTCTTGCTTGCTTCGACAAGAGCACTTGCTGCTTCTAGCATATCTGCCACAACAAAGTTCGAACTTGCAAGAACTGCTTCCTTGATATCTTTTGGAGTAGAACCCATCATCTTATCAACACGAGCCTTGATAAAGTCCATGACCTCTGCTTTATTTTCATAAGTCAAACTGTCGAATTTCAGAGCATAAAGGCTATCAATCAGCTCATCCATGGCAATGTGCCAACCAAAAGCATCCAAGATACGAACAACACCTTGCGTCGCACGACGAAGGGCATAAGGGTCATTAGAACCTGATGGAATCAAGCCTACTGAGAAGAAACTCAAAATCGTATCCAATTTGTCTGCAATGGCTAGAACTGCCCCAACCTTGCTCTCTGGAAGTTCGCCTTCAGCAGCTGTCGGCATGTAGTGTTCACGAATGGCTGCTGCAACTGCTGGAGTTTCACCAGCAAGAAGGGCATATTTCTCACCCATAATACCTTGGAGCTCATCAAACTCACCTACCATACCCGTCAACAAGTCAAACTTGTAAATAGCTGCTGCACGCGCTAGGTCAACTGTTTCATCCACTGACAAACCAGCTTTTTCTGCCAAGAGAATGGCAATCTGCCCCGTACGAATCATGTGTTCACGAAGAGAACCAATCTTTTCGTGGAAGGTCACATGGTTCAATTTTTCAACAAGATCAGAAATAATCAATTTTTGGTCTTCACGCCAGAAGAATTCTCCGTCTTCCAAGCGGGCTACCAAGACTTTTTCATTTCCTTTGATGACATTTCCCAAATGCTCTGCGTTTCCGTTACGAACAGAAATAAAGTTTGGCAAGAGTTTACCATCTTGATCACGGACAACAAAGTAGCGTTGGTGTTCCTTCATTGATGTCACCAAAACTTCTTCTGGAACGTCAAGGTATTTAGCATCAAAACTTCCCATAAAGGCAGTTGGGTATTCAACCAAATTCAAGACTTCATTCAGCAAGTCAGCATCAATTTCGATACGTACACCATGTTTTGCCTCGATTTCTTTGATTTGGTCAACAATCATTTGCTCACGTTCACGAGGATCCGCGATTACAAACTGTGCACGAAGGTCTTCTTCGTAGCTCAATGCTGACTGAATCTCAGTTTCTTGTCCCAAGAAACGATGACCGCGGCTTACACGACCGCCCTTGATATCAAGGAAATCTAAGTCAAACTCTTGCTCGTCCAAGAGAACTGTCAAAGTATGTACAGGGCGGATGTATTCAAAGGTGTTGTTAGCCCAGTGCATGCTGACAGGGAAAGTTAGGGATTTTAAGACATCTACAACACCAGGAACAATGGCTTCAACTGGTTTACCCACTTCTTCCTTGGTAACATAGACATATTCTTCACCCTTGATTTCACGGAATTCAATATCTTCAACCGTCAAGCCTTTCCCACGGACAAATCCTTGAGCTGCTTTGGTGAAGTTTCCATCACCATCCAAGGCAATTTTCTTTGCTGGTCCCTTGAAATCTTCTGTCAAATCAGATTGCTTGTCTGCAAGACCAGTCACACGAACAGCCAAACGACGTGGTGTTGAGAAGGTTTGAATGGCTTCAAAGGAAAGGCGATTTTCCTTGAGGAAGGATGCCATTTTTTCACCTAGTTGTTTTTCACTTGGAGTTACTACGTAGGCTGGTAACTCTTCAAGACCGAGTTCTACTAATAAGTTTTTTGTCATATTTTTTCTCCGAAAAGTATCTTTTTATTTTCCAGTTTGCCTTATGTGATTGGCACGCAAGCAACCGACTTCGTCGTTTCATTGCTAAAATTGGAGCCAAAAGTCTCCAATTTTGCCTAGTATCCTTAGCTTCACTAAGGATACCTTCATCACTGCGGCAACTGGCACAAGGCTCACTCTGTTCGCCCATTTTCGTAATTTGTCACTCTCTTTATTCTGCGTCTTCTGCTAAGAGTTTAGCTCGTGTTGCTTCATCTAAAAGTGGGTAGCCTAGGCGTTTGCGTTCTGCGACAAAGGTTTTGGCTACGACGCGGGCCAGGTTACGGATACGGGCGATATAGCCTGCGCGCTCCGTTACAGATACGGCACCACGCGCATCAAGTAGGTTAAAGGTGTGTGAACATTTGAGAACATAGTCATAGGCAGGGTGAACCAAGCCTTCTTCCAAAGCGCGTCCTGCTTCTTTTTCAAACTTATCAAAATTCTCAAGCAACATTTCTTGGTCCGAAATTTCAAACGAATATTTTGAGTGCTCGTACTCAGGCTGGATAAAGATTTCTCCGTATTTTACACCATCAGCCCACTCGATATCATAAACAGAGTCTACTTCTTGGATGTAAGAAGCCAAACGCTCCAAACCATAGGTAACTTCCGCAGTCACAGGGCCAGTTGCCAATCCACCGACTTGTTGGAAATAAGTAAACTGAGTGATTTCCATGCCATCAAGCCAAACTTCCCAACCGAGACCTGCAGATCCAGTCGATGGATTTTCCCAGTTGTCCTCAACGAAACGAATATCGTGTTCCAAAGGATTGATACCCAATTTTTCCAAAGACTCAAGGTAAAGTTCCTGGATATTTGATGGAGATGGCTTCATAACCACTTGGAATTGGTGGTGTTGGTATAGGCGGTTAGGGTTTTCCCCGTAACGACCGTCAGCAGGACGGCGTGATGGCTCTACATAAGCCGCATTCCATGGCTCAGGTCCGATAGCACGAAGGAAGGTGTAAGGACTCATTGTACCTGCACCTTTTTCATTGTCATAAGCCTGCATGAGCATACAACCTTGGTCATTCCAAAATTGTTGCAAAGTCAAAATAATTTCTTGAAAGGTTAATTTTTTGGACATGTTTTACTCCTTGTTATTAATTCTTGAGACTTTGGATACAAAAAGAACCGTGTCTTTGCTCCTAAGTCAAGTGACCTAGGGGCGTCAGAAACGCGGTTCCACCCTAATTTATTACTTCATTGTTTTTAAAAAATACGACAGAAAGCGCCAGTTTCTTAGCTTGTTCTACTTGGCTCCCACTGTCCCAAGCTCGCTTGAAGAACGCCATAAGACTTTCTTTCCTACCTAGTATTATAGCAGATTTTCTAGCTAGTGTAAACCAAAAATGAGTCTGAAAACAAAGTTCCAGACTCATTTAATAGTAAAGCTTCAGAAACTCCTGTTTAAGGATGTCTTTTCACTTTTGGTTTTTTGCCATGCAGATTTCTCTTGGCTTGTTTCAATGCTGTAATGGCATCTTTGACATCTTCTTGGCTCGCTCCTGGATCTTTAAGGAGTTCCTGTGCCTCTTTAAAAGTTAAAAGATAAGCTGCTTTTTCTTTCTTGTCAGCATAGATAAATCTCGCGTTTTTTTCTTGGAAAAGGCGTTCATCCTTGACCAGTTTCTTTAGACTAGAGAAGTCTGTTGCCTTGCCATTTAGTTTGCTTTTAGCCGTCGCTAGGGCAATGAGAGATTGGTCAATTTGATCCTGTTTAACTTTAGGAGCCACAGCTAGTAAGGCGATTTCTTGGAAGGCACGATCATAAGCTCGACGTACTTTTTCCTTGGCATTAGCATATCGTCCAGTTTTAGTCGTTGCGTAGTAAGCTTTCATAGCTTCTTTCAAGGCTGTAACGTTCGAATCTTTTCCATCCAAAGCTTTACCAGCAGCTTCAAGACTAGCGAGAACGCCATCAATCAATTCTTGTTTCAACTTGCTTGACAAGGCTGACTGTGCCACTTGGAAAGCTTGGTCATAAGCTTTTCTCTTATCTGCACTACTATTAAAGTAACGAGACGTTTCTACCAGTTCTTTTTGTTGATTTACCGCAGCAATCAAGGCCAACTTAGACACAACAGATAGACGCAAAGCATTATTTCGACCGGGCTGAACTAGCAAGGAAACGAGATCTTCAAGGAGTTCATATCCAGTCGGTAAGCCGATCTCTACAGTATAACGACCTATAGCAACTTTCTTGCCGAAAGCGTATTGACCGTATTTTTCAGCAGGAAGAGTGATCCTTGTACCATCTTCTCCTCTCAGAACCACTGTAGTCGTCTTTGGAACGGCTTGATTGAAAGAAACAGATACCGGTGCATATTCTAGGAGATTTGCTAGGAAGGTAATGGTTTGGAAACTATTTTCTTCCGTCAAGTCAAACTCTTGGGACAAGGCACTGATAAATTTCAATTCTGTTCGGTCATAACTGAAAATTTCTGCTGTATAATGACCAAACTGTAAGAAATGAATCGCTTTTGTCTTGTCAACATCAACATATTGTCCCTTGCTATTTTTGATTCGATAGACGTAGAGGGTATCAATATCCTGGTTTGTTTTTGCATCCTTCAAGGCAATTTTCACTCGACCACTATTTTGATCGCGCACAAGTTCAGCAAGTGAGATATAGTCTACATTTCCTGCATAGTCCTCAACAAGATAGTAAATATTAGCCTTATCAACATCCTTAGGAAGTGTATAACTACCGTCAGCATTTGCCTTAATCAGATGGGTGTTCTCAAGCGCACGAGTTCCAGACTGGTCTTTCCCAGTTAGAACCATGGTCCCTTTCTGGTCAAATGGTGTGATATAGAAGACTTTTTCTGAAAGGATACCGCCTTGACCCACATCTTTTGGTTTTCGAGCTACGAATTCTTGGTTTCCATCTTTAAAGCGAATATAACCACTTGTGATGACAGGTTTTTGAGTATCAATTTGAATTTTAAAGATCATGTATTGTTCTTTAGCTCCTGGAACGTCTGGTGTATAACTGATAACATAGTCATATAAACCATCTGCAACAGTATTGCCATCAAAATCCTGGCCTCTCCAAGCAGTATTATCTAGAATATAACTCTTCAGATTTCTACTTTCACCATCAAAGTAATTCTTACGAAGATCCTTTGCATCGCCCTCCCAAATAGGATGTTCATGCTTGGTATCCGTAGCCGCATAAACTGTAGCCCGAAGATTTACAAGATTTCTCAAAGCAACCGTTTTGTATTCAACTAGGTCTTTGTTTCCATCATCGTTTGGAGAAATGGCAATACGGACATTCCCTTTTTCGTCCAACTGAAGAACATGCTTACCTTCAGCATTTTGTTCAATCCCCAGAACAGTAATTCGGCGTCCTTGGCGTTGACCTTTAGACACTAGAAGGTCATTTTGCAAGGTAGCTAGATAGGTAGCATCATTAGAGTAGTTAACGGCAGGATTTTCCTTGTCTACTTCCGTGTAAAATCCATTTTTCCCTTCTCGGACAAGATTGTAAATTGGTTTTTCGACAGCGGGGAGATTTTGGAATTCACCTCGGAAGCCCATAAATGCAAGACTTACAATATCCCCATCATCTGCTGGATCTACAAATCTAACAAAACCTTCAAGGAAATAGCCATTGGGCATTTGTTTGCTGAGTTCAGCAGCAAATTTTCGAGCATCCACTTTAACAGTGACTGTTTGACTGCTGTGGGCTTTGACCGTCACTTCAGGCCAGACTGTCTCCGTTAGTTTTCGAGGTCGAAGGGTGAATTTTCCATCTTGGACCTCGTCTGTATTGGTATTCACTACCATCTTGAGAGTACGGTCAGTATCTGAAATATTGTGTACAGTGACCTTAAAAGTAAATTGGTCTCCAACATTTCCTAAAGTCACGCTTGGATAACCATTTTCACCCGTTACATAGAGGTCTGTTGACACTGCGGCAGCTGTATCCACAATACCAGAACCTTGCTGACGAGGAGAGGTATAAGTGCCTGTGTCCTTATTAACATGTGGTTTTGCAGTTGACATGATCAAGGCCTTGACAGTCTCTGATACTTGCTCAGGAGTCAATTCTGGATGGTGTTTTTGAAGGTATTCCTTAACCAAAACTGCAACACCCGTAACGTGGGGAGCCGCCATACTGGTTCCGCTGATACTACCATAGGTATTGTCATTAAAGGATGAGTAGATATTGCCGCCAGGAGCTGTCACGTCTGGTTTCAATTGTCCATCGGTGGTCACTCCCCAACTTGAAAAGTCAGATAGCTGATTGGCTACATCAGAAGGACGATTATCCAGCTTACCATTAAAAACAATCTTGTAGTTTCCTGATTTTAAGGCTTCACCATACTGTTTAGAAATAAATACAGAAGGAATTTTCTTTGCTTCATCATCAATAGACATATTGATGTTTGCACCTTCTACATTATTGTAGATTAAAGCACCAACTGCACCGTGTTTTCGAGCATTTTTGATCTTCTCTGAAAAGTTCATGGCTCCACGCTGAATGAGGGCAAGTTTCCCAGTTAAATCCAACTTCGCAAAGTCTTCTTCACGACCTAACCCTGCTTCGACGTATTCATACTCTTTGCCTTTTTCAAAGTCCTTATCTGCTTCAGGTTGATTATAATCAAATTTTCCGTTATGAAGGCCGGCATTTCCCTCTAGACCTTTAACTTCAAAAACGGCTGTTGTCAATGTTTTATTGTTAACAGAAGCAACTGAAATCGAGTCTTCAACAGTGGATGGATTTCCAACCAAGCCATAGTCTGGGTTTTCAGCTAGTGGTTTTGAATAACCATTTCCGAATGTATTGCTATTTCCTGCTGAGATAAGAACAGACACTCCCTTGGCACGAGCCCGTTTGATGGCATCCACAATATCAGAACCAGCATCCACCATAGAACCTGTGCTAGATCCCAAACTCATATTAATGGCATCTGCTCCCAAGGCAACTGCATCATCAATCGCCTTTACATAAAGGGCAGAACTGGTCGTTTTTTGCCGATCTGAAAAGACACGCATAAACATGACTTGGGATTCTGGCGCAACACCATAGACCTTTTCTCCATTTGGTGCTTCTTTATCAGGGTTTCCAGCTGCAATCCCTGTTACGTGCATCCCATGAGAAGTTCTTTCTGCTTCTTTGATCTTATCTGTTCCGTCAAAGTAATCGTAGGCATAGACAACCTTATCGCTATACCATTTACCGTAGTCGATTCCAGCAGCCTTTTTAGCTGCTTCAATGGCTTCCTTGTTTTTAAATTTTGCTTTTGACGGGTCCGAAATTCGAAGAACCTCATGATTCAAATCAAGCCCGGAGTCAATTATGGCAACAACGGTCCCTGTCCCCTTGTAACCAGCCTTCCAAGTTTTTGGTACTGTGATGATATCATTGCTTGAAAGACTATTGGGTTTTGCAGACTCAGCTTTTTCTTGTTCTTTTTCAGTAGTTGCCGTTTCTCCAGTAGTTTTCGAAGCTGTCGTTGTTTGAGCCTCTTTTTTCTCCAACTCAGAAGCCTTCTCAGTAGCAGGCGCTGTACTGGTATCGACTGTTGTTTCTTTTTGGACGACACCTTGGTCTACTTCTTTTGCAACCGAGTCATCTTTCCCTGATTCTTGGGCTTCAGCAGTTTTATCAACCGGAGCTTCTACCTTAGCATCTTGTTTACTAGCATCCTCTTTAGAAATTTCAGCTTCTGGTCTCTCTCCAACTACTGGTGCAATCCCATTAGTATTGGTTTGGTCAGTCGCAGAGTTTGAGTGTTTATCGTCTTTTACCTCTGTCTTGATTGCCTCAGTTTGGGCTTGATTTTCACCTGTACTCTGCTCATTGGCACTGACTTGACTCGCTCCAAAAACCAAAGCAGTTCCCAATAAAACTGAAGCAAGACCAAATTTGTATTTTCTTAGTGAGAAACGTTGTCGTCTATTCATAAACAATCTCCTTTTATTTAAATTATACCTATTATAGCGCAAATAAAAAGAAATATTCACAAAAATCTGAATTGTCACAAAAATGTAATATTACCGTATAGAATCTTCTTTATTAACTTTATCATTCGTGTAATTTGCTTTATCAAATCAATGTACTTCAAAAATGTTCATTTATTTCGATTTTTAAAACTATTTTACTATACAAATAATTTGCTTTTTTATACAAAAAAGACTAGGGTTAACAATTCCTAGTCTTTATTATTTTAGTATAAATTAGTTTCTCAAACTAAAAATCCATCTCATCCACACGTGGTGCTCCAGAAGTCACAGAAATACTCTTTAAGATTTCTCGCTCTTCTTTGCTGAGTTCAATCCCAAAACAGTCAAGATTGCTCTGGATGCGAGAGGCTGTTACGGACTTAGGTAGGGGTAAAAAGCCTTCTGCCAAACTCCAAGCCAAGGCGATTTGAGCCACTGATTTCCCATGCTTAGCAGCAATTTCTTGGACTTCTTTCTTTTCAAACAACTCTCCTTGGCCAAAAGGTCCCCAAGCCTCTAAAAGAATGCCTTTCTCTCTACAGTAGTCAACCACTTCCTCTTGATAAACTCCTGGTGCCAAGCGAACCTGATTGACTGCAGGAACAATTCTTGCTGTTTCAAGCAAAGCATCCAAATGCTTGGGAAGGAAATTACTAACTCCGATAGCACGAATTTTCCCTTCTTGGTACAAATCCTCCATCGCCCTCCAGACATCGGCATTGCGAGTTTTCCATGCCTCATTTTCTCTTAGTGGTTTTGGATTTGGCCAATGGATCAGGTACAAATCTAGATAGTCCAATCCCAGTTTTTCCATTGATTGCTCAAAAGCTTGGTGAGCTTCTTCATAGCTGTGATTGGTATTCCAGAGTTTGGTCGTTACAAAGATTTCTTGGCGTGGAATACCGCTATCTCGAATAGCGCGACCAACACTCTCCTCATTTTTGTAGATAGCTGCAGTATCGATATGACGGTAACCAGCCTTCAAGGCTTCTAAAACAGCTTGGTAGGCTACTTCTCCATTTTCAGCTTTCCATGTCCCAAATCCTAGTACAGGAATTGAAACTCCATTATTAAGGGTGTAAGATTTCATCGTTTTTCCTTTCTATGTGAAGAAAATCTAAAGAAACAAAACCAGATTAACAGAGGCATGTCTCTTTAGATTTTGAAGATTATTGATCACGGTCATAATATATTTCATGAGCCTTCAAGCGAGAGTTCAGCATTTCCGGAACAGTCACAAATGTATAACCTTGTTCTTTCAGATATTCAATGATGCTTGGTAGGGAATTAACAGAAGGACCATGAATATCATGCATAAGAACGATAGATCCATTACGAACCTGACGTTGTATCTCTGTTAAAATAGCTGTTTCATTCTTACTCTTCCAGTCCAAACTATCCACATTCCACATGATAAAGCTCAAGTCCAGACTGTTACGGATATCATCTGTAATGGCACCATAAGGAGGGCGCATGAGTTTAGAACTCGAACCTAGAACTTGGGTTAACAAATCTTCTGTGTCAGTGATTTGTTTTTTAGCATCTTCGAGAGATAGTTGGGAAAGGACAGGATGACTCCAGCTGTGGTTGGCAACCACATGCCCTTCAGACTTCATCCGTTTAAGGATGTCTTCATTGCCAGCGATGTTTTTACCAAGTACAAAGAAGGTCGCCTTTACTTTGTACTTAGCTAATGTATCCAAAGCTTGTGTAGTTGTAGATGGATTTGGACCATCGTCAAAGGTCAAAGCCACAACTTTTTTGTCTTTTTGTGCAAAGTAAGCTTGATAGAGTTCAGCATCTTTTTCTAATAGATAAGAGGACTCCAAGACATCAAAGAAACTGGATATCGGTAGAGCAATTTCCTCCAGAGTCTCCCCTGGATTAGCAGGATAAAGGATGATTTGACTATCTTTGTAATCAAAGCTCCATGATGCCAGATCTTGGTCTGTAAAGTTTTTTAGGACCTGATCAATTTTTGTCTGGTCAAGTTTCTTATCTTCTAGAGTTGATTTGATTTGACTCAATAGAAGTTCCTTAGCCTTGCTAGCATCTTTGAAAAGTCTACTGAGATCAAAAGTTTTTCCATCTTCTGTCAAGAAAACTTTTCCTAAAGATGTCTTTTCTTTTTCTTCAACCTTTGCTGCAGACAAATCGTAAACTTGCTTACTAATATTACGCGCAAGAACTCCCTTTAGAACCTGATCCAACTGCTCCGTATAATAAAAGACCAAATCCTCTTTATCTTCTAACTTTTCCTTGATGTCTTGGTTGATTTTTTCTCTAACAGACGCAATGACTTCCTCTCCTTGAAGAGGATAGTAGGCAATCACCTCAGCTTGACCTTTTCGGAAATGGCCTCTCTGACTACCTGAGTTGAATTGTTGGTCCTTTTCTCTTTTTAGCGCTTCAATTTTTTGTTCATAAGATTGCTTTTGTAGCACCTTGTAACCAATGGCACACCCTAAGAGAATCATAGCGATTCCTAAAATCCCTACAAAAGCAAGAAGTATACTTCTCTTTTTATCGTGAGACACACGTTTTGCTCTATTTTTTTTCATATTTCCATCATAACAAATCAAGGCTATTATTTCAATGATAAACAAGAATTCTGACTTCTTTTTAGAAAAATAAAAAAGCTTAGAAATATCTAAGCTTTTCATTTAGAAACGAATCGTTTCACGTGTTTTCTCATAAGAGGTCACAAAACGGTTTGTAACTCCTGGCTCTGCAACTTCCAATGCTTGTGAAATCTTTTCAAATGATGTTTTATAGTCAAAGTCTTTCTCAAAAATTTCAAGCGCTTCATTAAAAGCCTCTTGGATACGTTCATCAAATGAACGGTAACGGTTTGAGTATTGCAAGAGTTGCTCAGTCAAAGTTGCATATTGAACAATATCGTAGGTTTCTGTTTCAAGTGCTTCCATATCATTGGTTGCGACTTCAAGAATTCGTTTAACGGATTCAATATTCACTTGTGGTTGCTCTAACTCTGCCATCAAATCCTCTGTGTTGTGGCTTGCAGTAAAGAAGAGTTTCAAGAAACTTTGAGGAATACCTGGCAAGTTTCTCTTCTCCATGTATCGTTTAATGGTATGCAAACGATTCACATAAACATTTGCTTTTTGACGAGCATTGAGGTCAACTTTTTCGATTTGGGAAAGTCGTTCGCTCACAGAGATTTGCTCATCTTCAATATCTTTGAGGTTGCTTTGCAGCATTTCCAACTGTTCTTCAAGTACAGAGAAGGCTTGAGTTGGCTCACCTTGGTCCTCTGTTACCTCTAAGATAGCTGTATCAAGTGCTGCCAATTCTGCTTGAAGGCGGCGAACATGGTTTCCATCACTTTCTGGAAGAAGGTAGGCTTTGTTCAAACGTTCAAGATCTTGAACTAGAACTTGGTTGTTTTCTTTCAGGTGATTGAGGTAAGTTGGCAATGTTGAAAGAAGACTTTCAACTACTTTTTGAGCTGCAATTTCGCGAGTGAAGATATCATAAAGTGCATTGATTTCTTCCTGAATGCGATTATTTTCATACTCAGCATTATCCAACTCCAACTGGCGAATGTTTTCTTGATTTTCCTTCAAGGCTTCATACAAAAGTTGGAAACGTGACTCGATATCTGTTTCAGTGAAGTGGAAGTTGGCATCCAACAGCTTGCGATAGCCTTCTTCCAAATCTGACAATTGATCTGGTAGGTCTGTTGTCAATGTTTCAACTAGAGCCGGAATACGATCAACGATATGAGTTAAGGCAAGAATATGGTTTTCAGTATCATCTAGAATAGCCGCGGCTTCAACTGGGTCACCTGATGAGTTCAGGGTAACAAATTGAGAGAATTCAGATTGGATGTTTTCCAATTGTTTCTCAATCTCAGGAAGGGCTTTTCCATATTTTTCTGAGTTTTCTGCCACAGTGTGCTGGAGTGTTTCAAACAAGTCCAAAGCGTGCAAGACACGACCACTGTTTTTAGATTCTTGTTTTTCAAGTTCTGAGAGGGCATTGCGAATAGCTGCAATGTCTTCTTCGATCAAGTCGATTTGGCTCTCAATTTGATCAATTTTGTGTGTTGCCTTAAAGAAACGGAAAGAATTGTTGTAGCTTTCAGCTTCAAAGAGATGGTTTTCAATATCAGCAAATGAGTTAAGTGATAAATCGACCCATTTTTGATTCCATTCACGGAAGGTTACCTGACTTTGACCAATCAAGTGCATGTTTTTAACGGCTTCAACCTCGTCATTAACTGGGAGGTTGTAGAGTTCTTCTTTTCTTTCTTCAAGGGCCGTTAATCGACTTACATTACGCTTACGTAAAAAGATAACTGCTACATAAGCTAGGATCAAAATGACTGCAATCGCAACCATTAGATAAATTAGTTGTCCATTAGACATATCAAACTCCTTTTATACTAGAAACAATCGTAATGATTATATCATATTTTTTAAACCAAGGGAACTATTTCCCACAATTTTTAGACGTCAAGTGTACTATAAACAGCGTTTTCTTCAATAAATTCGCGACGAGGTTCTACTCGATCCCCCATCAACATATCAAAGATCTTATCTGCTTCGGCAGCATCATCTACCGAAACACGCGCCATCAAGCGATGTTCTGGATCCATGGTTGTTTCCCACAATTGGTGGTCATCCATTTCTCCTAAACCTTTATAACGTTGGATGGTTGGTTTTGAACGCCCTTCACTATGACGTGCTAAGGCTTCTTGGAGTTTAATTTCTTGATCCGCACCTGGCTGGATGTATTCTTTAATCTCACTTCCAACTTTTACTCCGTAAATTGGCGGTTGGGCAATGTAGACATATCCAGCTTCTAGAATTGGCTTCATGTAGCGGTAAATCAGAGTCAGTAAGAGGGTTCGAATGTGGGCTCCATCAACATCGGCATCGGTCATCAAAACGAGTTTTTGGTAACGAGCCTTAGTGACATCAAATTCTGCCCCAAAACCTGTTCCCATGGCTGTGAAAAGGCTCCGAATTTCTTCGTTGGCAAGAATTTTATCCATGCTGGCTTTTTCAACGTTCAAGATTTTACCACGAATTGGCAAGATAGCTTGGAATTCACGGTTACGACCAGATTTAGCTGATCCACCAGCTGAGTCTCCCTCAACGATGAAGAGTTCGGTTTCAGCAGGGTTATTTGAAGAACAGTCTGCTAGTTTTCCTGGTAAATTGGAAATTTCCAAGCCAGATTTCTTGCGAGTGACTTCACGCGCACGCTTAGCAGCTACACGAGCCTTGGCAGCCAAAATCCCTTTTTCCACGATGCGCTTGGCAATCTGTGGATTCTCCATGAGGAAATCAGAAAAGGCATCGCTAAAGAGGCGGTTGGTAATCTTAACAACTTCGCTATTTCCCAGTTTGGTCTTGGTTTGTCCTTCAAACTGCGGATTAGGGTGCTTGACTGAGATAACAGCAGTCAAACCTTCACGAACATCTTCCCCTGTCAGGTTGTCTTCATTGTCTTTTAGCAGTTTATTCTTGCGAGCATAATCGTTGATAACACGAGTCAGAGCCGTACGGAAACCTTGCTCATGTGTTCCACCTTCATGGGTATGAATGTTATTAGCAAAACTCATGACGTTTTCGTGGTAACCCGTTGTGTACTGCATGGCTACTTCAACAGTAATGTCATCCATTTCACCATCTGTATAGATTGGTTTGTCAAAGATAACATCCTTATTTTCGTTGATATACTCAACGTAGCTAGCAATCCCACCCTCATAATGGTAATGCTTGGTTTGTTCGAGACCTTCACGCTTATCTGTGATTGAAATTCGAAGTCCTCGGTTCAAAAAAGCTAATTCTTGAACACGTTTGTTTAATTTTTCAAAGTCAAATGTTGTTGTTTCTGTAAAAATCTCTGGGTCTGGTGTAAAATGAACGGTTGTTCCTGTTTTATCTGTATCTCCAACGACCTCAAGATCAGCAACAACATGACCACAACGGTATTCTTGGTAATGAATTTTGCCGTTTTTGTGAACATGGACATCTAGTTGGGTTGAAAGAGCGTTTACTACTGATGAACCTACTCCGTGGAGTCCACCTGATACCTTATATCCGCCACCGCCAAATTTTCCTCCAGCGTGAAGAACCGTAAAGACTGTCTCAACAGCAGGACGTCCTGTCTTTTCTTGAATATCAACAGGAATTCCACGACCGTCATCCACAACGGTAATAGAATCATCAGGTTCGATAAAGACTTGGATATGACTGGCAAATCCAGCCAAGGCCTCGTCAATAGAGTTATCAACAATTTCCCAGACTAGGTGGTGAAGACCCTCTTTTGCAGTCGATCCGATATACATACCTGGACGCATACGAACGGCTTCCAGACCTTCTAAAACTTGAATTTGACTGGCATCATAATCCTGTGCCTGTTGGTTTTTGATTTCTTCTGTCATTTTTTTCCTTTTTCTTACATGTCTATTGCTGGTCTCAATGTTGCAACATTGTCAAAAAGATAGGCATCTAGGCCTGCAGCTTTACCTGCTTCTACATCAATATTTCTATCACCAATGACCAAACCGGATGTAATATGATATTTATCACGTAAATAAATCATGGACTCAGGATCTGGTTTTCGTTTAAAACCTGAACTGGCAGTCACTACTTCGGTGAAGTAGTTAGCTATCTTGGTCTTAGAAAGAAGTTCCAGAACTTGGTCATTTCGATGAGAAACCAAGAAATGGCGACCACCCTTGTCAGAGATGTCTTTAAGTAAGTCTGGAATTCCCTCAAACAAAACTGGGTGCTCTAGCTCACGCGCTTCATTTTCTTTGTAGTGCTCTAAAAAATCCTCGATATCTGGGGCAAACTTCTCAATGGCAAAAGCTGTCGAAACCTTCAAGGCTTCGTAAACACGGTCGTGTTCTTGCTCAATTCCATATTGGGCCAAGGTTTCTACAAAAGCTGCTGTAGAAGTCTCGTAATTATCCAATAGGGTACCACCTAAATCCCATATGTAGTCGTGATATTTCATACCCTTCATTATAGCATTTTTTTATGAAAAAAGCGATGATTTCCTAGATTTTTCCAAGTAAAAAACGAGAGTCTGCCTCTCGTTTTATTCTTGATTTCCAAAGACATCTCGATAGAGCATGCCGACTCGTAAACTTTCGGCATCTCCTCCCAACTGATCCACCAATTCATAGGCAAATGCAAGAGCTGTTGACGGTCCTCGGCTGGTTGTTAGATTGCCATCCACAACCACTGTTTCCTTTTGGTAAATCCCGTCAGTAATTTGCTCCTGAACACCGTCATAACAGGTAAAGTGTTTGTCTTTTAAAACACCCGCTTGATGGAGGGCAATAGGGGCTGCGCAGATAGCTGAAATCTTCTTTCCTTCTTGGTTAAAGGCTTGAATCTCAGAAATGAGGGCTTGATTATCCCGTAGATTTGCTGATCCAGGCATGCCACCTGGAAGAACGAGCAAGTCATAGTCGGATAAATCACCATCAAAGACACGATCGGCTGTTACTTGAATGTCATGCGATCCCGTCACCTGCTCCTCAAATCCTACCATATCACAGGAAATGTTTGCTCGACGCAAGACATCGACTACTGTCAAGGCTTCGATTTCTTCAAAGCCATTTGCTAAGATAACTGCTACTTTTGCCATAGCGACCTCCTCTTATTTGATTTGTTTTAGGATTACTTTTTTTCGTTTGAATGGAATTTTCCCACTTTTTTCTTCTGCAAGATTGGTCTGGTAACTCATAGATAAGAGAAGACCGACTCCGATGAGGTTACTAATAATTGCAGACCCCCCTTGAGAGATGAAAGGTAAAGGTATCCCAGTCAGAGGAAGCAAGCCAGTCACTGCGCCAATATTTTCAAAGATATGGAAGAGCAGCATCATGATAAAGCCAGTCGAAATATAGGTATAGAACTGGTTATTTGATCTGAGCGTAATCTTCAACATCCGATAGATAAGAAGTAAGTACAATGCAATGACAAAGACTGAGCCTATGAAGCCAAAATCTTCCGCAATCACTGTGAAAATCATATCACTCTCACGTACTGGAATGAGGAGATTGGACACATTGAACCCTTGCCCAAATAAACCACCACTTCCAATCGCAATTTGCCCTTGCGCCTGTTGGTAAGTTGTTGTTTGCGCGAAGTCAAAGGGATTGAGCCAAGCCAAAATACGGTTAATCTGGTAGGTCGGCATCCCAATCTGGTGCAAGAAAGCACGTCCATCTTTACTGATAAAAATCGCTAGGAAGCCTCCTACTGCAGTCACTCCCGTAACAAAAACTGGAATGATAATCTTCCACGAAACGCCTGAAAGGAGCACCATTCCTGCAAAAATAGCTACAAAGACCAAGGCAGTCCCTAAGTCACTTTGTAGGGCTAAAAGGACCAGCACTGGGATAGTAAAGCCAATCATCCAAATAATCAGCAGGAAATCCAAAGGGATGGTTCGGCGCCACTCCTTGTGCTTTTGAGTGAATTGTACAATGACTCGAGCCAATATCAAGATGTAGGAAATCTTCATGAACTCAGATGGTTGAAAAAGTGTTGTCCCTCCAATTGACACCCAGTTTTTAGCACCCGTAGAAGCTACTAAACTCGGATTGTAAAAAACAAGAGGGAGAACCATCAAGGCCAAACCTAAGACATAAAGATAGGGAGTTACCTTCCATAAAAACTCGGTATTGAATAACATGACGACAAAGCCAATAACAAGCCCTAAAGCAATCCAAGCGATTTGTTGACCTAGAATTGGAAGTACATTATTTGGATAGTCATGACTAACTGCTATATAAATCGCCATTACTCCAATCACCAGTAAACAAAACACTGGTAGAAGGAGGCTATAGTCGACTCGAGAGTCGAAGGAACGTTTCATATTTTTTACCTTTTCTCTTTCTTGGATTTTTCTTTCATTCTATTGCGACGGGATTGGAGAAAATCTGCTACTGCAGACCCTAGCTGTTCTCTAGCAAGAACCCGAACTGTTCTTTCTTTTGACAAGGTTTGGGCGATTTGTTTGCCATAGCGCTTGCTGACAACACGACTGTCTAAGATTACAGCAACCGAACCTTGGTCAGGCCGTCTAACCGTACGACCAAGGGCTTGTTTCAACCGAATAATAGCCATCGGCAATTGATAATCATAGAAGGGATTTTTTCCTTCTCGACGTAGTTCTTGGTTTAATTTTTTGGTTAACGGTTCTTGTGGATTTTGGAAAGGTAATCTCGGAATCACTTGAATCACGCAAGGATGGGTTGAAAAGTCAACCCCTTCCCAGAAACTACCTGTTCCAAGCAAGATCTGGCGTTCACCTTTTTCAAAACGTTTTTTCAGTTGGCTTGGTTCCCCATTTTTATACTGAGCTAGATGCGGTTGGTCGAGCAGGTCCGAAACTGCCAGCAACATCTCTTTTGAAGTAAACAAAACCAATAAGGGTTCTTGAAAGGTTTGTAACCTTCGGATAACAGAAGTCACTTCACTCGCATAGTCAAAAGGCGAAACTTCTGTCACAAGAGGAAAGTCATTGACTAGAAAGACTTCTTGTTGCTCCTGTTTTGCTACATCAAGCTTAACAAGCGGAGCATCTGGAAATCCCAATAAATCTGCTAAGGAAACCCGATTACTGATTTCAAGAGTGGCAGATACTCCTAGGAGCCCGCAATCTTCTGGCAATAAGTCTGCTAGTATAAAGCGGCCTTTTTTGCTTGAACAAATCAAGACATCCTTGCTCGATTTCTCGGCTGTAGCAAGCCAAAATTCACGGTCCGAGGTGAAAAAGTTTGCAATCTCTCTATACTCTGGGAGAGCTAACTCTGAAAAATGTTGGCGCAACTGTTCTAGAGAATCCAACCACTTTCCATTCTTAAGACCTGACTGATACTGGTCCATCAAGTAACGACATTCAAAACCTATACTCTCAAGCAAGCGTTTCTGAATCAAATTTTCCTCTGTCTCCAAGGACTTTTCAATTTGAGTAACAAGTTCCTCAAGGCGATAAGCCTGCTGGGCTAGATTTTCAAGGGCTAGGAGCATTTTTTGAGCTTCATCCAAAATCACTAAACGGTTGTCGACAAACTCTGGATTGTCTTCCAAACGAGTGACCAGATAGGCATGATTGGTCAGAAGAACACGACTGGTCTTGGCCTTTTCCTGCCCTCGTTTCCAAAAATCCTCTGTAGCAAATAAACTTTTCTTTGAAAGCTTGCCATCGTGGACTAGTTCAGGTAGAAAATGCTGATAGCGATAAAGTTGCCCAATTTCATCCAAATCACCAGTCTCTGTTTCCGTTAGCCAGATGAGCAGTTGCATTTTAAAGCGTGTGAAAAGACGATTGGACTCAGATCGATGGAGAACTCGGTGAAAGGCATCCAGTTTTAAATAATTTTGAGGACCCTTGAGACTATGAATCTCCAGATGAAAAACCTCTTTTAAACGCTGTCCTTCTTCTTGCATGATCTGATTTTGAAGAATTTTGGTCGGAACGCTCACTAGGATTCCAGCTTCACCCTCCAAATTCAAAGCTGGAAGGAGATAGCCGTAAGTCTTACCCAGTCCCGTTTGAGCTTGGATAAAGGAAGTCTGGTGTTCTTCCAATAAGTGCTCAACCTTCTCCGCAAATTCCAACTGCTGTGGACGCTCCTCCAGTCCCAATAAGGAAATGTTTTTAGCAAAATCTTTGGATAATTTGCGTGGGACTAAGGCTTGACTTTCCTTTCTCAGGAAAAGCCCATGTAGTTCTATCAATTCCGAAGAGGACAGGAGAAATTGTTGCTGATAGACCTCCTCAATCACCAGATAACTTTCATAGAGAAGGTTGTCTGCAAGGTCTAACAAACTTTCTAAGAGCCCTTTGGGTAACTCAAAAAGTTTTTGACGCATGTAAAGCAAGAGTTCTGCTGTTGCCTGAGCATCAGACAAGGCAGTATGGGCCTGTTCCAGTTCAATACCCAACTCTTGACAAAGAATACCTAGATTGTACTTTTCAAACTGAGGATATAGAACTTGGGCTAGCTCAACAGTATCCACCCGTGGAGTGCGCAATTCATAGCCTTCAAAAAAAAGAAATTCCGCAAGGAGGTTGGCATCAAATTGTACATTGTGCGCAACAAAAACACCGTCTTTAACCAATTCAAAAATTTTTCCAGCCACCTGAGAAAACTCTGGTGCCGCAGCCAAACGTTGATCGGTCAGACCTGTTAATTCTTTGATATGAGAATCCAAGGGTTCATGGGGATTGACATCAGTCGCATACTGATCGACGATTTCGCCATTCTCAATCACCACAATGCCTACTTGAATAATTTTTGCCTTGCTTCCGGTGCTGGTCGCCTCTAAATCAACGACCACATACCGATCATTTCTCGCATTCATCATTAAAAATTATATCAAAAAAAGCATGATTTGACACCCCTCAACTTTGATAACAATCTTGCTTCACTTTCGAGTTCGATTAAAAATCAAGACCTTAAAAGTGAGAATTTCTCGCAAGTTCAGCAGTTGCTTGCCAGTTCTGAGGTATTTGAAAACTAAATCAACAAAGTTACATCAACATAAAAAGACAACCAAGATATTAGCTGCCTTTTTGAGATATTTTTTTCATTGCATTCGGAAGTAGCTTGCTAATTTCTGTTGGCAAGACAAGATAGTTTTCTTGAGCTAGTTCCTGCGCAATAGCTGAATGAAGGTGAGTCGCTACCACAACTCTCTCATAGAGACTGGCTTGGTGAAACTGACCTGTAAATCCTGCAATGATTCCAGCCAGTGTATCTCCCATCCCACCAGTTGCTTGATAGGGCCCTCCAACCTCTAACTGATAATATTCAGACTGACCAGCTTGCCAGATACGAGTCGCTGGACCTTTCTCAACTAAAATAGTCCCTTGAGGAAAAGTAAAAAGAGCCCTAGCAGTCGTATCTTTATTTTGATGGTCAAGAACTATACCAGACAGTCTTTCCCATTCCTTTTGGTGGGGAGTTAGGATGAGCTGACTAGATGGGAATGTCAAATGAGCTTTTGCTAAGATGCCCAAAGCACCGCCGTCTGCAATCAAAATCTGGTCTTTTCTAAGGCTGTCAAAGACTCGTTTTACAAGTTCTTCTCCAAATGCATCCTCTCGCAAACCCGGACCTAACAAGATAACTTCAGCCTTTTCCAACTGTTCTTTTAACAATTGCTGGTCTTGAAGAGAAAAAGCCATGGCCTCGGGTAAATGGCTGTGCAGGGCTGGGATATTCTCCTTATCCGTGCCAACAGTCACCAAACCAGCCCCACTTTTAACTGCTGCAATGGCTGACATGATAATAGCTCCCCCATAAGGATAGGTTCCTCCCAGTAAGAGTAGACGACCGTAATCCCCCTTATGGCTATGACGACAACGTTCAATAATAACTTTTTCTAGTAAAGTTTGATCAATCACTTTCATCGTTTTTTCCCCTCTCACTCCATTATACTACAAAAGGAGGCTCGAACCTCCTTTTATCTATTTTCCCTTAAATTCCGCAAAGGTCTGTAAGATTTTAGCTGCCACTGCTGGAGAAGGTTCTCCTTTTAGCTCAACCGTTTCATCTGTATATGGACTAAGACCAGCAAAATCGCCTATCTGGACAGAGTAGAGAGATGTTTTAAACAGCTCAATATCGTTTTGGTCATTGCCAAAAGCAATAAAGTTCTCTCCACACAACTTTTCAACAGTTGTCGCCTTATGAGTGTCCAAGGGGTTTACATAAAGGCACTTTTCATGCGCATGATAGGACAGATGAGCCTGCCCCAGTCTTTCTAGCTGTCCAAACAGGTCATCAAGCAAATCCTCATGGTCTCCCATATAAACGACTACCTTAATCGGAGTACCCAAGTCCTCGAGTTTCTGATGGCGAGCTACCTTTAGGGGATCCACACTAGAGATAAATGGAATCTTCTCCACAATCTGACCACTATAGTCAAAGCAATCATCTGCAAAGAAAGGGAGATTATAGGTCTGGCAATAATCCACTAGAGCCTGATAAACTCTAGCATCGAGATTTCTTTCATAGATAGCTTTCCCCAGATAATAGGCTACGCCACCATTCAAACCTATAACCAAACGCTGACTGAGATCGGTACCTAATAAGCCCAAACAATCCCGATATGAGCGAGCTGAGGCAAATACAACCTCATGTCCATAATCGCTAGCCTTTAAAAGAACCTGCTTAATCTCCTCATCTATGGTCATGTAGTCAAAAGATAGCGTTCCATCTAGGTCAAATACGAATTTCATTTTCCTAATCCTTGTTCAGTGTACGAAGCGTTGCTTGATAGGTTTGCTCCATCAGCATGGTAATGGTCATAGGGCCAACTCCACCAGGTACTGGCGTGATATGGCTGGCAAGTGGTGCAACGGCATCATAGTCAACATCTCCACAAAGCTTGCCATTTTCATCTCGGTTCATCCCTACATCAATGAC
Source organism: Streptococcus mitis ATCC 6249 (assembly GCF_000146585.1). Lineage (GTDB taxonomy): Bacteria > Bacillota > Bacilli > Lactobacillales > Streptococcaceae > Streptococcus > Streptococcus mitis_AZ. Next base: position 790,888 of record NZ_GL397179.1, on the reverse strand, counting down.
AACTGCACCCGGTTTGACAAAGTCAGCAGTCACAAACTTGGCGCGACCGATAGCTACGACAAGAATATCCGCTTGCGATGCTACTTGAGCTAGATCTTTTGTACGGGAATGAGTTAGAGTAACAGTAGCATTCTTGTCTACAAGAAGCTGGGCCATCGGCTTCCCAACAATATTCGAACGACCAATAACGACCGCATTTTTTCCTTCTAGCTCAATCCCATACTCGTGAAACATCTCCATAATCCCAGCAGGAGTTGAAGGAATCATAACTGGATGCCCTGACCAAAGACGCCCCATGTTTAGCGGATGAAAACCATCCACATCCTTTTCTGGCTCAATGGCAAACAAAACAGCCTCTTCGTCAATATGTTTAGGTAAAGGCAACTGGACCAAAATCCCATGCCAAGCTGGATCTTGATTGTATTTGGCAATCAAGTCTAACAATTCTTCTTGTGTAATAGTTTCAGGAACTCGCACGACTTCACTATGGAATCCTGCAGCAAGAGCTGACCGTTCCTTGTTGCGAACGTAGACTTGGCTGGCTGGATTGTCCCCAACCAAAATAACCACCAAGCCTGGAACTAAACCTGTTTCTTCCTTTAGTTTGGCGGTCTTTTCAGCCAATTGTCCTTGTAACTTAGCTGCAAGAGCCTTCCCATCAATAATCTGTGTCATATCACTTCTCTTTTCTGTCAAATATCCTCTATTATATCAAAAAACACCTTGCCATTCTAACACTTCTTGACTAATAGACCTTATAGTTTGAAACTATAAGAAAAAGCTCTTGTCGAGCTTTTAGTGCCTATTGATATTAGGTAAATCTGTCATGCTTTCTTTTTAACTTTTGGAGCCGGTAAGACTTCATACATATCCCTGATTAGTCTCGCTAGAAATGACTTATCTTCAAGGTCTTCTAGTAAAATCATCTCTTTGGCTCCTTCATAAGGTCGTTCAAGCCTAGTTTGTTCCAATTGATCCATGACCACCTTCACAGGCTTCAGTAACAAACGATTATCATAGATTCCACCAATGATTTTCCCACGATAATAAAGGATATACTCACCCATCATTTGACGATAACTTATCTCCTCTAGCTCTGATAGCTGTTCGAGAATAAAATCTAAATATTCCTTACTGGAAGCCATGATTTTCACTCCATTTCTTCTAAAAATGAGGTTTTACAAAACCTTACTCAAAAAATCCTTGGTCCGTTGTTCTTGGGTTTGGTCAAAAACCTCCTCTGGCCTTCCATCTTCGACAACAATACCATCCGCCATAAAGATAACACGGTCTGCTACCTCGCGCGCAAAGCCCATTTCATGAGTCACAATCACCATGGTCATCCCTGACTTGGCAAGATCTTGCATAACAGCTAGAACTTCTCCAACCATCTCAGGGTCTAGGGCTGAAGTCGGTTCATCAAAGAGTAAAACATCTGGCTCCATTGCCAGTCCACGTGCGATGGCAATCCGTTGTTGTTGCCCACCTGACAAACTCTGCGGATAGGCCTTTGCCTTATCTGGCAAGCCAACTTTTTCTAGCAGTTCCTGAGCTCTCTTCTCCGCTACTTCCTTGCTTTCTCCTTTGGTTTTAATTGGTGACAAGGTGATGTTTTCCATGACCGTCATATTTGGAAAGAGGTTGAATTGTTGGAATACCATGCCCATCTTTTCACGCATGGCAAAAAGGTCATTTTTCTTATCTGTGATATCAACCCCTTCAAAGATAACCTTGCCTTTACTTGCTTCTTCAAGGAGATTCATCGAACGAAGGAGAGTTGATTTTCCGCTACCCGACGGACCAATAATCACTACGACTTCCCCTCTGTTGATCTCAAGGTCAATCCCTTTCAAGACTTCGTTTTTCCCAAAAGACTTATGCAAGCCTTCGATTTTTATCAAGGTTTCTGTCATTATTTTTTGTCTCCTTGTCCAATGTAATTTTCAAATGCTTTCAAAGCCACTGTCAAAATAGAAGTCATAATCAAGTAGTAAAAGGCTGCAAATAAAAGAGGAGTCAAGGGTAAATAAGTTGTTGTCGCTACTGTCGTTGCGCCATTCCACAACTCCATCACCCCAATCGCAGACAAAAGTGAACTATCCTTGATAATGGTAATAAATTCATTTCCCAATGCTGGCAAAATATTCTTAATTGCCTGTGGTAAAATAACATAACGCATGGCATTTTTAGGACGAATACCGAGAGAATATGCGGCCTCTAACTGCCCTTTAGGAACCGCATTGATCCCCGCACGAACAGTTTCAGACACATAAGCACCACTGTTCATCGAGATAATCAAAATACCTGGAATCAAACGGGAAAGGTCCACACCTAAAATCCCTACTTGAATAGTGGGCGCATCGATATGCATGAGGGCAAAAGCAATCATAATTTGCACCATCATCGGTGTTCCTCGGAAAATCCATACATAGACATTTGCAAACCAGACAAGTGGTTTAAAACGTGAACGTTGAGCAAAGGCCAATAAGACACCTAGAATGGTACCGAAAAAGACTACCAGAATTGAAATCACTACCGTGATAAGAGCACCATAATTAAAATAAGGTAAATACTTTGGTAAAAAGGAAAAATTCATATAAACTCAGCTTTCTAAATATCGGATTGTATGATTATAACATACCCTGAATTAAAATTCAATTTTTTTCACTGATTTTCACCAATAATTTTATGCAAAAGAGAAATAGCGAGAAATCTTAGTTTTTTCTAGTCAAGTCCCCGTGGTTTATGGTAAAATAGTAACGATAAGAAATGGAGGAGAATCATAATGGAATCACATTTGGTTAGAATCATCAACCGCCTAGAAGCTATGACAAAAGATGGCGGAAATCTAAAACGTAATTTTGAACGTGAAGGAGTTGTTGTTGCAGAAGTTGCTTACAGCTATGACGAAGAAAATGGATCACTCTTCACCCTTCGCGATGTTGAAGCACGTGAAACCTATACCTTTGATAGCATTGACTTGATTGCAATGGAGATCTACGAACTCCTTTACTAATAGAATAACAGTGGGGAAACCTGACTGATGAACGAGAATCCTTTTTGTCCCTGCAAATAGGATTTTTTCTTACCATCAGTAACAGAGATTTTAGTAGAGAACTTTCTCTCCAAATCTCCCTAGCCCAATCTTTTTACTTGCTTTACACCTTAATCATGCTATAATGAGAGTATAAAACTTTGACTATTCTTGACCTTTTTCTTAGGCCAAGAATACGAATGAAATGAGGTAGATGTATGCTCTGTCAAAACTGTAAAATAAACGACTCAACAATTCATCTGTATACCAATATCAATGGACAGCAAAAGCAAATTGATCTCTGTCAAAATTGCTATAAAATTATCAAAACAGATCCAAATAATACCCTCTTTAAAGGAATGACTGACCTAAACAATCGTGACTTTGATCCTTTTGGAGACTTTTTCAATGATTTGAATAATTTCAGACCTTCTTCTAATAATGTCCCTCCAACTCAATCAGGTGGAGGATATGGAGGTAATGGTGGCTACGGACCTCAAAACCGTGGTCCACTTCAAACACCTCCTCCTAGTCAAGAGAAAGGTCTTTTAGAAGAGTATGGGATCAATGTTACTGAGATTGCCCGTCGAGGAGATATTGACCCTGTTATCGGTCGAGACGAAGAAATAATCCGTGTTATCGAAATCCTCAACCGTCGAACCAAAAACAATCCTGTCCTTATCGGTGAACCAGGTGTTGGTAAAACAGCCGTTGTTGAAGGTCTGGCTCAAAAAATCGTTGATGGTGATGTTCCCCATAAACTCCAAGGCAAGCAAGTCATCCGTTTGGATGTGGTCAGCCTAGTTCAAGGAACAGGTATCCGAGGCCAATTTGAAGAGCGTATGCAAAAGCTCATGGAAGAGATACGCAAACGTGAGGATATCATTCTCTTTATCGATGAAATCCATGAAATTGTCGGTGCAGGATCTGCTGGTGATGGCAATATGGATGCAGGTAATATCCTCAAACCTGCCCTTGCCCGTGGTGAATTGCAATTGGTCGGTGCTACTACTCTCAATGAATATCGTATCATTGAAAAAGATGCTGCCCTAGAGCGCCGTATGCAGCCTGTCAAGGTAGATGAACCAACTGTCGAAGAAACCATTATCATCCTCAAAGGGGTTCAAAAGAAATACGAAGACTACCATCACGTCAAGTATACTGATGCTGCTATCGAAGCAGCTGCAAATCTGTCCAATCGTTACATTCAAGACCGCTTCTTACCTGACAAGGCTATTGACCTTTTGGACGAGGCCGGTTCTAAGATGAATCTGACGCTGAACTTTGTGGATCCCAAAGTGATTGACCAGCGTTTAATTGAGGCTGAGAATCTCAAGGCTCAAGCTACACGAGAGGAAGACTTTGAAAAGGCTGCCTATTTCCGTGATCAGATTGCCAAGTACAAGGAAATGCAGAAGAACAAGGTGACCGAGCAGGATACCCCTATCATCAGTGAGAAAACCATTGAACACATCATCGAGCAGAAAACCAATATCCCTGTTGGGGAGTTAAAAGAAAAAGAACAGTCTCAGCTCATCCATCTTGCTGAAGACCTCAAAGCTCATGTTATCGGACAAGACGAGGCTGTCGATAAGATTGCCAAAGCCATCCGTCGTAATCGTGTTGGTCTTGGAACTCCTAACCGGCCAATCGGAAGTTTCCTCTTTGTCGGACCAACTGGTGTCGGTAAGACAGAACTGTCCAAACAACTAGCCATTGAACTCTTTGGTTCTGCTGACAGCATGATTCGCTTTGATATGAGTGAATACATGGAAAAACACAGCGTGGCTAAGTTAGTCGGAGCCCCTCCAGGCTATGTCGGCTACGACGAAGCGGGGCAATTAACAGAAAAAGTTCGTCGCAATCCCTATTCTCTCATCCTTCTCGATGAAGTGGAAAAAGCTCACCCTGATGTCATGCACATGTTCCTTCAGGTCTTAGACGATGGTCGTTTGACAGATGGGCAAGGACGGACTGTTAGCTTTAAAGATGCTATCATTATCATGACCTCAAATGCGGGTACCGGTAAGACCGAAGCCAGTGTTGGTTTTGGGGCCGCTCGTGAAGGGCGAACCAACTCTGTCCTCGGTGAACTCGGCAACTTCTTTAGCCCAGAATTTATGAACCGTTTTGACGGCATCATCGAATTTAAACCTCTCAGCAAGGACAACCTTCTCCAAATCGTCGAACTCATGCTAGCGGATGTCAACAAACGCCTATCTAGCAATAATATCCACCTCGATGTAACGGACAAAGTCAAGGAAAAGTTGGTTGACCTCGGCTATAATCCAAAAATGGGGGCGCGCCCACTCCGCCGTACCATTCAAGACCATATTGAGGATGCTATCACAGACTACTACCTTGAAAATCCAAGTGAAAAAGACCTCAAGGCAGTTATGACAAGCAATGGCAAGATTCAAATCAAATCTGCCAAAAAAACTGAAAAAACAGAAGAGATTGCTTCTGAAAAAGAAGAATAAAACAACCTAACAGGTGCAGGAAATCTAACAATTTCTGCACCTTTTTTACTAAAATAACTGTAAATTCTTGACAGCTTGCCCCTCGTCCATTATGATAATAATAAAGATACTAAAGAATGAGGACAGTTCAATGGCCAACCCCACTTTTGGTGAAAAGAAAGAGAATGTGACCTACCAACACCGCTATGGTGTTTACGCAGTTATTCCTGATCCTGATAAAAAACAAATCGTTTTAGTTCAAGCTCCCAATGGGGCTTGGTTCTTGCCAGGTGGAGAGATTGAAGAGGGCGAAGACCATCAAGAAGCACTGAAGAGAGAACTCATCGAAGAACTCGGTTTTACTGCTGAAATCGGGACCTATTACGGACAAGCTGATGAGTATTTCTACTCTCGCCACCGTGACACCTACTACTACAATCCAGCTTATCTCTACGAAGCCACTTCTTTCCAAGAAGTACAAAAACCTTTGGAAGACTTTAACCATATTGCTTGGTTTCCTATTGACCAGGCAATAGAAAAACTCAAACGTGGTAGCCACAAATGGGGAATTGAAGCTTGGAAAATCCAGCATGGAATTGACTAAAATACACGATTTTATCCAAAAAGTGCTATAATAGAGTTAGAAAATCGGAGGAACTATTATGAAGCTTATCAACACGACTAATTCACACTCGCAACTTGTTAAAAGCCAATTAGAAAGCACTGACGCAACGCTTGTTGAAGTTTATTCAGCTGGAAACACAGATGTGATTTTCACTCAAGCTCCGCTTCACTATGAAATCCTCATTTCCAACAAACACCGCGCTATTCGTGAACCAGAAATCGAAACCATCCAAGATTTCTTCATGAAACGCAAAATCGATAAAGATAATATCGATGAAGCTAATATCAAGACGCTTTATTCAGATAAATTGATTGAAATTTCTATTCCTACAAAATAAGAAAACCATTCAAAAGCTGGTTTTCTTTTGCAAAAAAAGATTGGTAGTTTCTACCAATCTTTTATTTTTATTTCACAGCTTCTTTCAAAGCGTCTACCTTGTCCAAACGTTCCCATGGAAGGTCAATATCTGTACGCCCCATATGTCCATAAGCCGCTGTCTGACGGTAAATTGGACGTTTGAGATCCAGCATTTGGATAATTCCTGCAGGGCGAAGGTCAAAGATTTGACGAGCCGCTTTTTCAAGTTTGCTTTCAGCTACTGTTCCGGTACCAAAGGTATCGATACGGACAGAAACAGGCTGCGCAACACCAATAGCATAGGCCAATTGAACTTCTGCTTTCTTGGCAAGACCTGCTGCCACGATATTTTTAGCAATATAACGAGCTGCATATGAGGCTGAGCGGTCAACCTTAGTCGCATCCTTACCAGAGAAGGCGCCACCACCGTGACGAGAATAGCCACCATAAGTATCCACGATAATCTTACGACCAGTCAAACCTGAGTCTCCTTGAGGTCCACCGATGACAAAGCGACCAGTTGGATTGATGAAGAATTTTGTTTGCTCATCTAAGTAAGAGGCTGGGATCACCTCTTTGATAACCTTGCTAATCACATCATTGTGAATTTGTTCGTTGCTGACATCTGGATCGTGCTGAGTTGAAATAACTACTGTGTCCACGCGCACTGGACGATCATTTTCATCATACTCAACTGTAACTTGTGATTTAGCATCAGGGCGAAGATAGCTGATTTCACCAGATTTACGAAGTTCTGCCAAACGACGAACCAGTTTATGACTGAGTGAAATTGGCAATGGCATGAGTTCTTCTGTCTCATCTACTGCAAATCCAAACATGAGACCTTGGTCTCCAGCACCAATCAAGTCCAGTGGATCTTGATCTGCATTCCCACGAACCTCCAAGGCTTCGTTTACACCTTGGGCGATATCTGGTGACTGCTCAACAAGCGATGGATGAACTCCAACTGTTTCCGCAGAAAAACCATACTCGGTATTGGTATAGCCAATCTCTGCAATGGTATCGCGAACCACACGGTTAATGTCCACATAGGCATTTGTCGAAATTTCACCAAAAACATGGACAGAACCAGTGTAGACAGCTGTCTCAGCAGCAACGTGCGCCTCTGGATCCTCTGCTAAAATAGCATCCAAAATCGCATCTGAAATTTGGTCTGCAATCTTATCTGGATGCCCCTCAGATACAGATTCAGACGTGAATAATTTACGTTCTGACATAAAAATGTCCCCCCTTAAAAAATATTGTTATAGAGTTACAAAGTACTGATAGAAATTTCTATAGTCTAAGAGTTACGACGCGAAAGAAATAAAAACGATGTTTTTTTATTTCTGAAGCTAGTAAGGCGCATAGGGTGACCGCCTTATAGCGGCAACCGTAGAAGGACGAGCTACTTTGGAGCCGTCATTCTTTGCGAGTTACAAAGTACTGATAGAAATTTCTACCATCTTATCGGGACTATATAACCTTATCATTATACCACTTTTTACTTTTTTTTGCAGTATTTTTAAAAATTCATAAAACGAAGTTAGAAAAAGGAGCTATGCAGCTCCAATTTTATACTTAAAATGTTTGGCGTTTAGCTTTACGCTCGGCACGGCCACGAGCACGATTTTCAGCACGCTTGGTTTTGCGGCGTTTTTCATCCACCGCCCATTGAATCTTCTTCTTATAGCCTGGTTTGACTTTTTTCTTTTTCTTTTTAACCAAGCCAATCATTTCAATATCAAGCTTATCCTGCTTCTTTTCACGATTGGCACGACGATCACGGTCGTAAGTATCTTGAAACTCTCCGTCTTTGATCATCTTAGGAGTAAACTTGATTCCTAATTTCTCCAACTCACGGATATCCGAGTCATCGCTTGGCTGGTAAAGCGTAATAGCTATACCAGGTAGACCATTACGTCCAGTACGTCCAACACGATGTACAAAGAAAGATAAATCCTGCGGAATGGCGTCATTGATGACATGACTGACACCTTCAATATCAATACCACGTGCTGCCAAATCCGTTGCGACAATGTACTCAAAATCAAGATTTTTCACCTGATTCATGATCCGCTTGCGCTCACGAGGGGCAATATCCCCATGAATCTTAGCCACCTTCAAACCTTGAGCTGTTAGATATGTATGCAATTCATCTGCACGCGTCTTGGTATTAACAAAAATCATGGCTAGATATGGTTGCATGGCTTGCGTCAACTCATAAATCTGAGCATTTTTATCTCGTCCCTTGGTCGAAATCAACCAGTTATCAATGGTATCAGAGATGACTGTTTTTGTTTTGATTTTTTCCATAACAGGATTTGACAAATATTTTTTCAAGAATGGCTGCAACTTCTGTGGAATGGTTGCTGAAAAGACCATGAATTGCAAGTCCTTAGGAAGGCTTCCTGCTATCTTATCAACTGTCTCTAAGAATCCCATATCCAAGGTCATATCGGCTTCATCGACAACAAAGGTCTTAGCCTTATGAATAGCCAGATCACCAGATTTGACCAAGTCATAGATACGACCTGGAGTCCCGATGACAATGTGGGGCTGGTTACTTGCCAATTTATCAATCTGACGTGCCTTATCCGTCCCCCCCACATAATTAACCACACGAACTTCGACATCCGAGTGGGCCGCAATCTGACGTGCTGCTTGGTAGATCTGAGTAGCTAACTCACGACTTGGAGCAGTAATGACCGCCTGCACACTATCGCTAGTTTCATCTAATTGCTGGAAAATTGGTAACAAGAAAGTATGAGTCTTTCCAGAACCTGTTTTTGATTCACCAACCAAGTCACGACCTGCCAAGACTATAGGAATTAACTTATCTTGAACCTCTGTAGGAGTCTCAAATTTCAACTCCTCCAAGGCTTCTGCTATATAATTTTTAAATTGAAATTTCGTAAATGACATGCTATCCTCGATTCTATTCATCTAACCATTATACCATATTTTGAACATTTTCAGTAGTTAAGTCCGAATAGCAAAAAATGAAAGGAAACAATCCCTTTCATTTTCTATTTCCAGTTTAAAATGGCATTCAAACCATAGTGATCACTGACTTGTGGACCATTCTGCCCATCAAAAACCACATGCAAACTTTCTACTTCTAACTCTTTCGTTGTAAAGACATAGTCAATTCGAAGCGGTTCGGTATTGCCTTTCCAACCATCAATTTCTGGTGGTACTGTATAGCTACCACTTCTCTCCTTGGCAACTTCAAAAGCATCTTGTAACTCTAGAGGACTAGCTAGGATAGCTTGATAACCTTCCTGACCAGCTGGATTATTGAAATCTCCAGCTAGTAAAAGAGGTTTCTTCAAATCTTTCAGTACAGCCTCGAATCGTGCCCATTCTTCCTGAAAACCTTTATCCCACCATGAAAGATGGACGCTTGCAAGAGCGAGTTCTTTACCTTCAACTTCTGTCTCTACCAAGGCGACACGGCGAGTATGATAGTCTGTTGGATCATCTACATCCGAAACTAAAATTTCTCTGGCTTCAATAGGTGTCTTGGATAAGATAGCTACTCCCTCATGGTAGCGGTCATAACCGATGTGGTTATATGCCCAGGTCCAATAGTAGCTTCTTCCTTTCTCAGCCAATTTTTCAACCAAAAGTCTAACATAGTGGTCTTGGTGAATTGGCTCTGCTGCAGGCAAAGCTTGATAGAGGTCATTAACCTCCACCTCAGGAGAAGTGATTTCCTGATTGATTTCTTGGAAACAAATCAAATCATAGTCTTTATCAAGAATATCTTGGAGCAAGAGCTGGAATTTTTCTTCTGCTTCTTTCTCCATCCAACTATGGGTATTGAGTGTTAAAAATTTCATGCTTTTCTCCTAAAACAAGAGGTTGGAAAACAGCTTCCAACCTCAAGTATATTACAATTCTACTTTTGCAACTGCTGTTTTCGCTGCAAGAGAACCAGTTTGTTCTAATTTAACAGATTTAATCGCTTCAGCATTTGTGAAGACAACCACTGTTGAAGTTTCACGATCTGCTGCACGGATAGCATCCAAGTCAGCTGTAACAAGAAGATCACCAGCAGCAACCTTTTGTCCTTCAGCTACGTGAACTGTGAATGGTTTTCCTTCAAGACTTACTGTGTCCAAACCGATGTGAACAAGCACTTCAAGACCTGCTTCAGTCACAAGACCGAGAGCATGTTTAGTTGGGAAGACACTTGATACAGTACCAGAAACTGGAGATACGATATTTCCATTTGCTGGTTCTACTGCAAAACCGTCACCCATCATTTTTTGAGCAAAAACAGGATCTTTCACTTGTTCCAATTCAATAACTTGACCATCAGCTACTGAGTAAACTTCCTCTGTTACACCTTTGTAGTGTACAGTGTTTTGTTGAGCTTCAGTCATTTGGCTTGGAAGAGTTTCAGGAATAATTTCACCTGAGTCAAGAATATCTTGGATATCAGATTTCAATACGTCAGCTTTTGGTCCGTAGATAGCTTGGACACCTTGTCCTTTCATGACAAGACCCATAGCTCCTTCTGCTTTCCATTGTTCCTCAGTACCAACGCGATCTGCATCTTTAACAGTTACACGAAGACGAGTCATACATGCATCCACATCTACGATATTTGCACGACCACCAAGAAGGTTAATGATATTTACGGCTTGAGAAGCTGCTGCAACTTTTGGAGTTCCAGAAGCTGCTTCTTCTGATGCACCTTCAGCTGTTTCGTAGTTTCCGTTACGTCCTGGGGTTGCGTAGTTGAATTTCTTGATCATGAAGTTGGCAATGAAGTACATGATAACCGCAAAGAGAACAGTTACCCAGATAAAGTTAACGATATCCATACCAATACCAGCATTAATTGCCAATGGTGTACGAGTCAAGAATTCAATTGAACCGAATGAGTGGACACGAAGGTGAACAATATCTGCCATAGCAAAGGCAGCACCTTGAACTACTGAATAAACAAGGTAAAGCGGTGTTGCGATGAACATGAACATGTACTCGATAGGTTCAGTAACCCCTGTCAAGAATGTTGCAAGGGCTGTCGCAATCATCATACCCTTGTATTGGTGTTTCTTGTCAGCATCAACATTGCGGTAGATAGCAACGATAACACCCATCAAGATACCAAATGAACCGATCATTTGTCCAACTTTGAAACGAGCTGGATGTACTGTATCTAACAAGTGTTGGTATTGACCAGCGTCAGTACCTTTAAGGTTTACAAGGTCTGTTACCCATGCAAGCCAAAGTGGATCTTGACCAAATACTTGGCTACCTTTTGCTGCACCAGTTAAGACTTCATAAGTACCACCAAGAGCTGTGTAGTTCATTGGGATAGTCAACATGTGGTGAAGACCAAATGGCAAGAGCAAACGCTCCAAAGTACCATACAAGAATGGTGCTAGAATTGGTGCAGTTTCTTGAGAGTTTGCAATCCAGATACCAAAGCTATTGATACCTGTTTGAACAAGTGGCCAGAAAATTGAAAGAACAATAGCAGCAATTACTGAACGAACAATAACTACAAACGGTACAAAACGTTTTCCGTTAAAGAATGAAAGCGCATCAGGAAGCTTACGGAAGTTATAGTATTTGTTAAAGGCAGTTGCCCCTATAAAACCAGAAATAATCCCTACGAAAACACCCATGTTAAGTGCTGGAGCTTCCATAACACTGATAAAGTAATCAGAAACTTTGATTGACCCACCCAATAGTGTTGAAACCATAGCATTTGGATCTTTTAGCATATCGCCAGATACGCCAAAGATTGTACCTGTGATACGGTTGATAAGGATAAAGGCAAGACCAGCAGCAAAAGCACCACCAGCGCGTTCTTTAGCCCAGCTTCCTCCGATAGCAAGGGCGAACAAGATATGAAGGTTAACGATAACTCCCCAACCGATTTGCTCTAGTACACCACCAGTAATTACAAGTGGTGAAAAGTTAGGGTTAATCATCACTAGCGACTTACCAATTGAAATCATCAATCCAGCCGCTGGCATAACAGCGATAACCACCATCAAAGCCTTACCGAATTTTTGCCAAAACTCGAAAGACAAGACATTTTTGAATGTAGCTTTCATCATTCAAATCTCCTTTATTTTATTTTAGGCAAACGTTTTACGAAAACGTTTGCACCAACTTATATACTAATTATACCACTTTTTATTTTTTTGTAAAGGCTTTTATAGAAAAAAATTCTCCTTTTTCTTAAATTTTTATACAAAAAAGAGAAGCTCTTTAAAACTTCTCCTTTAAACTGTCTGGATATTTCCACTAAGCTATGCAATTTGCATTGATATCCAATTAAATTTTCAAGAATCGACGCATTGAAATTCCTGATCCGATTGATCCAATGAAGATTCCGATAACAAACAAGAGAACTGTCATCAAAGGAATAAATAGATCTGGCGTAATCATGGATAGGTTTTGACCGACCAAAGATTTATTGACAGATTGGTAGACCATATTGTAGATAAAGAATACTAGGACTGAAGGTATAGCTGCTCCAAATAAACCGATGAAGGCACCTTCCAACAAGAATGGACCACGGATGTAACTATTCTTAGCTCCTACCAGACGCATAATCTGAATTTCACGGCTACGCGAAATAATGGTGATACGAATGGTATTGGAAATCAAGAAGACCGCGATGAAAATCAAGAGTCCTGCAATAATCAATCCCCACACACGGATGAAGGAAGCTAGTTCAAAGAGTCGTTGAGTGTTGGCTCCACCATCTTGAACTTCTGAAACTCCCTCGATTTTCTTAGCATCTTCAGCTACTTTCTTTACATCACTTGGAGATTTGGTATCTACGATATAGGCATCATAGAGTGGGTTGGCATCCCCTTCAAAGACCTTCCAGTCATCCCCCATCGTTTCAGTCAATTTTTGGTATTGCTCCTCTTTACTTGAGAAGGTAACGCTTTTTACAGCTGGCATAGCTTTCAAAGCATCATAGACCTTGTGGTAGTCATTGTTGGTAACTGTCTGACCTTCTTTTTCAATCGTTTCACTGTTATCAGCCACATCCTTACGAATGTAAACCATAACACGAACGTTGTTTTCAATATCGGTAGCCAGTTTAGCTGTGTTAAAAATTACGGATGCAAACAGGGCAACGAGCGTCAAGGTAATCATAACCGAACTTACTGCTGCTACTGTCATCCAGCCATTTCGCTTTAAACTTTTTAGTGATTCAAATAAATGGCGAAAAAATCTACTAATCATCGTATCCATATTCTCCTTTTGCTTCGTCACGAACGACACGGCCATTTTCAATGGCAATGACACGGTGGCGCAAGGTATTTACAATCTGACTATTATGGGTAGCCATCAATACTGTAGTACCTTGGAGATTGATGCGTTCCAACAGATTCATAATTTCCCAAGAATTATCTGGGTCCAAGTTTCCTGTCGGTTCATCGGCAATCAAGACTTTCGGATTGTTGACAATCGCGCGAGCAATAGCAATCCGTTGTTGCTCTCCACCTGAAAGTTCATTAGGAAATGAACGAACCTTGTGTTTCAAACCAACTAGGTCCAAAACTTCCATCACACGTTTTTTAATGGTACGGCGGTTCTCACCGATTACTTCCATTGCATAGGCAATATTTTCATAAACGGTTTTCTTTGGCAAGAGTTTGTAGTCCTGAAAGACAACTCCAACACTACGACGTAGAAGAGGAATATCTTTCTTCTTGATTTTAACCAAATTAAAACCTGCAACTGTTAAACTACCTTTTTCAATCTTTACTTCTCGATATAAAGCTCGAATAAAGGTGGACTTCCCTGCTCCTGAAGGTCCTACAATGTAGGCAAATTCTCCCGGTTCAATAGTGACAGACACACCACGCAAGGCAGTCGTCCCGTTGTCATACTTTTTGACAACATCTCGCATTTCAATGATTGACATGTGAGTTCCTTTCTATCTTAGCTGATTCTCCATTTGAGATAGGCATCGATGAAACCATCTAGATCTCCATCCATAACCTTATCTACTTGGGCAACTTCAAAGCTCGTACGGTGATCTTTCACCATAGTATAAGGTGTGAAGACATAAGAACGAATCTGACTTCCCCAAGTGATTTCTTTTTTCTCACCTTTGAGGGAATCAACTTCTGCAGCTTTCTTTTCTTGCTCCATTTGATAGAGCTTAGCCTGCAACATCTTCATAGCACGATCTCTATTTCCATACTGGGTACGATCGACTGTCGATTGAACGACTGTCCCCGTAGGAATGTGCGTCAAACGCACACCTGTTGAAACTTTATTGACGTTCTGTCCACCAGCACCACCTGAACGGAAGGTATCCATTTTGATATCATCTTCACGAATCTCCACTTCGATGGTATCATCTAACTCAGGCATAACTTCCACAGAAGTAAACGAAGTGTGACGACGTTTAGCAGAGTCAAATGGCGAAATACGGACCAAACGGTGAACACCCATTTCCGACTTGAGAAGACCGTAGGCATTTGGACCTTCAAAGGACAAGGTCACAGACTTGATGCCCGCTTCATCACCAGCTTGGTAATCCAAGACTTCAACTTTAAAGCCTTTTGCATTTCCATAACGAGTGTACATACGAAGTAACATATCGCCCCAGTCCTGAGCCTCAGTCCCGCCTGAACCTGGATGAATTTCCAAAATTGCATTATTATGGTCATAAGGTTCTGACAAGAGAAGCGTCATCTCATAGCTGGTCATCATCTTATCCAACTCAGTTAGTTGCTCTACCAGTTCATCATGGACTGACTCGTCTTCTGCTAAAAAGTCTAATAAAATTTCAACTTCATCCTGCAACTCCTCCATTTTACAGAAGGTGTTGTAGGTGTTTTTTAATTCATTTAATTCTTGCGACGTTTTTTGGGCCGCAATATTATCGTTCCAAAAATCAGGTTCTGTCATCTTGTTCTCTAAGATGGCAATCTCTTCCTCTAAGCCTTCGAGGTCAAAGAGACCCCCTGAAAGAAGCTAATTTTTCACGATTTGCGTCAATTTTTTGACGAATTTCTGAAATGTCCATAAATACTCCTTTTCATATCGTTTTATTATACCATAATCTCTCATTTCTTTCCATATTTTGCTTTTTTATGCTTTTATTGCCCAAGAAAAAGAGGCTCTAAAGCCTCTGGTTTAAAGGATTTTTGCAGAGGTTCGAGCAATCTCCTCTACTTGAATTCCTTCTCTTTCAAATTTTTCTTTTAAGGAATCTAGGTCAATCATTCCATCAATTTGAACCTCAATGACAACCTTACCATCCTTACGAGGGATATTAACTGTGTGAGAAATATTCAAATTTTCCTCAACAATCAAGGTCACGATTTTTCCTAAAACTCCGACCTCGTTTTCCGTAATAAAACGAACACGAATCCCTTCTTCTCCATAACCAGCGATTTCCAAAAAGGCTTGGAAGACATCGCGATCCGTAATCACTCCATATACCTGCTGGTTATCAACAACCGGTAAAATGCCAATCTTGTTTTTCAACATCAGGTAGGTCGCATCCTCTAGGCTTGCGTATCCAGAAACTGTCACAACATCCCGAATCATGACGTCTTTAACTTTAGTCTTATTGAGAAGATAATTCATCTCGTAGATAGAAAGACTGGTTGCTTTAGATGGACTTGCCTCTGCGATGGTTCCTTCTGTAACAAGACCAACCAATTGATCATTTTCGATAACAGGTAAACGGTGCAAGCCTTGCTCGCGCATCAAATCTGCTGCGTGTGCTACAGTCGTATCAGGACTGATATAAACTACCTTGCGTGTCATAAAATCTTTAACTGCCATGAGACTTCTCCTTCTCTATTTCTACTTTCATTATACACTTTCTTAGACAATCAATCAAACGCTGTTAGATCTTTTAAAGATTCTAAAAAAGCTAACCTCTTACAAAAAAGAGCTCTGATTTCGAGCTCTGTGAATGAGGGATTAACAATCCTCATTCGGTTTTATTTCATCACTTAGGAAATTGCTACGCAATCTCTATCCGCCGACTAAAAAGGTCCCCCGGACTATAGAGGGATTGCGTGCGCAATCTCCATCCACAACCTAGACTAGTCTCCCAGACTAAAGGAGAATTGCTTACACAATTCTTATCCTCCGGCTAAAACAATCCACTGGATTGGATGATTACTTACGCAATCCTTATCCGCCGACTAAAAAGGTCCCCTGGACGTTAGGGGAATTGCTTTTGCAATTCTCATCCGCCGACTAAAACAATCCAGTGGTTCTGATGATTGCTACGCAATCTCTATCTGCCGACTAAAAAGGTCCCCCAGACGTTAGGGGAATTGCTTTTGCAATTCTCATCCGCCGACTAAAACAATCCACTGGATTGTTTTAGCCACCTAGATATGCTTTTCTGACTTCGTCTGATGCTGCGAGTTCTTTTCCTGTTCCTGATAGGACAATCTCACCTGTTTCAAGTACATAACCTCGGTCAGAGATAGCAAGGGCCTTGTTAGCGTTCTGTTCAATTAGGAGAACTGTTGTTCCTTGCTTCTGAATATCTTGAATGATATCAAAAATTTCCTGAATAAAGATAGGGGCAAGTCCCATTGACGGCTCATCCAAGAGAAGGAGCTTGGGCGTGGACATGAGAGCACGTCCCATAGCCAGCATCTGCTGTTCACCACCTGAAAGGGTAGCTGCATCTTGGTTTTTACGCTCTTCAAGACGAGGGAAACGTGAAAAGACTTTTTTCAAGTTGGCTTGATTTTCTTCACGATTTTTCTTTAAAAAGGCTCCCATTTCTAAGTTTTCCATAACAGTCAAACCCGGGAAAACATGGCGTCCCTCAGGAACTTGTGAAAGGCCACCTGCTACGATTTTTTGCGCTGGCAACTTTTGAATTTCTTTTCCTAAAAACTGAATTTTCCCAGCACTTGGACGAACCAAACCTGAAAGGGTACGAAGAATGGTTGTTTTACCAGCACCATTAGCACCAATCAAGGAAACAACTTCTCCTTCATTAACCTCGAAACTCACATCACGAACTGCTTGGATCATACCATAATGTACAGAGAGGTTTTCAACTTTTAACATAGACATTAGGCTTCACCTCCTAGATAAGCTTCGATAACACGTTTGTCGTTCTTGATCTCATCCGGAGTCCCATGAGCAATTAAACGACCATATTCAAGAACATAGATACGCTCAGTGACTTCCATAACCAAATTCATGTCGTGTTCAATGAGCATGATGGTAATTTTAAATTCGTCTTTGATACGACGGATTAGTTCTGTCAATTCAGCTGTTTCTTGTGGGTTCATCCCAGCTGCAGGTTCATCCAAAAAGAGGATTTTAGGTTCTGTTGCCAGAGCACGAACGATTTCTAATCGACGTTGTTGACCATAGGCCAGATTCTTCGCAAAAGTATCTGCGTCACCATCCAAATCAAAGATCTTCAGCAAGTCCAAAGCTTTGCTTTTTAATTCTTCTTCATTCTTATAAAAAGCTGGTAGGCGTAGAAAGCTCGCAAGGACATGTTGTTTATGATGATTGCTAAACGCAATCAAAACATTTTCCAAAACTGTCAAGTCCTTGAACAAACGAATATTTTGGAAAGTACGACTGAGTCCAAGTGAAGCAATCTTATAGGGAGTTTTCCCATTTAGGAGGTGACCATCTAGAGTCACAGTACCTTCACTTGGTTCATAAACACCAGTCAAGAGATTGAAAAGGGTTGTTTTACCAGCGCCGTTTGGTCCGATCAAACCAACCAATTCTCCCTCGTTCAATTCAAGAGTGACATCTCCAACAGCTGTTAGACCGCCAAAATGTTTGGTTAACTGTTTAACTTCAAGTAATGCCATTAGTTTTGTCCCTCCTTCTTAGATTTTTTAAAGAAACGTGATAGACTCAATTCCCATGTTCCAAGGAGTCCGCCTGGTCTGAAAATCATGACCAATACAAGAGCCAAAGCGTAGATAATCATACGTACGCTAGCTACATCTTGAAGGAGCATATTTAAAATTCCTAAAACAATCGCTGAAACGATGGTACCAGTAATAGATCCAAGTCCACCAAATACAACGATAATCAACACGTTGATGGAATTAATAAAAGTGTAATCTTTTGGGACAACAGAACCGATAAAACCGGCCTGAAGTGAACCAGCAATACTTGCTGTAATGGCACCAAAGACAAAAGCGATAATCTTGATCTTTGTAGTGTTTACCCCAACGGACTCAGCAGCAATCTCATCCTCACGAACAGATAGAGTCGAGCGTCCAATTGGACTACGTAAGAAGTTGAGAGTTGCAATAGTTGTGATCACCACAAATAGATAAACCATTTGCCAGTTGGTAAAGTTTGGAATACCCAAGATACCAGCGGCACCGTTGGTCAAACTTCCACCATTAATGATAAAGATACGAATGATTTCTGAAACACCTAGTGTCGCAACAGCCAGGTAGTCACCCTTCAAACGGAGTGTTGGAATCCCAACGAGCAAAGCAACTGCACCAGAAATCAAGGCTCCTATCAACATAGCACCAAAGAAGGCTCCATAGGTTGGTGATTTGGAACCAATAATCGCTGCTGCATAAGCCCCAATTGCCATAAAACCTGCATGACCAAGTGAGAATTGTCCTGAAAAACCAACGATTAAGTTCAAACCTACTGCAAGGATGATATTAATCCCAATTTGTTCTAAAATTTGTACATGGAATAGATTGAGAACACCAGCAGAAACCAGTACGCTAATCAATCCATAACCCGCTAACAGAAGGAATAACCAGAGAATATTTACTTTAAGATTTGTCTTCATTGTTTACACCTTCTCTTTCACATTCTTACCAAGGATACCCGCAGGTCGAACAATCAGAATCAAAAGCAAAATTCCATATACGATAGCATCACGGAAATCAGACATACCGAAGGCAGTTGCAAAAGTTTCCAACAAGCCAATCACAAATCCCCCTAGAGCTGCACCAGGAATAATCCCGATACCACCAAGTACAGCTGCAACGAATGATTTTAGACCTGGAGTCACACCCATCAAAGGTTCAAGAGAGTTGTAGTAAAGGGCAATGAGGACACCTGCTGCACCAGCAAGAGCTGAACCCAAAGCAAAGGTAAAGCTGATTGTACGATTTACATTAATTCCCATCAATTGAGCTGCATCACTATCAACTGATACAGCACGCATGGCTTTCCCCATTTTTGTTTTTTTGACGATCAATTGCAATAAAACCATTAACAATATAGAAACTGCTAAAATCATCAATTGAACATTTGTCAAACTAATTGGGCCAAAATCAAAGCGGATTGTTTCAATCGCTTGAGGGAAAGCACGAGTATTGGCCCCTACTAGATAAACCATCCCATATTCCAGTAGGAAGGACACTCCGATGGCGGTTATCAATACAGAAATACGTGTAGAGTTTCGCAGAGGACGGTAGGCAAGAAATTCGATCACAACACCAAGTAGTGCAGTTCCCGCCATTGAAATAATTAAAGCTAAAAAGAAATTCATTTGGAAAGAATTAATCAAAAAGTAACCAATAAAGGCACCCATCATATAAATATCACCGTGGGCGAAGTTAATGAGTTTGATAATTCCATAAACCATGGTATAACCTAGGGCCAAAAGTGCATAAACACTACCCAGAATTAGACCATTCACAAGTTGTTGGAGCATAGCATTCACTCTTTTCTATCCTTATTTTTTAGAAAATTTCATTATTTTCACAAGTTCATAAACACCGAAACAGGGAGTGAGTCAAAGGCTCATTCCCCATTTCAAGTACTATTCTAATGTTATGGTTTTACAACTTCTGCTTCTTCAACTTTACCATTGTTCATGGTCATCATGTAAGCAGTTTTCACTGTATTGTGGTCAGCATCAAAGCTTGTTTGACCAGTTACACCATCAAAATCTTTGGTTTTAGCAAGGTTGTCCTTGATTTCACCTGAGTTTTTAGCACCTTTTGCAGCATTTGCTACTAGGTAAACTGAGTCATAGGCTAAAGCTGAGAATGTTGAAGGTTCTTCATTGTATTTAGCACGATATGCTTCAAGGAAAGCTTTAGCTTTTGCAGAAACGTCAACTGTGGTTGAGAATCCTGAGATGAAGTAAATGTTTGATGCTCTTTCAGCAGTTGCTTGTTGAACAAATTCTTCACCGTTGAATCCATCACCACCAACGATTGGTTTATCAATTCCCATACCACGAGCTTGGTTTACAATTTTACCAGCTTCTGTGTAGTAACCTGGAACAACGATAGCGTCAAACTCTTTCCCTTTCATTTTAGTAAGGGCTGCTTGGAAGTCTGTATCACCTGCTACAAAAGTTTCATCTGCTACAATCTCACCCTTGTAGGATTCACGGAATGATTTAGCAATACCTTTAGCATAGTCACTAGCATTATCAGTATAAAGAACAACCTTCTTAGCATTCAATTTATTTGTTACATAGTTAGAAATAATCTTCCCTTGGAAGCTATCTTGGAATGTTCCAATAAATAAGTAATCTTGACCTTTAGTCAAACCGTCTTGTGTAGCACTTGGTGAAATCAATGGCACTCCAGCTTTAGTAGCGTTAGCTACAGCTGCAGCAGTTGCACCAGATGTCGCAGGTCCTACAATAGCTGCTACTTTTGATTGGGTAACAAGGTTTGTTGTAACAGAAGCTGCTTCAGCAGTTTCTGACTTGTTGTCTTTGTCAACAACTTCGATTTTTTTTCCATCGATTCCACCTGCAGCGTTGATTTCGTCTACAGCAAGTTGGGCACCTTTTTGTTCAGCTGTACCGTATGCAGCTACAGCACCTGTCTCTTCAAAGTTAAAACCAATTTTGATTGTTTTTTCGTCTACTGGATTTCCAGTTGTGTTTGACGCTCCTGACTTAACTTCTCCACAGGCAGCAAGAAGGGCCACACTAGCAAGAGCCACAAAAGATAGGGCAAATTTTTTCTTCATTTTTAATCTCCTTATAGTCGTTTCAAAAATTGTATGTTAAGAATATACCGAATTATCAGAAAATTGTCAATACATTTAATTAATTTTTTAAATGATAACGTTTTCTTCATTGCGATAGAGATTGCCAACAAAGGGAGTCTCTAACTCTTGAATATGACAAGGCCTTACCTTTTTGATAAATCGTTCCTTAGCTAATTTCTCAACCAAGTTTTCTAGAGTCTCAGTCGGAACATAAAGTTGCAGGTAGCGATGCTTTTTCGAATGATAGAAAATGTCTCCATATTCTTGTAGTTTTTTCGCATCTCTATTATAGTAGAGATAGATGATTAATCCTGATCGATTTGTTTTTTCAAACATGAGGAAGCCTCTTTCTAAGAAATCTTATCCTATTATATCAAAAAAAGCAAACTCCGTCGAGTTTGCTTTCATGCATTATTAGTTCAAAGAATTGTTGGCCATGATTTCATCAATAAAGCCATATTCAAGCGTTTCTTGGGCACTCATCCAGTAATCACGTTCCGCGTCTGCATGAATTTGCTCGACTGATTTACCAGAGTTATCTGCAAGGATTTGCTCCAAAGTCTTACGAGTTTTGAGCAAGTGCTCTGCAGCGATTGCCATATCTGTCTGTTGGGTACCACCACCTGTACCACCCATTGGTTGGTGAATCATGTACTCTGCATTTGGAAGCATGAAGCGTTTGCCTTTTGCACCACTTGATGCGATGACAGTACCCATAGATGCAGCCATCCCCATAACGATAGTTTGGACATCCGCTTTGATAAAGTTCATGGTATCAACGATTGCCAAACCAGCTGAAACAGAGCCCCCAGGTGTATTGACATAAAGGTAAATATCTTTTGTGCTGTCTTGGGCATCCAAGAAGAGCAACTGGGCGATAACGGAGTTGGCCATGTTGTCTTCAACTGGACCTGTTAGCATGATGATGCGGTCTTTCAGAAGACGAGAGTAAATGTCATAGGAACGTTCTCCACGGCTTGTTTGTTCAATAACTACAGGAATCATTCATTTCTCCTTTTATGTTTTATGTTGAATTTTCTTAGTCTTACGACTCAATACAAAACTATTATATCTTTTTGGTCAAAAAAGGTCAAATTTTTGCTCTATTCTCTAAACAGAAACAAAAACTCAACCTCCTTTCAAGTCAAAAACGAACTTCTAGTTTCAATATTTACTTCGGAATTTTATTTAGTACCGAACAAGCGGTCTCCAGCATCTCCAAGACCTGGAACGATATAACCGTGTTCGTTCAAGCGTTCATCCAAGGCTGCTGTAAAAATTTCTACATCTGGGTGAGCTTCTTGAAGAGCTTTCACTCCTTCTGGAGCAGACACTAGACAGACAAACTTGATGTTTGATGCTCCACGTTTTTTGAGGGAATCTACAGCCAAGATTGCTGATCCACCTGTTGCAAGCATTGGATCGACGACAAAGATTTGACGTTGGTCTATGTCCTCAGGCAATTTCACCAAGTATTCAACTGGTTGAAGGGTTTCTTCATCACGGTACATACCGATGTGACCAACTTTGGCTGCTGGAACCAAGCTCAAGAGCCCATCTACCATCCCGATACCTGCGCGCAAGATTGGGACAATCGCCAATTTTTTACCAGCCAATTGTTTTTGAACGGTCTTTGTAATAGGTGTTTCGATTTCAACGTCTTCAAGTGGAAGATCACGAAGTACTTCATATCCCATCAACATTGCAATCTCATCTACTAGCTCACGAAAAGCTTTTGTAGAAGTATCTGTACGTCGCAAGATTGACAATTTGTGTTGAATGAGTGGATGATTAATGACTTCAATTTTTCCCATTTTCTGAATTCCTTCTTTCAATTTATTCTTCTTATTATATCAAAAAACGGTTTAAAAAGCTTTCTAAACCATTTATTTTAATTAATTTTTAAATCAAATCTGCCTCTTGAAGAGCTGCCTGAACAGTCTCTAATGGTAGATGGGTCAACTCGGTGCCTTTATCTTGATAAAGGTACTGGGCATAGTCATCCATTCGGTACTGGTTGATATAAACCACGCGCTTGCAACCAACCTGTAGCAGTTGTTTGGTGCAGTTCAGACAAGGGAAATGGGTCACATAGGCTGTAAATCCTCTTGGAACCCCTCGTTCAGCTCCTTGTAAAATGGCATTGACCTCGGCGTGAAGGGTTCGGACACAGTGTCCTTCAATAACTAGACATTCGTGGTCAATACAGTGCTCAGTTCCTGATACAGAACCATTGTAGCCTGTTGAAATGACCTTATTATCCTTAACAAGGACAGCTCCCACCTTGGCACGTTTGCAGGTCGAACGATTGGCAATCAGTAAGGCTTGAGCCGCAAAGTACTCATCCCAAGCCAGTCTTTTTTCTGTCATAAGTCTTCTCCTTTTCCTCTATTTTTTGAAAAATGGCAAGCGTAAATCAGCAATCTTTTCAGCCGGAACCTTCATGCCATCCTTGATCCATTTGAGCAGAACCGATACGATGGCAGAACTCCAAAAGGAATGAAGGTAGCTGCTAACGCCTTTTGACTTTCCGTGGTATTTTTCTAGAAATTCCTGCATGGCTTGGACGAAAATCTTTTCCAAATGGTAGTCCAGAGCAAGTTGGATAACCTTGGCTTCTTTCTTGGCTGCGCGGAAAAGGTGTACCCAGACCAGATAAAGGTCTGTTTTGACATCGTAATGGCTCAACTGTTCCATGATGTTATGGACAGTGCGTTTAAAGACGCTTTCCAAAATCTCTTCTTTAGAACCATAATTGCGATAGAAGGCAGCGCGAGAGACACCCGCCCGCTTGACCAGCTCTGAAATACTGATCTTGGCCAAATCTTTTTTCTCTAGAAGTTGCAAAAGAGCCGTCTCGATTGCTTCTCTGGTCAAGAAATTGGATTCTTGATTTGATTTTCTGAGATTTTCAAGAGATTTTTCAGATATTTTACGTTCAGACATAACAATTTCTTTCTACTTGTGACAACAGAGAGGTGGTACTTTTGTTTCAAGGGCTTTCATGATATAATTGTAAAAAAAGACAGAACCTTTGTCAATGTATAAGTGACAAAGATGGAGAATTTCTATGACTTGGAAGATTGTAGCTGACTCTGGTTGTGATTATCGTCAACTGCCTACTCTTGCTATCGATACTGAATTTGTGAGTGTTCCTTTAACCATTCAAGTAGCTAATCAGGTCTTTATCGATGATGCCAATCTCGACATTAACCACATGATGGAAACCATGTATGCGACTTCTGAGGCTTCAAAATCAGCCTGTCCTAGCCCTGATGATTACTTGCGTGCATTCGAAGGAGCCAAGCATATCTTTGTCGTTACTATCACTGGTGCTCTTTCTGGCAGTCATAATAGTGCGCAACTTGCTAAGAATATCTACCTTGAAGAACATCCTGACACTCAGATTCATGTTATTGATAGTTTATCTGCAGGTGGGGAAGTTGACTTGATTGTCGAAAAAATCAATGAATTGATTGATCAAGGACTTTCTTATGAGGAGATTGTTGAAGCTATCACAGCCTACCAAGAAAAAACCAAGTTGCTCTTTGTCCTCGCTAAGGTCGATAACTTGGTAAAAAATGGTCGTTTAAGCAAGCTTATCGGTACAGTTGTTGGTCTTCTCAACATCCGTATGGTCGGAGAAGCGAGTAATACTGGAACCCTAGAACTGCTCCAAAAGGCTCGTGGACCAAAAAAATCCCTTCAAGCAGCCTATGAAGAACTCATCAAGGCTGGCTATGCTGGTGGTCGTATCGTCATGGCTCATCGCAGCAATGAAAAATTCTGTCAGCAATTGTCAGAACGCTTGCTGGAAACATTCCCACAAGCTGAAATTAAGATTCTTCCAACATCTGGTCTCTGCAGTTTTTATGCAGAAGATGGCGGTTTGTTGATGGGATATGAAATCAACTAAGATTATAAGCAACAAGAGATGCCAAGCATCTCTTGTTTTTTGTGGTACAATAGAGCTATGAAACATTTTGATACTATTGTCATCGGTGGAGGGCCTGCTGGCATGATGGCTACCATTTCCAGTAGCTTTCATGGTCAGAAAACTCTTCTCATCGAAAAAAATCGGAAACTCGGAAAAAAATTAGCTGGTACTGGTGGTGGCCGTTGCAATGTCACCAATAACGGAAGCTTAGATGACCTTCTGGCTGGAATTCCTGGAAATGGACGCTTTCTATACAGTGTCTTCTCCCAGTTTGATAACCATGATATCATCAACTTTTTCACGGAAAACGGTGTTAAACTCAAGGTTGAAGACCACGGCCGCGTCTTTCCTGCCAGCGACAAATCGCGGACTATTATCGAGGCCCTAGAAAAGAAAATCACTGAGCTAGGAGGTCAAGTTGCTACTCAAACGGAGATTGTTTCTGTTAAAAAGATAGACGACCAGTTTGTCCTTAAGTCCGCAGACCAAACCTTCACTTGTGATAAACTCATTGTCACAACAGGTGGTAAGTCTTATCCTTCGACTGGGTCTACTGGCTTTGGTCACGAGATTGCTCGTCATTTTAAGCACACCATTACCGAGCTTGAGGCTGCTGAAAGTCCTTTATTGACAGATTTTCCACATAAGGACTTGCAGGGAATTTCACTGGATGATGTGACCTTAAGCTATGGTAAGCATGTCATCACTCATGATCTGCTCTTTACTCACTTTGGTTTGTCAGGCCCTGCTGCCCTACGCATGTCCAGCTTTGTCAAGGGTGGCGAAATCCTTTCACTGGATGTCTTGCCTCAACTTTCAGTGGACGACTTAGTAACATTTCTAGAAGAAAATCGAGAAAAATCCTTGAAAAATGCTTTGAAAACTTTACTTCCGGAACGCTTGGCTGAGTTTTTTGTACAAGGATTTCCTGAAAAAGTTAAACAGCTGACTGAAAAAGAACGCGAGCAACTGCTCCAGTCTATCAAGGCTCTCAAAATTCCTGTCACTGGTAAAATGTCATTGGCTAAGTCCTTTGTCACCAAAGGTGGTGTCAGTCTTAAGGAAATCAACCCTAAAACCCTTGAAAGTAAGCTGGTACCTGGTCTCCACTTTGCTGGCGAGGTACTGGATATCAATGCCCACACGGGTGGCTTTAACATCACTTCTGCCCTCTGTACCGGCTGGGTGGCTGGAAGTCTGCATTATGATTAAAAATCAAAGGGTGTAAAAAATGAATAGAAGAGAATCAGTTGAATTTGTCAACATGTGTATGATTCAAAACGGAGACAAGGTGCTGGTCCAAGACAGAGTTAGCCCTGACTGGCCTGGTATTACTTTTCCTGGCGGGCATGTTGAACGTGGCGAATCCTTTGTCGATGCAGTCATTCGTGAAGTGAAAGAAGAAACTGGTCTGACCATTTCCAAACCCCAACTCTGTGGTATTAAAGACTGGTATGACGACGAGGATTATCGTTATGTCGTCCTTTTTTACAAGACAAAACACTTTACTGGTGAACTCCAGTCTTCAGACGAAGGAAAGGTATGGTGGGAGAATTTTGAAAATCTTTCTCATCTAAAACTTGCAACTAAGGATATGTCTGATATGCTTCGTGTTTTTTTGGAAGATGATCTCAGTGAATTCTTTTACTACAAAGACGGTGACGACTGGCTTTATGACTTGAAGTAAAAAATAGGCTAGGAAATTCCTAGCCTATTTATTCTGCATTTGTCCGAACGTAAGCTGCAATGGCATCTGATGTGTATTGAGCTGTACCAGGTCCAAACTTGTCAATGTTTTCCTTAAACTCTGGGTTGTAGACGTAGCCTTTACCGATATGACCGAAGACTTCAATAGAGCAGTCAAATCCATAAGTACGAATGGCTTGCAAGAGCTTGGCTGCTTGCTCTTGGTTTTCAGTTGCTGTTGCAGGTAAACCAGCTTGAAGATTTTGTGCCAAAGTTTGAAAGACTTGGTTAAAAGCGGCCGTAGACTCATCTTCAAGACCTTTTTGTCGCTCGAGGGCTTGATCCATGACTTCTTGCCCATATTTCTCTACCGCTTCTTGGTGATATTTTTGGTTGTCTTGATAGCTAAATCCAGTAAATTTTTCCTCAATAGTCATTTTTCTTTCTCCTTTTTGTTCTTGAATGGTTTTTTGCAAGGTGGAAATCAAGGTATCCAGATGTTGCCTTTCTCGAGTCAAATAGTCCAACTGTCTAGTCAAGTGAGGCAACAAATCTGATCTATCTTCCTTTAATAGCTCTGCTATTTTTTCTAAAGAAAAGCCTAGATATTTGTAATACAGAATAACCTGAAGGCGTTCCAAATCCTCCTGACTGTAGGTTCGATAGCCGTTTTCCGACTTTAAAGGAACCAAAATTCCTATCTTATCGTAGTGGTGCAGGGTCTTGACAGAGACACCTGAAAGCTGCGCAGCTTCTTTTATATGGTACATGATTTCCTCCTTACAATGATAGTATAACCCCTCCCCTTAGGTCAGAGTCAAGCGTTTTTGAGAAAAATTTTTAACTTTTTGAGAAAGGTGTGAAAACTTGAAAATGGATTTCTTGACAGACCTTTGAAAACATGATAGGATAGTCAAGTCTATCAATCAAACAGAAGGCTCATAAAGAGCCATTGAGAGAAGGCTATTTGACAACTCAAGTAGCCTTTTCTTATTTTAAAAAACGAGATTGGAGTTTCAACTATGTCAGAAAAATCGCAATGGGGCTCGAAACTAGGCTTTATTCTAGCATCTGCTGGTTCAGCAATCGGACTTGGAGCCGTTTGGAAGTTTCCCTACATGACTGCTGCTAATGGCGGTGGAGGCTTTTTACTGGTCTTTCTCATTTCCACTATTTTAATTGGTTTCCCGCTCCTGCTTGCTGAGTTTGCCCTTGGCCGTAGTGCTGGTGTTTCTGCTATCAAAACCTTTGGAAAACTGGGCAAGAATAGCAAATACAATTTTATCGGTTGGATTGGTGCCTTTGCCCTCTTTATCCTCCTCTCCTTTTACAGTGTCATTGGAGGATGGATTTTAGTCTATCTAGGCATTGAGTTTGGAAAATTGTTCCAACTCAGCGGAACGGGTGATTACGCTCAGTTATTTACTTCAATCATTTCAAACCCAGCCATTGCCCTAGGAGCTCAAGCTGTCTTTATCTTATTGAATATCTTTATTGTATCACGTGGGGTTCAAAAAGGAATCGAAAGAGCTTCAAAAGTCATGATGCCCCTGCTCTTTATCATCTTTGTCGTGATTATTGGGCGCTCTCTCAGCTTGCCAAATGCCATGGAAGGCGTTCTCTACTTCCTCAAACCAGACTTCTCAAAACTAACTAGTGCTGGCTTCCTTTATGCCCTGGGACAATCTTTCTTTGCCCTTTCATTAGGGGTCACAGCCATGCTGACCTATGCATCCTACTTGGATAAGAAAACCAATCTGGTCCAATCAGGGATTTCCATCGTAGCCATGAATATCTCTGTGTCCATCATGGCAGGTCTAGCCATTTTTCCTGCTATGTCAGCCTTCAACATCCAATCCGAGGGTGGACCAAGCCTGCTCTTTATCGTCTTGCCTCAACTCTTTGACAAGATGCCTTTTGGAACCATTTTCTACATCCTCTTCCTCTTGCTCTTCCTTTTTGCGACAGTCACTTCATCTGTCGTGATGCTGGAAATCAATGTGGGCAATATCACCAATCAGGACAACAGCAAGCGGGCTAAGTGGAGTGCCATTTTAGGAATCTTGACCTTTGTTTTTGGAATTCCTTCAGCCCTATCTTACGGTGTCATGGCGGAAGTTCACATTTTTGGTAAAACCTTCTTTGACGCCATGGATTTCTTGGTTTCCAATCTCCTCATGCCATTTGGAGCCCTCTGCCTTTCTCTCTTTACAGGCTATATCTTTAAGAAGACACTTGCCATGGAGGAACTCCATCTTGATGAAAGAGCATGGAAACAAGGACTTTTCCAAGTCTGGCTCTTCCTCCTTCGTTTCGTCATTCCAATTATCATCATTGTGGTCTTTATCGCCCAATTTATGTAAGCAAAAAGGACTTGAGTAGTGAACTCAGGCCCTTTCTTTTTTTTATGGATGACTAACAATCAATTCCAAACCTTGCCCTTCCAAGGTCCAAGCTTCAACATCGCTTGGTAGGATAAAGTGGCTACCTTTTTGGATTGGATAATTTTTCCCGTCAACAGTAAGCTGACCTTGACCAGCCAAGACGCTGAACAGGCTGTAGTCAGCTGTCTTTTCAAAATCAACTTTTCCAGTAACTTCCCACTTGTAAACGGCAAAGAATTCATTGGATACAAGTAGAGTGGAACGTAAATCATCAGCTTTGATAGTTACAGGACGGCTATTTGCTGGTTCACCAATGTTCAAGACATCGATGGATTTTTCAAGGTGAAGTTCACGCAAGTTGCCCTTGTCATCCTTACGGTCAAAGTCATAGACACGATAGGTTGTATCACTAGACTGTTGGGTTTCAAGAATCAAGATTCCCGCCCCGATAGCGTGCATGGTTCCACTTGGTACATAGAAGAAATCTCCAGCCTTAACAGGGACTTTTGTTAATAGACCATCCCAGTCTTTAGCTTCGATTTGCTGACGGAGTTCTTCTTTTGACTTGGCATTGTGGCCATAGATAATCTCTGAACCTTCGTCTGCTGCGATGATATACCAGCATTCGGTTTTTCCAAGTTCGCCTTCATGCTCGAGTCCATAGGCATCGTCTGGGTGAACTTGGACGCTGAGCCAGTCATTGGCATCGAGAATTTTGGTCAACAGTGGAAATACTGGTTCTGGACGGTTGCCAAACAACTCACGGTGTTCCGCATAAAAAGTAGCAAGGTCTGTTCCCTCGTAGCGTCCATTGGCTACCTTAGAAACTCCATTTGGGTGGGCTGAGATAGCCCAGTATTCCCCGATTTTTTCACTTGGAATTTCGTAACCAAACTCATCACGTAGCTTGGTCCCACCCCAGATTTTTTCTTGCATAACTGATTGTAAAAATAATGGTTCTGACATGTCGATCTCCTGTCTGATTTTTCTCCCCTCATTATAGC
Organism: Streptococcus mitis ATCC 6249; assembly: GCF_000146585.1. Classification (GTDB taxonomy): domain Bacteria; phylum Bacillota; class Bacilli; order Lactobacillales; family Streptococcaceae; genus Streptococcus; species Streptococcus mitis_AZ. The sequence continues at coordinate 760,450 of NZ_GL397179.1, read as the reverse complement.
AAAAAAAGAGTTCGAATTGAACTCTTTTTCCTATCTTATAAAGTAGGGAGAAGATTTTGTAAAAATAGTAACGAAATAATCTTTTACTTGATGGAGGAACCTCTAAAGCAACACTCAGAAAGCTCGCTATCAACGGCTGTTTTCCTCAACTCTCATTAGACTTCCTTTACTTGAGAATCTATTTTTATGTACAAAAAAAGACTGAAAACACTCTTATTTTTAAATTAAAGCTGTGATAGCCGTTACTAGGCCAAAAACGATACCCGGTGCATTAGCAGCCGCAAGGGGAATATCTCTTTCTTTCTTGAAAAGACCGTAGTAAACCCATAGACTACAGTTGATGGCTGCGACCAAGGGTTGGATGAAGTTTCCTTTTTGACCAGCCAAGTTGTTCATGATTTGTGGGAAGTAAGACACATACATCATAACGGACATGAAGGTCGCTACCCAACCCAAAATTTTCATTTGTTTTTCAGACATTTTCAAAATCTCTTTCATTTTTATGAATCATATTTTATAATCTTTTTTCAAAACAATCAAGACTTTGAAGCTTTTGTTATGAAGTTGTAAACTATCACAATCTTGTGATAAGAAAGAGGAAACAGAAAAAGACCGGATTACTCCGATCTTTTAATAATTCACATTCTCAATTTCTGTTTTAAAAATAGCTAAGGTTAACGTCAAATGACTACGCGCCCTATTTCATACGATAAAAATCAATCACAAGACCAGCAGGGCCTTTAACTAGTAGAGACTCCGTTCCCCAATCCGTTTCACAAGGACCGTGTAAAATCTCGACACCAAGTTCTTTCAATCGTCGATAGTTCTGGTCCACATCCTCAACCTCGATATGAAGAATGATTCCTGACTGAAACTTTTCCAAAGAAACCAAATGACTTTGTGACAACATGAGACAATGACTGCCAATCGTAAACTGAGCAAAACTGTCATCAACATAATCGGACTTTTTATCCAAAATACGCTCCAAGTCAGCACAAACTTGGGGAACATCTGAAACGATAATATCTAATTGATTTAAATTCATTTACTCTCCTCCATAAAAAGACCGGATTGTTCCGATCTTTTTAAATTCCACGAAGGAATTATTTAATTGCGCGTGATTGCAATCCTTCTTCTTCCAAGAAGAGGCGGAATGGTACGAGTTCTTCTGCTTCGTATTTTTCCTTGAAGGCTTTGATTGCTTCTTCTGAGTGAAGTTTTGGATCCAATTCAAGTACTTCTACTGGAAGTGGACGATGTTGAGAGATGCGAGCATCGATCACAACAGTTTTACCTTCTTTGTTCAATTTAACAGCTTCTGCAACAACTGCATCGATATCTTCGATACGGTCAACTGTAAATCCAACAGCTCCTTGAGCTTCAGCGATTTTCGCATAGTCAGCATTAGGGAAGTCACAACCAAACAAGTGTTTGTTTGTGTCTTCGTATTTGTCCTTGATGAAGGCATATTTACCATTTGAGAAGACAACGTTGATAACTGGAAGGTCGTATTGAACGTTTGTGATAACGTCTGGGTAGCACATGTTGAATGCACCGTCACCCATGATGTTCCATACTTGGCGATCTGGATTGTCTTTCTTAGCAGCGATACCACCAGGAAGGGCAATACCCATTGTCGCAAAGAGTGGAGATGTACGCCACATGTTCTTAGGTGTCATGTGAAGGTGACGAGTAGATGTTTGAGTAGTGTCACCTACGTCGATTGAGTAGATAGCGTCTTGATCAGCATGTTTGTTGATTGCATTGTAAACTTGGTACAATTGCAATTCACCCTCAGTTTTACCTTCGAGTTTGTTCATGTAATCACGCCAGTTTTGGTTGTTCTTCACGTTTGCACGCCACCATGGAGTAGACTCAACTGGGTTTACTTTGTCAAGGATTGCTTTCGCTGCTTGACCTGCATCACCAAGGATAGAAGCGTCAAGGGCATGACGTTTACCAAGTTTGTAAGGGTCGATATCTACTTGGATGAATTTTTCAGTGTTCTTGAAGGCTTCGTAAACTTCAGCAAATGGGAAGTTTGAACCAAGGAAAAGAACTGTGTCTGCTTCGAAGACCACTTCGTTGGCTGGTTTCCAACCAACACGGTAAGCAGAACCTGTCAACCCTTCGTAGTTCCATTCGAAAGCTTCAAAGTTTTTACCAGTTGTGATGATTGGTGCTTTGATTTTACGTGACAATTCAGTAATCACTTCACCAGCTTTGACACCACCGTAACCAGCGTAGATAACTGGACGTTCAGCATTGTTCAAGATTTCAACAGCTTTGTTGATTTCAACTTCGTTCAAGGCAGGAGCGATGAATGAACGCTCGTATGAACCTGAACCGTAGTATGAGTTTTCGTCGATTTCTTGGAAACCGAAGTTTACTGGGATTTCAACAACAGCTGGACCTTTTTTAGAAACTGCAGCACGGCAAGCTTCGTCAATAACTTTTGGCAATTGTTCAGCGTAAGCTACACGTTTGTTGTAGACAGCTACTCCGTGGTACATTGGGTTTTGGTTAAGCTCTTGGAAAGCATCCATGTTAAGTTCGTTAACTGGACGTGATCCAAGGATAGCAAGGAATGGAGTGTTGTCCATAGCTGCATCGTAAACACCGTTAATCAAGTGAGTCGCACCTGGACCACCTGAACCCACTGCAACCCCGATTGAGCCACCGAATTTAGCTTGCATAACCGCAGCAAGAGCACCTGTTTCTTCGTGGCGAACTTGCAAGAAGCGGATATCTTTGTCTTCAGCCAAAGCGTCCATCAATGAGCTGAGTGTTCCTGATGGGATACCGTAGATTGTGTCTACGCCCCATGTTTTCAATACGTTGAGCATTGCTGCTGATGCAGTAATTTTCCCTTGAGTCATTATAACTCTCCTTCAAATATTTTTAAAATTTGATTCATCCGTTTTCATATACTAATTGGAAACGTTTCAGCAAATTTTTACTCTACTACTTTACCATAATTGTTTTTTGTCTCCTAAAAATGTGCTCAGAAGTTTTTATTCTCTATTACAGTACAGTTTGAAAGCGTTTTTCAGAACTGTTTTATAATACTCAATGAAAATTAAAGACCAAACTAGGAAACTAGCCGCAGGTTGCTCAAAGCACAGCTTTGAGGTTGCAGATAAAGTTGACGTGGTTTGAAGAGATTTTCGAAGAGTATAAAAAGCGAGCAAGCCCGCTTTTTAGTCTATCTTAGTAACGTTTAGCATGAGTGAACTGATCAAAACAGATACAGAGCTAAAGGCCATGGCTAGACCTGCCAGTTCTGGGTTGAGCACCAGACCAATACCAGAAAAAACTCCTGCTGCAATCGGAATTCCGATGACATTGTAGATAAAGGCCCAGAAAAGATTGAGCAGAATTCGATTAAAGGTTTTCTTACTCATGTCAAAGGCACGCACCACACCTAGGAGGTTATTAGTTGTCAACACCAAATCTGCTGACTCGATGGCAATATCTGTTCCAGCTCCCATAGCAATTCCCACATCCGCTACACTGAGGGCAGGAGCGTCATTGATACCATCACCAACAAAGGCTACTTTTCCAGCTTGTTGCAGTTTATGGATTTCATGGGCTTTTTCTTCTGGCAATACACCTGCAATGACCTCTTCAATGCCAATCTGATCTGCAATGGCACGCGCCACGCCAGCATTATCCCCTGTCAGCATGACTGTTTTAAGACCTCGTTTTTTCAACTGACTGATGGCAAGTTTAGCATTTTCCTTAGGAATATCTTGTAGTGCAAGCAAGCCTTTGATTTCATTGTCAACAGCCAAGAACACAACTGTCTTAGCTTCTTTTTCCAGTTCTTCTAGTTTTCCTTGATAAGTGCTAGAAATGTTCATGCCATCCAGCATTTTAGCATTTCCAAGCAAGACTTGTTTCCCATTGATTTGCCCTGAGACACCTTTTCCGTGCAAGGCTTGGAAATTTTCAACAGTTTGAATCTCAAGTCCAGCTTCACTCGCTCTTTTGACAATAGCTTGAGCCAGTGGGTGTTGAGAGGCTTCTTCTAAAGAAGCTGCTAAGCCAAGTACTTCTGTCTCATCACCAATAATATCAGTGACAACTGGTTTTCCTTCCGTCAAAGTCCCGGTCTTATCAAAGACAATAGTTTGAACTTTCTGGATTTCCTGTAGAACCGTTCCATTTTTGAGGAGAACCCCCATCTTGGCACTGCGACCTGTTCCCACCATAAGAGCTGTCGGTGTTGCAAGTCCTAGTGCACAAGGACAAGCGATAATCAAAACTGCCACCCCATAAAGGAGAGAGGTCACAAAGCTAGCCTCAAGCAAGACAAACCAAACCCAAAAAGTCAGAATCGCTAAAATGACAACTGCTGGGACAAAAATCCCTGAAATCTTATCCGTCAAGTCCTGAATCGGTGCTCGGCTGGTCTGGGCTTTCTTCACAAAGTCCACAATCTGTGCCAAAACCGTCTCTGAGCCAACTTTTTCTGCTTTAAAAACAAGCGTTCCGCTATTATTGATGGTGGAGCCAATGACAATATCTCCAACGGTTTTATCCACCGGCAGGCTCTCACCTGTCACCATGGATTCGTCAATACTGGACACACCTTCGACTACAACCCCATCAACCGCAATCTTTTCACCGGGACGCACTCGAATCAGATCACCTACCTTGACTTGCTCCAAAGGAACTTGTACATAGCTATCTTCACGCAAGACTTCTGCTGTTTTAGCCTGCAAGTCCAGTAATTTCTCCACAGCTTGGGAAGTGTTTTTCCGCATTTTCTCCTCAAAAACGGCCCCCAAAAGAACGAAGAAGAGGATAAATGCAGCACTTTCAAAGTAAACGGGGAGACCAGCGAAGAGGGCAATTAAGCTATAGAAATAGGCCACTAGGGTTCCCAGTGCCACCAAGGTATCCATGTTGGCATTGTGTTTTTTAAAGCTAGCCCAAGCACTCTGGATATAAGGACCACCGGCCACTAGCATGATAGGCGTTGTGGCTAAAAAGGTGCCCCAATGCATAACTGGATGACTGATAGTCCCTGTCAACATCCCAATCATGAGAAAAACAAGAGGCAGGGTAAAGATGCTAGTAATCCAAAAACGTTGCAAAAGTGACAAAGATTTTCGAGTCTTCTCAACTACGGTGTAGCTTCCCTTTTGCATCTTCATGCCACATGAAAATTCATGTTGCCCCAACTCTTGAGGTGTAAAACGAATTGTCTTCTCCTCGTCCACGCCGATTGGTTCCAAGATGCCTTCTTCTTCAAAAAGGATTTCCTTGTAACAGTTTGAAGGCGTGGTACGATGAAAGGTAATCTCAGCCGGAATCCCTTTTTGAAGCTGGATATGGGCAGGATGATAGCCTTTTTCAGCTGTGATATGGATTTTTTGAATGCCATTTTCCAGGCTTGCTTTCACAATTTTTGTCATCGTTTCCTCCTACTCTACAATCATCTTACCGTGCATCATGTTCATACCACATGCAAAGCCAAACTCTCCAGCCTGCTCAGGAGTGATTTCCACTACATACTCCTCACCCATAGGAAGATCCGCATGCACACCAAAATCTGGAAAGACGATCTGATCCAGACAGGGTGACGGGTCCTTGCGGTCAAAGACAATACGGGCTGGAACTGATTTTTTAAGAATAATCAATTCAGGAGTATACCCTCCCATGACTTCCACTCGAATCTCTTGGTAGCCCTTTTTTTGCTGGGCCTTTTGTCCAGATTTTTCAGGCTTTTTGAAAAACCAAAACAAGATAAATGCGATAAGGGTAATACAAATAATGGTTACAATACTATTTAACATGACATCTCCTTTACATACAATTACATTTAACTTCAGCAACTGCCCTGGCTTTCTTTTCAGAAATCACAGCTTCCAAATCTGCCAAGTCAGCCAAAGTAAAATCACATTCGACAATCAAATCAGCCAACAAGTTCTTAATCCTACGAGAACAAACCTTGTCTTTGATATCTTGGACAAGCAAATCCCGACTTTGGTCTAGATTAAAAAGCGCCGAATAGACAAAGGACTTGCCTTCTTTTTTCCTCGTCAGACACTCTTTCTCTACTAAGCGAGCCAAAAGAGTCTGAATGGTCGACTTGGACCAGTCGAACCGCTCCGCTAAAACCCTGATCAAATCGCTACTGGTCTGCTCTCCCTGCATCCAAACAATCTTCATAACCTGCCATTCTGCATCTGAAATCTGCATAATCACACCTCCTGAATCTACATTTGTCAATTACAGTTATTAGTATACTCTCAAAATCTACATTTGTCAACTATAATTTTTATTATTTTTTCGAAAAATAGAATTATAATCATGTAACGAGAGATTTGCAGTCAAATTTTACTATATAAACTATAAAAATATGCTATACTGGAGAAAAAAGAAAACAACCACTAGGGGTGCGTAAAGCTGAGATTAACGACTGTTAGATCCCTTTGACTCAATCTAGGTAATGCTAGCTGATGGAAGTGGAAAATAGTGAGGACTATCTGGTCTTCTATTACTTTCCTGAAACATACTAGCTTGTTCTTAAGAATACAAACTTTAGTTGGTTGGGAGGTTTCAGATGACTTATTTACCCGTTGCTCTAACTATTGCAGGGACTGACCCTAGTGGCGGTGCTGGCATTATGGCTGACTTAAAGTCGTTCCAAGCTAGAGATGTCTATGGAATGGCCGTTGTGACCAGTCTTGTCGCTCAAAATACCAGAGGCGTTCAATTAATCGAGCACGTCTCCAACCAAATGCTGAAAGCTCAATTGGAGAGTGTCTTTTCGGATATCAAACCTCAGGCTGTAAAAACAGGGATGTTGGCAACTACTGAGATCATGGAGATCATCCAACCCTATCTTAAAAAGCTGGACTGTCCCTATGTGCTGGACCCTGTAATGGTTGCTACGAGTGGGGACACCCTGATTGATTCTAGTGCCAGAGACTACCTAAAAACAAATCTGCTTCCCCTTGCAAGCATTATCACACCCAATCTTCCTGAGGCAGAAGAGATTGTTGGTTTTTCAATCCATGACCCTGAAGACATGCAGCGTGCTGGTCGCCTGATTATAAAAGAATTTGGTCCTCAGTCTGTTGTTATCAAAGGTGGCCATCTTGAAGGTGGTGCCAAAGACTTCCTCTTTACCAAGGATGAACAATTTGTCTGGGAAAGTCCAAGAATTCAAACTTGTCACACCCATGGTACTGGATGTACCTTTGCTGCTGTGATTACGGCTGAACTAGCCAAGGGCAGAAGTCTTTATCAGGCAGTTGATAAGGCCAAGGCCTTTATCACGAAAGCCATCCAAGACGCTCCTCAACTCGGACATGGTTCTGGCCCAGTCAACCATACAACTTTTAAAGATTAAGAAAAAAACTCTCTAGTTCCCTCAATAAGGAAATTAGAGAGTTTTTGATTAGGAAATCATGTCATCCAGCTTTGTTAAAAAGGCGTGCGCTTTTGCCTCAATATCTTCTGCCTGCATCAAATCACGTACGACAGCTACTCCAGCTATACCCGTGCCGATAAGTTGGTCAATATTCTCTGACGTCAAGCCTCCGATAGCAACTACTGGAATGGCGACCGTTTGGCAAATTGTTTTCAAGGTTGAAATCAGGGTAATGGGTGCATTTTCTTTGGTCGTAGTCGGGAAAATGGCTCCTGTTCCCAAGTAATCCGCACCTGATGTTTCTGCTTCGAGAGCTCTATTAACTGTTTTAGCAGTGACACCGAGGATTTTTTCAGGACCCAAGACTTTGCGGGCAACCGAAACTGGTAGTTCATCGTCGCCGATATGCAGACCTGCAGCATCTACTGCAAGACAAACATCCAACCGATCATCGATAATCAAGGGGACCTGATAGGCATCTGTTATTTCTTTAACTTGTTTTGCCAAGTGATAGTATTGATTGGTTGTGAGATTTTTTTCTCGTAATTGGACAATGGTAACACCTGAACGGCAGGCCGTCTCAACTTTTTCAAGAAAGCTTCCCAAGGAATCTTGGTAGCGATTGGTTACTAGATACAGTCTAAGTGCTTCTCTATTCATAAAAGTCTCCTTTGATGGCTTCTAGCCAATTTTCGTCTCTTTTTAGGAGAGAGAGTTGATTGAGAACTTGGTAACGAAAATCTTCTAATCCCATTCCTTGAACAAGAATTCTCTCAGCAGCGATATTGAGATAAGAGACCGCTAGACAAGAAGCTTCAAAGGCAGTCTTTCCTTGACTGAGAAAAACGGCTGTCAAGGCTCCAACCAGGTCTCCTGTCCCTGTTATCCAGTCTAATTCTGCACAGCCATTTCCCAATATTGCAATCTGATTCTCCGAAACGATGAGGTCCTTGGGGCCAGTGACTAAGAATGACATACCAGGATAAAGCTGACACCAGTCTTTCAAGACTTGAAGCAAATCCTCCGTTTCTTGATCTTTATGGCTAGCGTCAACTCCAACTCCGTGGTGCTTTAAGCCAACAAGACTTCGGATTTCTGACATATTTCCTTTAAGGACCGTGGGCTTGTATTCTAAAAGATCTCTGACTAGATCCTTACGAATGGGGGAAGCCGCAACGCCAACTGCATCTACTACCATTGGGAGACAAGCTTGAGCTGCATAAGTAGCTGCCATGCGGATTGCTTTCTCCTTCTCAGCTGACAAATGCCCCAAATTGATGAAGAGAGCTTGGCTTTGTTTGGTAAAATCAAGGACCTCACGGGGATCATCTGCCATGACAGGTTTAGATCCCAGAGCCAAAATGCCATTGGCCAGCATCTCACAGGAAATCTCATTGGTGATGCAGTGAATTAAGGAGCTAGAGGTTAGAGGAAAGGGATTTGTAAATTCCTGCATCAGTCTATCCTTTCTCCAAAGAAATATCCTTGTACTTTTTTAAAGAATTCCTGCTTGATTAAAAATCGAAAGGCAAGAAAAGCTATGGCTGTACCGATCAAGGTTGCTCCGAAAAATCGCGGAGTATAGATAAACCAGCTGAGCTTGGCCGCAGATCCCGTAAAGAGAACCATGACAGGATAGGAAACAATGGAACCGATAATCCCTGTTCCCAAAATCTCTCCTAGGGCAGAATAATGAAATTTTCGACCGTACTTATAAAAGAGACCTGCAAGGAGGGCTCCAAAAGTAGCTCCTGTGAGCGCCAAGGGCGGAATGCCTTGAGTAGACATACGGATAAAGGCTGTGACTGTAGCCATGACCAAGGCATAAACAGGCCCCATCAAGATTCCTGCAAGAATGTTGACTACACTGGACATTGGTGCCATCCCTTCAATTCGAAAGATGGGTGTAAGAACTACGTCAAGGGCAATCATCATGGATAAAATGGTTAATTTGTGAACTTGAAGTCGGTGGTTTCTCATTTTCTATTTCTTCTCTTTTCCTAAGGACTGCAAATCACTCGTCCATGTTTGGTGTTGGTAAGCCATCTCCCAAAACTTGGCTTCCATGTGAACACTGATGTGGAAGGCATCTAACATTTTTTTCTTGTCTGTCTCATCACTTTCGCGATAGAGTTGATTGACCAGCTCTTCTTCCTCTTTAATCTGCTGTTCTAATTCATCGGTGATATAAGTTTCAATCCACTGTTGATAAAGAGGATTCGGGGATGGTTTGCGATTAAGTGTCTTGCCCAAATCATGGTATAACCAAGGACAAGGCAGCAAACTTGCAAAAGCAATGCCCAAGTTTGGCTCTGCAAATTGCCGATAAATGTGAGAAATGTAATGATAGCAGGTGGGAGCGATTGGATGTTGCTCCATTTCCTGATCGCTGATTTCCAATTCCTTGAAAAATTCTTGGCGGATAAACAACTCACCCTCCACTAGACTCTGAGCATTTTGTTTCAAGAGTCTTTTCATCTCTTGATTCGAAGTCTTATCAGCCAAGAGGTGATAGATTTCTGAGAAGGCCTTCAGATAGTAGGCATCTTGAATCAGGTAATAGCGGAAAATATCAGGTTCTAAATTTCCCTCTTGTAATTGTAAAATAAAGGGATGATGAAAAGAAGCCTGCCAAGCTTCCTTGGATAATTCCATCGCAATATCTGTAAATTCCATAATAACTCCTTTATAAAAATAGACTAGTTTGAAGCAATAAAAAGAAAAGCAGGTAGATTAATTTTGTTTTTTTAGGAATATAAAAAGTCCGATAGCTATTCTCCACCTGTGCATGTTCATCATATCCATGCGCCGACAGAGCTCTCAGATAAAGATGGCGCCACCTAAAGACTGTCATCAGAACCTTGCTGTAAATCAAGGGAGACCAAACATGCAGTTCTTGACCACGTAATAGGCAAGCTTCTTTGAGGGACTTGATTTCTTTCTGAATAAGGGGAAAGGCATTGAATACTACAATTAAGGCATAGGCCCAAGAACGCGATAACCCCTTTTGAGCCAAGTACAAGAGAAGCTCTTTTAGGGAAATACTGGAAACAAAGACAAGACCAATACAAACCGTCACAAAGGCCCTCGTTCCAAGCATCACCGCCTGCGAAGCATCTCCGTGTAACTGAACTGCCCAGTAGTTGGCCAAAGATGGCAAAATGGCTAGTAGAATCATCCAAGCCAACATCTTAAATCGACGGTAATAGAGCATAAAGAGAATACAAAATGCGACTACCGAAAGATTCAGAGCAATCGAAGGAATGAAAGATGTTTCCAAGGATAAAATCAGCAAGAAGAGACTGATAATCGGTGTCTGGGTTGCTACTTTGATCATACTATCTTACCTCCCCTTGAATATTGCTACTCTGAGATATGAGTGGTTTGGTAATTGTCACTTCTTTCACATGACTGAGACCCTGACTAGTCATCTTAATCCAATAATCGACCACAGAGATCAAGGGATCTAAACGATGGCTAATGATCAGAAAACTTCTTCCTTGATTTCTCTCCTCCACAATCCACTGACAAAAATAATGGCAAGCTCTATCATCCAAACCTGCAAAAGGTTCATCTAGCAAGATCACAGAGGCCTTACTAGTCAAGATGGTCAATAGCTGAAGAATCTTTTGCTGGCCACCACTTAATTGATAGGGACTCTTATCAAGCGCCTGCTCCAGATTAAAATATCGTAAAGCTTGGAAAATTCGCTGATTTCTTTCAGAATCAGGTCCATCTAATTGAAGCTCTTCTCGCAGACTGGCTCTGATAAACTGCTTCTCAGCTTCCTGAACAACACCCGTCAGGTCACGGTACAAACTCTTTTTCTTTTTCAGGACTGTCCCCTTCCAGGTAATGCGCCCCTCATACTTTTGAAATTGAAGAATAGACCGAAAGAGGGTTGATTTCCCAACACCATTATCACCCAAGATACAGGAAATTCCTTGGTAGATAGTAAAATCAGCAATCGAAAAGAGGGGACGCTTATCCAGCTCACAAGTCGTTCTATCCATATGGAACAATTCCGGGCTAGAAGCAACATTCTTTGAAGAAACCTGTGTCATCTCAGAGGTAGGGATTTGAAACACTTCCCTTAGTTGACCGTCTCTTAGCTCCACAATATGGTCGATATAGGCTTCATAGTCTGTTAAATCATGGTCACACAGGATGACTGTCTTCCCATTAGAGGCCAACTCTTTTAGAATCTCCAATATCTCGATTCTGCTCTTGCGGTCAATGGAAGCGAAGGGCTCATCCAAGAGATAGACCCTAGGATTCATAGCAAAGAGAACAGCCAAAGCAGCCTTTTGCTTTTCCCCACCTGATAAGTGATGAATGGGACGGTGCAAAATCGCCTTACAGCGACATTGCTGGACAACCTCTGCTATTTTAGCATCAATTTCCTGAACGGGATGGCCGATATTCTCCAAGGTAAAAATCAGCTCCTCAAACAAGTTCTCCATGGTAAATTGATGATTGGGATTTTGAAAGAGAATGCCAACCGTCTGGACACGTTCGACGATAGAAAGCTGACTGACCTGGCTCCCATCTATCAGGACTTGACCACTATAGGGAAGAGAACTGACTTGGGCAATCATTTGAAAGAGACTCGATTTTCCTGAACCACTGCTCCCAACTAACAAGGTGAAGGCTTGCGCATGAAAAGTAAAATCAAGCGGCTCAGAGAAGATTGGGGACTGAATCGCTCGTAGTTCCAGCACCATCTATGCCTTGCCCCCAGCTGCAAACTGATGATAAAGTTTGACAATGGCACGAACCAAGATGGTACAGAAGAAAAAGACAGAAATAAAGCGCACCACAAGCAAGGAAAGGACAAAAGGAAGGGAGAAAGCGTAGTAACCTAACTTAATGTATTCATAGACAAAACTAACAAGCGTAATCCCAATACTATTAGCAGTTAGAGAGAGCCAACTTTCATAGCGATTCTTGGTTACGATAAAACCAAGTTCACTTCCCAAACCTTGAACCAAGCCAGACAAAAGGGCACCTAGACCGAATTGGCTACCATAAAGGACTTCAGCAAGCGCAGCGAGCACTTCTCCAATCGTTGCACTTCCGACTCTTGGAACAAAGATAGCCGCAATGGGCGCAGCCATACACCAGAGACCAAAGAGGATTTCATTGGCAAAGGCCTGCAAACCAAGAGGGGCCAAGATCAGGGTGAGAATATCAAACAGATAGCCCGAACCCACAAAAACGCCACCAAAAAAGATAGACAAGAAAGCAAGCAAGATAACATCTTTTAACTGCCATTTTTTCAACATAAAAAACTCCTTTTTTAAAGAAAAGTGGGGCATTCAAGGAGAGCTACCAAAAGGCTTGCCGTCAAGCCTATCCTCTTTTGATAAACAAAAAAACTCCAATTACAAACGAGAATTAGAGTTTAGCTTACAAGATTAGACAGTTCTTTTCGACATACGAAAAAAACCTTTTCACATTTCCCTTCGCCAGTATTAACTGTATCAGGTTCAATGGGTATCATCTCAGCCTAAAGCACCCCAAATGTCTTTATTATTTAATTACTGGACCAGTATAACAGAATTTGAAAGCCCTAGCAAGATATTTGACCGGAAAATATATTTATATAGTTTGTTTGTTCATTCTTTTAATCTACATAAAAGTATTGAATCTGTCCTATAATTCATAACCGATATCAAAAAAAGCTAATTCCAAAGCAACTGCTTGATTCCAGCGTTGCTGAAGTTCTGTCAAATCTTCTCTACCTTTACCGACACGATTGAGTTCGTCAACCAGAAATTGAACCCACTCTGTAAAGAAAGGACCTCTGTGGAGATTGATCCATTCCAAATGAATATAGGCTTCAGGTAGAGCCAAATCTTTAGAACCCCAGTCTAAATAGAGACCTTCTGCAATGACCAGCATGACCAAAAGATGAGCATAGTCTGATGAAGCCACAGCAGAATACATTAGCTCCTGAAAGGCTTTTGTTACAGGGTGCAAGGTCACTTCTAGATAGTCATTCTCTGCTACTTTTAACTCTTTGAAAGCCTTTTGGAAATAACCATCTTCATCTGCTTCAAGAAAGCCTAGTTGCTTGGCAAAACGAAGTTTGGATTCAAGCTGGTCTGCGTGAGCTACACAGGCACCCAGCATGGATAAGAAGGCATCAAAGAAATGATAATCTTGAATCAGGTAGTCTTTTAAGACCTTATTCTCAATTGTCCCCGCAAAAAATTCCTTAACAAAACGATGATTGATTGCAGCCTGCCAATCCTTCTGACTGCTTTTTAATAATTCTCCAACGGTCAAACCTGGCTGAAATGCATAGTTTTGTGTTTCCATATTTTTCCTTTCTTTACTCCTTAGTAATCAATAAAATATCAAGAGATACCAAGCAAAATCGTAATTCCACTTGATACTTTTTAAGAACATCGAGGGCATTTGCAGAGAGCTACCTAAACAAGCCTATCCAGTTTGTATAAACAAAAAAACTCCAATTACAATCAAGAATTAGAGTTGACTTACAAGATTAGACAGTTCTTTTCGACATACGAAAAAAACCTTTTCACATTTCCCTTCGCCAGTATTAACTGTATCAGGTTCAATGGGTATCATCTCAGCCTAAGGCACCCCAAATGTCTTTATTATTTTATTACTGGACCAGTATAACAGAATTTTAAAGCTCTAGCAAGATATTTGATTGGAAAATATATTTATATAGTCTTTTCCTCCTTTGTTATGATATGTCACCCTTCCTCAGGACGAGAAAAGCCTCCACATCAAATGGAGACTTTCTACTTTCTCAATACAACTTCAAATCACGTGAATCAACTGGGAAGGATGGATTGTATGGATTGTGACGCAGTTTGAAGTGTTTGACATCCTCAATAGTCTGAGTTCCAGATAATTGCATGACTGTCTTCAATTCTGCATTCAAGTGCTCAAAGACTTGACGCACACCAACACTACCACCGAGAGCCAAACCATAGATCACAGGGCGACCAATAGCTACCAAGTTTGCTCCTGAAGCCAAGGCTTTAAAGACTAGCTGACCGCGACGAACACCAGAGTCAAAGACAATTGGTACACGTTTATCAACTGCTTCAGCCACTTCTTGAAGCGAGTCAAAGGATGCTGGTCCACCGTCGATTTGGCGACCACCGTGGTTGGTTACCCAGATACCAGAGGCACCCGCAGCAAGCGAACGTTCAACGTCCTCACGACACTGTGGTCCTTTCACATAAACAGGAAGTCCTGAGTATGCAGCGATAAATTCTACATCACGTGGAGACAAGCGTTGTTTGGCTGACTTGTAAACAAAGTCCATTGATTTACCAGCACCTTCTGGAAGGTATTCTTCAACAATCGGCATGCCAACTGGAAAGACGAATCCATTGCGCTTGTCGACCTCGCGATTGCCCCCTACAGTTGCATCTGCCGTCAAGACAATCGCTTTGTAGCCTTCAGCCTTCACACGGTCCATGATGTGGCGGTTGATCCCGTCATCTTTACTAAAGTAAAATTGGAACCAGTGAGGTGTCCCTTGAAGGGCTTCTGTAATTTCTGGAAGGTCAACTGTAGAGTAGGAGCTGGTTGTATAGAGGGAACCGAACTCATGTACACCACGCGCAGTAGCTACTTCCCCCTGCTCATTTGCCAATTTATGAGCCGCAACAGGCGCCATAATGATTGGTGAAGACAATTTTTCACCTGCAAATTCAATCTCTGTACTTGGATTTTCCACATCACAAAGCGTATGAGGAACGATGAGTTTGTGGTTAAAGGCACGGATGTTCTCGCGTAAAGTGAAAGTATCCTCTGCTCCACTGGCGATATAACCAAAGGCAGCTTTAGGAATGACTTGTTGCGCCATTGCCTCTAAATCATAAGCGTTAATAAAGTCTACAGGTCCTTCTGCATTACTTGTTTTATATGACATAAAATGCCCTCCTTGTTAAGTAAGCGTTTGCTTTTTATCTTACTTAAACATCTTAACTCTTTTTCATACTGTTTTCAAAAAATTTGTCTGAGAATTTCAAACTGATTACCTGAACCTTTCAAAAAATCAGGTAATCCTTGTGACTACCTGATTTTCTATGTTTTAAGCATTTTGCCAATTTTCTTGGTCTTCTTTAAAGCGTTTTAAGAGAGCGAGTCCCTCTGGTGTGATGTAACCTTCTTCTTGGGCTAGGTGAATGAGCTCGCTATAGTTAGATAGTGTCACCAATTTGACACCAGCATCCGCAAAGTTCTTATCTGCTTTTGGTAGTTGATAACTAAAAATCGCTACAACACCAAGAACATCTGCCCCTTCACGTTTGGCAGCTGCAACGGCTTCTAGTACAGAACCACCAGTTGAAATCAAATCTTCGACAACGACCATCTTTTGACCTTGGGCTACACGGCCTTCGATTTGGTTGCCTGCTCCGTGGTCTTTTGGTTTGCTACGAATATAGGCAAAGGGTAGATTCATTTTGTCAGCAATGATGGCTCCGTGGGGAATCCCTGCTGTCGCTGTTCCTGCAATCACTTCTACCTCTGGAAAGGCTGCCTTGATAGCATCTACAAAACCATTTTCAATCAAGGTTCTAGTTTCTGGGTAAGCCAGAGTCACGCGGTTATCTGTATAGATAGGTGACTTGATACCCGATGCCCAAGTAAAAGGCTCTTCTGGTTTGAGGTAAACTGCCTGAATTTTCAATAGGTGGCTAGCAATGTCTTTAGCAAGTGTCATGGTTTTCTCCTTCTTATCCTTACATCTCTTAGCGAATACGCTTTAGGCCCAGTCTCGTGTCCATTCTTCCTTGATAGCATGGTAGGCTGCTACAGGGTCTTCCGCCTGCGTGATTGGACGGCCTACTACAATGTAGTCACTACCGATTTGATAGGCCTGACCAGGGGTCACTACGCGTTTTTGATCCGCTGCTTCAGCACCTGCTGGTCGAATACCTGGCGTCAAGCAAATAAAATCTTCGTTTGTAGCTTCCTTGATGAGTTGGGCTTCTTGGGCTGAACAAACCACACCATCCAATCCAGCTTCTGCTGTTTTCTTAGCATAGTGAATCACTGATGCTTGCAGACTTGTTTGAATATTTTGGCAGTCTTGCATCTGTTCTTCGGATGTTGAGGTCAACTGGGTCACCGCGATGAGAATTCCCTTATCTCCCAACCCTTCACGCGCAGCCTGCATCATTTCAACCCCACCTGCAGCCTGAACATTGGTCATATCTACACCCAAACTAGACAAGATTTTCATGGTCGATTTGACTGTGTTTGGAATATCATGCAACTTGAGATCCAAAAAAACGCTGTGTCCTAATGATTTCAAATAACGTACAACCTCTGGGCCTACCGCATAATAGATTTCCATTCCAACCTTGACATAGAGCTTTTCCTCTGCTGGAAAAAGGGCTAAAAATTCCTTTGCTTCTTCAAAACTTGGAAAATCTAGGGCAATGACCGGGCGACTCTCACGCATATATTTCTCCTTCTGATTCTTCTTACAGTCCACCAAACTCCTTAAAATGACTATGAAAAAAGGAACCTGCTAGCAGCAAGGTTCCACGAAAAATGGGTAGTCTCCACCCTTTCACCGTCTAACCTTAGCTGCCTCTCTGGACTGCTTTAAAGGTTTTTTTCTATTCTATTATTTATATAGGAACTTGTCAAGTAAAAACTGGGCTTTATTGTTGCTGTTGTTTCTTTTCTTCAGCTTCTTTTTCTTCCTGTTTTTTCTTCTCAGCTTCCTGTGCCTCTTTTTTAGCTTTTTCCTCAGCTTCTTCCAAAAGTTTATCCGCTAGGCTCGTACTATAGATTCCAGCTTCCATATCGATAAAACTCGGTTCTGCTAATTGTGGCTTAATTTTACTGTAATAAGGCAATTTTTTACTCAACTCTGACAAGGGAACCAATATTTCATCTGTATCCAGCATTGTGATTTTTAGAAGATCTGCAGTTGCCTTACTTGGAGCTAGTTCGATCTTCTGGATTTGACTCTTTATGTCCTCGCTGATGCTAGAAAGACCCGCAATCAGATCCTTCACCTGCTGCTCATCGTTAAAGGTAACTGTTAGGTAGGTCTCAGGCAGGTTCAAAAGGTTGACAGGGCTTGAGTCAATTGTTCCACTAGACAGGATTGGATAGTGGTCTTCACCAGTCACATAGTAGCCAACAATCTCAAACTCTTTGACTTCAATCGTAAAGTTTGTCGGAAATTTGTAGTCAATCTTTGCTGACTCTATCCAGTGATTCAACTTGATCTTCTCAGCGTGCTTGTCCTTGTTCAACAACAAAGACAAGGTATAGTCACTATCCTGAATACCAGAAACCTGTTTAATGTCATCCGCTTGGGTCTGGACATTCCCCTTAACCTCGATATGCTTAAGAGTCGAAAGAGGAGTCAAGAGATAGATAGAAAGGAGGAGAACCAGAACACTCGGCACCAAGATACTGACTGCCCTCCAAATATGAACGGGAGCAATTCTCGGCTTGGCGGGTTTTTCTGGCTTTTCTTTTTTCTTCTTCTCTTTCTCTTTTTTAACTTCTGTGTCTTCCTTTTGAGGCTTCTCATCTTTCTCGGAGGGTTTCTGACTTTGACTTGTATCTTCCTCGTCCGACTGACTCGAGGATTTCTTGGCCTCCTCCAATAACTTCGAGTTGGCCTCCTTCCGAGCTTGTTTTTCCTTTTCCTTCTCCGCAGCTAGAGTAGCTTCCTCCTCAGCCTTCTTTTTCAGATATTCTTGATTCCGTTTCTGCCATTCAGACAATTCTTGTTTCTGGTTTGATTCTTTTTTCTTATCCTTCGACATTGGTTTTCCTTATGATAAGTCTTTTCTTAGTAGGGCATAAAAATCATCAAGAGATTTCAATTCAGTTGAAGCCCTCATACTAGCTTGGTATTGGTCCTTATGACTAAGCAGGTGACTGATTTTCTCCTCCAAGCTTTCCAAGGTCAATTCTGTCTCTTGGAGTTCCGCTGCATAGCCCTTTTTAACAAAATAGGCCGCATTTTCAATCTGGTCTCCTCGGCTCGCCTCACGTCCAAGAGGGACAATGAGATGGAGTTTCGCCATTGCCAAAAGCTCAAAAATCGTGTTGGCACCACCTCGAGTCACCACCACATCCGCCATCTCCATCAAAGGTTGATAGAGATCCGTCACATAATCAACACGAAAGAGATTTTTACTCAACTCATTGAGGTTTGAATCCCCAGTTAAATTGATAATATTGTAGCGTTCTGTCAGTTCTTTCTGATGGTCTGTTACCAGTTGGTTAAAAACACGGGCTCCTGCAGAACCTCCGACAAATAATACGGTTGGCAATTTAGGATCAAAGTGGGTTTGGATATCCACCAATTCATCTGGTTCAGGAGTTTTTTGGTCTGAAACCTTGGTCACTGCCCCCACATGCTCAACTTTTGCAAGACTAGCAGGTTGCTCAAAGGTTGAGTACATCTTGGTCGCAAATTTATAGGCGATTTTATTGGCCAAGCCCATGGACAGGTCCGATTCGTGGATAAAGACAGGCACTCTAGACACACGTGCTGCGATAACCGGCGGTACTGAGACAAAGCCCCCCTTAGAAAAGATAGCCTGCGGACGCAGTCGTAACATGATAAAGAGGGATTGGACAATTCCCCAACCAACTTTAAACACATCCAGCATGTTTTGCCATGAGAAATAACGACGCAACTTCCCAGTCGCAATAGAATGGAAGGTCACATCCAGACCTGACTTGAGGATTTCTTGGTGTTCGATTCCGTGTTTATCACCAATATAGTGAACTTCCCAGCCGTCTTTGATGAACTTAGGCATTAACAAAAGGTTGAGGGTAACATGTCCAACCGTCCCCCCACCTGTAAAGACAATTTTTTTCATATTATTCCTTTAACTCCGCTACTGTGTCGATGAAAAGATCTCCACGTACTTCAAAGTTAGCATACATATCCCAGCTAGCATTTGCAGGACTGAGGAGAACCACATCTCCTTGAGTCGCGAGCTCATAAGCCTTGCGGGTCGCATCAGCAATATCTTTCGCATCCACATAAGCCACACCAGCCTTATCCGCTGCCCGTTTGACCCGTTCTGCAGACTGACCGAGGATGACTATCCTCTTGAGCCCTGTGATATCTGGTACCAATTCGTCAAACTCATTCCCACGGTCCAAACCACCTGCAATTAAGATGACCTTACTATTATCAAATCCTGACAAGGCTTTTTGAGTAGCTAGGATATTGGTTGACTTGCTATCGTTATAGAATTTGATCCCCTTGATTTCATCCACAAACTGGAGACGGTGTTTAACACCACCAAAGGCTGAGAGAGTTTCCTTGATGGTTTGATTGTCCACACCACGAAGTTTGGCTACTGCAATTGTTGCAAGGGCATTTTCTACATTGTGGCTACCTGGAACACCGATTTCACTCGCTGCCATGACCACTTCCCCACGGAAGTAGAGTTGACCATCTTCCAGATAAGCTCCATCAACCTTCTCAAGTGTTGAAAATGGTACAACAGTAGCTTGTGTTTTGGTAGCCAATTCTTTTGCCAAATCTTGGTTAAAGTTCAATACAAGGAAATCAGCTGCTGTCATCTTGTTCTGGATATTCCACTTGGCTGCCACATACTCCTCAAAAGAACCATGGTAGTCGATATGAGTAGGCATGAGGTTGGTAATGACCGCAATCTCAGGATGGAATTCTTGAACACCCATCAGTTGGAAAGAAGAAAGTTCCATGACGAGCGTGTCCTTAGCTGTCGCAGTTTGAGCCACTTGACTAGCAGGATAGCCGATGTTCCCTGACAAGAGACCGCGTTGACCAGCAGCAGTTAAAACTTCCCCAATCATCGTCGTTGTAGTTGTTTTCCCATTTGAACCAGTGATACCGATAATTGGTGCTTCTGAGATCAAATAAGCCAATTCCACCTCAGTCAGGACTGGAATCCCCTTTGCCAATGCCTTTTCAATCATGGGATTGCTATACGGGATACCTGGATTTTTCACCATCAGAGCGAAATCTTCATCCAAGAGTTCCAAAGGATGCCCGCCAGTGACAACCTTGATTCCCTCTTCCAGCAAGCTTTGAGCAGCAGGATTTTCCTCAAAAGGCTTGCCGTCATTTACTGTCACAATAGCACCCAGCTTGTCCAACAAACGGGCCGCAGACTCACCAGACTTGGCCAAACCTAAAACAAGGACTTTCTTATTTTTAAATTGATCGATTACTTTCATGTCTCAAACTCCATTTCTACTCCTACTATTTTACCATTTTTATGGAAATAAAAAAGCCACAAAGTGTATTTGTGACTCTTTCTTCTAACTTAATGTTCTCTTATCATCGATGAGATAAATCGGTAACTCGAATTACTTGATCCACTTGCTCCCAGATAAGAGGATTGTGGGTCGCAATAATAATCGTTCGATTCTGATTTTTTAGAGATTCTAATATAGAAAGTAATTCCTCAGAGTTTTTGGGGTCTAGTGAAGCAGTTGGTTCATCTGCGAGGATAAAAGGTGGATCTTTTAAAATTATTTTCGCTAGTGCAACACGTTGTGCTTCTCCTCCTGATAATTCAAAGATAGGTTGCTTTAAATCTAAATAAGAGAGGTTAACACGGTTTAGAGCTTGTTTCATCAAAGAGATTTTCTCTTTTTCTTTCAACTTATTACCAACTAAACCCAGATTGAGATTCTCTTTGACGGTTTGACTTTCAATTAAGCCAAAATCTTGAAATAAGTATCCTAAGTAATCTCTAAAGAAAACAGAAGGCTTGATGTCCTTAAGAGAAGTGCCATCATAGATAATTTCTCCATTGTCATATGGCTCTAATCGTCCAATCATATTCAAGAGGGTTGTCTTACCACAGCCACTTGTACCGATTAAGGCATAAATTTTCCCACCTTCAAAATGAAGATTCGTATCTGAAAATAGCTGACGGCTTCCAAATTTTTTAGATATATTCTTTAGTTCAATCATCCTATTTTCCTTTCATAATGGTCATAGAAACACGAGATTCTTTCTTTGCTTGACGGTAGAGAGTCAGTATAGCACTAACGAGGAAGATCGATAAAGTTACCAATCCAATCACCACATCCCGACTACGCCAAATAAAGAGACTCGCACCGAATACAAAACTAGCAAATTGACTAATCATATACTGAGCGTGCGTTTCAAAAAATCGCAAACCAGAAATTCGTTTAATCAAAATCTCACGACGGAATTGTTCAAAATAAAGAAGATTCACAGAATAAAAGAGAAGCAAAGAACTCGCGATTCCAATAATAGCTCCTAAAATAAGGGTTAGAGTTTGTGTTTGAATCTCATAGTAACGTGCGAGGTAAACACTTCGTCCCTCCTTGAGGTAGGATACTTGATCATAAATTCCTGCATTTTTCAAGAGTTTAATCCCATCTTCATATCCTTTGACAAAGATATTCTTACCAGCATTGATAGACCAACTAGATAAGGATGTAAAACTATCACCTGTAGAAGTCGGCGTGAATACCACTAAAATCGGATCCGTCAAATACTGAGTGGATACGGGGTTCTCACCGTTATTATAAACAAATCGCTTTTCTCCCATTGAAAGATAACTAACGTGCGCTTTCATCTCATAATCCAAAGGAGCACTTGCCTCCTCACCAGATTTTCCATAATAACTCAATCTCTCTTCAAAGATTTTTTTTAGTTCTGCTTCTTGAGAGCGCAAATGTTCTGGGAGCAAGAGGACAAACTCACCTTTTTGGAGATGGGCTAACTTCTGTTTGGTCTCAGCATCTACCACGACCTTTTCCTTCTCCAAATAACTAGGACTAACATAGAGCGTATTAGCATCTGGACTATAGGTATCCAGTGTCTCTCCCTGTTCATTTTTTCCTTGTGGATTGGCAAAATGGAGCAGATTATCCTTTACATAAAGAGCTTGTTCTTCTTCGATTGCTTCCTTGGCAAAAGCATACCACTTGCTCTGATTTTCTGCATTTTTTCCTCTATCACCGAGCCCAAAGGAAATCTGGTAATAATCTGCTCGGTCTTCCCAAGCTTGCTTGGATAGCTGGAGTTCCTGTAAACGCTGGTAAGAAGTCAAGCCAGTCTTGACTGCATAACCTACTGTAAAGACAGCAACCAACTGACATAGTAAGGTCAAGGTCATCAAACGTTTGAGGGGCAAACGTCCTTTTAACACAGGAACCAAAGCCTTGTAGCTCAAGCTCATCAAGTAGAGCAGGCTCAGTACGAGCGAAATTCCCAATAAAAAGAGAAGATAAAGCCCCACTCCGATACTAAAGGCTGCTAAAAGAACGGGATAAAAGAGCCCTTGTCCGAGGAGGACAGCACCTCCCACTATAAGGGATCCCCCCCCAGCTAAGCAAAGCCACTTGACGTCATCGTATAAGGCGCTTCCTATGATGGACAAGAGAGTCTGTCCTGAAAAGAGCTGAATCCCTGCAGCCCGCATTTCCTTAATCCGGGTGATAATCACCATAGCAAAGAAAGCTAATCCAAATATAGCTAAACTAATCAATAACAACGGATTTAAAGCAATCCAAAAAGCTAAAAGATACGGAGGAGTTTTGCGGTCTGCAATCGCTTTATAACCTAAATCATCTAATTTTGCAGCTAATTTTTCCTTGGTCAATGAACCAGACAAGAGAAGGTAACTATTGAGAGGATCGCTCCGTTCTCGGCTTTCTTGGCTAGCCGCTTGAAACTCTTTTGGCAAGCCTCCCTGACCATAAGTCGCATAGGTGAAGTTGGTCCTTCCATCCTTACTCGGCTCTACTATCCGTCTGGCAATCAAACTCTGCTCCGAGCTTGCAAACTTCTCCAACTCTCGCTCAAACTCCTCACGAGTCGGCTCTTGTGCCCCATTTTTAACACGTAGCAAGGTAACGGAGTCATAACTAGTATAGAGATACTGAGGGGCACGTAAGATAATAATCCAAATGAAGAAGCAACTGAGAAAAATAGTAGACAAGCAAATAAATAGTTTCTTCATAGTAGACTCCTTATAAAAGAATGATTCCCCTTGTACGAGCTACAAGGGGAACGATTTAAATCAATGAACGATTACTTATAATCATAGTAAAATGCTACTTGTTCTCCCCATTTGGTCCAGATCCATGCGTAGGAGGTTTTTCCAGCAGGAGCTTCTCCTTTATCAGAATCACTATCCCATCTGCTCACGACGGATGAATAATGGTATTTTTTACCATGGTAGTAATTTGAAAAAGCCCATCCTCCTCCAGAACCCTCACCATAGGTCCAAACACCACCATCAGGATGCTCCACTGCGGCAGATACAGCCCCCAACAGTGCAAAACTTGAAACAAGAATGAGAGTAAGTAATTTGTGTTTTTTCGTTTCCAATTTTTATTTCCTCTCGATTCAAGCACACCCAGAGTGACAAGACGATAATTTAAAATCTCCTCCTATCTGAATTTTGAAAACGTTTTCTTTTGTGTTTATGGTATCATTTTTATCATAGTTTGTCAATAAATTTTACAAAAATATTTTAACAATTTTATCTGTCTAAGTCTAAAAAAGAGAGCCGAAGCTCTCTTTCTATTTATCTTCTTCTGCTCTTTTTTTCAGACATGAGCGTAATGTCTCTCAAGCTAAAGTAGGCTAGAGCCAGCATGGCGATTGTGACAAAGAATTCTGTCGGTAATTGGAAGATTTGCAAGATGGACAACATCAGCAAAATCAAGAGTGCAACAACTACAAAGACCAAGATAACGATGTTGACTGTTCCTTTAATACTTTGAGGTGTCGCAAATACATAGAGTAGTAATAAGAGTATCCCTATGATTAAATAGACCATCTTTATCTCTTTCTAGCTCTTATTCAGCTGATTTTTTCTTTTTGTTGGCTTTCTCGCGCTCTGCCTTGTTGAGGATTTGTTTACGCAAACGGATAGACTCAGGCGTTACTTCCATGTACTCATCGTCGTTCAAGAACTCAAGCGACTCTTCAAGAGTCAAGATACGAGGTGTCTTGATAACCGCTGTTTGGTCCTTGGTAGCTGAACGGACGTTGGTCATTTGTTTGGCCTTAGTGATGTTAACTGTCAAGTCGTTTTCACGAGAGTTTTCACCGATGATCATTCCTTCGTAAACCTCAGTACCTGGGTTGACAAAGATCGTACCACGTTCTTCGATAGACATGATTGAGTAAGTTGTAGCCTTACCAGCATCGATAGAAACAAGGGCACCACGGTGACGTCCACCAATTTCACCCGGAATCAATGGCAAGTATTGGTCGAAGGTATGGTTCATGATACCGTAACCACGAGTCATTGACAAGAACTCAGTTGAGTATCCGATCAAACCACGCGCTGGAACAAGGAAGACCAAACGGGTTTGACCATTACCAGTTGAGATCATATCCAACATCTCACCCTTACGTTCAGAAAGGCTTTGGATAACTGATCCTTGGTATTCTTCTGGAGTATCGATTTGAACACGTTCAAATGGCTCACATTTAACACCATCAATCTCTTTTACGATAACTTCTGGACGAGATACTTGAAGTTCATAGCCCTCACGACGCATGGTTTCGATCAGGATTGACAAGTGCAATTCTCCACGTCCTGAAACAGTCCATTTATCTGGTGAGTCCGTTGGGTCAACACGAAGGGAAACGTCTGTTTGCAATTCTGCTTGCAAGCGTTCTTCTACCTTACGAGAAGTCACCCATTTCCCTTCACGACCTGCAAATGGTGAATTATTTACCAAGAAGGTCATTTGAAGAGTTGGTTCATCGATATGTAAGATTGGAAGAGGTTCAATGGCATCCGTCGGAGTAATAGTTTCACCAACAAAGATATCTTCCATACCGGAAACAGCAATCAAGTCACCTGCTTTAGCTTCTTGGATTTCACGACGTTCCAAACCAAAGAAACCGAAGAGTTTTGTGACACGGAAGTTCTTCGTTGTACCATCTAGTTTAGAAAGGGTAACTTGATCTCCAACTTTCACACTACCACGGAAGACACGACCGATACCAATACGACCTACGAAGTCATTGTAGTCCAAAAGTGACACTTGGAACTGCAAAGGCTCATCTGAGTTGTCCACTGGAGCAGGGATATGGTCGATAATGGTGTCAAAGATTGGTGCCATTGTTTTTTCTTGATCAGCTGGATCATCAGACAATGAAGAAGTCCCGTTGATAGCTGAAGCATACACCACTGGGAAGTCAAGCTGGTCATCATCCGCACCAAGCTCGATGAAAAGTTCCAAGACTTCATCTACTACTTCTGCTGGACGAGCTGATGGTTTGTCGATTTTGTTAACAACCACGATTGGGACAAGGTCTTGTTCCAAGGCTTTTTTCAATACGAAACGAGTTTGTGGCATGGTTCCTTCGTAGGCATCTACGACCAAGACAACACCGTCAACCATTTTCATGATACGCTCAACTTCTCCACCAAAGTCCGCGTGTCCTGGTGTATCCATGATGTTGATGCGTGTGCCATTGTAAGCTACAGCAGTATTTTTGGCAAGGATGGTAATTCCACGCTCTTTTTCGATATCGTTTGAGTCCATAGCGCGCTCTGCCAACTCTGTACGAGCGTCCAATGTTGAAGATTGTTTCAACAATTCGTCAACGAGGGTTGTTTTCCCATGGTCGACGTGGGCAATAATAGCTACGTTACGGATATCTTCTCTTAATTTTGTCATGATTTCCTCTAATATTTAAATTTTTATTTCTAACTGAACAATTATACCACAGTCTCATTCAAAAATCACAGTTCAGCTAAGTGTAAATGTTTTCACTTTGCTTTTCTGGCCATGTCACCTCTTTTCAAAGTCAGAGACTTATGATAAGATAGGCTGGTATGCGTTTAGATAGATTATTAGCCCAAGAAAAGGTCAGTCGCAAGGCTATGAAACAGGCTCTATTAAAAAAAGAAATCCTAGTGGACGATTGTCCAACCAGCTCCCTCGCTCAAAATGTCGATACAGGATTGCAAAAACTAGTCTTTCAAGGACGGCAAATCCAAGGATATGAGCACATCTACCTCATGCTTCATAAACCAAACGGAGTCGTTACAGCCAGCAAGGATAAGAAACTGCCAACCGTCATGGACCTAGTCCCCAAAAATATCCAGTCAGGCCAACTCTACGCGATAGGTAGGCTAGACCGCGATACGACAGGACTGCTCCTTTTGACAGACAATGGACCTTTAGGCTTCCAGCTCCTTCATCCCCAGTACCATGTCGATAAATCCTATCAAGTGGTAGTAAACGGACCGCTCACGTCAGACCATATCCAAAAATTCAAAGAGGGGATTGTCTTTTTAGACGGGACCACTTGTAAACCTGCTCAGCTTGAAATTCTGTCCTCAAGCCCAACAGAGAGTCGAGCCTCCATCACCATCTCTGAGGGCAAGTTTCATCAAGTCAAGAAGATGTTTCTCTCAGTTGGTGTCAAGGTGACCTCTCTCAAACGAGTCCAGTTCGGTGATTTTACATTAGACCCCGAACTAGCAGAAGGGCAATACCGTCCCTTGAATCCAGAGGAATTAGAAATCATTAAAAACTATTTAGAGAAAAGTGGATAAAAGAAAAAAAGCTTTATATAAAGCTTTTTGTTTATTGCTTATCTAAAAAATACTGCGACAGCTACAATTCTAAAAAATACTGCGACAGTTACAATCCAGTTAAGTACAGAAACCACAAGTCCTACGATGTTGAGAATTTTTTCTGTTTGATAGTCTAGTCCAGATTCTTTTTGGTATGAAAAAGCCAAGACCAATCCTATGATCCCCAAAATTAGACCCACTATTGGAGAAAGCAAACCAAGGACGATAGATAAGATACCTAAAATAAGTGAAGGTTTTTTCTTTTGTTGTGAATTCATATTACAAAATCTCCTTAAAATTAATATAAATGATGACACCATAAAATGCAAGCTTTATCTATCATTCGACATTTTTTAACAGAATGTTAGCTCGTCTTGACCTTCCCGTTCCAAGAATCCAATCCATAAGAAAGGATATAAATATCAGAGAAACCTTGCTTTTTTAGATAGAGGGCTGCATTGGTCACTCGTTGTCCACGTTGGTTTTCGTAGAGAAGGACAGGTTTATCCTTGCGAAGGGCTGCAAGGCTTGACTTCAACTGATTTGAAGGAATATTGCGAGCTCCGAGGATATGTTTTCTGTGAAATTCTGCTGCATCACGGACATCAATCAACTGCCCTTTTCGAATCAAGGCTTCAAATTCTGCATTGTCCACAATCTTAGCCGCACGACGAATACGAAGGTAGTTATACCCCATCCATGCTGCCATCGCTAGTACGATTCCCCACAAAATCCAAATTGTCATAAGTTCTTATCTCCATTTTTCTCTATGTAGTCTAATTCTATCTTGTGCTCTCTACGAAGAACAGCTTCTGCCTCTAGATAGTCTAGCTTGTCCATCAGACCTGCATCATAGATCCGAGAGAGTTCGAGCTTCATCAGTTCAATATCATACAAGCGCTTCCCCACATAGACAATAATGCCAAACTGTTTGAGAAATTGCTGCACATCATAGAATGTTTTCATAGCTTTCATTCTAACAGATTTTAGACTTTTTTTCAATACTGGACCGGCTCTTTCCCCCTATTTTCTTCGTCTTCATTGCCCATTCTTCCGCAAGTATGGTACAATAAAAGCATGAGAATTCAACAATTACACTATATTATCAAAATCGTCGAAACTGGCTCTATGAATGAAGCAGCCAAGCAACTCTTTATCACCCAACCTAGTCTCTCCAATGCCGTTCGAGACTTGGAAAATGAAATGGGCATTGAAATCTTTATCCGCAATCCCAAGGGCATTACCTTAACCCGTGATGGGATGGAGTTTCTCTCCTATGCCCGTCAGGTCGTTGAGCAAACTCAGCTTCTTGAGGAACGCTATAAAAATCCTATCGCCCACCGCGAACTTTTCAGTGTTTCCTCTCAGCACTATGCCTTTGTAGTCAATGCCTTTGTCTCCTTGCTCAAAAAAAGTGATATGGAAAAATACGAACTTTTCCTTCGTGAAACTCGGACTTGGGAGATTATCGACGATGTCAAGAACTTCCGTAGTGAAGTCGGTGTCCTCTTTTTGAATAGTTATAACCGTGATGTTTTAACGAAAATGCTGGATGACAACCACCTCTTGGCCCACCATCTTTTTACAGCCCAGCCCCATATCTTCGTCAGCAAGACCAATCCTCTGGCAAAGAAAGATAAGGTTAAACTAGAAGACTTGGAGAACTTCCCTTACCTCAGCTATGACCAAGGGACTCACAACTCCTTCTACTTCTCTGAAGAGATTCTCTCTCAGGAATACCACAAAAAATCTATCGTAGTCAGCGACCGTGCCACCCTCTTTAATCTCTTGATTGGTTTGGATGGTTACACGATTGCAACAGGGATTTTGAACAGCAACCTTAACGGAGACAATATCGTTTCCATTCCACTGGACATTGACGACCCGATTGAACTAGTCTATATCCAGCATGAAAAAACCAGCCTGTCTAAGATGGGCGAACGCTTTATCGAGTATCTACTAGAAGAAGTTCAATTCGATAATTAATAGGAAAAATGAAAAAGAGAAAAAGAAAAAGTTAGGAAATGGAAAGTGAAAAAGATACTACTGACCAGTGCTTTAATCCTTTCAATCGCAGGATTAGCACCCGCATCCGTCTTAGGAGAAGAAAATACAACTCAAGCCACACCTGCTGTCAAGGAAGCAATTGCCAAAGAAGAAAAGAAAGAATCAAGTATTGAGGAAAACTCTAAATCAGAAACTCTTCCGAAAGTAGATGTGCAAGAAGACAAGCCCAAAAAGGAGGGCTGGTACCAAGAAAATCATCACTGGCGCTTCTACCAAGATGACCAACCTGCAGTGAACTGGAAAAAAATTCAAGGCAAATGGTACTACTTCGACCAAAATGGTGACCGTCTCCAGTCCACTATCTATAAAGGTTATGCCTTTGACCAAGAGGGTGCTATGGTGGAAAATAGCTGGACCAAATTGGAGAATCAATGGTATTACGCTGCTCCTTCTGGACGATTAACTCAAAATGCTTGGAAAAAAATCAATGGTGCTTGGTACTATTTTGACCAAACTGGAATCATGCTCAGCAATACAAGCATTGATGGCTATTTCTTAGGTCAAAGTGGAGCCATGGTATCTCAAGGTTGGAAAGAGGTCAATCACGTTTGGTACTACGTTCTGCCGTCAGGAAAAATCTCTCAAGACAAATGGGAGAAAATCAAGGGTACTTGGTACTATTTTGACAAAGAAGGAAGGATGTTGAGCGAAACAACCTTCAAGGGCTACCTCTTTAAGAAGAGTGGAGCTATGGCAGAAAACAACTGGGTCAAAATCAAGGATACTTGGTTCTATGCTAGCGATTCAGGCAGATACGTCCAAGACAAGTGGCAAAAAATCCAGGGCTCTTGGTACTCTTTTACTCATGATGGGGGAATGCTAGCAGATAAATGGCAAGGAAGCTACTACCTCAAGACCAGTGGGGCCATGGCTGAAAAAGAATGGATCTTCGACAAGACTTATAAGAGCTGGTTCTATCTAAAAGCGAATGGGCATTATGCAAATCAGGAGTGGATTGGAGCTTATTATCTCAAGTCTGGTGGCTATATGGCCAAAAACGAGTGGATCGATGATAGTCAAGACAAAGGGCGTTACTATTTGGATGAAAATGGTCGCTATGTTACAGGAATTCACAAGATTTCTGGAAAAGACCATCTCTTCCAAAAAGATGGGAAATGGATTTCTGAAGTTTCAACTGAGGGTGGATTTGTAAAAGGCCAATACAGTAACACCATCTTCCTCGATCCCGGACACGGTGGTCGAGATTCTGGCGCCTTTTACTACAATGTAGCTGAAAAAGATCTCAATATGCAAATCTACCGTAAACTTCGCACCAAGTTAGAAGAACTAGGCTACAAGGTTCTCACCTCACGTGATAGTGATATTGATGTAGATTTCATTACAGAACGTTCCCGTATGGTCAACAAAACCAACTCTGACATTTTTATCAGTATCCACTTCAATGCAACTGGAAACGCATATTCAAAAGCGAGCGGTATTCAAACCTACTCCTATAGCGATGAACCTGATTATCCAAGTAAGATTAATCCATACTGGCACAACCATCCTGATCGCATTAGTGAAAGTAAGCGCCTCGCTGCTGCTATCCACTCCTCTCTCTTAGCCGAAACAGGGGCTAAGGATGCTGGTCAGTTAGAAAGAAGTTTTGCCGTACTACGCGAAACAGCCAAACCAGCCGTCCTCCTTGAACTTGGTTATATGGATAATTTCACTGAAAGCCAACAAATCAGAGATAGTCGCTACCAAGATAAACTGGTCGCAGGCATCGTAAAAGGGATTCAAAAATATTACGCTGGTAAATAAAAATAAAGTCTCGAGAAACCTCGAGACTTTTCTATTTGTCTTCTTTTTTATCTGGAAAGAGATAGCCAAGTCCTACACAAGCTAACACACCGGCACCAATCACCAAACCACTTGAAATTGGTAAGAGATCCAAAATAGCATTTGCAATGATAAAGGCAATAATCAAGCACATCAGACTAGCCTTGTAGTCTTTTTTCAAAAGATTTTCTAGAGTAAAATAGAGGAACAAGCCAACTGGAATCAGTGACCAGAGGTTGATATCCAAACTTGGCCAACCAACAGAACCGAAATACAATACCAGCGCTGCAGCTACTAAAAATACAAGTCCCAATAATTTTTTCATTTTTATGTCTCCATTTTCTTTTTTATTGACTTGAGTTGTCTGATACTGACCCCTCACGTCACTTACATGAACCATTATAGCAGAGGAATTTTTCAAGAACAAGCCCTTTTGCCTATCTGGTCAATATCTCTGTCTAAGAGGTTGAATAGTAGTGATAAAAGAAAAGAAGCTCATTTGAGCTTCTTGATTTTACCAAGTACAAGGGAATCTAAAGTTAGATTCTAAACTAGTTTTTCTTTTCCTTAGATTCTAGAGAAGATTTGATTGCTTCACGATCAGCTTGCAGTTGAGCTAAGTTCTTTTCTGCTTCCTCAAGTTTACTGGTATCTGGTTTCACACGATAGTAAACATCTTCTGGTTTCATTAACATCGATCCATAATCTTGGCCCGAAAGTAGTCTTTCTTCAGCATGATTGCTTTTATCCGTAATCTTTCCATCATCAGCAGGTTGCATAACAACTCCACTTGGAACAGCAACTACTACAAATCCTCCAGCAACAGAATCTTTTACCCACGCGCTGATAGAAGCTGTCTCAGGGTTACGACTATCTTGACCTTTTGATACCTTTAATCCAACTACAGATTCGTACTTTTGATCATTTGTAAACCAAGTCGCATCTACTTCTCCAGAATTCTTAATAATGTATTCATTACCAGATTGACTACGCCAAGTGCCTTCTAAACTAGACAAATCATTGTTCTTGATTGCTTCAATATCTAGTTTTGGAACGGTAGTTTCTTTCTTTAACTTGCTAACAAGTGCTTCTGCTTCAGTAATTTTGGTATCTAAAGCAGTCAGTTGATCCTTGAGTTTCTGAATTTCCTCTTGTTTATCCTTATCAGCCTCATCTGTTTTTCCTTGGCTTGTAGACGATTGACTTGTTGACTCTGTAGTTGAAACAGCAGACGATGCTTGATTTGACTCTTTCTTTCCAATCAAAGAATGCGAGAAAACACTTACTAGGATTATAGCAACCAAAATACCGAGGACTAACCCAATATAGATTTTAATGTTTCTAGTTCCTCTCGCAAACTTTTTAGTTGACTGCGCCTCTGCTAATTCTGATGCAGTCGGCTTGCGGCCATTGACCTCCTCAAATTGTTTTACCCATTCTTTCTTATTCATAATTTTCTCCTTTTTGATTTCTATTCAGCCAAGCTTACGAGACTTCATCCGTTATTATCCATGGATTTTTATAATTTTTAGAAAATCTATGCAAAAAATTCTAAAATGATTAACAGCCTATAGTCCTCTAAAACGGAACGAAAACAAGTACTTGTTAATATATATTATACCACAAAAATATAAATTTTAGTTTTTATTTATAAGCAGGAGACACAGACGTTAAACAGAACCCATCTCCATTAGAAAAAGCCTGTCCTGAGACAAGGCTTTTACATATATCTCTTTTAAATCTCCCATTTTCATAGAAATCTAAATAATATATTTATAAATCAATACTTTCACAAAACTATGTCATCACCTCACTATCTAATCTCAGTACATAAACCATTTTTTCTATAGCTTTTGTCTTAATCTTTATTTTTTCTCTTCATTCCAAGAAAAGCTCCTACTATAAACATGATTCCGGCAGCTAATAGTGTCTGGGCTCCGCTTGCTGTTCCGGTTTTTGGCAACTCATTAGGATTGTTAATAGTTGATTTACTATTGATGTTGGTATTTTTATTAGTTACGTTTCCTTGTTCATTTAGATAAACGTTCTTGTCAATTTCAAAGTTTTTATCATTTTCATCAGAAACAATGCTGTTGACATCATTAGTTGAATCAGATTGTGTTTTTTCTTTCTTTTTGGATACATCAAAAGTAGGTTTATTTTCCTCCTCCTTTTTCTCCTCTATTTTCTTGAATACAGGTTTTATAAAGGTATCTTTTGATAGATTAAGAACATAGCCGGCGTCTTTTTTCCCTTCGAAACCAGAAATTTCCCAACCATCAAATTGGTATCCTTTTTCTAATTCACCCTTATAGACAGGTAACATAAAATCTTCTTCCGACACTATCGTTGAACTCATTTCTTTTCCATTTTGAATGGTCACAGTTACCCTATGAGGTTTTAATTCACTTACCTCTCCCGTGTCTTTATTTAAAATGAATTCTTTTACGGTTGTATTTCTTGCAAAATCTTTTACAACAATCTTAATGTTTAGTGTCTTATCTGTTAGTTGTTTAATATCATCAAATGATTTATATTCTTTTCCATTTACATAAATATGTTGTTCTTGAATCTCACCATCGAATCCATTATTTCTTTTATCATTGATGTTAAAGACTACAGATTTTCCGTTAGCATATTCGATACTAGTATTTCCCTTAGGATCAATGTTTACTTCTGGTTTTACATTATCATATAAAAATTGATAGTGTACTCCAACCGCTTTCGCATTCAAATCGCTATAGCCAGTTTGAAGATAAACATTTCCATCCATATCTGTTACCTTATCTGGAAATCCGTTTGCTTTATAGTCTTTCATTCCCCAGTCCATGATGTCACCGTCTTTAACATTAAGCTTAATGTTAAAATCTCTAGTGTTATCAATGTGTAAATCTCCGTAGATTAAATAATTATCTACAACTGATTCATTAACTCTCAACTCCCAGTTAAAACCACCCTTATCAGAAATCTTACCTCTTAAATAAAATTCTGGATTTCGTACATAAATTTTATTAGATTTAGATGGATTAAAGTAGTTCTTGTCCATTGAAAGATTTACTGGTTTTGCATCAATAAATAACGTAGAGCCATCTTCTTTTATAGCTTCTACATTGGACTTATCCTCTCCAGTGTACTCTTTACCATCCTTACCAAATAATACCAGTTTAGAAGGATCTGTTACAAGATTGCCATCTTTATCGATTGCTTCCCCTTTATCATTCATTTTAAATGTAAACACTTGATACCTTACAATGTTAAAGCCGTCCAAAGCCGACATTAATACTGATTGAGTACTTCTTCCATCTTCAACATTTCTACTATCAGCATAAATTGTTGTTTCTGATAAAACTCTTAGATTAGGATTGGCCTTTTGGATTTTTGCTATATCTTCCTTGTTATAGACTCCATTCCCTTCTAACATATCCGTTTTTCCAGGATTATAGGTAGTCACTTTTAGTACATAGCCTTTTCTCAGAATGATGTTATCCTTTAACAGATATTGTTGTTTTTCTGAATCAGCATAGATTTTACCAGATTCCATTTCAGTTAAATTGTTTGGTTTGTTTTTTGAAAGATCTCCTTCTCCTAATTCTATTACATTCCCATAACTTGATGCATACGGATATTCTGCTTTAGTTTCCTTATTTTTTTCAGGCATTCTAATTTTAGTTTCAGCTTTTATCTGATCATCATCTTTCACAAAGAATCTCATATCTCCTGCAAAAGCTAATCCATCCACAATATCATTAATATTAGCGTATAAATCAAATGTCATCGTTTTTGAATGTGAATCATACTTGGTCGTTTTGATTTCTATCGATTTATAATTATTGCCATAATATACCTTGGCATTTTTAGAAACATTACTGATCTTTCCAAGAATTTCAAAGTGTCCATCTTTAGATGGGTTTAGAATGCCATAAATTTTTGATTTGATTTCATCAAGTTTTTCAGTTTCATATTGTAAGGCACTACCATCGTCATAAGCAATGATATTTCCCTTATCATCGTATTTATAATCGTATTCCTCTATTCTCTTACCAGTTTCACTTGTAAAGTCATCAACTTCTCTAAATTTCTTTTTAATGAGTTTCTTTAAGTCTTTGCTTTCAAAATCTCTAATTGTTGAAATAGTTTTATGAATAGTCAAGCTAGATTTTTTTTCGATAGACTCTTCATTTTCTTGATGATGTTCTACTTCAGTTGTATCTTTTTTAAGACTATCCTCTTTTCTATTTTCTAAATTTTTAAATTTAGATTCGGAAATCTCGCCAAGCTTTTGGTATTTAGATGAATCCTGATCAGGATCTACTAAATAATAGGAAATCATCCCATTTTCATCAGCATGATCAGCAAATTTAATTCTATGAATCTTTGTGAAATTGCTAGAACCGTCTAATGCAATCACTTCAATGATTTTGCCCCTTAAATCTCCTGCACCTTTAATTTCATAAATGGTATTTCCGTCTTTGTCAAGTTTCCTATTCCTTCCTTGACCCTCACCTGCATAAGTTACTTCAAGATTTTTCTCAACCTCTCCATCTTCATTAACAAGAGCGGCCCCAGCATACCAAACTTCGTTGGCAATCTCGTCAAATTTTTCAGGATGTTCTTTTTGATCTCTCGCAAATAGCGTTTCATTCTTGTATTGCTCTTTGACCTTGTGATAAGTATCCTTTGTAATCAACTTAATTTTTTCAGGGTTTGAAAAATCAATTGAAACAATCTTTGGAGGGGTGTTATCAATTTTTACAGGAATATAGGAAACCTGCCATGGGTAATCCTTGGTTAATCTATATTTAAATTTATAGAAATATTGGCCTTCCGCAATCGGTTCAAATTGTCCTCGTATCTTAGTAGCAGGATCTTTTTTGTCATTACTTTCTGGGGCATTTTCTTCTCTACCTCTAGGGTTATAAATGAGTCCATCCCATTTCAAATCACCCCAAACTTTTAGCTTAGAAGATTTAATGCCCTTTGCATCATTTCTTTTAGAGTTTAAAATTCCTTTAATAAAGTGTTCTCTCGAAATGACTTTTAAGTCTCTTTGATTTTCTCCTTCTTTATTTGTATTTACTATTGAAATCACTCCTTCTTCTGCACTTCTTAATACAAGTGGAGAAGGCGTTAATCCTCTCTCAAGTTGAGCATCTTGAGGATTTCCATTTGAATCTAAAGGATAAATTTTAGCAATATTAGAACCACTTGATGAGGGTGCGTTGATTCCTTCGTTATTGAAAGCAAATAGTTCTGGATTTTGATCTAGGGATGTTGTATTTTTATCTTTTCTATTTTGGATAACTCCTGCTGGATTAAATTTATCTATACCATGTTCTCCACCGATCCCCTTATTTAAGGTACCTGGAATTTTTGGTTTGCCATCATCATCATAACCTTCCATCGCTTTTGATTTTGACCCTTCTTCCCAGGCCCATTTATCAAGGATTGGTTCGTGGTTCCAATTCCCAGCAAATCCCATTAGAGGCATCGACAAAGAAGGTTGGAAGTTTCTTTTCTTCCCGTTGGAGTTTAGAGCTTCCATTTCTTCCACTGACTCAAAATGAATAAATGATTCTACAAATTTATTTTTGTTTTTAGCCTCTCCAACATTTATAACCGCATTTAAATCAAAGCTGGAATTTGGACCTATAGTGAAAGTGTCATGCTCAAATGTGATATTTGCTCCTTTGACTTTTTCTGGGTGAATTTCTGGAACAATTTGCTTCCCGTCCGGAGATTTTTCATCTTTATATGTTTCATCGAGTTTTAGCCTATCAGTTAGAGCATCTGTAGTTACAGTTGATGCAGAAACTTTAAAGGTTAAAGGTCTATTTGAGGTATTGTGAAGCTTGATTGTAAAGTATTTTTTATCACCTTTTATTTCTTTAAGAGAAATGGAACCATATGAATTTACCAAACCTTTAGAATCTGTATTTTTGAAAGTCGCTACAACTTCATTTCTCAAAGCATTGGCAACATTAATTAGCCCCGCTCCCTGCTGTCTAGGTGATGCAAAGTATTGACTCTTTTCTTTCCAAGAGGTTGCATCCATCATAGGTCTTGCAGTATTTTGTAGGGCTATTTTTGTAAGACTTGTAAGGTCTATTTTGTCATCTCCCTTAAGATTTTTCAGGACAGGTCTTTCAAGCAATTCCTTTAATTTTGGTCGAATCAAAACAGTAGAAGCTGCTACGATTGGAGTTGCCATGCTAGTTCCTGACATATAACCATAAGTGGATTTACCATTAATAACATTTAGAGTGGATTTAATATTTTTACCAGGTGCTGAAACATCCGGTTTTAAAAGCAAGTCTGTTCTTGGCCCCCAAGATGTAGACCCTGCTGGAACTATAATATCTTCTTTATAAAGTTCTTTGTCTGTGTCAGCTGCAAAATTAAAGTCAATTTCTTTTTCATCACCTACATTTGGTTTATTAGAATTATAGCTTTCCATATCAATTGGATAGTATTGTTCTAAGTTATTTTTAAAATCTTCCTTATTATTTCTTTTGACTTCAGTTTTTTTATCAGGGTTAATCATGTTCCATAATTTTACACCATCATCTCCTGAAATTGAAAATACTTGACTTTTAGTCCCTTCATCCGCTTCATATCCCATAGCTGGAAGCTCTGTCCAATTATCTCTATTGTAGTAATTTACAGTATTTACAACCATAATGGCACGTGCGCCTTTATCCGTAGCTCTTTTAAAAGCATCTTTTAAATCCTTGGTATAAATTCTATCCATTACTGCAATTTTGCCCTTAAGATCCAAGCCTATCAAATCTTGGTCTTGACCTTTGCCTATATATACAAATTTTAATTTATTTGGAGTTTTTGAGCCATCCTCATTTGTTAGGATTTTATTTTTATCGAAAAAAGCACCTATATTTCTGTATTTAAAACTTTGTCCACCTATGTTAACTTTATCAAACTCAATGGTTTGATTTTTAGCAGAAGCGACCGCTATCGCATCTTCATGTGCGGCAGTTCGTGTTACATTTCCAGTATCTGTCATTTTCAGATTATTATTTGCTACTAAATCCCAAGAAGAACTTGAAGCAGAAGTCGCAAAGTTACCTGTAGCAACAACCATTGGGATTCCAGCTTTTCTTAATGCTCTAATAGCCTCCCAATATTTCTCGCCTACAAGACCTGTTCCCGTAAAGCCAGATGATACCGAAACAACATCAACATTGTGTTTGATCGAATCCTCAATAGCATGAAACATTGTTTCATCACCCGCAAACCCAGATCCTGCGTCAGAGTACATTTTATAAGAGAAAATTTGTGCATTAGGCGCAATTCCATCTATGCCATTGAAGTTCTTGATGTCTTTTTCAGTATCATTTCCAGCAAGAATCCCTGCAATGTGCATCCCATGTGGGTCAAAATAATCCCTTCCATCATCATATTTTTCTACAGTGATTTTACCACCATTATAATAATTGAACGCATGAGGGATTTTATCACTCAACCAATAATTTTTATCAGTACCTTTTAAGTCTTCTTTTTTAAATTTCATTGAGTCTTTGGCATCATCATCGATCCTCATAGCCTTATGCCTATAATCTGTTCCAGTATCGATATTTGAAATGACCATACCTCTACCATCAAAATTTTTCCCAAATGGAGCATTAATAGACTTTAGGTAATCAATAGCTTCCTCAACTCCAATTTCCTTTCTGGCATGATTCATCATTGGTTGGACTTTTTGTGATCGTTCAACCGACGAAACACCTTCTATTTGTTTAATTTTGTCCA
Source organism: Streptococcus mitis ATCC 6249 (assembly GCF_000146585.1). Lineage (GTDB taxonomy): Bacteria > Bacillota > Bacilli > Lactobacillales > Streptococcaceae > Streptococcus > Streptococcus mitis_AZ. The sequence continues at coordinate 721,879 of NZ_GL397179.1, read as the reverse complement.
AATTATCTGGAGTTGTTTCAATGGCAGCGCCATTAAAAATCGTATTATAGGTATACAAAACTTTTGTATCCTTCAGATTGGATAGTTCCTTAATTACTTTTTCTCCAGATTCTTTATCTTTAAATTCAGCAATATAGACAACTTTATCTTCTTTTTTCGGATTTTCTGTATCTTTATTTACAGATGAGTTCGCATCATCTCCTTTGGATTCATTGGAGTCTTCTTTGATACTTTCTACTTCGTTACTAGTTTTTTTGTCTATCTCAAACTTTCTACTAACAACTTCTTTTTCCTCAATAACTGTTGTCTTCTTCTCCTCAGTATCCTTTGAAGTTTCTATAACATTATGAAGTTCTTCAGATTGTTCATTGTTTTTTGTTTCTTTATCTGCTACTACTTTTTCTTTATCAGAAATTCTTAAAGCATCTTCAGAACTAGGTGCATCTGCTAAAATCACCTCATTGGGGGCATATGCTGCTAAAATAACTGCAGCAGTAGTTAATGACAATACCGTACTTTTTTTCATTTTAATTCCTTCATTTTTTATTTTAAACCCAATAGATAGAAAACTTTAACCTTGCTAGCCTTTGTTATAAAAAGTTTTATGACGTATTATCTAGTGGGATAGAGTAGTACATTTATATATAATTGTTAGCTCTCTGAAAAATAGTATATCAATTAAAAAAATTTAAGTCAAGAAAAATTAACCCGGGTTAATTTTTTTTTAATCCATGTTAACAAATAGTCTAGTCAATAAATATTATAGTTAACTGGGTACAGTATAAACTCATTCGTGCCATCAAAAATATTATCAATCAACTGGAATAACTACCAAAATCGCAAAAAGGGGGTATGGATACAATTTATGCATCAATAAATATATAAAAACAACCGCTATAATTTTCAACGGTTGTTTGTAACATATTTAATTTTTAAATCTCATTCTATCTTATCTCTTACGAACCCGCACTTTCGTAGGCATCTAAGCCCTTGTCCCATAGTTTCAAAGAAATGACAAAGAAGACAAGGGAAATCAGAATCAAACCACCGATATTAAAGAGTCCGTTCTTTTCCTGCAAGAAATAGCTGGCAGGATAGTAGGCCGTAAAGGCAAAAGGTACGATGAAGCTAATTAACCAACGAAGGAGCGAATTGTAAATAGAAATCGGGTACTTGGCAAAGTCATTAAACATATAAAAAATGTAAATCATGGCTCCTGACTGCTTGGTCCAAAAAGCGATACTGGCAGTCGCGATTTTCAGGGAAGTATAGATCAAGGTCGCAAAAGGAATACAGACTAGGAAAAGCAGGAATTTGGGAAGAGTCCAAGCAATGCTTGATACTGTTGTCCCTAGTAAAATGCCACCAACCAATAGTTCACCCAAGGCATCAATCTGAAAGGTCTCAACGAGGATATGGAAGAGCGGATTGATAGGACGAGTCAGATACTTATCAAACTCTCCCTTTCGCACCAAGCGCTGCCCCAGTGCCCAGAGATTGTCAAAAAAGAGATGGTCCAATCCCTTTGGAATCAAGGAAAAACCATAGATAAAGGCAATCTCTTGAAAGGTCCAGCCTTCTAGAGATGGAATGTGTTGAAAGATGACATTGAGAAACAAGAGATTCAGACCTTGGGTCAAAAAAACTCCTAGCACACCAACCACAAAATCCACCTTGTATTCCATGATTTGCTTGATGTATTGTCTGATAAAAATCAGATGCATGCGTTGATATTTTTTCATACTAACCTCCTTGAATAGTGATGAATGACTGGACTCGTTTCCAAATCAACTGAGACAGACCCACCATCACTAAGAGCCAGAAAAACTGTAGCAAGATGGCCTGAAGAATCTGACTAGCATCGTATTTCCCAACAATGATCATGACCGGAGTATAAATCAAAGATGAGAAAGGCAAGAAGGACAGAATATCTGAAACAAGCTTTGGAAAGAAAGCCAAGGGAATCAGACTTCCAGACATAAAGGCCACTATAGAAGTCTTGAGTAGATTGGAACCCCATAGATTTTTAAACACAAAGGCTGAAAATCCAAAGCAGATATTAAAGAAAAAGTTAATCAGATAGGCCAGCGTTAAGCTAAAGAGATAAAGGACAGTTAAGCCCAGCACCTCTACAATACCTTGTCCAGATAAGATTTTCATCAAGACAATGACACTTAAAAATGGCAGTCCAACAGAGATAAAAATCAACCACTTGGATCCAAGCTCTGTAAAGAGGTAAGAAGCCGCAAAATGCACCGGTCGCAACAAGCGCATGATAATGGAACCATCCTTGACCTCCTCCCCGATCATAAAGGAGCTATCTGACCTGGTCAAAAGATTAGTCACAAAACTCATGATGATGTAGAGGGTGATATCTGCCATACTAAAGCCCTGAATCAAAGACTCCTGCGAGGAATCAAAGACCGCCTTCCAGAGATAGAAAGCGACAAAAGCTCCCATTACATCCCCAATCCGATAAAGAAGAAAATTGACTCGATAGGTAGTCAACTCCTGAATCCCTGCATTGATAAAGGGTTTATAACGTCTCCACAATTTGACCATCTTAGAGCTCCTTTCGATAGAAGCGACGGATAATATCCTCAATATCCGTATCCAGCATCTTCAAATCGCGAATTTCAAAATCAGACAGGGTTTGCTTGATAATCTCAGCCGACTGGTAGCGGGAACTATCGAATTCAATATTGAGACTGTTTCCTTGTCTATCAATGGTCATATCAGGCAAGCCTTCATAATGAGAGACGAGATGACTTTGACCTGGCGTCAGCTCAAAGGAAAGAGTCTTCATCTTGCCAAAGGTCTCCTTGAGCTGGCTAACCGTTCCATCAAAAATCTCTTGCCCCTTATCAATCATAAAAATTCGATCACAAAGCTGCTCAATGTCGCTCAGGTCATGAGTGGTCAAGAGAATGGTTGTTGCTTCCTCTTGATTGATCTGAGTAATGGCCCGACGAATGTTATCCTTGACCGAAACGTCCAAACCAATGGTCGGCTCATCTAAAAAGAGAACTTTAGGATTGTGAAGCAAGGAAGCCGCAATATCCGCCCGCATCCGTTGACCTAGTGAAAGAGTCCGCACGGGGTCCTTGATAAAGTCCTTCAAATCCAAGACTTCATTTAAAAAATCCATGCGTTTATGAAAGAGCGAGTCTGGCACATCGTAAATCTCTTTCAAGACCGTGTAAGTCTCTTGCAGAGCCAAATCCCACCATAGCTGGGTGCGTTGTCCAAAAACAACTCCAATATCCTTGACATAATCTTGACGATTGTCCTGCGGAATCTTGCCATTAATCCGACAAAAACCAGATGTCGGTTTCAAAATTCCTGTCAGCATTTTGATGGTTGTCGACTTCCCAGCACCATTTGCTCCGATAAAGCCTAAAATTTGGCCTTTTGGAACTTCAAAGGTCAAATCTTTAACCGCTTCAAAGGTCTGCTTTTCAGGATAAATAAAGGAGCGCAAAGCCCCCTTTAACCCCGGTTCCTTTACTGTCTTCACAAAATTTTTCTGAAGATGTTCCACTTCTATCATTGCCATATCTATCTCCCTATCGCAAGGAATAGCAACATTGTGTTTTTGACTACAAACATTCTAAATCCTTACTTTCTACACCTTCTACATTTTATTATTACAGAAGGCTTTATACCAACCTATTATAGTCCAATAAAAAATGGAATGCAAGCGTTTGCCTATGGATTATGAAATTAGAAATTTCACTCTTAAAATAATAGTTTTAATCAAAAATTCTGGTTTCATCGTTTCCTTATAATACAAAGAAAACCTGCCCAGAAGGGCAGGTTTGTTGGTAAGAAAAAGAATTTTTTTACCGAAAAAATTTACGATTCTACTGTTAATCCTTCATTATTTAATTAGAGTCATCAGTCTAAAATTAAAAAAATCTCTAAACCATCAATTACTCTTTAAAAAATCTTCAATCTGCGAAACTATTTCATGACTTTGATAATGATAGAGATCGTGTGGCGCATCCATATAGACGACTTGAACATTAGACTGGTCGCTTGCAAATCTCTCTGCATAACGTTGCCACTCAAATTGGCTAAAACCAGTGCCTTTTCCGTTAGACACCAGTAGTAAGGTGGGAATTTTCGGATTAATGTTTGAGGGAACTTTCTTGGCATTTTCCTTTACCGTTTGGGATTCATGAAGCATAGCTTGTGACATCAACTGCTTATAAGCTAGAAGTTTATATTGTTTTCGTTCACTCTCGGTCAGAGTTTGATTTTTTATATAAAAGGATTCAGGGAAATAACGTAATAACCCAATCTTACTGCTCCAATATGCCACAGTGAGCAAGGCCTGATTATCCTTTAAATTCTCATAACTTGACGGCAGTGCCCAATCCAGACCAATCAAGGCTTTCACTTCATCAGGATACTTCTCTTGCCAAGCCAAACTCTCTAGACTAGCCATGGAATGAGATAGAATGATAAACGGCCCTGTGATATTTGCTTGCGAAAGTGCTTGGCGAGTCTCAGACAAAACCTCCATCACATCTCTTGAATGATTGCTATCATCACTATAACCATATCCCACCCGCTCCACGATAACTACCTTATACCGTTTCGATAAGGATTCCGATACTTCTTTAAAATCCAATATAGGAGAAGCAATACCAGCACCTGAGAGAACTACTATAGTCTCAGGACCATCCCCCTCAACATAAACATTTATTTGATGTCCATTGACGAGAACTTGTTGCCCAATAGGTGTCAGTGAGGCTTCTTCCTTTTCCAAACAGATACGGTGAAAGATGAATGTAGCGAGTAAAAACAAAAGAAGCAAACTAATGAAGCCAAAACACCATTTTTTCAGTATTTTCATAGCATTATTGTACAAAAAATAGAACCTTTTAGCAACTTAAGATTGGTTCTTCTACAGTATATTGGCTATATATTCACAAACCAAAAAACCCACCCAATGGGCAGGTTTCATCTGTATTGTTCAGCTAGATTATGCTTTACCTTCTGAACCGAATACGTCGATACGTTCTTCAACTGATGCTTGGATAGCTTTTACACCGTCAGCCAAGAATTTACGTGGGTCGAAGAGTTTCTTCTTGTCGTATTCAGCTTCGTTTGCTTCGTAGTCACGAGCAAATTTACGAGTTGCGTTAGCGAATGCGATTTGGCATTCAGTGTTAACGTTAACCTTCGCAACACCAAGTTTGATAGCTGCTTGGATTTGCTCATCAGGAATACCTGATCCACCGTGCAATACGATTGGGAAGCCTGGAAGAGCTTCAGTCAATTTCTTCAAGTGGTCAAGGTCAAGACCTTCCCAGTTTGCTGGGTATGGACCGTGGATGTTACCGATACCAGCTGCCAAGAAGTCAATACCAGTTGCAACCATTGCTTTAGCGTCTTCGATTGGAGCCAATTCACCTTTACCGATGATACCGTCTTCTTCACCACCAATAGTACCAACTTCAGCTTCTACTGAGATACCTTTAGCGTGTGCTTTTTCAACAACGTCTTTAGCCAATTTAAGGTTTTCTTCAACTGGAAGGTGTGAACCGTCAAACATGATTGAAGTGTAACCAACTTCGATACACTCAAGTGCATCTTCGTAGTGACCGTGGTCAAGGTGGATAGCTACTGGTACAGTAATACCCATTGACTCAACAAGGTTAGCGATCAAGTTGCGAGCAACTTTGTAACCACCCATGTATTTAGCAGCACCCATTGAAGTTTGGATCAAAACTGGAGCTTTTTTAGCTTCTGCTGCACGCAAGATAGCTTGAGTCCACTCAAGGTTGTTTGTGTTAAATCCACCAACTGCATAACCGTTGTCACGAGCTGCTTGGACAAATTTTTCTGCTGAAACGATTGCCATTTGTCAGGCCTCCTATATATTTTTTGGGACATCCCATTTACATTGTTCATTTTATCACTTTTTGACAAAAAAAGCTAGTTTTTCCCATACTTTAGATTGAATTTCTTCCAACTCAATCAATGTAAACCCTTTCTTTCCCTTAGTCTTGATCGACTTTAGGATAAGACATGAAGAAGGTCAAACGATCATCTTGCATCTCAAAATGATAAGGTAATTTCTCGTGTTCTAATAAACTTTTGACCACAAAGAGCCCCATTCCTGAACCCTTGGCCTTGCGACTAGCATTGCCAGAAAAAGACTGAGCCAATTTTTCTTGTTCTTCAGGACTACAGCTATTCTCGATAAAGAGTTCTCCTTCTCTATCGCCAATGCGGACCAGGCCACCTGAAGTGGAGTGCTTGATAGCATTGCTGATGAGATTCGATAGAATCAACTTCATGACAGATGGGTTTATGTAAGCCTGCTGATGGGACAAGCTAATGTCTATCTGAACTTTTCTTTCCTTGGCTAGTAAAGTATAATCCTTAACCAGAGTTTGCGTCATTTGGAGTAGGTCGATGTTTTCCTTCTCCTCTCGCAATTCCTGGACCGAAGAAAGAGAAAGTATCTGAAGAACGTGGTGACTGAGGTCATCCACAATCCCCAAGGCAACTCCCAGATAGTGGTCTCTATCTTTATAACGACCGATATTTTCTTTCATATTTTCGATTAGGATTTTGAGACTAGCCAGAGGTGTTTTCAATTCATGAGAGGCCCCTCGTAGGAATTCAACCTTCATTTTTTCTAACTGGAGAATGGCTTCATTCTTGTCATGCAAGTCCGCAATGACAGTCAAAAGATGCTGGTAAAGGCTATTGATTTGTTCCTTAAGATCACCGATCTCATCCTTAGAGTCCACGCGCAACCGCACTTGAGCATCCAGGTCCATCATCCGACGGGTCACCCGCTTGATTTCCAAGATCGGCGCAACAATGGTCCGAGCATAGATGTAGGCCACCAAGAGGGAAATCAGAAAGGATGCCAGTAAGGTATAGGGGAGAAACTGGAGACTAATCTGCTCCGCTTCCTTTTGCAGGTCCATCGAAGCTAGAAATTGAAGTGTCATAGTGCTACCATCTTGGGTTGTCACCTCACGCTCCTCGATAAAGAGAGAGGTGGTCTGGCGATTCGTGTCCAGAGGAAGATTGTCCTTGACCTCCAACTTGTCCTCGGTCATCTCTCCCTTAACAGCCCCCTTGATATCACTAGTCTGGGAATACAAGTCCAACACTTGCTCGATACTCTGCCTATCTTTCCCTTCTAGGGACTGGGCAATGGCTGTCGCTTTCTGGCCAATGGTTTCCTGACGATGACTTAGATAAGTTGATGGAAAGAGAAAATAAATGGCTAAATGAAGACAAATAACCAGAACACTAAAAATCGAGAAGGTATAGATAAATATTTTAGTAAATAGACCTGTTCGTTTCATTTTCGCTCCAATTTATAACCAACATTACGCACAGTGAGGATACAATCCAAGTCTAGCTTTTTCCGCAGTTCCTTGATGTAAACATCAATAACACGGTCAAAAGGCACCTCATCTGTCACCTTCCAGACAGCATCGATTATCTGAGATCGAGTCAAGGCCCGTCCTTCATTTTTCACCAGATAGTCCAAAATTTCTAACTCTTTAGCATTGATAGCCACTTCCTCGCCTGCTAGGCTTGCACTGTAGCTCTCAAAGTCCACCTTGGTATTCTTATAGGAGAAGATTCGTCCCGTATCGTAGTAGCGCTTGAAAATCGCATCTACTCTCACTTTTAAAAGGGAGAGTGAGAAGGGCTTTTCCAGATAGCCATCTGCCAGAGAAGCAAAGGCACTCATCTTGTATTCTTCATCCTGAAAGGCAGTCAACATCAAGACAGGAACCTGACTGGTTTTACGAATCTCAGCTAGGACTTCTAAACCATTGAGCTTGGGCATCTGGATATCCAGTAAAACTAGTGCTACTTCATAGCTGGAAAATTGTTCTAGAGCTTCCTCACCGTCCGCAGCCTGAATGGTCTCATAACCACAATCTGTCAAATAGTCACTGATCCCCTCACGGATCATCTCTTCATCTTCTACAATTAAAATTTTCATAGAAAAAACGTTTCACATTCCTTTAAATTTCTTGTAAATCTTCTCTGTTTCATCCTGATAGGTAGAGTCCTTATCAAGATGAAATAGATAAAAATGCTACCTATATTATACCCCATTTAGGGGAGAATAGGTAGCAAGTTTTTTATTCACTATCGAGCAAGAGCTCTTTTGGTTGTTTTCTAAGGAGATTGCTTGAGGCAAGCGCCATAACGAGAACCACTAGAACCAGAGCAAGGACAAAGACGATGATGAAGTCTGATGTCTGAATGGAAATGTCTAGGCTCGACAAGGTCTTGCTAAAGCCATCTACTTCTGCACCACCACCAAGATTAGAGGCTTGAGCAGCCTTGCTGGCTTGCTTGGCAACACCTGAAGTGACATTGGCAAGAACAGTATTTCCGATGGCACGGGCTGTGTAGTTGGCTAGGAAGTAAGCCGAAACAAGAGCAGGAATGGCAATCAAAATCGATTCGGTGATGAATTGCCCCAAGATACTTGCCTGCTTGAGACCGATAGAGAGGAGAATTCCCACTTCCTTGCGACGAGCATTGATCCAAAGACTGAGCAAGAGTGCAAGGAGAAGAACTGAGAAGCTCAAGCTACCCCAGAAGAGGAGGTTGGCCATCTTGTACATACCAGAGATGGATTGCTCTAGAGCTGGGTAGTTAGAGGAGCTCTTCACAAGTGTGTAGCTCTTCCAGTTAATACCACTGATACCATTCAACTCTTTCATGACGTCATCCAAGTTCTTGTCTGCTGTTACAAAGAAGGTTGCGTCCCCATAAATAGCTGTGTCTTCTGTGTATCCATAAAGTTTTGCAGCAGTGTGAATGTCTGTGATAGCTGTGTTTTCGTAGAGTTCTTGTGAGTAGGTTACTGCTGACTTATTGTGACCATCAAAGAGTCCCTTAATTGTCACTTCGACTGTTTCCTTGGCACCTTTTTCATTGTCTGCATCGTAGACATTGGAATCCAGTTTAACCTTGTCCCCTACTTTCCAGCCGTGTTTGGCTGCCAAGTCCTTGTGCAAGAGGATTTTGTCCTTGTCGTCGTTGGTTAGGTGCTCACCTTCAACCAGCTTATATGAGCCAGAGACAAACTTATCTTCTTTTGAGGAGTCATTGACACCTGTAATCATCAAACTACTTCCAAACCGTTTGGCACGGTCTGCGGTGAGATTTTTCTTGGTTTCTGGCGTTTCGATAAGGTCATATCCAGTCAAATCTCCGATAGCATTGATACGTTTAACATAAGACTCGATGGCCTTGTTTTCGGTGATTTTTTTGATGTCCTCACCCTTGATATTCCCAGAACCTCGAGGCGTTCCTTGATTGACGCGTCGATTGATTTGCATGGAGAAGCTATTGGTGATATTTTTAAAGGTCTCCTGAGAAGCCTTGGCTGTAGCTCCCTTGATCGACAAACCGACCAAACTCAAGCTCGCCATGAGGAGAATAATCAGGAAGATAACAATCGATTTGAAAAACTTCCTTGTAACATAGGCAAATGCGTTGTGTAACATAGGTTCCCTTTCTAGATTTGATTTCATAATTCTATCAAAACAAGCTCATATTATTTAGTAGTATTGCGAGTTTCAGTCAGTTTCTTGTCCTTCAACTCAAGTGTAATATCTGACGCTTGCGCCACTTCTTTACTGTGCGTAACGACGATGACACATTTACCTGTTTTCTCGGCAAGTGATTTGAGCAGTTCGATAATATCTCCAGCAGTTTTAGGGTCCAGATTTCCTGTTGGCTCATCAGCTAGAATAACTGGAGCTTCTGATACCAAACTGCGAGCAATAGCAACACGTTGCTGTTGACCACCTGATAACTGGAGAACGTTCCGCTTGATCTGACTTTCATCCAAACCAAGTTCAAGAAGAGTATCCTTGCTGGCTTTTTTGTTGACCAAGCGGATATTTTCCAGTGGAGAAAGATAATCTATCAAGTTATAATTTTGAAAGACTAGAGAAATATGGTGCATGCGATGGTAAGAATATCCCTTATTCCGAATGTCCTCTCCTTGGAAAAGGATAGAACCTTCAACAGGACTATCTAGACCAGCAAGCAGGGACAAGAGAGTGGATTTTCCTGCTCCTGACTCACCAATGATACTATAAAACTTTCCGGGTTCAAAATTATACTTGATCTGATATAAAACTGCCTCAGCAGTGTTCTTATAACGGTAGGTAACATCTTGCAATTGTAATAAAGTCATGATTTCTCCTTCTTAACTAATAGATGATAAAATTTCCTTAGGTGATTTTCTAAATAAGAATAGGAAACAAAGAGCTACGGACAAGCAACCAATCAAGAGCAGAAAGACATAGGATTCTGTAAAGGATAGGAGACTGGTTGATAGACTGCTTGCTTTAGCTAGTGTGTCTTGTAAGGTTGCCTGATCTCCACTTGCTAGTACAGTTTGTAGCAGATAGGATGTAATGGCTTTCCCAGCAATAAAGGATGGAAGCAAAGCTCCAAGAGATACCAACACCACCTCTAAACAGAACTGTAGGAAGATTGAGCTCTTGCCTTTTCCAAGTGCCAGTAAAATCCCTACTTCGTAGACCCTTTCTCTCAACCAGAGAGACAAGACCAAAATTAAGGCTCCAGCTCCAGCTATCAACATTCCATAAAGAAAGATAGTTAGGAAGGTTTGGAAGGTTGCCACTGAGTCTTTGATCTGTTCAAAGGCCTTGTTTTCCTTTTCGACTTGATAGCCTTGATTTTCCAAGGCCAAGTTTTCCACCTGCTTCATGAGTCCGTCCATTTCCTTAGGATTTTCTATATAGAAGCGCGCTGCACTAACTTGAGGTTCACTATTTCCCAAAAGGGTTTGGCTACTTTCATAGTCTGTAAAGACTTGGTTTTCACTGAAGTCAGAAGACAAGCCTGTAAATTTCTCTTGTTTTTTACCAGAAAAGATGCCAACAATTTCAAACTCAACTGTTTGTCCTTTTCCAGATTCTGACTGTCCAGCATCCAAGCGAATCTTGTCATGAAGCGAAAGACCGTTCTTCTTAGCCAACTCTTCGTGGATGAGGATTTTCTTGGAGTCCCCTTTTTGAAGGTGTCGCCCTTCTTTTAGATTGAAAGCCGAACTGGTAAAGGTGACATCCTTGGATGAATCCTCGAGAGCCGTTAAGCTAACCAAGTTCTTGTCTGCAGCTGACAAATCATCACGTTCAACGCTCTGCTCACCACTCACTGCTTCCTTGTCTTTCAGTTTTGCGACCGTTTCGAGTTCAGGAGAGACATTTTCCAGTCCCTTAATCTTGCTCACGGATGCTAGGTCCGACAACTTGAAGGTCTGTCCATTTTCTATCTTTTTGATAGAAAATGAAGTATTGAGTGATTTGTAAAGATTGCTTTCTACTGTTTTGTTGGACTTCATCAGAGTCAAACAGGCTGAAATTCCTGCTAAAAGAACAAATAAAATCAGAAATAAAATAAAACTTCTCAGTCGTTTTCTGCTGACATAAGCCCAAGCTCTTTGGATTGGATTCATTTGTCACCTCCATATTTGTAAGATTATTATAAAATCCAAATATGAAATGTTTATGAAATCGAAAAAACTTTTTGATTTATTTTTTATAAAAAATAAAAAAGCTAGCGTCCGCTAACTTTTCTTCTTATCTAAACAAATAATTTACTAATCAAAAATCTACTTCATTCTATATATGATGGGCATCATCTTTCAGCTAAGTATTTTTCAATTTCTTCGACTTTTAATTTCCTGACTTGTGTTTGAGGAAATTCTTGATAAGGCTAGATAGAAAAGCTTGGTTGCAAGTTGTCGCATCTTTTATCTGGATTCTTCTTGAGGTAGTCTGCTAAAGCTTCCCTGTTGGCAAAAATCTTATATGAAATCCTTCCTTTATTTGACTTGATTTGGTAAATGCCACAGCTTGTCTTCATACTATAATCTGCCGCCCGTAAATAATAGCTAGCAATTTCTAGCGATTTGAACGGAAAATTCCAACGCTGTAAACCGTTTTTCGTATGCTCTATACAGATACAACGACCACAATGGCTACAAATATATTGCCTATGCTCTCTTAAACACTCCAGAGGGTTCAGTAAGGGGGTCACACGATTTTTCTCACTATAACATTCGACACACATGATTTGACATTCCTTTCTCTCACCCTTAGTATAGCAAGCTTTCTCATAAAAAGACAGTTCTTGATACCAATCTCTTCCGATAGTCGAACTGCAGCTCTAGCCCTCCTTGAAAAAACAAAAAGAGCTAGCCAAAGCTAACTCTTACCCTATGCGGAGAGAGGGACTTGAACCCTCACGACCTAAAGCGGTCACAGGATCCTTAGTCCTGCGCGTCTGCCAATTCCGCCATCCCCGCGTCGATTACTTTACTAGTATATCAACTTTCAAAATCTTTGTCAACACTTTTTTCAGATTTTTTTCATTTTTCCAAGGGAATCATTCTTTAATTTCAGACAGATTTTCATCTAGCAATTTAGCTCCCAGAGTGTTCTTAAAATGTCCTAGAGCAAACTGATGATTTTCTGGCCAGATAGAGGCAACCGCAGGTTTGACAACTTCAATGTCATAACCTAAATTGTAGGCATCAATAGCCGTATGAAGGACACAAATATCGGTCAGAACCCCTGTCAAGATAACTGTAGTAACCCGACGTTCTCGCAGGCGAATATCGAGATCCGTTCCTGAAAATGCTGAATAGTGACGTTTGTCCATCCAAAAGACGCGACTATCGTCCTTATTTTCCGCATAGAAATCAGCTAGGGGGCCATAGAGGTTACGGCCACTAGTCCCAATGATGTTGTGCGGTGGAAAGAGTTTACTTTCCGGGTGGAAGGTATCCTTCTCCTCATGAGCATCAATAGTGAAGAAGACATAGTCTCCTCGATCAAAAGCCAGTCTAGTTACTTGATTGATTGCCTCTGATATAGCTTGAGCTGGCACTCCAGCAGTTAGCTTTCCATGGTCTGCTACGAAATCCTCTGTATAGTCAATCGAGATTAAAGCCTTTGCCATTAGTAGTCCCTCTTTTTCACTTCCTCAAAAATATCACCAATTAGAACTTTGAGATAAGTCCCCTTCATTCCTAATGAGCGACTCTCAATAATTCCCGCAGACTCCAATTTACGAAGCGCATTGACAATCACTGAACGTGTAATGCCAATACGGTCTGCAATAACAGACGCAGTCAGCTGTCCTTCATTTCCATCCAGCTCAGCTAAAATAGCTGAAACGGCACGAAGTTCTGAATAGGAAAGGGTATTGACCGCCATGGTAACAGCCGTACGACGGCGAATATTTTTCTCATCTTCTTCACGTTGGAAGTTCAAGAGTTGAATCCCTACCACCGTGCTCGCAATCTCAACAAGAATCAAATCCTCATCTTCAAATTTCTTATCATTGCGCCAAATAATCAAGGAACCTAGGCGAATCCCTGATACATGAATCGGAGCAATGGTTGTCAAGCCATCTGGAAAATCAGAGCGACTTTCGACTGGGAAGATACTCAAATCATGATCTACAGTAAGATTAGCTTCTGTATCGTAAATCATGTTTGCCCCTTGCACATAGTCCTCTGGGAAAATCTTAGTTTGGAAAAACTGCTCTACTCGATCTGTATTTGTCTTGTAACGCATGAAATAGCCCAAGAGACGTCCCTTACTATTCACAATACAAGCGTTACAATCAATGATATCTGCCAACTGGCGTGTAATCGCATTGTAGGGAAGTTCATCTTGAAGTTGTTCCTCTGAGCGTTTCAAGATGGAAGTAATTTTTCTTGTTTTTTCTAATAAATGTGCCATTTTTTACCTCGCATTTAATCGCTATCATTATAACATAAAGAGCCTGAATTTTCAATTATTATCTGAAAATTGCTTATTTAATTGCAATTTTGAACAGCAAAAATATTTTAGAAAAAAAGCAATTTTTTATTGACATCCTATTTTGTTTTTGATATTATAACATTATAAGAAGATGACATGATAAATCCCTTTCCGTTTCACCTATCCTTTACTATCAACCATCTTCTTTTACCCTTGGTCTCCTTATATATAAAAGCGATTCACCCAGTGAATCGCTTTTTCCTATTTGTCTCCCTTGTTACGAATAACAAAGCCTGTTTTCTTTTCGCTTGAAGTGTTGCGAGGTTTTTTATTGTCTTTATTACGGTAACGTCTGTCTTTATCAAAGCGGTCGTTTCCACGACTACCTTTCTTGAACTCATCGCGACGACCATTGCCACGGCGATCACGGTCTCGACGGTCGTCTCCACGATGACCTCCTCGACCTCCCTTAGATTTGCCACCGAAGCCATTACCTGATGGTTTAAATGGCAATGGTTTTTCACGTGCAATCTCCACTTCTGGAAGGCTATCAGGATCTTGGACAGTCAGACTCAAGATATACATAGCCAATTCTTCAGGACTAAATTCAGCCGCTAATTTACGAGCGTCTTTAGCAAATTTCTCAAAGTTGGAACGAATTTCTTCATTTGCGAAATCACGTTCGATTTTCTTGAGCGCCACTTGCTTTTTAGCTTGGAAGGCTTCCTCTGCACTTGCAGGTTTAAGGCCTTTCATGCGCTTCTTGGTCAAGTTTTCGATGATTTGGAGATAGCCCATTTCATTTGGAGCTACGAAGGTAATGGATTGACCTGACTTACCAGCACGACCTGTACGACCGATACGGTGAACATAACTTTCAGGATCTTGTGGAATATCGTAGTTGTAGACATGAGTCACTCCTGAAATGTCCAAACCACGGGCTGCCACGTCAGTCGCTACCAGAACATCTAGATTGCCATTTTTAAAATCCCGAAGGACACGAAGACGTTTGTTTTGGTCCAAATCACCATGAATCCCTTCTGCACGAAAGCCACGGATTTTAAGACCACGAGTCAATTCATCTACACGGCGTTTGGTACGACCAAATACGATAGCAAGCTCTGGTTGTTCCACATCCATGAGACGCGTCATAGTATCAAATTTTTCTTGTTCCTTGACACGGATATAATACTGGTCCACCAGCTCTGTTGTCAATTCCTTTGCAGCAATCTTCACATGCTCAGGTTCTTTCATAAACTGAACACCGATACGTTTGATGGCTTCAGGCATGGTTGCTGAAAAGAGCAAGGTTTGACGACTTTCAGGGACACGCGAGATAATAGCTTCGATGTCTTCAAGGAAGCCCATATTGAGCATTTCATCCGCTTCATCAAGGATGAGGGTTTCAATATCATGCAATTTCAAAGCCTTGCGTTTAATCAAGTCCAAAAGACGGCCTGGTGTTCCTACCACGATATGGGCACCAGATTTAAGGGCCTTGATTTGTTTCTCGATGCTTGAACCACCATAAACTGAGCGAACTTTCACTCCCTTGCTACGGCCAAATCGGAAGAGTTCCTCTTGGCTTTGAACAGCGAGTTCACGAGTTGGAGCGATGACCAAGGCTTGGATAGTTGCTTCTTCTGTACGGATTTTTTCAAGGGTTGGCAAGCCAAAGGCTGCGGTTTTCCCTGTACCAGTCTGAGCTTGACCGATAACGTCTTTTCCTTCGAGAGCCAAGGGAATGGTCTGTTCTTGGATGGGACTTGCTTCTACAAATCCAGCTTTTTCAATCTCTGCTAGCAAATCAGCAGACAAGTTAAATTCATTAAATTTCACGTTTTTCTTCTTTCTAAAGATGGTGCGAAGCCATCCTATAGCGCTTAGTATATACTTTTCTTTTCATGACGTATCTTCTTCAAACGAGATACCGTGTTGCTTCTTTTCCACGAAAGAAAAGTATGAGTTTCTTTGCAACCTATCTAGTATAACACAAGAGCGGGGCAAAAGATAGTAGAATCCTTAAGGAAAATCATGTAAGCGGTTTTTGGATTTCCTTTTTGATTGAACGCCCTAGATAATAAGACAAAGCCAAGGCTATACTATATAAAATGAGAAAAACGAACAAGGTTTGTGTGTAAGAATGAGCTATTTTATAAGTCTCTGCTAATAAAATAGGCCCTGCTAAACCAGCCATTGCCCAAGCTGTTAAAATATATCCATGCAGAGCTGCCAATTCCTTGGTTCCAAAAATATCACTGAGATAAGCCGGAATCAATGAAAAACCAGCTCCATAGCAAGTCATCAAAATAGACATAGCGACTACAAATAAAACGGAATCCGTAAAGAGCCAAAGTGAGAGAGAAAAGAAAAGATTGACAAGCAGTAATATACTAAAGGTTAGAGGGCGACCGATATAGTCAGATAAACTCGCCCAGAGCAAACGACCAAACCCATTGAAAATCCCTAAAACGCCCACCATTACTGCTGCATGACTTGTAGACAAGCCAGCCATCTCCTGTGCCATTGGCGATGCCGCTGAAATTAAGCCTAAACCACAAGCTATGTTGATAAAGAAAATAATCCAAAGTATATAAAACCGATTACTTTTCAGGGCCTGATTCGCAGCCATTCCTTGCGTCAAAGAGGCTGTTTTTTCTTTCCCTGAAACAGATAAAATTGCAAGCTCTTGCTCATTTGGACGCTTAATGAATTGTGAAGCTAGGAGCATGATAATAAAGTAACTTGCACCTAAAATATAAAAAGTTTCTACAAGCCCTACCCCTGCGATGAGATGTTGCGCTATGGGACTAGTCAATAAAGAAGCAAAACCAAACCCCATAATCGCTAAACCTGTTGCGAGACCACGTTTATCAGGAAACCATTTTATAATCGTTGACACAGGGGTAATATAGCCTGCTCCCAAACCAAGCCCACCTAAAATGCCATAAGCGAGATACAACAACCACAGCTCCTGCCGATCTATTGCAAATCCTGTTAAGATATTTCCACCTGCGTATAGAAAAGCAGATAGACTCCCCATGACTCTCGGACCAAATTTTTCTACCAAACGCCCCATAAATGCAGCCGATAATCCCAAACAAAAGATTGCTAGACTGAAGGCAAAGGCAACAGAAGCCTGATCCCATCCCGTTTTTTCAATAATAGGGTTGCGATAAACACTCCAAGCATAAGTCGAACCCAGCATTAAGTGTAAAATGACCCCAGCAAAGGCAATAATATAACGATTCGATTTCATAACCCCCCCTATTTTCGAACATTTATTCTATTTTATATAAAAATAGATAGGATTTTAGTTTATCAAGCTTGTCAAAAAATTACTAGTTTTTTGTCTGGAAAGCGTTTTTATCTTTTTCTGTCTTTTTCGTAGCAGAATTGTGCAAAAGTTTTTTTCTTGTGCTAGAATGAAATTCGAATAGGAGGACTATAAATGTTAACATATGATTTAATCGTTATTGGATTTGGTAAAGCTGGGAAAACACTGGCTGGTAAACTAGCTTCAGCTGGCAAAAAAGTTGCCCTGGTTGAACGTAGCAAAGCTATGTACGGTGGAACTTGTATCAACATCGGTTGTATCCCAACTAAGACCTTATTAGTTGCTGCTGAGAAAGACTTGTCTTTTGAAGAAGTCATTGCTACCAAAAATACCATCACTAGTCGCCTTAACGGTAAAAACTATGCTACTGTTGCGGGTACAGGGGCGGAGATCTTTGATGCGGAAGCTCACTTCCTTTCAAACAAAGTCATCGAAATCCAGGCTGGTGATGAAAAACAAGAGCTGACTGCTGAAACTATCGTTATCAACACTGGTGCTGTTTCAAACGTTTTGCCAATCCCTGGACTTGCTACAAGTAAAAACGTCTTTGACTCAACAGGTATCCAAAACTTGGACAAATTGCCTGAGAAACTTGGAGTTCTTGGTGGTGGAAACATCGGTCTTGAATTTGCAGGACTCTACAACAAACTTGGTAGCAAAGTCACAGTCCTAGATGCCTTGGATACTTTCCTACCTCGTGCAGAACCTTCCATTGCAGCTCTTGCTAAACAATACATGGAAGAAGACGGCATTGAATTGCTTCAGAACATCCGTACTACTGAAATCAAAAACGACGGTGACCAAGTTCTCGTCGTAACTGAAAATGAAACTTACCGTTTCGACGCCCTTCTCTACGCAACTGGACGTAAGCCAAACGTAGAACCACTTCAACTTGAAAATACAGATATTGAACTAACTGAGCGTGGTGCTATCAAGGTAGACAAACATTGTCAAACAAACGTTCCTGGTGTCTTTGCAGTTGGAGACGTCAACGGTGGACCTCAATTTACCTACATCTCACTTGATGACTTCCGTGTTGTCTATAGTTACCTTGCTGGAGATGGCAGCTACACACTTGAAGACCGTCTTAATGTGCCAAACACCATGTTCATCACACCAGCACTTTCACAAGTTGGTTTGACAGAAAGCCAAGCAGCTGATTTGAAACTTCCATACGCTGTCAAGGAAATCCCTGTTGCTGCGATGCCTCGTGGTCATGTAAATGGCGACCTTCGAGGTGCTTTTAAAGCTGTTGTCAACACTGAAACAAAAGAAATTCTCGGTGCAACTATCTTCTCAGAAGGTTCTCAAGAAATCATTAACATCATCACTGTTGCAATGGACAACAAGATTCCTTATACTTACTTCACAAAACAAATCTTCACTCACCCAACCTTGGCTGAGAACTTGAATGACTTGTTTGCGATTTAAGTTGAGACTACATCGTATCTAACAGCCCTCATCGGGCTGTTTTTGTTTATGCGAAATCTCAAATCTGTCTTTTCTTTCTTTTATGATATAATAGAAACATGAAATTAAAAACTACTTTGGGCCTTCTTGCTGGGCGTTCTTCTCACTTTATTTTGAGTCGTCTTGGACGTGGAAGTACACTCCCTGGAAAACTTGCCCTTCAATTTGATAAAGATATTTTACAAAATCTAGCTAAGAACTACGAGATTGTCGTGGTCACTGGAACCAATGGGAAAACCCTGACAACTGCCCTCACTGTCGGCATTTTAAAAGAAGTCTATGGTCAGGTTCTGACCAATCCAAGCGGTGCCAATATGATCACAGGGATTACGACAACCTTCTTGACGGCCAATTCCTCTAAAACTGGGAAAAACATTGCCGTTCTAGAAATTGACGAGGCCAGTCTATCTCGTATCTGTGACTACATCCATCCTAGCCTTTTTGTCATTACTAATATTTTCCGTGACCAGATGGACCGCTATGGTGAGATTTACACAACTTATAACATGATTTTGGATGCCATTCGTAAGGTGCCTACGGCTACTGTTCTCCTCAATGGTGACAGTCCACTTTTCTACAAGCCAGCTATTCCAAATCCAGTTCAGTATTTTGGTTTTGACTTGGAAAAAGGACCAGCCCAACTAGCTCACTACAATACCGAAGGAATCCTCTGTCCTGACTGCCAAGGTATCCTCAAATACGAACACAATACCTATGCCAACTTGGGTGCCTATATCTGCGAAAATTGTAGCTGCAAACGACCTGACTTGGACTACCGTCTGACAGAATTGGTTGAGTTAACCAACAATCGCTCTCGTTTTGTCATTGACGGACAAGAATACGGAATCCAAATCGGTGGACTTTACAACATCTACAATGCCCTTGCTGCGGTTGCCATTGCTCGCTTCCTCGGTGCAGATTCACAGCGGATCAAACAAGGATTTGACAAGAGTCGTGCAGTCTTTGGTCGTCAGGAAACCTTCCATATCGGCGACAAGGAATGTACTCTCGTCTTGATTAAGAATCCAGTCGGTGCAACTCAGGCTATCGAGATGATTAAACTAGCTCCTTATCCATTTAGCCTATCTGTCCTTCTCAACGCCAACTATGCAGATGGAATAGATACCAGCTGGATCTGGGATGCGGACTTTGAACAAATCACTGACATGGACATTCCTGAAATCAACGCTGGTGGTGTTCGTCATTCTGAAATCGCGCGTCGTCTACGGGTGACAGGATACCCAGCTGATAAAATCACTGAAACAAGCAATCTGGAGCAAGTTCTCAAAACCATTGAGAACCAAGACTGCAAACATGCCTATATCCTGGCTACCTATACTGCTATGCTGGAATTCCGCGAACTGCTGGCTAGTCGTCAGATTGTTAGAAAGGAGATGAACTAATGGTTTATACTTCACTTTCCTCAAAAGCTGGCAACTACCCTTATCGGCTCAACATTGCCCACCTCTATGGAAACCTCATGAATACCTATGGAGACAATGGAAACATCCTTATGCTCAAGTATGTGGCTGAAAAACTGGGAGCTCATGTGACGGTTGACATCGTTTCTCTCCATGATGACTTTGATGAAAACCACTATGATATCGCCTTTTTCGGTGGCGGTCAAGACTTTGAACAAAGCATCATCGCTGGCGATCTTCCTGCTAAAAAAGAGAGCATTGACAACTACATCCAAAACGATGGTGTTGTTCTAGCCATCTGCGGTGGTTTCCAACTATTGGGTCAATATTATGTTGAAGCTTCAGGCAAGCGCATCGAAGGTCTAGGGGTCATGGGCCACTATACCCTCAACCAGACCAATAACCGCTTTATCGGTGACATCAAGATTCACAATGAAGATTTCAATGAAACCTACTATGGATTTGAAAATCACCAGGGCCGTACCTTCCTCTCAGATAACCAAAAACCGCTGGGTCAGGTTGTCTATGGAAATGGAAATAACGAAGAAAAGATCGGCGAAGGGGTTCATTATAAGAATGTCTTTGGTTCCTACTTCCACGGACCTATCCTCTCTCGTAATGCCAAACTAGCTTATCGCCTGGTCACTACTGCTCTTAAGAAGAAATACGGTCAGGATATCCAACTCCCTGCCTATGAGGACATCCTCAGTCAAGAAATCGCTGAAGAATACAGCGACGTCAAAAGCAAGGCTGACTTTTCTTAAACCAAGGAAAACCATATCAAAGAACTCCGCTATCTTGTCGGGGTTCTTTTTGCCTGTTCTTTTACCCTTCTCCCTTGCATTTTCTCTCTTTTTTTGCCAAAATAGAGGGGTAGAAAGAAGGTAGCATATGTCTAAATTACAACAAATCCTAACATATCTTGAATCAGAAAAACTAGACGTCGCTGTCGTATCTGACCCCGTCACTATTAATTACCTCACTGGCTTTTACAGTGATCCCCATGAACGCCAAATGTTCCTCTTTGTTCTAGCAGATCAGGAACCTCTACTCTTTGTCCCAGCCCTTGAGGTTGAGCGTGCAAGCAGCACTGTCTCTTTCCCAGTTGTGGGCTATGTGGACTCTGAAAACCCTTGGAAGAAAATCCAAAATGCCTTGCCACAGTTAGACTTCAGACGTGTGGCAGTCGAGTTTGACAATCTCATCTTAACCAAATACCATGGTTTGAAAACAGTTTTTGAAACTGCTGAGTTTGAAAACCTCACTCCTCGCATCCAACGCATGCGCCTCATCAAATCAGCTGACGAGGTCCAAAAAATGATGGTTGCAGGGCTCTATGCTGATAAAGCTGTAAAAGTTGGTTTTGACAATATTTCTCTTGATAAGACTGAGACAGATATCATTGCCCAAATCGACTTTGCTATGAAGCGTGAAGGTTATGAAATGAGCTTTGATACCATGGTCTTGACTGGTGATAACGCTGCAAATCCTCACGGAATCCCTGGAGCGAACAAGGTCGAAAATAACGCTCTTCTCCTCTTTGACTTAGGTGTCATGGTTAATGGCTACGCCTCAGACATGACTCGTACAGTAGCTGTCGGCAAACCAGACCAATTCAAGCAGGATATTTATAACTTGACTCTAGAAGCCCAACAAGCTGCCCTTGACTTCATCAAGCCAGGTGTGACTGCTCATGAAGTAGACCGCGCCGCACGTGAAGTCATCGAAAAAGCCGGTTATGGCGAGTACTTCAACCACCGTCTCGGTCACGGTATCGGTATGGATGTCCACGAATTCCCTTCTATCATGGAAGGAAACGACATGGTCATCGAAGAAGGCATGTGCTTCTCAGTTGAACCAGGTATCTATATCCCGGGTAAAGTCGGTGTTCGTATTGAAGACTGTGGTGTTGTCACCAAGGATGGATTTGACCTCTTTACCAGCACCAGCAAGGACTTGCTTTATTTTGATTAAACATAGAGACAAGCAAAAAGTCAGCTCAAATAGCTGACTTTTTTATTTCCTAAATTGTCAAATTAAGCTAGACTTTTCAAGTAACTCAGAAAAACTTGGTAAGGTGATTGATAATTCAATGATTTTCTAGGAATTCTATTTCTTTTATCAGCTATAGCTGATAAATAATTTTGAGAAATATTAGTAAAATCCATTTGTTTCGGTAATCCATTTCGTCTTAATAAGCCATTAGAATGTTCATTGAGATCTCGTTGACCAGGACATCCTAGATTCGCAAAGAAAATATCAATGTCATGTACATTCGAAATAGATTTCCAATTAGAAAATTCTTTCCCACAATCAAACGTTATCGATTTAAAGAGATGACTGGGAACTTGAGACAACCATTGATTGATTGATGGAGGCCTCAATATCACTTGCTTTCCGTCCATTGGTTTTCAATGTGATGATGGCTTTTGAGAGGCGTTCTACTAAGGTAATGACTGCACTTTTGTGTTTTTCTCCCACAATTGTATCCCCTTCTAGATGACCGAATTCCGTCTTAAAATTAGGTTAACTGTCTACTCTCTCACGAAAATCACTGCGCAACGCTTGTTTTCCTCGTTTTTCGCTATGACCATTTGATTTTCTTTTGCCTTTCCAGGGGAGGTTCTCTTTCTTGAAAATACCACGGTCTGCTAGTTGAAAGAGAGTTCTCATAGAACAAGAAATCCTATCTGGATAAACTCCCTTAATGACATCAAGGCTCCAGCTTAGATCTAAATGAGTTTGAATATAGTCTTTTTCTGCTTGCGTAAGACTTGTTTTATTCCTGGCACAGCGTTTCTTATTGACTTTATATCGCTTATAGTAATCATAAGCAGAGTGCTCCTCTTTCAGATAGTTGAGCACATTGTAGGTTGTCTGTTTTGATCTTCCAAGAGCTTTTGCAATATCTGTAACTTTTAGACTTTCTTTGTAGTAAGCCTCTATCATTACAAGTTCGTTTGTAGTAAGATGTGTATAGTTCCTTTCAGACAAATGTGGTAGTTTATCTGAGCCTTACATAGATGACTTTTTCTGACTAGCTTAATTTTACAAATTGGGTTTTATCTTCTTAACACTCTGAAAGACTACAAACCCCACAACCATTCCCAAGGTATTTTGCAGGAAGTTTGGAAGGATTTCTGGTAAGGCTGCTGACCAGCCATTCATCAGGGTAGAACCTAGGGCATAGCCACTTACCATGACGACAGTAGCCAAGACAAGGCCTAGCCATTGCCACTTCCCTTTAAAACCTGCAAAAAATCCTTGCAAGCCATGGTTCACTAAACTAAAGAACATCCACTGTGGATAGCCTGATAAAAGGTCAATTAGGAATCCTGCTAGTCCTCCAACGACAGCTCCTTCTTTACTGCCAAAGTAAAAGGCAGTAAAGAAAATACCTGCATCCAAGAGAGTCAATATTCCTGTTGGCGTTCCAATTTTCAAGTAATAACCTAGAACCACAGAAAGGGCGGTTAGAAGGGATACAAGGGCGATTTTAGTTGTTTTTGTTTGCTTCATATTGTCTTACTCCATATTGATCTGCTTGTGCAATGGCACGGTAAACGAAAGCTTTAGAGCTCTCCACTGCTGTTAAAAGTTCATCACCTTTAACCAAGTGACTGGCAATGCTTGAGGCAAAGGTACAACCTGCACCAGCATTTTGCCCTTGGATAACGGGATTTTCTAGGACAGTAAAAGTTTGTCCATCATAAAAGACATCCACAGCCTTATCTTGTCTGAGACGATTGCCTCCCTTGATAATAACTGCTGGCGCTCCTAAATCATGCAATTTCTGCGCTGCAGCTTTCATATCTTCCAAGGTTTTGATCTCCTGATCTGCTAGCAATTCTGCTTCTGGGAGATTAGGAGTAATCACACTCACATAAGGGAAAAAGCGAATCAACTCTTGACAGAGTTGGCTGACCGCTACATCATGCGTTTCCTTGCAGACCAAGACTGGGTCCAATACCACTGGCACTCCAGGACGTTGCTTAATGAAATCCAAGGCCTTCTCAGCCACACTGACAGTAGGGAGAAGACCAATCTTAATCCCCGCAAAGTCCACGTCACGCAAGCTATCCAACTCATGTTGGAAAATAGTATCATCCGTAGGAAAGACTTCAAACCCCTTTTCTGTCAAGGCTGTCAAACAAGTCACTGCTACGAAACCATGCAAGCCGTTCAAAGTATAGGTAGCCAAATCAGCTGACAGGCCACCACCACTAAAAATATCATTCCCAGAAAGTGCTAAAATACGATTATTCTTCATATCGAATCTCCTTCAAATACAAGCCATTTGGTGCTGCTGTTGGACCTGCAAGCTGTCTGTCCTTCTTCTCCAAGATGAGGTCAATCTGCTCTACTAGCATTCGATTATTTCCGATTTTGAGAAGAGTCCCCACCATATTGCGAATCTGCTTATACAAGAAGCCATTTCCTGAAAAGGTAAAGGTCAAAAACTGCCCTGTCTCATCGACTGTTAAACTTGCTTCTGTGATGGTGCGAACCTTGTTCTCTACACTGGTTCCAGATGCTGTAAAACCGGTGAAATCATGGGTACCCTCTAGCTTTTTGATTGCTATCTGCATCCGCTCCACATCGAGCGGATAGGGAAAGTGAGTAGCGTAGTGACGACGCATGGGATTTTTGGGGCGCCCTCTATCCACGATAAACTCATAGATCTTGCTATGTTTTGCATAACGGCAATGAAAATCATCGGCCACAATCTCAATCAAAATCACATCGATATCTTCAGGAGACTGGGTATCTAGAGCAAAACGGAGTTTTTCCTCATCCATCTGATAAGGGAGATCAAAATGAATGACCTGACCAAGAGCATGGACCCCACTATCCGTCCTACCAGCACCATGAACAGTGATGGCTTGCCCCTTATTGAGTCTCGTTAAGGTTTTTTCGATTTCCTCTTGAACGCTCCGCGCATGAGGCTGGCGCTGAAAACCAGCAAAGGCATAACCGTCATAGGAAATGATTGCTTTATATCTTGTCATAACTTCTATTTTATCAGGAAATAAAAGTGTAAACAAGTTTAAAAACCAATAATTGTCTGGGTACAAAATTCCCGAAAAGAAAAACTTAGGAAATCAATCCTAAGCTCTCTTTTGAAGTGCGTACATCACAAAGATAGAAGTGACAATCAACCAGCATCCTAGAATGGTGAAGACCAACATACCGTTTTGAGTCACAAAGCCAATCGCCCCAAGAATGAAAGGTGTCGTAAAGGCTCCAAAGCTGCATCCTAGCACTGCAAAAGATGTTGCCTGATTAAGGAGCTTGGCTGGGATTCTTTCAGAAAGAAGCTGAAAGACAGTGGTCAAGGCTACGCTGTAGGCAAAACCTGCCACAACACTTCCAACTACCATCACACCCAATGACGGAGACAAGGCAATCACAATCTGACCCAATCCAAAGGTGATACCTGACCAAAGAAGCAACCTTTCTTTAAACAGAGAGATAAAGAAAGAAAAACTCACACCTGCCAAGATACCAATCAACTGCATGATACTTAAAACCAAACTCGATAACTGGGCATCCCCTAGACCTCTTTCTACCATCAGACTAGGAATACGAATGGTGATAGCTGTGTTGGTACAGACAACGACTGCTGCTTCAACAGCCAAAAGGAAAATCAAGCCTTTCATCTGTCCTGTCAGACGAACGCTTTCAACCTCTTTTTTCTTAGTCTCTTTCTTTTCTTTGCCATAAGGGACAAATAGCAGATAAAGGATCAACACTAAAAATCCAGCACTATAAGCTAAAAAGGTCGCTGTCCATCCAAAGGAAAGGAGTTGACCTACCATTAGAGTTAAAATCGAAGCACCAACCACCTCTGCTGATCCCCTTAGACCTAGCATCTGGATCCGTGTCTTTCCGTGATAGCGTTCACTGATAATGGAAATGGCCTTGGCATTGATCATCCCCACACCCAAGCCAAATAAAATCCGCATAGCAAAGACAAAGTTATAATCCTGATACCAGAAGGGAGCTGTTCCACCGATAGAGAGGATGACAAGGCCCAGACTAATCTGAAGACGTTCAGGCAACAAACGTTCCAAAACCCCATTTAAGACTAGCATAATCATAATCCCAAAAGAAGGGAGGCTAACGAGAAGCTCGATTTGTTCTTTGGGGTAGCCTTGATAGTAGTCAAACATGGCTGGCAGAGCGCTTGAAATGGAAAAGGAGGTAATCAAAACGAGGGAGAGGGCCAAAATACTAGCCCGTTCTAAATATTGTTTCATGAATTTTCTTTCTGTATATTTCTCACTGTTGATCCTTTTAAAAGGAAGATGGCAAGAAAAGAAGGAGCCCGATTGAACTAGAGACTCCGTCCTAACTTTCCTAATAGGAAGACTATTTTCGCTTGATTTGCTTGATCAGATAGAAGATGAAGCCTGCAACCATATAGGCCGCAAAAATGATCAAACACCATTTGATAACCACGTCCCAACCCTTGTTCACATTTAAAAAGAAATAAGGGAAGGGATTGTCCTTGGAATTCGGAATATTGAGTTTTAAGACCAAGCCATTAAACAAGGCAAAAATCATATAAACCAAGGGCAAGATGGTCCACAAGACTGGATCCCAGATCTTGTATTGACCCCGTTTATCAAAGAAGAGGGTGTCGGCTAAAAACCAGAGTGGAACGATATAGTGGCAAAGGAAATTTTCCACACGGTAAAAGTCTGTCGCGATCGGAGCAAGCATAAAATGGTAAATCACACAGGTAATCATGATACTCATGGTAACGCCACCCTTGAGACGAAGCAAGGTCGGACTTTGCCAATTTTCACCTGAACGGCTCATCACACGGAGCAGATAGCCCGTGAAAATCGTTACCAAAAGATTGGACAACACTGTGTAGTAAAGGAGCATACCAAAGCCACCGTGCTTGGTAATTTCTAAATAAACCCCTGTAAATGCCGCTAAAAACAAGAGCACACGACTATAAAAGATAAATTTATAATTCAGTTTCATGGCTAGATTTTCTTAACAAATTCTGACTTGAGTTTCATAGCTCCAAAACCATCAATCTTACAGTCGATGTTGTGGTCACCTTCTACGATACGGATATTTTTAACACGAGTTCCTTGTTTCAAATCCTTAGGTGCACCTTTTACTTTCAAGTCCTTGATGAGGGTTACAGTATCGCCGTCAGCCAATTTATTTCCATTGGCATCGATAGCAACAACACCTTCTTCTACTTCTGCAACTTCAGCAGGATTCCATTCATAGGCACACTCTGGGCAAACCAAGAGACTTCCGTCTTCGTAGACATATTCTGAATGACATTTTGGGCAATTTGGTAAGTTGTTCATGGGTTCTCCTTATAACATTTCACTATTCTTTGAAAATCAAAATTTCTCGAACAGCAACTATTATACCGTAAAATCCTAGATTTGACAATGTTTCCTAAGGGCTAGCAAACAAAAAAGTCATGCACCTTTTTACAGTTACATGACTTTTAAAAGATGATTGATCATGGGCACTTATCAAGCACCTCATGATAAAAGGGGTAGCAACTATATCTTACAAACCAGGAGCTTGTCCAAGTTCTGCTGTAAGCATCCAAACTGTTTTCTCAAGTTCAGCCTTAGCCCCAACAAAGATATCGTTTGTAACATCATCACCTTCTTCGTCAGTTACATCCAAAGCTTTTTGGAAAAGAGCGATGAGGTAGCGATAAATTGCTAGAACACGTTCCAAGCTTTCTTCAACGTTACGGAATTCTCCTTCTTCTTCTTCGATTTCACTGTGTTGAAGGAATTCTGTCAAAGTTGAATAAGGTTTTCCACCAAGAGTAATCAAACGTTCACTGATTTCGTCAAGATAGCTATCAAGACTGTCCATGTATTCATCCATTTTTGGATGCCATACGAGGAAGCCACGACCACGCATATACCAGTGAACTTGGTGAAGGGCAATGTGAGCCACATACAAGTCCGCTACTGCTTGGTTCAATACTTCCTTTGTTTTTGCCAATGCTACTGGCGCTGTTTTAGATAATGTTGTTACGTCTTTTACTGCTTCTTTTTTCAATTCAACCATATTTCTTACCTCTTTTCATTTTTTTATAACTACTTCACAGTAGCTATAATACAAGTATACTACTACCAGAAAATGATATCAAGGAAAATGTACTATCTGAGAAAAGTTGCAATAGACTGATAATTTAAGAAAAATATACAGAATTTTTTTTAAAAAAAGACAGTCTTAAAAGACTGTCTGGAATAACCTAGATTATTTTACAAAGTCAAGCAATGCCAAGAAACTTTCAGCTTCAAGTGATGCTCCACCAACAAGGGCTCCGTCCACGTCTGGGCAAGCCATGTATGAAGCAACGTTTTCAGGTTTAACTGAACCACCGTATTGAACACGAACTTTGTCAGCAACTTCTTGACCAAAGTCAGCAGCTACAACATCACGAACAACTTTACACATTTTTTGTGCATCGTCTTGTGAAGCTGATTTACCAGTACCGATAGCCCAGATTGGCTCATAAGCGATAACGGATGCAGCAACTTGCTCAGCAGTCAATCCAGCCAAAGCAGCAGATACTTGAGCACCTACGAATTCAGCTGCTTTACCAGCTTCGTAAGTTTCAAGTGACTCACCACAACAGATGATTGGAAGCATACCGTTTGCAAAGATTGCTTTTGCTTTTTTGTTGATATCTTCGTCAGTTTCATGGAAGTAGTCACGACGTTCTGAGTGACCGATAACAACGTAGTCAGTACCGATTTCTTTCAAAACTTGTGGGCTAGTTTCACCAGTGAAAGCACCTGCATTTTCAAAGTAGCAGTTTTGAGCAGCAACTTTAAGGTTTGAACCTTTTGCAGCAGCAAGAACAGCTGTCAAATCAACTGCAGGAGCTGCGATACCTGCTTCAACAAGGTCTGATGAAGGAAGTTTTGATGCAACGGCTTCAACGAATGCTTTTGCTTCTTCTGGATTTTTGTTCATTTTCCAGTTACCAGCGATAAATGGTTTACGTGACATTTCACATACCTCTTTTTTCATTTTATTCACTATTATTCTATCATATTTATAAGGAGCTTGCAAACCTTACTCTAATTTTCAAGATTTTTCAAGCGACTAATCTTGCCACAAATTCATGGCATCGAGAAAATCAGCCGAAGCCTGAACTTGTTTGGGATTATTCGCTTCTCGCTCTGCTCGTTTGGCCTCTACTTGGGCAACAGATTGAATGCCTTCATGGCGCCAGTTTCGTAGGATTGCCTGAATATATTTCCAGTTTGGCTTGCCATTGAGAACGGCCTCTCGGAGAGCTTCCTTGATCAAATCCGCCTTAACTCCGTCTTCTTTGACAGTCTTAGAAAGGTCTTCGATTTCAAATGGTGTTAATAAGCGTCCCAATTCCTGCTGAAAAGTTTCAACCAGATCCTTCAACTGATTCTGCGGGTTTGGGACTGTTGTAGCTGGAGTTTGGCTATCTAGTAAGCTATCCAAGCGTTCAAAAGCCAAACTAGCATCAAAAATCAGCTCAATTTCACCGTTTAGTTCAATGGTTCGATATTGTAGCAAACCATTTTCAGTCAAATTCGAAATAGATTGGTTGACATCTGCTACCTCTTTGCCAATGATTTCAGCTATTTGGCTAGGCGAAACATCTCCGAGGGCTGTGGTGTTTTGTAGATAGAAAAATTGCCAGACCAGAAAATCTTCACTGGAAGGAAAGAGTTCCTTAAAATGCAAGAGCAGGGCACTTGGCAAAACCAAGTTCCCTGATTTAAAAGCGTCAAAATATGTCATAATTCCTCTTATAGATATCCAAATGCAGCCGCATCATCCTCTACCTTTCTCCAGTCAAAAGGGGTTTCTTGATAAACTGCATAGTTTACCCAATTGCTGAAAAAGAGGGCAGCTGATGAAGACCAACAGAGACACGGTGTCTCATTCACATCATCATTTTTGAAGTAATTTTCTGGAATATGAGGATTAAGTCCTGCCTCACAATCACGAAAATACTCTTTTGCTAGAGTATCACGGTCATATTCTAAATGACCAAAACTATAAATCTCACGAAGATCCCGACTGGCTAAAATAGAAACGCCGACTTGTTCTCCCTCAGAGAGGATTTCCAGATTGGTTTTTCCTAATATCTCTTCCTTATAGATTTCTGTATAACGAGAATGGGGAGCTACATAGCTATCATCAAAACCACGAAAGAGAAGATGGCCCTCTTTCAAGGTATCCTGCGGGTAAATGCCTGACAATTTCTGCTCCATCTGGTGTTTATCAACTCCATAGCGAGCATAAAGACCTGCTTGGGCACCCCAGCAGATATGAAGGGTCGAATAGACATGGGTCTTGGACCACTCAAGCACCTGACTGAATTCCTCCCAATAGTCCACTTCCTCAAATGGTAAATGCTCAATCGGAGCCCCTGTGATAATCATCCCATCAAAATACTCGTCCTTGACTTCAGGAAAAGTTTTATAAAAAGTCTCCATATGCTCTGCACGAGTCGTCTTGGAACGGTGGCTCTCCATATAGAGAAAGTCTATGTCCAATTGCAAAGGAGTATTTGCTAAATGCCGTAACAACTGGGTCTCTGTGACCACTTTTTTGGGCATTAGGTTTAAAATCAAAATTTTCAAGGGACGGATATCTTGGTGGGCCGCACGTTGATCATCCATGACAAAGATATTCTCTGTCCGTAAAATCTCAACAGCTGGCAATTTTTTATCAATTCTAATCGGCATAACCTTCTCCTAACTGTACTCTTTTAGAAATAATTGAATGTGTTTGAAGTCAAATCTCAAACACTTAGTCCTTTTATTATACTGCAAGAAGATATAGTTTTCAATTATAGTTTTTCTCTAACTAGCTATAGTTTGTTTATATAGCAGATGAAGAGAAAACAGCCCCAAGGACTGTTTTTCATTAATAATGCATAAGTACCTTGTAATCGTAATCTCCGATTTTTTCACGGCCTTTAAGCTCATCAAGTTCAATCAAGAACGCACAACCGGCTACAACTCCGCCAAGTCTTTCAATCATTTCAATGGTTGCCTTGACAGTACCACCTGTCGCCAAGAGGTCATCTACGATGAGAACGCGTTGACCTGGTTTGATGGCATCCGCGTGCATGGTCAAGGTATCAATACCGTACTCTTTTTCATAGTCAGCTGAAATGACTTCACGTGGCAATTTTCCTGGTTTACGAACAGGTGCAAAGCCAATCCCCAACTCAAAGGCAACGGGACAGCCAACAATAAATCCGCGAGCCTCTGGACCCACGATCATGTCGATTTTCTTATCAGTTGCATACTGAACGATTTCACGAACAGCATAGCTATAAGCATTGCCATCTGCCATCAATGGGCTGATATCACGGAAGGTGATGCCTTCCTTGGGATAATTTTCAATCGTT
The DNA here is from genome assembly GCF_000146585.1 of Streptococcus mitis ATCC 6249. Taxonomy (GTDB): domain Bacteria; phylum Bacillota; class Bacilli; order Lactobacillales; family Streptococcaceae; genus Streptococcus; species Streptococcus mitis_AZ. Next base: position 690,415 of record NZ_GL397179.1, on the reverse strand, counting down.
GCGATATAATCTTTTAAATTCATCTTTTTCTTTCTTTCAAAGTTTTTTACTCTCTATTATAGCATATTTTTTAAGAAAGAAAAAAAGAAAAGTTAACTTCAATAATTATCTAACGATTTGACGATTTATAACTAGCCATAGCAATAAAGCCCAATTTCTGTTTATTCTTAGCAAACATTTTATACATAGTTAAAAACTGCTTTCTATTCTCCTTTTTACAAGCATTTACGCAAATTTTCAAAGTTCCTAGCCAACCTTCGTCATAAATCATACCTGATAATTTCATTAATGTCATTTCACCAGTCAATATTTTCACATCACGATAACCTGATTCTATCATCACCTGTTCCCAACCATCTTGAGTTAAAGGACCTACATTTACATGAATTGCTTGTGACAATTCCTGTCTGACAGACTCTTTAGCTTCCTTAAGAAGCACATCATGTGTCAAAAGAAGACCTTCAGGTTTTAAAACCCTTAGATACTCCATTACACATTTTTTCTTAGCTTGATCGGCTTGCATAGTCAGCATAGCTTCATTTATAACAATATCAAAACTAGCATCTTCATAAGGAAGTTTCATTGCATTTGCTCTTTCAAATCTGATCAAATGACCAACACCTGCCGTTTCAGCAGATTTTTTAGCCACTTCTAAGGCTTGTCCATCCATATCAACAGCAGTTATCTTACAACCAAAACGCTGTGCCAACTCAATTGCTGTAGTTCCCCTATTGCACGCAACTTCTAGTATTCTCTTTTCTTTTGAAAATCCTCCTTCCGCAATTAACCAATCTGTAGCACGTTTTCCACCTGGACGTAAGCGTTTTTTTCCCAGTTTTGCTAAAAACTTATGACCTGCTTCTGACATTTGAACACCTCTATTTTTTCTTCATTATAACATAAAATTATATTGTCTGACAATTCTAATCTATTATTTGATATACTAGAATCAAAAGCATACAAACTGCCATGACTATAGCATAAATCTATTAATCACCTCTCAAGTTCGAATTCAATTGCTCACGTAGTTTACGCATATAGGTTACGGCTACATATTTGTACTTTAGAGTTGCTGGCCTCCTTATCCGCTATATACGCTTTACTATCACGTGCCTATTCGTATAGCCAAGATTTCTCTATCTCTTTCTCTGTCGATTCTTATTTCCAACGTCAGACTTAAACAGTCTATCCTAATGCCGTTCGATCAGCTACTCACAATAGTCAGGCTTGGGAATCACTTTTGGGTTTACTAGTATATGGTAGCCACAGAGGACTTACACCTCAGATGAACGGAATGCTCGTTGTACCTAAAAAACGAGCACTTTCGTACTCGTTTTTAAAAATCTGTTAATTAAAGTGAGTTTACGTCAACCTTGATACCAACACCTTGAGTAGTTGTGATTGTCAAGTTTGTTACGTAAGTTCCTTTAGCTGTAGCTGGTTTTGCTTTTTGGATTGTTTCGTTGAAAGCTTTAAAGTTTTCAACCAATTTTTCAGCTTCAAATGATACTTTACCGATGATTGCTTGAACGTTACCTGCACGGTCAGCACGGTAAGTGATTTTACCACCTTTAGACTCTTCAACTGCTTTAGCAACATCCATTGTTACAGTACCAGTTTTAGGGTTTGGCATCAAGTTACGTGGTCCAAGGACACGTCCAAGACGTCCAACAAGAGCCATCATATCAGGTGTTGCGATAACTACGTCGAAGTCCAACCAACCGTCGTTGATTTTAGCAACAAGGTCGTCTTCACCAACAAAGTCTGCACCAGCAGCTTTTGCTTCTTCAGCTTTTGCACCACGTGCAAATACAAGAACGCGAGCTGTTTTACCAGTACCGTTTGGCAATACCATTGCTCCACGGATTTGTTGGTCAGCTTTTTTAACGTCAATGTTCAAGTTGTAAGCAACTTCTACAGTTGCATCAAATTTTGCAAAGTTAGTTTCTTTTGCAAGAGCTACAGCTTCTTCTACGCTGTACGCTTTTGTGCTGTCGATTTTCTCAAGAGCAGCACGAAGTTGTTTGCTTTTTTTAGCCATTTTCTATTCTCCTTGTAAGTGGTTCAATCGATTTTCATCTCCCACGTCACTTCTCGAAATGATGAAGTCTTGCGGGTTATCTTGGGATGTTATTGATTAGTCAACAACGTTGAATCCCATAGAACGAGCAGTACCTTCGATCATACGCATTGCAGACTCAAGGTTTGCAGCGTTCAAATCTGGCATCTTAGTTTCTGCAATTTCTTGTACTTGCGCACGAGTAACTGAAGCAACTTTAGTTTTGTTAGGTGTACCTGATCCTTTTTCAACACCTGCAGCTTTTTTCAAAAGAACAGCAGCTGGTGGTGTCTTAGTGATGAAAGTAAATGATTTATCTTCGTATACTGAGATAACAACTGGAATAATCATTCCAGCTTGATCAGCTGTACGAGCGTTGAACTCTTTTGTGAATCCCATGATGTTGATACCAGCTTGACCAAGAGCAGGTCCAACCGGTGGAGCTGGTGTAGCTTTACCAGCAGGGATTTGCAATTTTACAAGTTTTTCGACTTTTTTAGCCATTTTTAAATCCTCCTTTGTGGTTTTGGCGGTAATGTAAGATTTTTACCTCCCACAAGTATGCTTTACACATACCTTTCCATTATACACTATTTATCTAAAAATGCAAGAGAAAACTTTCATTTTTAATCGACATAATCGCCGCCTTCAAAGCCATAGTACTCTTCCAAACTGAGACCACTTGCAGCAATTTCTTTGGCTTCTTTTCCAACATAGCGGAGATGCCATTCTTCTGCCATGTAGCCAGTCTCTTTTTCCTTGCCTTTGAGATAGCGGACAACAAAGCCATAGTCAGCCGCATGGTCCAAGAGCCACTGGGCTGCCTTTTCTTCAGTAACTAAATCACCATCTGTCCCAATAAGATCAAAAGCAAGACCAGTCTGGTGTTCACTGTAACCTGGTCGTGCTGAGTAGCGATCCGCCGCTTCCTTCCCGTCTTGATTGACATAGTCTTGGTAGAGCTTAGCCTGAGTTTCATAACTTCTAAAACCACTGTAGTGGTCACTGATTGGATAGCCAGCTGCTTGCATTGCTGCAATGAGTTTCAGCAACTCTGCCTTGGCTGTTGGATTTTCTCCTGGATTGTAGTCTTTTGACAAAGGATAGTGCTTATTAGCTATGACGATTTTATCGTATTTCCCTTGAATACTATAGTAGTCTCCCTTATTGACAACTTCTGCCTTTTTCTGACTAGAAGCTTGAGATTTGCTGCCTACAGTTCCTTCCGGTTGACTGCTTTGCTCCGTCTTTTGAGTATTTTCTTCAACTTTGGTTTTTTCTTGCGAACAAGCTGCAAGAGTCAATGCTAGTAAACCAGATAAAATGATATATCTTTTTTTCATTTCTTTCTTCCTCTCTCTTAGGCCAAATGCTTCTCCAATTCATGAGATAAGATTTTAATCATCTCTTCCAGCTCTGGCGATTGTACTTGGCAATCTTCTGCTGCCATTTCTTCCCAGGGCACCCACCAGACTGGGCCACGGCCATTAAGTCCGTGCCCCTTCATATCACCTGCTCTTCGCGGAAAAAGATGCCAATGAGCGTGGGCATCGCCATTTCCTAGGAGTTCAATATTCATCTTTTCAGCCTCAAATGCTTTGGCGACTGCTTCTTGGACCAAACTCATTTCCTCTAAAAAGCGAAATTTTACAGGATTCTCCATATGGTGGAGTTCTGTAACATGCTCTTTTGCTAAAAATAAGGTATAGCCCTTAAAGTATTGGTGATCCCCAATAACCACATAGCCCGTTTCTAGTTCTTTGACAAAGTAGGGATTTTCTCCAGCTTTGATGAGTTCGATTCTCTGACAGATTAAGCACATTCTAAGATACCGCCTCGCTCTTGAGATAGGCATCAACCATAAGCTCAGTCGCCACTACTGAATCAATGTGTGTTCGTTCGTAAGAGTGACTTGACTCAATACCAGCTCCAAGGAGGGCATGCTTTACTTCTGCTCCTGCAGACATAGCTGCCGAAGCATCCGAACCGTAAAATGGATAGATGTCCAGCTTAAATGGAATATCTTGCTCTTTCGCCAAAGCTACTAAGTGTTGACGGAAGTCATAGTGATAAGGACCAGAAGCATCCTTGACACAGATAGATACTGTGTACTCATCCGTCTGCTGGTCATCGCCCATAGCTCCCATATCCACAGCCAGATATTCTACTACCTCTTTTGGAATATTTGAATTGGCACCATGACCCACCTCTTCAAAGACTGAAAAGGCAAAATGTGTCGTCATCGGCAAGTCGATTCTCTCTTCTTTATAAACTCGAAGGAGATTGAGTAAAATTGCTGCGCTGACCTTGTCATCCAAGTGGCGTGACTTGATAAAACCAGTCTCTGTCACGACAGTTCGCGGGTCAAAGCTGATAAAATCACCGACCTCAATACCCAAGGCGCGCGTTTCCTTTTCATTGGTCACTTTTTCGTCCAAACGCACTTCCATATTGTCCTGAGTGCGTTCAGCAGTTCCTGCATCTTTGTAGACATGGCAAGATGTCTGGTGGATGAGGATAGTTCCAGATACCGTTTTACCTGTACTAGCTACATGAACAGTACAGTTTTCTCCCTCAATCATGTTCCAAGGAAAACCACCGATCCGGTCCAATTTGAGACGACCATCAGGCTTGACAGCACGAACAATGGCTCCAAGTGTGTCCACATGGGCAGTTACATAGCGGTGTTGTTCGTCGTTTTGACCTTTGATTGTTACATTGACACCGCCCTTGGCTGTACGAACCGGCTGGTAACCAAGCTCTTCTAAAGTATGGACTAGGTAGTCTGAAATCTCACGAGTAAAGCCCGTTGGAGATGCAATAGCGGTTAGTTCTTTGATATAGTTTATAGTCTGATTCATTTCTTCACCTCTTTCCTACCATTATATCACTTTTCTAGCTGGATCCCTTTGGAAAAGGGTCTTATCCTTCTAGTTGATTTCACTATGGATCCATGTTATAATACAAATACTTTGATTATGAAAGGAAAGTAAAGGATATGAAATCTTACTTTAAAACCTCACTTGCCCTTGCGGCTGTTTTGCTCATTCTAATAGGATGCTCTAAACAGGCATCAACACCTACCAACAGCAGTAGCAAAGAAGACAAAACAACTCAGTCAAGTGAGAGCAAACAAAGCACTGAACAATCATCTGAAAAGAAAGAAACAACTAAAACACATACCTTTGTCAACAAAAGCAATTCTGGAATCACTTCTACCTTGGTTTATACTGTAGACGGCGACAATGTTATCAAGCAATCAGCTCATAACATTGCTGATCCTGAAATCCTTGGTGCAACTCCAGAAGATGTCAAGAGTTTTATCGAAGAAAAGTACAAAGGTTATAATGGACTCAAAGGTGTTAAACAAACGATTGAAATCAAAGATGGAAAAGTTGTTCAAGATCTCGAAGTAGACTTCTCAGTTGCAAGCATTAGCGAACTTAGAAAAGCACTTCCTGAAGAATATTCTGGTATCGGCAATCGTGTCAGCTTCTCAAATTCTAAAAAAGCACTAGAAGGAATGGGATTCACTGAAGAAAGCAACTAATCTTTCATCCTTAAGAACAGACAAAAACCTGACCTTATAATGGCCACCCCATACGATATTCACCAAGCTATCTTTGGGGTATTTTCTTATATCACGAGGGAATCAATCAAAATGAAATCCTTGATCAAATGAAATGGAGATTAAGAGCTAGAAGCTAGCCAAGAAGGCAAATCCAAGCATATCTTTTTACTGTCAGTGGGATTGTTTACTAGCTTCTTCTGATTGCTTGCACCCAGCATTCGTGTTATAATACAAATACTTTGATTATGAAAGAAAAGCAATGGATATGAAATCTTACTTTAAAACATCTCTTGCTCTTATGGCTGCTCTCGTCCTTCTAATGGGATGCTCTAAACAGGCATCAGCACCTACTAGTAACAGTGCCAAGGAAGACAAAACTGCTCAGTCAAGCGAAACCAAGCAGAGCAGCCAACAATCATCTGAAAAGAAAGAGGAAACGAAAACTCACACCTTTGTTCACAACAGCAAGCCTGGTATTGAGTCTACCTTAGCTTATATCGTAAAAGGAGACGACATTCTAAAACAAACAGTTTATAATGTTTTTGATCCTACTAAACTTGATAATACAGCAGAAGGCATTAAAGAAATTGTTGAGGATACTTATAAAGGTTATGAGGGTGTCAAAGGAGTAACACAAAAAGTTGAAATCAAAGACGAAAAAGTTATTCTAAGTATGGAAGTTGACATGACTGTTGCAACTCTTGCTGACCTAAAAAAAGCAATGCCGAACGAATTTTCTGGCTTTGGAAACCGTATAAGTTATGCAGCTTCGAAGAAAATGCTTGAAGAATCTGGTTACACTGAAAAAACCAACTAAGATTAATAGAAAAAACTTGGCCAAGGCCAAGTTTTTTTATTCCATTTCAAAAACATCGCTTTCTTGCTTGTTCGGAAGGACCAAGGAAAGCAAGATCCCGATGATAGCTGGCACCAACCATGGGAGAGATGCCTTAGCAAAAGGCAAAGCATTCACAAGATTTGCTAGAAACTCAATCTTAAAGGAGCTTCCAAGAACACTTGCAACAGCGATTGCTGTGACAACTCCTATTGTTAACTGCATACCCGGTTTTGATAGAGGTACAAACTTATTAACAATCACAATCATCACAATGGCAATAGTGATTGGGTACAAGATTACCAATACTGGAATTGAGTACTTGATGATCGCATCCAGACCGAGGTTGGCAATAGCAAATCCAATCAAGGTAAAGGCAGTTGCATAGACCTTGTAGCTGATTTGTGGGAAACGTCCGTTAAAGAATTCTGCTGTAGAGACAATCAAGCCAACTGTCGTTGTGAAACAGGTTACAGTTACCATGACAGCAAGGAAGAGTTGAGCCGTTGAACCAAAGATTTCCTGAGTTGCTTGTGACAAGATATAAACACCTGGAGTTCCACCCTTCATGACTTCTGCCGGAACTGGGAAGTGATTTCCAAGGAATCCTAGACCAATATAGAGAGCACTGAAGGCAAGAGCTACAACAATACCAACAACCCAAATAGTTGAGATGTATTCTTTCTTACTTGAGAATCCAAGTTGTTTCAAGGTTTGAACAGCGATGACACTGAAGGCCACTGAGGCTAGGGCATCCAGGGTATTATAGCCTTCTAGGAAACCTGTACCAAAAGCAGATGCTTGATAGGCTTCTGAAGCTACTTGGGGACTTGTTCCACCATATTTAAAAGCACCAAGTACTACTAAGATAACGATAAGCAAAGCAAAGACTGGCGTCAAGATTCGTCCGATACGATCCAAAATCTTTGATGGATTGAGTGAAATCAGATAGGCTGCAGCAAAGTAAAGCACGGTAAAGATAATCAATCCTAGGCCTTTATTTGCTTCAGACAAGAGAGGGCTGATACCGACCTCGTAAGCTGTTGTTGCTGTACGTGGAATGGCAAAGAAGGGGCCAATCGATAGATAGAGGACTGCAAGATAAAGAGTCGCAAACCAAGGTGAGATTTTCTTAGAAATCTCGTGAATGTATCCTTTAGGGTTTAGAGTTCCAATAATAAGTGTCAAGACGGCAATACCGACACCTGAAAAGACAAAACCTGCGATGGCAGGAAGAAACTGTTCTCCAGATAGGGCACCTAGAGAAGGTGGAAAAATCAAGTTTCCCGCACCAAAAAATATTCCAAACAGGAGCAAGCCTGTTAGGGCACCTTTTTTAGCCATAAAAATCTCCTTCATATTTCTAAAATACTGACCTAGTATACCATGATTAAGACTTTGAAAAAAGCATCTCTGATTAAATATTGAATGTTTTCAATATTTTTAAAAATAAGAATTATCTAAAAATAAATTTCTCCTACCTAGTCCACACCAAGTAAGAGAAATGCAAATTTTAAAGATTTTCAAAGGCCGTCATGCCACCTTGAACATTGATGGCCTTATATCCATGCTCCTCCAAGAACTGGTAAGCACAAGCTGATCTCATCCCTGATTTACAAATGACATAATGCAACTGGTCCTTGTCCAACTCTTCCACTTCTCTCACATCTAATACAGAAAGGGATTCTTTCTGGTAAAGTTGGTAAAATTTGTCAAAAACAATTTCTTTCATCATTTCTTTTTTGATGCCTTTAACGCAAAGTTAAAAACTTATAGGTAAATCCAATCGACTCTAAAAATCGGAACAAGTCTTTGCTTTTGATAAAGATGGTCTTTTCATTAGTATTGGGATGGAAAGTCATGATATCCTCCGATACAATGTCCTTATCAAAATAAACTAGAATGTCTTTTTCATCATTATTTAACAAACCAAAAGGTGATACTGTTCCTGCTGGTAGGTTCATTTTCTCAGCCAAGGAGTCCAATGAGGCCATGCGAATCCGATTGGCTCCCACCTGAACTTTAAAGTCATCCATATCCAATCGTTTCTTGTCATCCATTATGAGCAGATAGTACTGAGTTTTCTTCCTATTGGTCAAAAACATGGACTTAGTCCGGACTCCTTCCCTTCCTTCAATATAGCTATCTGCCTGCTCTGTCGTAAATACAAGTGGGAGCTCCACCACATCAAAGGTGATTCCCAACTCTTGCAAGGTATTAGCTACTTGTTGATAAGCATCCATAGTTTTTATCCTTTATTGATGAATAATCTTTTGTACCAATGCTTTCAAATCTGGCACCACTTCTGACTCAAACCAAGTATTCTTAGCCATCCAGATTTGATTACGAGGAGAAGGGTGAACTAGAGGAAAATATTCTGGCAAATAGTCTTTGTAGTGTTTTACCCGCTCTGTTACCTTGCCACTAATTCTCTCATGTAAGTAGTAGGCTTGGGCATATTGTCCAATCAAAAGGGTCAATTCAATATTTGGACATTCCTTGAGGAGTTGTGGGTGCCATTTTTCGGCAAAGCCTTTACGAGGTGGAAGGTCACCTGATTTTCCATGTCCTGGAAAATAGAAATCCATGGGCAGAACTGCGAAATAACCTGAATTGTAAAAGGTATCTTCATCTACACCTAACCACTCACGCAGACGATTACCACTCTTATCCTTCCAATAAATCCCAGCTTCTTGTGTTTTGAATCCAGGAGCCTGACCGACAATATTGATGCGAGCTGTCTTTGGCGCTGCAAAGAGGGGCTCTATCCCCTGATCTGTATAGCTTTTGTTTTGCGAATCTGCCATGATGGCTTGTTTGATACTTTCGATTTGAGACATCTAGTTTCCCTCCAAAAAGAAGTCTAAGAATCAAATCTCAGACTTCTAAAGACTTATTTAATCAATTCATAGATAGCTTCGGCATAGATTGCTGCTGCTCGGAAGAGGTCGTCCAAGGCGATAAATTCATTGGCTTGATGCATGGTGTCAATTGAGTCTGGGAACATGGCACCGTAGGCTACACCACGCTCTAGCAAGCGACCAAAGGTACCGCCACCGATAACTTGCTCGTGACCTTTAAGCCCAGTTTGTTTTTCATAGACATTCAACAAGGTTTGCACAAGCGGATCTTCCATTGGCACATAGTGAGGTGTGTGTCCATGTTCAGACAAGCTAACAGAAGCAACTGGCAAGTTTTCAAGGATTGACTTGATTTGTTCTGGACTTGTTCCTTTTGGATAACGGAAGTTAAGGGCAATCGTATTGTCAGCACTTGCCTCGTCGAAGCGGAAGACACCCGCATTCATAGAAAGGGCACCCATCTTTTCATCCACATGAGCTACTTTCAAGTTTTTACCTTCGTGGTCGTTCAAGAGAATCTTACCAGCAATGTCAAGGTAGTCTTTGGCAGGTCCTTCAAAGGCAAACTGGCTGAGGAAGAGAGCAAGGTAAGTTGCACCGTTGACACCTGAAGCAGGCATAGCACCATGGGCTGATTTACCGATAATAGTAACCTTGTATTTGCCAGCTTCTTCTTGGATTTCTCCTCTGAGTTTGTGTTCTGCAACAAAGGCATCTAGTTTAGCTTGCAAGTCAGCCAAGTCACCTGAAACGACTGCTGTTGCTGATTCAGGTACCATGTTTTCACGCAAACCACCTGTGAAGCTGTGAAGACGGGCTGCACCTGTATTTTCACCTGCAAAGTGGAGGTATTCCGTGATGTTTCCTTTTTCACCATTGATGATTGGGAATTCAGCATCTGGTGAGAAGCCAAAATCTGGTTTTGCTAGTCCTACATGTTCAAAGTAGTAGTCCATGTCTGCCCAACCTGATTCTTCGTCTGTTCCGACAATGAAGCGAACTTTCTTAGAAGTTGGAAGCCCCAATTCTTTGATGATTTTCAAACCATAGTAACAAGCTGTTGTAGGACCCTTGTCATCTGAAGCTCCACGCGCATAAAGGCGATCGTCTTTGATAGTTGGTGTATAAGGGTCCGTGTCCCAACCGCTACCAGCTGGCACCACGTCCATGTGAGCAAAGATTCCGAGAACTTCTTCTCCTTCACCAAACTCAAAATGTCCTGCGTAGTTATCAACATTTTTCGTTGGATAGCCATCGCGGTCTGCGATTTCAAGGAATTTTTCCAAGGCTTTTACCGGCCCAGGTCCAAATGGATGCTCAGCATCGGCCTTGCTGTCATCACGTTCTGAGTTGATTTCCAAAAGGCTAAACAAGTCAGCCAAGAGGTCTTCTTTGCGTTTTTCTACTTCTGCTGTAAAATCAATTGCTGTCATTTTTTCTTCTTTCTATCTTTTCTCGATGATTTCATCTACTGGTAAGCGGTAGCTTGGTTCCAATTTCTCATCTGTATAGCCCACTGTAATCAAGAGTTCTGGACGGAAGCGGTCTTCAATTTCCAAAACTTCGTTGGCTTTTGATTTGTCAAAACCAAGAATAATATTGGAACCAATCCCCTGGTCTGTCAAAGCCAGAACCAAGTTCATAGCAACCAAACCTGCATTAAGGGCCAGGTAGTCGCTGACTTGTTGTTCACTGTAACGCGCAAACTCGGCAGGCAAATTTTTCATAAAATATTGAAGTTGTTCTTCTGAGAAATTCTTCGCACCACCGACGCGAGCAATCTTGCGGGCACGTTTAGCCAGGTCTGTGTCGGTAAACAAGGCAATGGTTACAGGCGCTGACGAAACCTGCTCAAAGTTCGAACCATAAGCCAATTTTGCCAATTCAGCATTTTTCTCACGAACCACCACAAACTTCCATGGTTGGCTATTGTGGGCACTTGGTGCCAAGGTTGCGATTTCGATAGCCGTACGAACATCTTTGGGATCCACCGGCTTATCAATAAAATGCTTAGTCGCATGACGTTTTTTATTCAATTCAAGAAATTTCATAATCGATTTCCTTTTCTAATTCTACTGCTTCCATTCTACCATATTCTGAAAGAGCTTGCAGAGATTTTTCATAGAAAGAAATTGGAACAAGGATAAGCAACCGAACGAAGCACATCATTTTAATCAAGGACCTCCTCATCCAGTTCCTACTATTTTTCAATGGCTTAAAGAAACTAGTCTACCTTGTATTCTGACTTTATAGCCTCCAAGAAATCCTTCACATCCTCTACATATCCATGCTTTTCAATTAAACTAGCTAAGAGTTCCAGATTGTGCCCCCGATAGTTGTCATCTCGACGTAGTTCTTCATACATTTCGATAAAAGGAAGCCCCTTGGACTTAGCCAATTCTAACTCTGCTTCATAATCATAGGAAACTTTTCGGAATAAAATGTTTACCAATTCTCCATCTTCCACTTCTATCACGGCATACTGGGCACGGTGATTTTTTAACGCCTCCCAATTAAAATAGGGCATGCCAATCGACCCTGGATTGATGATTTGTTGCCCTTGACTACCGTAACGAAGCAACTGCTTGTGAACATGACCATAGACTGCCACGTCAACTTCATCATCTAGGAGTTGGTCAAATTTCTCTGTATCATTCTCAACTAGCAAGTCACCGCCATAGTTCTTATTTGGCAAATTATGAGAAAGAGAAAAACGCAGTCCGTCAACTTCTCTCTTTTCTAGCATAGGTAAGCTTCGTAGCCAGACAATCGTTGCAGGATCCATTCGCTCCATCAAAAACTGGGTCATTCGCAAGAGCTGGACTTCCTGTGGGTCTTCCAAGCCATATTGCCCATCTAAAGCCTCAAGGACACAATCATCCCAATTGCCTCGAACACTTGCCGTGATAGGAAGATCCTTTAGCAGGGTGACCAAGTCATTTGCACCTGGACCAGGGAGGAAAATGTCTCCCATGAGCCAGTATTCACTGACTCCTTGTGCTTTAGCATCTGCAATCACTGCTTCTAAGGCAGTCGCATTGCCATGAATATCTGATAAAATTGCAATTTTATGATTCATTGTGTTCTCCTTCTATTTGATAATCTACTCTCTCTTCCGCCACTTGAGGTAAGGCTTCTGCCTCCTTCGGGTTCAACTTTCTCTGAACAGCTTCTGCGACTGCCCTTGGCACCCCAACTTCGACAATCTCATCCACACTGGCTTCCTTGATTTTAGTGAGAGATTTAAAATGCTTCATGAGATTCTGCTTGCGTTTAGGCCCCAGACCGTCAATCCCATCCAATTGAGATGAAAAAGAATTTTTTGAGCGCAGTTGGCGGTGGAAAGTGATAGCAAAGCGGTGCACCTCATCCTGGATGCGTTGGAGGAGGAAAAATTCCTGAGAATTGCGAGACAACTCCACCACTTCAAGTGGATCTCCGAAGAGCAGTTCATGGGTTTGGTGCTTGTCATTTTTTTGCAACCCAGCAATTGGAATATCCAAGCCCAGCTCCTCTTGGATGACCTGCTTAGCGATATTGACCTGACCTTGTCCCCCATCAATCACAATCAAATCTGGTGGGGTCAAACCGTCTCGTTGTACTCGACCATAACGTCTGCGAATAACCTCACGCATACTAGCATAGTCATCTGGACCTACAACCGTTTTTATCTTATACTTACGGTAATCCTTCTTACTCGGTTTACCGTTGACAAAGACCACCATGGCAGAAACAGGGCTAGTTCCCATGATATTGGAGTTGTCGAAGGACTCAATGCGAACCGGAGTTGGTATTTGGAGCAAGTGTCCTAGATTTTCAATAGCTCCCTGAGTCTTTTCGACAGATTTTTCTAGCAGATTGAACTTCTGCTCTAGACTAACACGGGCATTTTTGATGGCTAGATTGACCAGCTGTTTTTTCTCTCCACGCTGGGGTTTGACAATCTTGGTATCCACCAAGGCCTTGACTGCTTCTTGGTCAATATCCTGCGGAATCAATACTTCATTGGGAACTAGGTGAGATTTTTCTTGATAAAATTGTCCCACATAGGTCAAGAAGTCCTCGTCCGGATCATTGTAGTAGGGGAAGAGATTGACGTCGCGCTCGATGAGCTTGCCTTGACGAACAAAGAAAACCTGTACACACATCCAGCCCTTGTCCACATAGTAGCCAAAGACGTCCCGATTTTGGAGATCCTTAGCCATGACCCGTTGCTTGGTCCGAAGCGTTCCAATGGCCTGAATCAAATCACGGTATTCCGCCGCCCGTTCAAACTCCATACTTTTTGCTACAACTGCCATTTTCCCTTTAAGATCATCGATGATTTTGTCATCCTGCCCTTTTAAGAAGTCAGAAACCTCCTGAGCCATGAACTTGAAATAGGCCTCATCCTTCTTACAGATAGTGTGGGCCATACATTGACCGATATGGTAATAAAAACAAACCTTAGATGGTGGATTGGTACATTTCCGAAAAGGAAAAATCCGATCCAAGAGTCGCTTAATTTCATTGGCTGCCCCCACATCTGGATAAGGACCAAAATAAAGCCCTCCATCCTTTTTGACCTGACGGGTGATAATCAAACGAGGATAGCGCTCATTGGTGATTTTGATAAAGGGATAGGACTTATCATCCTTGAGCATGATATTGTACTTGGGCTGATTTTCCTTGATAAGGTTGATTTCTAGGAGAAGTGCCTCAATATTGGACTCGGTGACGATAAATTCAAAATCCACAATTTCAGACACCAGAGCCTCTGTCTTGGTATCATGACTTCCACGGAAATAGGACCGCACGCGATTGCGTAGATTTTTAGCCTTTCCTACATAGATAATGGTGCCATTTTTATCCTTGTGAATGTAGCATCCAGGACTGGTCGGCAAGAGCTCCAGTTTTGATTTGATCAAGTTATTCATAGTTCCATTATAGCAAAAAGGCCGTAACAGGACGAACAAAAAGCCCCACCGATCACTTGATGGAGAAGCTTTGATTTCTTTTAAGATTGAACCGACTTCATCTAGTCGCTACTGGTATAGAGCTCTTGAACAGCCTTCACATCCTGAGGCTGAATTCCATAGTAGGAACCTGCAGGCTGCATGACAGAAGTTTCGTTGGTATGATCCAATCCGATGGCATACCCCAGCTCGTGCTCCGCCGTGTGCACGATCCGTTCATAAGAATAACCATAGTTTGGATTGGATAGATAAAAGTGATTCAGGCGAACCGTTACAGATATAAATTGATTGGTTAACAAATTGGTTTGACTCTCGGCTTGACCTGCTACAGCGGTCGATCCATCATTCATTTCACTTGCTACAATATCTGCCTGACTAGGATCCGCAACCACCTCAAAGGTAAAGGCTCCCGTTTGATTCCAGTTTTTTATGGCTTCTGCATAGGCACCTTGGAAGGTCTCATCCATTTGAGGCTCAATATAAATGCGAGCTGAGGCCTGAGCCCACTTGCCTTCTGCATGTTGGTGACTGTCTGTCTGAGACAAGACTTCCAGCGTTCCCGTCTCCTGCCATTGATTCCAGCCACCTTGACCAATCTGGCTCATTTTTTCAACCTGATTGACCGCAGAATGAAAATCACCAGACAGATACCAAACCACTCCAAAAGCAATGAGTAGTAAAATAACCACAGTCCAAACCAGACGCCAGAAGAAACGCCAAATTCCCAAAAGAAATCGGAAAAATAATCGAATAATCCAGAACATGACGCTACACCTTTCATAAAAATAAGAACCTATCTTGAAATCACATTCTCCTTGACCAAGATAGATTCTCTATTTTACTCAATAAAACTGAAAGAAAACTAAAACTAAGATAAGCGCTCTTCCAAAACAAAGTTAATCGGTAGAGTAGCTAAAAAACGCTCCAATTGTTTTTCCCAGTAGTACCACTCGTGAGTGCCAGCACTATGACTGTAGGTTACTTCAAAACCAAGCTTTTTGAGGTTTTTCACAGCGATCTTATTGGCAGAGTAGAGATAGTCTTGCTCCCCACACCAAGCCCATAGTTTGGTCTTTTTATCGGATTTTGCAGCCATGCTTTCAAGCGAATGAGGACTAGATGTCCAGTCTTTAATCTCTCCAAAAACTCCTCGCCAGTAGGCAAGGGAGCCCAAATCCTGACTTTCAGGAGAAAATTCTTGAAAACTGAGTGCGCCAGAAAAACTAGCCGCATGAGAAAAATGATTGGTTGCGAGAGCTAGTTTGAAGGAACCATAGCCACCCATGGAGAGACCTGCAATGAAGGTCTTTTCTCGCTTGCTGGTCATATTAGGGAAGAAACGTTTCATAACCTGAGGCAACTCTTCCGCTAGAGCTGTAAAGTAGTTAAAACCATACTGGGTATCTGTGTACCAGCCATTGCTAGTATTGGGCATGATGACAATGAGATTGGTCCCGCGCAACAAGCGTTCGACATTGGTTCGCTTGAGCCAGCTATTTTGATTCCCTGACATTCCATGCAAAAGATAAAGGACAGGAATATCTGTGCAATCAGGTTCAGTCACCCGACTGCCATCTGGATAGAGTACGGTAACACCCCACTCCATATCCAAAACTTCTGAGTAATACTCGATATTCATAACTGCCATGGTTGTCTCCTTTTACTATTCTATAAGAAAAAGCCGAATTTCGACTTTTTCCGTAGATATGCTGCTTATTATTTTGCTTCCATTACGACTGGCAAGATTGCTGGACGACGTTTAGTTTGGTCAAAGAGGTACTTGGCCAAGCCATCACGGACCTTCCCTTTAAGATCAGCCCAGTCGAAATCTTCACCTTGGAGATAGTCTTCCACGATTTGGTTAATCAATTCTGAACTTTCACGGAGAATATCGCGGCTCTTCTTGAGATAAACAAATCCACGCGTATGAACTCGCGCCTTGGCGATGATTTTTTTCTCACGTCTATTTACGGTAATGGCAACGATGAAAATCCCGTCCTCTGACAAGACTTTACGGTCACGAAGGACAACATTTCCAACATCTCCGATGGCATTTCCATCAATCAAGACATCACCTGCAGAAACTCCACCAGCAGGAACAAAGTCCCCGTGTTCGTAGGACATGGTTGTTCCCTTTTTAGGGATAAAAATACGCTCTGGCAACATTCCAACTGCCATGGCAGCCTTGGCATGTGCATCCAATTCCCGGTACTCCCCTTGGATAGGGAAAAGATACTTAGGTTGCAAGAGATTGATCATCAACTGCAAATCACGCGCATTCCCATGTCCAGATACTCGCAAACTTTGGGTAATGAGTTTCACTACACCACCAGCTTGGTAGATCATATTTTCCACACGCGCCATGACAGCTTCTTTGGCGATAGATGGAGTCGTTACGATATAGACCAAGTCCCCATCTTTGATTTCCACATAACGGTGGCGTCCGATAGACATCTTACGAAGTCCATTAATAGGCTCACCCATACGACCCGTCTCAAGGATAATCAATTCATGGTCTTCAAAACGAGACATTTCTTTGGGTTTGATCAAGAGACTTTCGTTGGCTAGAGACAATTTTTTAAGGCGAATCGCAGTGCGGACGATATTTTCAACATCAAATCCAGTCAAAACAACTCGACGACCGGTATCCGCAGCTGCATCAAAGACCTGCTGAATACGAGAGAGGTTGCTGGCAACAGCCGCAACGATGATTCGACCTTCCCAGTCTGCAATGGTCTGGGTAATTTCCTCTCCAACTTCACTCTCGCTCGCCACTTGGATATTGCTGTCTGCATTAGCAGAGTCACTGAGAAGAGCCAAGACACCCTCACGACCAATCTCGGCCAAGCGACCAAAATCAGTCGCATAGGATTCACTAGCTGTCTGGTCAAACTTGAAGTCCCCTGTGTAAACAATACTCCCTTTTGGAGTTTTCAAGACGACTCCCAAACTTTCTGGGATGGAGTGAGTTGTACGGAAGAAGGAAACCTCAGTTCCTCCAAAGTCAATCTCCGTATCCTCATCAATCACATGGAAGTCATTGAATTTCTTAACAGCATCATTCCCTTTGACAAAGAGTTTTGCTAACTCGATGGTCAACTCAGAGCCAAACACAGGCACCTTAGCTTCTGCCAAAAGGTAAGGCAGGGCTCCGATGGCGTCCGCATGTCCGTGGGTCAAGAAGACTCCAGCGATACGGTCACTATTTTCAAAAAGATAGTCCATATTTGGAATAACGACGTCAACCCCAAGCTGTTCATTTTCAGGGTATTTAAGCCCCGCATCCAAAACAAAAATTGAATTGTCAATCTCAGCGATGTACATATTTTTCCCGTTTTCACGCACACCACCTAGTGTTGTTAAACTGATATTATTCATTTTTCCTCCGAAACCTTAGTTTATCTTGATTATAGGGTAGGTTCACCCTCTTATTCTAAAAGTTCTCAAACTCTCAGCCGAATCTTTTCCTACCATTATACCATTTTTTTGATTATTTTCAAAATGAAGATCGGATTTTAACCTGAGATCGTTCACTACTAAAAATCAAAGCCTTTTACCTTGTTCTCTCTTTTTAAGACTGACTATAGAAAAATTGAACGATTGAACTTTCAGACATGCCAAATTCCTAAACAACTTGATTTCAGATAGATTTCTCGAATTCTAAAATGTTTATTTTAGTTCATAACAAGAAGAATCCTTGCCTTTTTACTTCTCTTTTCAAAAAAAGTTTATACGGATTCATCACTTTTCTACATCCAAAAGTACGGAATTCCAGTCCGCCATAAAGCCTAGAAACTATTCAGCATACAACCACTAGACCTGAGATCACCAAAAGAAAGTTTCACAGAAAGAAAAAAGACTTAGAAAGTTCTAAATCTTTTTATCATCTTTAGTTTGGATAGATATAAGTAACGTTACCTAAAAATTCATGAGGATTAAAGAAGCCACGGTAATTTGCAATCTGCTTTTGACGTCTGTAGTTTGCTTCCAATACCTGGATAGAGTTTTCACTTTGAACATCTGTTACATAAGCAACGTGTCCATATTCACCACCATCCCAAACGGCGATTGCTCCTACTACTGGAACACTTCCTGTCTTATAACCTTGAGCGCTCGCGTAGATTGCCCACGTGTTGGCATTTCCCCACCAGTTGCTAGCCCAAGGCGCCAATTCTTTCACGCCCCATGTACACTGACCAACAGGATAAGAGTTTCCATAGTTTGTCGGAGTCTTTTCGACAACATCTTCTGTATCTGATACTTCATTGACAGTTGCGGCTGGAGCGCTGTAGGTAGAGCTAGCCTGGGCTGAACCACTCACTTGGAGAACATCTCCTGGGTGGATGGTATCAAAGATGGTTTTCCCATTCAAAGCCGCCAAGTCATAAGGATCCATACCATTGGCAGTAGCGATGGCATAAAATGAATCACCGTCTTGGACAACGTAAGAGTTCGCGTGCACAGTTTGAGCCCCAACTGTAGCTAAAAAAGCGGTAGAAGTCAAACCAAGAGTCAGTTTCGTAACTGTTTTTTTCATAACTAAATTCCCCTTATATTTTCTTGATAAGAAAATCATACTTGATTTACATGTCAGTTAGTTTAGAGTTATATTTTAGTCATGTTACAAAAATTTATACTTTTACTACATAAGGTTTAAAAGCAGACATCGTATAAAGTGATAGAAGAGAATAAAAAATGAATCGTTTTCCCCAATCTTCACATCAGTAAACCACTCAAAAGACCGTCTTCTCAACCACTCCCACACCAAGCATTTATCCGTCAAAAAGAGACCGAGATAGGTCATCTCAGTCCCTTTCCATCTATAACTCCATTAAAAAACCATATATTTCTTGCACGGTCCCCAGTGCCATAATTTCTTGATTTTTTACAGTTTGTTTGAGATTTTGGTAAATCTGACTTTCAGCAATTTCCCTTTTCGGCGCTTCTTTATTGACTGTCATGACCCCATCTTTGATTGTCACAAAGCCTAGCTCCTCAAATACTTGAATCATCTTGACCAGTAAGATTTGTTGGATATTGAGATAAGTAGCCAGATCCTTCAGCTTATAGCGAATATCAAACTCTGGAAACTGGTAAATGGTCTTGTACAATTTGGCAAACTGCTCTCTAGTCCCATAACCTGTCAGATAGTAGGCCTTGTCAATATCATTTTTAAAATAGACAGCAGAGAAGTGTTGTTCTTGAAAAACAGTCTTCAGAAGGGTAATATCCTCAGGAATGGTTTTTACAACAACCGCTTCACTAGTCGCTAGATTCGGCAACTCTCCAGAGAAATCCAAGACTGGAACCCCTTCTGGCAAGACTGCATTCTTCCCACGAATGTTAAAGAGTTGAACACCTTCCACTCGTGCATCCACCATCATCAACTGGAGGGCAGTTTGGCCATTCCATTGATTGACAGACAGGGTGACTGCCAACTCTAAGTTTTTTGTCTGAGCAAACTCTGTCGCCCATCTGCCTTGTCCGAAGGCCACCACTTCAAAACTAGCTTCTCCCTTAGAAATTTTTAATTTGAGGTGAGTATTTCCCGCCCCCATACTGCGAGCACTCTCGACATTGAAATCCCTGATGTAAAAAACAGGTTTCTGATTGTCCATCCCAAAAGGTGCCAAACGTTCAAAGCTTTTAACCGTTTCTAAGCTAAGTGTCTCCAAATCCAACTCTTCATCTAGATTTAACTTGTTCTTACCACTAGCATCTGCACCTTTTTCACGGATATAGTCTTCCAAGACCTGAGATAAATCTGAAAGTTTCTCCACTTCTAGCGTCATCCCTGCAGCACCAGCATGGCCACCAAATGCGATAAATAGGTCTCGATGAGGATCCAGAGCCTCAAAAATATCGACCGCCTCCACACTACGAGCACTACCCTTGGCACGACCGTCTTCTATATTAAGAACGATAACTGTCTGCCCTAGTTCTTCCAACAAACGACCAGCAACGATACCCAGAACGCCAGGATTCCAGCCTTCCTTAGCCAAAACCTGGACCTTCTTCTCAGGATCCACCATAGTCTTAGCTTCTTCATAGATAGATTGTACAATTTCCTTACGCTCTTCGTTTTTTTGGTGAATCATAAGGGCAATCTCATGAGCTTCCTCGTCGTCAAATCCAGTCAACAAATCAATAGCTGGATTAGGATCATCCAAGCGCCCTAAGGCATTTAAACGAGGAGCAATCTGGAATCCAACCGTTTCTTCTGTCACTTCATTCGCAGCAATCCCAGCCATGTCCAGCATTTCTTGCAGACCGATGCGCTGGGTATGTCCCAACATCTCTAGACCATATTGAACCATGATACGGTTTTCATCCGTCAAGCTCACCATATCGGCAATAGTTCCGATAGCGACCAAATCAAGCAACTCCACTTGCACTTCTTCTAAAAGAGCGCAAGCCAGCTTGAAAGCAACTCCGCAACCAGCCAGATATTTGAATGGATAGTCAGCATCCGAATGTTCAGGGTGGACAATCGCATAGGCATCAGGTAGGGTTTCAGGCATGGAATGATGGTCAGTCACAATGACATCCACTCCCATAGACTGAGCTAGTTCAATAGCCTCGTGACCTGCAACCCCATTGTCCACTGTCACAATCAAGGAAATCCCCTCTTGCTCGATAAAGTATTTATAGACACTGGCATTAGGGCCATAGCCATCTGTAAAGCGATTGGGCAGGTAAACACGACACTCGGCACCAAGTTGTTCCAAACTTTCCTTCACAATCGAAGCCGAAGTCATACCATCCGCATCATAGTCTCCATAGATGAGGATGTTTTCCCCTTCTTCAATTGCCTGACGAATCCGCTCCACTGCCTTGTCCATATCATGGAGCAGATAGGGATCGTGCAAGTCTTCCAAAGAAGGTTCTAAGAACTTCTTTAGACTTTCTTCGTTCTGAATCCCTCTTTCAAATAATAACCGAGCCACCTCAGGACCCAGTCCAGCCTTCTTGGCTATCTTTGTAAAATCCGCATCTTCAACCTGCGGGGCAAACTGCCATTCATAAGTAGGAGTTATCAAAAAAAAACATCCACTCTTTCTAAGAATTCTATCGTTTCATTATAACACGATTTAGGCTTTTTCTCTATCCTGACTACTTTTTACTACAATTTTACTAATTTTTTTCTGATTCAATTTGACAAGACAAATCTTTTGTTGTAAAATCATGTTATAAAATCTAACACAAAGGAGATCTCTCATGGCTTTAGTAGAATTTAAAAACGTCGAAAAATATTACGGAGACTATCACGCACTCCGCGACATCAATCTCCGTTTTGAAAAAGGACAAGTCGTTGTCCTGCTTGGACCTTCTGGTTCTGGGAAGTCCACTCTTATCCGTACGATCAATGGTTTGGAGGCTGTTGACAAAGGAAGTCTCCTGGTCAATGGACACCAAGTAGCAGGTGCCAGTCAGAAAGATTTAGTTCCTCTTCGTAAGGAAGTAGGCATGGTTTTTCAACATTTTAACCTTTATCCACACAAAACAGTGTTAGAAAATGTAACACTTGCACCCATTAAAGTTCTAGGAATTGATAAAAAAGAAGCTGAAAAAACAGCCCAAAAATATCTGGAATTTGTAAATATGTGGGACAAGAAAGATTCCTATCCAGCCATGCTATCTGGTGGACAAAAACAACGGATTGCCATCGCACGCGGACTCGCTATGCATCCCGAACTCCTCCTCTTTGATGAGCCAACATCTGCTCTTGATCCTGAGACTATCGGAGATGTTCTAGCAGTTATGCAAAAACTAGCGCATGACGGGATGAACATGATCATCGTTACCCACGAAATGGGCTTTGCCCGTGAAGTTGCTGACCGTATCATCTTTATGGCCGACGGAGAAGTTTTGGTGGATACGACAGATGTCGATGACTTTTTCGACAATCCAAGCGAACCTCGTGCCCAGCAATTCCTCAGCAAGATTATCAACCACGAAAGCGATAAAGTCAAATAAGGAGGCTCCTATGAAAAAGAAATTCTTTTTATCAGCATTATTGATCAGCCTTTTCAGTCTTGCTGCTGCCAAACCAGTCCAAGCCGATACTAGCATCGCAGACATTCAAAAAAGAGGCGAACTAGTTGTTGGTGTCAAACAAGACGTTCCTAATTTCGGCTACAAGGACCCTAAGACTGGAACTTATTCTGGTATCGAAACCGACTTATCCAAGATGATTGCAGACGAGCTCAAGGTCAAGGTTCGCTATGTGCCTGTTACCGCACAAACCCGTGGTCCCCTTCTTGACAATGAACAAGTCGACATGGATATCGCGACCTTCACCATCACAGACGAGCGTAAAAAACTCTACAACTTCACCAGTCCCTACTATACGGACGCTTCTGGTTTTTTGGTCAACAAATCTGCCAATATCAAAAGCTTTGAAGACCTAAACGGCAAAACCATCGGGGTTGCCCAAGGTTCCATCACCCAGCGCTTGATTACTGAACTGGGTAAAAAGAAAGGTCTAACCTTTAAATTCGTCGAACTTGGTTCCTACCCAGAATTGATTACTTCCCTTCACGCTCACCGTATTGATGCCTTTTCCGTGGACCGTTCTATCCTGTCTGGCTACACCAGTAAACGGACCGAACTACTAGATGATAGTTTTAAGCCATCTGACTACGGTATTGTTACCAAGAAATCAAACACCGAGCTCAATGACTATCTTGATACCTTGGTCACTAAATGGACCAAGGACGGTAGTTTGCAGAAGCTTTATGACCGTTACAAGCTTAAACCATCTAGCCATACTGCAGATTAAGGAGGACACCCCATGACAGATTTATCATCTTGGACAGCCTATTTTCAGGATTTTGGACAATTTTTTAATGGTTTCCTCTTCACTCTTGCCCTAGCGATTGGATCCTTTATCCTAGCTATGGCCTTAGGAATCATCTTTGGAGTCCTATCAACTAGCAAACATCAAATTTTAAGAATTTTGGCTCGTATCTTTGTCGAATTTTACCAAAATACTCCCCTCTTGGTGCAGTTTGTCATCGTCTTTTATGGTTTGCCTCTTATCAGTGAACACACCATCATGATTCCGATTTATTGGACAGCCGTTCTCTGCGTGGGACTCTATCACGGCGCCTATATTGCGGAGGTTATTCGTTCAGGGATTCAGTCTATTCCTAGTGGTCAGATGGAAGCCGCCCTGTCGCAAGGTTTTACCTATATCAGTGCCATGCGCTTGATTATCTTGCCTCAGGCCTTCCGTATCATTCTCCCTCCATTGACCAACCAAATCGTTAACCTTATCAAGAATACTTCAACGGTTGCTATCATCTCTGGAGTAGACTTGATGTTTGTGACCAAGTCTTGGTCAGCTCTCAACGGAAACTACATCCCTGCCTTTCTAGGTGCTGCCCTACTCTACTTTGCCCTTTGCTTCCCTGTCGCCCAATTTGGTCGCAAGATGGAGCAAGCCAACAAAAAAGCCTATTCACTTTAGGAGGTTACTATGGAATCTATTTTAGAAGTTTTGACCCCAGATAACCTAGTCTTTATCTTTAAAGGCTTCGGCTTGACCCTCTATATTTCTCTGATTGCCATTGTCCTTTCTACCCTGATTGGGACAGTGCTAGCCGTCATGAGAAATGGGAAAAATCCTGTCTTGCGAATCATCTCCAGTATTTATATCGAGTTTGTACGTAATGTTCCCAACCTTCTCTGGATTTTCACCATCTTTTTGGTTTTCAAGATGAAGTCGACGCCAGCTGGCATTACGGCCTTTACCCTTTTTACCTCAGCAGCCCTAGCTGAGATTATCCGAGGCGGTCTCAATGCTGTGGACAAAGGGCAGTATGAAGCAGGAATGTCGCAAGGATTCACTTCAGCCCAAATCCTCTACTACATCATTCTCCCACAAGCTATCCGTAAAATGTTGCCAGCAATCATTTCTCAGTTTGTAACCGTGATTAAGGATACCAGCCTTCTCTACTCTGTTATCGCCCTACAAGAACTCTTTGGCGCTAGTCAAATTCTCATGGGACGTTATTTCGAACCAGAGCAGGTCTTCAGTCTTTATATCCTGATTGCCCTCATATACTTCAGCTTTAACCTAGCAATTTCAAGCCTGTCCCGCATGTTAGCCAAACGCTGGCAACAAGCAGCGGAATAAAAAAGAAATGTGAACTCAAAACAAGGGTTCACATTTTTTACTACAAATGAAAAAGAGCAACTCTATGCTATGCAAACGTTTTACTTTTTGGTAAAATGACTTTAAAACCATAACGTAAGGAGAAAAACAATGATCCAAGAACTTTACAAAGAATTCTCTCAACTGAAACAAGTTGAAGCCATCGCTCTAGGTGGTTCACGTGCAGGACAAGACTATGATCAAAATTCTGATTATGATGTCTACATCTATCTCAACTCTCCCATCGATGAGGCAATTCGACAAAATATTTTGACTAAGTACTGCTCCTATATGGAAATTGGAAACCAGTTTTGGGAATTAGAGGATGACTGTATACTAAACAACGGTATCCAAATCGAGTTGATTTATCGTTCGCTGGAGTCGTTTGAACAAGAACTAAACTCAACTGTTTTTCAGCATCAAGCCCAAAACGCTTATACAACCTGTATGTGGCACAATCTACTCCACAGTAAAATCCTATACGACCCGAATGGGCGCTATACTTCTCTCCAAAAAGCCTACCAGATTCCCTACCCACAGGAACTCAAAAAGCATATCATTGAAAGGCAACTCCTTTTACTAGAACAATCCATGCCTGCCTTCTCTCACCAAATAGAAAAAGCTATCAAACGCCAAGATTTTCTCAGTATGAATCACCGCTCAAGTGAATTTTTTGCTTCCTACTTTGACTTGTTGTTTGCACTCAATGAGCAAACCCATCCTGGTGAAAAACGAATGATTGACTATGCTAAGACCAATTGCGCTCTCCTACCTAAGCAATTTGAAGGAACTATTCGCGACTATTTCCTATTACTCTACCAACCGCAGCAAGGAAAGCAAGCGGTCCTAACCTTACAAACTATCTTAAAACAACTAAAGGACATTTTGCCATAAGTAAAAAATGAAGTGTGAACCTGAAACCAAGGCTCACATTTTTTTACTTAACTGTAAAGCATCTAGTACACTTGAACGCAATTCTTCTTGCCCAACTTCATAAAAAATCGGCAATGAAAAAAGAGGACTCTAGCCCTCTTACTTGATCATTTTATCCTGAGTTTCAGCTACAACCTGAGCCAGACTTGTCTGACGAAGTTGGTTCTCCATAGCTGCTTGAACATCAAACAACTTTTGGTCCAAGACCGCATGGATATTAGCACCAATTGGACAATTAGGATTTGGATTGTCATGGAAACTAAAGAGCTTACCAGATTTTCCTAAACACTCTACAGCTTGGTAGACATCCAACAAGCTGATATCCTGAAGGTCTTTTATTATCTCAGTTCCTCCCGTTCCACGAGCAACTGAAATCAATCCTGCTTTTTTGAGTTGCGATAAAGTCTTACGGATAATGACTGGATTTACCCCAACACTAGCCGCAAGAAAATCGCTGGTTACTTTACTATCTGTATCCTGCATTGCAATACTAATCATCATATGAGTCGCAATCGTAAATCGACTTGAAATTTGCATCTTCTTCTCCTTTCACATCCTATCTGATACCCATTATACCCTTTTGTGTTGTAATGTCAATTATTACCACAATATTATTTTTAATCAGAAAAAGCCTTGTATTCCCTAGTAAGTCCAATGACTGAGAGAATACAAAGGCTTATCTTTTACCCAATTTTACGAGCAGTTCCCTTTGTTTTGTGACTTGACCAGACTGAACTGATAGAAATCCCCGCACCAACCAAGGTAAAAACAGCTAACATCCCTAGATTAAAGAAATAATTATCTGGATATTCTCCGCTTGCAATTAGTTCATTGACCACTCGGAAAGCATAGGCAAACTCAACCCCTAGTTGAGCTACGACTTCCATTGCCAAATCGATTTGATTTACTAAAAAGACTGTAACTACCATCAAAACAACAGAAATCAGAATCCCTTTTCGTGATAACTTTCTTGCAAACATTTCATATCCTTTAATGGTACAAATTCCAAGAACAAGCCCCGCTGCGACAGCTACATAACCAAGACGAGCTATGAAAAGAGCAACCGCCCCACCAATCAAGGCTCCAAGTAAGGCTCCAATGGTACCAAGAAGAACATTTTCCTTCTGACTGTGATAAGAATCCATTTCAATTTGAAGATTACTCTTCAAAAATTGATAGCTTTCTTCATTGATAATGAAAACCGACTCTCCTAATTGATAAAGACTAACTGGCCCCTCTTGACCACTGTAGGCACACACTTGGACGAAATGATGGGTTTCAAGGAATTCTACAAGGTCTGTTATGAGCGTCTGTAACTTTTCGATTGTTTTGGATTTGCGCATGGCACCTTTTACGACAAAAGAAACAAGGTACTGGTTGATAGACAAGGTCGACAAGTTTGGAAGAGATTCACTCTTAAACTCATCCCAAACCAATTCATTTTCTTCTGAATCCGCAGGATTGCCATTCAAACTCACACTGACACAAAGTCGAAACTGATTTTTCACATCAGTTTCTTGCAGGAAAAGTAAATAGCCTGACTGCGTGCCATAAATACTACGCGAATCTTCGTCAAATTGCAAGTCCAACTCCGATGCAATGGCGTGTAACTCTTCTGGTTTCATTATCTGTCTCCTCTTATTTTGAATATCAATTAGTATGAGATTCAAATTATTTACATTCCGTTATTTTAACATAAATTTGAGAAGCCGTCAATTCGTATCCAGTTCGACTTATCGGAAAACAACAGTTCCTAGACTATCTTATTTCTAGCTAGAAGTCCTCTTAAAACCAATCTTTCTTGTCTCTTTCCATCCAGAGTTCAACATCCTGATCATAACCTTCTTGTTCACTAATCTGACCTAACAATTCGTGATTATGAGTATGGTGAATCCCATTTACCAAACTTTCATAGTAGACCTGGAAATAGGGGAGCTTCAAATCTTTAGCCAACTGCAATTCAGCTTCTACATCATAATCCACTCGACGAAAATCAACATCAGACAAACCGGCTTCATCAAACTCTAAAATCATATACTGAGCCCGTAGGTCCTTACGCAACTTCGCATCTAAAAAAAAGGGTTGTCCAATCGAACCTGGATTGAGAATCAACTGTCCGTCACTTCCGTAACGAAGAAACTGTTGGTGAATATGGCCATACACTGCGATAGAAGCATGCGGCTCCGTCACCAATCTATCAAAATCTTCTTGTTTTCCCGTATGAATCAACTCCCTTCCCCAGTTTTTATCAGGGAGATGGTGAGTGATTCCTACCGTCAAATCACCAAACTGACGATGAACTTGCATGGGTTGATTGTGGAGGTCTTCGATTTCTTTAGGGCTAATCTCTTCTAAAATGTACTGACTTTGGCGCAGGAGATAACGATGACTCGCTTTTGTAGGATCTAACTTACGATGTAGGCCTAGCCAGAGACTATTCTCCCAATTTCCCAGGACTCTTGCAGTAATAGGCAAGCTAGCTAAGAGATCTAATATCCTTCTACGTCCTGTCCCAGGCATCAGAATATCCCCTAAAAGCCAGTATTGGTCTACCTCTGCCGCTCTTGCATCAGCCAGAACAGCTTCCAGGGCTGTCGTATTTCCATGTATATCTGAAAGAACTGCTATTTTGGTCATTCTTTCTCCTTAATCCCACTTACTTCTTTTGTTAGTATTATAGCAGAAAACACTCAAAAAGAGCACTATCACTACTCACTGGATTAACTTGTAAAGGCTTCCAAGATGTGCTATAATATAAGTAGAGATTTCCCCTTCATTTAGGATTATGTGGTCTACACTATCTCTCAAATATCTCTCAATTTTTGCAGATTGGAGGACTATTGCCATGAAAAAATATCTTAAGTATATCCCATACTACCTTGTCATTTTCTTCTTTTACTGGCCCCTCTATGAGCTCCTCTCTCTACTCATCTCTGACCCATATACACTGAAGGGACTGTACATTTATAACATCATCCTCTTCTCACCTCTGGTAACCTTTATCGTATCCCTTCTTTATAGCTATCGTTTCCATTTCTCACTTTGGTGGCTACTCAGCATTGGTCTGCTCTATTGCTTTACCATCATCACCTTTGGCGAATTCATCCTGCTTTACTTCCTAGCCTATGAACTCTTTGCCCTACTTGGGTTGGCTGCTGGTGTGGGGATCAAGCATCTCTTCCAGAGAGCGAAAAACAAAAAAATTATACAAAAACCTTGAAAATTCTCGCAATCATGCTATAATAATGCATAGAGACAAGTCACTTAGTCCCTTTCTACTAGAGAGTGCGTGGTTGCTGGAAACGCATAGAAAGCCTAAACTGATACTACTCTACTGACTTTTATGCAAACATAAAACGGTGGCTACGTTAAAGCCAATCAGAGGTGTCCCTCTTTTTTGAGGAACATAAATGAAGGTGGAACCACGTTGCGACGTCCTTTTAGGATGTCGTTTTTATTTTGTCAGAAGGAGGAAGAATGATGCTTTATATGATTGGCGGATCGCCTTGTAGTGGAAAGTCAACAATTGCCTCACTTCTTGCTAGACAGTATCAACTACTTCATATCAAACTGGATGATTTGGTAGAAGAGATGATGAGTCAAGCAAGTGCAGACTCACAGCCAATTTGCCTTCTTAGGCAGGATAGAAATCCAGAACAAATCTGGATGAGAAATCCAGAAGAGATGGCAGATGAAGAATGGCGCTTTTATGAAGAGATTTTTCCTTATGTAAAATCTTACTTGATAAAAAATCAAAACAGACCTCTCTTGGTGGAGGGAGCAGGACTTTTGCCTCACTTGGTAAAGGAGCTTGAATGTCAAGCATCATCCTATCTATGCTTGACTCCTACAGCTGATTTTCAAAAAAAGCATTATATACAGAGAGAATGGGTTCCTTATGTCTTAGAGGGTACAACCAACCCCGAGCAAGCTTTTGAAAACTGGATGCAACGAGACATTCTTTTTGCTCAAATGGTTCGTAAGGAAGCGGTGCTATTAGGCTATCCTAGTCTCGTAACAGATGGTAGTCAATCAGAGAATCAGACTGCGGAAGAAGTTGCTCGGCTCTTAAAATTGTCCAACAAAAATAGAATAAATATTTAAGGAGAAAACCATGATTAAGATTACTTTCCCAGATGGCGCTGTTCGTGAATTCGAATCTGGCGTTACAACTTTTGAAATTGCCCAATCTATCAGCAATTCCCTCGCTAAAAAAGCCTTGGCTGGTAAATTCAACGGCAAACTCATTGACACGACTCGTGCTATCACTGAAGATGGAAGCATCGAAATCGTGACACCGGATCACGAAGATGCCCTTCCGATCTTGCGTCACTCAGCTGCTCACTTGTTTGCCCAAGCAGCTCGTCGCCTTTTCCCAGATATTCATTTGGGAGTTGGTCCAGCTATTGAAGATGGCTTCTACTACGATACTGACAATACTGCTGGTCAAATCTCCAACGAAGATCTTCCTCGTATCGAAGAAGAAATGAAAAAAATCGTTAAAGAAAACTTCCCATCAATCCGTGAAGAAGTGACGAAAGACGAGGCACGTGAAATCTTCAAGAACGACCCTTACAAGTTGGAATTGATCGAAGAACACTCAGAAGACGAGGGTGGTTTGACTATCTACCGTCAGGGTGAATACGTGGACCTTTGCCGTGGCCCACACGTTCCGTCAACAGGGCGCATCCAAATCTTCCACCTTCTTCATGTAGCTGGTGCCTACTGGCGTGGAAATAGCGACAACGCGATGATGCAACGGATCTACGGTACAGCTTGGTTTGACAAGAAAGACTTGAAAAACTACCTCCAAATGCGTGAAGAAGCTAAGGAACGTGACCACCGTAAACTTGGTAAAGAGCTGGACCTCTTCATGATTTCTCAAGAAGTTGGTCAAGGTTTGCCATTCTGGTTGCCAAACGGTGCGACGATCCGTCGTGAATTGGAGCGCTACATTGTCGACAAAGAGTTGGCTTCTGGCTACCAACACGTTTACACTCCACCACTTGCTTCTGTTGAGCTTTACAAGACTTCTGGTCACTGGGATCACTACCAAGAGGACATGTTCCCAACCATGGACATGGGGGACGGTGAAGAGTTTGTCCTTCGTCCAATGAACTGCCCACACCACATCCAAGTTTTCAAACACCATGTTCATTCTTACCGTGAGTTACCAATCCGTATCGCTGAAATCGGGATGATGCACCGTTACGAAAAATCTGGCGCCCTCACTGGTCTTCAACGTGTGCGTGAAATGTCTCTCAACGACGGTCACCTCTTTGTAACTCCTGAACAAATCCAAGAAGAATTCCAACGTGCCCTTCAGTTGATTATCGATGTTTATGAAGACTTTAACTTGACTGAATACCGCTTCCGTCTCTCTCTTCGTGACCCTCAAGATACTCACAAGTACTTTGACAACGATGAGATGTGGGAAAATGCCCAAACCATGCTACGTGCAGCCCTTGATGAAATGGGTGTGGACTACTTTGAAGCTGAAGGTGAGGCAGCCTTCTACGGACCAAAATTGGATATTCAAGTTAAGACTGCTCTCGGAAAAGAAGAAACCCTTTCGACTATCCAGCTTGACTTCTTGCTTCCAGAACGTTTCGACCTCAAATATATCGGAGCTGACGGGGAAGAACACCGTCCAGTTATGATTCACCGTGGTGTTATTTCAACCATGGAACGCTTCACAGCTATCTTGATTGAGAACTACAAAGGTGCGTTCCCAACATGGCTTGCACCACATCAAGTAACTCTCATCCCCGTTTCTAACGAAAAACACGTAGACTACGCATGGGAAGTGGCTAAGAAACTCCGTGACTGTGGTGTCCGTGCCGATGTGGATGAACGCAATGAAAAAATGCAGTTCAAGATCCGTGCTTCACAAACAAGCAAGATTCCTTACCAATTGATCGTTGGGGACAAGGAAATGGAAGATGGAACTGTCAACGTTCGTCGCTACGGCCAAAAAGAAACACAAACTGTCTCAGTTGATGATTTTGTTCAAGCTATCCTTGCTGATATTGCCAACAAATCACGCGTTGAGAAATAATACTCTTCGAAAATCAAATTCAAACCACGTCAACGTCGCCTTGCCGTACTCAAGTACAGCCTGCGGCTAGTTTCCTAGTTTGCTCTTTGATTTTCATTGAGTATAAGAGCCTAGCATAAAAGCCTCCATTCGGAGGCTTTTTCTCATTTATGTTTACTCAATAACGAGCTTCACTTCAGCGAATTTAATCCTTACTATCGTTCCTTTTCCGACCTCAGACTCAATGCGAATCTGGTGACCCAGTTCTTCAGAAATTTTCTTAGATAGATAAAGTCCAAGTCCAGATGACTGCTGGGTCAAACGACCATTGTAGCCTGAAAAGCCACGTTCAAAGACTCGGATCACATCACTGTTTTTAATCCCAATCCCCGTATCCTTGATACAGAGCTCCTGACCTTCCATATAAATCTCTAGCCCACCTTCCTTGGTGTACTTGAGACTGTTTGAGAGGATTTGTTCAATGACGACCAACAACCACTTCTTATCGGACACGATAGTTTTGTCGAGGTCATGTAGATTGACTGTTAGTCCCTTCTGGATAAAGAAAAGTGCGTACTTACGAACCATATCCTTGACCAAGTCCTCCACTTGAACCTGTTCAAAGACCAAGTCATCGTGAAAACTCTCTAAACGTAAGTACTGCAAAACCAGATTGGTATAGGAGTCAATCTTGAAAATTTCCTGTTCCAGTTGCTGCTTGACCTCCCGATCAGAGACTTCTGCTACTAAAAGGCGACTAGCTGCAATGGGCGTCTTGATCTGATGAACCCATAAGGTGTAGTAATCAAGCAAATCCGTCAGCTTGCTCTGCGCTTCCGACTTCTTTTGATACAATTCAGACTCACACTCTTCGAGTTTCTCTGCCAGCGCACATTCCAAAGGAGACTTGGGATTTCTCTCAGCATAGAGAACTTCCTGCCGGTAAACCTGAGCTTCTGCAAATATATCCCAAGCCAAAAATAAGAAGGTCAAAAAACTACTGAGCAGAAAGAAATAAAGAAAATAAGTTCCTAGACTAGCAAATAAAAACTGAAAGAGAAGGACGAGAAAGCCCAATGAAAAAATATAGGTAAAAACGCGACTGCGAGAGCGCAGATAGGCTAGAAAAAATGATTTCCAATCAAGCATGTTTCAGTCCGTATCCTATCCCTTTCTTGGTTTCGATAAACCCTGCTAAACCTTGCTCCTCCAACTTTTTGCGCAGGCGAGCAACGTTGACAGACAAGGTGTTATCATCAATGAAAAAGTCGCTATTCCAGAGTTCCCTCATCAAGTCATCACGCGCCACGATATTGCCAGCATGTTCAAACAGTACTCGCAAAATTTGAAATTCATTCTTGGTCAAACTCAGGACTTCTCCCTGATAGTGCAGGTCCATAGACTTGGTATTGAGGATCACACCTGCATACTCTAGCAAACTTTCATCCCGCCCAAACTCATAGGAACGGCGCAACAAACCCTGAACCTTAGCCAAAAGAACCTGCTGGTCAAAAGGCTTAGTTACAAAGTCATCCGCTCCCATATTGATTGCCATGACGATATCCATAGCCTGGTCTCTCGAAGACAGAAACATGATAGGTACCTTGGAAATTTTACGAATCTCCTGGCACCAGTGATAACCATTAAAGAGTGGCAAACCAATATCCATGAGTACCAAATGAGGTTCTGACTGAACAAAAAGACTCAATACTTCCATAAAATCTTCTACCAAAACAACCTCAAAACCCCACTCAGAGAGCAGTTTCCCCACTTGTTGCCGAATAACTTGGTCATCTTCTACTAGTAAAATCTTGTGCATGCGCTCCTCCTTTGTTATTTCTCAAAGTATCAAAACCCTTCATATCAGATTTACGGATCAGTATCTCATACTGTTTAGCAGCCTTTTCCCAAA
Source organism: Streptococcus mitis ATCC 6249 (assembly GCF_000146585.1). GTDB lineage: Bacteria > Bacillota > Bacilli > Lactobacillales > Streptococcaceae > Streptococcus > Streptococcus mitis_AZ. The sequence goes on along the minus strand of NZ_GL397179.1, from coordinate 657,093 downwards.
TTCAGATCAGAAAACAGATGCTAAATAGAGAACATTCCCACTGATATCATACCTTATTTTTAATTATAGTTCCAGCCTTATCCTATATTTTCCTTTTTGTGCTCATTTAGTTAGCGTTTCTTTAACTTATTTAATAGATCTAGCCTTCTTATTGACAAGCTAGCCATGATTTGTTAGAATATGAATGAACGAATAAAGTTATTCATTCATGAAAACTAAGGAGGTTAAATCATATTGGACAAAAAACAATCTTTAAAGACAGCAGCCTATGAAGTTTTTTCGAAAAAAGGTTACAAGGCAACAGGTATTTCAGAAATTGCTAGGCAAGCTGGTGTTGCAGTTGGTTCTTTTTATAACTATTACGAAAGTAAAGAAGCCATTTTTCTAGACATCTATATAGATGAAAACAACCGTGTTCGCCAAGCTATGATCGAAGAACTGGATTGGGAAATTGATATGACCGACCTCATTGGTCAACTCTTTGCTCAGTCCAGAACTCTCGTTTCTTCCAATAAAATCCTTGCAGAATGGTACAATCCTGCCATCGCAGATGAGTTACACAGCTACTATTCCTCGGAGGAAGGCAAAGTCGCAAATCCATTTCATCAGTTTCTAGTTAAAACTTTTACAAATCGTATGCAGGCTGAAGGGTACTCGCCAGAAAAGATTCAAGATATTTTACAGGTTTATAATCTGTTTTACTATATGGATATGCATATCACGGAAAAAGATTTTCCAGATATTGGCAAGACCGTTGAAATACTTGCAACTTACTTCATTAAAGGAATTCTTAAATAACAAATATAATTTAATTATAGGTGAATTGGAGAAAGAGGAATGAACATGGAATTTAGAAAAAAAGAGTACAAACCGTTTGACATTTTTGACAGTGAATGGGCGGCAATAACGGTAGGCAACAGGGAAAAGTTCAATGCCTGCCTCGTGTCATGGAGTAGCCTTGGAAATATTTGGGGAGCACCGGGAAAAAGTAAGGCGACTGTAACCCTATATATACATCCGTCAAGATATACAGCTGAGTTTATTGATGATAGTGAATACTTTACTGTAAGCTTTTTTGATCCAAAATATAAAAAGGCACTTGCATACCTTGGAAGTCATTCAGGAAGAAATGAAAATAAAATAGAAAATGCCGGACTTATGGCAATTCCTATAGGTAAGACAATGGGATTTAAAGAGGCAAAACAGACTTTTTTATGTAAAAAGCTTTGTAAGCAACAGTTTGACAAGGAGAGTTTTGTACAGGAAATAAGGGATTACTATGAATTGTATCCAGATATCTATACTGACGGACATGGTGGCTGGGAACCTCATTTTATTCTTATAGGTGAGATAGAACAGATTATAGATTAAATGGATATGCTATATTTGATATTATTTACATAGAAAGGACAAAATTTTTATAAGAAGAATTGATTTTTTTATTTTTTGAAAATATATGAATGAACTAATATTTTATTCATTCAATAATATAATAAAGGAGATTTTATCATGGACAAACAAGGAGTTAAAAAAATGAATGGATTAGGTATTACAGGAATTTCTCTTGCCATTATTGGTATTTTGATCATTATTTGGGGAGCTACACTACAACAGGTTGATTTATCAAACCCTGATTTTATGTCCTTTGCGACTGGAGGTATGATTTTGCTGGCTATAGGGTTATGTATGATTCCCGGCTTACCTGTTATTTTAAAAATTGCGGGTATTTGGTTGGCGGCATTAACTACCATGATTTATATTTACAGCCTACCTAATACTGATTTGCTTATCAAACTGATTGGCTTTATTCCTGTTATCGCACTGGCTACTTGGCTATCTTTTAAATTTTGGAAATGAGGAAAATAATGAAAAGAGGTAAAAAAATGTTGATAATTATTATATCTATTCTGGTGGCTATATGCCTTATTTCTTGGGGTGTAATAACCTATCTTGGACGTAGTCAAGCTTTGTCTTTAAAATCCATTGAAAATTTCAATGGGGACCTTTACTTAATACATTTGACGAAACCTACTAATATGACATGGAAAGCAGGGGCTTATGCCAAGTTTACACTCCTTGATACTTCTTCTACTACTAATAAAAACGAAGCTAAGGGAGAGCAAACCAGTCGATGGCTAACTATTGCCTCCACACCTGATGAAGATGAGATTCTCATTTTGACTCATAATAGTGGTAGCAACTTTAAGAACACCTTGACACATTTACCGGCTGGCAGTGAGATTGAGATGAGTTGGCTGGATTCCTCTTTGACTGTTAAAGATACGAATCAGCCACTAGTTTTCTTTGCATCTGATGTTGGTATTTCTGCTCTACGCCCCCTTATCAAAGAATGGTCTGGTAAATGTCCGATTATTCTCAACCATTTTGACAAAGGAGTTACTATTTTCGATAATGAGATGAAGGAACTGGCTCAAAAAACATCGAATTTTACTTATAAAACTAGCGATGAACTTTCTCAAAGTCAAGCATTTTTAAAACATGCTATTGATGAATACGGCAATCAAGCCAGCTATCTCATCACAGGTCAGCCTGATGATGTAAATGAGATGAAGAAGTTTTTAAAGGAAAATGGGATTGATAGCAAAAACATACAAGTAAGCTCGTTTAGAGGTTTGAAATAGGAGCAATCTATCTTCTATGTATTTCAATTAAACCCTACTAGGTCATTCAAACAAGCCTACTAGCCAATTCTATGTAAATGTGGTAGGATAAACATAGAGAAAGGAGCTTTTATGGCTAATATTTTTGACTACTTGAATGATGTAGCATACGATTCCTTTTATGACCTCCCCGTGAATGAGTTAGATGTTCTTGCCTTGACCGAATTAACCTATCTTCCTTTTGATGATGTAATCACCCAAGAACCAAAGCGTTTCATAGATCTAGCACCTCAAATCCCTAGAGAAACGACTATGCTGACCAATAAAAACCGTCTCCAGTTGTTGGATCAGCTCTCTCAACACAAACGGTTTAAAAATTGCAAGCTATCAAATTTTATCAATGATATTGATCCTGAATTGCAAAAACAGTTTGCGGCTATGACTTATCGTATCAGTCTCGATACTTATTTGCTTGTTTTTCGTGGGACGGATGATAGTATCATCGGTTGGAAAGAAGATTTCCATATGACCTATATGAAGGAAATCCCTGCTCAAAAACATGCCCTCCAGTATTTAGAGGACTTTTTTTCCCAACATCCTAACCAAAAGGTTATTCTAGCAGGGCATTCAAAAGGAGGCAATCTAGCTGTCTATGCTGCTAGTCAACTCGATCCACTTTTACAAAAAAACATTGTCGCTGTCTATACTTTTGATGCGCCTGGACTTCACAAGGAACTAACCGAAACAGCTGGCTATCAAAACATGATGGAAAGAACGAAAGTGTTTATCCCACAAGGTTCTATCATCGGGATGACGCTGGAAATTCCGGATAAAAAAATCGTCGTTCGAAGCACCGCCTTAGGTGGCCTTGCTCAGCACGACACCTTTAGTTGGCAGGTTGAAGACAAACACTTTGTCCAACTAGACGAGACCAATAGTGACAGCCAGCAAGTCGATACAACCTTTAAGGAATGGGTTGAGACGGTCCCTGATACTGAACTGCAGCTCTACTTTGACCTCTTTTTTGGAATCATTCTCGATGCAGGCATCTCTTCTATCAACGACCTCTCTTCCTTCAAGGTCATTGAACACATTCACCATCTCTTTGTCCAAGCCCAATCCCTCACTCCCGAAGAAAGAGAAACCATGGGGCGCCTAACCCAACTCTTGATCGACACCCGCTACCAAGCTTGGAAAAATCGAGAATAGACAAAAAACCAACTAA